>CAISEP010000010.1 GCA_903884425.1 uncultured Caulobacterales bacterium | reverse complement strand
CCCGGGCCGCCGCGCCGCCGCCGGCTGCCGTGGCCACTGCTCCCGCCACCGGCGAGCAGATGCCCCCCCGGGAGGATGCGGACGCCGCGGCCATTCCCCCGGGCGCGCCGGACGACGACTATGGCCTGGTGGCCTGGTGCCAGGGGGCGCTGACCGGGCACATGGCCCTGTTCCCCGTGGTCAAGCCCGAGCTCGACCGGATGGAGCAGACCGGGGACAAGGCCAAGGATGCGGAACTGGACGCCGAGCAGCAGGCGGCCGGACGGGAGTATCTGGACCTCTATGCCGGGGCGCTGAAGGCGGCGGAGGCCCGGGGGGACGGCACCCCCGGGCGTGCGGCCGGTCTGGTTCAGGAGGGCGAGCGGATCTGGGCCCCGGTCCAGACGGCGGATGCCAATGACCGCATGTGGTCCTGGGTGATGTGGGAACTGCCCGCCCGCTGCGAGACGGCGGCCCGGCGGCTGGCCGCAGGGACCTCGGAGTCCAGCGACGTGTTGCGGCGACACTCCTCCGATGATGCGTCGACGCCCGCCTCCGCCCCTGCGCCGACGGATTCTCCGGTCAGGCGGTAGACACCTCGCGGCGTTGTCCCTAGTTTCGCGGCGTTTCCGGGTCCGTCGGACCCGAATGCTCCCGGGTGCGCCGCCATGTTCATCGAATCCGCCTCGCTCAAGCGCGTGAAGCCGTCGCCGACCATTGCGGTGACCCAGAAGGCCCGGGAACTGGCCCGCCAGGGGCGCAACGTCATCTCCCTGGGTGCCGGGGAGCCGGACTTCGACACCCCCGACAACATCAAGGACGCCGCCATCAAGGCGATCCGCGAGGGCAAGACCAAGTACACCGACGTGGACGGCATCCCCGCCCTGAAGGAGGCCATCTGCGCCAAGTTCCAGCGGGAGAACGGCCTCAGCTACAAGCCGTCCCAGGTGCACGTGGCGCCGGGGGGCAAGCCGGTCATCTACAATGCCATGATCGCCACCCTGAACCCGGGGGACGAGGTGATCGTGCCGACGCCGTACTGGGTCAGCTATCCGGACATGGTGCTGCTGGCCGGGGGGGAGCCGGTGTTCGTGGCCACCACCGCCGCGACCAACTTCAAGCTGCAGGCCGCGGACCTGGAAAAGGCGATCACGCCGAGGACCCGCTGGATCATCCTGAACAGCCCGTCCAACCCCTCCGGCGCTGCCTATACACGGGCCGAGTTGAAGGCCGTGGCCGACGTGCTGATGCGCCATCCGCAGGTCTGGGTGCTCACCGACGACATGTACGAGCACCTGATCTATGACGACTTCCAGTTCAGCACCATCGCCGAGGTCGAGCCCGGCCTCTATGACCGTACCCTGACCATGAACGGGGTCTCCAAGGCCTATGCCATGACCGGCTGGCGGATCGGCTATGCGGCGGGTCCGGAGCCCCTGATCAAGGCCATGGCCAAGGTGGAGAGCCAGTCCACCTCCAACCCCACCTCGATCTCCCAGTGGGCGGCGGTGGAGGCCCTGAACGGCCCGCAGGACTTCATCAAGGAACGGGCCCGGGTGTTCCAGGCCCGGCGGGACCTGGTGGTCTCCATGCTCAACCAGGCCAAGGGGCTGAAGTGCCCGACGCCGGAGGGGGCCTTCTACGTCTATCCGTCCTGCGAGGGGCTGATCGGCAAGAAGACCCCGGGCGGCAAGGTGATCGCCACGGACGAGGACTTCGCCGCCGAACTGCTGGAGGCCGAAGGGGTCGCGGTGGTGCACGGGGAGGCCTTCGGCCTGTCGCCCTTCTTCCGCATCTCCTACGCCACGGCGACGGAGGTGCTGGAAGACGCCTGCGGCCGCATCCAGCGGTTCTGCGCCAGCCTGACCTGATCCGGGTCCCCGTGCTGCCGTCCGCAGCCCTGATCGGGGGTCTGGTCGTGGCCGCCCTGGTGGCCGCGGGGGCGACGGCCATTGCCGTGGTCGCCGGTCCGATGGACGCCCCCAAGGACCGGGGCCTGCACCACCGTGCCACGGCGACCGGCGGTGGCGTGGCCATCCTGCTCGGCGTCTCCATCGGCGTGATCGGCCTGTCGCTGAGGCATCAATTGCCCGCAAGCCCGTCCCTGGCCGCGGCCCTGGCCCTGGCGGCGCTGATGGGGGTGCTGGGCGCCGTCGACGACATCCGCGACCTGGGGCCCCGGCTGAAGCTCGCGACCCAGGTCGTCCTGGCCGTGGCCTATGCCGCCCTGTTCGCAAGGGTCGAGGCCCTGTCCACCCCCTTCGGCTCCCTGTGGCTCGGCCCGGTCATCGGCGTGGCCGGTTCGGCCCTGTGGATCGTGGTGGTCACCAATGCCGTGAACTTCATGGACGGGGCCAATGGCCTCAGCCCCGGAACCCTGATCCTGACCCTGGGCGGGCTGGGTGTGAGCGCGGCACTCGGCGGCAGTCCCGGAGTGGCCATGCTCGCCCTGCTCGGGGCCGCGGCGGGGCTCGGCTTCCTGCCCTGGAACCTGCCGGCCGGACGGATCTTCCAGGGGGATGCCGGGGCGCTGTTCTCGTCGGCCCTGTTCGCGGCGCTGGTCCTCGTGGCGGCGGGGCGAAGCGGCGAAGGCGCGGTCAGCCTGTGGTTCGGTCCCCTGGCCCTGCTGGTGTTGCTGACGGACGTGTTCATCACCCTGCTGGCCCGGGCCCGACGCCGGGCCCCGCTGCTCAGTGCCCACAGGGACCACCTGTTCCAGCGCTGGCTCGGGGTCGGCGGGCGGACCCACGGAGGTCTTTCAGTGAGAATCTGGGGGATGACCCTCGGCCTGACCATCGCGGCCATCAGCCTGCAGTTCGTGCCCGTGGCCTGTCGATCGGTGATCTTCGGCCTGTGTCTGGTCCTGTCGGTGGTCGGCTGGCACCACCTCGACCGCCAAACGCGGCAGGCGGCGACTAGGCCGAACGGCTGACCGCGAAGTCGGCCAGGTCTTCCAGGGCCGACCGCCAGGCATCCGCCGGGAAGACGGCCAGGGCCGCCTTGGCGCTGTCCGCATAGTCCTGAGCCAGGTCCAGGGTCGCCTCCAGGGCACCGGCCCCGATCATCAGCTCCCGCGCCCGCCGGAAATCCCCGTCCTGCTGGTCGCGCCGGTCGATGACCCGGGCCCAGAAGTCGGCCTCCCGCGCCCCGGTGCGGGCCACGGCCAGCAGCAGCGGCAGGGTGGCCTTGCCCTCCCGGAAGTCGTCCCCGGTGTTCTTGCCCAGCGCACTGGCCTGGCCGCTGTAGTCCAGGGCGTCGTCCACCAGCTGGAAGGCGAGGCCGAGGTTCAGGCCATAGGCACGGAGCGCGCTCACCCGCTCCGGCGCAGCCCGGGCGGCGACGGCACCGGCCTCCGCCGCGGCCGCGAACAACTCCGCGGTCTTGGCCGAGATGATCTGCAGATAGGTGTCCTGGTCGAGGGCGAGATCGTGGGAACGGGTCAGCTGCAGCACCTCCCCCTCCGCGATCACCCGGCTGGCGGTGGCCAGGATGTTCAGGGCCCGCATCGAATCGGTCTCGACCATCAGCTCGAAGGCCCGGGCGAACAGGAAGTCCCCCACCAGCACACTGGACGCCCCGCCCCAGATCAGATGCGCCGCCACCTTGCCCCGGCGCAGAGCCGAGGCATCCACCACGTCGTCATGCAGCAGGGTGGCGGTATGGATGAACTCCACCGCGGCGGCGAGCTTCAGGGCGGCATCGCGTCCGTCGCCGCACAGACGGGCAGCGGCCACGGTCAGCAGGGGACGCAGGCGCTTGCCACCGGCGGAGATCAGGTGCTCGGCCAGGGCCGGGATCAGGGCCACCGGGCTCTCCATCCGCGCACGCACGAGGGTGTCCACCGCGGCCATGTCCTCTGTCGCCAGAGCGATCAACCGGTCGACCGATCCCGTTCGGCGGGTGGTGGGCGCTTGCATGGCGTCCAAGGTGGCTCCCTCTCGTCTCGACGGGCTCGTTAACGTGGATTGTCGCGAACTCCAAACCCGAATTCGCAGGTCTGGCGCCCCGGGCCCGATGCAGGGCACAATGGTGATGCGATCCCAATGGGTCAAGGCAAAGGACGGTCCGTGACCGCAGGCACAGAGCACGACATCGCCGGGACCGGAATCGACGACCTGATGGGCCGACGCGTGCGGCTGCGCCAGCCGGACCGGGGCTATCGGGCGGGGCTCGACGCCGCCCTGCTCGCCGCCGCGGTGGAGCTCGCCCCGGACGAGCGGGGGCTGGAGGCCGGCTGCGGCGTCGGCGGGGCCCTGCTGCAGGTGGCGGCCCGCTGTCCGGGGGCGAGGCTGGTGGGTCTCGAACGGGACCCGCAAGCCGTGGAACTGGCCGTCGGCAACATCGCCCTGAACGGCATGGAGGACCGGGTCCTGATCCGCGCCGGGGACGTGGCGCTGCGGTTCAGCCACCTCGCCCTCCCCCCCTTCGACGCGGCCTTCGCCAATCCACCCTTCTTCGACGATCCCAGGGCCCTGCGCGCGCCGGACCCCAGCCGCCGCGGGGCCTGGATGGCGGACGACGGGCTGGCGGCCTGGTGCGAGTTCCTGCTGAAGGCGGTGCGGGAGGGGGGACGGGTGACCCTGGTGCACCGGGCGGACCGGCTCGCCGATCTCCTGGCCCTGTTGGCCCCCAAGGCCGGGTCGTTCCGCCTCCGTCCGGTCCATCCCTTCCCCGACGCGCCGGCAAAGCGGGTGCTGGTCCGGGCGGTGAAGACGGGCAAGGCCCCGCTGGTGCTGCTGCCGCCCCTGATCCTGCGGGACCGGGGGGCTGAGGCAGACCGGCCGGAGGTCGCCGCCCTGCTCCGGGGCGAAGCAGCCCTGGGCTGGGACTGAGCGGGGTGGGACTGAGCTATTCGGCGTAGAGGCCGAGGCGGTCGAGGCACATCTCCAGCCCCGTCAGGTCCGTCCAGGGATCGGGCGTGACGATCAGGAACAGCCGCCGGGCCTCGCCCCACAGCAGCAGGGTTTCCGGCAGGTCGAAGTCCTCGATCTCGCAGCCCTCGGCATCCCGCCAGCGGCCCTCCGCGTCCGGCATGGCCCCGAACAGGGCCTCGACCCGCCCCCGGGGATCGGCGTCCTCCTCGTCCAGCAGGTTCATGTAGGCGAACACAGGCTTGCCCAGCGCGGCGGCGAACCCGCACTGGAAGGCCGCCGCCGGATCGCAGGAGGTCCCCCGCCAGGGGGAGAGATTGGCGATCACCGCGTCGGCCCCGCGCAGGTCGCTGATCATGTCGGCATAGAGGTGCCGGGCGGCGACCTCCGACCGGGCCTCGGGGCTCAGCCCCGCCCCGACCCGGGGCAGGACCGGCGTCAGGCCCGCGCTCCGCACCAGCTCCGCCCGCCGGTCCTGATAGGCCGACGCGTCCGGAAACCAGGGGTCCGGTCCCGCCAGGAACACCGTCTCGACGCGTTTCATGGGGCTCCTGTCCCGTGGATCGAGCCCAGCACCCGGTCCAGCTGTAGCTGCGGATCGAGCGCGTCGACCCGTGTCCAGTCTGTGGCCTGATTGCGGAACCAAGTCATCTGCCGCTTGGCATAGCGCCGGGTGTCCTGCGCCGTGGCGGCGACGGCCTCGTCCAGGGACAGGGTGCCCGCCAGATGGGCCGCGAACCAGCGATAGCCCACGGCCTTCATCACCGGCAGCTCCGGGTCCAGGCCCCGCCGGGCGAGGCGCGCCACCTCCTCGCACACGCCGTCCGCCACCATGGCCGCGACCCGGGCGTCACACCGGGCATAGAGCGGCTCCCGCGGCGGGTTCAGCACGATCCCGCGCCACTGGCCGGGCGGAAGGACCGGCCGGGTCTGCGCCTGCCAGTCGGTGAGGGCGCGCCCGGTGGCCTGCGCCACGGCCAGGGCCCGGACCAGGCGCTGCCGGTCCCGGGGGGCGATCCGCGCCTCCGCCGCCGGGTCGACGCGTCGCAGGGCCTCGCGGAAGGCCCCCTCCCCCTCCTCAACGTACCGGGCCTGGGCGGCGGCGCGCACGGAGTCAGGCACCTCCGGCGCTTCGGCCAGGCCGTGGGTCAGGGCGCGGAAATAGAGGCCCGTGCCGCCGGTGACGATGGCCGCACGCCCCTGCCGGCCGAGATCCTCCAGGATCGGCAGCACCGCGCGGAGCCAGCGCCCCACGGACCAGGCGTCGGCCCCGTCGGCGATGCCGTAGAGCCGGTGGGGGGCCAGCGCCAGCTCCGCCGCCGACGGCCGGGCGGTGAGGATGGCGAGGTCGGCATAGAGCTGGCTGGCATCAGCATTGATGACCTCCCCGCCGATCTGCCGGGCCAGACGGGCCGCCAGGGCCGACTTGCCGCTTGCGGTCGGGCCCGCGATCAGCCAGACCCCAGGAGCCGAAACCATGTCAGCGGACGCCATGCCAGCCGTCGTCACCCTTGTCAGTCCCTCTGCCGATGCCCTGCGCGATGCCGTGGAAGCCCTCCGCTCCCGGCTGCCCGACGTCAAGTCCGTCGATGAGCTCGGTCCCGACGCCGTGGACCTCGTCAGCGCCGCGGCGCCAGGCGACCTGCGGGGCGAGATCACCGCCGCCCTCGCCGGACGCCCCGTGGATCACTGCCTCCAGTCCCCGCAAGACCGGCGAAAGCGCCTTTTGATCGCCGACATGGATTCCACCATCATCTCCTGCGAGTGCCTGGACGAGCTGGCCGACTATGCCGGGGTCAAGGCGGAGATCGCCGCGGTGACCGAGCGGGCCATGCGCGGGGAGCTGGAGTTCGAGCCAGCCCTCCGGGCCCGGGTTGCCCGGCTGCAGGGCCTGTCCACCGACCTCCTCCAGCGCTGCTATGACGAGCGGGTGCGGCTGAACCCCGGTGCGGCGGTGATGGTCCGCACCATGGTCGCCCACGGGGCCCGGGCGGTGCTGGTGTCCGGCGGGTTCGAGTTCTTCACCTCCCGGGTCGCGGCGGCGGCCGGCTTTTCCGACCACCGGGGCAACCGGCTGCTGGCAGCGGACGACCGGCTGACGGGCGAGGTCGCCGACCCGATCCTGGGCCGTCAGGCCAAGCTCGACGCCCTGCGGCGGGAGGCGGACCGGATCGGCACGCCCCTGTCCGGAACCCTGGCCATCGGCGACGGCGCCAATGACCTGGCCATGATCGAGGCTGCGGGGCTCGGCGTCGCCTATCGGGCCAAGCCGGTGGTGGCAGAGCGGGCCGCCGCCGCCATCGACCATGCCGATCTCACCGCCCTGCTCTATTTCCAGGGCTACCGTCACGACCAGTTCGCCGCCATATGAGCGGCATGAGCCAGACCCCCGACCGCGCCGCCGTGCTGGCGGCCCTCGACCGCATCATCGATCCCCGGACCGGAAAGGGCCTTGCCACAGCCGGCCTCGTGCAGGGGCTGGTGGTCGCGCCGGACCGGGCCGGCTTCATGATGGAGGTGGCGCCCGGGGACGTGGCGACCTATGCCCCCGTGCGGGACGCGGCGGAGGCGGCGCTTCGGCGGCTGCCGGGAGTGCAGAAGGCCCAGGTGGTACTGACGGCCGATGGGGGAACCGATCGCACGCCCCCGCCGACGCCTCCGGCCGAACCCGCCCCCGCGCCCGGCACCGTGCGGGTCCGACGGGGCTCGCGCCTGTCGGCTGAGGCCGTGGCCCAGACCACCCCGCCCGCCGCCCGGCCCAGGGGCGAAGGCAGCCAGAACCCGGCCCATGTGCGCCGGGTGATCGCCGTCTCCTCGGCCAAGGGCGGGGTCGGCAAGTCCACGGTCGCCGTCAGCCTGGCCTGCGCCTTTGCCCATCTGGGCTATGCCACCGGCATCCTCGACGCCGACATCTACGGCCCGTCCATCCCGCGGATGCTGGGCTCGGACGCGGACCCGCAGACCAATGCCGACCGCAAGCTGGTGCCCATTGAGGCCCACGGGCTGAAGGCCATGTCCATCGGCTTCATCGTCGACGAGGGGGCACCGATGATCTGGCGCGGGCCCATGGCCAGTTCCGCCGTCAACCAGTTGATCAACGACGTGGCCTGGGGCACGGCGGACCAGCCGCTGGACCTGCTGATCATCGACATGCCGCCGGGGACCGGGGACATCCAGCTCACCCTCGCCCAGCGCCTGGCCCTGTCGGGGGCCGTGATCGTCTCCACCCCGCAGGAGATCGCCCTGATCGACGTCCGCCGGGGGGCGGCCATGTTCGAGAAGACGGCGACCCCGATCCTCGGCGTGATCGAGAACATGGCCTATTTCCCCCACCCGGTGACGGGGGAGCCCATCGAGATCTTCGGCCGGGGCGGTGCCCGCACCACCGCAGAGGCCATCGGCGCGCCGTTCCTGGGGGAAGCCCCCATCGACATCGCGTTGCGCCAGTCCTGCGACGACGGGGCACCTCTGGTGGCCGTCGATCCGGGACACCCCACCTCCCAGCGCTTCCTCGCCATGGCCGCGGCCATTGCCGAGTCCCTGGAGAGTGGCGACTCCCGTCCGGCCCCCCGACTGATCGTGGAATAATCCCCTCCGGGGCGACTTCCGCCCCGTGCCACGGGAATTCCACGGGATTTCACCCGACCGGACCCGGCCGGAGGTCCGACGGCCCCTGCGACAACCTCAAAGTTGACTCAGCCGTCACTTTGGTGGAACCTCCGGAAAACGGACTGGAGGATGCGACATGAGTGACGGTGCGATCGATCTGGCTGCGGACGCCCGGGCGCGGGCCTATTCCCTCCCCCTCGAGGAGGTGAACCCGACGGAAATCGATCTGTGGCTCACCGACACCCACGGGCCGTATTTCGAGCGCCTGCGCAAGGAAGACCCGGTCCACTACCATCCGGAGCACCACCACGAGGAAGGTGCCTTCTGGTCGGTGACCCGGTACAACGACATCATGGCGGTCGACACCAACCACGAGGCCTTCTCGTCGGAGCCGGCGATCACGATCTTCGATCCCGAGGAGGATTTCACCCTCGAGATGTTCATCGCCATGGACCCGCCCAAGCATGACATCCAGCGCAAGACCGTCAGCCCCATCGTCTCGCCGCAGAACCTGCACCTGCTGGAGCCGGTGATCCGCGGCCGCATCCAGAAGACTCTGGACGCCCTGCCGATCGGAGAGCCCTTCGACTGGGTGGACCGGGTGTCCATCGAGCTGACCACCCAGATGCTGGCGACCCTGTTCGACTTCCCCTGGGAAGAGCGCCGCCTGCTGACCTACTGGTCCGACATCGCCACCGCGGCCCCGGAATCCAAGCTGTTCAAGACCGACGACCCGGACACCGAGCGCAAGATGGTGCTGTTCCAGTGCGTGGACTACTTCACCCGCCTGTGGAACGAGCGGGTGAATGCCGAGCCCAAGGGCGACCTGATCTCCATGCTGGCCCACGGGGAAGCCACCCGGAACATGGACCGGATGGAGTATCTCGGGAACCTGATCCTGCTGATCGTGGGGGGCAACGACACCACCCGCAACACCATGACCGGCTCGGTGCTGGCCATGTTCAAGAACCCGGACCAGCTGGCCAAGCTGAAGGCCGATCCGTCCCTGATCCCGTCCATGGTGTCGGAGACCATCCGCTGGCAGACGCCGCTGGCCTACATGCGCCGCACCGCGACCCGGGACGTGGAGCTGGGCGGCAAGACCATCAAGAAGGGCGACAAGGTCCTGATGTGGTACGTCTCCGGCAACCGGGACGAAGAGGTGATCGAGAACCCGAACGCCTACATCATCGACCGGCCGCGCCCGCGCAACCACCTGTCCTTCGGCTTCGGCATCCACCGCTGCGTCGGCAACCGCCTGGCGGAACTGCAGCTGCGCATCCTGTGGGAGGAGATCCTGGTCCGCTTCCCCGAGATCCGCGTGGTGGAAGAGCCGCACCGGGTCCGCTCCTTCTTCGTGAAGGGCTATGAGTCCATGCAGGTGATCATCCCCAGCCGCCTCTAGGCGCTGGACGATCCAAACGACGATCAGGGGGCCGTGGCCGGGGAACCGGGCGCGGCCCGTCGTCGTTCTAAGGTACGGAGACCCCGCTCAGGCCTGGGGATGGGCCCGGCGATAGGCCTCCAGCAGGCCCTCCGCATCCACCGCCGTGTACTTCTGGGTGGTGGAGAGGCTGGCATGACCCAGCAGCTCCTGGATGGCCCGCAGGTCGGCCCCGGCCCCCAGCAGGTGGGTGGCAAAGGCGTGGCGCAGGGCGTGGGGCGTGGCGCTGGACGGCAGGCCCAGCCGCCCCCGCAGGATCGCCATCTGCGCCTGCACCGCCCGCGGTCCCAGCGGCCCGCCCCGGGTGGCGCGGAACAGGGGCTCGTCCATGGGCAGGGGAAACGGGCATTCCGCCAGATAGAGGTCCACCGCGTCGCGCACGGCGGGCAGGACCGGGGCGATCCGGGTCTTGCCCCCCTTGCCGGTGATCCGCAGCCCCTCCCCCAGGGGCGCATCCCGGCGGCGCAGGGACAGGGCCTCCGAAATCCGCAGGCCGCAGCCGTACAAGAGGGTCAGCACAGCGGCATCCCGGGCCCGGGCCCAGGCGGGACGGTCCTCGTCCGCGGCGGCCTCGGCCAGCAGGTCCCGGGCGCTGGCCTCGCTCACCGGCCGCGGCAGGGTCGGCCGCACCTTCGGGCCGCGGACCAGGGCCAGTTCGCTGTTCTCCACCCCAAGACGCCGGTCCAGATAGCGGAAGAAGGCCCTGGCCGCCGACAGGGCATGGCTGAGGGAGCGGGCGGACAGGGGATGGTCGCCTGTGCGGCGGAAGGCGAGCCAGGCCCGGAAATCCGCCGCACGCAGATCGGCGCAGCCCGCCAGGGTCAGGGTCTCCCCCCGGTGCTGCTCGAGAAATGCGATGAGGCTGGTCACCACCGCCCCATAGCTTTCCAGGGTGCGGGGCGAGGCGCGGCGCTCATGCGCCAGATGGGCCAGCCAGTCGATCTGGGCGGCGCGGGCCGTCGCAGGTCGGGGCGACAGGTCTACAGGATCGGCCATCGGGCGGCGGTCCGTTCCACCACCCGGGCGAGGAACGAGACCAGCTCCGGCCCCATGTCCGGGGTGAACCCCTCCGGATCGGCGGAGCCAAAGGCCAGCATGCCCTGGCGCTCGGGGCTGCCCAGGCTCAGCCGGACCAGGGCGCAGCTCTGCACCCCCGGGTCGCCGGGATCGAACAGGTCCCGGGCGGACGGGCACGGTCCCATGCGGGTCTGGCGGTCCGGCCCCATCATCAGATCGAGGACGCCGGTGGGCAGCGCCTTCCAGCCGGCGGGGGCGGTGCCCTGGCTGTCCGGCATCTCCACCGCGATCAGGCCGCCGACGAGGCCGAACCGCTCCCGCGCCGCCTGGTCCACCCGGCGGGCGAGGTCGGTGTTGGAGCGGGCCTCCAGCAGGTCGATGATCAGGTCGTGGGTCTGGGCCTGGGCGTCGAAATTTGCCTTGGCCAGCGCCTCGATCTCCTGCCGGGCGGTGAGTTCCCGGGCGTGCGCCGCCTCAAGCCGGGCCAGGGCCGCGGGGAGGAACTCCACCACGTTCGGAGCCGTGAGCTTCAGTCCCAGCTGGTCCAGCAGTTCCTGATCCGCGCGCAGGCGATCGGGATAGTCGAGCAGCCAGGCGCGGACCTTTACCCAGTCCTTCGCGATGACGTCATCCCCGACCTTGGCCGCGCCGACCTTGCCTGCTCCGCTGCTCACGCGCCTGTCCCCGTCTGCCAGCACCCGGCCCGCGCACAGGCCGGGCCGAGCGAATCAGCCAGCGCAGGTCACGGACACCTACAGAATCGATTGCCCGGTCTTGGCCCAGTCTGCAAGGAAAGCGTCGAGGCCGCGGTCGGTCAGGGGGTGCTTGATCAGCTCCCGGAACACATTGGGCGGCAGGGTGGCGCAATCCGCGCCGAACAGGGCGGCTTCCTTCACGTGCCCCGCCGTGCGGATCGAGGCGGCCAGAATCTCGGTGTCGAACTCGTAATTGTCGTAGATGGTGCGGATTTCCTGGATCAGGTCCATGCCGTCGGCCCCGTGATCGTCCAACCGCCCGATGAAGGGGGAGATGAAGGTCGCCCCCGCCTTGGCCGCCAGCATGGCCTGGGTGGCGGAGAAGCACAGGGTCACATTGGTCATGATCCCGTTGGCGGAGAAGGTCTGAACGGCCTTCAGACCTTCGAAGGTCAGGGGCACCTTCACCACCACATTGGTGGCGATGGCGGCGAGCTTCTCGCCCTCCTTCAGGATCGTCGCGGTGTCGGTGGCGGCCACCTCGGCGCTGACCGGGCCGTCCACCAGGTCGCAGATCTCCTTGATCACCTCGAGCATGGGACGGCCCGACTTGGCGATCAGGGTCGGGTTGGTGGTGACGCCGTCCACCAGGCCGGTGTCCGCCAGGTCCGCCAGAACGGCCGTGTCGGTGGTGTCGAGGAAAAGCTGCATCTGGGCGCTCCGGAATCGGGGTGTGGGGCCCTCTCTAGCAAACTTTCCGCGGATCGACCCGCCCTTAGGGCCGCGGCGCGCCGGGAAGTTTCGCCAGCCAGTCCAGGATCATCACCTGCAGGGCGATGCGATGGTCGTCCCAGCTGTGATCGGTATCGGCATAACCGGTATCCAGGGTGACATCCCCCGCCGCCTTCAGCTGCCGGACCAGCCCCTCCGAATGGCTCTTCACGAAGTCGTTGCTGTAGAGCACCAGCAGACGGCGCTTCGCCAGCGCCGGAACCACGGCGGAGAAGCCGAACGCCGTGGCATGGGCCGCGGCCTCCGCCGCCATGTCCTCCGGCGAGGAGGTCAGGGTCTCGTGCATGTCGGCGATGGAGGCGACCGCCTTGTCCCGGGCCATCTTCGCCGCGACCCCCAGCATGCCGATGTCACCGGCGGAGATCATCACGCCCCCCAGCACCCCCGGGTCCCCTGCCACCGTATGGGCCGTCACCCAGCCGCCCAGGCTGTGGCCGATCACCACGATCCGTTGGCCATCGAAGCCCAGGGACGCATTGGCCGGGTCGCGGACAAAGGCCAGGGCGGCCTTCGCATCCTCCAGGTCCCCGGCAAAGCTGTAGGCCCCCGGACTGCCCCAGGAGCCGCGGTAGTTGATGGACAGCACCGTCCAGCCCGCCCGGCGCAGGGTCTGGGCGAGGTCATAGTTCCGCTCGTTGCCCGGCAGGCCGTGGAACAGCACCACCGTCGGGTGCGGCCCGGCCCCGGTGGGGACGAAGACGACGCCGTTGACCTTCAGCCCGCCGACGGTGGGGACGTGCACCACCTCCAGCCGGGCCGGGAACTTCGGGTCCGGGGTCGGATCGGTCGTGATCGCGGCGGGCAGGGTCGCGACCGCCTCCGCCCGGGCGAGAACCGGCGACGCCAGGCAAAGGGCGGTGATCAGAAGGGCAGCGGACAGGCGCATGACGGGCTCCGAGGGGTGCTGACCGGCACCTTCGGCCAAAGCTCAGCCCGCGTCCACCAGCTGCAGCCATTCCTCCTCGGTCATGACCTGGATTCCGAGGTCGGTGGCCGTCTTCAGCTTCGAGCCCGCCCCCGGCCCCGCCACGACGATGTCGGTCTTCTTGGACACGGAGGAGGCGACCTTGGCCCCCAGCCGTTCGGCCTGGGCCTTGGCCTCGTCCCGCGTCATGCGCTCGAGGCTGCCGGTGAAGACCACGGTCTTGCCCGCCACCGCCGTGTCCGACTTGGGGGCCTCTGCATCCTGCACGGACAGCTGCTCCACCAGCCGCTGGACCATGGCCCGGTTGTGGCTCTCGGCGAAATAGCCGCGGACGGCGTCGATCACCGCCTCCCCGACCTGGTCCAGGGCGTCGAGCTCCGTCGCCGCCCCCTCGTCCCCCGCCGCCACGGCATCCATGGCCGCCAGGAAGGCGGTGGCGGAGCCATAGCCCCGGGCCAGGGTCTGGGCCGTGGTCTCGCCCACATGCCGCACCCCGAGGCCGAAGATGAAGCGGGCGAGCGGGATGGTCCGCCGGGCCTCGATGGCGGCGAACAGGTTGGCGGTACTGGTCTCCCCTGCCCCTTCCCGGTCCTTCATCTTCTTCAGGCTGCGGCGGTCCCGGTCCTGCAGGGTGAAGATGTCGGCAGGCTCCCGCACCAGGCCGTCCTCGAACAGGGAGACGAGCTGCTTCTCCCCCAGACCCTCGATGTCGAAGGCCCGGCGGGAGACGAAGTGCTTCAGGTGCTCGATCTTCTGGAAGGGACAGGCCAGTTCGCCGGTGCACCGCTGGACCACGGTCTCCGCCCCGCCGGTGGTGGTCTCCCGGGTCACCGCCGTGCGCAGGGCGCAGGGGCAGACGGTGGGAAAGGCAAAGGGTTCGGACCCCGGCGGACGGTCGGTCTCCACCACGCCGACAATCTGCGGGATCACGTCGCCGGCCCGCTGGACGATCACCGTGTCCCCCACCCGCACGTCCTTGCGGGCGATCTCGTCGGCATTGTGCAGGGTGGCGTTGCGCACCACCACGCCGCCGACGGTCACCGGCGCCAGCTTCGCCACCGGGGTCAGGGCCCCGGTGCGGCCCACCTGGATGTCGATGTCCAGCAGGGTCGTGGTCGCCTGCTCCGCCGGGAACTTGTGGGCGATGGCCCAGCGGGGCACCCGCCCCACGGACCCCAGCCGCCCCTGCCAGTCCAGCCGGTCCACCTTGTAGACCACCCCGTCGATGTCATAGCCGAGCCCCGCCCGGTCCCGTTCCAGCCCGCGGTAGACGTCCAGCAGGCCCTCGACATCCACGACCCGGACGGACCGTGGATTGACCGGGAAACCCCAGTCGGTCAGCCGCGCCAGGGCGTCGGCCTGACTGTCCGCAAAGGCCGCGCTGATCTCCCCCCAGGCATAGGCGAAGAACCGCAGGGGCCGCCGGGCGGTGACGGACGCGTCGATCTGTCGCAGGGACCCGGCGGCGGCATTGCGGGGATTGGCATAGGTCTTCTCGCCTGCCGCCTCTGCCGCGGCGTTCATGGCGGCGAAGGCCTCATGGGCGATATAGACCTCGCCCCGGACCTCGATCCGGTCGGGAAAGCCGGTGCCGGCCAGCCTGCGGGGAATGTCGGCCAGGGTCAGCAGATTGGCGGTGACGTCCTCCCCCACCCGGCCGTCGCCCCGGGTCGCGCCGCGCACGAACACCCCGTTCTCGTAGAGCAGGCTGGCGGACAGGCCGTCGATCTTCGGCTCGGCGGTGAAGGTGATCGGAGCTTCGTCCAGCCCCAGGAACCGGCGGATCCGGCGGACGAAGTCCTCCACGTCCGCCGCCTCGAAGGCGTTGTCGAGGCTGAGCATCGGCACCCCGTGCTCCACCGGCGCAAAGCTCTCCGACGGGGCCGCACCCACCCGGTGGGACGGGGAATCCGCGCGGACCAGCGCCGGGAACCGCGCCTCGATCGCCGCATTGCGCCGCTTCAGGGCGTCATAGTCGGCGTCGGAGACGGTGGGGGCGTCCTGACGATAATAGCGCGCGTCATGGGCCGCGATCTCGGCGGCCAGCCGCGCCAGTTCCTCGGCGGCCTCGGCCTCGCTCAGGGACGAGACGGGGGGCAGT
>CAISEP010000009.1 GCA_903884425.1 uncultured Caulobacterales bacterium | reverse complement strand
GCCCTGTCGACCATCTTCAGCACGGCCACCACCGCGGGCACCTATCTGACCACGGTCAACTCGGCCATCACCAACGTCAACAAGGCGGTGGCCACCCTCGGTACCGCGTCCAACGCCCTGACCACGCACCTGAACTTCATCAGCAATCTGCAGGACACCCTGACCCAGGGCGTCGGCAACCTGGTGGATGCGGACGTGGCCAAGGAAAGCGCGAACCTCACGGCCCTGCAGACCAAGCAGCAGCTCGGTATCCAGGCCCTGTCGATCGCCAACTCGTCCAAGAGCGGGCTGCTCAGCCTGTTCCGCTAACACCACCGCCCCGAAACGGGCGTCTCGATCAGGGGAGCGCGTCGGGTCCGCCCGGCGCGCTTCTTCTTTTGTCGGAAGGCCGATTGCCGCTTGGGCCCCGACGCGGCCGGGCCTATTTTCACGACCATGCAGACCGATCCGTCCCCCGCCCCGAGCTCCGCCGACGCCCGGCGGGCCGGACTCGACCGGATGCGGCGCATCGCCGGGGCGGTGCTGGCGGCCATGGGGCTGCTGTTCCTGCTGGCCGCGGCCGGGGGCAGGCTGTGGCCGTCGGCGGCGAGGGCCCTGGGCTGGGTCCAGGCCTTTGCCGAGGCCGGGCTGGCGGGGGGGCTGGCGGACTGGTTCGCCGTCACCGCCCTGTTCCGCCGCCCCCTGGGCCTGCCGATCCCGCACACGGCCATCATCCCGCAGAACCGCGACCGGATCGGCCGCGCGCTGGGGGACTTCATCGGCGGGCAGCTGGTGACCGAGGGGCTGGTGGATCGGGCGCTGGAGCGCCTCGATGCCGCCGCCCTGATCCCGGAGCTGATCACCGGCATCCCCCGCCCCGAGCTGGAGGCCCTGCTCCGCCGGGCGGTGCGGGACGGCCTGGCCTCCGCCCCCCTGGCCCCCGCGGCGGGGGCGGCGCTGGCGGGCTTCTGGACCCCGGCGCGCAGCCGGGTGCTGATCCGCCGGGCGGTGCGCCTCCTCGCCCGGACCCTGGACAGTCGCCACGACGTGCTGCGCGACACCCTGGTCAGCCACGGGGGCGGCTGGACGCCCAAGTTCGTGGACCGGATGCTGGCCGACCGGGTGCTGGGGGCGCTGGCCGGCGTGCTGAAGGAGCTGGAGGCCGCGGACCATCCCTGGCGGGGGGCGCTGGACCAGACGGTGCACCGGATCATCGCACGGCTGACCTCCGACCCGCAGATGGCGGCGGAGGCGGAGGGCTGGAAGGCCGCCCTGCTGCAGGACGAGACGGTGGCGAGCCTGGCCCGCGGGCTGGCCGACCGGCTGGCGGCCCTGCAGCTGGCACCGGAGGCGGCGGCGACCCTGAACCAGGCGGTGCGGGCGGGCCTGCGGGCGCGGATCCTCGACGCCCGCCCGACGCTGGCCCGGCTCGTCAGTGAACGGATCAACGACTGGGACGAGGCGACCCTGGTGACGGAGCTGGAGCTGCAGGCCGGTCGCGACCTGCAATACATCCGCATCAACGGCGCCCTGGTCGGCGGCATGGCCGGCCTGGCCATCCACGCGGCGGTGGTGCTGATCGGGGGGTAGGGGGGTGTTCGTCCTTCGAGACGCCCCTGTCGGGGCTCCTCAGGATGACGCGCGTTTGTTCCACATGCGGATCAGGACGTGGGCTCGAAAGCCCAAACCTTCGTCATGGTGAGGAGGCCCGGAACGGGCCGTCTCGAACCACGCATCACGTAGCCCCCCCCCCCCCACCCCTTCCGTTTTCCCCCAAGCCACTCTAACTGTGCGGGGCAGCCGTACCGGAGCCCCTTCCCCCTTGGCCAGTTTCGACCTCACCACGCCCAAGGGCCGTCGCCACGCCTATCTGGACTATCTGTGGAAGGACCACGCCTATTTGCGGGTCGGGTTCCAGAACGCCCACTGGGTGGGGGACAACCTCATCCGCACCAACCAGCCCTGGCCGTTCCAGCTGAAGTGGTGGCGGGACCATTTCGGGGTGAAGACCATCATCAACCTCCGCGGCGGCGGCTATCCCACCAGCTTCTACCTGCTGGAGAAGGACGCCTGCGCGAAGCTCGGCCTGGCGCTGGAGGACTTCGCCGTGTCGTCCCGGGAGGCACCGACGAAGGAGCAGGTGCTGGGCGCCATCGACCTGTTCAACCGGGTGCAGTATCCGGCGGTGATGCACTGCAAGTCCGGCGCGGACCGGGCGGGGATCATGAGCGTGCTCTATGCCCACCTGCACCTGGGCCTGCCCCTGCGGGAGGCGGTGAAGGAGCTCAGCTTCCGCACCCTGCACGTGAAGGCGGGCAAGACCGGGGTGCTGGACTACACCTTCGAGCGCTATTTCGCGGAGGGGGAGCCCAAGGGGCTCAGCTTCGTCGAGTGGGTGCAGACGCCGGACTACGACCCGGTGAAGCTGAAGGCCGAGTTCCAGGCCGGCATGATCGGCAGCTTCCTGACGGAGACCCTGCTGAAGCGGGAGTAGGGAGTGTGCGTGGTTCGTCCTTCGAGACGGGCCTTCGGCCCTCCTCAGGATGACGAAGGTCGGGGAATATCAATAGGCTTCGTCATGGTGAGGAGCGCGGAACGCGCGTCTCGAACCACGCAGCGTTCGTCCTTCGAGATGGGCCCGCGGCCCTCCTCAGGATGACGAAGGTCGGGGAATTTCAATAGGCTTCGTCATGGTGAGGAGCGCGGAACGCGCGTCTCGAACCACGCAGATCACGCCCCCGCCTTCACCGCGAACTTCCACGCGTTCTCCCCCAGCGGCGCGACCCGGGCGGCCATGGCGGTGGCCTGGGGGCTGTTGGCGGTGCCGTCGCGGACGCGGCCGACAATGCCCTGGCAGATGGCCCCCAGCCGGAACAGGTTGTAGGCGAAGTACCAGTCCGCCGTGGGCAGGCCCGTGCGCCCCGTCTCCCGGCAGTAGAGGGCCACCATGTCCTCCAGGGAGGGAATGCCCAGCGCCTTCAGGTCGAGATCGGCCAGACCCGACCGCTCCGTCCCCGGCATCACCCACTGCATCATGAAATAGGTGAAGTCCGCCAGCGGGTTGCCCAGCGTCGACAGCTCCCAGTCCAGCACCGCGATCACCCGGCTTTCGGTGGGGTGCAGGATCATGTTGTCGAGGCGGTAGTCCCCGTGGACGATGGTGGTGAGGTCATCCTCCGGCACGGTCCGGGGCAGCCATTCCATCAGCCGGTCCATGGCCGGGATGGTCTCGGTCTCCGAGGCCCGGTACTGCTTGGACCAGCGGTCGATCTGGCGGGAGAAGTAGTTGCCGGGCTTGCCGAAATCCTCCAGCCCCACGGCCTTGTAGTCCACATTGTGCAGGGCCGCGAGGGTGGTCACCTTGGCGTTGTAGATGTCCGTCCGCTGCTGCGGCGTGCAGCCGGGCAGGGCGAGGTCCCACAGGATGCGCCCCTCCACATTGTCCATCACGTAGAACATGGTGCCGATGACGCTGTCGTCGGTGCACAGCGCATAGGCCTTGGCGACGGGATAGTTCACCTTGTTGAGGGCCGAGATCACCCGGAACTCCCGGTCCACCGCGTGGGCGGAGGGCAGCAGCTTGCCCGGCGGCTTGCGGCGCAGGACGTAGGAATGCCTGGGCGTCACCAGCTGGTAGGTGGGGTTGGACTGGCCGCCCTTGAACTGGCGCACCTCCAGCGGGCCCTCATAGCCCTCCACATTCGCCTCCAGCCAGCGGGCCAGCGCCACCTCGTCGATGCGGTGACGCTCCTCCACGGGCTTGGTGCCGGAGAACTGGTCCTGAGCGGAGACGGGAGGGGTGGTGGTCATGGCGTCTTCCCTGGTGCGGTCTTTGGCGAGGTCGCTTTGGGACGCACCTTAGAGGCGTCCCGCGCGCGGCGCCAAGCCTTCCGGAGGGGAAGCGCACTTCCGCGGCGCGACCTCTGGCCATCGGCGGTCAATGATGCAAACCTTCCACCGAAATCCCGGGGACACACCGGGATCGGGGGACATGCCATGAACGAGACGACACCGGTCAGCGGGACCGCGCGGGCGGGACTTTACAGCTATGCGGTCGTGATCCTGCTGTCGGCGGTCTACACCTTCAACTTCCTCGACCGCCAGCTGCTGGCCATCCTGTCGGAGCCGATCCGCAAGGAGCTGCACCTCAGCTATACGGAGGTGGGGATGCTGACGGGGCTGACCTTCGCCGTCTTCTATACCGCCTTCGGCATTCCCCTGGCCTGGCTGGCGGACCGGACCCACCGGGTGCGGATCATCGCCGCGGCCTGCACGGTGTGGAGCCTGTTCTCCATGGTCTGCGGCCTGGCCACCAGCTTCACCAGCCTGGCGCTGGCCCGCATCGGCGTCGGGGTGGGGGAGGCGGGGGGATCGCCCCCCAGCTATTCCCTGATCTCCGACTATTTCCCGCCGCGGCAGCGGGGACTGGCCATGGCCCTCTATTCCCTCGGCGTGCCCTTCGGCACGGGGCTGGGGGCCCTGCTCGGCGCGCGGGTGGCGGCGCTGTACGGCTGGCGCATGGCCTTCTTCGCCGTGGGGGCCCCGGGCGTGGTGCTGGGCCTTCTGGTCTTGCTGGTGATCCGGGAGCCGAAGCGCGGGCGGCTGGACGTGCTGGCCGAGGGGGAGACCGACCATGCTGCGGCGGCCTCCCTTTGGACCACCCTCCTCAGCGTGGTGCGCAACCGGACCCTGATGATCACCGGGCTGAGCTCGGCCCTGTCGGCCTTTGTCGGCTATGCCACCCTGAACAATGCCCCGGCCTATCTGATCAGCAACAAGTCCATGAGCCTGACGGAGATCTCGGTCTATTACGCGGCGGTCAGCGGCGTGGCGGGGGGCTTGGGCACCTTTGCCTCGGGCTGGCTGGTGGACCTGCTGGGCAAGCGCTTCCGCACCGCCTATGCCCTGGTGCCGGCGGCCATGACGCTGACGGCCCTGCCGTGCTTCATCGCCTTCCTGTTCGCGCCCACCTGGCCGGTGGCCATGCTGTGCCTGGTGGTCCCGCTGGCCTTCGGCAATGCCTATCTGCCCGCCGCCATCGCCGTGGTGCAGAATGCCGTCCCCCCGGCCCAGCGGGGCGTGACCTCGGCCATCCTGCTGTTCATCCTCAACATCATCGGCCTGGGGGGCGGGCCGGTCTATGTGGGCCTGGTGGCGGACCACTTCAAACCGACCCTGGGGACGGGGGCGCTGCAGTACGGCCTGCTGGCGCTGGTGCCGTTCTACATCCTGACCCTGGTGGCGCTGATGGCCGGGGCCTGGTCCATCGCCCGCGACGACCGGCTGGCGGCGCAGCTGGGGGGGTGAGTGCGTCCTTCGAGACGGGCTTCGCCCTCCTCAGGATGACGCGCGTTTGTTCCACTCGCGGAAGGGGGTGTGGGCTCGAAAACCCAAACCTTCGTCATGGTGAGGAGCCCTGAAAGGGCGTCTCGAACCACGCACCACCGGAACAGCGTCCTTCGAGACGGGCTTCGCCCTCCTCAGGATGACGCGCGTTTGTTCCACTCGCGGAAGGGGGTGTGGGCTCGAAAACCCAAACCTTCGTCATGGTGAGGAGCCCCGGAACGGGGCGTCTCGAACCACGGGCTTCGCCCTCCTCAGGATGACGCGCGTTTGTGAAGCCTAATAACCTGCGTCATGGTGAGGAGCCCCGGAACGGGGCGTCTCGAACCACGCACTCACCCCAGCCGCTTCAACGCCCGGCGGTAGCTGGCATAGCTCGGCTGGTCGACGGCGAGCTTGGCCATGCTGGTGGCCCAGAGGTGAGCCTTCAGCTCCGGGGTCTCAAGCGTCAGGGACCCGTCGGCGATCCGCGCTGCCAGCTCCGCGTTCAGCTCGGCCAGGGTGCCTGAGCGGCCCAGCAGGGCCTCCAGCCGTTCCAGCTCCGCCGCGTCCGAGGCCGGGGCCAGCTGCGCCTCCCGGGCCGCCAGGTCGCAGGCATTGGCCGCCACCCTCGCCTGGAACAGGGTGTGGGCGGAGTGGTCGGTGGTCACCGTCTCCCGCAGGAAGGTCGCAATGGCCGGGAGAATCTCCGCGGCGCGGGGGTCATCCTGCATCGTCAGCCTCGTGCACCAGGGGGGCGATATAGTCGAGGAGGTCGATCTCCACCTCCGAGGCGCGGCGGGCGATCATGGCTCGCTCCACCGAGCCGTCGGTGCCGGAGCGGTAGACCTCCGCCATGCCGGCGCACATCAGCCCCCATTGCAGGGCGCCGAACACCTCCCAGAAGCGGACGCGGAACGGGTCCACCGGCGCGCCCCCCGCCGCCTCGTAGGCGGCGAACAGCTGGCGGCGCTCGCCGAAGCCGCCCACGGGCTTGTCGATCCCGCCGAAGCGCCAGGAGGGGACGCAGATCCAGCCCAGGTCCTCCATCGGGTCGCCCAGATGGGCCAGCTCCCAGTCCAGCACGCCCACCAGGCCGTCGGGGCCGATCATCAGGTTGCCGTGCCGGAAATCCCCGTGGACCAGGGCCAGATGCGCCGGGTCCGGCGGCCGGTTCGCCGCCAGCCAGCGCAGGGCCAGCGCAAACACCGGGTTCGGCCGGTTGATGGTGGCATAGGTGCGCTCAAGCTCCGCCAGCCGGACGCTGCCGGGGGCGGCGCGCAGGGTCCTGGGCAGGCGGGCCGTGTCGATTCGGTGGATCAGGGACAGGGCCTCGCCGCAGTCCCGGGCCAGCACCTGGCGGGCCTGGGCGAATTCGGCGTCCCGCAGGATCTTGCGGGGGATGGTCTCCCCCTCCAGCCGGTCCATGATGAAGCCGGTGCCGCAGCCGTCCTCCGGCGTCAGCACGTAGAACACCGGCGGCACCCGGGCCCCCATCTCCGCGGCGAGCTTCAGCAGCACGGCCTCGGTCTCGAGCCCGGCGGCCAGTTCCGACTGCCGGTCGTGGGGCTTTCGCCGCAGGATCAGGGGGCGCAGGCCCTTGGGCGTGTGGAAGGAAAAGGCCCAGGTCTCCTGGCTCGCCCCGCCGGACAGGCGGCGCAGGCCGTGCAGCTCTCCGGCCCCATGAAAAAGGCGCCGCCCCAGGGCCGCCAGCGGGTCTGCCAGTGCGGGATGGAGCGACGCCTCGGTCATGTCAGGTCTTCCTTGTCGGCGATCAGCGCGGCGCCATGCGGATGGCGCCGTCGAGACGGACGTCCTCGCCGTTGAAGTAGCCGTTGGTGATCATGGTCAGCGCCAGCTGGGCATACTCCTCCGGATTGCCGAGGCGGCGCGGGTGCGGCACCTGGGCGCCCAGGGCGTCCTTCACCGCGTCCGGCGCGGCGGCCAGCAGCGGGGTGTTGAAGATGCCCGGCAGGATGGTGTTGACGCGGATGTTCTCGCTCGACAGGTCCCGGGCGATGGGCAGGGTCATGCCGACCACGCCACCCTTGGAGGCCGAATAGGCCGCCTGGCCGATCTGGCCGTCCTCCGCCGCCACCGAGGCGGTGTTGACGATGGCGCCCCGGTCGCCGTCTTCCAGCGGGTCCAGGGTCAGCATGCCCGCCGCCGACTTGGCGATGCAGCGGAAGGTGCCGACCAGGTTGATCTGGATGATCATGTTGAAGGCGTCCAGCGGGAAGTGCTTGACCTCGCCCGTCTTCTTGTCGCGGCTGGCGGTCTTCACCGCATTGCCGGTGCCGGCGCAGTTGACCAGGATGCGCTCCTGGCCGATGGCGGCGCGGGCCTTTTCGAAGCCGGCGTCCACGTCCGCGTCGGAGGTGACGTTGACCTTGCAGAAGACGCCGCCGATGTCCTTGGCCACGGCCTCGCCCTTGGCTTCGTTCATGTCGAAGATGGCGACCTTGACGCCCTGGGCGGCCAGCGCCCGGGCGGTGGCTTCACCGAGGCCGGAGGCCCCGCCGGTGACGACGGCGGAGATGTTCGGTCCGAGTTTCATGGAGTGATGTTCCTTGTACTGATGAAGTTGCCGGAAACGCTCAGAGCGCTTCCACGATGGTCACGTTGGTCAGGCCGCCGCCTTCGCACATGGTCTGCAGGCCATAGCGCTTGCCGCGGGCCTTCAGGGCGTGGACGAGGGTGGTCATCAGCTTGGCGCCGGAGCCGCCCAGGGGGTGGCCGAGCGCAATGGCGCCGCCATTGACGTTCAGCTTCGCCGGATCGGCGCCCACATGCTGGAGCCAGGCCAGCGGGACGGGGGCGAAGGCCTCGTTCACCTCATAGAGGTCGATGTCCTCGATCTTGATGCCCGAACGCTTCAGGGCCTTTTCCGTGCCGAACAGGGGCTCTTCCAGCATGACGACCGGGTCGCCGCCGGTGACGGTCATGTGGCGGATGGCGGCGATGGGCTGGACGCCGAGCGCCTTCAGGCCCCGCTCGTTGACGATCATCACGCCGGCCGCGCCGTCGCAGATCTGGCTGGAGGTGGCGGCGGTGATCACCCCGTTCTCCTGCAGGATCTTCACATTGGCCATGCCCTCGCGGGTCACGTCGAAGCGGATGCCCTCGTCGATCTTGTGGATCTCCTTGGAGCCGTCGGGCATCGTGATCTCGATGCCGGTGATCTCGGCGTCGAAGGCGCCGGACTTGGTGGCGGCAATGGCATTCTGGTGGCTCTCAAAGCCGAACTGGTCGAGCTGCTCCCGGGTCATGCCGTACTTCTTGGCGATCATCTCCGCGCCCATGAACTGGCTGAACTGGATGCCGGGATAGCGTTCCTGCTGGCGGGGGCTCATCGGGTGGCCCTGACCGGCCTTGAGGGCCAGAATGGTGGGGCTGCCCATGGGCACGCGGCTCATGCTCTCCACGCCCGCGGCGATGACCACGTCCATCTGGCCGGACATGACCGTGGCGGCGGCGAAGTGGATGGCCTGCTGCGACGAGCCGCACTGGCGGTCGACGGAGGTGGCGGGCACGCTTTCCGGCAGCTTGGAGGCCAGCACGGCGCCCCGGGCGATGTTGGTGGACTGCTCGCCCCCCTGGCCCACGCAGCCCATGATCACGTCCTCGATCAGGGCGGGGTCGGCGCCGGTGCGGTCGACGAGGCTGTTCAGGATCTCGCCGGCGAGGTCGGCGGGGTGCCAGCCGCTGGCGCGGCCGCCCTTGCGGCCTCCGGCGGTGCGGGTGGCGGCGACGATGTAGGCTTCATGCATGGGAGGGTCTCCTCGGGTTTGGCGGCAGCTAACCGGGCTTACGTCAGGTCAGGCAAGGGGTTGCAGGAACAGGGGGCGGTCAGGTGCCCCAGAACGAAAAGGTGTCGAGGTCCAGCGCCTGTTCGCAGGCACCGCGGGTCATCTTCAGGAACAGGGCGTCGCCGCGCTCCGTCCGCTCCACCGACAGGGCGGAGAAGACGCCCATCAGCACCCCGTGGGTGGCAAAGCGGCGATAATCGGTCCAGCAGGTCTCCCGGTCATAGCCGGTGACGCCCCGCCGGACCAGTTCCGAATGATAGAGGCTCACCAGGTCCCGCTCGTGGTCCCGGCGCAGCTGCGGGTCGATCCCCGCGGACAGGAAATAGGCCACGTCCGTCGCCCCCGGTCCCACGGTCACCGTCTGCCAGTCCAGGGTGGCCATGGGGTGGCGGCCGCCCTGCACGTCGAACATCACATTGTCGAGGCGGAAGTCCGCATGCTGCACCGTCAGGGGCGCGGGGGCGGTGCCCTGCCGCTGGGCGGTCAGGGTGGCGGGCAGGCGCCGGACCAGGTCCATGAATTCCGGCTCCAGCATCCCGTCATACCGGTCGGCGAACAGGCCGATGATGGCGGGCAGCTGCTCGGTGACCATGCCCGACAGCTGCTGCGGCCGGATGGCCAGCCAGTCGATCTCCAGCATGGACGCATCCCCCCAGCGAGGCGCGTGCAGGGCGGCGGCCTGCCCCATGGCGGTGCGGGCATCCTCAAGCGAGCAGCCGGTCAGCTGGTCCCCCTGCCGGGCAGGGCCCAGGTCCTCGAAGATCAGGGTGAAGTCGTCCGTGGCCGGATCGATCTCCGCCACCAGGGGGCGGGGGACGTGGATCGCCACGGTCTTGGCCAGCTCCCGGTAGAAGGACACCTCCCGGATATAGAGCATGTGGTCGGTGCCGGACTTGCGGCTGGCCGGGTCCCGGGCCGGGAACTTGCCCACCACGCTGGCCGGAGCTCCCGTTGCCTCGCCCTCATAGGTCAGGGTGAAGCGGAAGCTGTCGCCCACCAGGCCATTGCCCACGCCCTTCGCCGCCACGCCGGACACGCGGCCGCCCTCCCCCAGCAGGCCGGCGCGGCGCAGGGCCACGGTCATCCAGTCGGCGTCGATCGTCGTGGGATCGGGCGCAAGCAGGCGTCTGTCCATTCGTCCTCCCATGCCGACATCCCGCGCCGTCCCGTCTGGCTGCGGGACTTGACGCGCGGGCGCGGGATCGTGCCGCTTGCGCGGCGTCAGTGCATCCTGAAGCGGACCGGCAGGGCCTTGGGGCCGCAGACGAAGTTGGCTTCGGAGTTCTTAGGTTCGCCGTCCATGGCGATGCTGTCCAGTCGGGGCAGCAGTTCTTCCCAAAGAATCCGCATCTCCATCCGGCCCAGGTGCTGGCCCAGGCACACATGCGCGCCGTAGCCGAAGGCCACGTGCTTGTTGGGGGTGCGTTCCACGTCGAAGCGGAACGGGTCCTTGAACACCTCCTCGTCCCGGTTGCCGGAGGGATAGGCCAGCATCATCCAGTCCCCCTTGGCGATCTTCCTGCCCGCCAGTTCGGTGTCGGCGGTGGCGCTGCGCATGAAGTGCTTCACCGGGGTGACCCAGCGGATGCTCTCCTCCACCAGGCCCGGGATCAGGGCCGGATTGGCCTTCACCTTGGCCAGCTGGTCGGGGTGGTCGAGCATGGCCCACAGGGCCCCGGCGGTGGTGTTGGAGGTGGTGTCGTGCCCGGCGGTGGCGGCGATGATGTAGTAGGACAGGGCCTCGAAATGGCCGAGCGGCTGGCCGTCGATGGTGGCATTGGCCAGCACCGTGGCCAGGTCCTCCTTCGGCACGCGGCGGCGGTTCTCGCTCATCTCGGTGAAGTACATCATCAGCTCGGCCACGGTCTGCTGGACATTGGCCACGCCCTTGTCCGCGTCGGTGACATGCTCGCCGGAGCGGTTCATCTCCGGATCAGCGGCGCCGAACAGCTCCTGGGTCAGCTTCAGCATCAGGGGCTCGTCCGCCTCGGGCACGCCGATGACTTCCATGATCACGTGCAGGGGATAGAGGAAGGCCACGTCCCGGGCGAAGTCGCAGCGGTCGCCATAGCTGGCCATGCGGTCGACGAAGCCCCGGGCGATCTCGCGGATGCGGGCCTCCAGCTTGCGCAGGTTCTGCGGCAGGAACCAGGCCTGGGTCAGGCGGCGGTAGGCGAAGTGGTCGGGATTGTCCATCTGCACCAGGGAGCGCACCAGATGCGGGCTGCCGCCGGTCAGCTTCATCACCGCCGCGGCCCCTTCCCTGTTGGTCAGGGTGGTGAAGGTGTCCCCGTTGTGGAACAGATCGTTCTGCCGCTCCACCTCCTGGATGTCGGCGTGCTTGGTCACAACCCAGAAGGGGTCGAAGCCCTCCGGCTGGGCCACCGCCAGGGGCAGGTCCCGGCGCAGGGTGGTGAAGGCGTCATCCACCCGCTTGCCGTCGGCATAGGCCTTGGGATCGACGATGGTGTTGGCGATGTCCTGGGGGATGTTCGGCGCGATCATGGGTCCGTCTCCAAGCGATGCGGTCCCGCCGGATGGTCGGGCGGGCCGGGCGTTCTGGGACGCCTTGGACCGGAGGCTAACAGACTATTGCTATACGTCCAACAAATAAGTAGCCTCTCCCCATGAGCGCCTCCAACGCCGATCTTTCCGTGGTTCCCCGCCCCCGCCGCACCCAGGCGGAGCGTCGCGACGTGTCGGAGCGGCTGCTGGTGGAGGCGACCCTGTCGGTGGTGGCGGAGCGCGGCGTCGGTGCCGCGACCTTCGACGCCATCGGCCAGGCGGCGGGCTACAGCCGGGGCCTGGCCACCCAGCGCTTCGGCTCCAAGCAAGGGCTGATCGACGCGGTGATCGCCTATCTCCACGCCCGGCGGGACGAGCTGATGGACGCCGCCCATGTGGCGGAGATGCCGCCCCTGGAGGCGGTGCTCTACTACGCCGACAGCCACTTCCGGCTGCTCGACCAGGACGACAGCGGCCGGGCCTATTTCATGCTGATGGCGGGGGCCGTGGCCGATGCCTCCTCCATGAAGGCCGCCTTTGCCGCCAGCCATGACCGGGTGCGCATCTGGCTGGCGGACCGGGTGCGGGCCGGTCAGGCGGCGGGGCAGGTCCGCGCCGGTCTGGACCCGGACGGGGTGGCGCTGATGATCGGCTCCCTTTTGCTGGGGGTGTCGGTCCAGTGGCTGGCGGACCCGACGACGCCGCTGGGCCGCATCCGCCGCACCAGCCTTGCCCTGCTGCGGGACAGCCTGTCCGCGCAGCGAGATCCGGAGCCGCTTCCATGACCGAGGTCCCCTACAAGGCGTGGCAGTGCCGCACCTGCGGCTACATCTATGACGAGGAGGCCGGCGACCCGACGGAGGGCCTGGCCCCCGGCACCCGCTGGGCGGACATTCCCGCCGACTGGATCTGCCCGCTCTGCGGCACGCCCAAGAGCGACTTCGACATGGTCGAGTTCTGAGCTGAGGGACGGGGTCCGCGGCATCGTCTCTGGGACAGGGTTTCGCCTGGAGAGACATTGTCATGGCCGCCACCGCCCTTGCCCCGGTCGACACGACCGCCGCTTCGCTTCCCCCGCGCCGCGTCCCCCGCCAGCGGGTGCTCTATGCCGGGATCCTGGCCGACCCCGCCACCCGGCGCAGCTGGCGGGTGACCATCCGCGAGCTGTCGACGCTCGGGGCCCAGCTGTACCTGGACCCGCACCTGCGGGTGACGGACCATCCCGTGCTGATCATCCCCCGCCACGGGGTGGCTGTGATCACCCGCCGGGTCTGGCAGCAGGGCGGCCGTGCAGGCTTCGCCTTCCAGACCGGCGTCAGCCTGGCCCGTCCCGCCAGCGGCGAGCGGGAATGGCTCCGCAACCTCTGGCTCGCCGCGGACGAGGGGCCGGGGTGAGGGGGGCGTGCGTGGTTCGAGACGCGCGTGCCGCGCTCCTCACCATGACGAAGGTTGGGGTTTTCGAGCCCACGCCCTGATCCGCGAGTGGAACCCACGCGCGTCATCCTGAGGAGGGCCGTCAGGCCCGTCTTGAAGGACCCAGTGCGTGGTTCGAGACGCCCTTTCAGGGCTCCTCACCATGACGCAGGTTGGGGTTTCGAGTCCACGCCCTGATCCGCGTGTGGAACCCACGCGCGTCATCCTGAGGAGGGCCGTCAGGCCCGTCTCGAAGGACGCACACCCCCTAGTGCGCCTCGTCCCAGTTGGCCGCGGCCCGGGCTTCCACCACCAACGGCACCGACAGGGAAAACGCCGGTTCCGCCGCCTTTTCCATCACCGTCGCCACCAGCCGGCACACCGCCTCGGCGTCCTCGGCCTTCGCCTCGAACACCAGTTCGTCGTGCACCTGCAGCAGCATCCGCGCCTTCAGACCCGACGCCTCCAGCGCCGCAGGCATCCGCGCCATGGCCCGGCGGATGATGTCCGCAGCCGAGCCCTGGATCGGCGCATTGATCGCCGCGCGCTCGGCGAACTGGCGCATGCCCGCGGCCTTGGACTCGATGTCGGGGATGTGCACCTTGCGGCCGAACAGGGTGGTGACGAAGCCCTGCGCCTTCACCTCCGCCCGGGTCTTGTCCATGTAGTCGCGGATGCCGGGGAAGCGCTCGAAATAGGTGCGGATATAGTCCGCTGCCTCCCCCTGCGGGATGCCCAGCTGATTGGCGAGCCCGAAGGCCGAGATGCCGTAGATGATGCCGAAATTGATGGCCTTGGCCCGACGGCGCACGTCCGACGGCATCCCCGCCACCGGCACGCCGAACATTTCCGACGCGGTCATGGCGTGAATGTCCAGCCCGTCGTGGAAGGCCTTCTTCAATTGCGGAATGTCGCCGATATGGGCGAGCAGCCGCAGCTCGATCTGGCTGTAGTCGGCGCTGATCAGCACGTGTCCCGCCTCGGCGATGAAGGCCTTGCGGATCTTGCGCCCCTCCTCCGTGCGGATCGGGATGTTCTGCAGGTTGGGATCGGACGAGGACAGCCGCCCGGTGGAGGTGGCGGCGAGCGAGAAGGAGGTGTGAACCCGCCCCGTGTCCGGGGCGATGGCGGCCATCAGGGCGTCGGTATAGGTGCCCTTCAGCTTGGCCAGCTGGCGCCAGTCCAGCAGGGTCCGCGGCAGGGCGTGGCCTTGCGCGGCCAGCTCCTCCAGCACGCTCACGTCCGTGGCGAAGGCCCCGGTGGCGGTCTTCTTGGCCCCGGGCAGGTTCAGTTCGCCGAAGAGGATATCCCCCAGCTGCTTGGGACTGGCCAGGTTGAAGGGCCGCCCGGCCTCCTTGTGGGCCTGGATCTCCAGCTCCGCCATGCGCATGGCAAAGTCCTGGGACAGGCGGCGCAGATGGTCCGGATCGACCTTGACGCCTGCGCATTCCATGGCCGCCAGCACCGGGGGCATGGGCCGCTCCAGGGTCTCGTAGACGGTGACCAGCTGCGCCTCCACCAGCCGGGGCTTGAGCAGCTGGTGCAGGCGCAGGGTCACGTCCGCATCCTCCGCCGCATAGGCGGTGGCTTCGGGCAGGGCGACCTCGGCGAAGCTGATCTGCGCCTTGCCGGTGCCGGTGACCTCCTTGAAGGGGATGGGCGCGTGGCCGAGGTGCAGCTGCGACAGCTCGTCCATGCCGTGGCCGTGCAGCCCCCCCTCCAGCACGTAGGAGATCAGCATGGTGTCGTCGATGGGCACCACCTGCGCCCCGTGGCGGCTCAGCACGGCAATGTCGTACTTGGCGTTCTGGCCGATCTTCAGCACCGCCGGGCTTTCCAGCATGGGCTTCAGCCGGGCCATGGCCTCTGCCAGCGGCAGTTGCCGGATCGGCTCACCCCCCATCAGGTCCAGCCCCGCCTTGGGCCGGTGGCCCAGCGGGATGTAGCAGGCCTCCCCCGGCGACAGGGCGAGGCTGATCCCCACCAGCCGGGACTGGGCCGACGACAGGCTGTCGGTCTCGGTATCGAAGGCCACCACCCCCAGGTCGAAGGCCCGGGCGATCCAGCGGTCCAGGGTCTCGAAGTCCTGGATGCAGACATAGGCGCTGCGGTCGATGGGGGCGTGCACGCCGGGCGACGGGGCGGGCGCGCCGCTGCGGGACGGGCGCATCACCGGCGCGCTCATGGGCGCAGGCACCGACGCGCCCCGGGGGGACTGGCCGGAGCCCCCATGGCCATTGGCCACGCGGGAGGCCAGGGTGCGGAACTCCATCTCCGCCAGAAACGCCTGCAGCGTCGCGGGCTCCGGCGGCTTCACGGCAAAGGTGTCGAGGGACACGGGCGCAGGGGCGTGCTGGTCCAGCTTCACCAGTTCCCGGGACATGCGGATCTGGTCGGCGAATTCCAGCAGCGTCTCCCGACGCTTGGGCTGCTTGATCTCGCCTGCCCGGGCCAGCAGGGTCTCCAGGTCGCCATATTCGGCCAGCAGCTGGGCGGCGGTCTTGATGCCGATTCCGGGAGCGCCGGGGACATTGTCCACGCTGTCACCGGCCAGCGCCTGGATCTCCACCACCTTTTCCGGGCCGAGGCCGAACTTCTCGATCACCTGCTCCCGGCCGATGCGGGCCTGCTTCACCGGGTCCATCAGGCTGATCCGGTCGCCCACCAGCTGCATCAGGTCCTTGTCGGAGGAGACGATGATCACCTCGCCCCCCGCCTCCGCCGCCTGGCGGGCATAGGTGGCGATCAGGTCGTCGGCCTCATAGCCTTCGAGGTCCACGGCGGGCACGCCGAAGGCGCGGGTGGCGTCGCGGACCAGGGGGAACTGGGGGATCAGGTCCGGGGGCGGCGGCGGCCGGTGGGCCTTGTACTGGTCATAGATGCCGGAGCGGAACGAGCCGCCGGGGGCGTCGAAGATCACCGCCAGATGGGTCGGCGCGTCGTCCGCATGGGCCGCCTGCATGTCGCAGATCAACTTCCACAGCATGTTGCAGAACCCCGCCACGGCCCCCACCGGCAGGCCGTCGGACTTGCGCGTCAGGGGCGGCAGGGCGTGGAAGGCGCGGAAGATGTAGCCCGATCCGTCCACCAGATAGAGGCGCATGGGAGGGGTTTGGGAGGAGTCGGTGCTCATGGCGCCAGCATAGGCACGCGCCCGGGCGGCGTCATCCGGATTTGCGTGGCTGTGCGTGGTTCGAGACGGCCCGTACCGGGCCTCCTCACCATGACGAAAGTTGTTGTTATTCCACTTCCGTCGTCATCCTGAGGAGCCCCGCAGGGGCGTCTCGAAGGACGCACCCCCCCCCTCACCCCCGGGTGATCGCGTCCAGCCACAGGCGCTTGAGGGACTTCAGGCGGACCGTCTCCGCCGTTTCCAGGGAGTCCCGGGCTTCGAACACCACCCCGATCATCGGGTACTCGTGCCAGACCACCCGGCAGGCAAAGGCCTCCCCATGCTTCAGGTCGATCAGGTCGAAGGTGTCCGGCGTGGCGGTATTGGGGGGCAGGCTGATCCGCGCCCCGGTCTCGGACAGGTTGCGCAGGACGCAGTTCATGCTGAGCATGCCGTTGGAATGGACGATCTTGCCGCCCAGCAGGGTGCGTTGGCGCGGCGCGCCGCGGCGCTCGCGGCCCGCCGGTCCCGCAGGCGGCACGATCAGCCCGAAACGGTCGAGGTCGTCCATGGGTGCCGGTCTTCCAGTCAGACCGGGCCATCCTAGCCACCCTTGGTTAATCAGACGTGCACTGCCGGGCTCTCTGCCGGTCGGTGTGTCGCCGCCAGCCAGCCTGCCGCCCCGACGCTCAAGGCCACCCAGCCGATGGAGATCATCAGCACCTGGCTCGGCTGGCCGGCGACCATGGCCGCCACGAAGGGGCCCCCCGCTCCGCCCAGCACCTGGGCCCCGCTGCCCATCACCGCGGCCCGGCCCATCGGGTCGGCGGCCATGGCCATGGGCACGAAGAACGGGGTCAGCACCATGCCGGCAAAGCCGGTCAGCCCGGTGCCGAGGATGAAGCCGAGCGCCGACGGACCCGCCAGATAGGCCAGGTACACCGCCACCACCGCGGCGCCCACGGCACCGAAGATCACCGGATAGCGGACCCGTCCGGCGAGCGCGGTGGAGACCAGCAGCCCGCCGCCGATCTGCCCTGCCAGATTGGCCTGCACCGCCAGGCTCACCGCGCCGGGGGCCAGGCGCGCGGCCTGGGCGATGGGGTCCAGATAGACGAACACCGCCGAGCCCGCGGCGGTGTAGGCGAACATGGCGACAAGGGCCACCCAGCCCCGCCGCGGGGGCAGTCCGGCGGCCAGTTCGGCGGCATCGGCGGCCCTTTCCAGCCGGTCGGGGGCGACGAGGCTCGCCAGCGCCGCCAGCCCCGCCGTGACGCCCACGGTGACGAACAGGCCCGCCGGTCCCCAGCGCGGGGCCACCAGCGCCCCGGCCAGCGCCGTCACGGCCCAGGCCGACATCACCGACGTCGTGAGGAAGACGGCCGCCAGCCGCTCCGGCAGGGGCTGTCGGGCGATGAAGGCCACGGTGATCCACAACAGGAGGCCCTCCGCCGCCCCGGCCCCGCCGCGCAGGGCGATCAGGGCGGCGTGGCTGGCCCCGGCGGAGGCCAGGTCGAAGGCCAGCCCCACCAGCCCGGCCGCCACGCCGATCCGGCGCATCCCCTCCGCCGGCAGCACGGCCCCGGCCACGCCGCAGGCCAGGCCCATGGCCAGCAGCTCCGCCGTGGCCACCAGGCCGATCTCCCCTGCGGTCAGGCGACCGGCGTGGAACAGAAGGCCCAGCAGAATCGGCGAAAGGGCCGTGATCAGCAGCCCCGCCGAGCCGATGCCCAGGGAGGCGATGACCTGCCCGCGGGACGGGGCGGCGGCGGTGGACGGCGGGTGGGCCATGCAGAAGGTCTCCGCGGGCGACCGGCGGTTCGTGCGCCCGGGGCCTAGGGGTCCGGACCCGCGCGCCTATCGGGCGACGAGGACCGGCCTCAAGTCAAGGGGGACCGCCGCCGCACCAGCATCTCCGCGACCACGAGGTTCGGGATCCAGCAGGCGAAGCTGATGATCCGGTAGGCATTGTCGTAGCCCACGGGCGCGACAAAGGCGAAGGGCAGGTAGAGGCGCAGGGTCACGGCGGCGAAGGTCAGGGCAAAGCTGCGGATCATCCAGCGGCGATGCTCCGCAATCCGTCCCTGCCGGGCGAGGTCGTAGGCCCGCCAGGTGCTGAACAGCCACACGACCGCCAGGGTGCCGAAACCGATCGTGGAGGGCAGGCCCGTCTGCGCGCCCCCCGCCAGCACCGCGCCGGACACGCCGCCCACCAGACAGGCCAGCACATAGAGCCGCCCCGTCCAGCGATGCACCCCCGGCCGCCGGGACCGCAGCCCGGCCAGGAACTGGAACGGCCCGACCAGCAGGGCGGTGGAGGCCGCCCCCGCATGGACGGTGAGCGCCCCGTACCGGGTGAAGCCGTTGTCCAGGATCGGCGGTGCCCCGCCCGGTGCCCCCGGGACCAGATAGCGCCAGGAGGCCACGGCGATGAGGGCGGAACTCCACAGCACCAGCTGCATCGGCCAGGCCATCGGGCGTGAAGGGGGCCGTGAAGCGGGCCGGGACCCGGACAGGGTAGGGGATGACATGGACCTCGAGGCTCCGGACTTCGGACCCTTCCTGTCTAGATCAGGCCTGTACATATCGGAAATGCATGTTTTATATGAAATCCATGCGTGAAGTGAATTTATCAGGCGTGGACCTGAACCTGCTGCCCCTGCTGGAGGCCCTGCTGCGGCGGCGCAATGTCACCCAGGCGGCGCAGGAGGCGGGCTTGAGCCAACCGGCCATGAGCCGGGCCCTCGCCCGGCTGCGGCACCTGCTGGGCGACCCGCTGTTGGTTCGGGACGGGGGCGGGCTGGCCCCGACGCCTGTGGCCCAGGCCCTGGCCGGTCCCCTGGCGGAGGCCATGGCCGACCTGCGCGCCCTGTTGTCCCGGCGGGACTTCGATCCGGCCCTGGCCCAGCGGACCCTCCGCATCGCCGCCAGCGACGCCCACGGGGTCGCGGTCCTGCCCGGGGTCATGGCCCGTCTGGGGCGGGAGGCACCGGGGCTGCGCCTGCGGGTGGAGGGCTATGGCCCGGACCTGGTGGAGCGGATGCGGGCCGGCCGGGTGGACCTGACCTTCGCCGTGGACGGCACGCCCCTGCCGCCGGGGGCGGAGAGCGAGACCCTGGCCCGGGACGAACTGGCCCTGGTCTTCCGCCGCGGCCATCCGGGGGCGGACCTGGACTGGACGCCTGCGGACTATGGCCGCTTCGACCACGCCGCGGTGTCCCTGTTCGGGGACGAGCCGTCGGACATCGATGCAAGGCTCGCGGCCATCGGCGTCCAGCGGCGGGTGGCCTTCGTCTCCCCCAGCTTCGCCAGCGCCCTGGCGGTGGTGGGGGAGAGCGACCTGGTCACCACCATGTCCCGGTCGGTGGCATCGCGCTATGCGGACGCCTTCGGGCTGGAGCTGCGTCCGCCCCCCTTCGGCCCGCTGACCTATGACCTGACCCTGGTCTGGACCGCGGTGCGCAGCGCCGATCCCCTGCTGGTATGGTTCCGCGGCCTGGTGCGGGACGCCGCCCGGGAGGTGCTGGCACCGATCCCGCCGCCGGCCGGAACAACCTGACGGGGTGTCCTGAAACACGGAGGACCCGCAAACACCGACCCTGCGGAGGTCTTGGCGGAAAATCCGCCTTGGGCGGCCGTCGGCTAACCCTTCATTATTTGCGTTGTCCCTAGACTTGCCCGCGCATGACAGGGGCCGTGGCATGTTTCACTGGATGAATACCGTGCGGACGAGGGATCGATTTGACGCCCAGTTCGCCAGCCGGGGTGGTGTGGTCTGGTACCGGTTCGACGGGCTGGGCCCGGCCCTGGAAATCTCCCCGGACACGGCGGCGGTCCTGCAGCACCGCTATCACAGCCGCTTTGCCGTGGCCGCCATGGGCTTCGGGGCCGTGACCCTGGCCCCGGTGGTGGTGCGGCTGCTGCGGGCGGACACGCCGCTGATCCGCCAGGGGCATCTGAGCCCGGAGGCGACGTCCTGGGCCCTGTGGATCGGCCTGGGGCTGGTCGGGCTGATGCTGACCCGCACCCTGCTGTGGGGCGATCCGCGACGGCGGCTGAAGGGCCAGGCCCCCGTGGCCGGACCCCTGCCGCAGGACGCCCGGGACCATGTGGTGCTGCCGAGCATGAGCTGGGTCCATATCCATGCGGTGCTGTTCAGCGCCGTGTTCATCCTCTCCAGCGTCCGCTGGTCCGAGCCCCTGACCACCGCCGTCAACCGGGTGTGCCTGCTGACGGGCCTTGCGACCCTGCTCTGCGGCCTGTTCGTGGCCAGCCAGCGCCTGCGCCGGGAACGCCTGGCCTGAGCAACGCCCGCGCGTCGGGCCCTCAGAAATGCCGTTCCAGCTCCACGCTGAGGCGGGTCTGGGTGCGGCCCTCCTGGCGGCTGGGCCCGACGGCGGCCAGCCAGCCGGCATCCACCACGATGGAGACCGGGGCCCCCCGCGGGTGCCCCTCCCATTTCAGCTGCGGGCCGAGATAGGCCCCCTGGCGCCGAGGGAGCAGGCCGTGGTCGTCCCCCAGGTCGCCGAAGGCCTCCACCCCCAGGCGCAGACGGCCGATGGTTCGCCAGGTGGCGGACGCCGCATAGCCGTAGGACGCATAGCCCTCCCCCGGCGGGGCATGGAACGGCCGCTCGGCAATGAGGTTCACGAGGCCCTGGAAGCGCCCCTGCGTCTTCGCCAGCAGCAGCTTGGCCTCCCCCCCGTCGCTCTCCCCGTTCTGGCCGGCGGTGTATTCCAGATAGAGGCCCGCATCGACGCCGATGCCGGGGATGCGGCCGAGATAGGCGATCCCCTCCAGCCCGACGCCGGTCGTGCGGCTGGTGTCGTCCGTGGGTTTCTCGTCGGTGACGACGAGGGCCAGGCTCAGCCGGTCGTTCACCCCGTATTCCACCTCCGTCACCAGGGTATTGGACCCCCGCAGGCTGCCCCCGTTCTGGTGCGCCTCCCGGGCTTCCAGCTCCAGGGTGTGGCTTTCCACATAGGGGCTGTAGACCACCTCGTCCAGGCGCGGATCCGCCGCCGCAGGCGTGGCCAGGAGACCGGCTGCGGCCAGGGCGACCAGCGCGGCAATGGCAGCGGGGCGAGCCGACGGAACGGGGCGGGACAGGGGGGCGGGAACAGGCATGGGGCACTCCGCAGATCGGGCCGGGGATCGGGAGCGCCATCTGCGCCAAGTTGCGAATGATTGTCAATTGCGTTGCGAATGATTTGCAATTGTGCTATCGGAGGGGCCTGTCCTCAACCGGAGTGGTTCCATGTCCGCCGTCCTTCTCGCCCTCGCCCTCGCCGCCGCACCGCCCCCGTCGCCCGTACAGGTGGAGCTGGTCCTGCAGGGCCACCGCTTCACCCCGGAGGAGATCACCGTCCCCCCGGGGGTTCCGGTGGAGATCCACCTGGTCAACCGCGACAGCGCCCTGGAGGAGTTCGACAGCGAGGACCTGGGCGTGGAACAGGACGTGACCCCGCAGGGGGACGTGCGCTTCACCCTGAAGCCCCTCAAGCCGGGCCGCTACCGCTTCATGGGCGAGATGCATTCGGACACGGCCCGGGGCCGGGTGGTGGTCGCCGCCCCGGCCGATCCGTCCATGCCGCATTGATCTGACGCGCACGTCACGTGCTAGGGTCGGTCCTGAACGAAGGCGGGCCCTGTCGGCCCGCGACCGCCCGGGGTGCGCCGGGCCCTTGTGCTCAGGGAACGACGACCATGGCTGACGGCTCTGCAACCCCCACTCACACCAGCTTCGGCTTCTCGCCGACGGACGACCTGAACGACCTGCGCATGAGCGCCAAGGCCATGCCCCTCTACGAGCATGTGAAGCGCTTCATCCAGGAAACCGTCGCGCCCATGAGCGCGGAATACGAGCGCCTGGGGGAGGTGCCCCACGACCCCTGGACCTTCGCGCCGGGCCAGCTGGAAGTGCTGGAGGTCGCCAAGAACAAGGCCAAGGCCGAGGGCCTGTGGAACTTCTTCCTGCCCGACGCGGAGACGGGGGAGGGCCTGTCCAACCTCGACTACGCCTATATTGCCGTGGAGCTGGGCAAGTATCCCCTGGCGTCGGAGACCATGAACTGCTCCGCCCCCGACACGGGCAACATGGAGGTGCTGGAGCGGGTCGGCACGCCGGAACAGAAGGAGCGCTGGCTGAAGCCCCTGCTGAACGGGGAGATCCGCTCCGCCTATGCCATGACCGAGCCGGGGGTGGCCTCCTCCGACGCCAAGAACATCGCCACCACCGCCGTGCTGGACGGGGACGAGTGGGTGATCAATGGCGAGAAGTACTACATCTCCGGCGCCGGCGACCCCCGCTGCAAGATCATGATCACCATGGTCAAGACCAGCCCCGACGCCCCCTCGCACAAGCAGCAGTCGCAGATCCTCGTCCCCACGGACGCGCCGGGCGTGAAGATCCTCGGCCCCATGCACGTGTTCGGCCATGACCACGCGCCCCGGGGCCACATGCACATCCGCTTCGAGAATGTCCGGGTGCCGAAGGAGAACATCCTGCTGGGCGAGGGCCGGGGCTTCGAGATCTCCCAGGTCCGTCTGGGGCCGGGGCGCATCCACCACTGCATGCGCACCATCGGCAAGGCGGAGCGGGCGCTGGACCTGATGGTCACCCGGGGCCTCTCCCGCTCGGCCTTCGGTCAGCCCCTGATCAAGCTCGGCAAGAACATCGAGACCGTGTCCCGCGCCCGGATCGAGATCGAGGCCATGCGCCTGATGGTGCTGAAGGCGGCCAAGGCCATGGACGTGCTGGGCAACAAGGAGGCCCGGGTGTGGGTGTCCATGGTCAAGGCCATGGTGCCGGAAAAGGCCTGCCAGATCATCGACCAGGCGATCCAGATCCACGGCGCCACCGGGGTCTCGCAATGGACGCCGCTGGCCGATCTGTACACGGACGTTCGCCACCTGCGCTTCGCCGACGGTCCGGACGAGGTGCACCACATGGTGGTCGGCCGCAACGAGGTCCGCTCCTACGGCGGCTGACGGCCGGTACGGCCGGGGGACAACGGGCCCCCGGCCGACTCCGCTGCGGACCTAGCGGGTCAGGTCGCGGATCACGCGATAGATCAGGCCGTCCACGTCCCGGACCATGCAGAAGCCGTTGCCGTAGCGCACCCAGTGATAGCCCCGGCGGGGCGGCGGCAGGCGATGGGACCGGTAGTCGTCGACGATGTAGCGCCGGTCGCGCCAGTAGCCGTCCGGCAGATGGTCGCCCCGGCGCCAGGCATGATCCCAGTCACCGCCCCGGCCGCCCCATTCGTGGTTGAAGCTGTCCCGGTCACCCCAGTCGTGGTGGTCGTCCCGGCGATCCTGCCCCCGGTCATTGCCGCGGTCGGCGGCTTGATCGTGCCCGCGGTCGCGGTTGTAGTCCTGGGCGTGGGCCGCCGATCCCGTGATCAGGAGGGTGCCGAGCGCCAATGCCAGAAGTCTTTTCATGATCGTCTTCCCTGTTGCGAGAGTCGCACGGACGACAGGATAGAGACTTCGTGTCCGTTTGACGACGATGTCAGGGAAACTACACGCGCTTCATGCTGAGGATGGGCACCGGCGGGTCCAGCCACTGGCCCTTCTGCTCCGGAAAGCTGGTCTTGCCGTTGGCGGGCAGGGACAGGATCTTCTTCACCACGGAAAGCCCCGACACCACCTGGCCAAAGGCGGCATAGCCCTGGTTGTCCCCCTTCTCCCCCGGATGGGCGTCGAGATAGGGCTGGGGGCTGGCGCAGATGAAGAAGTTGCAGGTGGCCGAGCCCGGCTCGAACCGGCCGAGCGAGATGGTCCCCGTCAGGTGCCTCAGGCCCGTCATCGTCGTGCTCTCGTGGGCGATGGGGGGATAGGGGTGGTGCTTGGGGTTGGTGGTGCCGACGATCTGGCCCTGGGTCGGGTCCCAGGGGGCCTTGGCCGCCCGGAAGAAGCGCCCGCCGTCATAGCCGCCCGCGTCCACATAGCGCAGGAAGTTGGCGCAGGTGAGCGGGGCGCGGCGGTCCTCCAGCACCACGGTGATGCTGCCGTGGTTGGTGGTGATCTTCACCCGGGGCTTGTCGGCGGCCGCCCAGGACGGCTCCGACACCGCCAGCAGCCCCGCCGCGCCGAGCAGGCTGCGCCGTCCGATGGGGGTGTCGCGCATGGGTCCGTCTCCCGTGGGTCCGTGCTCCTTGAAGCCTGACCGGGGCGGAGGGGTCAAGGGGGGCTTGCGTCCTTCGAGACGCCGCGTGCCGCGGCTCCTCAGGATGACGAAGGGTGGGGTGATCGAGCCCACAAGGTCTGCCGCGGTTCCACGACGTGCGTCCTTCGAGACGCCGCGTGCCGCGGCTCCTCAGGATGACGAAGGGTGGGGTGATCGAGCCCGCATCCTGATCCGCATGTGGAACCCACGCGCGTCATCCTGAGGAGGGCCGCAAGGCCCGTCTCGAAGGACGCACGATCCCCCACCACCACCTCACCAGGTCGTGGTCAGATAGACTGAGGCCCGCCGCCCGTTGCCGGGCACATAGACCCCCGACCCGATGGCGACCGGTCGGATGATGTCGGTGAGGTTGCTGACCTGCCCCCGCAGCGTGGCGGCATGGCCCAGGGCCTTGAGCCGGTATCGCAAGCCCGTCTCCATCCGCGTGGCACCCGGCAGGGTCACCGCCCCGTCGAGGGTGGCGGCCACACGGGACTGCCCCGAGACGGTCCCGTCCACGGACAGGGCCGGCCAGTGCGGCACCGCATAGTCGAAATTCACCTGCCAGGTGTTGTCCGGCAGCCCCACTGGCCGCGCGCCGACGGCCGTCTCCCCCGCATCCGGCTGCACTCTCGGCCGGGCCAGGACCGCGCCGGTGACCAGGGTGAGGCCGGACACCGGATGGGCCGTCAGGCTGAGTTCGATCCCCTGGTGGGTCTCCCGCCCGGCCCGGCCATAGATCCCGTCCGGCCGCAGGGCGAGGGAGGGCTTGGCCACGGAAAAGGCCCCGACCACCAGGCTCGCCTCCTTCGGCAATGCCCATCGCAGTCCGAAGTCCGTCTGGGTGGTCCGGTTGGCCGGCAGCACCTGAAAGGCGTTCAGGGCATAGTTCGGGGCCGACCCCGCATCCTCCAGGCCCAGCACCCGGCTGGCATAGAGGGTGAGCGACTTCAGGGGATGCACGGCGGCCGAGACACTGGGCTGCCACAGGTCGTCCCGGTGCGCGGCGTCCGGCAGGCCCCGGGACTCCACCCGGTGCCGGTAGTCCGTGTGCAACAGGCCGGCCGTCAGTTCCGCCCATCCCGGCTGCCCGACGCTGAGGGACGCCCCCTCCGTCCACTGACGGATCTGTTCCCGGGTGGTCTGCTGCAGGGAAAAGACCGGGCGCGGCGTGTCGAGCACGGACAGGACGGGGGTCTCTCCGAAGTCCCGCTCGTCCCCCGGACCATAGGCGGTCTGCTCGTCCCGGCCCCGGAGCATCAGGGTCAGCACCTCCGTCAGGCCGAACACCGTCCAGCGGCGGGCCAGCCGGGCCTCGCCGCTGGTGGCGCGGGACCCGCCGGGGGGAAAGGCCGTGACCGACCGGGTGGCCAGGGTCGGGGTCTCCAGGCTGAACAGGTTCAGGAAGCCCGCGCCGGACCGGTACTGGGACCGGAACAGGCCGATGGCACCGGTCCAGTCCCGTGCCTCCCCCGTCAGGATCGCGCCGGCCGCCCCGGTGGAGCTGTCCGTCCGGGTCCAGTCGGGGCCGGGATAGCGGTTTTCGGGAAGGGCGGCGGGGCGCAGGTCCCCGTCCGCCTCGAAGACGCCCTGGGTCGTCTCGTGCAGCGAACCGGCGAAATCGACAAAGCCGGTGAGGGCCACATGCGGGGTGATCTGCCACCGGGGCACGGCCCCCGCGGACCAGGAGGTCGACCCGCCCCCGTTGCCGAAGTGGTTGCGGTACCAGCTGGCACCCCCGGTGAGGGTCGCGGCGCTGGCCGTGCCGGGAAGGGCGCCGGACAGGTCGATCTCCCCCCCGCTGCCGGAGAAGGGGCCCAGCTCCGCCAGGCCCGACGCCTGCGGCTGGGCCGACGCGGTCCGCAGGCTGACATCGACGATGCCGGTGGGGGCCGGGAAGGCATAGTCCTGGGCGGCGATGCCGACCCGCAGGGTGGTCTGGTCGCTGACATGGCTGCTGAGGCCCGACATGTCGTCATAATAGAGGCCCTCGATCCGGTTGTTGCCCGCCACCGCCGGGGAGAAGCCGCGGATCGACCCGGCGTCATAGAGCCCGATGGACTCATGCCCGACGCTGAGGCCGAAGGCATCGCTGGCCCCGAGGACGGCATTCGCCTCCCCTGCCGCCGCCCTGTCGATGCCCGGCAAGGTCAGCAATGCTGCGGCGGCGTAGCGGGCGATCCGAAGGCCGATCTCACGGATCGGCCGCGGCGGAGGTTTCGACAAGACTCGGCGCTCCTGGACGGACGTTACGGCGTTATGGGCGCATATTGAAATGTTGAACGCAACCTAAAAACGTATTGCTGACCGTGGGCCGGAGGGAGGTTCCCGGCTCAAGGCCGGGAATGACAGCTTGAAGAGTTAATTTCGTCATTCCCGGGCGAAGACCCGGGAACCTCGTTCAGATCAAGCGCCCTGCGTCCTTCGAGACGGGCTTCGCCCTCCTCAGGATGACGCGCGTGGCTTCCACATTCGGTTCAGGATGTGGGCTCGAAGCCCTGACCTTCGTCATCCTGAGGAGCCGCGGAACGCGACATCTCGAAGGACGCACCCCCGTGGGCCGGGGTTGATGCCCTCGGGGCGGTGTCTCACCCTTGGTTGTCACGGCCCCGGGCCTGTGGCAGGGTGCGGCGTCCTAAGGTTGTGGGAGCTCCCCGCTTGGCTCTTTCCCGTGTGCTGCGCCGCCGTCGGTCGGCCGGGGTCAACGCCGTGGCTTGGCTGGGCGTCGGAACCCTGCTCGGGGCCATTCCCTGGGCGGGTCCTGCTCCCGCCATGGCAGATACGCCAGCTACCCAGCCGGCCGGGCGCGACGTGGTGGTGCGGTCGAACTGGCTGGTCGTGCCGAGCGCGGACGACCTCGGGCGGTACTATCCGAAGGCCGCCGCGGCCGCCGCGATCTCCGGCAGGGTGACGCTCGTCTGCTGGGTCGAGACCGATACCACCGTGACCGGTTGCCGGGTCCAGGCCGAGGACCCGCCGGGCCTCGGCTTCGGTGCCGCCGCGTTGTTGACGGCCTCCGTCTTCCGGCTTTCGCCGCAGACCGTGAACGGAATTCCGACGCCGTCCGAGGTGCGGGTGCCGGTGTACTTCAACATCGATGCCATCGGGACGCCCACGGCTGCCGTGGCCGCTCCGAATCTCGCCGAGGCGGAAGCCCGCGACCCGCAGGCCGTGGCCGACGCCCGGGCGATCGCCGGAAAGCTGGCAGAAACCGACATGACCATGCTGTCGGTCGCCGCTCTGTACCGATCCTGGATGTCAGACCTGTTCAAGAGCCCCAACACATCCCCCTCGCCGCACTATGCCGAGGCCTTCGCCCGGGCGCTGGCGAGGCTGGCGGCCGCACGCCAGGACCGGATGGCGGCGGCGCTGGCCACGAAGTTCACCCGGCCGCAGCTGAAGGAAATCCTGGGCTTTCTGGAGACCCCGACGGGGATCGCGTTTGCGGGCCAGCTGGGCGATACCATGGTTCTGTCGCATGCCGGAGACAAGGAGCTGGTGATCGCCATGGTTGATGCCTGGCAGGCGGACGCCTGTGGCACCGCCCCCTGCAGCGAGCGCGCGGCCACGGCCTTCACCACCATCCGGACCTTCTTCCAGTCCAGCGGCCCGCCCGTCGGGCACTAGCCCCGGCAGGGCCCTGCGCCCTTCGAGACGGGCTTCGCCCTACTCAGGATGACGCGCGTGGTGGGCCGAACATCGGCGGGTGCGGGCTCGAACTCACAATCCGTCGTCATGGTGAGGAGCGCTGAAAGCGCGTCTCGAACCACGCAGGGTCGGACGGAGGTTCCCGGCTCAAGGCCGGGAATGGCAGCCATTTTGGAGTTTGAACGATCGTCATTCCCGGGCGAAGACCCGGGAACCTCGTTCAGGATCAAGCACCCTGCGTCCCCCCAAGCGCCCGCGGCCTCGCCTGTCGGTGGACTATTTCCCGCCCAGCGGCACGCCGACCACCGCCTTCAGCACCCAGTGGTCCGTCGGGCCTGTGAAGCCCCGGCCGATGCCGAGGTTCAGGTCCCAGCCGCGGATCGCGGTGTCGACCACGGCGTAGAGCGCCTCCTGCTGCCGGCCGAGCTTCCCGAAATTGTGGGCGTCGCCGATGTCGTTGTAGGATTCGAGGCCGAGGCTCAGGTCCTTCGCCACCGCATAGCCGAGCTTGGTGGACAGGTTCAGGGTGGGCTTCTGCCGCTGCGGGCCGCTGACCGTCCAGTCGAGATTGGCGTTGCCGACGAATTTCCACGGCCCCCGGACATAGCCGGCAATGCCTTTCAGCTCGGCGTTCCACGGATTGACGTCATAGCGGTTGGACACCCGGCCGATCTCGAAATTCACGCCCCAGTAGAAGGGCTGGTTCTCCCGGCCCCGGGGGGCGATGTATTTCAGGCGCAGCTTCTCCCCGCCGACGGTGGTGGTTCCGTCCCGCTCCACCTCCGACAGGATGTAGAGCCCCGCCTCCAGGTTCGGCGCGACGCCGTAGTAGAATTCCGGGGTGAAGCGGTAGGCACCCTGCGGCGCGGCACCGCCGATATGGTCCGGCAGGGTGTCCCCGGACAGGACGTAATTGTTGTGCAGGTCGAGGCCGAAGCCGCCGGGCCGCACCAGATCGTCCTCATAGACCTGGATCTCCTCGGGCGCGGCGACGGCGGCACCGGCGGCGGCCCAGGTCAGCAGGAGGGCGGCGGCGGCGAACAGTCCGGGCAGGGTGCAGGACCTGTGGCGAGGCGGCATGGGACAGGATCCTGCGACAGCGGGAGGAAGGGCGGGACATAGGAAGCGCCGGGGCGGTTTGGCAAGGCGGCATGGGCCGCCCATCCCCGCACCGACCCCGCAAACCTTGACTCTCCCCCCCCTCCCGGCGCATAGACCCGGCTTCTTTCGGCGCCTTTCCAAACGCGCCTCCTCCGCCACGACCCCGGCCCGCAGACGCGGGACCCACCGGACGAGGGCGGCGAGGACCCCCGTCGACGTGATCGTCCACGGGGGCTGATTGCGTTTGGGCCAGTTCTTCAACGAACTGGAACGGTCTTCGTCGAAGCGGAGCGGATGATGTTTGAGGCCTTAGGCGAACGACTGACAGGGGTTTTCGACCGGCTGACCGGTCGCGGCGTGCTGTCGGAAAAGGACATTGACGAGGCCCTGCGCGAGGTGCGCCTGGCCCTGCTCGACGCCGACGTGGCCCTGCCGGTGGTGAAGGACTTCATCGCCAAGGCCCGGGAAAGCGCCACGGGCGAGGCGGTGCTGCGGGCGGTGAAGCCCTCCGAGCAGGTGGTCAAGATCGTCCATGACGGTCTGGTGGACATGCTGGGCGGGGACGAGGCCCAGCCCCTGAACTTTGCCACAGCCCCCCCCGCGGTGATCCTGATGGCGGGCCTGCAGGGCTCCGGCAAGACCACCACCTCGGCCAAGCTCGCCGTGCGGATCACCAGGGTGGACCGCAAGAAGGTGCTGATGGCGTCCCTCGACACCCGTCGCCCGGCGGCCATGGAGCAGCTGGCGGCCCTGGGCAAGCAGGCGGAGATCGACGTCCTGCCGATCATCGCCGGACAGTCCGCGCCGGACATTGCCCGCCGGGCCCTGAGCGCGGCGAAGCTGGGCGGCTTCGACGTGCTGATCCTCGACACCGCCGGCCGCACGACCCTGGACGAGGCGATGATGAGCGAGGCGGCGGAGATCGCCCGCATCGCCAGCCCCATCGAGACCCTGCTGGTGGCCGACAGCCTGACCGGCCAGGACGCCGTGCGCACGGCCAAGGCCTTCCATGAGCGCCTGCCGCTGACCGGCCTGGTGCTTACCCGCACCGATGGCGACGGCCGGGGCGGCGCGGCGCTCTCCATGCGCGCGGTCACGGGCCTGCCGATCAAGTTCCTCGGCGCGGGGGAGAAGATCGACGCGCTGGAACTTTTCGACGCCCGGCGGGTGGCGGGCCGCATCCTGGGCGCAGGCGACGTGGTGGCGCTGGTCGAGCGGGCGGCGGCGGAGATCGACCGCGGCCAGGCCGAGAAGATGGCCCGCAAGATGGCCAAGGGTCAGTTCGACCTGGACGACCTGGCCGAGCAGCTGCGCCAGATGCAGCGCATGGGGGGCATGCAGGGCATTCTCGGCATGCTGCCCGGCGTGCAGAAGGTGAAGAAGCAGATCGCCGAGAGCGGCATCGACGACAAGGCCTTCAAGCGGCAGGAGGCGATCATCTCCTCCATGACCAGGCTGGAGCGCAAGAAGCCCGACATCCTCGCCGCCAGCCGCAAGCGCCGCATCGCCAAGGGCGCGGGCGTGGACGTGGCCGAGGTGAACCGCCTCTTGAAGCAGCACCGGCAGATGGCCGACATGTTCAAGATGATGAGCCGCGATGGCGGCAAGGGCATGGCCAAGATGGCCGCCATGATGGGCGGCATGCCCGGAATGCCCGGCGGTGGTGGCGGCGGCGCCCTGCCCCCCGGCATGGGCCTGCCGCCGGGCATGAGCGGCCCCGATCTCGACAAGCTGAAGGCGCTGGGGGCGGGCAAGCCGCCTGCGTCCGGCGGCGGCGGTGGTCTCCCAGGCCTGGGCGGCTTCCCGGGCTTCAAGAAGAAATAGACGACGACCTGACCTGTAAACTCTGAAAAACCTGAAGAAAGACAACGAAATGCTGAGAATCCGACTGGCCCGTGGCGGCACCAAGAAGCGTCCCTACTACTCCATCGTCATCGCCGACAGCCACTCCCCCCGGGACGGCCGCTTCATCGAGAAGGTGGGCACCTACAACCCGCTCCTGAAGCGCGACGACCCGAACCGGGTGACCCTGAAGATCGAGACCATCCAGGAATGGATCAAGAAGGGTGCCCAGCCCACCGACCGGGTGGCCCGCTTCCTGTCCCAGGCCGGTCTGGTGGAATGGGCGCACGGCAACAACCCGAAGAAGGCCGTCCCGGGCAAGAAGGCCCAGGAACGCGCCGCCGAGAAGGCCCAGAAGGAAGCCGACCGCATCGAGGCCGAAGCCGCTGCCAAGGCCGAAGCGGCTGAGGCCGCCGCTGCCGCCGCCGCTGCCCCGGCCCCCGCACCGGAGCCGGAAGTGGTCGCCGAGCCGGAAGCTGTCGTCGAAGCCGAAGCCCCGGCGGCTGAAGAGCCCGCCGCGGAAGACGCCTCGGCCGAAGGCTGAGCCCGACCGTGGCGGACGCCGCTGCGGGCAGGGATCGGCTGATCCTGGTCGGTCGCGTGGCCGGCGCCTTCGGGGTGAAGGGGGAGGTGCGCCTCACCGCCTACACCGCCGATCCCATGGCGCTGGCCGCCTACCGCACCCTGTTGCGGGAGGACGGTAGCCCCGGCCTCACCGTGCTGGGTGCCCGGCCGGTGAAGGACGCGATCATCTGCCGGGTGGCGGAGCTGGACAACAAGGAGGCCGCGGACGCGCTCCGCGGCCTTCGCCTGTTCGTGCCCCGCGCGTCCCTGCCGGAGCCTGAGGAGGAGGAATACTACCTCGCCGACCTGATCGGGCTGGCGGTGCGCTCCCCCGAGGGCGAGAGCCTGGGCCGGATCAAGGCCGTGCATGACTTCGGCGCGGGCGACATCCTGGAGATCGAGCCCGGCGGCGGCCGCGCCAGCTGGATGCAGCCCTTCACCCGGGAGGCCGTGCCGGAGGTCAAGATCGCCGAGGGATACGTGGTCGCCGTGCGCCTGCCGGAGATCCTTGCCGATGGTCCGGAGCCGGAATGACCTTCCGGGTCACCATCCTGACCATGGCGCCTGAGGCGTTTCCCGGCGCGCTGGGGGCCTCGCTGATCGGCACGGCCTGGCGCGAGGCGGGGCTGTGGTCCCTTGAACTTGTGGACATTCGGGACTTTTCCGGTCATAAGCGCGGCTTCCTCGACGACACCCCCGCAGGGGGCGGCCCGGGGCAGGTGCTCAAGGCGGACGTGATCGCCGCGGCTCTCGACAGTGTCGAGGTCGGCGACCGGCCGCTTTTGTACATGAGCGCCCGGGGTCGAAAGCTGACCCAGGCCCGGGTGCGGGACTGGTCGGCAGGGTCGGGACTGGTCGTTCTGTGCGGCCGGTTCGAGGGGGTGGACCAGCGGGTGCTCGACGCCCGGGGGTTCACGGAGATTTCCGTGGGCGACGCGGTTCTCGCAGGGGGCGAGGCGGCGGCCATGGTGACGGTCGAGGCCTGTGTGCGGCTGGTTCCCGGGGTTCTGGGAAACGCGGGCAGCACCCAGGAGGAGAGTTTCGAGGATGGGCTTCTGGAACACCCGCAGTACACGCGGCCGCAGGTGTTCGAGGGGCTGGAGATACCGGAGGTGCTGCGCTCCGGCCACCATGGCGAGATCGCCCGGTGGAGACGTTCGCAGCGTGAGCTGACCACGCGGGAGCGACGCCCGGATCTATGGGCCGAGCATCTCGCCAAATTACAGGCAAAGGGCGTTCAAGCCCCGAAGGAGTAGACCATGAACCTGATCGAGCAACTCGAGAAAGAAGAATCCGCCCGCCTTTTGGCCCTGCGCGGCGTGCCGGAATTCGAACCCGGCGATACCCTGCGCGTGAACGTGCGCATCAAGGAAGGCGAGCGCGAACGCGTCCAGGCCTTCGAAGGCGTCTGCATCGCCCGCTCCGGCGGCGGCCTGCACGAGAGCTTCACCGTCCGCAAGATCAGCTTCGGCGAAGGGGTTGAGCGTCTGTTCCCGACCCTGTCCCCGATGATCGAGTCCATCGAGGTGAAGCGTCGCGGCGTCGTCCGGCGCGCCAAGCTCTATTATCTGCGCGACCGTCGCGGCAAGTCGGCCCGCATCGCCGAACGCCAGCGTTCGGTGGCCAAGCCGGAAGCCTCGGAAGGCTGATCCCCGGTCCTTGAACTGCGAGACATGGACCTGAGAGACTCGGAAACGGCGGTGCACCCGGTGCGCCGCCGTTTTTCATGGGGCCTGTGGTAAGGGAATTCATGTTGCGGCAGTGAAATCCCGTGCTTCATGCATGACATTCACGTGCCATTCTCCCGGTGTACATGGGATCACCGGGTTTCAAAGAAGGACATCGGACCGATGCGCACGCTCCTCTCCCTGCTCGCCGCCTCCACCCTCGTCGCGGGCACCGCCTTCGCCCAGTCGGCCCCGCCGCCGCCGCCGCCGGAACACGGCATGGCCGGGCCCCATGCCTGGGGCGCGCACAAACCCGACCCGGCCCGGATGGCAGCGCATCTGCGCACGGCCCTGCAGCTGCGTCCCGACCAGGACCCGGCGCTGCAGGCCTTCGTCACCTCCCTGCAGCCGCCGGCCGATGACATGCACGGCCGCATGAAGGCGGAGCACGAGGAGATGGCGACCCGCTCCACGCCGGAAAAGCTCGACCACATGATCGCCCGCGGCCGGGAACGGCTGGCGGCGATGGAAAAGCATGCCGCGGCGGTGAAGACCTTCTACGCCACCCTGAGCCCCACCCAGCAGAAGGCCTTCGACCTGATGGCCGACGCCCACATGCACGGCATGGGCGGCATGCGCGGCCACATGGGCCACGGCATGATGGGCCACCCCGGCGCGGAATAGGGGCTTGCCGGACGGGGGTTCCCGGCTCAAGGCCGGGAATGACGACTACATTTGATATCTGATAGTCGTCATTCCCGGGCGAAGACCCGGGAACCTCGGTCAGAACCCAGCGACCTAGATCGGCATCCGCATGATTTCCTGGTAGGCCGCGATCACCTGGTCGCGGACGGCCATGGCGGTCTCGAGGCTGGTCTGGGCGGAGGCCACCGCCGTCACCACGTCCACCAGCTCGGCCTTGCCGTTGGCGTGGGCGATCATCTGCTTTTCCGCCATCTTGCCGGTCTGGGCGATCTCGTTCATGGCCCCGGTCAGCATGTGGCCGAAGTCGAGGCCGCCGGCGGGGGCCGTCGACGACGCCGGGCCCGCCACCTCCGACAGGGACTTGGCGAACTGGGACTGGACCTGGGCATAGGCCTTGGCGGCGGTGAGGGCGGCGGTCATGGCTCAGCGGGCCTCCCGGATCAGCGCTTCAGGAGGTCGAGGGTGCGGCTCTGCATGGAGCGCTGGGTCTCGATCACGTTCAGATTGGCGTCATAGGCCCGCTGGGCGGTCTTCATGTCCAGGGCCTCGGTCAGGGCATCCACATTGGGCAGCTTCACATAGCCCTTGGCGTCCGCCGCCGGGTGGGTGGGGTTGTATTCCTGCTTGAACTGGGAAGTGTCCAGGGTCACGCCGGTCATCTTCACCCCCGTCGCCCCGCGCACCACCGTGGTGGGGGCAAAGACCGGGATCTGCCGCCGATAGGGGTCGCCGCCGGGGGTCTGGGCGGTGGAATCGGCATTGGCGATGTTCTCCGCGATCACCCGCATGCGCGACTGCTCGGCATGCAGGGCCGAGGCGGCGATGGCCAGGGTCTGGGAGGAGTTGGGGGCGATGCTGTCAGCCATGGGTCGTGTCCTTGATCGTCAGCCCTACTTGCCCGGCGCCTTGGCGGCCGTGCGGAGCAGGGTGAGGGATTGCTGGTAGAAGGCGATGGCGGCCTCGTGGTCCACCCGGGCCTCGGTCATCTTGGCCATCTGGTCCTCGAGGACCACCTGGTTGCCGTCCACCCGGGATTCGGAGTCGGCCTGCAGATTGGCGCGGAACGGCCCCGCCGTGCCCAGGATGTGCCCGGGTGAGGGCAGTGGCAGGGTGACGGAGCCCGTGCCCGACGGCCCGCCGTCGCTGCCACCGCCCCCGCCGCCCGTGCCGAGGCTGGCCATGCTGGGGGACCCGGCGATCACGCTGCGCCCGGCAGGGGCCAGCTGCATCACCTGCTGCAGGGACTTGTCGAAGTCGAAGGGGGCCAGCTCGGACGGGGTGTAGTTGGGGGTGTCCGCATTGGCCACGTTCTGGGCGATCAGGCGCTGACGCTCCGCCGAATAGTCCAGCTTGGCCTTCAGCACCTGGAATACGGCGATGTCTTCAAGCATGGGCATGGGCGGAACCTTTCCGGGCGGTCGATTCGTCCCCCGGCTGGGAAGAGTTTGCCGGGTGCATGGTTAACGGGGCGTTAGGTCCTGAGGGCACCAATCCTCGCCGGAGGGGGGCGAATCGGGGCACCCCATGATCCGTCAGCCGTCCTGCGAGTGACCGCCCATGTTCATGGATCTGCTGCGCGCCCTGTTCGCCCTGGCCCTGACGCTGGGCCTGTTCGGACTGGGGGTCTATGCCGTCCGCCGCTGGGGGCCCAAGGGGCTGCTGCAGCTGCAGGTGGGTACGGACCGGCGCCTGAGCATCGTGGAGAGCCTGAACCTGGACGCCACCCGGCGGCTGGTGCTGGTGCGCTGCGACGGACGGGAGCGGCTGATCCTGCTGGGCGAGGGCCGGGAACTGCCCGCCCCGCCCCAGAAAACCGAGAGCTGACAACATGTTACGTTCGATCACATCCGGGCTGAAGGCCATGACGCGGGAGGACTGGCGCCGGGCGGCGGGCCTGGCCCTGCTGGCCACCCTGTCGGCGGCGGTCTGGCCGAACCTGGCGCTTGCCCAGTCCCTGAACGTGAACCTGGGCTCCGGCAGCGGGCTGACGGACCGGGTGGTGCAGCTGGTGGCGCTGATGACGGTGCTGTCGCTGGCCCCGTCCATCGTCATGATGACCACGTCCTTCGTGCGCATCGTGGTGGTGCTGTCCCTGCTGCGCACGGCGCTCGGAACCCAGCAGTCGCCGCCCAATGCGGTCATGATCAGCCTCGCCCTGTTCCTCAGCGCCATCGTCATGACGCCGACCTTCAACGCGAGTTACGCTGCAGGAATCAAGCCATTGATGGACCACAAGATGGAGCTGCCCCAGGCCTTCGACGCCGCGTCGGGGCCGGTGAAGGCCTTCATGCTGCACCAGGTGGACCGGGACGATCTGGGCCTGTTCATCAAGCTGTCCAAGATCCCCAAGCCCGCCAACGCCATGGCCACGCCGCTGCAGGTGGTCATCCCCGCCTACATGATCTCGGAGCTGAAGCGCGCCTTCCAGATCGGCTTCCTGCTGTTCATTCCCTTCCTGGTGATCGATCTGGTGGTGGCCAGCGTGCTGTTGTCCATGGGCATGATGATGCTGCCGCCGGTGACGGTGTCCCTGCCGTTCAAGCTGATCTTCTTCGTGCTGGTGGACGGCTGGCGGCTGGTGGCGGGCTCCCTGGTGGAGAGTTTCCAGCACGGGGGCGGGGTGATCTGAGGGGGGGGGCTGCGTGGTTCGAGACGCCCCTTCGGGGCTCCTCACCATGACGCCGGTTGTTGATCGAGCCCACATCCTCACCCGTGAGTGGAACAAACGCGCGTCATCCTGAGGAGGGCCGAAGGCCCGTCTCGAAGGACGCAGGTCAGCCCCGGTCGTTGGCCGTCATCAGCGGAACGTGGTCCCGCTCGCCCTTGCGGCGGCGGAGCGGGGTCAGCACCAGGGGCACCGACTGGTCGGCGATCCGCGCCTCCAGCTGGTCCCGCTCCAGCAAAAGGGTGTTGGCCAGGCTGAGCAGCAGGGCCTGGGCCGGATGGGTCACCGCCGGGGCCGCGGGCCGCTGGCGGTGGAGGACCTCCCTCAGCGCCTCGGCGGCGCGCTCGGCGGCGGCGATCTCCTCGGGGCCGGGCAGGTCGGCGAAATCCGCCACCGTTTCCGGCACTTCGGCCTCCAGGGGCTGCAGACGGCGCAGGCGGGACCGCCGCGGCCCGGAAGACTCGGGGAGTTCGGAAGATTCGGGGGCCTCGGGGGGAACCCAGGGCTCCGCGAACAGGTCGAAGGTGTCGGGCACGGACCGGACCGGTTCGGGCGGCGGGGACGGCTCCAGGCGACGGCCGAAGGGGCGGGCGCGGTTGGCCGGGCTCAGGGGCACCACCACCGGCGGCCAGTCCGGCCCGTCGGCGGGGCCCGCGTCCGAGGGCAGGGGCACGTCCTCCAGCCCCGCCCATTCGAACAGGCCCGGTCCCAGCGGCTCGGCCGCCGGGCGGCGGGGCGGCTTGCGCCGGTCGACGCCGGCCGCCTCGCGCAGCTGGCGCCGCAGGGCCTGAATGTCGAACTCGTCTTCCACGCCAAGGGTCCTGTCGCGACGCGGCGCGGAGAACCGCCGCCGCCGGTCAAGTCCGGGCAGTTGACCCCCCGAAGCTCAACAACAGGTGAATTCCGCGGCCCTTTGGCCCGATCATGTCCGGAATATGGCGCCGAAGCTGGGCAGGACCGGCCTTGCATTTCCCTCGCCCAAGCCGAAGATGCCGTCACACCGGGGGGAGCGCGCATGCCTGTGACTGGAATTGGGGGCGTGTTCTTCCGCGCCCGGGACCCGGACACCCTGAACGCCTGGTACGGCACCCATCTGGGGGTGGCCATGGTCGGCTACGAGCCCTGGCAGCAGGCGGCCGGTCCCACCGTGTTCATGCCTTTCAAGTCCGACACCGACTATTTTCCGGCGGACAAGGGCTTCATGATCAACTTCCGGGTGGCGGACCTGGACGCCCTGCTGGAGCGTCTGCGCGCCGCCGGGATCGCGGTGATGACCCACCCCGACTGGAACTCGCCGGAGACCGGCCGCTTCGCCCGCATCCACGACCCCGAAGGCAATCCCGTGGAGCTGTGGGAACCGCCGGAAGACTGATCAGGTGGCGACGGCCCGGTCGCCCACCAGCATCTCCACCACCCGGCCCCGGGTCCGGACGCTCAGCACGATCAGATAGACGGTGAGGAAGCTCGAGCCGAGGAAGAAGGCCAGCACCGCCAGCCCCAGGCCCGCGCGGGAGAACCCGTGCCGCCACGCTACCCACAGGGCCGACAGGGACAGCAGGAACAGGAAGTCCAGATCGAACTGTCCCGGCCAGGCCAGACGCCCGATGTCGCCGAAGAACACCCCGAACAGGTCGGGGCCGAAGTGGGCCACCACCGCGGCCGTATAGGCCGTCAGGACGGCGAGCATCAGTCCGAGGCCGATCCGGAACAGGGTCATGCGGGGGGCTCTCCCTTGGCTTTCAGAGGCCGATAGTGAGGGATCGCACGACGCCGGGCAATTACCTGGAAGGTCATTGAAGTCGCGCGCCCGATCACCGACCCTGCCCCGGCCGGAGACCCGATCCATGAGCCCATCCCGCGATGCCCCCCAGCCGTCCGACGCCCGGCGGCACCCGCGACCCGTCGGCGGCTTTCCCGGCCTGCTGCGGGAATGGCGGATGCGGCGGCGGCTGTCCCAGCTGGACCTTGCCCTCACCTCCGGCGTGTCCCAGCGGCATGTGAGCTTCCTCGAGTCCGGCCGTGCCCGTCCCAGCCGGGCCATGGTGCTGCAGCTGAGCGAGGCCCTGGACGTGCCGCTGCGTGACCGCAACGGCTGGCTGACCGCGGCGGGCTTTGCCCCGGTCTTTTCCAGCCATTCCCTGGAGGACCCGCAGATGGCGCAGGTCATGGGGGCCGTGTCGATGATGCTGTCGGCCCATGCCCCCTTTCCCGCCGTGGCCCTGGACCGGGCCTGGAACCTGGTCATGGCCAATGCCCCCTTCGAGCGGCTGGGGGCGATGCTGGGAGACGACCTCTGGACCCGGGTGGGGGGCGACCGGCCGAACTTGATGCGGCTGTTCTTCCACCCGGACGGCCTGCGCCGCCATGTGGTGAACTGGTCGGAGATCGGGCCCCTGATGTGGCGCCGCGCCCAGCGGGAGGCCGATGCGGCGGGCGGACAGGCGGCCCGCGCCGTTCTGGAGGCGCTGGCCCCCCTGCAGGACGCAGAGATGCTGTGGTCCCCCGTCGACACCGCCCTGGTCCCGGTGCTGCCCTTCGCCCTGGAGGTCGGGGGGCAGCGCCTCTCCATGTTCGCGGTGGTGGCCACCTTCGGCACTGCCCAGGACATCACCGCCGACGAGCTGCGGATCGAGACCCTGTTCCCCGCCGACGCCGCGACCGAGGCCCTGTTCCGCGGGGCGGGGGACGCGGCATGAGTGCGGAGCTTCACCGACGCTGGCTGTACGTCACCGCCCTTGTGGTGGGGTCGTTCGGGCCGGTCTTCTTCCTGGGGAGCATGGTGCCCACTTCCGCCCCGGCGCGATGGACCCTGGACCTGCTGGCCTGGCGGCTGGACCGGCCGTCGAGCTTCGAGCCCGCCAATCTGCGACTTCTGTCCGCGGTGACCGGGGGCTTCCTGCTGGGCTGGGGAGTAATGATCTTCGCCCTCGCCCGCTGGGTTCACCCCCTGGCACCGGAGCCCGTCCGCCGTACGGTGCTCGCGAGCCTGCTGGCCTGGTTCGTGCTGGACAGCACGGGCTCCATCGCCTCGGGCCACCCGTCCAATGCGGCCTTCAACGTGATCGTGCTGCTGGTGGCTGTGGGGCCGCTCTGGCGGCGGGGGTGAGGGGAGCGCGTGGTTCGAGACGCCCCGTTCCGGGGCTCCTCACCATGACGCAGGGTGTGGGTCGAGCCCACATCCTGATCCGCATGTGGAACAAAAGCGCGTCATCCTGAGGAGGGCCGAAGGCCCGTCTCGAAGGACGCAGATCAAGCCGCGATGCGCATGGCGCCCAGATAGTCCCGCTTGCCGAGCGGTGCGCCGTTGGCCCGCAGGATGTCGTAGGTGGTGGTGGCGTGGAAATGCAGGTTGGGCAGGGAGAAGGACATCAGGAACCCTTCCGCCGTGAACGGAATCTCGAAGTTCGGCATGCGGAACACCATCTTCTTGCCTTCCAGCGCGTTCACCTCGTCCGCGGTCAGGGCCTGCAGCCCGGCCTTGGCATTGGCCACCATCTTCTGCAGGTCGGCATAGGTGGGCTGGCCCACGGCGCCGGGCACGCCGAACACGCCGGCCTTGCAGCCCTCGATGGCGTCGATGGAATGGTGCACCACCGACAGGACCTGGAAGGCCAGGGGCAGCATGTCGTGGGTCAGGCGGGCACTGACCAGGGATTCCGGGTCGATGGCATTGTCCTGGGCGTGGGCGAGGCCCCGGGCCAGGATGGTCTCCACCGAGCCCACCACCTGCAGGAAGCTCGTGACGCTGACGTCGTAAAGTGAAATGGCCATGGTCCTTGGGCTCCCTCGAGCAGTTGTGATGGTTTTCAGCTAGGATGTGCGCACGCGCACACCGGCGCGTCACAGGAGGTCACATGGGCGACGTGGTCAACCTCAACAAGGCCCGCAAGGCGAAACGCCGCGCGGAGGCCCGGACGGACGCCGCCGCCAACCGGGCGAAGTTCGGCCGCACGGGGGCGGAGAAGGCCGTGGACCGGGCCTCCGCCGACAGGCTCGCCCGCAGGCTGGACCAGGCCCGGCGCGAGACCGGGCCTGAGGAGAAGGAACCGGAGGCGGACTAGGCCCGCTTGCCCGACAGGGGGAAGGACCCCACGCCCGGCACGGTGACGGTGCCGCTGACGGTGGTGCAGGCGGTGTCGTCGCACTTGGCCACGAACACGGCATCGGCCGGGGCCGGGTCGGTCAGGTGGACCTTGAAGGTGATCTCGCCGGCGTCGGACACGTGGCCGTCGGTGATCGGCGCGGTCTGGCCATTGGCGGAGATGGTGCCGGTCAGGTTGCCGCCGTCCACGTCCACGGACATGTGCGAGGTCTGCGGCCCGGCGGGCGTGGTGGCGGTCAGATCGAATTCGCCGTGGACGGCCATGGTGGTTTCCCCCTTCAGGTACTCGCAGGTTCCCTCCTGCGCGGCGAATATGGTTAACGAAGGTGTCGCGGGAGTCCACCGGACTTGTGTGAAACTTCCGTGGATCATTTGTCGCGCACCTGCTCATTTCAGGAGCGCGGATCACCTGGGACCATAGCGGTAGACGCAGATCTTGTTGCCGTCCGGGTCGCGGAAATAGGCCCCGTAGAAGCCGTCCGGGTCGTCGCCCCGGACCCCGGGCGGGCCCTCGTCCGACCCGCCCAGCGCCAGGGCCCGGGCATGGACCGCGTCGATCATGTCCCGGCTGGCGGCCTTGATTCCCATCATGGTCCCGTTGCCGACGCTGGCGGGCTTGCCGTCGAAGGGGCGGCGCACGGCGAGCACGGTCTGGCCGTCGTCCCGGCGACGGAACCAGAAACCGTCCTCGGAGCGCCAGGCCACGACCTCGTCCCCGCCCAGCATCTCGAACAGGGGCAGCCAGAAGGCTTCCGCCCGGGGCACGTCATTGGTGCCGATCATGGCATAGGAGATCATCGGTCCGCTCCCTCCGCTGGGGCGGTCATGCTAGGAGGGGACATGAGCCTTGTGAAGCGATCCCTGTCCCTGAGCGGCCACCCGACCTCCGTGGCGCTGGAGCCCGAATTCTGGGCGGTGCTGGAGGCCATGGCCGCGGAGGAGGGCCTGGCAGTGTCTGCCCTGCTGCGCCGCCTGGACGAGACCCGCGGCGAACGCCCCCTGGCCTCCGCCGCCCGGGTGGCGGCGCTGGGGTGGGCGCTGGGACGCTAGACGGTGCGTCCTTCGAGACGGGCCGTTCCGGCCCTCCTCAGGATGACGCGCGTTGGGGAACCACGTTGGCCGGAAGTGGGCTCGATCAAAAAACGCTCGTCATGGTGAGGAGCGCGGGACACGCGCGTCTCGAACCACGCAGTCACCCCGCAACCGCCCACCGCAGCGCGGCCCGGGCCAAGAGGCGGGTGGAATCCAGCGTCGGCAGGGGAGAGGTCTCGTCGGACAGCACCAGCGGGATCTCCGTGCAGCCCATCACCACCGCGTCGCAGCCTTCGGCCTGAAGGTCCGCCGCAATCTGCGCGAACAGGGCCGTCTGCTCCGGCCCGGTCACGCCGCAGACCAGCTCGTCCATGATCGTCCGGTTCATCGCGTCCCGCGCCGCGGCGTCGGGTCGCACCCACTCCAGCCCCGCCGCCTCCAGCGCGTCGGGATAGACCCGGCTCTCCACCAGCCATCTCGTGCCCAGAAGGCCGATCCGGCGGAAGCCCCTCGCCTTCGCCTCCGCCGCCACCACCTCGGCAATGTGCAGCCAGGGCAGGGGGGAGCGGTCGCGGACCAGGGCCAGCGCCTGGTGGATCGTGTTGTCCGGACAGATCAGCACCTGCGCCCCGACGGCGGCCAGCTTGCGGGCGGAGACCAGCATCATCTCCCCCAGCCCCGCCCAGTCGTCGGCATAGATGCGGTCCATCTGCTCGGCCAGGGACAGGCCGTGCAGGGACACCTCCGGATGGGCGTGGGCGGCACCCAGCAGGGCGGGCGCCTCGGTGCAGAAGGTGCGGTAGCACAGCGCCGCCCCCTCCGCCGAGCAGGCGACGATGCCCACGTGGCGGGGCGCGGTCACGGACGCTTCGGCGGGCGCTTCCCAGCCTTCGTACCGGCCTTGGCGCCCGGCTTGGCGGGTCCCTTGGGGCGGATGGAGGGCTTGGCCCAGCCGGCCTTGTAGGCCTTCTTCGGTGCCGCGGGCGGGGCCGCCGGTGCCGGTGCCGTCCGTCCGTCCGCCGTTGCCGCCGCCGCGACGGCACCCGGCCGCTCCGGCATCTTGCGGATGCGGGACGCCCCCGGCGCGATCAGCAGGGGGCCCACGGGCCGGTCGCCGCGGGGCATGTTCTCCGGCGCGATGAAGCCGGTCAGCAGCTCGCGGATCACCCGGGGGCCGACCTCCTCGACCGCGCTCACCGGCAGGGTGCCCAGCGCGAAGGGGCCGTAGGCCAGGCGGATCAGCCGGTTCACCTTCAGGCCGATGGATTCCAGCACCCGCCGGACCTCCCGGTTCTTGCCCTCGGAGATGGAGACGGTGATCCAGACATTGGAGCCACCCACGCTCTCCGTGCGCGCCACCTTGTCGAGCCTGGCATGGACGGGGCCGTAGACCACCCCCTCCACCGTCACGCCCCTGGCCAGTTCGTCCAGCTTCACCTGGCTCGTGCGGCCGAACGCCCGGACCCGATACTGGCGGATCCAGCCGCTCTTGGGCATTTCCAGCGCCCGGGCGAGCGCCCCGTCATTAGTGAGCAGCAACAGCCCCTCCGACGCCAGGTCCAGGCGGCCGACGCTGATCACCCGGGGCAGTTCCTTGGGCAGGTTCTCGAACACGGTGGGGCGCCCGTTCGGGTCCTGGTGGGTGGTGAGAAGGCCCACGGGCTTGTGGTAGCGCCACAGGCGGGTCGGCTCGGCCTCGTTGACCACGGCACCGTCCACGGTCAGCACGTCGCCGGCGTCGATCTTCACCGCGGGGCTCTCCAGCACCCGGCCGTTCACTGCCACGCGACCCTCGGCAATGTAGCGTTCCACCTCCCGGCGGGAGGCGACCCCGGCCCGGGCCAGCGCCTTGGCCACCCGCTCCCCCACCGCCTGGTCGGCGAGGCCGGAGGGGCGTGAGTCGAAGCTGGCGATGGACGGATCGGGGCGCCGGGTGGGCGCAGGCTCTGCCGCAGCCGCGGCGACGGGGGGCGCGGACCGCTCCCGGCGCTCGGGCCGGGGTCCGGGCTTGCGGTCGTGAGGCTTCCGGTCGTGAGGCTGACGTTCGTCGCGGGGACGGTCCTCCCGCGGGCGGTCGTGAGGCTTGCGCCCCTCCGGCTTGCGCTCGTCCGTCCTCGGTCCGTCCTTGCCCCGGGGGGGCTTCTGGGCGCGGGCGCGGGGGTCGAGCTTCGCGAGGCGCGCGGCCTCGGCGAACAGGGCATCGGTGCGGGGCGCGAAGGACGGCTTCTTCGCCACCGGCTTGTCCGGCGTGGCGGCGCTGTCCGCCCCCGTTTCCGGCTTGTGGCGGCGGGGCGCTTGACGCGGACGGGAATTGGGGGCGCCTTGGCGGCGATGATCGACCATGATGAAATCAACATGCGCCGAGCCCTTGCCCTCGCGCAAGCCGCCGCCGACGCCGGAGAGGCCCCGATCGGCGCAATCCTCGTCGATCCGGCCACGGGGGAGGTGGTGGCCGAGGGCCGCAACGCTCCCATCGCCCGCCACGACCCCACGGCGCATGCGGAGATCCTGGCCCTGCGGGCGGGGGGCGAGCGGCTGGGCAACTACCGGCTGACGGGGCTCACCCTCTATGTGACGCTGGAGCCCTGCCCCATGTGCGCCGGGGCCATCAGCCACGCCCGCATCGGTCGGGTCGTCTATGGCGCGGAGGACGAGAAGGGGGGCGGGGTGGTCCACGGGGCCCGGGTGTTCGACCAGCCCACCTGCCACTGGCGGCCCGCGGTGGCGGGCGGCCTGCTGGCGGAGGAGAGCGCGGCGCTGCTCCGGGGCTTCTTCCGCGCCCGGCGCAAGGCCCCCTCCGCTCAG
>CAISEP010000008.1 GCA_903884425.1 uncultured Caulobacterales bacterium | reverse complement strand
GGCGGCGGCGGCGGCGGGGGCGGCGGCGGCGGGGGCGGCGGGGCGGCGAAGGAATACCGCACGCCGAGGGTCACCGCGTCGTCCTCGTACTGACCATGGAAGGTGCCCGGCTGCAGGGCCCCGGTGCCGGTGGTGGCGAACCGCGAATTGTCCGCGCCCTTCAGGTGCCGGTAGGTCAGGTCGATCTTCAGGCGTTCCGTCGCATGCCAGCTGACGCCGGCCAGGGCCTGATAGGCCAGGACGGTCTTCTGCGAGTCGATGGCCAGGTTCTGGACCGCCGTACCGGCCGGGGCCGTGGCGAACTGGGCCGTGTTCTCGACATCCAGCTGCATGGCACCGAAGCCGGCGCCGACGAACGGATGAACCGGTTCCGACGGGAAGAAGTCCCAGATGGCGTTCAGCATGCCGGTGGTGGCGTTGAAGTTGCCGCCCGCCTTGCCGCAGTTGGCCGCAGCCGAGGTGCGCAGGACCGTGGCGGTGCACAGGCCCGCCGGTTCCAGGGGACGGGTGCTGCCGTCGGACGCCCGGACGGTGGTCAGGGCCGACTTGCGATAGCCGCCTTCGAGTTCCACCCGGAAGTGGCTGTTGAACTGATAGCCGACGCGGGCGAAGCCGGCCCAGTCGCCTTCAGAACCGAAAGCCCAGTGGTAAGCGCCGCCGTCCGGCGCGGTGCCGTCGGACGTCGCCTTCAGGGTGTCGGCGTGGTGCTGACCCGCATCCAGAGCGCCGTACCAGCCCGGCTGCAGTTCCGCCGCCGAGACGCTGGACGCCAGCAGCGCCGCCGACAGGGCGGCTCCGGCCAAAAGAAGTGTTTTCATCAAAAGAGCCCTCTTTGCCCTTACGCTCAGGCGCTGCGCCCAAAGCCAGGAGTTAATGTATACCAAGCCCCGCTGTGCTGCGCAGTGTCATACAGGCCACACACCGTAGAATTTGGGCGTTCGATCCCCGGCAAAGCCGGAGAACGGGTTAACGCCCGGAAACGGAAGATGACACATTTGTGTGATCGCGGACAATCCGAATTTCCAGTGAGACCGCTCAGGCTGGACGATTCCCCGTTCCGGCGAGGCCTGCGGTGCGTGTTCCCCCGGCAATTGATCCGTGTTCAGAGTTCCTTGACCGGCTCCGGAAGGCGGGCCCGCCGGTTCAGCCACATGACGCCGGTCAGGTCCGACAGGGCCGCCCACAGGCGCTGCAGGTTGGTGTATTTCGACGCGCCGGTGGTCCTCGGCCGATGCCCGACGGGGGCGAAGGCGACCTGATAGCCCTCGCGGATCATCAGGGCCGGCAGATAGCGGTGGATGTGGTCGAAATAGGGAAGGCGCAGGAAGGCCTCCCGCCGGAACACCTTCAGGCCGCAGCCGGTGTCGTTGGCCTGGTCGTTCAGCAGGCGCTTGCGGATGCCGTTGGCCAGCCGCGACGCGATGCGCTTGGCCGCCGTGTCCTGCCGCTTCACCCGTTCGCCCCCCACCAGGGCGAGGGTGGCAGGACCTTCCGACAGAAGCTGGACCAGTCGGGGCGCATCTGCCGGGTCGTTCTGGCCATCACCGTCCAGGGTGACGATGATCTCGCCACTGGCGGCCATCACGCCGGTGCGCACCGCCCGGCTCTGACCGGCATTGGCCCCGTGGGCGATGACCCGCAGGGCCGGGATCCCCCCCTTCAGGGCCACCAGGATCGACCGGGTCTCGTCCCGGCTGGCGTCGTCGACGAACAGGATCTCGTGGGCGGTGCCGGCAAAGGCCGCGGCAATCTCCCGGGCCAGGTCGGCGCAGGCCCCGGCCTCGTTGTAGACGGGGACGACGATGGAGACGCGAGGTGGCAGACTGTCCGACATGAAACCCCGTAAACCGCCCCCGGCGGTGGCTTGGCCGGGCGCGGCTGTACGCCCGGCGGGCGTTCTAGACCGATTTTGCGGCCTTGGCGAACACTGCTGGCGAACAGGCGGGCGAGGAGCCGTGCCCCATGGCCACCGGCCCCGGTCGTGCTAAGAGCGGCGGATGAGCCCGACGGATACTTCCCCCGCCCGCCCAACGGCCAAGGACCCGACCCCCATGGCAGAGCCCTTCGCCGACCGGATCACCCGCGGCTGGCGCGGCCCGCTGCTGGCGGCGCTGGTGGTGCTGGTCAGCGCCCTGCCGGGGCTCTTGGCCCTGCCGCCCCTCGACCGGGACGAATCCCGCTTCGCCCAGGCCAGCGCCCAGATGCTGGAAACCGGCGATTTCGTGAAGATCCGCTACCAGGACGCCGCCCGGGACAAGAAGCCGGTGGGCATCCACTGGCTGCAGGTGGCGGCGGTGGCCCTGACCTCGAAGGTGGAGGCCCGGGCCATCCAGCCCTATCGCCTGCCGTCCCTGCTGGGCGGCATGATCGCCGCCGCCGCCTGCGCCTGGGGGGCGGCCGGAGTCCTGGGGGCCCGCCGCAGCACCCTGGCGGGGGCCGTGCTCGGAGCCACCATCCTGTTGTCGTCGGAGGCCTTCATCGCCAAGACCGACGCGGTGCTGTGCGCGTCGGTGACCCTGTCCATGGCGGCACTGGCCCGGCTCTATCTTGCCGCCCGGCGGGGAGAGCCCCTCGACCGCGGCCTGAAGGCCCTGTTCTGGATCGGCCAGGGGGTGGCGCTGCTGGACAAGGGGCCGATCGGTCCGATGATCGCGGCCCTGACGCTCCTGTCCCTGTGGGCGCTGGACCGGGACCTGAAGTGGGCGCGGAAGCTGGGCTGGGTCTGGGGACTGGGCATCGTCCTGCTGATCGTCGGGCCCTGGGCCGTGGCCATCACCGTGGCCACGGACGGCCAGTTCTGGGGCTCTGCCGTCGGCGGCGACCTGGCCCCCAAGCTCCGCGGCGGGCATGAGGGCCATGCCGCCCCGCCCGGCACCCACCTGCTGACCACCCTGCTGCTGTTCTTCCCGGCGGTGGCCCTGCTGCCGGGTGCCATGGTCACCCTGTGGCGGCGGCGGGACGAGGCGCTGGTGCGCTTTGCCGGCTGCTGGCTGGTGCCGTCCTGGCTGGTGTTCGAGGCCACGCCCACCAAGCTGGTCCACTACACCCTGCCCCTCTATGCCCCCCTGGTCTGGCTGGCCGTGGCGTCGCTGGAGCAGCCGCAGGGACGGATCACCCGGTGGGTGGCCGTGGCCCTGTCCGTGCTCAGCGGATTCGCCTTCGCCGCCATCGTCATGCTGGCCACCCACCGCTTCGGCGGGGGCGGACCGCTCGGACCCGTGGCGGCCCTGGCCGCGGCGCTGGCCCTGATGGCCGGAGCCATGGGGGCCTTCGCCGCCTTCTCCACCGGACCGGCGGACGAGCGCACGGTCCCGGCGCTGGCCAGCGCCCTGGTGTTCGGCGTGGCCTTCCACATGCTGATGAGCGGGGCCATCCTGCCGGCCCTGACGCCGCTCTGGCCCTCCCGGTCGGCGGCGCGGATGGTGGCGCGCCATCACCTCGACCCCCGGGCCGGCATGGTGCAGGGCCCGGTGGTGGTGGCGGGCTTTGCGGAGCCGTCCCTGGTCTTCCAGCTGGGCACGGCCACCGATCTGGCGGACGTCTCCGACGCGGTGGACGGCCTCGAGGACGGCCAGCCCGCCCTGGTGGAGCAGAAGGACGACGCCGCCTTCCGCAAGCTGCTGGCGGAGCACCACGTGGCCGCCCAGCCGGTGGACCAGGTCTCCGGCTTGAACTATTCCAGTGGCAAGGCGGTGACGCTGACCCTCTGGAGTCCGCAGCCCGTCCAGCCCTGAAGACGGGCCGCTGCGGCCGCTTCGCCCGAACCCCGAGGAGACCCCCATGGCCCGCCGGATCGAGATCGTCGAAGTGGGACCCCGGGACGGGCTGCAGAACGAGAAGCGCGTGCTGTCGGTGGAGGACCGGGTGCACTTCATCGGCCTCCTGGAGGCCGCGGGCGTGCGCCGGATCGAGGCCGTGTCCTTCGTCAATCCCGCCCGGGTGCCGCAGATGGCCGGGGCGGAGGAGATCATGTCCCTCCTGCCCGCCCCGGCGAAGGGGGCCCGGCGGATCGGACTGGTGCTGAACGAGCGGGGCTGGGAGCGCTGTGTGGCGGCGGGCTGCGACGAGGCCAATGTGGTGGTCTGCGCCTCCGACGGCTTCGGCATCCGCAACCAGGGGGCCGACACCGACGCCCAGATCGAGACCCTGGCCCGGATCATGGAGCGCAGCCGCACCGAGGGGCCGCCCGTCTCCGCCACCGTGTCCGTGGCCTTCGGCTGTCCCTTCGACGGGGAGGTGCCGGAGGCGCGCCTGACCGCCATCGTCCGGGCCATGGCCCAGACCGGGGTGGGGGAGATCGCGCTCGCCGACACCATCGGCGTGGCCGATCCCTGGACCGTGCGGCGTCGGGTGGAGGCGGCCCGGTCCGTGGCCCCGGACGCCCGCCTGCGCCTGCACTTCCACGACACCCGCCGCACTGGGCTGGCCAATGCCTTTGCCGGGGTGGAGGCGGGGGTGGACGTGCTGGACGCCAGCTGCGGCGGCATCGGCGGCTGTCCCTTCGCCCCCAATGCCACGGGCAACATCGCCACGGAGGACCTGGTCTACATGCTGGGCCGGGCGGGGTTCGACACCGGCCTCGACCTCGACGCCCTGATCGCGGCGGCCCATTGGGTGGGGGAGGCGCTCGGCAAGGCCGCCCCGTCCGCCCTCAGCCGGGCAGGGGGCTTTCCGAAGCCGCCAGTTCAGGCCTGACCACCTTGAAGACGCCGCTGGCCCGGACCAGGTCCTGGCCGTCGGCGCGCAGCACCGCCTCCACGAAGGCCAGGTCCCTTGTGCGGCGGGTCAGCAGTGCCTCGCCGATCACCCAGACCCCTTGCCTGGCCCCGGCGAGGTAGTTGATCGACATCTGCACCGTGACCAGGGTGTCCCGGGCACCGTGATGCGCCGCATGGGCCAGAAGCCCGTCCAGAAAGGCCGCGAACATCCCCCCGTGCACCCGGCCGCGGCCGTTGCACTGGTCGGGTCCTGCAAAGAAGGCCTGGGCCACGCCCCCCTCCAGCCGCCGGACATAGAAGGGCCCGTTGCGGGTGGAGAAGGGGCCGCGGCCGGTCATCAGGCGAAAACCCTCGGGCGGCGGCGGGGTCTGTGGGTCGCTCATCGACGGCAATTTCCTCTCCACAAATGTCTCCAAGCCGCTAGACTGATCAGAGTTCACACACAAACCAGAAAATCCGAGGGAGAGGGCTCACATGGCCGATTTCGGCACCGAGCTGGACGTATTCCGCACAGAGACCCGTGAGTGGCTGGAGGCCAACTGCCCCGCCTCCATGCGCACGCCCCTGACGGCGGAGGAGACCCCCTGGGGCGGGGCCAAGTTCAAATGGGCCAACCCCGACAGCAAGATCTGGCTCGACCGCATGGCCGAGAAGGGCTGGACCGCCCCCATGTGGCCCAGGGAATACGGCGGCGGCGGCCTGACGGCGGCGCAGGCCCGGGTGCTGGAGCAGGAGATGGCGCGGATCAAGGCCCGCCCGCCCCTGTTCTCCTTCGGCATCTGGATGCTGGGCCCGGTGCTGCTGGAATATGCCAACGAGGAGCAGAAGAAGACCCACCTGCCGAAGATCGTGCGCGGCGAGATCCGCTGGTGCCAGGGCTATTCCGAGCCGGGCGCGGGGTCAGACCTGGCGGGCCTGCAGACCCGCTGCGAGGACAAGGGCGACCACTTCCTGATCAACGGCCAGAAGGTGTGGACCTCCTATGCCGACCAGGCGGACTGGATCTTCTGCCTCGTCCGCACGGACACGTCGAAGAAGCACGAGGGCATCTCCTTCGTCCTGTTCGACATGACTACGCCGGGGGTCGAGGCCCGTCCGATCAAGCTGATCAGCGGCGAGAGCCCGTTCTGCGAGACCTTCTTCACCGATGTGAAGGTGCCGAAGGAGCAGCTGGTGGGCAAGCTGAACGGCGGCTGGGACATCGCCAAGCGCCTGCTGCAGTTCGAGCGGCAGAACATCTCCGCCGGCGGCTTCGGCGGCGCGGCGGGGCTGGAGATCGAAGAGGTGGCGCTGGCCCATGTGGGCTCGGACAATGGCAAGATCGCCGACGGCGACCTGCGCGCCCGCATCACCGCCCACAAGATGGACGCCAGGGCCTTCGCACTGACGGTGCGCCGGGTGGAGGCAGAGGCCAAGTCCGGCAAGGGCCTGGGCCCCGCGGCCTCGATCCTGAAATATGCCGCCGCGACCCTGAACCAGCACAAGCACGAGCTGATGCTGGAGGCCATGGGCGCCGACGGCCTGGGCTGGGACGGGGACGGCTTCGACCGGCGCAATGTCCGCGAGACCCGGGCCTGGCTGCGGTCCAAGGGCAATTCCATCGAGGGTGGCACCTCCGAGATCAATCTGAACGTGGTGGCCAAGCGGGTGCTTGGCCTCATGGATCACCAGTAAGGGACGGGGCGCACGACCATGGCGATCCTCAACGAAGAACAGACGATGCTGCGCGACGCCGCCAAGGGCTGGGTCGCGGACAAGGCCCCGGTCACGGCGCTGCGCAGGCTGCGGGACACCGGCGGCTGGAAGACCGGCTATGACCCGGCGGCCTGGAAGGAGATGGCGGAGATGGGCTGGACCGGCGTGATCGTGCCGGAAGCCTTCGGCGGGTCGGAGTTCGGCTACCGGTCGCTGGGCCTTGTGCTGGAGGAGACGGGCCGCACCCTGACCGCCTCGCCCCTGCACGCCACGGCAGGGGCCGCCGCCACGGCCCTGGTGCTGGGCGGGACCGACGCTCAGAAGGAAGCCTGGCTGACGAAGATCGCGGCCGGGGAGATCACCGCGGCCCTGGCCGTGGACGAGGGGGCGCACCACCACCCCGCCTCCGTGGCCATGAAGGCGGAGAAGACCGCGTCGGGCTACAGCCTGACCGGCATCAAGCGCTTCATCCCCGACGCGGCGGATGCCGACCTGATCGTGGTGGCGGCCCGTGTCTCCGGGACGCCCGGAGACACGGCGGGGATTCGCCTGTTCCTGGTGGAGAAGGGGGCCGCGGGCCTGTCGGCCACGCCGCTGCACTCCATCGACAACCGGGCCCATGCGGACCTGGCCTTTGCCGTCACCCCGGCGGAGCTGCTGGGGGATCCGGGGGCCGGCTGGGACGTGCTGTCGGCGACCATCGACCGGGCCACGGCCCTGTTGGCGGCGGAGATGATGGGCACGGCCACCCAGGCCTTCGAGGTGATCCTCGACTATCTGAAGACGCGGACCCAGTTCGGCCAGCTGATCGGGTCGTTCCAGGCCCTGCAGCACCGGGCGGCCAAGCTGTTCACCGAGCTGGAGCTGACCCGCTCCTGCGTCGACGCGGCCCTGGACGCCATCGATGCGGGGGCGAAGGACGCCCCGGCCCTGGTGTCCCTGGCCAAGGCCAAGGCCAACGAGACCCTGCACCTCGCCTCCATCGAGATGGTGCAGATGCACGGGGGCATCGGCATGACCGACGCCCATGATGCGGGGCTCTACATGAAGCGCGCCCGGGTGGCGGAGGCGCTGTACGGCTCCTCCAGCTATCACCGGGACCGCTATGCGAGGCTCGGCGGCTACTGATCGGGCGCGGGGCCCCGCACGGCGGCGACGAACAGCAGCACGGCGGCGGCCCCGGCCAGCACCATCAGGAACCGCCACGGGATCAGCCGGGGCCCGCGCATGGGGTCCGGCGGCCTGGCCCCCCGCCAGCCGCACAGGGTGGCGACGGCCGCACTGGCCGCGGCGAGGATCAGGGGGTGGAGGGGGCTCATCCCGCGCACCTGCCAGACGCCGGGGCCCCGGGCAAGCGCACAGCCGTGATTTCGTCATGACCGCAGCCCCGCCATCGCTTATGTAGGGCCCATGACCCTTCGCTTTCCCGTCGCCCCGAACCCGGACGCCGCTGTGCACCAGCCGCTGGGCTTTGCCATGCGGGAGCACGAGGCGCGGAGCCTGTGCGGCGGCGACGAGGTGAGCTTCGTCACCGCTTGGGTCGGTCCGCCGGCCGCCTCCGTCGAGGCCGTGATGGCCCTCTACCAGGAACGCCTCGCTGGGACGCCGGAGCACTGGTGGTCGATCCTGCCCGTGGCCCCGCCATCCCCGGGCCGCTCCGGGCGTCCCCGGCGGATTCCCCAGGCAAGGCCGGTGTTCCGCGACGGCCGCCGCTGGCCCGAGCCGGATCCGGCGGTGGTGCCGCACAGCCTGTGGCGGCTGAACATCCGCTACTGGCGCACGGGGCCGGACCTGGTCCTGCCCCCCGACCGCGCCGCCCGCAAGCTGCGCCGCGACCCCACGGCGGCGGAGATGGAGGCCCGGGCCCTGAAGGCCCTGGCGGAGCAGCCCCTGCGCCCGGAAGGGCCGCAGCGCGCCCTCGACATCGGCCTGTTCGAGATGCGCCCGCCGGAGGCGCCGCACATCATCATGCCCGACGAATAGCCCGCGGTCCGGCAGGGCACTCCGAGGCGCGCTGTGACCCTTCGCCACATTGGTGCCCCTTATCGCTATCACGGTTATGTGATAGGCGAGGCAGCAACCGGGCCGCCGGTTTCCAACCTGTTTGCGGTCCGTTGCGATCACCGGCGGGAAAAGCCTTCGGGGCGGTTCGCACCGGAGGGAATTCGTGGTTACTGGCGGGGCGTGCGCCCCGGCCGGCGGCAGAGCGGGCGTGCCATCGGGAACGGGATTCCCGGGTAGACGGAGAGACCTTCGATGAGCAATGTCGGCACCGGATGGTTCAAGGCGGGCGGACCCTGGATGCGTGTCGTCTACGTGCTGGCAATTCTCGCGGTCTGGGTCGCCATCGCCCTGGTGGCCACGGTGCTGGTCTTCTCCCAGGGCCTGCCGGACATCTCGCGCCTCTACACCATCCAGCGGCAGCCCTCGATCAACTATCTGGACCGGTCCGGGGCCCTGATCACGGTCCGCGGCAGCCAGTATGCGCCGCCGGTGAAGATCGACGAGATGCCTCCCTATGTGCCCGCGGCCTTCGTCGCCATCGAGGACCGGCGCTTCTATCACCACCTCGGCTTCGACATGATCGGCATCATGCGGGCGGTAGTGGCCGACCTGCGGCGCGGCCATGCGGCGGAGGGGGCCTCCACCATCACCCAGCAGCTGGCCAGGAACCTGTTCCTGACCCCGGACCAGACGGTGAAGCGCAAGATCCAGGAAGTGATCCTGGCGGTGGAGCTGGAGCACAAGTTCTCCAAGAAGGAGATCCTGGCCCTCTACATGAACCGGGTCTATTTCGGCGCCGGGGCCTATGGCATCGAGGCGGCGTCCCAGCGCTACTTCAACAAGCCCGCCTCCCAGCTCAGCGTGGGGGAGGTGGCGATCCTCGCCGGCCTCCTCAAGTCGCCGACCCACTACAGCCCCATCTCGGACCGGGAGCGGGCGGCGCGGCGGGCGACCATCGTACTGGACAAGATGGTCCAGACCGGGGCCATCACCCCGGCCCAGCGGGCGGACGCCTTCCGCAATCCGGTGAACGTCTCCCCGACGCTGGCCAGCCAGCACGCCCAGTACTTCATCGACTGGGTGGACCAGCAGGTGCGCCAGCTGGTGGGCCAGCCGCAGCAGGACCTGGTGGTGGAGACCACCCTTGACCTGCCGCTGGACGCCATCGCCGCCAATGTCGCCCAGACCGTGGTGGCGCGTGAGCAGAAGGCCGGGGTGCAGCAGGCGGCGCTGGTGGCCCTGGACGGCTCCGGCCGGGTGCGGGCCATGGTGGGCGGGGTGAACTATGCCGAGAGCCAGTTCAACCGCGCCGCCGACGCCAAGCGCCAGGCGGGCTCCTCCTGGAAGCCGTTCGTCTATCTGACGGCGATGGAGGCCGGCCGGACCCCGGACGTGCAGGTGGTGGACGAGCCGGTGACCATCAACGGCTGGACGCCGCAGAACTACACCAAGAAGTACCTCGGCCAGATCACGCTTGAGACGGCGCTGGCCCAGTCCATCAACACCGTCGCCGCCCGGCTGGCGGACGAGGTGGGCCGGGACAATGTGGCCCGCACCGCCCACCGGCTGGGGATCATGTCCCCCATCGGCACCGACCCCTCCATGGCCCTGGGCGCGGTGGAGGTCAGTCCCGTGGAGATGGCCCAGGCCTATGCCGCCTTCGCCAATGGCGGCTTCCAGACCACCGCCTACGGGATCGAGCGGATCCGCACCACGGACGGCAAGGTGCTGTACGAGCACAAGGCCGACAGCCGGGTCAGCGTCATCGGCAATCCGCCGCTGGGCTACATGAACCGGATGCTGCGCCAGGTAGTGGCATCGGGCACCGGCGGCCGGGCGCGGATCGGCGGCTATGACATCGCCGGCAAGACCGGCACCACCAGCGACTACAAGGACGCCTGGTTCGTGGGCTTCACCGGCGGCTTCGTCACCGCGGTGTGGGTCGGCAAGGACGACAACACGCCCATGCGCAAGGTCACCGGCGGCGGCCCTCCGGCTGACCTGTGGCACAGCTTCATGGCCCAGGCCCTGCCGCATCTGAAGGTCCAGGCCATCCCGGCGGGTCCCACGGCCCCCGACGGGGCCTATTCGGACCCCATCGGCGACCTGCTGAGCGGCAACACCGTCCAGGGCCCCAATGGAGAGCCCCAGTCCCCGTCCGACGCCCCAGCGCCCCCACAGGGCCCGCAGGGGCAGCGCGGGGCTCTGGCACCCTCCGACGGGGCGCGGGAGCCGGTCCACGCCCCGGCCTTGTGAGGGGAACCCCGCCTCGGGCGAGTTTGAGGCGTTTGAACGATTGACGATCGGGTAGGCTTTCAGTATACCCGCGCTCTTCCGATTTCTGCGGGACGCCATCCGGGCGCCTCGCGACAAATCTTCTGGGTTGTGAGAACCAATGGCCAATAATCCCGGCGCCAAGAAGGCTATCCGCAAGATCGAGCGTCGCACCGCCGTGAACAAGGCGCGTCGCTCCCGTGTCCGGACCTTCCTGCGCAAGTTCGAAGAAGCCGTCGCCGCGGGCGACAAGGCCGTCGCCGGAGAGGCCTTCGTGAAGGCCCAGTCGGAGCTGATGCGGGCGGTGTCCAAGGGCGTCGTTCACCGCAACACCGGATCACGGAAAGTTTCCCGCCTGGCGGCCCAGCTGAAGAAGCTCGCCACGGCCTGACCCCGGGCGTCCCGACGCCTGGAAACTCCAGATTACTGAACGATTACAAGCCGCTGCCGGTGTCCACCGCAGCGGCTTTTTCGTGGTGTCCGGAGGGTTCCCGGGCACCCTAAAATGCCCTCCCAAAATGGTTAATTGCAAAACCTCAAGCCATTCGGGCGGTTGGCAGTGTCAACAGATTTATCCGCCGTTTCGGCCAAACAATGCGGTTGACCCGGCGGGGTCGGAAGCTACTCTGAGCCCATCACGAACTTATCTCCTGATACGGACGAAACGACGGTGGTTTGACCAGACGTCGGGTGCGGGGCTTTTTCCCAAGAGTATGAATGAACGCGCGGGCGTATTTCGCGTTAGAGTGGCATATTGCTCATAGGTTTGGTGTTTGACGGCTCGGGGCTGCAAGCAACACTGAAGGTTTTGTGATGGCAACGGTATTCGAGAAGGGTTTTGCGGAATTGGACGGATCATCCCTGGCCGGCGCGATGTCATTCAACGGTACGGACAGCCTTGCACCGGCGTCCGTGTGGTCGAAGGCCTGTGCGACGCTGAAGGGTGAACTGGGCGAGGACACCTTCGGCTCCTGGATTGCTCAGGCGCACCTGCGCCAGGGCCGTGGCGGCCGTCTGGTGGTGGTGACGCCGACCGGTCTGGCTCGGGACTGGATCCGCCGGAACGCCTGGCGTCGCCTGGGGGAGCTGTGGGCCCAGCATGATCCGGAACGTCGTGCGCTGGCCCTGAAGTCGCGGGTCGAGTTCGAGTTCGAGGACGAGCCTGCGGGCGCGGTGCGCACCTCGGCCAGCCTGGGCGAGGCCGCTGCGGCCCTCGTCACGCCCCCGTCGGCGACACCCGCGCCGGCCACGGCCGCCAAGGCCTCCCCGGCCACCCCGGCCACCCCAGCCCAGGTCCTGGACAAGGGCCGGGCCAGCGGGCTGCAGGAGCGCTACACCTTCGACACCTTCGTGGCTGGTCCGGCCAACGAGTTCGCCCTGAACGTGGCCCGGCGGGTCGCCAGCTGGTCGGACGGCTGCTTCAACCCGGTGCTGTTCCACGGCCCCTACGGCTTCGGCAAGACGCACCTGCTGAACGCCATTGCCTGGGAGGCCCAGCGGGTGCGGCCGGAGGCCCGCATCGTCTACCTGACGGCGGAGCGGTTCCTGTCCACCTTCGTCAAGGCCATGCTCGAGCGGACCGGGGCCTCGTTCAAGGACGAGCTGCGCAATGCCGACCTGCTGCTGGTGGACGACGTGCACTTCATCGGCGGCAAGAAGTCCTCGCAGGAGGAGCTGTTCCACACCCTGGCCGCCCTGATGGGCGAGGGGCGTCGGGTGGTGTTCTCCGCCGACCGGCCGCCGTCGGCCATTGCTGAGATCGACGCGCGCCTGCGCTCCCATCTCAGCGCCGGGCTGATCTGCGGGATCGAACCCGCGGACAAGCCCCTGCGGCTGGGCATCGTGCAGAGCAAGCTGCCGCAGCTGGCCTCGGCCCTGGGGGTCGAAGGGCGCGCCCGTCCGGAAGTGCTCCAGTTCCTGGCCGACCGGTTCCCGGACTCGATCCGCGAGCTGGAAGGGGGCCTGAACACGCTGGTGGCCCGGGCCGGTGACCGGCTGTCGAGCCTGTCCCTGGACGAGGCGGCCAACTATCTGCGCCCGCACCTGAAGCCGGGCGGGGAGCGCCGGGTGACGGTGGACGACATCCAGCGCGCCGTGGCCGAGCACTACAGCCTGAAGAAGGAAGACCTGCTGTCGGAGCGGCGCACCCGGTCCGTGGCCCGTCCCCGGCAGACGGCCATGTACCTGGCCAAGCAACTGACCACCCGGTCCTATCCGGATATCGGGCGGCGGTTCGGCGGCCGGGACCACACCACGGTCCTGCACGCGGTGCGGCGGATCGAGGCGCTGAAGCTCGAGGATCCGGGTCTGGCCCAGGACGTGGAGATCCTCACCCGCAAGCTGCGCGACGGCTAAGTGCCGGGAGCGGTGCCTGGCTAGGCCAGGCGTTCCAGAGGCAGCACCGCCACCGGGCTTCCCGCCGCTTCGGCCGGGGCATGGGCCGGGCGGCAGACCAGGGCGTCGGCAACGGCGAACACGCTGACCAGGGACGAGTCCTGATCGGGCAGGGGGGTGACCTGCCAGGCCCCGTCGGCGGTCGTGGACAGCTGCGCCCGCATCCAGTGCTCCCGCGCCCCATTGGCCGGCAGGGGCGTGGTCAGTCGGGCCGCCTGCATCCGCGGACCGGGCACCCGCCCGCCGAAGGCCTGCAGCATCGGCTTCAGGAACAGTTCCGCACAGACCAGCGCCGAGGCCGGATTGCCCGGCAGGCCCAGCACCCGTCGCCCGTCGGCCAGCTGGCCGAACCAGGTGGGCTTGCCCGGCCGCACGGCGATGCTGGCGACCTGCAGGGTCAGGCCCAGGGTCTCCAGCGCCGGCTTGACCAGGTCATGATCTCCCACCGAGGCCCCGCCGATGGTGACCAGCAGGTCCGCCTCCACCGGGGCCACGCTGGCGGCAATGGCGGCGGCATGGTCTCCGGCCGAGGGCAGCAGGACGGCCTCGGCCCCCCACAGGTGCGCCAGAGCGGCGACGGAGGGTGTTCCCGAATTGAAGATCTGGTCCGGTCCCGGCGCATCTCCCGGGGCCACCAGCTCCTCCCCCGTGGACAGGATGGCCACCCGGGGGCGACGATGGACCGCCAGGGTGCCGCGCCCGGCGGCGGCGGCCAGGCCGATCCGCCAGGGGTCCAGGCGGACCCCGGCGGGCAGGAGGCTGTCGCCGCTCCGGAAGTCGATGCCGCGCGGGCGGAAATAGGGACCGCTCTGGTCCCGGGGGGCGATCACCACGGTGTCGCCCGTACGCTCCGCATTCTCCTGCGGCACGACGAAGGCGGTGCCGGGGGGCGTTGGTGCGCCGGTGAAGATCCGCACGGCCTCGCCGTCTCCCACGGAGCGGGCAAAGCCGCGGCCGGCCGCGCTCTCGCCGATCACGGTCAGGGTGACGGCCGAAGTGTCGTGCAGGCCCGACGCCGTGACCGCATAGCCGTCCATGGCCGCCGCATCGAAGGGCGGCTGGTCCCGGCTGGCGGTCAGGGGTTCGGCCAGGGTCCGGCCCAGGGCCTGCGGGCCGGTGGGGACCGCTTCCGTCGGCAGGGGGGCGATGGTGGCCAGCATGGCCGCCCGGGCCGCCTCCACCGTCATCAGGCGGATCGGGCTCATGCGCCGCCGGGGGTCCAGTCCCCGGACTTGCCGCCGGTCTTGGACAGGAGCCGGACCCCCTCGATGACCATGCCCTTCTCCGCCGCCTTCAGCATGTCGTAGAGGGTCAGGCACGCGACGGAGACGGCGGTCAGCGCCTCCATCTCCACCCCGGTGGGGCCGGTGGTGCGCACCGTGGCCGTCACCAGTAGGCCCGTGCCGTCGTCCAGGGGCGTCACCGCCACCTTGGCGGAGGACAGGGCCAGGGGATGGCACATGGGGATCAGGTCCGAGGTCCGCTTGGCGGCCATGACCCCGGCGATCTCCGCCACCGCCCGGACGTCCCCCTTGGCCCCGCCGCCGGTGAGGGCGAGGGTCAGGGTGGCAGGGCTCATCCGCACCCGACCTTCGGCGACTGCGGTGCGGGCGGTGTCGGCCTTGCCGGACACGTCCACCATCCGCGCCCGTCCGTCGGCGTCCATGTGGGTCAGCTCGCCTGACATGATGTCAGACTTCGAGGAGGCGGGGCATCAGCTCCACCATGTTGCAGGGGCGGTGGCGGCTGTCGAGCTGGGCGGCGATGACCTTGTCCCAGCCGTCCCGCACCGCGCCGTTGGAGCCGGGCATGCAGAAGACGAACACGCCGCGGATGATCCCGGCCAGCGCCCGGGACTGCAGGGTGGAGAGGCCGACCGTCTGGTAGGACACCAGATGGAAGATCACCGAAAAGCCGTCGATGGTCTTGTCGAACAGGGGCTGGAGGGCCTCCGGCGTCACGTCCCGGCCGGTCAGGCCGGTGCCGCCGGTGGTCAGGATCACGTCCACCGACCCGGAATCCACCCAGCGATTGACGATCTCGCGGATGGCGGCGACCTCGTCCCGGACCACGGCGCGCTCGGGCACCTCGTGACCGGCAGCGCGGGCCCGGTCGATCAGGATCTGGCCGGAGGTGTCGCTCTCCTCGTCCCGCGTGTCGGAGATGGTCAGCACGGCCACGCGCACGGGCTTCAGGGGCTGGCCTTCGTCGATGCGGCCGCCGATGGGCAGGGTCATGGCAGGGGTCCTCTTCCTCAATCCCAGCGGGATGCGTCCGTATAGTCCTGCGGACGGGGCTCGATCCAGCGGCTGCCGTCGGCTTCGTGGCTTTTCTTCCAGAAGGGGGCCCGGCTCTTCAGCCAGTCCATCATCTGGTCGCAGGC
>CAISEP010000007.1 GCA_903884425.1 uncultured Caulobacterales bacterium | reverse complement strand
GACGCGTTTGTCCCGCAAGGTGCTCGCCGGCGGCGCGGCCGTGGCGCTAATCGCGGTGTCCGGCGCCGTGTTCTGGGCGCTGCAGAACAATCGCACCAAGACGGCGCCCGAGGAGCTCTACAGCACAGATCATCGCACCACGGCCGAGGGCCTTACCGGTCTGCCGCGCGACTATGCCGGTATTCCGCGGGCGGCGCCCCAGCTCGGCCCGCCGCTGCCCGGCGATCTCGGTCGGCCCATGCTCAACGCTGGCGGCGCGCCAAACACCGTCGTTCCCACTTCGCCCGCCGTGGATCCCGAGGTGCAACGGCGCGCGCAGGAGATCGAGGCCGCTCGGCTTAGTCGCCTGTTCGCCTCGACCAATATCCGCGAATTGCCAGTCCCGACGCCCGCGCCCGCCGTTTCGCAAGATGCCAACGGGACGACCGGTCTGGCTTCCCAGCCGTCGACCGACGCGGCGTTCGCGCAGAACGGCCAGGACCGCAAACTCGCCTTCGTCAACGGCTCCGTGGATCGACGCACCACCAGCCCCGATCGCCTGGCGGCGCCAGCCTCAGCCTTCGTCGTGCAGGCCGGGACAGTCATTCCCGGCGCACTGATCACCGGTATCCGGTCCGACCTCCCAGGTCAGATCACGGCTCAGGTCACGGAGAACGTCTATGACAGCCCGACCGGCAAGTCCCTGCTCATTCCGCAAGGTGCGCGCTTGATCGGAAACTACGACAGCCAGGTCTCCTTCGGTCAGTCGCGCGTCTTGCTTGTCTGGACGCGGCTCATCCTGCCCAGCGGGAAATCGATCGTTCTCGAACGCCAGCCCGGCGCGGACGCCGCTGGCTATTCCGGCCTTGAAGACGAGGTCGATAACCATTGGGGCATGCTCTTCAAGGCGGCGATGCTATCGACGCTTCTGAGCGTGGGGTCAGAGGCGGGCACAGGCAGCAACGAAAACTCGCTCGTGCAGGCCTTGCGCCAGGGCGCGTCCCAGAGCTTCAACCAGACCGGCCAGCAAGTCGTCGGCCGCTATCTCAACATCCAGCCGACCCTGACGATCCGACCGGGATTTCCGGTGCGCGTGATCGTCAACCGAGACCTCGTGCTCGAACCTTATCAAGGCTGAGGAGGCGACCGATGGCCAAGCTGAAACTCGGCACGATCGACGATGACAGACCTATCAAGCTGACCGTGGAGCTGCCCGCGGCCGTTCACCGGGATCTGATCGCCTATGCCGAGGCTTTGGGCCGCGAGACCGGGCAGCCAACGATTGAACCGACGAAGCTGATCGCGCCCATGCTGGCGCGCTTCATCGCCAGTGATCGGGCATTCGCCAAGGCGCGCAAAGTCAGGTCGCCAGCTCAATCGCCTTCGAACGTGGTGAGCTCGATGCCATCGACCGAGCAAGGCTGAGAAAACGCCGAAAAGCGGGGTTGTCGTTGCCCGGCAGCCAGACCGCGCTGTAGGACAAAATGTCATCGCCGGAGGCGAGCGGAAGGAAGACGACGTCCGGATAGCGAGTCCCAATGCCTGCCTCACTGGCGAGCGTGATACCAAGGCCAATGGCGACCAGGTGCATCAACGTCTCCCGGCCGACACCATGTCGCTCGACCAAGGGACTGCCCCCGAGCTCAGCCACCCGTCTGACGATATAGTCGTGGACCTCGGGGCCTGGCGCGTCTCGGCTAACGATGAAACGCTCCTCCTTCAAAGATGCCCAGTCAACCGCCTCGCCGCGGGCAAGAGCGTGCCATGTCGGCAAGGCCGCAAAGACCCGGGCCTTCCACAGCACCGCCGTATCGCAGTGCGACGCTGTAGGCGTGCCGGTGACGAATGCGACATCGAGCTGGCGCTCGGTGATCCTAGCGAGATGCTCGCTCGCCGAGCCTTCCACCAGCTCGATCGCGATCGCAGGGTTGTAGCAATGATAGTGGCCAAGAACGTCGCGCATAAAGCCACCCGAGACAGAAGACAGGATGCCGATCCGAAGCACACCCTCCGCGCCGCGACCGGCGTTAGCTGCGGCCTTCACGGCATGGTCGATCTCGGAAAGCGCTGGCCTGGCCCGCTCAAGAAACCGTCGACCAGCCTCGGTCAGCCGCACGCCGGTGGACTCTCGCTCGAACAGGGACACACCGAGCGCGTCTTCTAGCGCCCTGACGCGTCGGCTGACCGCCGATTGCCGAACTCCGAGCACCTGCGCGGCCCGGCTGAAACTGAGATGCTCAGCGACCAGCAGAGCCTGAGAAACAGAAACAAGATTGATCACGCACCTGGCCTCCACTCCTACGCGTGGGAACCCGTCTCCGGAGAAAGAATGGCATGCCCAATAGGGCAAAACGGGGGCGATGTTTCAGACGGGGGCGCGCCTACTTTCTGTTCGGCTCAGAGGGCACACGATATTTAATACATTCTTCAGGAAAGCCTATTGGGACCACGTCGCTGATAGAGCCTCTGCTTGCCGCAATACAGTTTGAACGGCTGTATCTTGGAGATCAGGCGGATAACCGTGCTTTCGCAGTATCCGCTTCACCAGGACACGCATTCGCGCCCTGGCACTTTCACGGTGTGACCAATCCACTGAAACGCTGCCCTTGAGGCTGACGAGGAGTTCGTGTGCGATCACCTTGAGGGAATCGTTGCCCATCAGTTCGACGGCGCTCTCGCTTTCGGCCAAGGCGTCATAGAATGCGATTTCGTCCTGCGACAGGCCTTCATCTTCACCGCGCCTGCGGGCGGCGCGGACTTCCTTGGCGAGGTCGATTAGTTCCTGCAACACCTCGACGGTGCTGATTGCGTTCGTGTGGTAGCGGGCGATAGCGGCTTCCAGTCGCTCGGAAAAGCGCTTGGTCTCGACCACGTTCGTTTTGCTGCGGGAGCGGATTTCATCGTTCAAAAGCTTCCTTAAGGCCTCAAGCGCGAGGTTTTTCTTTTCGAGCTGCTGAACCTCGGCGAGGAACTCGTCCGACAGGATTGAGATATCCGGCGTCGTGATGCCGGCGGCAGCGAGAATGTCCACGATCTCAGTTGAAACGACTGCCCGATCCAAGATCTGCTGGATTGCGAACTCCCGATCCGCACTGCTCTTTCCTGAGCCTTCTGCCGATTTCACGAGGGCGGCACGAACCGTCTGGAAGAAGCCTACTTCATCGCGGATGTCGCGGGCCTCATCGCTTGCGGAGGCCAAGGCGAATGCCTTGGAAAGCGCGAGCACTGCATCCTGATACCGACGGTTTTCGCGGCGCTTGCCGTCCTCGCTGGTTTCCTTGGCCGCGGCGTCGTGCTGGCGACCAAGTATCCATTCGATCGCTTCGGCGAGCACGACCAGGCGCTGATGCGGCGTACCAGCCAAGCCTCGCGCATAATCGAAGCCGTGGTACATGGCCTTCACGACCTCGTACTTCTCAAGCAGCACGGCAACCGCTTCGGCCTCATCGATTCCGGCCTGACGCTGATCTGAACCGGAATACTGGCCGAGTGCGTTTTTCAGGTTCTGGGCGATCCCGATATAATCGACAACGAGGCCAGCGGGCTTATCGCGGAAAACCCGGTTCACCCGCGCAATAGCCTGCATTAGCCCGTGGCCCTTCATGGGCTTGTCGATATACATTGTGTGCATCGACGGAGCGTCGAAGCCGGTAAGCCACATATCCCGGACGATTACGAGCTTCAGCGTATCCTTTGGGTCCTTGGCGCGCTTTGCCAAGAGATCGCGACGCGCTTTCGTTCCGATGTGTGGTTGCCACCCCTGAGGATCGGCGGCCGATCCGGTCATCACAACCTTGATCGTGCCCGCGGCGTCGTCGTCGCTGTGCCAATCGGGCCGAAGCGCGATGATCTGGTTATAGAGCGCCACGCAGATGCGCCGGCTCATACAAACCACCATGGCTTTGCCGTCCATGGCGGCGACCCGATCTTCGAAGTGCCGCACCAGATCGGCGGCAACCATCGCAAGGCGCTTCTCCGAGCCGACCAGTGCTTCAACGGTTGCCCATTTGCGCTTGATGCGCTCCTGCTCGGTCGTTGCCTCGTCTTCGGTCAGCTCCTCAATCTCGGCATCGATCTTTGGCTTCTCCTCGTCGGGCAGCTCGATGCGCGCAAGGCGGCTCTCGTAGTAGATCGGGACCGTGGCGCCGTCTTCTACTGCCCGGCTGATGTCGTAAACGTCGATGTATTCGCCGAATACGGCAGGCGTGTTGACGTCGTCCTTTTCGATCGGCGTTCCGGTGAACCCGATAAAGGACGCGTTCGGAAGGGCGTCGCGAAGATACTTCGCGAAGCCGTAGGCTATCTCGCCAGTTTTCTGTTCGATCCGTGCCCGGAAGCCATATTGGCTTCGGTGGGCTTCGTCCGCGATCACGACAATGTTCCGGCGATCCGACAACATCGGATAGGTCGCTTCGCCGGTTGCCGGTGAGAACTTTTGAATGGTTGTGAAGATCACGCCGCCGGAGGCACGACTAAGCGACGATTGCAGATCGTCCCGACTATCCGCCTGAATAGGCGTCTGCCGGATCAGATCGCGGCACATCGAAAACGTGCCGAAGAGTTGGTCGTCCAGATCGTTGCGGTCTGTGATGACGACGATCGTAGGGTTCTCAAGCTCAGGACGCCGCACAAGCTGCCCGGCATAGAACGCCATCAGCAGGCTTTTGCCCGAACCCTGTGTGTGCCAAATCACCCCGACCTTTCGGTCGCCCTGGGGTGCCGATGCCTCAACGGTCTTGTCCACAGCGTGCCGCACGGCATGAAACTGATGATAGCCCGCGATGATCTTCGCGAGGCCCGAACCGGTCTCGCCGAACACCGTGAAATCGTGCAGCAGATCAAGCAGGCGGCGGCGATCGAAGATGCCTTCGATCAGAATATTAAGTTCCGGCTGGCCTTTCGCGGCGATGACTTTGCCGTCCGTGGTGCGCCAGGGCATGAAGCGCTCTTGGTCGGCGGTCAGCGAGCCTATGCGCGCTGTGATGCCGTCCGAGGTGACAAGGACCGCGTTCGTCCGGAAGAGCGACGGGATTTGCGACTTGTAAGTCTGAAGCTGGTTATGGGCGCCCGCAAGCGTGGCGTTTTCGCCGCCTGGCGCTTTAAGCTCGATCACGCCCAGCGGCAGGCCGTTGATGAAGACGACGATATCAGGCCGGCGGTTGATGCTGCCCTCAATCACCGTGAATTGGCCCGTCGCCAGCCAGTCGTTTGCGGCGAAATCGTCGAAATCGATCAGGCGGACCTTGTCGCCACGGATGGTGCCATCATCGCTATAGAACTCGACATCGACGCCTTCGACCATCAGCTTGTGCAGGCGGCGGTTCTCTTCAACGAGCGACGGCTTGTCGGTGGCCAGCACCTTGCGCAGTGCATCACCGCGCGCTTCTGCCGGGATCGTTGGGTTCAGCTTTTCGATGGCCGTCGTCAGGCGCTTGACTAGCACCACATCGGCATACGCTTCGCGCTCGGGCGCCTTCCCATCCGGGCCGATCTGGGCATCGGTGGCAATCGCGTATCCAAGGCCGGTCAAATGATCGAGCACTACCTGTTCAATGGCGGCTTCAGAAAGATAAGCCATCAGGCGACCTCCGCGTCTTGAGGCGCAGCGGCCTTGGCTTCACGACATGCATTGAGCACAAGTTTGTAGGCTTCGCGGTCCACGCCGAAGAGCAGGCGAGACGTTTCGATCGCCAGCAGCACCTCTTCGCCGTCGGGAAGGACGACCACGGCACGGATGAAGCCTTCCTCATCGAGTTCTGCCCGCAACGTTGCGAACTCATCGATGATCGCATTCGACGCTTCAAACCGCTCGTAGGGTTCGAACGTGCGAACCGGGTCAGGCTCGCGTTCGAGATATGCCTCATGAAGGAACGTGACGATCGCATCCGCTGCGAGCAACGCTGAGCGCCGATGATGCGCGGAGAGCTTGGCAATGAAGCCGTCTTTGCCGTGGCTCACCGTTCCGGCCTCGTTGCGAAGTACCCGGAGCGTGTCGGTTAGCTTGTTGTGCTGCTTGATCAGATCTGAAAAGGCGCGATGCCGAACCGTTCCCAAATCGAGCATGCGTGTTGCGAGGCCAACCAGTTCGCCAAGCGCGGTATCCGGCGCCGTGGGCTTCTTCGGACTGACGGGATCATCGAGTTCCTCGATCAGCAGTCGGCAGGCGCATTCCACGAAACCCTTGGCCGCGTCGATGCACGCGTCGTTCTCGTCCGCGAATTCTCGCTCAAGCGTCTCGAACGTCTGTTGCAGCATCGGCGCGTGCCGCCAGTGAGTGGAAAATGCCTTGATCCCGGGATACCAGTCCGCTGACATCGCGACCGCCTCCCTACGCCACAAGCCGTTCGCGGAACTGATCGCGCTGGCTCCATGCAACGGGAGTGATCCCGTAGTTTCGAAGCGCGTCGGTCACGTTGCCTGCGATGGTCTTTTCGTTGTCGTTGAGGAAGGCGAAGGGTTCGGAGCTATCCGGACGGCTGTCCTTCGTGTCGATCCACGCCATGATCAGATTCTGCGCCGTGCTACGGCTCGGATTGTTGATCGCGCGGATGATCCGCTCGGAGGCCACCTTCGACTTCGGGATCACGAAGTCGAACATGTGATCGAAGCCGCTTTTGCCCGAGAACTTCACGCGCGGCGTGTAACGGATATCAACGCTTTCGAGCCAAGCCGCCACATCCTCGAAGAACAGCGCTTCGATTGTCGAGGAGGCCAGGAAAAACATGTCGTGGACCGACAGAATCGCCTGGATCAAATTGTGTTTGCGCAGCGCGAAGTTGTCGCTGGTCGCGGTGACCTGCAACTCTGTGGCCTGCTGTTCGATGCCGAAGCCGTTGAGGATCGTTCGCAGGATGGCTTGACGCTTCGGGCTGTCCATCAGACATCCCGACTGTTCGAGATCGAGCAGCGTTTCGCCACCATCGGTGAGCACGAAGCCCTTGTCGGTCTTGCGGGCATAGATCTGGAGGTAGTCGTTATGCCGGTCGAGATACGGCGTTGTGATCTCGGTCCAGTCCTTCAATTGCTTGATCGCGGTCTTGTCCCGCAGCCAGCGCCAATAGCCATCGATCAGAAGGTCGATTTCGCTCATGTGAACAGCCCCCGATCAAATTCGGGCGGACGGGTGATGTTGCAGAACCGCATGAAATCGACGAGCGTCTGCCAGTGATCTGTCGGCTGCGTGAAGGCCTCGGTCGAAATCGAAAATGCCCACCGATCACCAAACCCCTCGCGATAGAGATGCACATGCGGGCAGGCGATCTCTTCGTCGTCCGGGTTGCGATGCGGCGCGCCGCCAAAATCGATCCGCGCCAGAACCATCGTCGTTCGGGCGCGGTTCTGAATCTTGCCTTTGGCGAGATTGATCCGCCCACGGCTGATATCGAGATGGAAGGGTTCGTCGCCATCGGCCGAGACAAGCGGCACGACGACTCCGCCACCCGTATCGGGCAAGCGCCAACGCCGCTCGTCCACGCGGTGCTTCTCCATCGCGAAGAGGGCATCCGCTTCCGCCTGGGTGAGCCAAACAGTCATATGGCCTCCCCGACAAGCTTCTCGGCGTCCTTGACGCGAACTTCGCCCGACATAAGCTTCGGCAGGAGGTAGTCGCGGGCCGCCGCAAGAGTCTCAGACTCGCTGGTGTTCGCGCGAATTCGATCGTCCATACCTTGGACGGTTGCTTCATATAGATCGATCAATTCCAGAGAAGGCGCAATCAATCGCAATCGCTCAAACTGAACTTTGTTTATGGCACCAAAAACGCTGCCACTGTCTTCAAACCGAGCGATAGCAGGCTGAAGAAACTGCATCGAATACTGGGTATAGCCACGACCGCCGCGATTGTGACGAACTGCAGCGACGCCCCGCCCGATACAGCATTCTTCCCAAGCCATGTTTAGGTCGCCAACCGGCGCCCGGACGCTGACCAGAGTGTCATCGGGTCGTGCAACCCTTGTAGGAGCAGAACAGAACTTTCGGCGGACTGGGTAACGAAAGCCAAAATCGGTGCGCCCTTGAAAGAATGGGAGTCCCTCGCCGGCCTCGTTATACGTTTCGCCAGGGGGTGATTGTCCCATGGTTAGATTGAATTCGGACCCAACCGTGGACTCATTCCACCCCTCCGGCTTGCCTTCGTCGTCGAGGCGGTCGGGAAAGAGGGACCAGATTTCCGGGGCGAGATAGGGCGCGCGGCCTTCCACCTTGGCGCAAGTCGGGCCAAAATCCACGAACCAATCCTTGAAGATCGCGCGCGCGGTGGCTTCCAGCGTTTCGTTCATCCGCCTGTTTAGCTCTATCTTCTCGACAAGCGCCGTATGCACGTTGCCAATAAACTCTTGGACTGGGCGGTCGGGAATAGGAATTAGAAGCTTGTTGAAGTCTCCTTTTTTGAAATGAGGGATCATGGTCCCGACGTGCATACGATCGATTAACTCTTGAATCAGTGGCGATCGTAGTGCTGCGAACAGATACGCTGGGTCGATCTTCTCTTTGTCTGCGCGAATCGCGACCATGTCTTGCGCGATACAAAAATCAACGGGATTAGGGACTAAGGCGCAGCGACCGGGCGCGCCCTTCAAGACAAATATGATGTCGCCTGGTTTTGGATGCGCCCTAAACCAGTTGGCGTAAGTATCTTGATCGACATAACGAACATTGTCTTTGGTAGGATATAGATGTTCATTGGATATGCAGTTCGTAGCTATCAAAGGGAGTCCGGTGCTCGCGACTGGGCACGTCCGACCTCGATTATCTACAACGAACGACAACAACTCATCAAACGGTAGGCTGGCGGGCGCCATGTTAAAGCCTCGCAAGAAGTGCGCGAAGCGCCTTAGAGGACTCGTCGCTGGCCTTAAATTGATCATCGAGCGTCCGTTTGAGCGCCCCGAAACGCTCCTCGAACGGCGTTTCGTCAGCCTCAACATCCTCAGAGCCAACGTATCGACCGGGATTCAGGATGTAGCCGTGCCCTTTGATGTCTTCCAAACTCGCTGACTTGCAGAACCCTGGCACGTCCTCATAGGTGCCCGCCTCGTCCTCGCCTCGCCACGCATGATATGCTCGTGTGATCTTCTCGATGTCGGTGTCGGAGAACTCCTTGCGCGTGCGGTCCACCATATGGCCAAGCTTGCGCGCATCGATGAAAAGGATCTCATTGCGCCTGTCGCGTAGCTTCGCACTGCGCGCGATGCCATTCGACTTGTCTCTTGCGAGAAACCAGAGGCAGACAGGAATCTGCGTCGAATAGAAAAGCTGGCCGGGAAGCGCGACCATACAATCGACTACACCCGGTCTACCGCTCACGCCTTCGACAAGCGCTCTTCGGATGGCGTCCTCGCCATTTTGGGTAGATGACATCGAGCCGTTGGCGAGCACAACGCCTGCCGTGCCGCTCGGCGCGAGGTGGTGCACAATGTGTTGAATCCAGGCGAAGTTTGCGTTGCTCGCCGGCGGCGCACCATATTTCCAGCGGACGTCCTCGCGCAGCCGATCGCCGCCCCAGTCGGAAATGTTGAAAGGCGGGTTCGCGAGAATGAAATCAGCCTTGAGGTCGCGCAGCTCGTCCTTATGGAAGCTGCCCTCGCTGTTCCACTTGATCTCGGCGTCGATGCCGCGCACGGCGAGGTTCATCTTGCACAGCCGCCAAGTCGTATAGTTCGACTCCTGACCGTAGACGGCTATGTCGCCGATCCGCCCCTCGTGCTCCAGCGCGAATTTTTCAGACTGCACGAACATGCCGCCTGATCCGCAGCACGGATCATAGACCCGCCCCTTGTAGGGCTCGATCATCTCGACCATCACGCGCACGACCGAGCGCGGCGTATAGAACTCGCCGCCGCGCTTGCCCTCCGACCCGGCGAACTGGCCGAGAAAATACTCATAGACACGCCCAAGAACGTCGCGCGCCGATCCTTTTTCTTGGCCGAGCGCGATGCCGGATATGAGATCGATCAGTTCCCCAAGCATGACGGCGTTCAATGCCGGCCGGGCATAGTCCTTTGGCAGAACGCCTTTGAGGTTTTCGTTGTCCTTCTCGATGGCAATCATCGCCTCGTCGATCATCTTCCCGATCGACGGTTGCTTGGCGTTTGCCTGGAGATGTGACCAGCGCGCAGTTGGCGGCACCCAAAACACATTGTCGGCGGCGTATTCGTCGCGGTCTTCCGCGCCCTCGGCGTAATCCGCCAGCAGCTCGGCGCGCTTAGCCTCAAAGCTGTCAGAGATGTGCTTCAGGAAGATCAGACCGAGCGCGACGTGCTTGTAGTCCGACGGCTCCATGTTGCCGCGCAACTTGTCCGCGGCTTTAAACAACTCCGCTTCGAAGCCGAGATTGCCACCAGCGCCATTGCCATTGGCGCGGGCAGGTTTCTCTCGAACGGCGACCGGCGCTGGTTCCTCGGCTTCGACCTCCGCCGCGCCGCCAAGCGATACAGAGCCGCCACGACCGCGCCCCGGCGTCAAAACACCTTCAGCGACCAGTTCATCCTTCACCGAGCTATAAGTAGCTTCGTCCCATTGCAGAGCTTCGCGAAGGCGCCCGTTGCCGGCGGAGCCGCCAAGCTGGGTCAGCGCCGCCAGGAACCTGTCTTTTTGCGCTTGATCAGCCATTCCGCCCTGCCTCACTTCACTTTGCCGGAGCCGGGCGTCTTTGGCCGCTGCTCCGATTCGATCGTCTTCAATCGTTCGTATTCCTCGACCGCCAGCACCACGACAACAGCCCGCCCGTGCTTTTCGACCGTTACGGGCTCTGCCCGCGCGGTGTCGATGAGCCTCCCGAAGTTATATTTCGCGTCTCTGGCCGATAGCGTTTGCATGTCCCGCCCGAAGCAGACCGTTCAGGCCATTTGTGGCCAAAATGGCCGAAACCGCAAGATCCATCTGGACCCTAGGGGGATGATCGGACCCCACGCGTAAAACGAACCATCCGATTCCTACGCTAGAGCCGCACGCGGCACTACGCGGCCAACTCAACCCTTCCCATGGTCAGAGACTATCGATTTCCATTGGCATCAGACGCCAAGCAAGGAGACCCCGTCATGGCCGCGATGCCCGAGCAATCCATCAAACGGACCATCCGCCGCGGCGAGCTGCGCCAGATCGTGCCGCTCGCCGACTCGACCATTTACGAGATGGAGCAACGCGGCGAATTCCCCCGCCGCTTTGCCCTCACGACCCGATGCGTGGTCTGGGATCTCGGAGAAGTGGAAGCCTGGCTCACCGAGCGCCGACGGGCCACGGAAAGCGCCTCGACGCGGCGCGCGCCTCACCCGGACGTCCGCAAGCGCCGAAGCCGCCCTGTCAAAGCGCCGGGTCCGGAACCAGCATCGGCATCGACAGCGGAATGAGAACCGGAAGATGTTTTCGTCCCGCCACCCAGGCGTCGATGATATCCGCCCACTCCTGCATCATGTGCCGCCGCTGAGGTTCGTATTCCGCCTTGTTGTAGACCCCGCGAGACGACCGGCCGTCCTCGTGCGCTAGGCACTTTTCGATCCAGTCACTGTTGAAGCCGATCTCGTTCAAAAGCGTCGAGCCGGTCCTCCGCAGGTCGTGAACGGTAAAGGGCTCCAAGGGTAACCCCTCGGCTTTCGCGCGCTCCACAACGGCATAGGTGATCCGATTGAACGTCGCCCGCGACATCGGGGCATCGGCGTCATAGCGGGACGGCAACAGGTAGCGGGAATTCCCGGCGCAGGTTTTTAGCGCGATCATGATGTCCAGGGTTTGCCGAGATAGATAGACGTTGTGGGCCTTGGACCTCTTCATCCGTTCCTTGGGGATGCTCCAGACAGCATTTTCGAAATCCACCTCGTCCCAGGTTGCGTCCTGCAGCTCGCTCTTGCGCACCATGGTGAGCAGGAACAGGCGCATCCCAAGTCGGATCGTCGGAAGCGTGGCCACATGTTCAAGCTGCTTGAGCATGATGCGTATCTCAGTCGGAGACAGCGATCGGTCCTTTGCCACAAAGGTAGCGATCGACGCCGGCCCGACTTCGTCGGCCGGGTTGGCAACCTTCTCCCCGTGCAAAATCGCAAAGCCGTAAATCTGTTTGACGATGTCGCGGACATGGATGGCCGTCGCCGGCGCGCCGCGCTCGACGATCTTCGCGCAAAGCGCTCGCAGATCATCAGGCGTGATCTCGTGTAGAAGGCGATTTTTGCAGGTCGGGACCAGCTCCCGTTCGAAAATGGCGCGGCGCATAGCGCGGGTGCTGTCGGCCATCGTCGCCGTGGAAAGCCACCTTTCCCCGAATTCGCCGAAGCTCTTCGCCTCTTTGATCCGCCGCTTTGCACGCTGTTTTTCGTGGGCCGGGGAATTGCCCTCCATGATCGAGCGCCGGGCATCGATCGTCATCTCACGGGCGCGGGCCAGGGATAACTCGGCGGGGCCGTACTGGCCGAAAGTGACGGTCTCGCGCCTACCATTCAGCCGATAGTCGAGCCTGAAAGTGACCGTTCCTGACGGGGCGACGACGACATACATGCCGTCGCGATCCGCCACCTTGTACGGTTTTTCCTTAGATTTCAAGTTCTTAAGGGCCACGTCCGTCAGCATCGCTCTCACCTCTGAGAAAAATACCGTCAGGCCTTTTTCGACCGCATCATTCGCTTTTTCCCCATATTAATCAGTCGCTTATGAGAAAAAAATACCGTCAAACGACCTCAACGGACTGACGGTATCGCGAGTTTTGGACGTGAGCAAGAGGTGATGATACCGTCAAAGATGCCGTCAAATCGGAGCGCTGCCTCCAAAATGACGGCGATTGACTCTGACAGATATTTTTATTTATTTCAGTGAGTTAGTGCGAGTTTTCGATTGTTGGCAGATGCCGCCGAAAGGCCCTAAATCATTCCCACTCGATAGTCCCCGGCGGCTTGGAGGTCACGTCATAGACCACCCGGTTCACGCCCCTGACCTCGTTGACGATGCGGGTGGCGGCGCGGCCCAGCACGTCCCAGGGGAATTCGAAGAAGTCCGCGGTCATGCCGTCGGTAGAGGTGACGGCCCGGAGCGCCAGCACCCGCTCATAGGTCCGCGCATCGCCCATCACCCCCACGGTCCGTACGGGCAGCAGCACGGCGAAGGCCTGCCAGATGGTGTCGTAGAGGCCCGCCCTGCGGATCTCGTCCAGCCAGATCAGGTCGGCCTTCTGCAGGATCGACACGGCCTCGCGGGTGATCTCGCCGGGGATGCGGATGGCGAGGCCCGGCCCCGGGAAGGGATGGCGGCCGACAAAGGCCGGCGGCAGGCCAAGCTCGCGGCCCAGCGCCCGGACCTCGTCCTTGAACAGCTCCCGCAGAGGCTCCACCAGCTTCATCTTCATGCGTTCCGGAAGACCGCCCACATTGTGGTGGCTCTTGATCACCGCAGACGGGCCGCCGCGCGCGGAGACGCTCTCGATCACGTCGGGATAGAGGGTGCCCTGGGCCAGGAAACCCGCGCCGCCGATCTTGCCCGCCTCCTCGTCGAAGATCTCGACGAACAGGCGGCCGATGGTCTTGCGCTTGGTCTCCGGGTCGCTGACCCCCTCCAGGGCGTCGAGGAAGATGTCGCCTGCGTCCACATGCACCAGGGGGATGTTGTAGTGGTCGCGGAACAGGGTCACCACCTCCGCCGCCTCGTTGGCGCGCATCAGGCCGGTGTCGACGAACACGCAGGTCAGCTGGTCGCCGATGGCCTCGTGGATCAGCACGGCGGCCACGCTGGAATCCACCCCGCCGGACAGGCCGCAGATCACCCGGCCCGTCCCCACCTGGGCGCGGATGCGGGCCACCGCCTCGGCGCGGAAGGCGGCCATGGTCCAGTCGCCGCTCAAGCCCGCGATCCGGTGGGTGAAGTTGCGCAGGATCAGGGCCCCGCGGGGGGTGTGGGCCACCTCCGGATGGAACTGGACGCCGTAGATGCGCCGGGCCTCGTTGGCGATCACGGCATAGGGGCTGCCTTCCGAGACGGCCACGGCCTCGAAGCCCGCGGGCAGCGCGGTGATCTTGTCCCCGTGGCTCATCCACACGGTCTCGCGGTGGCCGACGGAGCCCAGCCCCTCCAGCAGCGGGCTTTCCCGCACGATCTCGATCTCCGCCCGGCCGAATTCCCGCGTCGTGCCCGGAACCACGGCGCCGCCCAGCACCGCGCAGGTGGTCTGCTCCCCATAGCAGATGCCCAGCACCGGGACCGCAAGGTCGAACACGGCCGGGTCCACCGCCGGGCTTTCGGCCTCGTGCACGCTGGCCGGACCGCCGGACAGGACGATGGCCGACGGGCCGAAGGCCTTGAGGAAGGCCGCATCGACCTTGTCGAAGGGATGGATCTCGCAATAGACGCCGCTCTCGCGCACCCGGCGGGCGATCAGCTGGGTCACCTGGCTGCCGAAATCGACGATGAGCAGGGTCTGGTGGTGGGGCGTCGTCATGGGGGCGTCCTTCAGCTGGCGGCGGGGCGGCGGGTGAACAGGGCAAGGAAGAAGCCGTCCGTATGGGTCCGGTGCGGCGTGAGAAGCAGGCGGTGGCCCTCGGCGATCTGCGCCAGGCGGGTCCGGGCGGCGTCGGTGAGGTTCGGGGTGCGGGCGGCGTCTGCGATGGGCAGGGGCGCGAATTCGGGATGGGCGGCCAGGAACGCGTCGGCCACGGTGTGGTTCTCCTCGTCCAGCACCGAGCAGGTGGCATAGGCCAGCCGCCCGCCGGGACGGACGAGCTTCGCCGCCCGGGTGAGGATTTCCAGCTGAAGGGCCGCCAGCCGGGTGACGGAGGCCGGGACGAGGCGCCACGCCCCCTCCGGATGCCGGCGCCAGGTGCCGGAGCCGGAACAGGGGGCATCGACGAACACCAGGTCCGCCTTGCCGGTCAGGTCCTCCGTCCCCTCGCCATTCGGTCCGGTGGGGCGAAGCTCGGCCACGGCACCGGCCCGGTTCAGCCGCTCCGGGATCACATCGAGGCGCTTGCGGTTCACGTCGCAGGCGATCAGGCGGCCGGAATGCCCGCGTACCGCCTTCATGCACTGCGCGAAGATCAGGGTCTTGCCCCCTCCCCCCGCACAATAATCCACCACCAGCTCACCCGGTTTCGCATCGGCCAGGAAGCCCGCGATCTGGCTGGCCTCGTCCTGCACCTCGATCCAGCCGCCGGTATAGGCGCGCAGCTTCTGCACGTCCGGCGCGGCGGCGGGGGGCATGCGCAGGCCCCGGGCGGACCAGGGGGTGGGCTCGGCGGTGAAGTCTTCCGTGGCCAGCAGGCGAAGGGCACCGTCGGGTCCGCCGCGAAGGGCGTTGACCCGCAGGTCCACCGGGGCCCGGGGCAGGATCAGGGCCTGCGCCTCGTCCTGCCAGGCGTCTCCGAACTGGGCCTTGAAGGCCTCGACGATGAATTCGGGGGCGCCCGCCTCCACCCAGTCCGGCGCAGGCGGCGGGGGCCGGTCGAGCAGACCGCGCTCCGCCTCGCCGACGGGGGCCGGATGGTGACCGCCGGTGAACAGGGCCTCGATCTCGGCGGTCTCCAGCCCGTCCAGATGCCGCAGGGCCCCCAGGACCAGGGACCGGCCGTCCTCCCCGTCCATCAGGTGCGTCAGACGCACCCGGGCGCGCAGGGTGGAATAGACCCGCTCGGCAATGGCGCGACGGTCGCCGGAGCCGGCAAAGCGGTGCTCCCGCCCCCAGGCCTTCAGCACCCCGTCCGCCGGCGCGCGGCTGTCGCGGATGAGATCGAGAACCTCGATCGCGGCCTGCAACCGCGCCCCTGGGGTCACGGCATGACGAGGGGTGCGACAATCATCCCCAGACCCGCAATGCTCACCAGCCACACCAGCGACCGCAACTGGCGGACACCGAAGGCGTAGAGGGGCAGATAGACGAGGCGCGCGCCGAACCAGATTTCCGCGCCCAGGGTGACCATGTCCGTCTCCCGGTTGGCGATGTGGGCCACCAGCACCGCGGCGATGAACAGGGGCAGGGTCTCGAACAGGTTGTCCTGCGCCCGCTTCAGCCGCCCGCCAAGCGCCGACAGGGCCGGGAGATCGGTCTCGTCCCGGGGGCCGGTGTTCCATTTCAGGCCGTACTGACCGGTGCGGACCACGTCGAACAGGATGATCTGGACAAAGGCCAGGATGAGCGACCAGACGACCAGTGACAGGGCGAGAGTCATGCGCGTTTCTCCACTTGCTACGCCCTTGTGGGATAGTTGGGCGCTTCGCGAGTAATCTGTACGTCATGCACGTGGCTTTCGCGAAGCCCTGCCCCCGTGATGCGAACAAATCGCGCGCGACGCTGGAATTCCTCGATGTCCGGCGCCCCCACATAGCCCATGGAGGCGCGAAGCCCCCCCACCAGCTGGTGCAGGATGTTGGAGATGGGGCCCTTGAAGGCCACCTGTCCCTCGATCCCCTCCGGCACCAGCTTGAAGGTGTCGGACACCTCCTTCTGGAAGTACCGGTCGGCAGAGCCCTGGGCCATGGCACCCACCGACCCCATGCCGCGATAGGACTTGTAGGACCGGCCCTGGTAGAGGAACACCTCGCCCGGCGCCTCCTCGGTTCCGGCGAACATGGAGCCCATCATCACCGTGGTGGCCCCCGCGGCGATGGCCTTGGCCAGGTCGCCGGAGAACTTCACGCCGCCGTCGGCGATGATGCAGACATCGGTGCCCACCGCGGCCCGCGCCGCGTCGGAAATGGCGGTCAGCTGGGGCACGCCCACGCCGGCCACGATCCGCGTGGTGCAGATGGAGCCCGGCCCGATCCCCACCTTGATGGCGTCGGCCCCCGCGTCGATCAGGGCCCGGGCCCCGTCATAGGTGGCGATGTTTCCGGCGATGACCTGGACGGCGTTGCTCTCGCGCTTGATGCGGCGCACCGCGTCGGCCACGTGGACCGAGTGGCCGTGGGCGGTATCGATGACCACCGCGTCCACCCCGGCCTCGATCAGGGCCATGGAGCGCTCGAAGCCCGCATCCCCGACGGTGGAGGCGGCACCCACCCGCAGGCGGCCCCGCTGGTCCTTGGCGGCGGCGGGGAAGGCCTCGGCCTTCTCCATGTCCTTCACCGTGATCAGCCCCACGGCGCGGTAGTCGTCGTCCACGACGATCAGACGCTCGATCCGGCGGCGCTGCAGCAGGGCCCGGGCCTCGGCCTGGGTCACGCCCTCGCGCACGGTGGCGAGGTTCTCCCGGGTCATCAGCTGGCCCGCGGTCTGGGTGCCGTCGATCTCGAAGCGGACATCGCGATTGGTGAGGATGCCCACCAAGCGTCCGGTTTCCCGCTCCACCACCGGAAAGCCCGAGACGTGGCGCCGGGCCTTGATCTCGCGGACCTCGGCCAGGGTCGTTTCCGGATGGATGGTCATGGGGTTGATGACCATGCCGCTCTCGTAGCGCTTTACCTCGCGCACGTGCTCGGCCTGCTCGTCGGGGGTGAGGTTGCGGTGGATCACACCCATGCCCCCCGCCTGGGCCATGGCAATGGCCAGCCGGCTTTCCGTCACCGTATCCATCGCCGACGAGATCAGCGGGATATTGAGCGGGATCGTTTTAGTCAGACGTGTTGCGGTCGAAACCTGACCCGGCATGACGACGCTTTCGCCGGGTTCTAGCAAAACATCGTCGAAGGTGAGCCCTTCGCGAATCTCCATCGAGACACTCCGTTTTGCGGGGCGGATATAGCGCAAACCGGGAGGAAAGGAACCCCTAATCGCTCCGTCGGCACCGCCCCGGGGCCGCCATCTGCGGGGCTGGCACGGGAGGACGATGCGCGCTAAGCAGGCCGTCCCAATATGGAGACGCGGCCATGTCCTCGGAACCCAAGGGTCAACGGGCCCGGTCGCGCGGACTCGTGTCCGATATGGCGAGTGCCGTCTGCGGCCTCTATCTCGACCTGTGCGGCTGGAAGATCCGCGGGGACTGGCCCTCCGACCCCAAGGCGGTGATCGTGGCCGCGCCCCACACCTCCAACTGGGACGGCATCTACATGATCGCGGCGGCCGCCTATTTCCGGGTGAAGCTCGGCTGGATGGGCAAGAAGAGCCTGACCACCGGCCCCTTCGGCTTCATCGTCAAGTGGCTGGGCTGCGTGCCCATCGACCGGTCGGGCAGCAACAACATGGTCAGTTCCATGGCGCAGGCCTTCGCCGCCCGGGACGAGATGCTGCTGCTGGTCCCGCCGGAGGGCACTCGCGGCCTGGTGCGGGAATGGAAGACGGGCTTCTATCACATCGCCCGGGTGGCGGGGGTACCGCTGATCATCGCGGTGATGGACTACGCCACCCGCACCATCCGCATCGCCACCGTCTTCCACCCCACCGGCGATGCGGAAGCGGACATTCCCGCCATCCAGGCCTGGTACAAGGGGGCCGTGGGCCTCCACCGGGAGAAGTTCAAGGTCGCCGACTAGGGTCCCGCCCCTCCCCGACCGTCCCTCGCTGAGACAACCGGCTCTGGCCCTGATCTTGCCTCGCAGCCCCTGAAAGCCCGGCCTGCACGCCCGCAGCCCCGGTCTTGCGAGTGGATTTCGGGACAAAGCCATGCAGGTTCAGGCCCTTGGAACGCGGCATCGTCGCCGCCCCCTGCTCAATGACGTGCTGATGGTCGTCGGCGGCGTGCTGCTGGCCTATGGCGGCTGGCAGGGTCTGGCCGCCCTGCAGGACCGCTGGGCCGTAGAGGCTGCCCGCACCGCCGTCCGGGCGGAGATGGTCACCGACCTGGACCGCATCGCCTATCGCCTGTCCGCCCAGCCCTGCATCACCCGCCGCCTGGACCAGGTTGCGGGCCTCCTGTCCGACGGGGCCGTGGTGCCGCGGGGACTCCGGATCGGCGTCCCCGGGGACACGGGTCTCGAGGACGACCAGTGGCAGGAGAGCGTCAACAGCGGCGCGGCCAGCCGGCAGGGGGACGCGGACCAGATGGCCCAGAGCTTCTTCTACACCTCCGCCCATGCCCTGGACGCCTATGCGCACGAGGAGTTCCAGACCTGGACCCGGCTGCGGACCCTGGAAAAGGGTCCGCCGGACCCGGCCACCCGCCGCACCCTGCAACAGGCCCTCGCCACCGCCCGGGGCGATGCCGCAGCCTATGAGAGCCTGGCCCGGGACACCCTCGCCCAGGCCCGGGCCTATGGCCTGACGCCGGATGCCACGCGCCTGCAGGGGATCGCCAACACCACCTGTCGGCCTTTGCGGTAGGCCTAGGCGAGACCTTCGGCGGTCATAACGCGGCGCAAGCTGGCTGCGGCACGCTCAAAGATCAAATGCCGCAAAATTGACGAAAGAATAAATTAGCGTCGCAATAAAATAACCCACCAAAATGATTATAATTCTAATGGCATAATGCAGCCCTTCCATAGCTGCAAATATTCCAAGCGATACAAACATCAAAAAATGTGAAACATAATAAAAACTTTCCCATAATGGACCCGGATATTTCCAACCATGACTGATCACATCCGGCCTCCAGAATTCGAAAGCGTATATGGAAAATATTGAAATCAACAAAATGGCGACCAAGTAAGCGTATGAGGCCACCCTCATCCTCATTTTCTTCTTGTTCGGCCAAATCCTTCGACTCGCGGCACCCGAAAATGCCGAGATAAATATTGGAATTGATAGAAAAATCACAGCCGCCAAATTCATGGTCGTCGCCCGTCACGCGGATGATAATCGCACCACTCTTGAGACGAGAATGACAACAAATTTGGGTCGCACCAATTACGGAACGCGCCAATATTGGAATTTATCCAGCAAATGAACTACCCGGAATTTTAATGTTAAAATAATTCGACACATCAACGATGGGGCGACAATTCACCCTGATCGCCCGGAGTCCAACTCGACGCATTCACTCGCAAACCATAGGCACTCGCAATCGAGAAAAACATCGAATTACTGTTGGGACCAGGAATAAAATATCCAATCTTCTGACCGCTGATATCCCGTGCGGTCGCATTCATCTTCTCCAAAAGAATGTTATCGGACCACGGAGTATTGTTCTGGACACTGCTTATTGAAATGTCCTCACCTCGATCTCCAATGACTGTTCCCAGTGAATGGGGTCCATTTCCATCGAACGAACCCGTGAGAGCCGTCAAGGTCTTTCCATCCTTGCCGCCCGGTTCAGATGAGAGGATCTGTGAGCCGCCGTCTCCGTCGACATAGACGAACTGGCAGTGTTTGGAGTCTAGGACATTCACCCGGGCCCCAATTCCGACGCTCGAACTGTCCCACTGAGGTGTGAACTCCGCCTGATAAAGCCCCGGCGGCATCACGTCTCCGATCATCAGATGCGCTGCCTGCATGCGCGCATAGATGGCAGGCGTGATCTTGCCGGAGGCCTGTATGTTGCGCCACAGGGCCGCTGCGACCCGCCGCTGGCCCGGGCTGAGGACTCGCCCACCCCCACCGCCCAAGGTCCAGCGGCCATGATCGTCCCGGGGCTGGTCGGGGCTGTACTTGCGCTCCAGCGCCGCCTTCAGACCGGCCACCGCAAGGCCCGGGCGCGGGCGGTCAGAGCGTCGGCGGAGACTTCGCCGCGACGGAACCGGTCGAGGGCGGCGTCGAGGTCCCGCTCCGCATCCTGCAACAGCATGGCCCGGAGCCGGGCCGCAACAGCCAGGTGGACGCTGGCAGTCTCTCCTTCGGTCCGGGGATCGGGATCGACCAGGGTCCGCGACATGAGCGGGCCTCCTCACAGGGCTTGAGGACATCTATTGTAGGGGCGATGGGAGAGACGGGGACAAGTCGGCGGGACGGGCGCGCCGAGGCCGCTTCAGAGGTGGGGTGTGAGCGAACTAGCGCTGTTTGTCGGGCGGCGGCAGAGAGGCAGGAGAAGGATAGTAGATCTTCCCGATATTGTAGATGATCGGATGTTTTCCATACGATTTTGCCTGATATATTATTGATGAAACCTCGGAAATCGACACGAAAATCGAATTACCCCGCATTGAAACGACGGGCACCAATTCAGTTTCACCGGGATCAAAATTAAATATTTCTTCTCTATATTTACCCGATACGTTTGAAACTGCAACACTTACGAATTCTTCCGACGCGAGCACCTTGCAGGACGTGTAGACCACAGACACGACCAGATCCGATGAAATAGCATATTTGCCCTCAGGTTCCGAGGCGCAACTTGCAAGACTTATGAGGGGTGCATACAGGCGGATCGGGTTCCACGGGGCCTCCGGAAAGACAAAGGACTCCCACACCCCCGCCATGAAGAGCACCACACTGGCCAAGGTCAGCGCCAACACGCCCCTCGCAAGCCCGAAAACGATCGATCGGATGGCCGGCCAGCTCGTTTTCATCAGGGTCGGAGCCTGAGATTGGATTGGACCATTGTCACAAAGCCCTTATTGCCCGTAAAACCATTCTGGACAGGGGGCTCACATTTATTTAGGACACGGCCCCTCAAATAGGGGCAAATCTCATTCAGCACGAAGAGCTCACTACGCCTACAATACCTTAAATCGACCTCATATTGAATCGATTTCTAGTCGATTTATTGTAATTTTTTGTGATTAGCCCCAGTGAACACTCAGAACTGCGGAGATTTTCCGTAGACACCAGACGACCCGGCATTGTAGCCTTTTACAATCCATTCCGCGGTTGTGGAGTCTAGCCCGTACGGCTGGCCTGGCTTGCGATTGCTCGAACCTACTGACGCGTACAGACCAGCAATGGTCAATGTATCATTTAAACTAAACGATCCCGTCTGCTGCATAAAAAGCCCTACATTAAAATTTGCAACATCTCTAAATTGTCTATATTGAGTAAATCCTGTGATGAAATTTTCCGATCTCTGATAATCGAAGGTTCCGCCCTGCCCCACGTTCGCGCCAATAGTCGTAAACAGATAGGCGGGAGCCCCAACAGCGGTTTCGGGATTGCTCAGTAGGGACATGTACACGGCCCCCGAATACCGTCCAGCGTCGGCTACATTCTGCAAGCTGGACACGGGCGACATCAACAACCCCGTGGGGGATTTTGAGTCGGGGATGGTTTGACCGTTCGGAAGCATGACGGGATGTCCTGGACTTTTGTCGTTGCGGGTGAGCCCATGGCTTCCGTCACCGGCATGAGCTGCCCTGTCCGAAACCCGTCCGCTGGTGCCACCCCCGCTGGTCCAGCGGCCGTGATCGTCCCTCGGCTGGTCCGGGCTGTATTTTCGCTCCAGCGCGGCCTGCAGACCGACCACCGCCCGGGCGCGGTCGGCGGCCACCTGCAGGGCCCGGGCGCGGGCCGTCAGGACCTCGGCGGAGACTTCGCCCCGACGGAACCGGTCCAGAGCGGTGTCGAGGTCCCGCTCCGCATCCCGCATCAGCACGGCCCGCAGCCGGGCGGCCACGGCCAGGGGGACGCTGGCCGTCTCCCCTTCAGTCCGGGGGTCTGGATCGACCAGGGTCCGGGACATGGGCGGGCCTCCTCACAGGGTTTGAGGACACCTATTGTAGGGGCGATAAGAGAGACGGGGACAAGTCGGCGACGGCGTCAACCGCGCCGCGGCAGGCGGTGACAGGACACGCACCGCTGCGCCACCAGCCTCCGAGCTCGGACCCTGAAGGCTCGAGACGCCCCCTAACGGAGCCGTCGCGTCTCGATCACGGCAATGACCGCCTCGCGTCTGGCCCAGGATTCCAGTTCCCCCGACAGGACATCCCTGTCGCTGTTCGGCTTCACGAAGAGCGTGAGATGCGGGGCGTCGGCGCAATCGACAATGCCACGCCTTGCCATGTGACATTGAAAATGAATGAGACCAGCGGCGACCACCGCCCCCTCTGGCGTGGCGATGATCGCGGACTTTTCATCGCAACTATGGACACGGCAGCCCGATAGCAGAAAGTTTCCATCGGGGAGTCTTGTCGTCTTGTGCGGAATCCCCATCGACTCGAGAATCTGGTCGCTGACGCGTGCTTCCGGGTTGAGGTAACTTCCCCGCATCGACCCAAGACAGTGTCGCAACGATTTCACCATGGTCGACATCTTGAAATCTGGACTGTTGTCGTCAGAGGCGACGGCCGGAGGGCCTGAAGCAGTCAGGACTCCAGCACACGTCACTACGCAAAAGATTTTTATAATATTCATTTTCCAACAATATCCACGTCAATCAATATTGACTTGATACAGCCGGATCAGGCTGACGCGCCCGATTTTTCTTTCTACAAGTCACCTGACTGTGCGGCGGCACCGAGTACAAACTGGGCCACAACGATCATGGTTCCCGGTCCCAACAGAATTCTCCGGACCCAAGGTTTCCAGGACCGCCAGCCCAGGGCTATCCCAACGGTGAATGCGGCGCAGATCTCCAGTCCGATGAGCGAAAGACCCGACATCCATTCGGCATAGCCATCGGTCGGCCCCATCGCACGGCTCGCAGATATCTTTGAATTGGCCAAACCGTTGAGTTGGATCAGTTTCCCCGCAAGTGTCGCTATCGCAAGGCACAAGCCAAAACGCGCGATGGGGTGCGCATAGAAAAGGCGCTGCCCACACCAACTTCCCGCCCATGCTGTAGAGATGGGAAGTAACAGAACAAACATCAGCGCTGAAATCACTCGAAGACCCCAGGCAATTGCTCAGGATCGTTCGTTGAATATTCCAGACAGGTCAATGGCTCGCGTTGGGGCTATTTGCCACACCCGCAAACCTGGCCTTCGTCGGTGCCCGCCCCCTAGCTGTCGAGGAAGCTGCGGAGCTTGCGGCTGCGGCTGGGGTGCTTCAGCTTGCGCAGCGCCTTGGCCTCGATCTGGCGGATCCGTTCGCGGGTCACGCTGAACTGCTGGCCGACCTCCTCAAGCGTGTGGTCGGTGTTCATGCCGATGCCGAAGCGCATGCGCAGCACCCGCTCCTCCCGCGGGGTCAGGGAGGCCAGCACCCGGGTGGTGGTCTCCCGCAGGTTGGACTGGATGGCCGCATCGATGGGCAGGATGGCGTTCTTGTCCTCGATGAAGTCGCCCAGGTGGCTGTCCTCCTCGTCCCCGATGGGGGTCTCGAGGCTGATGGGCTCCTTGGCGATCTTCAGCACCTTGCGCACCTTCTCCAGCGGCATGGCGAGCTTTTCGGCCAGTTCCTCGGGCGTCGGCTCGCGGCCGATCTCGTGCAGCATCTGGCGCGAGGTGCGGACGATCTTGTTGATCGTCTCGATCATGTGCACCGGGATGCGGATGGTGCGGGCCTGGTCGGCGATGGAGCGGGTGATGGCCTGGCGGATCCACCAGGTGGCGTAGGTGGAGAACTTGTAGCCGCGGCGGTACTCGAACTTGTCCACCGCCTTCATCAGGCCGATGTTGCCCTCCTGGATCAGGTCCAGGAACTGCAGGCCGCGGTTGGTGTACTTCTTGGCGATGGAGATGACGAGGCGCAGGTTGGCCTCCACCATTTCCTTCTTGGCCTGGCGGGCCTCGCGCTCGCCCTTCTGCACGGTCTGGACGATGCGGCGATAGTCGTCGATGGGCACGCCGGTCTCGGTGGCCAGCGCCGCCACGTCCGCCCGGATCTCGGTGATGTGCGGGGCCTCGTTCTCGCCGAACTTGGTCCAGCGCACGCCCAGCTGGCGGACCTTCTCCATCCAGTCGGGGTCGAGCTCCGAGGTGAAATAGGCCTTCAGGAACTCGCCCCGGGAAATGCCATAGCTTTCGGCCAGGCGCAGCAGGCGGCCCTCCAGCGCCATCAGGCGCTTGTTGATGGCATACAGCTGCTCGACCAGGGCCTCGATGCGGTTGTTGTTCAGCTTCAGGGTCTTGAGGTGCTGGGTGATGGTCCCGGCCAGCACGTCATAGGCGCGGCGGTCCTCAGTCGTCAGGTCGGCACCGCGCAGGCGCTGCTCCACCAGCCGGTCCTGCAGCTTGCGGAAGTTCTCGAACTCCGCGGCGATGGCGTCGAGGGTGGCCATGACACCGTCCCGCAGCTCCGCCTCCATGGCCGAGACCGAGGGGCCGGCGCCGTCGTCGAAATCGTCCTCGCCCTCACCGTCCTCTCCGGCCTCGGCCTCGGCGGCCGGGGCGTCGGCCGGGGCGGCTTCCGCCACCTCGCCGCCTTCCGCGCCCGGCAGGGCCGGGGCCGCGCCGGGGCCCTGGCCGCCATAGGTCTGCTCGAGGTCGATGATCTCGCGCAGCAGGATGCGGCCCGAGCGCAGCTCGTCCCGCCAGACCATGATGGCCTCGAAGGTCAGGGCGCTCTCGCACAGGCCGCGGATCATGGTGTCGCGCCCGGCCTCGATGCGCTTGGCGATGGCGATCTCGCCCTCGCGGGAGAGCAGCTCCACCGAGCCCATTTCCCGCAGGTACATGCGCACCGGATCGTCGGTGCGGTCATAGGTCTCGGACTTGGTGGTCTCGACGACGGCGGAATCCTCGCGGACCGCCACTTCGCCGCCGCCCTCGGCCTCGGCCTCGTCCCCGTCGATGACGTTGATGCCCATCTCGGACAGCATCGCCAGCGTGTCCTCGATCTGCTCGGAGGTGAATTCCTCGGACGGCAGGAGCTTGTTCAGCTCGTCCATCGTCACATAGCCGCGGGCCTTGGCCTGCTTGATGAACTTCTTGACGCCGGCGTCGGTGAGATCGAGCAGCGGGCCGTCGTGGGGGGCTTCGGCCTCTTGAGTCTCCGCCGTGTTCGTCGTCATTCCTGTTACCTCCGCCCGACCGCGCGGCGCCCTGCCCGGTCGGAAAATTGTTTCAACGGCCGTCCCGGGGCCTGCGTCAGACCGGTGTCCGGTCAGGCCCTCGGGTCGGCAAAGGCCGAACCGTCGTTCAGCATGGTCTGCAGGGCCAGCTGGCGGCTCCGCAGGTGTCGAAGATGGGCGGCGTCACGGGTGCGGGACATGTCTTCCTTTGCCGCATCGAGGGCCGATTCCACTTCCGCAAGCTCGATCACCACGTCGAAAGCGAGAGACCAGATCCGTCGTGCGTCATCCGCCGCTCTGTCCACCTCCAGGAAGGGCGCATTTGATTGCCGCGCCGCCTTCTCGATTTCGGTTAACAGTTCGCCCATTCCGCTTCTTGCCAGATGGCCCGTCAAGGCCGCCGTGTCAAGGCCGGGATGGGTCACATACAGCGCGCTGATTTCCCTCGCCAAATCCGAGAGGTTCGTATCGCCGAAGCCCAGATCGGCCAGACGCTCCACATAGGGGTCGAGGGCGTGGGGATGCTGGATCGCGTACCAGGCGATGGCGGCCTGCACCACCTTCAGCCGGCGCGGCAGGGCCCGGGCCGCGGCGCGACCCTCCGGCGTCGGCGGGGCGAGGAAGGCCGCCCCCTCCCCCCGGCGACCGCCACGCCCCCGCCCACCGCCCGCCGACGGACCCTGAAATCCCTGCGGGGCATAGCCCCGGCCAGTCTCGCCCCCCCGCCCCGCGGGGCGCAGGGCCTCGTCCAGCCGAGCCAGCAGGTCCTCCCGATAGGCCTGGGCGAGATCCTTGTCGGCGATCAGGGCGGCGGCGGCGCGCAGGCGCCCCTTCAGCCCGGCGCGGCGCTCCGGCGTGTCCAGGGGCTCGGCCTCCAGCTCCCGCTCGAACAGCTGTTGCACGAAGGGCTTGGTCTGGGCGAGCTGGGCGGCCAGCGCCGCCGGTCCCTGTTCGCGCAGCACGTCGTCGGGGTCCTTGCCCCCGCTGACCACGGCGAACTGGAAGGACCGCCCGGGCTTCAGGTGCGGCAGGGCCCGGTCGATGGCCTTGGACGCCGCCCGGACCCCGGCCTTGTCCCCGTCGAAGCACAGGGTCGGCGTGGGGTGGGAGCGCCACATGAGCTCCATCTGCTCCTCGGTCAGGGCCGTGCCCAGGGGGGCCACCGCCGCGATCCCCGCCCGCTGGCAGGCGATCACGTCCATGTAGCCCTCCACCACCACCAGGGCCGCCTGGGGGGCACCCTCCCGCTGGGACAGGTGCAGCAGCTTGCGCGCCTCGAACAGGCCGTAGAGGTTGGCGCCCTTGTGGAAGATCGCCGTCTCCGGCCCGTTCAGGTACTTGGCCCGGGCCTCCGGATCGAGGGCCCGGCCGCCGAAGGAGATGACCCGGCCGCGGGGGTCGGTGATCGGGAACATGATCCGGTCGCGGAACCGGTCATAGGGCGCGCCCCCGTCCTCCGGCGCGATGAGCAGGCCGGTCTCCACCGCCTCCGCCGGACGCGCGCCCTTGGCCACCAGATAATCCTTCAGGGCCGTGCGCCCGCCCGGCGCGTAGCCCAGGCGGAACTGGCTCCACTGGTCCTCCGGCAGGCCCCGGCGTTCGAGATAGGCGCGAGCGGCGACCCCGGCGGGGCGGCGCAGTTCCGCCTCGAACCACTTTCCCGCCAGTTCCAGCCAGTCGGTCAGGCCCTGGCGGCGCTTCTCCACCTCCGCGGCCCGGGGATCGGCGGCGGGCAGGGGCACGCCCGCCTCCCCCGCCAGCCGCTCGATGGCCTCGCGGAAGCTCAGGCGCTCGGTCTCCTGCAGGAAGCTGATCAAGTCCCCGTGCTTGCCGGAGGAGAAGTCGTGATAGAAGCCCTTCTCGTCATTGACGTAGAAGCTGGGCGTCTTCTCCTTGGCGAAGGGGGACAGGCCGACCCATTCCCGCCCCGCCCGGCGCAGCTTCACGCTGCGTCCGATCACGTCCGACAGGCGCAGGCGGGACTTGATCTCTTCCAGATAGCGGTCGTCGAAGCGCATGGGGGGTGTTTGAACCCGGATGCGGACAGGTTCAAGCTCTGGGCGCGTCTCAGCTCTCGCCGAAACCCTCCCCCGCCTCCACCGGCAGCATGCGGATCAGGCGGCTGTCCTCGACGGCGGCCTGGCGATGCTTCACCAGTTCCTGGTATTCCGGGTCGCGGACCATCTCGGCAAAGGCCAGGGAATTGGGGTACTGGGCGATGAAGGCGATGTCCCAGCGCTCCTCCAGCGGCCCGGTGAGCACCACCTCCGGCCGACCGACCCACACCTGCACGCCCCCCACCCGCTTGAAGATGTGCGCCGTGGTGCGGCCATAGGCGCGATAGGCGTCGAGCCCCGTCAGCCCCTTGCCATGGTCCGGATGCCCCTCCGGATAGGCGGCCACCGCATTCAGCCGGATCAGGTTCAGCATGTGGATCGGCGTGTCCTGCGGCGCGGTCATGAAGGCCTTGAACTGCGCGCGGGTCGGGTCGATGGAGCCGGAGGTGTCGGTCATGGGCGAGGCGTCCTTGGTCGTATTTTCCGCAGCATGGCGGGGCCGCGCCCATTCGCGAAGACCCTTCCCCTACGGCGCCGCTTCCAACGGCTGCGGAAAGCCGCTTAGATGCGGTCAAACATCCGGGAGAACCGCCATGGCCTATGAAGTCGACTATTCCGATCTCGCCAACCACGTGGGCAAGGAGGTCGGCGTCTCCGACTGGGTGACGATCACCCAGGAGCGGGTGAACCAGTTCGCCGAGGCCACCGGCGACCACCAGTGGATCCACGTGGACGTGGAGCGGGCCAATCGCGAGATGGGCGGCCCCATCGCCCACGGCTATCTGACCCTGTCTCTGATCCCGTTCCTGGGCGCGGACATCCTGCGGGTGAAGGGCGTGACCCGGGGCATCAACTACGGCTCCAACAAGGTGCGCTTCACCAACATGGTGCGGGTCGGCAAGCGGGTGCGCATGCGCCAGAAGCTGGTCAATGTGGAAGCCAAGTCCGGCGGCCTGCAGATGACCAACGAATGCACCATCGAGATCGAGGGCGAGGACCGCCCCGCTTGTGTCGCCGAGACGATCAGCGTCATCTACGGGGCCTAGGATCGACGGATATCCGGGCGGGCTGAAACCTTCGGCCCGTCCCGGACGTATCCCGTTACAGACCGAGGCCATCAACGGAGCCAGACCCATGTTCTTCCAGACCGCCAACGACAAGTTCCGCTTCGAGCTGCCGGATGCGGAGTGGAAGAAGCGTCTGCCCGGGCCGTCCTATCTGGTCCTGCGCCAGGCCCAGACGGAGCGCCCCTATACCAGCCCCCTGCTGAACGAGCACCGCCAGGGTCGCTTCGTCTGCCTCGGCTGCAACTGGCCCCTGTTCTCGTCCTCCACCAAGTTCGACAGCGGCACGGGCTGGCCGTCCTTCTGGCAGCCCCTGAACAAGGCCTCGGTCCTCACCAAGACCGACACCAGCCTGTTCATGGTCCGCACCGAGGTGCTGTGCGCCAATTGCGGCGGGCATCTGGGCCATGTGTTCAATGACGGGCCGAAGCCCACCGGACTTCGCTATTGCATGAACGGCGTGGCTCTGAAATTCGTTCCCGGCGCGGCCTGACCTTCCGTCGGCTCGCGCAGGCCAGCGCGAGATGACGGCATGAGCGATCTTCCCCCTCCCCCCGCGGCGGCGCGCATTCCCCTGCGCCGCGAGCAGCTCGGCCGTGTGCGCACGGACGACTATGCCTGGATGGAGGACGACAACTGGCAGAAGGTCCTGCGGGACCCGTCCGTGCTGCGGGCGGACGTGCGCGCCCACCTGACGCAGGAGAACGCCTACACCGCCGCCGTCCTCGCCTCCACCGAGGCCCTGCAGGCCGAGATCGTGGCGGAGATCCGTGGGCGGATGAAGGAGGACGACAGCTCCCTCCCCGCCGCCGACGGCCCCTGGGACTACCGGGTCCGCTACGAGACCGGCGGGCAGCATCCGATCCATGTGCGCACGCCCCGGGGCGCGGAGGGACCAGAGGAGGTCCTGCTGGACATAGATCGTCTGGCGGCGGAGGAGACCGCCAGGGGTGCCAGCTATTTCGACGTGGTGGACGTCCAGCACACGGACGACCACGCCCGTCTCGTCTATGCCGCTGACCTGCAGGGCTCCGAATACTGCCGGATCTATGTGAAGGACCTGGCCACGGGGGTGACGACGGACACCGGCATCGATGCCTCCACCGGCGACTTTGCCGTCAGCCCGGACAGCCGTTTCCTGTTCTGGGTGTTCCGGGACGAGAACGGGCGGTCCTCCAAGGTGTTCCGCCGCCCCCTGGACGGGACCGAGGACACCCTGGTCTATCAGGAGGCGGACGAGGGCATGTTCCTGTCCGTCGGCGTCTCCGCCAGCCGCGCCTTTCTGATGATCAGCAGCGGCAATCACGACATGACCGAGACCTGGCTGATCGATGCCGCCGATCCCACCGGTGCGCCGCGGCTTGTCGAACCCAGGACCGAGGGCCTGCGCTACAGCGTCGTCCACTGGCCCGCTGCGGACCAGCCGGGGCGTCTCGTCATCCATACCGACGCCGACGGGGCGGTGGATTTCCAGCTCTGCCTGGCCGACGCCGCCGATCCCGGCCGGGCCCGCTGGCGGCCCTGGATCGCCCATGAGCCCGGGCGCTACATCGTCACCGTCCATGCCACGGCGCATCACCTGATCCGGCTGGAGCGGGTCAATGCCAACAACCGGATCGTCACCACCCGCGCCGCCGACCTGTCCGAGCACGTCATTTCCTTCGACGAGCCCGCCTATGTGGCCGGGTTCCAGCCGGGATACGAGTTCGACACCGCCACCCTGCGGGTCACCTACCAGTCACCGACGACGCCCGCCTCCTGGTACGACTACGACCTCGCCACCCATGCCCGGACCCTGCGCAAGACCCAGGAAGTGCCCTCCGGCCACGATCCGGCCGCATACGAGGCCCGCCGCCTCTACGCCACCGCCGCCGACGGGGCGGAGGTGCCGATCACGGTGCTGATGCGCCGGGGCGCGGTCCTCGACGGGTCCGCCCCCCTGCTGCTCTACGGCTACGGGTCCTACGGCATCCCCATGAACCCGGGCTTTTCCGTCAGCCGCCTGAGCCTGGTGGACCGCGGCTTCGTCTTCGCCATCGCCCATGTGCGCGGGGGCTCGGAAAAGGGCTGGGGCTGGTTCCTGGACGGCCGGGGCGCGAAGAAGACCAACACCTTCACCGACTTCATCGCCTGCGCCGAGCATCTGGCCGAAGCCGGCTACAGCCGGGCGGGACGCATGGTGGCCATGGGCGGCTCCGCCGGCGGCATGCTGATGGGGGCGGTGGCCAATCTGCGCCCCGACCTGTGGGCCGGGATCGTGGCCCAGGTGCCGTTCGTGGACGTGCTGAACACCATGAGCGACGAGACCCTGCCCCTGACCCCGCCGGAATGGCCCGAATGGGGCAATCCCCTGGTAAGCGAGGAGGCCTATGACCGCATCGCCGCCTATTCGCCCTATGACAATGTGACAGACAAGGCCTATCCGGCGGTGCTGGCCACGGGCGGCCTGTCCGACCCCCGGGTCACCTACTGGGAACCGGCCAAGTGGGTGGCGAAGCTGCGGGAACACACCACCGGGACGGCTCCCATCCTGTTGAAGATCAACATGGACGCGGGCCATGCCGGGGCGTCGGGCCGGTTCGACGGCCTGGCGGAGGTGGCCCTGGACTATGCCTTTGCTATCTGGGCCGGCGAGCGCGCCCGCCACTGACCCCGCCACCGACCTCGGGGAGACCCGCCCATGCCCGCCCTTGTCCGCCCGGCCAGCTTCGACGACGTCGGGGCGATCCAGGCCATCTATGCCCATCATGTGCTGAACGGCCTCGGCACCTTCGAGGAAACACCCCCCGATGCGGACGAGATGCGACGGCGGATGGAGGGGGTCCTCGCCCAGGATGGCCCCTGGCTGGTGGCGGAGTTGGACGGCCAGGTGGCCGCCTATGCCTATGCGGCCCCGTTCCGTCCCCGCTCCGCCTACCGCTTCACCGTCGAGGACAGCGTCTATGTGGCCCCGGGCCATGTGCGCCAGGGCCTTGGTTTGCTCGTTCTGCGCGAACTGATCGAGGTGTCCACCGCGTCCGGGAAGCGGGAGATGCTCGCCGTCATCGGCGACAGCGGCAATGCCGCCTCCATCAAACTGCACGAGAGATGCGGCTTTTCATTTCGCGGGCGCTTTGACGGCGTGGGCCGGAAGTTCGGTAAATGGGTCGACATCGTGCTGATGCAGCGACGATTATCAGTATAGGCTTGCGCAATACACGGGGATTTCGGAAATTAATTTCCACCCCCGGCGACATGCGGTAACTGCATTTCCCCTCAAATTACCCGCCATGCGGTAAATTCTCATGGCTCAAGGGACCGTTTCGCACCGGTTGAATGCTTCCCGGTTGCATATTGCATGACATGATGTAGACATTCTCGTAACATCAGGTCACAGCTGATTTGAGCATTCACAAGGATTCGTCGATGACCACTCTGCGCGGCGACGGCACGCCTCATCCGCTGGACATCTCGCTGGGCCGCAACATCCGGCTGCGTCGGAAGTCCCTCGGCATGTCGCAGTCGGCGCTGGGCGAGGCGGTGGGCCTGACCTTCCAGCAGGTGCAGAAGTACGAACGGGGCAAGAACCGGGTCAGCTTCTCCAAGCTGGCGGGGATTGCCACGGCCCTGCAGTGCCGGATCAGCGACCTGATCGAGGGTCTGGAAGACGGGGCCGAGACCGATCCCGGCGACAACCGCGCCGCCCTGCTGGGCGAGACCGGGGCGCTGGAACTGCTGCAGACCTATGCCTCGGTGAAGTCGCCCCGCCTGCGCCGGGCGATCATCTCGCTGGCCAAGGGCCTGTCCGATCAGCCCGAGGACATGGAAGACGGGGCCGACGACGGCACCCTGCGTCCCCGCCGCGAGGCGCGCACACGCTGGCGCCGCCGCACCTGAGGCCTGAAGCCTGACGCCCGTCCGGCCTGCGCCTAGAGCCCCTCGCCCAGATCAAGCCCCGGTCGTGCCGGTGCGCGCTCCACATGGATGCCGCACTCGGTCTTGTCCTGCCCGACCCAGCGCCCGGCGCGGACGTCTGCGTCCGGTGCCACCGGCTGGGTGCAGGGCCAGCAGCCCACCGACGCATAGTCGAACGCCACCAGCGGATGCGGCGGCAGGTCGTGGGCGGCGGCATAGGCATCGAGGTCTGCCTTCGCCCAGTTGGCCAGGGGATTGAACTTCACATGGGTCGGCGTCGCCTCCTCCACGGCCAGGCGAAGGCGATCCCCCCCATGGAAGCGCTTGCGGCCCGTGATCCAGGCGTCGAAGCCGGACAGGGCCTGGTCCAGGGGCACCACCTTGCGGATATGGCAGCAGGCGTCGGTGTCGGACTTCCACAGGTCGCCCCGGGGATCGGTGACGGACAGGTCGGCAAAGGCCGGGCGAAGGTCGCGCACATCCGTCAGTCCCAGCCGCGCGGCCAGGGCCCGGCGATAGTCGAGGGTCTGGGCGAACAGCTGTCCGGTGTCGAGGAACAGGACCGGCGTGGCCGCGTCGATCCGGCTGATCATGTGCAGCAGCACCGCCGATTCCGCCCCGAAGGACGAGACCAGCGCGATCCGTCCGGAAAACCGGTCCAGGGCCTCGCGCAGGATGTCCTGCGGCTCTGCATCCCGCAGCGGGTCCCCGGACCGGCGGTCCGCGGTGGGGGAAAAGCCGTTCATCTCATCCGACCGTGGCCACCGCGTCCCGGACCACCCGCGCGCGCTCCACGAAGGCCGGGGCGCGGTTGTCCGCAGAGGCCTGATAGACATGGCGATAGCGCCGGGCCGCCGCGGCCCAGGCATTGGGCCCGACCGTGGTCTCGAAGGCATCGAAGCCGCAGCGCACCATGTTCCAGGCCTGGTCGATCTGCACGTCGCCCACGGCTCGCACCTCTCCGTCGAAGCCGTAGCGCTCGCGCAGCAGCACCGCCGAGGAATAGGCCCGCCCGTCCCGGTACTTGGGGAACTCCAGCGCCACGAGGGCGAGGCTGGGCAGCACCGGGGCCAGGGCCTCGATCCGGTCGGCGGGGCCGATGCGCACGCCCACGTCGCGACCGGCTGCCAGCAGGGCGGCGCCATCGGCCTCGAACCGGGTAAGGGACAGGAGCACGGCCCCGTCGCCGGTCAGGGCCGCATCGTCGTCCACCGCGGTGAACCGGTCCTCCACCGTGTGGAAATGGTCGTTCTCAAGCCTGATGAGCATCTGGATAGACCGCTGCCTTGAAGGGACCGACGCCGGTGCGCCGATAGGTGTCGAGGAACCGCTCGTCCGGCTGGCGGATGGCCAGATAGGCCTCCACCAGTTTGTCGATGGCGTCGGCGACCTTGTCGGCCCCGAGCGCCGGGCCGAGCACATGGCCGATGGCCGCATCCTCTGCCCCGGAGCCGCCAAGGGTGAGCTGGTAGAATTCCTCCCCCTTCTTGTCGACGCCGAGGATGCCGATGTGGCCCACATGGTGGTGGCCGCAGGCATTGATGCAGCCGCTGATCTTGATCTTCAGCTCGCCGATCCGTTCGGCCCGCGCCGGGTCAGCGAAGGTGCGGCTGATGGCCTGGGCCACGGGGATGGCCCGGGCATTGGCCAGCGCGCAGTAGTCGAGGCCGGGGCAGGCGATCATGTCCGAGACGAGATTGATGTTCGGCGTGGCCAGCCCCGCGGCGGCCAGGCCCGCATGCAGGGCCGGAACCTCGTCCAGCGGCACGTGGGGCAGGACCAGGTTCTGCTCGTGGGTCACGCGGATCTCCCCGTGACCATGACGCTCCGCCAGGTCGGCCAGGACCTCCATCTGGTCGGCGCTGCAGTCGCCCGGCACCTCGCCGATGCCCTTCAGCGACACCTGGACGATGCCGTAGCCGGGGATCTTGTGCGGCACCACGTTGTTGCGGGCGAAGCGGGCGAAGGCGGGGTCCGACCGGGCCGCCTCGAAGCGCTCCGAGCGCGGCGGCATGGTGCGGAACGGCACCAGGCCGAAGCTCGCCCGGATGCGGGCCAGCTCGATGTCCGGCAGGTCCAGCCGCGGGCGGTCCATGGCGTCCCACTCGGCGTCCACCTGGCTGGCGAATTCCGCCGCGCCGAGGCTGGCGACCAGGATCTTGATCCGGGCCTTGTAGAGATTGTCCCGGCGTCCGAAGCGGTTGTAGACCCGCAGGATCGCGGTCAGGTAGCTCAGCAGGTGCTCGGCGGGCAGATGCTCGCGGATGGTGGACCCGATATAGGGCGTGCGCCCCATGCCGCCGCCGACGATCACCTCGAAGCCCAGCCGCCCGTCCCGGTTGCGCCGCAGCACCAGGCCGATGTCGTGGGCCCGGGCCGCCGTCCGGTCCTGCGGCGAGGCCGTCACGGCGATCTTGAACTTCCGCGGCAGGTAGGTGAATTCCGGATGGAAGGTGGACCACTGGCGGATCACCTCGCTCCACACCCGGGGATCGTCCACCTCCTCGGCCGCGGCCCCGGCAAAGGGGTCGGAGGTGGTGTTGCGGATGCAGTTGCCGCTGGTCTGGATGGCGTGCAGCTCCGCCGTGGCCAGATAGTCCAGCACGTCGGGCGTGTCGGACAGCCGGATCCAGTGGAACTGCACGTTCTGGCGGGTGGTGAAGTGGCCATAGCCCTTGTCCCAGCGCCGGGCCACATGGGCCAGCGCCCGCATCTTCGCCGAGGTCAGCGCCCCATAGGGAATGGCCACCCGCAGCATGTAGCTGTGCAGCTGCAGATAGAGGCCGTTCATCAGCCGCAGGGGCTTGAACTGGTCCTCGGTGAGGTCGCCGGACAGGCGGCGCTGGACCTGGTCGCGGAATTCCGCATTCCGGTCCGCGACCATCGCGGTGTCGATGGCGTCGTAGTGGAACATCACTTTCTCCGGATCAGGCCGAGACGCCCGGACGAGCGGGCCGCCCCCCTCGCCTGCTGCAGCGCATGGACCAGGACGCCGCCATCGGCCTGCGGTCCCATGTCGGGATGGATGGTGGGCCCCAGCGCGCGGATGCGCTCCCGATAGCTCGTGGGCACCGGCAGGCCGTCTACCGCCGCCACGTCGATCAGATACGGATCGGCCAGGGTCAGGGTCGCGGCCCGGGCCGCCTCCAGCGCCGCGTCGGCGGCGGCGGCATCGTCGAAGATCACCGCGTCGGCATAGCGGTCGGACCATCCGGCCTCGGACAGGAAGACCACCTGCCCACCAGCCAGGTCATTGGCCGTCAGAACCTTCAGCGCCTCGCTCATCGGGCTGCCTCCGTCACACGCTCGGGAACGTCCGCTGTCCGCGGAGCCCCGACATCGGCCAGGGCGGCGGTCTCGCCGATGATCAGTATGGCCGGCCCCGACAGGCCCAGGACCGCGGCCTCGAGCTCCGCCAGGGTGGTGACCAGGCGCGTCTCGTCGTCCCGGCTGACATTCTCCACCACCGCAACGGGCGTGCCCCCGTCTCGACCCGCGGCCAGGAGGCGCGCGGCGATCCGGCCCGCCGTCGAAAGGCCCATGTAGACGGCCACGGTCTGGTTCGGACGGGCGAGCGCGGGCCAGTCCAGATCCGGCTCCCCGCCCACCGCTGCATGTCCGGTCACCAGGGTCACGCCCTGGGCCAGGCCCCGGTGGGTCAGGGGCGCGCCGATGGCCGCGCTGGCCGCCAGCGCCGCGCTGATGCCCGGCACCACCTCGCAGGGAATGCCCGCCGCCCGGGCCGCCAGCATCTCCTCGCCGCCGCGCCCGAACAGGAACGGATCGCCGCCCTTCAGCCGGACCACGGTCAGCCCCTCCATGGCCAGGGCCACCAGCAGGCGGTTGACCTCGTCCTGCGGGACGCTGTGGGCGGACTTGCGCTTGCCCACATAGAGCCGCCGGGCCTTTGCGCCGATCAGGTCGAGGATTCCCTCCCCCACCAGGCGGTCATGGACCACCACATCGGCGGAGGCGAGGATGCGGGCCGCCTTCAGGGTCAGCAGTTCCGGGTCGCCGGGACCGGCCCCCACCAGCCAGATGCACCCCGGCCGGGCCCCGCCCCCCCGGAGAAGCACCAGCCGGGCGTCCCGTTCCTGTCTGCGTCCGCTGCTCACGTCACCTGCTCCAGACCACCGGAGGCATGAAGGGACGAGCCGCCCGTGGCGGTCGCCGACCTCGATACCCGAAGCCCCGGGGGACAATTGCACCGCGGGGTGGTTGCTTTTTCAGCCCGGAGAGATCACCTCGCAACGCAAGACTTCTGCCGCGCCGTTTAGGAAAACTGATGGACCGCCGTCGCCTGCCTCCGCTGAACGCCCTGCGCGCCTTCGAGACCGCCGCCCGGCACATGAACTTTACGCGGGCGGCGGAGGAACTTTCCGTCACGCCCGGCGCAGTAAGTCAACAAATTCAGAACCTTGAGGACTATGTCGGCGCGGCCCTGTTCAAGCGTACCTCCCGGGGCCTGCTGCTCACCGATGCGGCCCAGACCGCCCTCCCCGCCCTGAGGGAAGCCTTCGACCGCCTGCAGGAGGCTTCAGAACTTCTGACAGCCAGCGTCGATGGACGCCGGGTGACCGTCTCGGCAGCCCCCTCCTTCGCCGCGAAATGGCTGGTGCCGCGCCTCGGGCGGTTCGAGAGCGATCACCCGGAAGTGGACGTCTGGCTGTCGGCGGGGATGGAGTTGGTGGACTTCAATGCCGGCGAGGTGGACCTGGCGATCCGCTACGGCTCCGGCCACTATGCGGGGCTGGAGGTCACGCGGCTGATGTCGGAGACGGTGATACCCGTGGCCTCCCCGGCCCTGCTGGCGGCGCGGCCCCTCGACCGGCTCGAGGACCTCGCCCAGCACACCCTGCTGCACGACGGCAGCCCGGACGCCGACGAAAGCTGCCCGGACTGGACCATGTGGCTGGCGGCGCGGGGGGTGCGCGACGTGGACGGCACCCGCGGCCCGCGCTTCAACCAGTCGAGCCTGGTGATCGAGGCGGCCATGAACGGCCGCGGCATCGCCCTCGCCAAGCGGGCCTTGGCCCAGGCGGACCTGGATGCCGAGCGGCTGGTGACGACTCTGGACATCGCCACCGCCGTGGATTTTTCCTATTACGTGGTGCATCCCAAGGCCAAGGGCCGCCTGCCCCAGGTGAAGGCCTTCGTCGGTTGGCTGAAGCAGGAGGCCGAGGCCCACGAGGCGACCCTGCGGACCCTGGACCTGGGGGCCGGCATCTGATCGGTCGGCATCGCCAATGGCCGAAAGCCGTCGCATACTTGCAGACGTGATTCGTCCGAATCAGTCCTCGAAGCGCTGGCCTGACCCATGAAAAAAGCCGTGACCTTCCTCCTTTCGGGGGGATATCTCTGCCTGTCGCTGGCCCTCGCCGCCATCTTCTGGCGGGCGGATGCGGGCTGGGGCGCCGGGGCCGCGGTGCTTATCGGCACGCTGGGGCTGGCCTTCGGCCTGCACAACATGATCGCCCGGGGCACCACCATCGGCGAGCTGCGGCGGGAACTGGCCGGCCTTGCCGACGCCCACGGCCTGCTGGCCGACCAGCTGGAAGACACCCAGGCTGCGCTGGAGGCCATGGCCGACAGCCTTCACCGGGAAACCGACGCCCGCGCCCAGGCCCTGACCTCGGAGGTCCGCCTGCTGGAGGACCTGGTGGCGCGCCTCGGCGAAACCCTCGACGAGGAGCTGGCCGCCGTCCATGCCCGCTCCGGCCCCATGGCGGTGGCCGCCTCGCCCCACGACCACCAGACCACCGCCCTGATCCATGCGGTGCGCGAGGCCCTGGCGGAGAACCGGGTCGACCTCTACCTCCAGCCCGTCGTCAGCCTGCCCCAGCGGCGCACGGTCTATTACGAGAGCTATACCCGCCTGCGGGACGAGAGCGGCCGGGTGATGATGCCCGCGGAATTCCTCACCGTGGCGGAGCCGGGCGGGCTGATCTCCTCCATCGACAACCTGCTGCTGCTGCGCTGCGTGCAGGTGGTGCGCCGCTTTGCCAAGCAGGACCGCAAGGTCGGGATCTTCTGCAACATCTCCCTCACCAGCCTGGGGGACGAGTCCTTCTTCCCGCAGTTCCTGGAGTTCATGGCCAAGAACCGCGACCTCGCCGGCTCGGTGATCTTCGAACTCGGACAGGACAGCTTCGACCGGCGCAGCGCCCTGGAACAGCGCAACATGGGGCGCCTGGCGGACCTCGGCTTCCGCTTCTCCATCGACAAGGTCCAGGCCCTGGACTTCAACTTCGCCGATCTGGCGCGGTCGGAGGTGAAGTTCATCAAGGTCTCCGCCGACCTGCTGCTGGGGGCCCTGCTGGATGACAGCGCCCGCACGTCCATCCCGGCCCTGAAGGACCTGCACTATGCCGACTATGCCGCCCTCACCCGCCGCTACGGGGTGGAACTGGTGGCCGAGAAGGTGGAGCATGAGCGCCAGGTGGTGGACATTCTCGACCTCGACGTGGCCTTCGCCCAGGGCCACCTGTTCGGCGAGCCCCGCGCCATCCGGGAATCGGTGCTGAGCGAGCCTGCGACCCAGGCCGCGCCCCAGCTGTCTCCCGTGTCCCGGCCCCAGACCCCGGCGGATGCCGCCGCCGAGATGGCCCGCCCCTCCGCCTGGCGCCGCGCCGCTCTCTAGAGCGCCTGTCGGCCGGGCCGCGGAGGATCGGATTGCGCGTTGACCTGACCCGCCGTGCCGTCTAGCCCAGTCCCATGACCGCGACCTCCCCGCCCCCCGCGCCCCGGCTGATCTCCGGCCTGTCCGAGATTCTCGACGGCTATGACGCCATCTTCTGCGACGTCTGGGGCGTGATCCACAACGGCCGTGAGAGCTATCCCGCCGCCTGCGAGGCCCTGAGCCGGGCCCAGTCGGAGCGGGGGATTCCCGTGATCCTCGTGTCCAACTCCCCCCGACCGGCGGCGGACGTGGTGCCCCAGCTCCATGCCCTGATGGTGCCCGACCACGCCTGGACGGGCTTCGTCACCTCCGGAGACGCCACCCGCGCGGAGCTTCGCCGCCGGGCCCCCGGACCGGTCTGGACCATCGGCCCGGCCCGGGACGAGCCCCTCTACCAGGGTCTGGACCTGGCCCGCGGGACGGTGGAGACCGCCGCCTTCATCTGCGCCACCGGCCTGTTCGACGATGAACGGGACACGCCGGAGGACTACCGCGCCGCCCTGACCCTGGCCGCGGCCCGGGGCCTGCCGCTGGTCTGCGCCAATCCCGACCGGGTGGTGCAGCGCGGCGACCGGATGATCTACTGTGCCGGGGCCCTGGCGGACCTGTACGAGACCCTGGGCGGCGAGGCGGTTATGGCGGGCAAGCCCTATGCGCCGATCTATGACCTGGCGCTGGAGGATGCGGCCAACCGGCTGGGACGGCCGGTGGATCGCCGCCGCATCCTGGCTATCGGCGACGGCCTGATCACCGACGTGACCGGTGCCCGGGACCAGGGCATCGACTGCCTGTTCGTCACCGACGGCATCCACGCCGCCGATGTCCGCGATCCCGACGGCCGGGTCAGCCTGGACCGGGTGGCCGGCCTCTTGCAGGCAAAGGGGCTTGTCGCCGCCCACGCCACCCCTCATCTGGTCTGGTGAGGTGGGGCGCATGGCGCTAAGACACTGCAGGTGCGTGCGCGGGAGAGGCCGGGGATGAGCAAGGGCTATCAGTTCGAGGACCTCACGGTCGGCCTGTCCGCCAGCCGGGAGCACACGATCCGCGACGAGGATATCCGCGCCTTCGCCGACGTGTCCGGCGACCACAACCCCGTGCATCTGGACGAAGCCTTTGCCCAGACCACGCCGTTCAAGGGGCGGATCGCCCACGGCATGCTGTCGGGGGCCTATATCTCCGCCCTGATCGCGTCGGAACTGCCGGGCCCGGGCGCGATCTACATTTCCCAGAGCCTGAGCTTCAAGCGCCCGGTGCGCATCGGCGACCGGCTGGTCACCACGGTCACCGTCACCGGCCTGGACGAGGCCAAGGCCCGGGCCTCGCTGAAGACGGTCTGCACCGTGGAAGGCAAGGCCGTGGTGGAGGGCGAGGCCCTGATCATGGTCCCCCGGGGCGCTGCGGCGGAATGAGCTTGCGTCCATGAGCCCTGCAGCGCACCGCGGACTGCGGATCGTGACCGACTGGCGTGACGTCGCCCCCGACGACCGGGGCGCGTCGGTGGCGCTCGGCAATTTCGACGGCGTCCATCTCGGGCACCGGCAGGTCATTGCCGAGGCCGCCCGGGCGGCGCAGGCGCTTGGCACCGTCCTGGGCGTCGTGACCTTCGAGCCGCATCCGCGGCGCTGGTTCCAGCCGGACTCCCCGCCCTTCCGGCTGATGACCACCAACCAGCAGGCCTGCGCCCTCGAGGCCCTGGGCGTGGACGTGCTCTATCGCCTGCCGTTCGATGCCGATCTGGCCGGCATGACCGACCGCCAGTTCGCCGAGGAGGTCCTGGCCCGCGGGATCGGGGCCCGGCATGTGAGCGCGGGCTTCGACATCGCCTTCGGCAAGGGCCGGGCGGGCAATCCGGCCCGGCTGAAGGAACTGGGCGAGGCCCTGGGCTTCGGCGTCACCATCGCCGCACCGGTCACTTGCGACAGCGGCGAGAAATGCTCCTCCAGCGCCATCCGCGCCGCCATCGAGGAAGGACGCCCCGACGAGGCCGCGCGCCTGCTCGGCCGTCCCTTCACCATCGAGGGCGTGGTGGTCCACGGGGACAAGATCGGCCGCACCATCGGCTTTCCCACGGCCAACATCCAGTTCGGCGACTTCATCCGACCTGCGGAGGGCATATATGCCGCCCGCACCCGCCTGCCGGACGGCCGGGAGATCCCCTCCGTCGCCTATGTGGGCCATCGCCCGACGGTGGACGGGGTCGACAAGCGCCTGGAAGTGAACCTGTTCGACTTCGACGAGGACCTCTACGGCCAGACCCTGGACGTGGAGCTGACCGCCTATCTGCGCGGGGACGAGAAGTTCGACGGCCTGCAGGCCATGAAGGACCAGATCGCCCGGGACTGCGAACGGGCCCGCAGGATCCTCATTCCGGACTGGTAGGCCGCCCTCAGCCCCGCAGGCCGTCCAGGGCGACCTGGTGGCGCCAGGCGGCGATGTCCGCCAGCACCGCATTCAGTTCCGCATGGATCGGATCCAGCAGGACCGCGCGCGCCGCCCCGGTGGTGCCGGACTGCTGCTCCGCCACGCCGCACACCCGGGCCAGGGCCTCGGCACCGATGCCCAGGGCCGCGCCCTTCAGGGTATGGGCGGCATCCCGCCAACTGTCGGCAGGGGCCTCGGCGGTGAGGAGGCGCATCCACAGGCTGGCCTGCTCCTCGAACAGGGCGAGCACCTCCTCCGTCAGGCCCGGATCGCCGGCGGTATAGGCGTCCAGATGGGCGAAGTTGATCGCTCCGGTCAGATCCCGTCGTGCCACCGTCTTCGTCCTCGCTGCCGCTGTCTCAGAATTCCTGCCAGTCCTGGTCCGGCGCGGCGGCGGCCCGGACGGCCACGGCAGCGGCGCTAGCGCCCGTGCTTCGGACCGGTACCGGAACGGCAGGCCGCGGGGCCGCACTTCTCGGAGGCGCGGTCGGGGCGGCGGACCTGGCGGCGGCCGGGGCGCGCCCGATATTGAACCGGGCCACCAGTCGCGCCAGTTCCTGGGTCTCTCCGGCCAGGGTCCGGCTGGCGGCGGTGGACTGCTCCACCATGGCCGCGTTCTGCTGGGTCACCTGGTCCATCTGGTTCACGGCGGCGTTCACCTGCGCCAGCGCACCGGCCTGCTCGTGGGCGGAGGCGGCGATCTCCCCCACCAGTTCCGAAATCTCGAGCACCTTGGTGACGATGCCGGACAGGCTGTTGCCGGTCTCGTCCACCAGCCGGACCCCGTGGGCCACCTCCTCGCTGGAATGGGCGATGAGGGCCTTGATCTCCTTGGCCGCATCGGCGGAGCGCTGGGCCAGCGCCCGCACCTCGGAGGCGACCACGGCAAAGCCGCGCCCCGCCTCCCCGGCCCGGGCCGCCTCGACCCCGGCATTGAGAGCGAGCAGGTTGGTCTGGAAGGCGATCTCGTCGATCACGCCGATGATCTGGCTGATCTGTCCGGCGGAGGTCTCGATCCGCGCCATGGCGGCCACGGCATCCTGCACGACGGTGCCGGAGTGCTCCGCATCGCCGCGGGCGGTGGTGATGACGCTGGACGCCTGCTGTGCGCCTTCCGCGGTCCGGCGCACCGTCGCCGTGATCTGGTCCAGCGCTGCGGCCGTCTGCTCGAGGCTGGCGGCCGTCTGCTCCGTGCGGCGGGACAGGTCATCGGCCGCGGCGTCGATCTCCCCGGCGCCGGTGCGGATGCCCTCCGTGCTGACCGCCACCTGGGACAGGGTCTGCTGCAACTGGTCGATCACCGCGTTCAGGTCCCGGCGCAGGGGCTCGTAGGCCTCGCTGAAGGGAACCTCCAGCCGCTGGGTCAGGTCGCCGGCCCGCAGCCGCGCCAGGGCATCGCCCACCGCGGCGACCACCGCCTCGGCCTCTGCGGCATGGCTGTTGGCCAGCTCCTGCAGGCGGTTCTGCTCCGCCTCCGCCACGGCCTGGTACTCGGTCATGACGATGTCCATGTCGAGCAGGGCCGCCTTGATGATGGCCCCGGCATTGGCAATGGTCGGCTCGGGCGAGGACCGGAAGCCGGGGACGCCCCTGGGCCAGGATTCGCGGATCTGCCCGGCCACCAGCTGCTCGGTGATCACGGCATAGCCGCCGATGTACCACCGGGGGGCGAGGCCGATCCTTGCATGGGCATTGCCGATGCGCCGGGACGCGGCGAAGTAGTCCGCGTCGAACCGCCCGCTGGCGATCACGCCCCAGTGCCGGACCTGGGCGGCCTCGGCGGCGGCGATGTGGGCCTCGTCGCGAAAGGCCTTGCGGGTCTCGGGATAGCGGCGGACGCGGTCGTAGAAGTTGGCCAGGGCCGGGCGGAGCGTCCGCTCCAGAAACGGCCCCAGCCCCCGCAGGCGCGTGACCACGTTCCCGTCGATCCCGATGAAATCCAGACGTTCCTGAATGTCGTCCGCCATGGCACCCTCCGCGGGTCCGGGCCGGACCACAGCCGACCCCCAGAGTCAGGGGTCATGCTTTACGAAGCGTTAAGCCCGCGCAACGAAACGCGAGGCTTCAGAAGAAATCACAATCGCCGCGATCTTCCTGCACAGTATCTACGGCAACACCTGAAAGTTTCTGCGCCAGGCTGGCCAATAGAAGTCGATTGGCGGCCTCCGTCGGATCGACGGCCCATTCGGGTTTGACTGACGGGGCCAGGGTCGCGAGGAAGGTTTCAAGGGCCTGCAGACGCTGCACAACAGCATCAAGTGCCTGTCCGCGCTCGAGGGCGCTGGAGTCGGCCATGGCCAGAGGGTCGGTCAGCAGGGAGCCGACCAGATCCTGCAGGCCGTCCGCGGCGGCGGCCAGGTCCCGCACCTCGGTGGCCACGGCCATGAGCACGGTCGAGAGCGGCGCGCCGCCATCCTCGACCCGGGCGACGGTGATGCCGGACGCGGCATCGGCGGGGGACGTCTTTGCGGGCTGGGCCATGTCAGAACAACTCCACTGCGCCGTCGTTGACGGGAGCGACCGGGGCGGGGCGGCGACGTTCCGCCTCGAAGACTGTGTTGGCCTGCTTCTCGACGAACAGGTGTCGCACCCGTCCGGAAACGGGCCAGAACTGGATCCGGCGGGCCTGTTCGCCGCCAAGGCTGGAACTGATCACGGGAATGCCTTCCCGCTGCAGGAAGCGTTCGGCGAACAGGGCGTTCTGGCGGCCCACATCGGTGAGGCCCGAGACCATCCGCGCCCCACCGAACAGCTTGGCCTCCAGCCGGTCCCGGCGGGCACCGCGGGCCAGCAGGCCGTTCACCAGCAGTTCCATGGCATGCACCCCGTGCCGCATCTGGTCGGAGCGGTTGTCGTCCCCCGGCAGCAGGAAATGGTTCAGCCCGCCGATCCCGGCCACGGGGTCGCGCATGCAGGCGGCGACGCAGCTGCCCAGCAGGGTGACAAGCACCGCCGTCGGGTCGTCGGTCACGACATACTCCCCCTGCACCACCAGGATGCGATGCTCTTCACCTGCTGTACCGACCGCGCTTTTCAAAAGTCACGCACCTCTCAGGTCAGTCCGCCGACGACGGCTTCGATCTTGTCCTTCAGCGTGCCGACGGTGAAGGGCTTCACGAGATAGTTGTTCACGCCGAACTGCACCGCGCGCTGCACCAGTTCCTTGTCCGCCCGACCGGTAAGCATGATCACCGCGGTCTTGGAGATGGGCGGATGGGCCCGGATCGCGCGCAGGAGGCCCAGCCCGTCCAGCTTGGGCATGTTGAAGTCGGTGATCACCAGGCTGGCCGGTCGCGCGATCAGTTGCCGGAGCCCCTGCTCGCCGTCGGCGGCCTCATCGATGTTGGATACGCCGATCTGCTGCAGGCCCGAACGGACCAGGGATCGGATGGTCATCTGATCGTCCACGATCAGGACACTGAGGGATGAGGCGGCTGGCATCAGTGTGTCTCCACGGCGTCAGCGTTGCAGGAATTGAGAAGGCCGGCCGCCATCCTCTCGAGGGCGAACTGGCGCTGGACGGCCCCCACCTCCACGGCCGCCTTGGGCATGCCGTAGACGACACAGGTGGCCTCGTCCTGGGCGAAGGTAGCGGCCCCGGCTTCGCGCATGGCCAGCAGCCCGCGGGCGCCGTCGCGACCCATGCCGGTCAGGATCGACCCGGCTGCCCGGGCCCCCGCGGCCCTGGCCACGGAATGGAACAGCACGTCAACCGAGGGACGGTGGCCGTTCACGGTGTCGCTCTCCACCAGCCGGCAGCGCCACTGGGTCTGGCCGACCACTTCGAGATGGGTGGCGCCGCCCGGTGCCAGAAAGATCTGGCCCGTCTCCAGCACCGCGCCGTCATGGGCTTCCTGCACATGGGCCGCGGACGACCGGTTCAGCCGCTCGGCAAAGCTCTTGGTGAAGGCGGCCGGCATGTGCTGGGTGATCACGGTCGGCGGGCAGTTGGCCGGGAAGCGCGAAATCACCGCCAGCAGGGCCTCGACGCCGCCGGTGGAGGCACCGATGGCGATCAGGCGACCATTGGGCCGGAAGCTTGTATCCCCCTGTACCGCGGCCGGGCGAGCCGCCGGCGGACGGGCAGGACTTGAACCGCCCAGCGGACGCAGCCTCGCCGTCGCCGCGGCCTTCACCCGTTCCGGCAGACCGGCAAAGGCCTGGATGGCATCGGCCACGCCGCCCATCGGCTTACCCACGCAGTCCACGGCACCGAATTCCAGGGCGGTCAGGGTGGCATCCGCCCCGGCCTGGGTGAGGGTCGAGATCATGATCACCGGCGTCGGCCGCAGGCGCATGATCTTCTCCAGGAAGTCGAGGCCGTTCATGTTCGGCATCTCGACATCGAGGGTGATCACGTCGGGATTGAGGGCCTTGATGGCTTCCCGGGCCTCCAGCGGGTCCCCGGCCTGGCCCACCACCTCGATGTCCGGGTCCTTGCGCAGGGCCGCGGCGATCAGGCTGCGCATGGTGGCGCTGTCATCCACGATGAGGGTACGGACGCGAGCCATGGGTCAGACGCCTCCTGCCAGTCGATAGGTGGTCAGGCCGTCGCCGACCAGCTGGTTCGCCGCGGGGCCGGTGACCCGCTCGGAATGGCCGATATAGAGGCGCGCCTTCGGGGTCATGAGCGGCGTGAACCGCGCCCAGATCCGCGACTGGGTCGCCTCCTCGAAATAGATCACCACGTTGCGGCAGAAGATCGCGTCGAACTTGCCCTTCATCGGCCAGTCGCCGATCAGGTTCAGCTCGCGGAACGCCACCAGGGAGGCCATGGCCTCGCTGACCCGATAGGCCTTCTCGCCGCGGTCCGAGAGGGTCGGCTCCATGAACCGCCGCAGGTCGTCGGCCGCCACGCCCGCCACCAGTTCCTGGGTGTAGACACCCGCCCGACCGAAGGCCACGACATTGGGGTCGATGTCCGTCGCCAGGATCTTGATGTCGTAGTCCGCCGCATTGGGCATGAGCCGCAGGATGGCGATGGCGATGGAATAGGGCTCCTGCCCGCTGGAGCAGGCCGCGGACCAGATGCGCACCCGCCCGCCCCGCTTGGCCGCGTCCAGCAGCGGCGGCAGCACCTTGGCGGCCAGATGCTCGAAATGATGCGGCTCGCGGAAGAAGCGGGTGACGTTGGTGGTCAGGGAGGCCAGCATCTGCTGCCGCTCGTCCAGCCCGTCCTGCCCCTGGACGAGGGCGCAGTAGTCCTTGAAGCTTTCCAGCCCCAGCGCCCGCAGCCGCTTGGCCAGTCGCGAGTAGACCAGGGTCGCCTTGTTCTCGCTGAGGGAAATCCCCGCATCGGCGTGAATCATCGCCGCGATCCGGCGGAAGTCCTCCGCCGTGAAGAGGAACTCACCGTCGACCAGACGTCCGTTGGTCTTGCCCTGGCTCTTCGCGTCGATCATCGGGTTCCGATCAGGCCGCAAGGATGCTGGCGGTTTCCGCCCCGGCCTGTTCGGCCTCCAGGGTCGGCAGGACATTGTCGAGGGAGATCAGGCTGATCATCCGGCCCTCCATGGCCAGGAGCCCCTTCACGAAGGTCTTCACCACGTCGCAGGCGAGATCCGGCGTCTGCTGGATGGTTCCGGTGTCCACCGTGATGATGTCGCAGACCGCGTCCACCAGCAGGCCTACCTGCTGATCGCAGATGCGGGTGACGATGATCACGTGCCGCTCGTTGGGCTCGGTCACGGCCATGCCCATGCGGGCGGCCAGGTCGACGATCGGCAGCACCGCTCCGCGCAGGTTGATCACCCCCTTCACGAAGCTCGGGGCCTGCGGCAGCGAGGTGGCCGGCGTCCAGCCGCGGATCTCCCGCACGGCCATGATGTCGACGCAGAATTCCTGCTCTCCGATCCGGAACGAGATCAGTTCGATGCTGTCACCGGACTTGCGCTGGATGATGTCTTCCATGGGACTACCCTACCTTGGCAAGGGACGTGGGCGCGGCGGACAGGTCGTAACCGCCGCCCGTTGACGCAGGGGCCGCGCCCAGGCCCTCGTGGGGCTTGGGCACCATCACCGCGTCGATATCGAGGATCAGCGCCACGCGGCCATCGCCCAGGATGGTCGCCGCGGCGATGCCGGGGACCGGGCGGTAATTGGCCTCGAGGCTCTTGATGACCACCTGGCGCTGGCCCTGGATGGCGTCCACCATCAGCGCCGCGCGGCTGCCGCCCTCCCCTTCCACCAGGAGGGCCACGCCCTCCGTCGGCGGCGGGGTCACGGTGCGGTAGCCCAGCGACCGGCCGATGTCGATCAGCGGCACGTGGGTGTCGCGGATGGCGATCACCTGGGCGTTGGGGCCGAGGTTGCGCACGTCCGCCGCCTTTGGCTGCAGGCTCTCGATGATCGCCGTCAGGGGCGCGACCAGGGTCTGGCCGGCCACGGTGACCACCATGCCGTCGAGCACGGCCAGCGTCAGCGGCAGGCTGAGGGTGAAGGTCGAGCCCTGGCCCGGGCGGGAGCTGATGTTGATCCGCCCGCCGAGGGACTGGATCGAGCGGCGGACCACGTCCATCCCCACGCCCCGGCCGGAAATGTCCGACACGGTGGCGGCGGTGGAGAAGCCGGCCATGAAGATCAGGTTGTCGATCTCGTCGTCGGACAGGTTGGTCTCGGGACTGATCAGCCCCTTGTCCACGGCGATCTGCTTCACCCGGGGGCGGTTGATGCCGCGCCCGTCGTCGGAGATCTCGATCACGATCCGGCCCGACCGGTGCAGGGCGGCCAGCTTGACCACCCCTTCCCGCGGCTTGCCGGCGGCTTCGCGCTCCTCCGGCGTCTCCAGGCCGTGGTCGATGGCGTTGCGGATCATGTGGGTCAGGGGATCGGACAGGCGCTCGATCACGGTCTTGTCGACCTCGGTGCCCTCCCCTTCCATGATCAGCCGCACTTCCTTGCCGGTCATGGCGGCGATCTCGCGGACCAGGCGCGGGAAGCGCTGGAACACCGACTTCACCGGCTGGGCGCGGATGGCCATGACGCTGTCCTGGATCTCCCGGGTGAGCTGCTCCAGATCGTCGAGGCCCATGGCCACGGAGGAGGCCCGCTGCAGGCCGCACTCGGCGACCCGCTGGGTCAGCATGGCCTGGTTGATCACCAGTTCGCCCACCAGGTCGATCAGCCGGTCGACCCGTTCCAGGTCCACGCGGATGGTCTGGGGCGAGGCCTCCCGGGCCGCGGCCTGGGCCTTGGCGTCGAGGGCGGCCTCCTTGGCCTTTGCGGGTTCGGTCCGGGCGGGGGCACCGGCCGGAGCCGATCCGGACGACGGCGGCACCATGGCCGCGCCGGGAACCTCGGCGGCCTGGGCGGCACGGATCAGGGCCATCACGTCCACCTCGCCCACGGCGTCGATGCTCGTGGCCGGGGTCTGGGCCAGGGTCTGGGCGAGGGTCGGGGCGGGCGCGGTGTCCGCCCGGACGATGTCCAGATAGCAGTCGCCATCGACCCATTCGAACACGTCGCGGACCGCCGCCTCCTCGATCGCCGGGCCGGTGAGCTCCACCGACCAGCCGAGATAGGCATCCTCCGGGTTCATGTTCTGCAGGTTCGGCAGGCCGGAAACGTCCAGGCGGACATCGATCCGCCCGAGCCGCGCAAGCTCGCGCAGCAACAGCCCCGACTCGTTGGCCTTCTGATAGAGGCCCACCTGCGGATAGAAGCGAATGTGCCAGGTCACGTCGCCCTCGGCACCCTCATCGGCGTCCGCGGCTTCAACCTCTCCGGTCACCCGGGCCAGCAGGTCCTCGATGGAGGTGTCCGGGGCCGCGGCTGTATCCGAAAGATCGATGGCCACCGGGTTGAACACGAAGTCCGAGAAGCCGTCGCCGGTATCGGCCTCGCCGCCACCGCCCATGCCCGAGGCCAGGGCCTCGAGGGCCTCGGCCATGGCGCTGGAGCGCCCCTCGTCCACCGAGCCGCCGTCCCGGGCCGCGCGCACATGGTCGGCCAGCACGTCGGCCGAGCGCAGCAGCAGTTTCAGGGTCTCCTGGTCCGCCGGAATGTCGCCGCTGCGGATCAGGTCCAGCGCGGTCTCGAACACATGGCTGAAGCGGACCAGTTCCTCGAGGCTGAAGGCCCCGGCGCCGCCCTTGATGGAATGGACCGCCCGGAAGACCGCATTGACGATCTCGGGGTCGTGGTCGCCCCCCTCCATGGCCAGCAAACCGCCTTCGAGTTCGGCGAGCTGCTCCTCGCACTCCTGGAAGAAGGTAACCTTGATGGCGGCTAAGGGATCCATGGCGGAGCCTGACCTGTTGAAGAGCTGCGGGCGGGACTCAGGACGGGACGGACGGCGTCACTCAGGCCGCGACGCGGCGAATGGCGTCGATCAGCTTTTCCGGATTGAACGGCTTGACGATCCAGCCGGTGGCCCCGGCGTCCCGGGCGCGCTGCTTCTTGGTGGTGTCGCTTTCGGTGGTCAGCACCAGGATCGGCGTGGCCCGGTGGCGATCGTTCTTGCGCACGCCCTCGATGAAGCCGAAGCCGTCCAGGCGGGGCATGTTGATGTCGGTGATGATCACGTCGGCCTGGGCGGCGTCCAGCGCCTCCAGCCCGTCCAGACCATCCACGGCCTGTACGACGCGGAAGCCCGCCTCGGTCAGCGCCAGGTGCAGCATGTCGCGCATGGTCCGGCTGTCATCTACGGTGAGAATGGTCTTGGTCACGAACGAAGCTCCCTGGCGTCGGCGGAGTTTGAATCAGCAGCGAATGGGTCGGACGCTTCGGACGCGACCGGTTCGAGGTCAGGCGCGCCGAACAGGTCCAGCGCGCCGGTGAAATCTTCGGACGGGTTCACCACGGAAAAGGGCTGGGCATCCTCCGCCCAGGTGGTCCGTGCCGCCAGCAGCACCTGAAGCCCCAGCCCGCCCAGGCGCGAGACCTGCGAGGCATCCAGCGTCAGCGGCCGACCGCGCACGGCCAGCAGGTCCGCATGCAGCCCCCCGACGGCCTTCAGGTCCAGCACGGACGGCAGCACCAGAGTCGCGACGTCTTCACCATCCATAAGGTCGGCTCCCCTCCAGCGTCCTCCGGTCGCGATATCGCGATGCGAAAGCACAGGACCCGAGCGCTCCCTATGCAGAGGAGCCGACACGGATTGCTGTACTCGACGCGACAGACCGAGCGTCGGACACCCGCAGATTGATGACTCCGCATGAAGAGTTGGTTACTAAGATTAAATTATCCGGCGGAGGATCGGGTCGAATATCTGCCCGGCCCGCACAGGCCCCCGCCCGGCGGCCTGGACCGGAGGGCGCGGGAAGCGGCGCCCAGGCCCCCTCCCGGAACCGGCGGCCCGCACCGTTTTCCCTTGCCAATCCCGTCAAAGGCGGATAGATCGCCCCCTCCCGCCGACGCACGCGTCGGACGGCGTGGGTGCATAGCTCAGTTGGTAGAGCAGCTGACTCTTAATCAGCGGGTCGTAGGTTCGAATCCTACTGCACCCACCATTCAGTCCTCCGGAAACTGAAGTGTGGTCTTGGCGCGGGGAATTGTCCCGTGATTTCCGGACGTTCCACGACGCCGGCAACGCCCTGGACTGGCGATGTCGCGGCCGTTGGGAATGTCCGCTGCCCGGCACCGCCCCATCCGGGTCCGGAATGGCAGGGTCCCGGACGAGGGGGGGCGACCGCCTGCGACCCATTGCTGACATCCGCACCAACGGGCGCATCAGTGCGCATCCGGAGCAGCGGAGGCCGGCGTCGGCGGCGCCGGACGACAGAAGGGAACGAGCACAAGGGCACAGAGAAATATCCAGGCCATGGTGCGGAACACCTCGTTGAACGCAGACGTCAGGGCGTAGCGGCCGACAACCCGGGCGAACTCGCCCTGCGCAACAAGGGTCGCATGGCTGACGTCGCCGAGACCGGACGACAACTGTCGGGCCAGGTCGGCAACGCGGTCCGGAGCATGGGTCCCCGGTCGGCCCAGCGCCTCGCCCAGGCGTTCCACCTCCGTCCGGGTCGCGTCTCCGAGCCAGGTGTTGACCACCGCAATGCCGATCGCGCCGCCCAGGTTGCGCATCAGGTTGAACAGGGCGGAGGCGTATCTCAGCTCGGTCAGGGCGAAACCGTTCAGTGCCAGGCCCACGCTCGGCACGATGCACAGCATCACGGCGAAGCCCCGCAGCATCTGCGGCCCGGCCCAGGCGGCGAATCCCCAGTCCGGAGTGATGTACGAGGCGAGCCACAGGGCCGCGGCGAACAGGCTGAGCCCGACGGCGATCACCCGCCGTGGATCCGCTCTCTGGGACAACCGGGCGGCAATCACGGTGGAAGCCACCTGGGTCACGCCGACGATGAAGACCGTCAGACCGATCTGCAGGGCGTTGTAGCCTCGCACGCGCCCCAGAAAGACCGGCACGAGATAGGTCGAGGAATAGAGACCAAAGCCGATCACGAGGTTGAACACACAGGCAAACGCGAAGGTCGGCCGTCGAAAGGGGGAGAGTTTCACGATTGGCCCGCCGGAGCGGAACGACCGCTCGAGGAACAGGATGAAGGCGACCAGCGAGACCCAGGCGGCGACAGCGATCCTTGGATCGCCTAGCCAGTCATTCTTGGGCCCCTCCTCCAGCACGTATTCCAGGCAGCCGAGAAAGGTCGCCATCGAGGCCAGATGCACATAGTCGATCCGGCGGAGCATCGACAGGTTCGGTCGGTCGACCCGGATCAGGACCAGAGACAGGACAGTCACCGCCGCGCCCGGAACGATGTTGATGTAGAAGATGGATCGCCAGCCGATCGTTTCGGTCAGGAAACCGCCCACGGTCGGCCCAAGGGTCGGGGCCAACACCGAGACCATGCCCAGGATGGCGGGGATCATGGCCCGCTGCGGCCCGGAAAAAAGGGCGTATCCCGTGGCGAAGACCGTGGGCACCATGGCACCGCCGACGAAGCCCTGGATCACCCGGAACAGCACGATGGAGCTTATGTCCCCGGCCGCACCGCACAGGGCGCTGGCGACGGTGAACAACCCGGCTGACAGGGCAAACAGCCATCGGGTGGACAGGGCCTGGGCCAGGAAGGCCGAGAACGGGATCATCACCAGTTCGGCCATCAGATAACCGGTCTGGATCCAGCTGATCTCGTCCGGACCGGCTGATAATCCCGCCTGCACGTCGTTCAGTGACGCCGCCACGATCTGGATGTCGATCAGGGCGAGGAACTGGCCAAAGGCCATCACCGCAAAGATCAGGTACTTCCGCCCAGAGGGCAGGTCGGCCGGCGCGATCGCTTCGCCGCCGTCATCCCCGAACACGCGCCGGACCCAGGATGGAAGGGCAATCGTCATGGGTCGCGAGCCTCGAATTCCGGACAGGCTTGCGCCCGGGACTGATTGTATTATATCCATCATATAAACGGGAGCCGCAAGGTGCGCTACAAGGCTGAGCACAAGGTTGAGACGCGGCGTCGGGTCCTGGCCGAAGCGGCCCGATCCATCCGGACATCCGGGCCCGACCGCGTCAGCGTCGCGGAGATCATGTCCGGCGCAGGGCTGACCCACGGTGCCTTCTACGCGCATTTCAAGTCCAAGGACGCCCTGGTCGCCGGTGCGATCGACGAGATGTTCAATGACGCGCGTCGGCGGCTCGCGCGTTCCACGGCCGATGGCTCGCCGGCTGAGGGGCTGGCGCGGTATATCGACTTCTACCTGTCCACCCAGCACCGGGACGCCCGCGGGACGGGCTGCCCGCTTCCCGCCTTGTCCGCCGATCTGGCCCGTCTCGGACCGGAGGCGAGGGTGCGCTACGGCGAAGGCGTCGACTCCCTGACCCGAAGGCTCGCCGATACCCTGGCCCTGATGGGACGCGGGGGGGCCGAGGCTGAAGCCGCCTCCGTCGTGGCGGAACTGGTCGGCGCAGTGGCCCTGGCGCGCGCCGTATCCGACCCGCAGCAGTCAGACAGCATCCTGGCTGCCTCTCGAACCGCGCTCCGGCGCCGCCTCAACCTGGAGATCGCCCCATGAACGCCGCTGACGCCGCCACGCATGGCCCCAGCGGGCTGGAACAGCTCCGCACCTTGCTCGGGGGCGACCGCAAGGCCGGCATCGGAGCGACGCTTGCCTTCGCCATGGTCGAGGCCGAGGCCGGGCGGGTCCTGTTCGAAGGAACGCCCGGCCCTGAGGTCTACAATCCCATCGGCACGGTGCACGGAGGCTACGCCGCCAGCCTGCTCGACAGCGCTTGTGGATGCGCAGTGCATTCCCGGCTGAAGGCCGGTCAGGGCTACACGACCCTGGAGTTGAAGGTCGCCTATCACAAGGCCATGACCGCCGACACCGGCCCGGTCCGTGCCGAGGGCAAGGTGGTGACGCTTGGACGGCGAGCCGCGTTCGCCGAGGCCCGTCTGACGGATGCCGCCGGGACCCTGCTGGCTTCGGCCACCTCGACCCTGTTGGTTTTTGAACGATGAGCGATGTCGCCGCGCCGCCCGCTGCCCGCAGCCTGCCGTTCTCGCGGCGGACCGCCATCGTCGTGGCGATCGCGGTCACGGTCGCGGTTGGCGGCGCTCTCTGGATCTCCGCGCCCAAGGCGGAGGAGACCACCGACGCAGCCTATGTCCAGGCAGACAGTTCGGTTCTGGCACCGAAGGTCCGGGGGCTCGTCGCCCGGGTGCTGGCGGCGCACAACCAGCCGGTTCGACGCGGCGACCCGCTGATCCAGATCGATCCGGAGGAGTTCAGCGCCCGCGTGGCAGCCGCCGAGGCCGACGTGCAGACAGCCGAGGCCGGGCTGAGCGCCGCCCGGGCCGCCCTGACGGCACTCGACGCCGAGGAGCGGCTCGCCGCCTCCAACATCCGGGTGGCCGCTTCGGCGATCCAGGCCGCAGACGCGCAGAATGCCCGCTCCACCAAGGATCTGCAGAGGTACGAGTCACTCTCTTCGTCCGGTGCCGTCGCCCTGAGGGACCTCGACGCTGTCCGCGCCGGCACCGCCAGCGCTGCCTCGGAACAGGAGCGCTCCCGCGCTGCACTTGAGGCAAGTCGGGACCAAGCTGCGGTCATCAAGGCGCGCAGAGGCAGTCTCGAGGCCGCCGTGGAACAGGCCCTTGCCGCGCGGGCCCGGGCGGCGGCGGCGCTCGTTCTTGCCCGGCAGGACCTTGCCAACACCCTCATACGGGCTCCCGTCGACGGCGTGGTCGCCGACCGGCAGGTGGAACCGGGCGATTATGTCCAGCCCGGCACCCGGCTGATGACCGTGGCACCCATGCGGGCCCTGTATGTCACCGCGAACTTCAAGGAGACGCAGGTTGCGCGCATGGCACCGGGTCAACGGGTCTCGATCCGGGTGGACGCCCTGCCCGGCAAGGTTCTGACCGGTCGGGTGGACAGCCTGGCGCCAGGCACTGGATCCCAGTTCTCGCTGCTGCCGTTCGAACCGGGCACGGGCAACTTCACCAAGATCGTCCAGCGGGTGCCGGTCCGCATCGGCTTCGACGCCGGGCAGGCGGGCGTCGATCGCCTTCGCCCGGGCCTCAGCGTCCAGGCCACCGTCCGACTGGCCGACTGAAACTGGGCGACTGAAAGCGCTCGGTCCAACCATCCAATTCCCGCCCCCTTCAAAACCCAGCAACGACTCGAGCCGTCATGCCTTCCAGCACGTCCACGCCAAAGACCATCGCCATCCTCGGCGCAGGAAGGATCGGCAGCACCCTGGCCTTCCAGCTTGTGCGGAGCGGCGGGCACCCTGTGACCGTGGTCGCCAGGGCCGGATCGGACCGGCTGCAGCAGCTGCAACGCGATGGTGGCATCGTTACCGTGAAGGGCGAGCGCGCAGAGGTCGAGATCATCGACCAACTCGACGAACAGATGCCCTATGACCTGGTGATCGTCACCCTCCTGGCGCATCAGGCAGCGCCCCTCCTTCCCAGCCTTCAACGAAGTGCAGCGAAGGAAATCCTGTTCATGTTCAATACGTTCGACCCGGAAGCGATCATCGACGCCCTGGGGGCCGAGCGTTGCGCCTTCGGCATGTCGTTCCTGCAGGCCGACTATGACGGTGATGGACGGCTCGATGCGACGATTGGTGCCGCCGGTCAGAAATCGCTTCTGGGGCGGCAGTCCCTGGTGGACCTTTTCAACGCAGCGGGCGTTCCGGCGGTCCTGGAACGCAACATGCCGCTCTGGCTTCGTTGCCACGCGCCGCTCTGCATCGGGTTCCAGAGTGCCTGCGGCGCCGGCGAGCGACGCGGGGGCGGATGCAGCTGGGGCGAGGCCCGCGTGGTCGCGCGCGGCGTGAAGGAGGCCTTCACCCTGATCCGCTGCCTGGGATACCGCATCTATCCAGGTTCCAAGGCCCGACTGAGCCGGGCCCCCGTCTGGCTGCTGGCGGGCCTGTTCTGGGGCCTGTCCCGTAACCGGCCGTTCCGTGTGCTGCTTGCCACCGGAAGACTGGAAGGGCGAGCCTTGACCGACGCGATGGTCGCGGCGGCGGCGCAGTGTCGCGGAACTGTCCGGGTTGCGCGGATCGAGGCCATGAGGCCGCTCTGAGCGCTCAGCCCCGGTCACGCCCCACGGCCAACCTCGTCTACAGGTCGAACATGCACCTCGAATCCGCGCCGGGTTTACGTCCCTGGTGGCGTGCCCGTCGCCGTCTGCCCGGGGCTCAGGCTAGGTCCTGTGCCGGCTCGTGGTTGGTGGCGAAGTCGGCGGGCGGCGGCGGCCCCCACAGATACATGGCGTCTTCCGGTGCGTGGTCCTGAGCGGGCCAGTCGCAGTCGGCGGGAATGAAGTCGATGTCGGCGGAGTATTCCGAATAGCTGCCCCAGGGATCGCGGACATAGTGGAAATAGTTGGCGCCGAGCACGTGGCGTCCGAGGCCCCATCCGTCCGCGTATCCTCCCCGCGCCATCTGGGCTGCGCCCAGTCCGACGTCCTGAACCGAACCCACATCCCAGCTCACGTGATGCAGCCCCCTGTGATCGGACGCGACGAGGGCCAGCATGTGGTGGTCGCTTCCGTGGGGCCCGTGGAGAAAGGCCACGCCGTCGCCGCCCCGGTCGGAGAGCCGCAGTCCGAGCGCCGACACGTAGAACGCGATGGCCTCGGAGATCGACGAGGTGAAGATGGCCACGTGCGACAGGCGTCGGGGATGGATGCGTGGGGCCCTGGAGTTGAGGATGGCGCCAGACTCGCCCGGTTCGGTGGAGACGGCCGTGAAGGCGCTTTTCCGGTCGGGAGATGACTTGGCCGCGACCCGCAGGTTTATCGGGAGACTGTCGAAGCCGGCAATCCACCACCCGCCGGGTTCAGCCCCCGGCGGAGCCTCGATCGACCTCACCCCTGCCGATGCGAGCCGGCTCCGGATCGCGGGCTCATCCTCGGCATAGATGCCGAAGCTGAGATAACTCAGCCGCTTGACGGGACCTTGCCGTATGAGGCCCCAGCAGTGCGGGTCCGTCTCCGTCCGAAGCTGCAGCGCGCCCGGGTCCTTTTGAACGCGGAGGCCGAACAGCTCATAGAAACGCCCTGCGGCCTCCAGATCCGGGACGATGAGCCCGAAGTGGTCGATGGAATGCACCCCGACAGACCCGGGGCGGCGGCCGGTGGCGGCACCTGTCATTGCGTTCAATCTCCCTGTTCGCCTTTCGGAAGAAGGCGATTGCCTGCGAAGGGGTGTGGACGGCGGGCGTCACACTGCCATGTTGGGCTCGAGCCCGCACAGGATCCGGCCGTAGAGTTCGTAGTTGCTCGCCGGATTAGCCATGGCGTGCATGTTGGTGACCCGAAGATCCTGCCAGATTCGGCTCATCCGGTTATCCCGGCGGGCAAATGACCCCCCGCCAGCAGACGCCAGCAGATCCACCCCCTCCCAGAGGAGCTGGCCGACCATGCCCGTGTAGAGGCGCGTCCTGGCGCGTTCGGCGAAGGGCATGAACTCCCCCGTCTGGGCCCAGGCGTCGATCTCGGCGCAGCATTGGTTCACCATCAGCCGCGCCGAGCGTCGTGGTCGGGTCGATGATGGAGGCCAGCCGGCACATCCATCGGTCCGGTCACCGCAGCCGAAAGTCTGTGGAGTCCCTGACCGGCGTGATCCTCCAGGGCCTGGGCGTCGCCCCCCCTAGCCGCCGGGTAGCGGCACCGCCTCGTCGCGGATCAGGCGGGCGATCATGGCCCGGGACTGGGCGCCCCCGGCGTCGATGTTCAGGGTCAGCAGCCGCTGGTGCGGGCGGCGGGACAGGTTTTCCTGCTGTGCCTCAAGCACCGCCAGGTCCTCGGCGAAGATGCGGCCCTGCCCCTCGCGGATGGTCGCGGTCAGGGCCGGGTCCTGCGGCGCAAACGTCCGTGCCATGCCCCAGAAGTACCAGTGGGAGGTCTCCGTCTCCGGGGTGATGAAGTCGACGACGATGGCCGACACCTTGCGCTCCGCCGGGGCCTCGCGCCCGCCGCACTCGGCGAGCGCCACCCCCACCTCGATCAGCACATGGCTCGGCGGGGAGAAATGGCAGACCTGCCAGCGGTCCACCGGCGCGTCCGTGGGCAGGCCCGCACCGGCGAGCGCCGCCTGCCAGAAGGGCGGGGCCGTCACCCCTTCCATGAACCGGCGGGTGACCACCTCGCCCCCCTCGAGCACGGTTTCCACCGGGGCCTCGTCGATCTCCTTCTGACCGATGCTGGTGGCGTGGACATGGGTCTCGTGAGTGAGGTCCATCAGATTGTCCACCATCAGCCGGTAGTCGCAGGCGATCCGGTAGAGGCCGCCGCCATAGGCCCACTGCGGGTCATCCGCCCAGGGCAGATGGGGCAGAAGCGCCTCGTCCGCCTCCGACGCCTCGCCGGGCCAGAGCCAGACGAAGCCCGCCCGCTCCGCCACCGGAAAGGCCCGGGTGCGCGGGATGCGGCTCACATCCTGCCCGGCCATGGCCGCGGCGGCTCCGTCGGCGGCGACCTCCAGGCCGTGATAGCCGCAGACCATGCGCCCCTCCCGGCAGCGGCCCAGGCTGAGCCTCGCGCCCCGGTGGGGACAGACATCCTCCAGCGCCGCGACGACGCCGCCGGGACCGCGGAACAGGACCACGTCCTCCCCGCAGAGGCGACGCCCCAGGGGTATATCGGTGAGCTCCGCCGATGACGCGGCCACGTACCAGGCATTGCGGATCCAGGTCGAAGTCATCCGGTCCCTCCGAGGCGCGCCCGGGCGAGGGGGCCAGGCATCCCGCTCCGTTTCTGCGTCCGCCGGTCCGCGGCGACAAGCCCCCGGCGCGCGCCTTCGCCGGTTCCCCTTCGAAATCGCAGGCCCGCGGCAAAGGCGTCAGGCGGACCCGGCGGCTATTTCGGCTGGCCCCAGGGGGGGGATCCGTCCTGCGAGAGTGTCTTCAGCGCCTGCTCGCGGGGGGTCGAGATGGGCAGGCAGATGGCGTGGGGGACGACGTACTTGCCGTCCATGGTCCTGGCCTTGTCGGGCTTGATCCCGAGCGCGTCACCGAGCCGCAGGGCAAGGCCGATGGTGATGCGCGTCTCCCACAGTTCATAACGCGCATCCTGCAGGGCCGCGGAGAAGTGAACGCGCCCCGCCGAACCCAGCGGTCCCTGCCAGGTCTCCAGCCCGCGCAGCTGCGACCAGGCGGCCTGCTCCCGGGCCTCGGCGTCGTTGAACCGCGCATTGATGACCGAAAACACGCCCAGACGGCCCTGCTCCTCGGTGGTCAGCAGGCTGACCCGTCCGCTTCCGGCGGCGGCCTGCCAGCGCTGGTTGGACAGGAAGTAGACGGAGGGCTGGCTGACCCAGTTCGGGCGGAATTTCAGCTCCCCCTCCCGGGACGCCTCCAGCAGACGGCCGAGGTCATCCAGGCGACGTTCGATGCAGGGCTGGGTTTCCAGGCGACCGGCCATGAACGACAGGTTCTGGCGGATTTCCTCCCTGACCGCCTCTCGCGCCTCGGAGGCGATGCCCCGGTCGTGCAGCGCGCGCAGACCTTCCTCCAGCGACAGGGCGATGACGATGCCGATGACGACAACGCCGATTTCGGAGAGCAGCTCCTGCCAGTTGTGCACCGGCTTCGGCTTGTGAATGTCCACCCTCGTACCCCGCTCGACCGGCCCCTCCGGCGACCCTATCAGGCCCCGCTCAGGCGGTGAAGGATGTCCGGCCGGAGGACGGTCAGCTGGCGCGGACCGGCATGGGCGGCGGCATGGGCGACGGCGGCATTGGCCTCGTCCAGGGCGAACTCGGACAACTCGAACTGGTGCAGGTCGATCAGGCCGGCCCGGACCATCTGCACCATGCGCGGCACCGCCTCGGGCGGATACATCCACACCCCGCGAAGGGTGATCTCGCCGTGCATCAGCCAGTTGTAGTCGAGGTCCAGCGCAGCGCGGACCCCGCCCATCAGCATGATCCGCCCCCCGTGCCGCACCGCCTTGAGATTGGCGTGCACCTGCGACAGGGCGGCTTCGCGGGGGAGGAAATCCAGCACCATGTCCACGGGCCCGTCGGCGGCCTGCGCGATTGCCGCCCGGTCGGCGGTCTCGTCACCGGTCATTGCCACCGGCTTCACCCGGGCCCCGAACCGGTGGGCGAGTTCGTCCAGCGTCCGCCGGTTGCGCCCGGTCGCCACCACCCGGCCCGCACCCATGGCCAGGGCCACCGCCACCCCTGCCCCGCCGAAGCCGCCGGTGGCGCCGCTGACCAGCAGGGTCTCCCCCGCCGCCAGCGCCCCCGCCAGCAGCCCGCCATAGGGCACCAGCAGGCGGCTGAGGCCACACCAGCGTCCGGCGTCCGCGGCCTCGATGTCGCCGATCGGGGTGACGTTTTCCGTCGGCACCCGCATCTGCTCGGCATAGGACCCGTCGCGATAGAGCCGGTGCAGCGGCAGCGCCGCGTCGGTGCGGTAGGTCCAGCCCTGGAGGATGGTGTCCGACGCCGAATCCCGCGCCCGGATGGTGGGCTCGCAGAACACCCAGTCGCCGGGCTTGAGCCGGGTGGCGTCCGGCCCCACCGACCGCACCCGCCCGATCCCTCCGGGGCCGGGAACGGCCGGCAGTTCCAGCCGGTAGCCGCGCGAGCCGTCGAAGACTGCGGCGGCATAGCCGGTGACCCCCGCGGCCATCACGTCGACCACGACCGACCCCGCGCCCGGCACCGGGTCCGGCCGCTGCTCGATCGACAGGGGCTGGCCAAAGGCGTTCAGGACAGCGGCTTTCATGACGACCTCCAGCAGCAGCGACGGCATGCCCTTCGGCGCAGACGACCGCCAGGACACGGGCTCCGCCGGGACGAGACCTTTATGTGGCCTTTATGCCCTGGCCCGTCATCCCCCGTCGCGCCTTTACGCGGAACGCTCCTAAAGCTCCCCCATCAACCGGGAGAGCCCACATGGCGCTTGTCTATCTTGTTGCGGGGGTCGCGGCCTTCGCCCTGTTCGGCCTCTATGCGGCCAGCCTGAGGCGGCTCTGAGATGGTCCTGGACATCCTCTATGCCGCCGCGGCGCTGGGCGTCGCGGTCTACATGCTCTGGGCGCTGCTGCGTCCGGAACGCTTCTGAAGCGGACCTGATCCCATGACATGGCAAGGCTGGGCGGAAATCGCCCTGACGCTCGTCCTCACCGTGGCCATCGCCTGGCCGCTCGGCATCCATCTGGCCCGCGTGCTGGAGGGCAGAGCCACGCCCCTGGACCCGCTCCTGCGACCGGTGGAGCGGGCGATCCTGGCCCTGGCCGGGCCGCAGGCCGCGACCTCGCAGACCTGGCTCGGCTACACCGCGGCCCTGCTGGCCTTCAACGTCGCGGGCTTTGTCCTGCTCTATGCGGTGCTGATGCTGCAGGGGATGCTGCCGCTCAATCCGCTGAAGCTGGCGGGGCTGTCGCCGGACCTGGCGTTCAACACCGCGATCAGCTTCGTCACCAACACCAACTGGCAGGCCTATTCCGGCGAGACGACCATGTCGAACCTCTCGCAGATGGTCGGCCTGACCGTACAGAACTTCCTGTCCGGGGCCACCGGCATCGCCATTGTCGGCGCGCTGGCCCGGGCCTTCGCCGCCCACCGGGGCGAGGGGCTCGGCAACTTCTGGCGGGACGTGGTGCGGGTCAGCCTCCACGTGCTCCTGCCCCTGTCCGTGGTGATGGCGGTGGTGCTGGCGGTCCAGGGCGTGCCCCAGACCCTCGCCCAGCACATCGACATCACCACGCTGGAGGGGGCGCACCAGACCCTGGTCGTCGGACCGGTGGCGAGCCAGGAGGCGATCAAGCAGATCGGCACCAATGGCGGCGGCTTCTTCAATGCCAATTCCGCCCATCCCTTCGAGAACCCGTCTCCGCTCACCAACCTGATCGCCATGATCGCCATGAACGGACTGGCGTTCGGCTGCGTCGTCGCCTTCGGCCGGATCGCCGGGGCGCGGAAGGAGGCCCGGGCCCTCGTGGCGGCCATGGCCCTCCTGCTGGCGGTGGCGGCCGGTGCGATCTACCTGGCCGAGACCCAGGCCACCCCTGCCCTGCTCCAGGCCGGGCTCGCCTCGGCCCCCAACATGGAGGGCAAGGAGGTCCGCTTCGGGGCTGCCGCCTCCGCCGTGTTCGCGGCCATGACCACCGGCGCCTCCTGCGGGGCGGTAAACGCCATGCACGAGAGCTTCACCCCTCTGGGCGGCGGGGTCGCCCTGTTCCTCATCCAGCTGGGCGAGATCCTGCCGGGCGGGGTGGGCTCCGGCCTCTACGGGGTGGTGGTGATGGCGCTGCTGTCGGTGTTCGTGGCCGGGCTGATGGTCGGACGCACGCCGGAATATCTCGGCAAGAAGGTGGAGGCGCGGGAGATCAAGTTCGCCATGCTGGCGGTCCTGATCCTGCCCCTGGCGATCCTGGGCCTCACCGCCGTGGCCGCGGTGCTGCCGGTGGCCCTGAAGGGCCTGTCCGCCAGCGGCCCGCACGGCTTCACCGAGCTGCTCTACGCCTATTCCTCGGGCGGCGGGAACAACGGCTCGGCCTTTGCCGGGATCAATGCCAACAGTCCCTGGTGGAACGACACCATGGCGCTCGACATGCTGCTGGGCCGGTTCGGCTACATCGTGCCGGTCATGGCCATGGCCGGGGCCATTGTCGCCAAGCCGAAGCTGGCCCCCAGCGCCGGCACCCTGCCCAGCGACAACGGCCTGTTCATCGGCCTCCTGATCGGGGTGATCCTGATCCTGGGCGGCCTGCAGTTCTTCCCGGCCCTGGCCCTCGGACCCCTGGTCGAGCACTTCCAGATGCTCGCCCGGACCGCCGCCCCGCTCCGCTAATCCCTGTCTCGAAGGACCCTCCCATGGCTTCCGCCCTCTCTGCCCAAAGCCCGGTGCGGGGCATGATCCAGCGCGCGGCGACCGACGCCCTCGTGAAGCTGGATCCGCGCAAGCTCGCCGGAAATCCGGTGATCCTGACCACCGAGGTGGTGGCCGTGCTGGCCAGCTTCTCCACCGTGGCGGAGATCGCCTCCCACCGCCCCGCCGCCTTTGCCGGTCAGATCGCCGGCTGGCTGTGGGCCACCGTCCTGTTCGCCAACTTCGCCGAAAGCATTGCCGAGGGGCGGGGCAAGGCCGCCGCCGACGCCCTGCGGGCCGCGCGGGTGGACACCAAGGCCAAGCTGATCGTCGACCAGGCGACGGGAACCACGGTGCCCACCTCCGCCCACAAGCTGGCGGTGGGCGACATCGTCCTGGTGGAGGCGGGGGACATGATCCCGGCCGATGGCGAGATCATCGAGGGGGTCGCCTCCGTCAACGAGGCGGCCATCACGGGCGAGAGCGCGCCGGTGATCCGCGAGAGCGGCGGCGACCGCTCCGCCGTCACCGGGGGCACCACGGTGGTCTCCGACTGGATCAAGGTCCAGGTCACCGCCGCCCAGGGCGACAGCTTCCTCGACCGCATGATCGCCATGGTGGAGGGCGCCGACCGCCGCAAGACACCGAACGAGATCGCGCTGGCGGTCCTGCTGGCCGGCCTGACCCTGATCTTCCTGATCGCGGTGGCCAGCCTCGTCGGCCTCGGCCGCTATTCGGGGGTGGTGATCGATCCGGTGATCCTGGGGGCCCTGTTCGTCTGCCTCATTCCCACGACCATCGGCGGGCTTCTGTCGGCCATCGGCATTGCCGGCATGGACCGGCTCCTGAAGTTCAACGTGCTGGCCACCTCCGGCCGCGCCGTGGAGGCGGCGGGGGACGTGGACACCCTGCTGCTGGACAAGACCGGCACCATCACCTTCGGCAACCGCATGGCGACGGAGGTGATCTCCGCCCCCGGCCTCGCCCCCGACGCGGCCCTGCGCGCAGCCATGATGGCCTCCCTCGCCGACGAGACCCCGGAAGGCCGCTCCATCGTCGAGCTGGCCAACAGCCAGGGGGTGGCGGGCGAGGCCCCGCCGGACGCCATCTCCATCCCGTTCAGCGCCACGACCCGCCTGTCCGGCCTCGAGATCGGCAATATGACCTGGCGCAAGGGGGCGGTGGACGCCCTCCTCGGCCATCTGGGCATGACCCGTGCCGACATGGCGCCGGAGCTGTCCCAGGCCGTGGACCGGGTGGCCCGCTCCGGCGGCACGCCCCTGGCGGTGGCGGAGGGGACCCGGCTGGTGGGCGTCATCCACCTCAAGGACGTGGTGAAGCCCAATGTGAAGGCGCGGTTCGCCGATCTGCGGCGGATGGGCCTGCGCACGGTGATGATCACCGGCGACAATCCCCTGACCGCCGCGGCCATCGCCTCGGAGGCGGGGGTGGACGACTTCCTGGCCGAGGCGACGCCGGAGGACAAGCTGCGCCTGATCCGGGACGAGCAGGCCCGGGGGCGGCTGGTGGCCATGTGCGGCGACGGCGCCAACGACGCCCCGGCGCTGGCCCAGGCCGATGTGGGGGTGGCCATGCAGACCGGTGCCCAGGCGGCGCGGGAGGCAGGCAACATGGTCGATCTCGACTCCGACCCCACCAAGGTCATCGAGATCGTGGAGGTGGGCAAGCAGATGCTGATCACCCGCGGGGCCCTGACCACCTTCTCCATCGCCAACGACGTGGCCAAGTACTTCGCCATCATCCCCGCGCTGTTCGTGGTGTCCCTGCCGGCGCTGGGCGCGCTGAACGTGATGCAGCTGGCCTCACCCCAGAGCGCGATCCTGTCGGCGGTGATCTTCAACGCCCTGGTGATCGTCGCCCTGATCCCCCTGGCCCTGCGCGGGGTGAAGTACCGGGCCATCGGCGCCGGGGCCCTGCTGGGGCGCAACCTGGCCATCTACGGACTGGGCGGCGTCGTCGCCCCCTTCATCGGCATCAAGCTGATCGACCTGATCGTCCACAATCTGGGCCTGGCCTGAGCCTGTGACCCTGGAGGCGTTTCCCATGCTGAACCAACTTCGACCGGCGGTGATGTCGCTGCTCGCCCTGACCCTGCTCCTCGGGCTGGCCTATCCCCTGGCCATGACCGGCCTCGCCCAGGCGGTCGTGCCGAACGCGGCCAACGGCAGTCTGGTCCGGGTCGGCGGCCGGGTCGTCGGGTCTCGCCTGATCGGGCAGATGTTCACCCGGCCGGACTATCTGCAGGGGCGGCCGTCGGCGGCGGGGGACGGCTATGACCCGACCCAGTCCGGGGGATCGAACCTGGGCCCGCTGGATCCGAAGCTGGCGGACCGCATCGCCAAGTCGGCCGCGGCGCTGGGCGGCGATCGCCGGACCCTGCCCGCGGATGCCGTCACCACGTCTGCCTCGGGCCTCGACCCGGACATCTCCCCCGAGTTTGCCCGCCGCCAGGTGGCGCGGATCGCCGCGGCCCGGCACATGGACGCCGCCGCCGTGCAGGCGCTGATCGACCAGCACACCGAAGGGCGTTTCGCGGGCCTGATCGGCGAGCCACGGGTCAATGTGCTTGCAGTGAACCTCGCCCTGGACCAACGCTTCCGGACCGGCAAGCCGCAGAGCTGACGCGACCCGCATGAACGACCGAGACCTCAACCGCCCGGACCCGGACGCCCTGCTGGCCGAAGCCAGCAAGGCCGGTCGCGGACGGCTGAAGGTCTATCTCGGCATGGCCCCCGGCGTGGGCAAGACGTCGGAAATGCTCACCGCGGCGGCGCGGCGTCAGGCGGACGGGGTCGAGGTCGTGGTCGGCCTCGTGGAAACCCACGGCCGGCCCGAGACCGCGGCCCTGCTGGACGGACTGGAGGTGCTGCCCCGGCGGGTAATCGAGCATCGCGGACGCCAGCTGATGGAGTTCGACCTCGACGCCGCCCTGACCCGGCACCCGCGGCTGCTGCTGGTGGACGAGTACGCCCACTCCAACGCCCCCGGCTCCCGCCATCCCAAGCGCTGGCAGGATGTGGAGGAACTGCTGAACGCCGGGATCGACGTCTGGACCACCCTCAATGTCCAGCACCTGGAGAGCCTGGTCGACGTGGTGCACCGGATCACCGGGGTTCTGCAGCGGGAGACGGTGCCCGACACCGCCCTGTCCGCCGCCGACGAGATCGAGCTGATCGACATCACGCCCCAGGAGCTGCGGGACCGCCTCGCCCAGGGCAAGGTCTATGTGCCGGAAACGGCCAGCCTGGCGGCGGAGCGGTTCTTCCGGTCGGAGAACCTGACGGCGCTCCGGGAGCTTGCCCTTCGGCGGGCGGCGGAGACCGTGGACGACCAGCTGGTGGGCGTCATGCGTCGCCAGGGCATCACCGGACCCTGGGCGGCGGGGGAGCGGATCCTGGTGCTGATCGGGGCCGATGCCATGGCCACAAGCCTGGTGCGGAACGGTCGGCGCATCTCCGACATGATCGGCGACGCCCCCTGGACCGTGGCCCATGTGGAGCGGCCCAACCAGCCCCTGCTGGCCCCGGCGGCGATCGACCGGCGGGCGGAGGCCCTGCGGCTGGCGGAGCAGCTGGGCGCGGCCACCACCATCCTCTCCGGCGACGATCTGGTGGAGACGGTCCTCGACCATGCCCGGCGCCAGAACGTCACCCAGATCGTGATCGGCCGCCCCGGGCGGCGGTCCCTGGGCGGGCTGTTCCGCCCGTCCCTGGTCCAGGCGCTGATGGAAGGCTCCATGGGCGCGGCGCTGCACATTATCACCGACCACGCCGGTCCGGCCCCGGTCCGGCCGCGGCTGCCGCGCCTCGCCTTCCGCCGGGGCTGGAGCGGCATGGCCGTGGCCGTCGTCTCCGTCGGCGCGGCCAACGGCATCGCCTCCCTGGTCGACCAGTTCTCCCACGGCGCCAACCTGGCGATGATCTTCCTGGTGAGCGTGATCGCCACCGGGCTCGGCTTCGGTCTGTGGCCGGCGCTGCTGGCGGCGGCCCTGGCGGCCTTCACCTACAACTTCTTCTTCCTCGACCCGCGCCTGTCCATCGCCATCGGCAATCCGGCGGACCTGTTCACCTTCGCGGTCTTCTTCGGCGTCGCCCTGGTCACCGGTGGGCTGGCGGGGCGGGTGCGGGACCAGGCCGCCGCCGCCGCCCGGCGCGCCAGCGCGGTGACGGCCCTGCTGGTGGCAAGCCGCAGCCTTTCCGCCGTCGCCACCCGGGAGGATGCGGCCCGGACCCTGGCGGAGCAGACCGCCGCCGCCGCCGCCGGGGCCACGGTGGTCCTGCTGCCCGCCGACGGGGATATCCGGATCGCGGCGGGGGCCCCGTCCGTGCCCGTGCTGGACGCCACCCTGATGACCGCCGCCCGCTGGGCCTGGGAGCGGGGCGAGGCGGCCGGGGCGGGCACCGGCACCCTGCCGCAGGTCGACTGGGTCTTCCTGCCGCTGCAGGGCCTGAAGGGCCGGGCCGGGGTGGCGGGGGTGGAGGCCGGTCGCCTGCGACGGGGATCGGAGGAGGAACGCCTGCTGCTGGCCCTGCTGGGTCAGGGCGCGGTGGCGATCGAGCGGGCCGAACTGGCCGCGGGCGCGGTGGAGCACGAGACCGTCCGCCGGTCCGACCAGCTCCGGGCCGCGCTTCTGAACTCGATCAGCCACGACCTGCGCACGCCCCTGTCCACGGTGCTGGGCGCGGCCACGACCCTGATCGACTATGGCGGTGCCCTGGCCGAGGCGGTGCGCCAGGACCTGCTCCTCTCCATCCGCGAGGAGGCGGAGCGCCTGAACCGCTATGTCGGCAACCTGCTGGACATGACCCGGCTGGAGGGGGGCGGCCTGAAGACCCGGAGCGAATGGACCGATGTCCGCGACGTGATCTCAGGGGCCATCGACCGGGTCGCCCGCCGCGCCCAGGACCGCCGCTTCAACCGGGACTTTCCGGCGGAACTGTCCGCCATCCAGGCCGACCCGGCCCTTCTGGAACAGGCCATCGTCAACATCCTCGAGAACGCGGTGGCCTATTCTCCCGCGGGGGAGCCGATCGACGTGGCGGCCTATGAGGACCGCTCCAACATCGTCATCAGCATCGAGGACGAGGGCCGCGGCATTCCCACGGCGGAGCTGGAGCGGGTGTTCGACAAGTTCCGCCGCCTCGATGCCGCCTCCGATCGCGGCCAGGGCGTGGGCCTAGGCCTTTCCATCTCAAAGGGCTTTGTCGAGGCCATGGGCGGGCGGATCGCGGCGGCCAGCCCCATCCATGGCGACGCCCTGTCCGGCTATCGCGGCACCCGCATCCTGATCAGCCTGCCGAAACAGATGTCGACCCACCATATGCTGCTGTGACCGCCCCCTCGAGGTAACCGCTTGTCCGGCTCCCGCCCCCGCATCCTCGTCATCGACGACGAGGCCCAGATCCACCGGTTCCTGACCCCGGCCCTCGACGCTGCGGGATACGAGCCGGTGCGCGCCGATACGGGCACGGCCGGACTGGGTGAGATCGCCCGCAAGCCCCCCGATGCGGTGATCCTCGATCTCGGCCTGCCGGACATGGACGGCCAGGACGTGCTGCGGAAGGCCCGCGCCTTCTATGACGGCCCGCTGATCATCCTGTCCGCCCGGGACCGGGAGCTGGAGAAGATCAACGCCCTGGACAACGGGGCGGACGACTATGTGGAAAAGCCCTTCGGGGTGGGCGAGCTGCTCGCCAGGCTGAGGGTCGCCCTGCGCAACCGGGTGGTGCGCGATGCCGGCGAGCCGGTGGTCCGGGCCGGACAGGTGGAGATCGACCTCGTCCGGCGCGTCGTGCGCAAGTCCGGGGAGCCGGTGCGCCTGTCGCCCCGGGAATATGACCTGCTGGCGGCGCTGGTGGAGGCCCGGGGGCGGGTCGTCACCCACCGCCAGCTGCTTACCGCCGTCTGGGGCCCGGCCAATGCCGACGACGTCCAGTATCTGCGGGTGTTCATCGGTCATCTGCGCCAGAAGCTGGAAGCCGACCCCGCGACCCCGGTCCACCTCGTCACCGAACCGGGCGTGGGCTACCGCTTCGTCGGCGATGCCTGAGGGGCCTCGGGCGATGCTCAGAACCGCATCCGCACCGTCGCCCCCACGCTGCGCGCATCCCCCGGCGTGCCGACGATCAGGCCGGAATTCCCCGCCTGGATGGTCACGTTCTGCAGATAATGGGCGTCAAAGGCGTTGCGGACCCACACCGACGCCTCCCACCCCTTCGGGGCGCGGAAGCCGACGCTGACATTCGTCAGCCCGTAGCCGCCGATGACCGTGTAGGCGGAATCCGACGGGTCGCCGAAGCTGCGGGTGCGAAGGGTCGACTCGAGGTGCGCATAGCCCTCGCCGGAAAGGTTGCCGAGGGTGACCGGCCGGTGGAACTCGCCCCCCGCCGACCACACCCATCGCGGCAGGGATGACAGGGGCTTGCCGCTGAGATTGCAGACGGTGGTGGAACTGGCGATCAGCTCCAGCGGGCACGGGCCATTGGCGTAGGAGATGTACGTCCCGTCGGTCCAGGCCGCGGAAAGGTGCGCCGACAGGCTGTCCGTCACGATGACCTGGCCATCCAGTTCCGCCCCCTTCACCTGGACCTTGGGGATGTTGGCCAGATAGCCGCGCAGGGCCCCGGGACCGGTGTCCACCACGTTGGTCTGGAAGTCCTTGACGGTGGTCACATAGGTGTCCGCATTCACGATCACGCGGTTGCCCAGCAGTTTCGACTTGAGGCCCAGCTCGTAGGTGGTGTTCTTCTCCGGCCGGATGACGACGGTGGCCAGCGCCGGAAGGTTGGCGGCGTTCAGCGGCAGGCCGGACATGTTGAGGCCGCCGGACTTCGAGGTGTCGGCATAGCTGGCATAGGCCATCACGCCGTCGGTCACGTCATAGCTGGCCACGAACCGGCCGGACAGGTTGCCGCTGGACTTCTTCGCCTCGTAGGCCTGCGGGCGCAGGATCGACAGCTTGGCATTCAGCAGCGAGGTCGAGACCCCGGTCAGTCCCCCGTAGACATAGGAGGCATAGCTGCCCTCCTTGTCCTCGCCCGTGTAGCGCAGGCCCGTGGTCAGGCCGAGGCGGGAGGTGACGTGCCAGGTCGCCTCGCCGAACGCGGCATAGCTGTTGGTGTGGAACCGGGTCCGGCCGTCGGTGCCGTAGCCGTCGAGCAGGTTCGCCGGGTAGGTCGGGGCCGGTCCCAGCAGCCAGTAGGTGGCCTGTGGGCCGTACTGGGTGATGGGTCGCCCGGTGATGCCCTGGTTGAAGTAGTACAGCCCCGCAACGTACTCGATCGTTTCGTGACCGTTGGACGCGATCCGCAGTTCCTGGCTGTACTGGTCCTGCCGCGACGGGATGTGCTGCAGGGTCTGGATCGACAGGCCCGTATAGTCCCGGTCATTGGCGGCATCCCAGTTCCAGAAGCGCCAGGCGGTGACCGACGTGACCGTCGCCTTGCCCAGGTTCCAGTCGGCAATGGCCGACAGGCCGCCCTCGTTGGTATTGGCACCGACGGGCGCGTCGATGTCGGTCAGCCTCTGATAGGGATCGAGGCTCGGCGGCGCATAGCCCAACTCCGCCGCCAGCGCCGGATACTGCTTGGCGGCCGGCTTCAGGGTCGGCGCGACGCCCACATAGACCTGGGTGCAGCAGGCGCTGTCGAAGACGTTGTAGTCCGCCGACAGACGCAGGCTGAAGGTCGCCGACGGCTTGTAGAGCAGCTGGGCGTGGACGCTGTGGTTGTTGATGTTGTTGTCCCGGCCGCCGGTCCGGACATTCTGGATATTGCCGTCCTGTTCCGTGGAGACCACCGCGATCCGGGCGGCCAGGAGGTCCCCCAGGATCGGACCGGTGGCCGAGGCCTTGAACTGCCGGTAGTCCAGCTCGCCGAGGGACCCTTCCGCGTCGATCTCCGGCGTGAAGGACGGGGCCTTGGTGGTGATGTTGATGGCACCCGCCGTGGTGTTCTTGCCGAACACCGTCCCCTGCGGCCCCCGCAGCACCTCCACCTGTTCCACATCGAGCATGTCGAAGGCCGCCGTCGCCGGACGGGCGTGGTAGACCTGGTCCACATAGAAGCCGACGCCGGGCTCCAGCCCGTCATTGGCCTGGGAGACGGCCACCACGCTGCTGCCCAGGCCCCGGATGGTGAAGGCGGTGTTGCGGGGGTTGGGGGAATTGTAGAACAGGCTCGGGACCAGCTGCGACACCTGGGAGATGTTGTAGGTTCCGGTGGTGCGCAGGGTCTCCTCCGTCAGCACGCTGAGGGCGGTCGGCACGGACTGGGCATCCTCGGGCCGCAGACGGGCGGTGACGATGACCGGGGCCAGCCCGGCGTCCCCGGCGGAGTCCGCAAGGGCCGGCGCGGCCCCGGTCCCCAGGGCCACGACGGCACCGGACGCGCACAGCGATGCCGCAGACCACAGCCTGCGACGCGAGATGGACTGAGACATGACCCCTCCTGAAGTTCCGCATCGATATGCACTGGAACTTCATAACGAGTCCAGTGGCGGCGCGGGTGCCTGTCTGGCGGGAACGTGTGGTACTCGCGGCCCCTGACACGGAGCGGCGAAAATGTCACAGCCCCGACCGCTAGACGGCACACAACAAAACCGTCACAAAACTCGTCACAAAGTGTCGCGAGCCGGGAGTATCGCCGTTCAAAGTTGCTCTAACGAGCCAGCTGCAAAGCTATTGAGGGGTACGACTGACATGAAGTTCAATTCGAGGATCTGGGCCAGTGTTGCCGTGGGCGCGCTGCTCGCCATGGGTGCCGGCGCTTCCGCGGACGCGGCGACCACCAAGCACGTGGCGAAGAAGGCCGCTGCGCCTGCCGCCACCGCCGCCGACGTGGAAGCCCTGAAGGCCGAGATCGCCGTGCTGAAGGCCAAGCTGGACGAGGTCTCCGCCTCCCAGGCCAAGTCGGCCGAGGTGGCCGCCCAGCTGGAGCAGGCTCAGGACAGCCTGGCCAATTCCGTGGTCGCCCAGTCGCAGACCATCAACACCATGCCGGCCGAGATCACCAAGGCCGCCGTGGCCGCTGCCCAGCCCAAGACCGACAAGATCTACTACAAGGGCGTGAAGATCACCCTCGGCGGCTTCGTGGCGGCGGAAGCGGACTACCGCTCCAAGTCCACCGACTCGACCATTGCCACGGCCTTCACCAAGCTGCCGTTCGGCAGCGCGCCGCTGAACCACGTCTCGGAAAGCCGCTTCTCGGCCCAGCAGTCGCGCTTCACCCTGCTGGCGGAAGGCGATGCCTCCCCGACCACCCACATCCAGGGCTATGGCGAAGTGGACTTCCTGGGTGCCGCCCAGACCGCCAACTTCAACCAGTCCAACTCGTTCACCCCGCGCTTCCGCGTGCTGTACGCCAATGTGGACTTCGACAATCTCGGCCTGCACCTGCTGGCCGGTCAGAACTGGTCGCTGGCGACCCTGAACTCCAAGGGCATCACGCCGCGGAACGAAGTGGCGCCGCCGCAGATCGATCCGCAGTACCTCGTGGGCTTCGTCTGGGCCCGCCAGCCCCAGATCCGCCTCACCGAGGAGCTGTTCGACAAGTCCCTGTGGCTGGCCGTCTCGGTGGAAAACCCCGCGACCCTGTCCCCCGGCGGCAAGGTGGCGTCGAACGTGGTCGTGACCTCGTCCTCCGGTTCGAACCAGAACCTGAACAGCGCCAACGCCTATCCGCTGAGCAACATCCCCGACGTGATCGTGAAGGGCGCCTATGAGACCAAGATCGCCGATCGTGCCCTGCACGTGGAAGCCTTCGCCATCGGCCGCGACTTCTACTCCCGCCAGTACCTGAACCCGACCAACAACACCCCGGGTTCGACCAGCGCGGTCCTGTCGGCCACCAATGCGGCCTCGAACCAGAACGTGTACGGCGTCGGCTTCGGCGGCGGCGCGACCTTCCAGGCCGTTCCGCACATGCTGGACGTGCAGGCTTCGATCCTCAGCGGTCGCGGCATGGGCCGGTACGGCACCTCGGGTCTCGCCGACGTGACCACGGACGTGAACGGCAACCTGAAGCCGCTCAGCAGCCTGGCCTATCTGGTCGGCGGCACCTTCCACGCCTCGCCGATGCTCGACATCTACGCCTTCGGCGGCTCCGAGCAGATCACCCATCGCCAGCAGTACCTCAACACGGCCGGTACGGCCCTGGTGGCGGGCTACGGCAACGAGTTCGCCAACAACACCGGCTGCTCGGTCGAGAACTCCACCTGCGCCGGCGACAACAAGTATGTCAGCGAACTGACCCTCGGCTTCTGGCACAAGCCCTATGTGGGCAGCTTCGGCCGCGTCCAGTGGGGCATGCAGTTCTCCAACGCCACGCTTGGCAAGTTCTCCGGCAACAACGGTTCCGCGGCCAATCCGGCCCTGGGCGCCAAGACGTCGGACAACATGGTGTTCACCAGCATCCGCTACTATCCCTTCTGATCCCTCCGGCCTCCGGGTGAAGGTGAGACCCCTCTCGCCTTCACGCCGGGAACCGAATGTGGGAGGCCGTCACGCGGCCTCCCATTTTTTTTGCCCCGACGCTTTCTTGCCCCGACGCCTTTTCGGCCCCGACGCACTCCGCAAGGTGCCCGACCTCCGTAGGCTCTAGTTTCTTTCACTTTTCAGTGGCCTCTGAGTCTGAAATGGTGGTCCGACCGCTCCGGCCGCCAGTGGAAGAGCCCCCCCAGAGGATGCGCGTTCTCACCATCGAAGACGACCGGGCCACGGCTTCGGTCATTGCCGACGAACTGACCGTCCACGGCCATGAGGTGACCGTCGCGACGACCGGCCGGGACGGCCTGGCCCTCGCCCTGTCAGAGCCCTTCGACGTCATCACCCTCGACCGCATGTTGCCGGAGCTGGACGGCCTCAGCCTGGTGCGCACCCTGCGCGAGCGCAGCGTCTCGACACCGGTGCTGATGATCAGCGCCCTGTCGGACGTGGACGAACGGATCAACGGACTTCGCGCCGGCGGGGACGACTATCTGATCAAGCCCTTCTCCCCCGACGAGATGCTGGCACGGATCGAGGTGCTGCATCGCCGTCAGGCCGTCGCTCCCCCCAACCAGACCGAACTGCGGGTCGGCGACCTGGTCATCGACCTCATCGGCCGGACGGCGCGACGGGGGGACCGGGTCGAGAAGCTGCGCGAGACGGAGTTCAAGCTCCTGGAATTCCTGGCGCGCAATGCGGGCCAGGTGCTCAGCCGACGGATGATCTTCGAGCACGTCTGGGGCTATTTCTTCGATCCGGGCGACAACCTGATCAATGTCTACATCAGTGCCCTGAGGAAGAAGCTCGAACTGCCCGGGGAGCGGCCCCTGATCGAGACCCTTCGCGGAAAGGGCTATCGGATCGATGGGCGGGACTAGGGCGCGGCTGGACCGCCTGGCGAGCCACCTGACCACTGACGGGCTCAGGGCCTGGCGGTCGACGCCCTTCCGGCTGACGCTCATCTACGGAACCGCCTTCATCGTCGCGATCATCGTCCTGCTGGGCGCCGTCTACGGACAGACCGCCGACTTCCTGATCCGCCGGGTGGACGGCATCACCCGGGCGGAAAGCAGCCGCCTGGCCGCCCTGAGGCCGGAGGACCTGCCCGCCGCGATCCGGCTCAGCATTGCCAATGACCACCTGCGCCTGAACAGCTACGGGCTGTTCAGCCGGGACGGCCAGCGGATCGAGGGCGACGGACCGGAGCTGCCGGCCGGAACTCCCCGGGACCAGACCCCCCGCGAGCTGGTGGATCACGACGGCCGGTCCGTCCGGGTCATCGCCCGCGTCCTGCCCTGGGGCGAGGTCCTGCTGGTGGGCCGGGACACGACCCAGCTGGTGGAACTGCGGCGCGTCCTGCTCAATTCGCTCCTCTGGAGCGGCGGCGCCATCGCCGTCGTCGGCTTCACCGCCGGGGTCCTGCTGAGCCGACGCTCCCTGCGGCGGCTGGCCCAGCTGGAGGCCGCCAGCAGCGCGGTGGTCCGCGGCGATCTCCGGACGCGCATGCCGCTGGCCGGGTCCGGCGACGAGCTCGACCTGTTCGCCCTGGCGATCAACCGGGCCCTGGAGGAGGTCGAGCAGCTGATGCTGGACATCAAGGGGGTCGCCGATGCCGCCGCCCACGACCTGCGCACGCCCCTGACGCGGGTCCGCGCCGCCCTGCACCGGGTGAGCCATGTTCCCGACCTGCCGGCCGTCGCCGCGGACGAGCTGGACCAGGCGATCGAGCAGCTCGACGGGCTTCTGGAGCGGTTCCGGGCCCTGCTCCGGATTTCCGAGATCGAGGCCCAGGACCGCTGCGCCGCCATCATGCCGGTCGGGGTGTCCAGCCTGGTCGAACAGGCCCTGGAACTCTATGCCCCCCTGGCCGAGGAGGCGGGCGTGACCCTGGTGGCGCAGATCGGCGCGCCGGTGACGGCCGAGGCGGACGGACGCCTGCTGTTCGAGGCGCTCGCCAACCTGGTCGACAACGCCATCAAGTTCTCGCCCCCCGGCGGCCGGGTGGAGATCGGCCTGCGCACGCCGCCCGACGGGCCGGAGCTCTATGTCCGGGATCAAGGCCCGGGAATCCGGCTCGAGGATCGCCAGCATGTATTGAAGCGGTTCCATCGCGGCGCGCATCATGCCGCGGCCGAAGGCTCCGGACTCGGCCTGAGTATAGTTGGAGCAATTGTCCGGCTGCACGGATTTTCACTTCAGCTGGACGACGCGCATCCGGGCCTTGAAGTCAGAATTGGCCTCGCGGCGGCTTGGCCGTCTCCCTAAAAAATGTTTCACCGACCTAAAACAAGTTTCACTGGCATAGCAGGGCGGCGTTCGGCATTCGTCGCGGGCACCCGGACAATCGGCGAAAAGTGAGGCCATGCTTCAGATCGTGAAAATGGCGCTGCGGCAACCGCACACGATTGTCGTGCTGGTGCTGATGATCCTGCTCGGCGGCGGCATTTCCGTCCTGCGGACCCCCACCGACATCTTCCCGGACATCAGGATTCCGGTGATCGCCGTGGTCTGGACCTATAACGGCCTGTCGCCGGACGAGATGGCCGGCCGGGTCGTCTATTATTACGAGCGCCAGCTCACCTCCAACGTCAACGACATCGAGCACATCGAGAGCCAGTCGCTGAACGGCGTCGGCGTGGTGAAGATCTTCTTCCGCCCCAGCGTCGACATCCGCACTGCCACGGCCCAGGTCACCTCGGTGTCGCAGACGGTCCTGAAGCAGATGCCGCCGGGCATCACGCCGCCGCTGATCCTGAACTACAACGCCGCCACCGTGCCGATCCTGCAGCTGGCCCTGTCCAGCCCCGACCTCGGTGAGCAGAAGATCTACGACGCCGGCCAGAACTTCATCCGCCCTGCCCTCGCCACCATCCAGGGCGCGGCGACGCCGTCCCCCTATGGCGGCAAGGTCCGCCAGATCCAGATCGACCTCGACCCCACCGCCATGGCCTCCAAGGGCCTGTCGGCCCAGGACATCCAGAACGCCATCGCCGCCCAGAACCAGATCATCCCCGTCGGCGTCACCAAGATCGGGGGGATCGAATACAGCCTGCATCTGAACGACAGCCCGACGGCCATCGACGAGCTGAACCGGCTGCCGGTGAAGGCCATCGACCACGGGGTGGTCTATCTCGGCGACGTGGCCCACGTGCATGACGGCTCACCCCCCCAGACCAATGTCGTGCGCATGGATGGCCGCCGGGCGGTGCTGATGGGCATCCTCAAGACAGGGTCCGCCTCGACCATCGCCATTGTCGACGACGTGAAGCGGCTGCTGCCGAGGCTGCAGGAGTCCCTGCCCCCCTCCCTGAAGGTGCTGCCCCTGTCCGACCAGTCGATCTTCGTGAAGGCCGCCGTCTCCGGCGTGGTCCGGGAAGGGGCCCTGGCCGCCGCGCTGACCAGCCTGATGATCCTGCTGTTCCTCGGCAGCTGGCGCTCCACGGTGATCATCGCCATCTCGATCCCCCTGGCGGTGCTGGCCTCCATCGCCCTGCTGTCGGTCTTCGGCCAGACCCTCAACGTCATGACCCTGGGCGGCCTCGCCCTTGCGGTGGGCATTCTGGTGGACGACGCCACGGTGACCATCGAGAACATCAACTGGCACCTGGAGCAGGGCAAGCCGGTGACCCAGGCGATCCTCGACGGTGCCGCCCAGATCGTCGGCCCGGCGTTCGTCTCGCTCCTGTGCATCTGCACGGCCTTCCTGCCCATGTTCTTCCTCGGCGGCATCGCCGGATTCCTGTTCTCGCCCATGGCGCTGGCCGTGATCTTCGCCATGGTCGCCTCCTTCGTCCTGTCGCGGACGCTGGTGCCCGCCCTGGCCAACTACCTGCTGCGGGATCATGCCGGTCCCCACTCGGTGGAGGTGGCGGCCACCCACGACGCCGAGGCCGGTCAGCCAAGCTCCCGCAATCCCCTCGTCCTGTTCCAGCATGGCTTCGAGACACGGTTCGAACGCTTCCGGGGGGGATACCGGCGGGTGCTGGAGGGTGCGGTCGCCGCCCGGGGGCGGTTCATTCCCGGCTTCCTGGCCGTGGTGCTGGCCTCGTTCCTGCTGATCCCCTTCCTCGGCCGCACCTTCTTCCCGGCGGTGGACGGCGGGCAGATCAGCCTGCACGTGCGCGCCCCCCTCGGCACCCGCATCGAGGAGACCGCGGCCCTGTTCGACCGGATCGAGGCCCGCATCCGCGGCGACATTCCCCGGGACGAGTTGGTGTCCATGACCGACAACATCGGCCTGACGGTCTCCCAGACCAATGTGGCCTATGCCAACAGCGGCACCATCGGCCCGCAGGACGGGGACCTGCTGGTCACCCTGAAGGAGGGGCACCATCCCACCGCCGGATATGTGAAGCGCCTGCGGGAAGACCTGCCCGCGCAGTTTCCCGGCGTCGGCTTCGCCTTCCTGCCCGCGGACATTGTCAGCCAGATCCTGAATTTCGGCTCCCCCGCCCCCCTCGACGTCTCCATCACCGGGCCGGACAAGGACGCCAACGAGGCCTTCGCCCGGCGGGTCCTTCGCGATGTGCAGACCATTCCGGGGATTGCCGATGTCCGGCAGCAGCAGTCCGCCCACTATCCCCAGCTTGCCTTCGACGTGGACCGGGCCCGGGCCAGCCAGCTCGGCCTGACGGAGCGGGATGTCACCAACGCCCTGGCCGTCAACCTGTCCGGCAGCGGCCAGCTGGCCCCGGCCTTCTGGCTCAATCCGAAGAACGGCGTCTCCTACCCCATCGTGGCGCAGACGCCCCAGTACCGGGTGGACAGCCTGTCCAAGCTGATGAGCCTGCCGATCACCGGGACGAGGCCTGGGTCGGCGCAGATGCTGGGGGCGCTCGGCCGGTTCCGGCGGGGCGATACCGCCGCCGTCGTCACCCACTACGCCATCCAGCCCGCGCAGGACATCTTCGCCACCACCGAAGGCCAGGACCTGGGTGCCGTGGCGGACCATGTGCAGCAGGTGATCGACCGGGACCGGGCCTTCCGTCCCAGGGGCGGCGACATCACCCTGCGCGGGCAGGTGCAGACGATGAATTCCGCCTTCGCGGGCCTGCTGCTCGGGCTCGCCGGTGCCATCGTGCTGATCTATTTCCTCATCGTCGTGAATTTCCAGTCCTGGGCCGATCCGTTCATCATCATCACCGCCCTGCCCGCGGCGCTGGCCGGCATCGTCTGGATGCTGTTCGTGACCCACACCCCGGTGTCCGTGCCGGCCCTGACCGGGGCGATCATGTGCATGGGGGTGGCGACCGCCAACAGCGTGCTGGTGATCAGCTTCGCCCGCGAGCGGATGCAGGTGCTGGGCGACGCCACCGCCGCGGCCATCGAGGCGGGCTTCACCCGCTTCCGCCCGGTGCTGATGACGGCGCTTGCCATGATCATCGGCATGGCCCCCATGGCGCTGGGCCTGGGGGAAGGCGGCGAGCAGAACGCCCCCCTGGGACGCGCCGTCATCGGCGGGCTGATCTTCGCCACCATCGCGACCCTGCTGTTCGTGCCGGTCGTGTTCAGCCTCGTCCATCGCCACGCCCGCCCGATCCCTCCCGACCTGGATCTCTCCGGAGACGAACATGCCGTCTGACCCCCCTTCGCGTTCCCGCGCCCGGTCCCGCCTCCCTGCGGCGGCTGCCGTGGGCGTTGTCCTGGTGGTTGCCGCCGTGGGCATCGGCGCGCGCCTGCTGGAGGCCCGCCAGGCCAGCGCCTGGTCGGACCAGCGCGCCATCCCCGTGGTGAAGGTGGCCCTCCCCCGCTCCGGCGGCGGCGACGACGGCCTGAGCCTGCCCGGACAGCTGCAGGCCTTCAATTCGGCGCCGATCTATCCCCGCGTGTCCGGCTATGTCCGGTCCTGGCTGGTGGATATCGGGGCCCCGGTCCGCGCGGGCCAGACCCTGGCCCTGATCGACACGCCGGAGCTGGACCAGGACATCGCCAGGGCGCGAGCCGATCTGGAAAGCGCGGACGCGAACGAGAAGCTGGCCCGTCTCACCGCCGGCCGCTGGAAGGACCTGCTGGCGGCCGATGCCGTGTCGCACCAGGAGGCCGACGAGAAGTCCGGCGATCTGGCGGCCAGGGTCGCGGCCGCCCACGCCGCGCAGGCCAACCTGCAGCGCCTGCTGGCCCTGAAGGCCTTCAGCCGCATCACCGCGCCCTTCGACGGCGTGGTGACAGCGCGCGCGATCGACGTGGGGGACCTGGTCAATGCCGGGGCCGGCGGCAGTGCCCAGGCCCTGTTCACCATCGCCAACGTCGCCAGGATCCGGGTCTATGTCCAGGTGCCCCAGGCCGCCTCCGCCGCGATCCGGCCGGGGCTGAGTGCCAGCCTGACCCTTCCGGAATATCCGGGGCGGACGTTCCCGGCCCGCTATGTCACCGGCGCCGGTGCCATCGGCGAGCAGTCCGGTGCGCTTCTGGTGGAGCTGGAGGCGGCCAATCCGGAGGGCATCCTGAAGCCGGGGGCCTATGCGGATGTGAAGCTGCAGCTGCCGGCCCTGAAGGGGGGCCTGCGCCTGCCCGCAACGGTGCTGATCTACCGCGCCGGCGGGGCGCAGGTCGGCGTGGTGGACAGGACCGGCCATGTCACCCTGCGGGACGTGAAGATCGCCCGGGACCTGGGACCGGTGATCGAGCTGGCCTCGGGCCTTGCCGCCGGAGAGCGGGTCATCGACAGTCCGCCGGACAGCCTGCAGTCCGGCGACCTGGTCCGCGTCGTCAGCTCCGGAGGCGGCGCATGAGCCCCTGGGCCGCCCTGCTGGCCGCCGCTGCGCTCGCGGGACAGGGACAGACGGCCGTCGCGGCCGCTGGCGAGGTGGCCTTTGCCCCCGCCCGGCCCGCCGCCGACCAGCCGCGGGGTCACTGGTGGACCGCGTTCGGCGATCCCGCCCTCGATGCCCTGGAGGATCGCCTGGCGGCAGGCAGTCCGACCCTGCGCATCGCGGTCCTGCGCTACGACCAGGCCCGCGCCTATCTGGGGCTGGCCGCGAGCGACCAGTCGCCCCGGGGGGACCTGGTGGGATCGGGGCTCGGCAACCGCCAGTCGGACCTCCGGCCCCTGCGCGGCTCGAACCAGCCGGACCAGTATGCGGCGGACACCGTCGGTGCCGTCCTGTCCTACGAGATCGACCTGTGGGGGCGCGTGCGGCATGAACAGGCCGCCGGTCGCGCCGAGGTCGCCGCGCGCCGGGACGATCTGGAAAGCGTCCGCCTGAGCCTTCAGGCGGAGCTGGCCCTGAACTATGCCCGCCTGCGGGCGGCGGATGCCGACCTGGCCCTGCTGTCGTCGGCGGCGGACGCCTATGGCCGGGTCTATCGCCTGATCGAGACCCGCCATGCCGTCGGCGTGGCCTCGGGCGTGGACCTGGCCCGGGCCGACAGCCAGCTGAAGAGCGTGCTGGCCCAGGCCGACGACGCCCGCGCCGCCCGGACCCTCCATGAGCACGCCATCGCCGTCCTGATCGGCGAGAACCCCCGCACCTTCAGCCTGCCGGTGACGACGGCCCGCCCGAGGCTGGCGCAGGCCCCCGCCGCCGTGGACTCGCGGCTGCTCGAGCGGCGCCCGGACATTGCCGCGGCCGAGGCCCGGGTGGCGGAGGCCAATGCCCTGATCGGCGTGGCCCGGGCGGCCTTCTATCCGCAGCTGTCCCTGGGGGCGGTGCTCGGCGTCCAGAACACGGGACAGGCCGGCCTGTTCGCCTATTCCAACCGCTACTGGTCCGTCGGGCCGTCCGCAGACCTGTCCTTCCTGGACGGGGGCCGTCGCCGGGCGGGGCTGAGCCTGGCCCGGACCCAGCGCGATGCCGCCGCCGAGACCTACCGGCAGACCGTTCTGACGGCCTTTCAGGACGTGGAGGACAATCTCGCCCTCGTGGAGAAGCTGGGACTTGAGGCCGCGCACCAGGGCGAGGCCCTGGCATCCGCCCGCCAGGCCGAGTCCCTCAGCCTCATCCGCTACCAGAAGGGCGCGGTGACGTTCCTCGAGACCGCGGTGGCGGAAACGACGGCGCTGCAGGCCGATCGGGTCCTTCTCCAGGTGGAGGAGCGCAGGCTCGAGGCCGGGATCCGGCTGGTCAAGGCCCTGGGCGGCGACTGGCGACCGGACGGTTCAGATCCCCGGTGAACATCGAGTCCCGGGGTGCTGCGGCCGGGAGGCCCTCGCACCGGCTCCATTCCGCCGGCGTCTTCGTGGAATTCGTAGCCCTCTGTGCCCCGCCACCAAGGAGAACGCGGCAAGGCCCACACGCTCCCGACCGCCTCGCGGATTCACAGTATCCGCACCGGGGTCTCAGCCGGGGCGTTGCAGGATGTGGACGTAGCAGACGGCCCCGATGCCGACCATGTGGGCGAGACCCGTCCGCGCCCCGGGCTGCTGCCGGGCCCCGGCCTCCCCGCGCAGCTGCAGCACGATCTCGCCGATCTGGCCGATCCCCGTGGGGCCGATGGGATGGCCCATGGCGATCAGCCCGCCGGACGGATTGACGGCGCAGCGTCCGCCGATGTCGAAGGCACCTGCCTTCAGCTGGCGGACGGCGTCCCCCTCGGCGCACAGGCTCATGGCCTCCACATATTCCAGCTCCTCCACCGTGAAGGCGTCGTGCAGTTCGACGACGTCGAGGTCGGCGGCGGTCAGGCCGGACTGGGCGAAGGCCAGACCGGCCGTCTCACTCGTGAGCAGGGCGTCGAAGCGGGTCGCATCCTCATAGACCCGCTGGCTCCGGCCCACGGAGGCGACCACCTGGATCGCCCGCGCCGGATCGACGCCCAGGGCGCGGATGCCATCGTCGGAGGCCAGGATCACGGCCGCGGCCCCTTCCCCGACCGGCGTGCACTGAAGGCTGGTGAAGGCGCCGGAGATCGCCTTGCCCCCCATGATCTCCGCCAGGGTGCGCGCCTTCTGGTGCTGGGCATTGGGGTTGAGCGACCCGTTGCGGTGGTTCTTCACCGCCACCAGGGCGATGTCCTCCACCGTGGCACCGGCGCGGTGGGCATACTGGTCCGCCAGCATGGCGAAGTGGGTGAAGGGGGCGATGGCATCATCGGCCAGGCTGGGAATTCCGGTGCTGCGCTCCGCCAGGGCCACCCGCGCGGGCTTGTCGACCCCCATGGCCAGCACCACGTCGCTGGCCCCCGACGCCACCTCGAGGCAGGCATGCCGGAATGCCGCGGAGCCAGAGGCGGAGGCATCCTCCACATGCAGGATCTCGAGCCCGGTGGCCCCCAGGTGGCGCAGCATGGCCCGTCCGGGGGCCATGGGCAGCAGGGCCTTGGCCACATAGGCCGTCTGCACCGCGGGCCAGGGGATCCCGGCATCGGCCAGCGCCGCCCGGACCGCGGTGAGACCCAGCTCCACATAGGGCGTCTCGCTGGCGAACTGGTATCGGTGCCAGCCGATGCCGATCACATGGACCGGGCGCATGTCCTTCAGGGTCCGGCTCATGACAGGTCGCTCCCCATCGCGGGTGCGAAGCGGAAATCGACCCGCGGGGTCCCGTCCTGTGCCGGTGTCACCGGCACCAGGGTCCCCACCATCCGGCACCCGGGGGGGAGGGAAACATCGGTTCCCGTCAGCAGGGTACGCACGACCGGTCCGTCGTCGAGGGCGATGGCACCGACGACAAATGGTGCCGGGCGCTCCCCGGCATGCAGATGCACGACCGCGGACGCCACCAGCCGCCCCCGCGCCGCCAGCCGCTTCGGGCGCAGGCGGGTGCCGTGACCGCCGCAACGCTCGCAGCCATAGGCCTGCAGCGGGAAGAACACGTGGCCGCAGTCGCAGACCCCGCCCTGCAGGGCCGGGGGCGATCCGCCGTCATAGAGCTGCGGCATCAGCAACCGTGGTTCCGCCATTGCCTGTCCCCTCGCCCCGCGCTTCGCGATCCAAAAACTTATTGACCAACCAATAAACATGATCCCTACTGGAGGGCAAGCCGGAACGACCAGCCGCCGATCCGGCGCGGAGGACCCATGAACGCGGACAGGGAATCGGAGCTCGCGCCCGGCACAAGGGCGCCGCGCACCCAGGGGGAGCGCCGGGCCCAGGCGGAGCGCAGCCTGCTGGACGCCGCCGTTCAGCTGATCGCGGAGCGGGGGATCGAACGCTTCACCCTGGCGGAGGTCGGGCTGCGGGCCGGCTATTCCAGCGGCCTCCCCGCCCATTATTTCGGCCGGAAGGATGCCCTGGTCGCGGCCGTGGCGCGCACCATCACTGAGAGGTTCGGGGATGACCTGGAGCGCCATCTGGTGCTGAAGCCCGGGCTCGACGGCCTGCTGGCGACGGCGGCCTTCTATCTCGACAGCGCCGCCGCCGATCCGCAAACGGCCAGGGCCCTGTCGGTGCTGCTGGGGGAATCCCTGCATCGGCCCGACCTGCTGGCGGAGATCGCCCGCATCAACCGGCTCGGCACCGCCGAGCTGGAGCGCCAGCTGGCCTACGGGATCGAGCAGGGCCGCATCCGGGCCGATCTCGACGTTCCGAGCGAGGCGGTGCTGATCCTGGCGGGCCTGCGCGGCACCATCGCCCAGTGGCTCGCCGATCCCGAAGGGTTGCGGATCGAGGCCCTGCGCGATGCCTTCCTCGCCAATCTGCGGCGGAGCCTTGCGGCATGAGCGATCCGACCCCCGGCAGCCTCGAGGACTGGGCCGCGCGCCGACCGGACGCGGCGGCGATCATCGAGGACGACCAGACCCTCACCTTCGCCCAGTGGAACCGGGCGGCGGACGCCGTCGCCGAGGGCCTGATCCGCCGGGGCGTGGGGCCGGACGACATCATCGTCACCCGCCTGCACATCCGCACGGAATGGCCCGTCATCGCCTCCGCGGCGGCCAAGATCGGCTGCTCCATCCTCGGACTGAACTGGCGGCTGACCCCGTCGGAGGTGAACTATGTGCTGTCCAACAGCGGGGCCACGGTGGTGGTCTGCGACGACCCGGACCCGGCGGCCCTGCGGCCGGCCTTCGACGGGCTGACCCTCAAGCTGGCCGTGTCCGTCGACCAGCCCGCCGAGGGGTTCCTGCCCTATGCGGAGCTGCTGGCGGCCCCGCCCGTCGCCCGCCAGTCCAGAGGCGATGCCCCCCTGATCATCTACACCTCCGGCACGACCGGCCTGCCCAAGGGCGTGCCCACGGCGGGAAGCGGCGCGGACCCGACGGAGTTGCTGGAATATGCCCGCTCGGTGGCCGAAAGCCGCCCGCAGATCGAGGGCGACGTGGTGCTGGTGACCATGCCCATGCACCACGGCGCGGGCCCGGGCCTGGTCCGCCAGACCCTGAGGGCGGGCAACCTCATGGTCCTGTTGCGCCGCTTCGATCCGGTCGCGGTGCTGGAAACCATCGCCCGGCACCGGGTCAGCTTCTGGACCGGTGTTCCCACCATGTACAAGCGGCTGGCCGGGCTGCCGCCGGAGGTGTTCGCCCGCCATTCCGTCGCCTCGATCCGGACCCTGGGCGTCGGCGCGGCCCCGGTGCCGCCGGACCTGAAGGACTGGATCGTCGACCATTTCGGCCCGTGCCTGAACGAGGCCTATGGCTCCACGGAGGTCGGTCTGGCCACCTATCTCACGCCGGAGATGCAGGCGCGCAAGCCCGGCTCCAGCGGCGTGCCGCACCGGCACGTGCATCTGCGCATCCGCGACGCGGACGGGCGCGACCTGCCCCCCGGCGAGACCGGCGAGATCTGGATCAAGACCCCGGTCACCATCCACAACTACCTGAATGCCGATCGCCTGGGGGAGGACACCATCGACGCGGACGGCTTCTTCCGGACCGGGGACGTGGGACGCCTCGACGCGGAAGGCTTCCTGTTCATCACCGACCGGGCCAAGGACATGATCATCGCCGGGGGGGTGAACATCTATCCGGCGGAGGTCGAGGCAGCCCTGCTGAAGCACCCCGCCGTCCAGGACGCGGCGGTCATCGGCGTCCCCGACGACGAATTCGGCGAGCAGGTGAAGGCCTTTGTCGAGCTCAAGCCCGGACAGGCCGCGACGGCGCCGGACATCCTGGAGGCCGTGAGCGGGCATCTGGCCTCCTACAAGCGGCCGCGCAGTCTCGAGATCGTCGCGGAACTGCCGCGCAACACCATGGGAAAACTGCTGAAGCGCGAACTGCGCGCGCCCTACTGGGCGAACCGGGAGAGGAAAGTATGACGGACATCCTTGATCTGGCGGGGCGCGTGGCCCTGGTGACGGGCGCGGGCCAGGGGGTCGGGCGCCAGATCGCCCTTCACCTGGCCGCGCACAATGCCGGGGGCGTGGTGGTCAACGACTTCGTGCTGGCCCGGGCCGAGGCCGTGGCGGAGGAGATCCGCGCCGAGGGGGGCAAGGCCATCGCCCTACAGGCTGACGTGTCCGACTTCGCCGCCGTCAAGGCCATGGTGGCGGAGGCCTCGGCCACCCTTGGCCCCATCGGCGTACTGGTCAACAATGCCGGCAATGCCGGGGCCAATCCGTCGCCGGACCTGGCCAAGCCCTTCTGGGAGACCGGTCCGGAGGCCTGGAACAGCTTCATCGGCGTGAACTTCTACGGGGTGATGAACTGCACCGCGGCGGTGATCCCGGGCATGATCGGGCGCCGGGCCCCAGGTCGCATCGTGACCATCATCTCCGACGCCGGACGCTGGGGCGATGCGGGGCTGGAGGCCTATGCCGGGGCCAAGGCCGGGGCCGCGGGCTTCATGCGGTCCGTCGCCCGGACCCTGGGCCGCTACGACATCACCGCCAATTCCGTGGCCATCGCCCTGACCGCCACCCCGGCGGTGGAGCGGCAACTGCAGGGGGACCCCGAAGTGCTCAAGCGCATGCTGGAGAAGTACATCGTCCGCCGCCCCGGGCGCCCCGACGACATCGCCAACATGGTGCTGTTCCTGGCCTCCGACGCCAGTTCCTGGATCACCGGCCAGACCTATCCGGTCAATGGCGGCTTCTCCCTCGCCCTCTAGCCCGGAGCACGGATCATGAGCTTCATCCGGACCGAGACCCACGGGCACGTGCTGGTCATTACCCTCGACCGTCCCCAGGCGCGCAACGCCTTCAACCGGGAGATGGCCGACGAGATGGAGGCGGTGGTCGATGCCTTCGAGGCCGATCGCCAGCTCCGGGCCGCCGTCCTCACCGCCAACGGGCCGACCTTCTCCGCTGGCCAGGACCTGATCGCCGCCGCCCGGGGGGAACGGGCCATCGCCGCCCGGCGGGGAGGCTTCGGCATCCTGATCCAGCCCCCGGCCAAGCCGCTGATCGCCGCGGTGGAGGGCCAGGCCCTGGCCGGCGGGATGGAGCTGACCCTGTGCTGCGACCTGATCGTCGCCTCCACGGCGGCGGTGTTCGGCCTGGCCGAGGTGAAGCGGGGCCTGGTGGCCGTCGGCGGCGGCTGCTTCCGCCTGCCGCGGCAGATCCCCTACCACATCGCCATGGAGATGATCCTGACGGCGGAGACGAAGACCGCGGAGGAGATGCACCGGCTGGGCTATGTCAACCGCCTGGTGGCGCCGGGCGAGACCCTGGCCGAGGCCCTGCGCCTGGCGGCGCTCATCGCCCGCAACGGCCCCGCGGCCGTGCGTGCGGCCAAGGAGATCGCGTCCCGCTCCCACGCGGAGGGCTGGACCGATGCCGAGGGGTGGGAGAAGCAGAACCCGATCGTCGCCCCCGCCTTCAACTCGCCGGACCGGGACGAGGGCCTGCGCGCCTTTGCCGAGAAGCGCGATCCCGTCTGGACGGGGCTCTGATCCGCTGGGCCCCGATCCGTCGGGTTCTGGCCCTGCACGACACTCACAGAACCCGGTTGACGCGGACGCGCAGCCGGTCACGCTGGAACCACGACGGACGCCCCCGGTCTCGGAGGAGCGGCCGCGACCACGGGGAGACGACAGGATGAACCAGTTCCATGCGGGACGGACGCGGCGCGCGGCGCTGGCGGGCGGTCTGGCTCTGGCCGGTGCCGGTGCGGCCGCCGGCAGGGCCATGGGCGGCGAGGGCAGCGGCGTCCAGCTCTATGCCAATGGCGACATCCTGACCATGGAAGGCGACCACCCGCAGATGGTGGAGGCGCTGGCCACCCGGGACGGACGGATCGTCTTCGCGGGCCCAGCGGCCGAGGCGGCCCGCCGCTTCCCCGGTGCCGAGCGGATCGACCTGGCCGGGCGGACCCTGCTGCCCGGCTTCATCGACGGGCACAGCCACATCTACATGACCGGGCTGATGGCGCTGATGGCCAACCACTATCCGCCCCCGGATGGCCCGGCCGTCGACTTCGCCGAGATCGTGGCCGGAACCCGGCGGTGGATGGAGACGCCGGACGGTCGCCTGATGATCTCGCGCCTGGGCTGGGTGGTCGGGCGCGGCTATGACGACGCCCAGCTGGCGGAGCGCCGCCACCCCACCCGCGAGGTGCTGGACCAGATCAGCCGGGACCTGCCGGTGATGATCATCCACCAGTCCGGCCACCTGGCCTGCGTCAACACCAAGGCCCTGGAAGTCGCCGGCCTGACCCGCGACACCCCCGACCCGCCCGGCGGGGTCATCCGCCGCGGTCCCGACGGTGTGCCCAACGGCGTGCTGGAAGAGGCGGCCTATGTCCGCCTGGCCTTCCGGGTGACCGGCCATACCGGCGCGGACGTCCAGGGCCGGATCCTGGAACGGGCCCAGGAAATGTATGCCAGCACCGGCTACACCACCGCCCAGGACGGCCGCTCCACCAAGGACGTGACGGACGCCCTGGCGGAGCTGGCCCAGGCCGGCGCGCTGAAGCTGGACGTGGTCTCCTATCCCGACATCACCTTCAACAGCGGGGCCGTCGTGCCGCCGTGGCGCAGCGCCGACCGGGCCTATCGCGCCCATTACCGGATCGGTGGGGTGAAGCTGTCCCTGGATGGGTCGCCCCAGGGCAAGACCGCCTGGCTCAGCGCCCCTTATCTCGAGCCGCCGGAGGGACAGAAGGCCGGTTATCTCGGCTACGGCTCCATGCCCGATGCCGCGGCGGAGCACTTCGTCGACCTCGCCTTCCAGAACCGCTGGCAGCTTCTGGTCCACGCCAATGGCGATGCCGCCATCGACCAGCTGCTCCGGGCGGTGGACAAGGCCATTGCCGCCCACGGCTATCCTGATCACCGTACCGTGCTGGTGCACGGCCAGACCCTGCGCAAGGACCAGATTCCGGAGCTGAAGCGCCTGGGCATGCTGCCGTCCCTGTTCCCGCTGCACACCTACTACTGGGGCGACTGGCATGCGTCTTCGGTGCTGGGCAGCCCGCGGGCCGACTACATCTCCCCCTGCCGGGACGTGCTGAAGGCCGGGCTGACCCTGACCTCCCACCACGATGCGCCGGTGACCCTGCCCGATGCCCTGCGGGTGCTGGACGCCACCGTCAACCGCACCACCCGCAGCGGCCGGGTGCTGGGGCCGGACCAGCGCCTCACCCCCTATGAGGGGCTGAAGACCCTCACCCACTGGGCGGCGATCCAGTATTTCGAGGAGGCGGACAAGGGCACCCTGACCGTCGGCAAGCGCGCGGACCTGGTGATCCTGGAGAAGAACCCCCTGAAGGTCCCGCCCGCCGACCTGCACCGCATCGCCGTCGTCCGGACCATCAAGGACGGCCGCACGGTCTATGCCAAAGGCTCCGCCTGACGGCCGGGGTCACTCGGTGAGGCGCGGATACATCCGCGTGGCCACGATGACGAGGACCCCGACGCAGCCGACCAGGACCGCAAAGTCCGTCCCGACGCCGAACTGGCTGTGCCCCGAGGCCAGCATCAGCGACCGCAGGGCATCCACCTCGTAGCTCAGCGGATTGGCGCGGGCGATGGCCTTCAGCCAGTCCGGCATCATGGCCAGGGGGTAGATGGCGTTGCTCGCAAAGAAGATCGGCATGGTCAGGAACTGGCCGACGCCCATGAACCGTTCCCGGGTCTTCACGATGCAGGCAATGACCAGGGAGAAGGTCGAGAACAGCGCCGAGGCCAGCAGGATCAGCGCGATCACCCCCACCATGTTGGCGGGCGCAAGGCTCAGCTTCACCCCCATCAGGGCGGAGCAGGCATAGATGACCAGGCCCTGGCTGGCCCCGCGGGCGCCGGAGGCCAGCGCCTTGCCCAGCACCAGGGCGCTGCGCGGCGCGGGGCTGACCAGGTACCGGTGCAGCACCCCCAGATCCCGCTCCCAGATCGCCGACAGGCCGTAGAAGATGGCGACGAACAGCACGCTCTGGGCCAGGACCCCGGGGGCCAGGAAGTCGATATAGGACCCGTCGCCCGCCGCGATGCCCCGGACATGGGCCATGACCTGGCCGAACAGCAAGAGCCACAGGATCGGCTGCACCGCCCGGCTGACCAGGTCCCACGGGTCATGGATCAGCTTGGCAACCTCCGCATCGGCCACCGCCAGCAACTGGGTGAGATAGTCCCCGACGGCATTGCGGCGGCCGGTCATGCGGGCACCTCCTCCGTCAGGGTGGTGAACACATCGTCGAGGGTCGCCCCGGCCCCGATGCGGGCCCGCAGCTCCGCCGGTGCCCCGACGGCCGCCAGGCGGCCCCGGGCGATCACGGCCAGGCGGTCGCACACCCCCTCCGCCTCGTCCATGTAGTGGGTGGAGAAGATCACCGCCGCACCGGTTTCCCGCTGGAGCGCCGCCACATTGGCCCAGACGGCCTTGCGCCCGTCGGGATCGAGCCCCACCGTCGGCTCGTCCATGAACAGGACATCGGGCCGGTGCAGCGTGCTCTGGGCGATCTCCAGCCGCCTTGCCATGCCGCCGGAATAGGTGCGGACCAGGCGGCCCGCGGCATCGTGCAGCCCCATCCGCTCAAGCGCCTCGTGGATCATCCTGCGGCGTTGCTCCGCCGGGATCAGGTAGAGCCGGGCGGAGAGCATCATGTTCTCGAACCCCGTCAGGTCTCCGTCCGCGGACAGGAGCTGGGGCACGTATCCGATGCGCCGCCTAACGTCCTGCGCCTGTCGGGCCACGTCGAAGCCTGCCACCCGGGCGGTGCCGGAGGTCATGGGCTGCATCGTGGTGAGGATCTTCATCAGGGTGCTCTTGCCGGCCCCGTTGGGACCGATCAGGGCGAACACCTCGCCCCGGCGGACGTTCAGGGACACCCCGGCCAGCGCCACCACCGGCCCGAAGGTGCGGGTCACGGAGTCGGCCTCGACCACGAGAGGGCCATTCGCCGATGGTTCAGCCTCGGGCGGCTCGGTCATTCGAGGGGTCCTGATCGCGCAATTCCAGTCGGCCGGGGACAGGACAGGGCCGGCGCGAACCTCGCGTCGACCCTGTCCCGGTCCGGATCAATACAGGTCGTAGACCGTCTCGAGCACCTCACCCGTCCGCATGTCGACCAGCACGGCATCGCTGCCGACGCGCACCCACTCGCAGCCCGCCGGGGGGATTTCCAGGGCGAACAGCCAGTAGTCGGCGATCACGTACGGTGCCGCCCAGTAGGCGCGCGGCAGGATATCCCCATAGACCCAGCGATGCGGCCGCCAGCCCCGGGGCGGGTGATAGGGACCGATGCCGTACCGCCGCGCCGCCTGGAAGTTGTGCTGGTAGGTCGGCCGGTCCACCACCTCCGGCCGCCGGTTCCAGCCCGGCGGCTCGGCGATCCGCGGATAGCCGGACGGACCGGGATGCGGCTCGACCCTTGCCGGGGCCCGCTCCGGCCGTCCGGCGGCCGTCGGTCCGTGGGCCGCGCCCTGGGGGGAATGTTCCGGTCCTGCCGGGTCTGCCAGGGCCGCCGGGGCCGCCCCCAGAAGGGCGAGGGCGGACAGGGCCGAAATGAGGGTCTTCGTCTTCCGGTGGAACATGGCCGAACTCCCTTGTTGATGGATTCGAGGCTAGGTCCGGGCCTCTCCGTTGGCATTGCGTGAGGTCAACGGCACTCTCGCTCCCCCGTCAGTCGGCGGCATTGGGGAAGATGCGCAGGAAGTTGTCGGCATAGAACTTCTGCCGGACAGCCTCGCTCCGCTCCCCCAGGGCCGCCTCGAACCGGCCGATGGGATCGCGTCCGCCCTCGATGTGCGGATAGTCGCTGGAGAACAGATAGAGGTCCGGGTTCGACTGGTCGACGAAGCGGCCGACCTCCTCGAACACGAAGGGGGTGAAGGCCAGCTGGTCGGTCATCTGCTGGCTGGGAACCCGGGACAGGCCCTGGAGGTTGGCGTCGTTCCGGCTCCAGTGCTTCACCACCCAGTCGAGGCGGCGCAGCAGCTCCGGCACCCAGCCGGCGCCCAGCTCCACGCAGGCCCCGCGCAGGCCGGGATGGCGCTCCAGCACCCCGTCGAGCACCAGCATGCTGAGGAAGGCCTCCGGTCCCTCGTGCAGCAGGGCGATGTCCTTGGTGCGCACGTTCTCCCCACCCCCCAGCCAGTCCTTGGTCGGCGGCCGGCCGTTGTTCATCCAGGCCTTGGCCAGCTGCAGCGGCGCGCCCCCCACGTGCAGCACGAAGGGCACGCGGGCCTCGGCCAGCCGGGCCCAGAGGGGATCGAAGTCCACATGTCCCGGCGACCGGTCCCCGCAGGGCCGGTGGGGCAGCCACGCTGCGCCCAGGCCGGACTTGAGGGCGAAGTCCAGCTCCGCCAGGGCCAGCGCGGGGTCATCCAGGGGAATGACCGCCACCCCGATCATCCGGGCATCGGCGCGGCAGAAGTCGGCCATGTGCCGGTTGTGCGCCCGGGCCGCGCCATAGCGCAGGGTCGGGTCCAGCCGGCTGCTCGCGGAGAACGGCATGGCCACGCTGTGGGTGGCGAACACCAGCTGCTTGCGGAAGCCCAGCATGTCCAGCGCCGTCACCCGGTCGGCACTGTCGAAGGCCCCCAGGGCCTGGATCTCCTTGGAGGCGGAGATCAGCTTGTCGCCCAGCGCGACCTGGGCGGCCACATGCTCCGCACTGTGCCGACCGCCCTGTCCCATGATCACCGCCACCTCCTCGTCGGTGACGATGGAGGCGGAATAGCTCACCTCCGGGATCTGCTCACGCAGGACAGGATCGGCGTATTTCTTCAGGAAATCCGGCAGTTCCATGATGTGGCTGTCGGCGTCGTAGATCGTCCGGCCCATCGGCGCGTAGGTCATGGTGCGTCTCCCTGCGAATGCCGGAACGCTGCGTGGCGGGCCGGTCGTGTGGTGACTATTCCAAAGGGCGGCGGCGGGCGCCAGCCTCTTGTGATCCCGCCGACGGGCGAAACTCCCCGAACCGGTCGCGGCACCGGCGCGGTGACCCCGGACCCTACCGCCGTGGCCTCTGCCGCGCGGAAATCGAGCGGATGATCAACCGGCCCGGTACTCCGTCCACCAGCGGCACCGGGGCACCGGCGACCGCCCGTTTGATGAGGTCATCGACCGCCGGTTCCGTCAGAATGGCCGGGCTCTCCAGACGGAGGAAGCGGTTCTGCGTCCCCGATCCCTGCAGCAGCCCGCCGGGATCTTCCAGGCTCGACCCCCGGTAGAAGGACAGGCTCACCCCCTTGGCCGACGCGGCGAGGGACAGGATGCAGTCGGAGGGCCGTTCCGTCGTGCAGTATCCGATCACGAAGAAATTGTAGTTGTCGTAGACGAGTTCGTGAGCCCCGCTCAGACGCGCCTTCAATCCGGCCCGCACACCGTGGATCAGGGCCTGGTTGTCCGGCGAGAACCGTTCGATGAATGAAGCGAGCTGAGCGTCTGCGTCGGCCATGAGCGTCCCTGGTCCGGTGTTTCGGGGCAGGAGGTTAACCCCGAATGGCGGCCCGGCAAATGCCGACCGCCCCCCTCCCCCTTGCCCGACCCGCCCGGGCGGGCCAGACTTGCCGGGACCTCAGCCTTGCGGACCTGACCGATGCCCCACCTCAGAACCTTGCTGATCGCCGGAGGCGCCCTCCTGCTTCTGGTCTCGGCGGCCCAGGCGCATGGCGGATACTGGCACCCGCACCGGTCGCACGTGATCGTCCGGCGCATCGTCCGCGTCCGCGGGCCCTGGCGGATCGCCCACTGTGCCGACGGGTCCCGCATCCGGACGCGGATGCACGCCGGGGTCTGCCGACGCCACGGCGGCCTGATCGCCTGGGAGGACTGAGCGCCGCCAGGTCAGTCCGGGGTGGACAGGGCCCGGGCCAGGGCGGCGCGGGAGTCCCGCCGGGCCTGCCGGGCCACTGCCGCGTCCGGGTCCAGGTCGAAGGCGTGGAACCCGCCGGGATAGACGTGCAGTTCCACCGGCACCCCCGCGCGCAGGAGGCGGCGGGCATAGTCCATGTCCTCCTCCAGGAACAGGTCGAGGGAGCCGGTGGAGATGAAGGCCGGGGGCAGGCCCTCCAGCCGCTCCGCCCGCGCCGCGGCGGCATAGGGGGACACCCCGGCCGACCCCGGCTCGACCCCCAGCAGGGCCTTCCAGCCGTAGTGGTTGTTGTGCGGCGTCCACAGGAACTCCCCGGCCAAGGGGTGGGGATCGGACGAGACGCAGGTCCGGTCATCGATCATCGGATAGATCAGGTGCTGGAAGGACAGGCGCAGCGCCCCCCGGTCCCGGACCAGCAGGGCCAGTGCCGCCGCCAGACCGCCGCCGGCGCTCTCCCCCATGACCCCGATGCGGGCCGGATCGATGCGGAGCTCGGCCGCATGGGCGGTCACCCAGGCGAGGCCCGCATAGCAGTCCTCCACCGCGCCGGGGAACCGCGTCTCCGGGGCCAGGCGATAGTCCACCGAAACGATGCAGCAGGACAAGGCGGCCGACAGGCTCCGGTGCGCCGCCACCTGGGTGGAGGGCGAGCCCGTCACATAGCCGCCCCCATGCACGTGAAGGATGCAGGGCAGAGGGCCCGCCGCCGCCTCCGGCCGGTAGATGTAGAGGGCCACGTCCGGGGATCCCGCCGGTCCCGGCACCGTCCGGATCTCGTGGAACACCGGCACCGTCGGCTCCGGCACCACCCTGGGCGGCAGGCGCGAGCCCTCCCGCACCAGGGGCAGGATCGCGTCCGAGAGCTTGAGCGGCGGCAGGCTGTCCAGCAGCCCGAGAAGCTGGGGATCGACGAGGTGGCGGCTGGACTGGACGGTCAAGGGGCAAGGCTCCGGGCGGGATCGATGGACCCGCACAGTCGGCGCCGTCCCGCGCCCACCGTCAAGGGGGCGACGGCGCGTCCGGATGGGTCGCCCGGGCCAGGGCGCGAAGCTCCCCCTTCAGCACCTTGCCGGAGCCGGTGCGCGGCAGGCCCGCCAGGCGAAGGAACCGGCGGGGCAGCTTGTAGCGGGCGATCCGGCCCTCCAGATGCGCCAGCAGATCGGCATCGGCCAGGGCCGCGCCCGGGGCCGGGGCATAGCAGCAGACCCCCACCTCGCCCCACTGGGCATCGGGCATGCCGATCACCGCGCATTCGGCGAGGCCCGCCAGACCGGCCAGGACCGCCTCGATCTCCGCCGGATAGACGTTCTCGCCGCCGGAGATGAACATGTCCTTCTTGCGATCGACGATGCGGTAGCAGCCGTCCGCGTCCACCTGGGCGATGTCGCCGGTGTGGAACCAGCCATCCGGGGTGAAGGCCGCGGCGGTCTCCTCCGGCCGTTCCCAGTAGGCGGCAAAGACGTTGGCGCCGCGCAGAAGCAGCTCCCCCGGCTCCCCCGGATCACAGGCCCCGCCGTCCGGGCGCACGATCCGCGCCTGTACCGCGGGGGTCGGCACCCCCACCGATCCGGCCTTGGCTTCGATCTGCGCGAGGGAGAGGGACATGCCGAAGACGGTCCCCGCCTCGCTCATGCCGAAGCCGTCCACCACGGGAATCCCGTCTGCCAGCCAGGCGCGGATGTCCTGCTCCGGATGGGGCGCGCCGCCGGTGAAGAGGGCGGTGAGACCGCGCAGGCCCTGGGGGTCGAAGCCCGGCTCCCGCCGCAGTGCCGCGGCCATCTGGGGCACGCAGAAATAGTGGGTGACGCCCAGCGCCGGGTCGGCCATCCGCGCCAGGGTCCGGGGGGGCTGGAACCCGTCGGACACCACGATGGTCCCCCCCGTCATGAACGGCGGCCGCACCGAGGTGACGAGGCCGATGACATGGAACATCGGGCTGTCGATCAGAAACACCGAACTCGGCGTCACCGCCCCCAGCAGGCTGAAATTGATCGCCGTCTGACCCAGATTGGCCTCGCTCAGCACCACCCCCTTGGGCCGGCCGGAGGTGCCGGAAGTGTAGAGGATCAGGCTCGGCCGCTGCGGATCGAGGGCGGGTCCGGTCGCCGCCACCGCCTCTGTGGGCTGCCAGTCATGGCCGTCGAGATCGAGGCCCGCCAGGCCATGGGCCGCAAGCTCCGCCCCGCCGAAGACCAGGGCGGGACGGCAGTCGGCGATCAGGGCCTTCAGCTCGTCCGTGGCCAGGCGCCAGTTCAGGGGCACGAAGATCAGCCCCGCCCGGGCGCAGGCCAGGTGCAGGATCACCACCTCCACCCGGTTGCGGGACAGGCACGCGACCCGGTCCCCCACCCCGCAGCCGAAGTCCGTGACCAGCGCCCGGGCCCAGTGGGACACGGCCCGGTGCAGGGCCGCATAGGTCCAGCGCCGTCCCTGGGCCAGGTCGACCGCCGCCAGCTTGTCCGGCCGCAGCAGGGCCTGCAGGGCCACATGATCGACCGGACCGCTCATGGCTTATCGGGCACCCTGCCTGGAGCGGTCATAGACCCCCAGGCCCGGCTTGTAGGTCTTGTCGTCGATGAACTGCTTGATGCCTTCCTTGCGGCCGTCATTGTCGTGGGAGTTGGCCGCCTCCTGCGCCCGGACCAGATAGTCCTCGGCATTGTCGTAGGTCATCTCCTTCACCCGGCGGATGGCGTCCTTGGTAGCCTTCAGCGCCACCGGGTTCTTCTCCAGCAGGACCTTGGCCAGGGCCGTCACCCGGGTCTCGAGATCGGCGAGCGGCACGCTCTCGTTCACCAGCCGCCATTCGGCCGCCTTCTTGCCGCCGATCAGCTCGCCGGTCATGGCGTGGTACATGGCGTCGCGCATGGGCATCAGGTCCACCACCACCTTGGTGGCGCCGCCGCCGGGCAGGATGCCCCAGTTGATCTCGGAGAGCGCGAACTGGGCCTCGTCCGCGGCGATGGCCAGGTCACAGGCATACAGCGGGCCATACCCGCCGCCGAAGCACCAGCCATTGACCATGGCGATGGTCGGCTTCTGGTACCAGCGCAGGCGCCGCCACCAGCCATAGCTTTCCCGCTGGGCCTTGCGGATGGCGCCCAGGCCCTGGGCCTCGGTCTCGCGGAAATACTCCTTCAGGTCCATGCCGGCGGACCAGGCGGTCCCCTCCCCCTTCAGCACCAGCACGCCGACATCGTCGCGGAACTCCAGCTCGTCCAGCAGTTCCCCCATCCGGCGGTTCAGGTTGGGGCTCATGCAGTTGCGCTTGTCGGGCCGGTTGAAGCTCAGCCAGGCAATGCCGTTCTCGATGCGATAGGTCGCGACATTGGGATCGTCAGCCATGGGGTGGGGTCCTTGAAGGGGTCGGAGGGGGAGTGGGTCAGATGGGGTAGTGGCCGGACTCGGTTTCCACCGTGATCCAGCGAAGCTCGGTGAAGGCGTCGATCCCGGCCCGCCCGCCGAAGCGGCCATAGCCGGAGCCCTTGACCCCGCCGAAGGGCATCTGCGCCTCGTCATGCACGGTGGGGCCGTTCACGTGGCAGATGCCGGACTGGATGCGCCGGGCGACCTTCAGCCCCCGGGCGATGTCGCGGGTGAAGACCGAGGCGGAGAGGCCGTATTCGGTGTCGTTGGCCAGCGCGATGGCCGCCTCCTCGTCGGCGGCGCGGATCACCGCCACCACCGGGCCGAAGCTCTCCTCCCGGAAGAGGCGCATGGACGGCGTCACCCGGTCCACCACCGTGGCGGGCATCAGCACGCCGTTGGACGCGCCGCCGGTGACCTGCACCCCGCCGCCCGCCACGGCATCGGCCACCAGGCCCTGCACATGCTCGACGGTCCTGCGGTCCACCACGGCACCCAGGGGGGTCTTGCCCTCCCGCGGGTCGCCCACGGCGAGCGTCTCCACCTTGGCGCGGAACTTTGCCACGAAGGCGTCGGCGACGCTGTCCACGACGATGATCCGCTCCGTCGACATGCAGATCTGGCCCTGGTTCATGAAGGCCCCGAAGGCGGCGGCCTTCACCGCCTCGTCCAGGTCCGCATCGTGCAGCACCAGCAGGGGGGCCTTGCCGCCCAGCTCCAGCAGCACCGGCTTCAAATTCTCCGCCGCCCGGCGGGCGATGATCCGCCCCACGGCGGTGGAGCCGGTGAAGTTGATCCGCCGCACCGCCGGATGGTCGATCAGCGCGCCGACCACCGCCCCCGCCTCGGCCGGGGCATTGGTGACGAAATTGACCACGCCGGGGGCGAAGCCCGCATCGAGGAACGCCGCCACGATCAAAGCGTGGGTCCGGGGGCAGAGCTCCGAGCCCTTCAGGACCACGGTGTTGCCGCAGGCCAGCGGCACGGCGATGGCCCGCACGCCGAGGATGATGGGCGCGTTCCACGGCGCGATCCCCAGCACGACCCCGGCCGGTTCCCGCAGGGCCATGGCCAGGCACCCGGGCTTGTCGGAGGGGATCAGCTCCCCCGAGATCTGGGTGGTGAGCGCCGCGGCCTCCCGGATCATGCCCACGGCCAGCATCAGGTTGAAGCGGGCCCAGCCCTCCGTCGCGCCGACCTCGGCCATCATGGCGGCGACAAAGTCCGAGGCCCGTGCCTCCAGCGCCGCAGCGGCCTTGTTCAAGAGGGCCCGACGCCCGCCCGGCCCCGTGGCGGACCATCCGGCCAGCGCCGCCGCCGCCGCGTCCGCCGCCGCCCGCGCCTGGTCCGGCGTGGCGGCCGCGGCCCTCGTCGCCACCGCGCCGGTCATGGGATTGCACCGCTCGAAGGTCGCCGCGCCGGGGACCATCGCCCCACCGATGACCAGATTGACCGTGGTGTCGTCCATCCTGCCGTTTCCCTCGTTTTATTGCTATGATGGATAGCTGTAATTCTTGCCAAGGACAAGCCCCTCGGCCATTCATCGACCATGCTAGACGATGACTCGCCTCCGTCCCTGTCCAACCCCCTTGAGGGGCTTGTCGGCTATCACCTGCGCCGGGCGGCCAATGCCATGCTGGTGGACCTGGCGCGGCGGATCGAGCCCCTGGGCCTGACCCTGACGGAGATGTCGGTGGTCCAGCTGATCGCCGCCAATCCCGGTATCCGGCAGAGCGAGATCGGCAAGGCCCTGGCCATCAAGCGGGCCAACATGGCCCCGATCATCGCCGCGCTGGAGGCCCGCGGCCATGTGAGCCGCATGGCCCTGGACGGCCGGTCGCAGGGCCTGAACCTGACGGACTCCGGCGAGGCCGTGGTGCGCCAGTTGCGCATCCATGTGGCGGAGAACGAGGCCTGGCTGATGCGCAATGCCGGCTCCGGTGCCGAGGCCCGGTTGATCGCCCAGCTCCGCGCCATCTGGGCCTAGGGTACCGCCGCCGTCGCCCCGCCCACCCGGGCCTGGGCCGCCAGCCGCACCGGGGCGTTGGGCGCGCCATAGCCGGCATAGGCCCCCCGCTGCACCACCTCGAAGAAGAAGCGCTTGTGGAAGGCGCGGCTGTAGATCTGGAAATAGTCGCCGAACGCGTCCCGGTCGAACAGCACGTCATGGGCCGCCAGCCGGGCCAGCAGGTCGGCGTCGAGGCCGAAGCGCGCCTCCAGGTCGTCGTAATAATTGGCGGGCAGGCGCAGGGTCTCCACCCCGTTGCGACGCAGGGCCTCCGCCGTGCGGAAGATGTCGTCGGTGGCAAAGGCGATGTGCTGCACGCCCGCGCCGAAATAGGCGTTGACGAAGCGCGAGGCCAGGGTCTGCCCCCCGGCGCCGTTCAGAGTGAAGCGCAGCGCCCCATCCGCCGACTGGATCGCCTGGCTCTGCACCAGGCCGGAGGGGTCGGGAATGTCCACCGACGGCATCCGCTCCACCGCCAGCAGGGAGGTGTAGTAGAGCTGCCAGGACAGGAACTCCTCCAGCGGCATGGACTGGGCCACGTGATCCACCCGGGTGAGGCCGATGGAGACGTCCGCCGCAGTCGCCACAGGCTCGAAATCGGTGTTCCAGAAATCGGCCCCCGGCTCCGGCGGGGTGAAGCTCAGCAGCGACCCGCCGACGCCCCGCAGGGACGGGATCTGCAGCTCCCCCGGCGCGGTCTGCTGCGTATAGGCGGCCATGCCCATGGCCTCCGCCCGCAGGGGGGCCGTGGCGAAGTCCCGGGTGCCGATGCCCACGGCGCAGACCGACGCCCCATGGGCCACGGAATAGGCATGGGCAAAGCCCGTGGGCTCCTCGTTCAGCACCAGGTTGATCCCGCCCTGGACGAAGCGGCTGACCGCCTTGGTCCGGTGGCGGCCCTGCTCGGCAAAGCCCAGGGCGCCGAACAGGGTCCGCAACTCCTGCGCCTCCGATCCGTGGGCGGCGAATTCCAGGAAGGTGACGCCGGAGGGGACCACCTTCTCCGGCAGGGCCCGCAGGTCGGCCCGGGGGCCGAGGCGCCGGGCGATCCGGTCCTCCAGATTGACCAGGGACCGCCAGCCGTCCTCGGCGATCTGGGCCGGAAACCAGGCGCGGAACCGGTCGTTGAAGATCTCCAGCGAAAGGGCCCCGCGATAGCCGGTCTTGACGATCTCCGCCACATAGGCGGTCAGGTCGAAGTCCCCCTGGCCGGGGAAGCAGCGGAAATGCCGGCTCCAGTACAGCAGTTCCATGGGCGTCGCCGGGGCGTCGGCGATCTGCACCAGGAAGATCTTGTCCCCCCGGATGTCGGCGATGGACTCGGTCGGAATGCCGCGGGCGAGGGAGTGGAAGCTGTCCAGGATCAGGCCGATGGACGGATGGTCCGCCCGCCGGACGATGTCCCAGGCCTGGCGGTGGTCGTGCACATGCCGCCCCCAGGCCAGCGCCTCATAGCCCACCCGCACCCCGTGCGCCGCTGCCAGATCGCCCAGCTCGCGGAAGTCCGCCGCGATCACCTCGGGGTCCGCACTGGCGTCCGCCACCACGCTGGAGCAGACCAGCATCAGGTCCGTGCCCAGGGTGTTCATCAGCTCGAACTTGCGCCTCGCCCGCTCGAAGGCCCGGACCCGCGCCTCCCCCGCCAGCCCCTCGAAATCCCGGAAGGGCTGGAAGCAGATGCAGGCGAGCCCCCGCGCCGCCAGTTCCCGGGCAATCTCCGCGGGCGTCAGGTCGCTGACCACCAGGTCGTTCTCGAAGATCTCCACCGCCGTGAAACCGGCCCGGGCCACGGCGTCCAGCTTCTCGATCAGCGCGCCCTTCAGCGCGACGGTGGCGATGGACTTCAGCATCGGGACGGCCTCCTCCGCCTGGTCGCCGCCCCCGGCGCAGGCGGGTCGGGGCAGGTGCGGACGCCGGGTCTGATGATGCCGTCACCCTACCGCAATAATGATTGAACCAGATAGTACATTCATGGATGATCGGGGAAAATCCAAAGCCGTCGCCCAGACGACGTGGACACGGGAAACGCGCCATGACCCTCCGCCTGACCGCCCTTGCCTGCACCGCCCTGCTGGCCCTCGGCGCGCCCCTGGCCACGGCCTCGATGATCCCCAATGCCGGGGACCCGGTGGAGACCACGGGGGGGAAGCTGTCCGGCACCCGCCTGCCCTCCGGGGTGAAGGCCTATCTGGGCGTGCCCTTCGCCCGGCCGCCGGTGCAGGACCTGCGCTGGCGCGCGCCCCAGCCCATGCGCTGGGACGGAATCTGGAACGCCGACCGCAAGGGGCCGGAATGCATCCAGGTGCTGCGGCCGCACGACATCAACCACTATTTCGGCGAGGAACCGACGGGGGAGGACTGCCTCTATCTGAACCTCTGGACCCCGGCCCAGGCAAAGGCCGGGGACCGGCTTCCCGTGATCGTCTTCATCTATGGGGGCGGCGGCACCATCGGCTCGTCCGGCATGGCCAATTATGACGGGGAGAACGTGGCCCGGCGCGGGGCGATCTTCGTCAACTTCAACTATCGCGTCGGCCTGCTGGGCTTCATGGCCCATCCGGAACTCAGCCGGGAACAGGGGGGCCATTCGGGCAATTACGGCTTCATGGACCAGACCGCGGCCCTGCAATGGGTGCGGGACAATGTGGCCCGCTTCGGCGGCGATCCGGACAAGGTGGTGATCGCGGGCCAGTCCTTCGGGGCCATGTCCGTGGCTACCCAGATCTTCAGCCCCCGGGCGAAGGGCCTGTTCCGCGGCGCGATGATGTCCAGCGCCTGCACCTTCGACGATGCCGGCCTGCTCGGCGCGCCGGTGCCCCTGGCCCAGGCGGAGACGGTGGGCCAGCAACTGCAGGCCAGGCTGCACGTGGCGGACCTCGCGGCCCTGCGCCAGGTGCAGGCCGACCGCATCCTCGCCCAGCAGGCGGAGTCGCAGCTGGGCGTCAGCAATGCCGGGCTGCGGGCGCCCGGCGTGATCGACGGCTATGAGCTGACGGCCACCAAGGCCGCGACCCTCGCCGCCCATGCGGGCAGCGACGTGCCGGTGATCGCGGGCTCAAACGGGGACGACATCGATTCCAACCGAAGCCCCCTCACCCGCGCCCACACGGTGGCGAAGTACGAGGCCGCCGCCCGGCGGATGTATGGTGCCGACGCCGAGGCCTTCCTGCACCTCTATCCCGCGCATACCGATGCAGAGGTCGCGCAAGTCGCCCATCAGGCGGCGATGGAGGGGGGCTTCCTGCAGAATTCCCGCACCTGCGGCGACCTGCAGGCCCGGTATAATCACTCGCCCGTCTGGGTGGACACCTTCGTGCGCAAGCACCCCTACGCCCCCGGCTATCGCCCGGCGGACCAGGACCCGGCCACGGTCGGGGCCTATCACACCGCCGACGTGCCCTACTGGCTCGACACCCTGGACCACTACAACGACCTGCGCCCGGCGCGGGCCTGGGGGACGGCGGACCGGGCCCTGACCGACCGCATGGTCAAGGCCCTGATCGCCTTTGCGGACACGGGCAATCCGTCCACGGCGGAGATGCCCTGGCCCGCCTGGACGCCGGCCCGTCCGGTCTATCTGGAGATCGGCAACGAGACGGCGGTGCGGCGTATGGACCTCAGGCGCATGGACTGGCAGGCGGCGCACCCCCCCGCCGATCCGGGCGCCCCGCCGCCGCGGACCACGCCCCGGGACTGAGCCGGTCGCTCAACCGGCGGCGGTGAAGTCCGGCTTGCGGGTCAGGGACAGGATCAGCGCCCCCACCGCGCCCACGCCGACAATGGGCAGCATCTTGAACAACACGTCGGCGGCGTCGTGCCCCGCCCCCACCAGCTGCCCCGCCACCAGCGGCCCGATGAGGGAGCCCAGCCGCCCCACCGCCACGGCGGCGCCGACCCCGGCCCCCCGCACGTTCATGGGATAGCAGAGCGGCGCGATGGCATAGAGCACCGCCTGGTTGCTCATGATGCCGACCCCCACCAGCCCGCCCACCAGGATCGCCACCACGGGCGCGGCGGGCATGGCGGCCAGGGCGAACAGGAAGCCGATGGTAAGGGCGAAGCTCGCCACGGTCACCGCCAGCCGGTGGCGGCCGTCGATCAGCCAGCCCACCAGCACGCTGCCGACCACGCCGCCGAGATTGAAGGCGATCTGCACCTCCGACGCCACGGCCCGGCTGAGGCCCCGGCTGACCAGCAGGGACGGCAGCCAGTTCAGCAGCAGATAGAGCACCAGCAGGGTGAAGCCGAAGGCGGTCCACAGCAGCAGCGTGTTCACGCCCCGCCCGTCGAGGAACAGGGCCCGCAGCACGCCGGGACGGCGGGGCGCGTCCGCCGCCTCCGCCTCGGGCTGTCGGGACTCCCTCAGGGCCAGCATCACCAGCGGGGCCACCAGCAGGGGCGCGGCGCCGCCGAGATAGAAGACCGTGCGCCAGTCGCTGGTACCGAGCACCGTCACCAGGCTCGCCAGCGCTCCGCCCAGGGGCATGCCGCAATACATCAGCCCCACGGCCAGGCCCCGCCGCTCCGGCCGGCTGTTCTCCGTGGCCAGCGCGATCATGTTGGGCAGGGCCCCGCCCAGGCCGACGCCTGTACCCAGGCGCAGGGCCGAGAGGCTGGTGAAATCATCGGCAAAGGCCGTGGCCAGCGCGAAGACGCCGAACAGGACGAGAGATACGACCAGCATGAGCTTGCGCCCCACCCGGTCCGCCAGCCAGCCGCTGACCGGGGCCCCGATCAGCAGGCCCAGCGTGCTGGCGCTGAAGAACTGCCCCGCCTGCACCGGGCTGAGATGGAACAGGGGCAGCAGGTGCGGCGCGGCGACGCCGGCGGCCTGCAGGTCGATGCCCTCGAACACCGCCACCAGGAAGCAGATCAGCACCGTCAGGGTCGAGCGGTTCCGCTCCGCAAATCCCGCCATGATCTCGTCCCCGCAGGGCAGCCCGCGGCCGCCGGTTGAAGTGTTGCGCCGTCGCCGGTCAGGCGGACGGGTCCGTCGGCAGGGGGATCCGCCGGACCTCCCCCATGACGAAGACATAGGACACCACTCCCGCCGCGGCGATGGCGGCGATGAACACCAGCCCGCCGGTGAAGGAGTGGGTCGCCTGCACGATGGCACCGATGGCGATGGGCGTCACGATGCCGGCCAGGCCCGCGACGAAGTTGAACATGCCTCCCGCCAGCCCCATCAGCGGCTTGGGGGCGATGTCGGAGATCAGGGTCCAGCCCAGGCCCACCATGCCCTGCCCGAAGAAGGCGAGGGACAGGATGGCGATCACCGCGGCGTCCGACGGCACGTAGTTGGCCAGCACGATGCTGGAGGCCAGGGCCAGGCCCAGGATGATCGGCCCCTTGCGCGCAAGGCTCGCCGACCGGCCCGCCTGCAGCAGCCGGTCGGAGGCGAACCCGCCGAACAGCACCCCCAGTCCCCCGGCGATGAAGGGCAGCACGGCGAAGATGCCGACCTTGACCCAGCCCATGTGCCGCTCCGTCGCCAGATAGGTGGGGAACCAGGTCAGGAAGAAGACGAGGGTGGAATTGCCCGCGAACTGGCCCACCGCCGCGCCCCACATCTGCCGGGACGCCAGCAGCACCCGCGCGCCGGACCAGCTGAAGCCGCTCCCGCCCTTCGAGGCATCGGCCAGCCCGCCCCCGGCGGCGATCAGGTCCAGCTCCGCGGCATTGGCCCAGCGGCTCTCCTCCGGCTCCCGGAAGGCGACCAGCCACACGATGGAGAACAGCAACCCCGCCGCGCCCACCGCAATGAACAGGGCATGCCAGCTGAACCTCGCCATCAGCCAGAACAGCACCGGGCTGAAGAGAGCCAGGCCCACATATTCACCCACCGTATAGACCCCCGTGGCCCGCGCCCGCTCGTTCCTCGGGAACCAAGTGCCGACGATGCGGCTGTTGGTGGGAAAGCACGGCGCCTCGGACACGCCCAGGCCAAAACGGAAGGCCAGCAGGCTGGCAAACCCCGTGGCGAAGGCCTGGGCCAGGGTGAACAGGGACCAGAAGGCCACGGACAGGAAATAGGTCAGCCGCGTCCCGAACCGGTCGAGGAACAGGCCGCCCGGCAGCTGGGCCAGCACATAGGTCCAGGAAAAGGCGGAGAAGACGAAGCCCATCACCGTGGCGTTGAGGGCGAGGTCCCTGGTCAGCTGCGGCGCGGCAATGCCCAGCACCGTGCGGTCCAGATAGTTGATCATGGTGCCCGTGGCGATCAGGGCCAGGACCCCGAAGCGCGCCCGGGTCGGCCGTCCGCCGCGGACCGTGTGGGCCTGCGCCATCAGACGAGCTGGTAGACGCCGATCACCACCTGCCCCACTCCCGGGCGCAGGGTGCCGACGAACATCCCCTTGTTCAGCCAGTCGTGGGGACCTGCGGGAACATCGAAGACCGGATGGGTGAAGCGCGGCCGCCCGGGGATCGGGGTGGCCGGATTGACGCCGTCATTGACGATCCGGAAGGTGACCCCGTCATCGGTCCGCATGAAGTAGCTGGCCTCCACCGAGGTCGCCCCGTCGTTGCGCGCAAGGTTCCAGTCGGCCCCGCCGGCCAGCACCTCGCCGGAGATCCGCGGACCGTGGAAGCGGCCGCCCAGGATCGGGATCAGCCGCTGCACGCCGCCATGGTGCGGGCCCAGCACCTGCATGGGCCCCACCAGGACGGTGGCGGTATAGACATGGACGAAGCGGATGTCCTCCAGGGCGTCTGCCCCTTCGGCCGCCGCCGCCGCGCCGCCGGCGAGGGCCGCGCCCGCGAGGCCGGAAAGCCCGCCGGCCATCAGGGCCCGCCGCGGAAGGAAGGTGTCGTCAGTCATGGGTCCGTCCCTTCCCGCGATCGCGCCCCGTTGCCGGTGCCCGGTGTCCGGTGTCTGGTGTCCGAACAGGTGCCGGAGGCGGTGACAGTGTCGCCGCCTCCGGTCCGGTTGTCGATCAGAACGCCGCCTTCAGGCCCACATAGTAGGACCGGCCCACGGCGTCGAAGGTCGCCGGATCGGTGCTGGTCTGCGAGCTGGAGACCACCGGCAGGTCATGATCGAACAGGTTGGTCACGCCCGCACGGACCTGCCACTTGCTGTTGATCTTGTAGGTGCCGAACAGGTCGATCAGCTGGTAGGTGGGCGTGCCCACGCTGGGATGGGTCGGCGAGGTGATCACCGACACGTCCTTCATCCCGTCCAGGTACCGCCAGCGGACACCCATATCGACGGCGCCGAGGTGGTAGCCGAAGGTGGTCAGCGCCTTCCAGTCCGGGTGCGGACCGGCGGGGGTGGCCCCGACGATGGTGTTGGTGCCCACATATTCGGCGAATGGCGTGCCGGGCAAGGTCTGGACCTTGAACGAGGCCGTGTAGCTCAGCGAGGTGGTCACCGACACGTCGCCGGGAACCGCCACGCCCATGTCCGTGAGCGCCGCCCGCCAGTTGGCCTGGATGTCCACACCGTCCGTCCGCAGGCCGCCCAGGTTCAGATAGGGCGTCAGGATCTGGGTCAGCTGGCCGTTGCTGTCACGCTGGATCAGGGCGCAGAACGGGTTGCTGGCGGAGTAGGTCGGGTTGGAACCGTCGAGGTTGTAGCACTTGCTCAGCGCGGTGATGCCCGGGATGACCGAGATCGCCTTCTGGATCTGGATGTTCCAGTAGTCGACGGACACCGACATCCGCGACAGCAGCGGATGGGCGAAGTGCGGGGTCCACACCACGCCGTAGTTGAAGGTGTCGGCCACTTCCGGCGTCAGGTTCTTGTTGCCGGAGGAGATGCCGCCCACCGCCGTGGTCGGGAACTGGTAGGTGTCCACCACCACCGAGGGAATGCCCTGTGCGATGCAGAGCGCCCGGACGCTGGCGCCCGACGCGCCCGTGCGGGCGGTGGAGCGGACGTCGCAGGGATCGCCGATGGAGGCCGGCGGCGTGCCGATCGCTACCTGGGAGCCGGTCACCGCCGAGAACAGTTCGGCGATGTTCGGGGCCCGGACGGCGCGCTGGTAGCCGGCGCGGATCAGGACGTCGTCATTGACGAACCACTTCAGGTCGCCCTCGTAGGAGTTCACCGAGCCCGTGGACGAGTAGTCCGAGGTCCGGAACGCCGCGCCGAGGTTCAGCTTCTTGACGAAGGGCAGGTCCTTCAAGAGGGGCACGTCCACCTGGGCGGCGTATTCCTTCACCGAGATGACGCCGTGGGACGGGCTGGACTGGACCACGGCCTCGATGTTGCCGGCGGCCAGCTGGCTGTCGGGGGAGTAGGTGTAGGTGTTGCGGCGATAGTCGGCCAGCACGGCCAGCACCACATTACCGGCCGGAACCGTGAACAGGGTGCCCTGGGTCACCGCCTGCACGTCCGCCTGGCTCAGCGCCTCCGTCGAATGGGCGGTGGTGGTCATGTAGCTCTGGCAGGCCGCGGAGATGTTCGAGCTGTTGGCCAGACCGAAGGGATCAAACCCGCCGGCGCACAGGGACTTGCCGCCGTCCGCCGCGTTCAGCAGGTTCTGGACCTGGCTCTTCAGCACGGCATTGTGGTTGGTCTGGTTGTGGTCGGTCTTGTCGTAGTCGGCATAGATGTCCCAGGTCCAGTCGCGGTAGCCCACATCGCCCTTCAGCCCGCCGAGGAACTGGCTGGTGACATAGTTCTCGTCCCAGGACTTGTTGGGCAGGCCCACATAGCGGCCGTTCCAGAGGAAGGGGGCCGTCGGGTTCGGGCGCGAGGCCAAGAGGGTGGCCAGGTCCGCCGGAATGAACGGGTTGGTCACCGGAATGGTGGTCAGGCTCTGCAGCTGGGTCAGGCTCTTGCCGCTGCTGGTGGTGACGGTGGAGTCCACATAGAGCACCTGGCCATAGGCGGTGATGTGCGGCGTCAGCTCATAGTCGAACTTGGAATAGAGCGAGGTCCGGTCGAGGGGGTTCTCGATGATGGTCTGCGGTCCGACGGGCATGCGGACGTTGCCGCCGATGATGGCATAGCCGCCGCTGGTCGGGCCCTTGTAGTTCAGCGCCCCGGTCTGGGTGAACAGGGTGCCGTCGTTGTTGAAGCCGAGGTTCAGGGTCCGCGACACGGTGGAGGTGACGCCATAGCCGGTGAACAGGCTGGAGACCGCCGCCTGGGTCGGCAGGTTGGTGGCGGAGGGCACGAAGGTCCCCTGGCCGATATAGGAGGACGGCGTCACCAGGTTGAAGAACGACCGGGCGGAACCGGCCAGTCCGTCGTCCTTGGTGTAGCCCACCGAGGCGATCAGGTTGCCCCGTCCGTCGGCGAAGGAGGTGCCGAAGGCCACGTTGGAGGTGAACTGGGCATAGTCGCCCTTGGTGGAATTGCCGTACTGCACGTCGGCGCGAACGCCTTCGAACTTCTTCACCGTGATGAAGTTGACCACGCCGGACATGGCGTCGGAGCCATAGACCGCCGAGGCCCCGCCGGTGATCACGTCCACGCCGGACAGGATCGATTCCGGGATCAGGTTGATGTCGATGTCACCGGCAATGTCGGCCGGGGGCAGGCGACGGCCGTCCAGCAGGACGAGGTTCCGGTTGGAGCCCAGGCCGTGCAGGTTCACCGTGGCGTGGCCGCCGGTGCCCTGGCCGCCGTTGGCCGCCGTGCCCGAGGGGGTGAACTGGGGTGCCTGGTTCAGCACGTCCTCGACATTCACCGCGCCGCTCTGCTGGATCGCCTCGATGGAGGTGGTGACGATCGGGCTCGCCGCCACGTAGTTCTTGCTGGAGATCAGGGAGCCGGTGACCACCACGGCCTGGACCGTGTTGTCCGCTTCCGCGGCCGCCTGGGCGGCGGAGGCCATCAGCCCGGAGGCCGCGACCAGGGCGGTGCCGGCCAGCAGCCCGCGTGTCAGGGCCGAAGCCCGGTTGATCTTGTATCCCATCGCCATCTGTCTTCCCCCTGCCCGCCTGAGCGGCGTGTGTTCGTGACGGACCGCCCCGGCATGGTCGCGGAGCGGCACTGTTGCGGAACGGCCGGAAGAGGCGTCCACCGCCCGTCCCGTACCGGATGAAAATCCTGAAACCCTGCGTCCTCCGTGGGTCGGGTGTGGTGGCCGGGCGCGGTCCCCTCAGGGACCCGTCCCAGCCAATTCCCGACTCCGATAGTTATGAGTCACAACATGAACGAACCAGTTGGTACATGTCAAGGGGCCCGGCCATCGGCCCCTCCCGTCATGGCCGGAGATCAGGCACCGGCGAGGCTGGTCCCGTGGAAGGCCCGCAGCATCCGCTCCGGGTCCGGTACGCGGCCGGTGAACAGTTCGAAGGCCACGGCGGCCTGGAAGACCACCATGCCCACCCCGTCCACGGTCGGGCAGCCGATCCGGCGGGCCTGCTTCAGAAGCTCGGTTTCCGGCGGCACATAGACGATCTCCGCCACCCACAGCTCCGGGCGCAGGAGCGAGACATCCACCGGGGTTCCCGGGTACTGCTGCATGCCGATGGGCGTGGCGTTGATCAGCCCGTCCGCGGCCGCGATGGCCGGTGGCAGGCTTTCCGCGACCTCGACCCGCGCCGCACCGAACAGGCCTCGCAGGTTTTCGCAGAGCCCCGCCGCGCGTCCGGCATCCACGTCGTGCAGCACAAGGTGCCCGACCCCGAGGGTCAGGGCGGCATAGGCCACGGCGGACCCCGCCCCGCCGGCCCCCAGCTGCACCACCCGGCCCAGGCGCGCGTCGGGCAGGGCGCGCTCGAAGCCGCGCTTCCAGCCGATCCAGTCGGTGTTGTAGCCCACCCTCCGGCCGTCCCGGAACACGATGGTGTTCACCGCCCCCAGCGCCCGGGCGTCCGGGGACAGGGTGTCGAGATGGTCCATGATCCGCTGCTTGAACGGATGGGTGACATTGACCCCGGCAAAGCCGTCCGCCTGCAGCCGGGTCAGGAGAGCGTCGAGCTGGTCGGGATCGAAGTCTCCGGCCGCGGCGTCGAATCGCTCATAGGTCAGGCGAAAGCCCAGCGCCTTGGCCTCGGCCATGTGCAGGGCGGGGCTTTTCGAGCCGCCGATGCCTGAGCCGATCAACCCTGTCCTGATGGTCTGCACGCGTCGTCTGCCCTGAGTCCTGATCCTTCGGGTGCCATGGCGTCCGCCAGACGCGCCTTCGAAGGGGCAGGCTCGCCACGGCCCGGGAATGTTACACTCACTAGTTCGTCCATTTCCAGAGCAAATCGGCGACAAACCCCCTCGCGGACCGGAGCCGCAGGAAACATAAGCAGTTGCGCAAATCCTTCCGTTGTCTCATAGCCGACGGAACGAGCAGTCCGGGGACGGGAACAAGGTGGCGGGTTCAGACAGCTTCAGGGGTGCGCAGACGACCCGCACGATCAGCGAGCCCGCTTCCGACGGGCGAGCCAAGGGCCGCAAGAACGATCCCGAACGCACCCGCGCCAACATCATCGAAGTCGCCACCCGGGAGTTCTCGGAAAAGGGCCTGAGCGGCGCCCGGATCGACGAGATCGCGGAGCTGACCCACACCTCCAAGCGGATGATCTACTACTATTTCGAGAGCAAGGAGGCCCTCTACCGCACGGTGCTGCAGGACTGCTACCGGCGCATGCGGACCATCGAATCGGCCCTCGACCTGGAAAGCCGACCGCCGCTGGAGGCGCTGGCCCATCTGGTGCGCTTCACCTTCGACTACCAGCTTGCCCATGTGGATTTCAGCCGCCTCGTCATGGTGGAGAACATCCATCACGGGGAGCACATCGCCCAGCTGCCCGACATTGCCGAGATGAACAATCCCGCCATCAACTCCCTGCGGGAGATCTGCGCCCGGGGCGTGAAGGAAGGCGTGATCCGGGCCAATGTGGACCCGCTGGACCTGCACATGTCCATCAGCGCCCTGTGCTTCTTCAACGTGGGCAACCGCTACACCTTCTCGACGATCTTCAAGATCGACATGGCCGCCCCCGCCGCTACTGCCGCGCGGCGGGAAAGCGTCACCGAGATGATCCTGCGCTTCGTCCAGCCTTAAGGGGCCCGGTCGCCGATCTGTGCGTCGATGAAGTCGATGGACCGCTGCAGGGCCTCCTTGCTGGCGTGGATCGTCGCCTCCGGCGTGGCCCCCAGCCAGCTGTGGCCCACGCCCGGCAGGATCACCAACTCCGCCTTCGCCCCGGCCGCGGTCAGCGCCTTCACGAACTGCTCCGACTGGGCATGGGGGACGAGCTTGTCCTCCGCCCCGTGCATCACCAGCATGGGCGGGGCCTTGGCGCTGACATAGGTCACCGGCGAGGCCGGTCCCGTCTGGGCCGACGTGCAGACATTGGTGGCGCAGCCCAGGAACACCGCCTCGGCGGAGCGGGCCGGGTCGTTGGCCCGGCTGGGCATGGTGGAGAAGTCGAAGATGCCGAACCAGGTCACGGCGGCCTGCACGCAGTCCGACTGGGCGTCGGCTCCCTCCGCCTGGGAGGCGGCCAGCTCAACGCCTGTAACCTTGGGAACCACCCGCGGGTCCGGTGACAGACCGGCCGCCCCGCAGCTGACGGCGGCAAGCCCCGCCAGGTGCCCCCCCGCCGAGGCGCCCCAGATGGCACCCCGCTTCACGTCGATGTGGTAGAGCGCCGCATTGGCCCGCAGATAGCGGATGGAGGCCTTCACGTCCTTGATGGCGGCGGGGAACGGGGCCTCGCCGGAGAAGCGATAGCTGACCGTGGCCACCACATAGCCCCGCTCCGCCAGGCTCGCCAGCACCGCCGGCCAGTCGGAATAGGCGCTGGAGCGCCGCGGCCCGCCGCCGGACCAGCCGCCCCCGTGCACGAACACCACGAACGACCGCGGGCCCTTCTGCGCAAAGCTCGCCGGGGGCAGGAACAGGTCCAGCTTCAGGGGGCGATAGCCGTTCAGGGTGGCGTAGGTCAGGTCGGGAAGGCTGGTCACCCCGCCGGGGAAGGCCACGCTGTGCTGCGACAGGGTGTCCGACCCCACCTCGGCCACGGCAGGCCCCACTGCGGCCCGGTCGGCCAGGACCTGCCCGAGGCTGGGGGCGGCGGAAGCCGGTGCAGCGGCGGCGACGGACAGGGCGCAGACCCCGGCGAACATGGCGATCAAACGGCTCATCCGGAGCCCTCCCCTTCCTGGTGCAAGGCCGTGGCGATCTGAGCGCCGCCCGGGCCGATGCCGGAGCATGGCATGCTCCAGACCGCTCCGCAGCACAAAACTAACCAATTCGTACATTTTGTAATGTTGGACGCGTTTCAGGGCCGGGAAGCGCGGATCCGCCCCCGCATCCGCCGGAAGTCCGCCGGGGACTGCCCCACATCGGCGCGGAAGGCTCGGGAGAAATAGGCCGGGTCGTCGAAGCCCAGGGCATAGCCCACCTCCGACACGGTCATGGAGGAATAGGTCAGGAGGCGCTGGGCCTCCAGCGCCCGGCGGCGCCGCAACTGCTGCAGGGGGGACTGGCCCAGCACCCGGCGGCAGGCATTGCGCAGGGACTTTTCCGTCACGTTCAGCGCCGCCGCATAGTCGCCGATGGTCGCGGGCGAGCGGAACCGCTGCTCGATCAGCCCGCGAAAGGCCGCCACCAGCCGCGCGGCGCCGTCCAGCCCCACCTGCCCCTGCCGTCCCGCCGCGTCCAGCATCCTCCGGACGCCGACGAGCGCCAGCAGCAGGTGGCCCTGCAGGGCCGCATCGCAGGAGGGGCCCCGCCACACCGCCTCCCGCATGAAGCGGGCGAGGTCCTCCCCCATTCGCCGGGCCTCGGCCGGGTCCGGAATTTCCAGCCAGGCGGCACGGTCGAACAGGGCCGCCAGCTCCGGGTGCTCCGCCGTCGCGGCGCGGAACACATCGTCTCCCAGGGTCAGGACATAGCCATCCGACCCCGGCGGCCAGGTGAAGGCGTGCACCACCCCTGCTGGCGCCAGCACCATCAGCGGGGCGCTCAGGCTGTGCCGCTCCGCATCCAGGGAAATGTCCCCGGCCCCCGCCACCACAAGGAAGATCTGGTGCAGGTCCCGGTGCAGATGCGGGCGGATGGTCCAGTTGCTGGGACGGCTGCGGGCCTCCAGCGCCTCCAGATGGATGAAGCGCGGGTCGCTCTCCTGCGGACTTTCGCCATAGAGGGCAAACTGGGCGATGTCGGGGGCGGACATGGGACCCTCCGGGTCGGAAACGGAACCGCCATCTTCCACATCGGGCCGGAAAGTCCAAGTCTTCGGCCGTCCGTGCCATCGCCTTGCCGCCGCCGCCGGGCATGCTGGCAGGGTCCGCGGCCCCGTCCCGCATCCTGTGGAGATCCGAAATCTTGCGTACCCAGGTCGCCATCATCGGCGCAGGCCCCGCGGGCCTTCTGCTCGCCCATCTGCTGCACCGGTCCGGCATCGACAGCGTGGTGATCGAGCAGCGGTCGCGGGAACATGTCGCCGGACGCGTGCGGGCCGGGGTGCTGGAGCAGGTGACGGTGGACCTGCTGGCGCGGCTCGGCCTCGACGCCCGGCTGCGGCGGGAGGGGCTGGTCCATACCGGAACCAATATCAGCTGCGACGATGACAGCTTCCGCATCGACTTCGCCGACCTGACGGGGGGCGCGACCGTGGTGGTCTATGGCCAGTCGGAGGTGATGGCCGACCTGACCGCCGCCGCCGACGCCCGGGGCCTCGATCTCCGCCATGAGTGCGCCGAAGTGGCCCTGCACGACCTCGACACCGACCATCCGCGCGTGACCTTCCTCCGGGACGGCCGGGCAGAACGGGTGGACTGCGACTTCGTGGCGGGCTGCGACGGCTATCACGGGATCAGCCGGGCCAGCATCCCCGACCGGGTGCTGCAGACCTTCGAGAAGGTCTATCCCTTCGGCTGGCTGGGCATCCTGGCCGAGGTGCCCCCCTGCGACCACGAGCTGATCTATGCCAGCCACGAACGGGGCTTTGCCCTGGCCAGCATGCGCTCCCCCACCCGCAGCCGCTATTACGTCCAGTGCGCCCTCGACGACCGGGTGGAGGACTGGTCCGACGACCGGTTCTGGGATGAACTGTGCCTGCGCCTGGGCGCCGGAGCCGGGGCCAGGGTGATCCGCGGCCCCTCCTTCGAGAAGAGCATCGCCCCCCTGCGCAGCTTCGTGGCCGAGCCCATGCGCTGGGGCCGCCTGTTCCTGGCCGGCGATGCCGCCCACATCGTGCCGCCCACGGGGGCCAAGGGGCTGAACCTCGCCGCCTCCGACGTGGTCATGCTGGGCGAGGCCCTGGCCGAACACTATGCGGAGCGCAGCACCGCGGGGATCGACGCCTATTCCGCCCGGGCGCTGGCCCGGGTGTGGAAGGCGGAGCGGTTCAGCTGGTGGTTCACCGGCCTCACCCACCGCTTCCCCCAGACCAGCGGCTTCGACCGCCGGATGCAGGCGGCGGAGCTTGCCTATATCCGCGGTTCCCGCGCCGCCCAGGCGATGCTGGCGGAGAACTATGTGGGACTGCCGCTGACAAACTGACCGCTGCCGAAGGGAGGCGACCATGACTGCAGACATTCCCGGAACCACGGTGTTCGACGGTGCCTGCGCCCAGCGCGGCTACGCCCTCAACCGGATGTGCTTCTCGTTCAACGACGCCGCCAACCGCGACGCCTTCCGCGCCGACGAGGCGGGCTACATGGACCGCTACGGCCTCACCCCCGACCAGCGCGCCGCGGTGACGAGCCGCAATGTCCTGCAGCTGATCGCGGCGGGGGGGAACATCTACTACCTGGCCAAGCTCGCGGGCCTGCTCGGACTGAACGTGCAGGATGTGGGTGCCCAGCAGACCGGCCTGACCGTCGAGGCCTTCAAGGCCCGGCTGCTGGCCGCAGCGACGGAGGACTGATCCCATGGCGACCCTGATCGGCGGCATCGCCGTCTCCCACGTTCCCGCCATCGGCCGGGCCATTGCCGACCACCGGCAGGACGAGCCCTACTGGAAGCCGTTCTTCGACGGCTTCGGACCCGCCCATGACTGGCTGGACCGGATGAAGCCCGACGTGGTGGTGGTGCTCTACAACGACCACGGCCTGAACTTCTTCCTGGACAAGATGCCCACCTTCGCCATCGGCGCAGCACCCAGCTACGCCAATGCCGACGAGGGCTGGGGCCTGCCGGTGCACGCCCCCTTCGCCGGGGCACCGGACCTGTCCTGGCACCTGATCGAGCACCTGGTGGGGGAGGAGTTCGACCTGACCACCTGCCAGGAGATGCTGGTGGACCATGCCTTCGGCGTGCCGATGGAGCTGCTCTGGCCCGGCCGCGCCCCGCCGCCCGCCGTGCCGGTCTGCATCAACACGGTGCAGCATCCCCTGCCCTCGGCCCGGCGCTGCTTCCGGCTGGGCCAGGCCCTCGGCCGGGCGATCGAGGCCTGGCCGGTGGACCAGCGGGTGGCCGTGATCGCCACTGGGGGCCTGTCGCACCAGCTGGACGGGGCGCGGGCGGGCTTCATCAACAAGAGCTTCGACCAGTTGTGCCTCGACAAGCTGGTCAGCGACCCGGAGGCCCTGACCGGCTATTCCACCCGGGAGCTGGTGGAGCTGTCAGGCTCCCAGGGGGTCGAGGTGCTGATGTGGATCGCCATGTCCGGGGCCATGACCGGGCGGCGCAGGCGGGTCCACACCCACTATCACATCCCCATCTCCAACACCGCCGCGGGGCTTCTGGTGATCGAGAACGAGACGGCGCGGGCGACCGTCCCCGCCTGACCGGTCAGGCGGAGGGGTTCTCCAGGATCAGGTGGCCCACCGCCGTGTTGGAGGCGGGCACGTGGTAGAAACGGTGCGCGACCCGCACCTCCCGGTCAAGGGCCCCGCGCATGACCAGCCACATGACCAGCTCGATCCCCTCCGACCCCGCCTCCCGCACATAGTCCAGGTGCGGGACCGCGGCCTGCCCCTCCGGATCGGCCACCAGCCGGTCGAGGAAGGCATTGTCGAACTCGGCATTGATCAGCCCGGCCCGGGGGCCCTGCAGCTGATGGCTCATGCCGCCGGTGCCGAACACGACCACCTTCAGGTCTTCCGGAAAGCTCTCCACCGCCCGGCGGATCGCCTGGCCCAGCTTCAGGCAGCGGTTGCCGGTGGGCGGCGGATACTGGACCACGTTCACCGCCAGCGGGATCACCTTGCAGGGCCAGGCGTCCGGCTGGCCGAACATGAGGGAGAGCGGCACGGTCAGGCCGTGATCCACGTCCATCCGGTTGACGATGGTCATGTCGAACTCGTCCAGGATCAGGCTTTCCGCCAGATGCCAGGCCAGTTCCGGATGCCCCTCCACCACCGGCACGGGGCGAGGGCCCCAGCCCTCGTCCGCGGGCTGGAAACGCTCCGCACAGCCGATGGCGAAGGTCGGGATCAGCTCCAGCGAGAAGGCCGAGGCATGGTCATTGTAGACCAGGAGGATCACATCGGGCTTTTCCGCGGCGATCCAGGCCTTGGACGCCTCGTAACCGGCGAACAGGGGGGCCCAGTAGGCGTCACCGGCCTTGCCGTTGTCGAGGGCCGCGCCGATGGCGGGGACGTGGCTCGTCGCCACGCCGGCAGTGATCCTAGCCACGGGCCTGCTCCTTCCGGCTGCGGTTGCCGACGATGGAACGCCCGCCCGCCAGCATCATGGCGGCATATTCCGGCTGGGTGACGCCGGACATGATGGCCGCGATCTGCTGGAAGGACAGGCCGTCCGTCGCCGCGATCTTGGAGGTGAAATAGATGTTGCCGCCCAGCGCCAGCATGCCGTTCCAGTCCCGGTCGAGAACGGCGTTCTTCTGCGCCTCGGTCATGGGCCAGCGGTCGAGATAGGCCCGCTCGTCCGCCTTGAAGGCCGTGCGGTTGTCCGCCTTCATCAGGGACATGCAGAACTGGTTCAGGTGGAAGCCTGCCCGGGACTGGCGGGCGTCGAACAGGATGGTGCCGGGAATGTCGTCCCAGGGCCTCTCGGTCATGCCCCCGTCTCCTCCGGCCAGTAGAGCCGCATGGGATTGTCCACCAGCAGCTTCCTCTGCAGCTCCGCCGTCGGCGCGATCTGCGGGATGAAGTCCACAAGCTGGCCTTCATCGGGGGTGTGGGTCTTCATGTTGGGATGCGGCCAGTCGGTCCCCCAAAGCACCCGGTCGGGGAAGGCCTCGACGATGCGGCGGCCGAAGGGGATGACGTCGGCATAGTGGGGCGGCCCCTCCTTCGACAGGCGCTCCGGACACGTCACCTTGCACCAGATGTCGTCCCGCGCGGCCATGAAGGCGACGAAACGGTCGAACTCCGGCCCGTCGGCGGGCTGGCTCACGTCCGGGGTGCCCATGTGGTCCACCACCAGGGGTGCGGGCAGGGACAGGAAGAAGTCCGACAGCTCCGCCAGCTCCTCCGCCACGAAATAGATGACGATGTGCCAGCCCAGGGGGGCGATACGGGCGGCGATCTCCTGCAGTTCGTCATGCGGCAGGGCGTCCACCAGCCGCTTGACGAAGTTGAAGCGCACGCCGCGCACGCCCGCGGCATGCAGGCGGGCCAGTTCCCCGTCGGTCACATCGCGCTTCACCGTGGCCACGCCCCGGGCGGTGCCGCCGGAATGGGCGATGGCGTCCACCAGGGCCCGGTTGTCCGCCCCGTGGCAGGTGGCCTGCACGATCACAGAACGGCTGAAGCCCAGATGGCGCCGCAGCGCCCACAGCTGGTCCTTCGACGCATCGCAGGGGGTGTATTTCCGACCGGGCGCATAGGGGAACACGTCGCCGGGCCCGAACACGTGGCAGTGGGCGTCCACCGCGCCGGGGGGCGGGGTGAAGACCGGCTTCGAGGGCGACGGGTGCCAGACCCGCCAGCCGAAATCCATGACGAAGTCGGCCATCAAAGCCCCCGCGCCCTCAGACTCGCATCCAGCCGCGGATAGACCCGCCGGGCATTGCCGGAGAACACCTTCTGCTTGTCCGCGTCGGAGATGGGCAGGGCGTCGATATAGCGCTTGGTGTCGTCGAAATAGTTCCCCGTCTCCGGATCGATGCCGCGCACCGCCCCCACCATTTCCGAGCCGAACAGGATGTTGTCCAGGTCGATCACCTTGAACAGCAGGTCGATCCCCGGCTGGTGATAGACGCAGGTGTCAAAATAGACGTTGCGCATCACATGCTCGCGCAGGGGCGGCTTCTTCAGCATGTCCGCCAGACCCCGGTAGCGTCCCCAGTGATAGGGCACGGCCCCGCCCCCGTGGGGGATGATGAAGCGCAGCGTCGGGAAGTCCCGGAACAGGTCCCCCTCCAGGAACTGCATGAAGGCGGTGGTGTCGGCATTGATGTAGTGGGCGCCGGTGGCGTGGAAATTGGCGTTGCAGCTGCCGGACACGTGGATCATGGCCGGCACGTCCAGCTCCACCATCTTCTCGAAGAACGGGTACCAGGCCCGGTCGGTCAGGGGCGGTGCGGTCCAGTGGCCGCCGGAGGGGTCCGGGTTCAGGTTGCAGCCGACAAAGCCCAGCTCGGTCACGCAGCGCTCCAGCTCGACGATGGAGTGGGCGACGGACACGCCGGGCGATTGCGGCAGCTGGCAGACGCCGATGAAGATCTCCGGATAGAGGTCCACCACCCGCTTGATCAGGTCGTTGCAGCGCCGGGTCCAGGCCTGGCTGACCGCCTCGTTCCCCACATGGTGGGCCATGGTCGAGGCCCGGGGGGAGAAGATGGTCATGTCCGCCCCCCGCTCCCGCAGCAGGCGCAGCTGGTTGGCCTCCAGGCTCTCGCGGATCTCGTCGTCGGAGATGGCCGGATAGGCCGGGTCCACGTCGCCGCCCGCCTTGAAGGCCGCGGTCTGGGCGGCGCGCCAGTCGTCATGGGCCTTGGGCGCGGTGGTGTAGTGTCCGTGGCAGTCGATGATCATGGGGCCTCCGAAAGCATGGCGTCGAGCAGGGGCGCGAGGCCCGCATGAATCAGGGCCGCCCGGTGGCGGGCGGCGTCCTCCTGGCGCAGGACGGTCATCCGGGTCATCAGCGGGTCCACCCCCGCCTCCGCCACCGTGGCGGCGCTTTCGCGCATCTCCTCCGCCCGGCGCACCCCGTGCTCGACGGAGCGGGAGATCATGTAGCGGGCCCGCCCCTCCCAATCCGGCAGGGGCAGGAGGTCGCCAAGGCTCTCCACCACCGTTTCCAGCACGTCATAGTGACGCGCGGCCAGCAGGGACTCGGTCAGCAGGGCCTCCAGCCCCTTGATGATCACGCTGCGGCACATCTTGGCCGCGGACGCCTTGCCGACCACGTCGGAATAGAGGCTGGCGCCGGTGAAGCCGAGCGGTGCGGCCAGGGCCAGGAACGCCGCCCCGTGCGGCCCGCCCAGCAGCATGGGCGAGGCGATGCGCTTCGGCCCGATGGGGCTCATCACCGCGGCTTCCACATAGCACCCGCCCGCGCCGTCGACCCGCCGGGCCGCCTCGATCTTCATGGCCGGAGAGGCGGAGTTCAGGTCGAGGAACAGGGCCCCCGGCGCGATCCCCTCCGCCACCGCCTCGGCCGCGGCCAGGTCCTGGGCGGCGGTGACGGCGCAGATCACCAGATCGGCCCCGGCTACGGCGTCAGCGTGGCTCGCAGCCGCCCGCACCGCCGGATGGGTTGCAAGGGCGCGGGAGGGCAGGCTGTCCGGGTCGGAGAACAGCGCATCGAAGGCCGAAAGCCCTGCGACGCCCGCCGCCACGAGGTCCTCGGCCAGGGTCTGGCCCACCTCGCCGAAGCCGATCAGGGCGATCCGCGAGGCGCTCATCGGCCGCTCCACAGGTGGGCGGGGACGAACACTTTTCCCTCCATCAGCTTGCGCGCCGTACGCAGCAGGGCAGAGCGGCGCACATGGATGGCACCGTCCTCCAGCGTCACGTCCATGGCCACGGTGAAGAAGCCGGTGGGATGCTCCACCTCCAGGTCCTTCACCGCCTCCACATCGGCGATGCCCGCGACCTCGGCGGCCACAGAGCCCGGCGTCACGCAGGCCGTGGCCACGCTGACGGCGCCCAGCACGCCGATGGCCTCATGCACCCGGTGGGGGATGAAGTTGCGGGTGCAGATGATCCCTCCGGCGCGGGGCGGGGCGACCAGGCACATCTTCGGCACGGTCTTTTTCGTCACGTCCCCCAGGTTCATGCGCGGGCCGATCTGCAGGCGGATGGCCTCCACCCGGGCCTTGAGCTCGAGGTCGGCCTCCAGCTCCTCCGGGGTCTCGTAGCCGGTCTTGCCGAAGTCGGCGGCGCGCATCACCACCACCGGCATGCCGTTGTCGATGGCCGTCAGGGCCACGCCGTCCACCACGTCCCGGGCCGATCCGGTGGGCAGCAGCGCCCCGCAGCTCGACCCCGCCACGTCCAGGAAGTCCGTCGGGATGGGGGCGGCCGTGCCCGGCACCCCGTCGATCCGCGCATCCCCGTGATAGGCGACCACGCCGCCGGGGGTCTGGACGGAGGCCACGGCGATGGCCCCGGTATTGACCATGTGGATGCGTACGTCGGTCACGCCGTCGCGGGCCGCCACCAGCCCCTGCTCGAGGGCGAAGGGGCCGACGCCGGCGAGGATGTTGCCGCAGTTCTGCCCGGCGTCCACCTGCGGCTCCGTCGGAACCACCTGCAGGAACAGGTAATCCACGTCGGCATCGGGCCGGGTCGAGCGCGACACCACCGCCACCTTGCTGGTCAGCGGGTGGGCGCCGCCCATGCCGTCGATCTGCCGGGGATCGGGGGAGCCCATGGCCGCCAGCAGCACGGCATCCCGGGTGGCCACGTCCGTCGGCAGGTCATGGCTCAGGAAATACAGCCCCTTGGAGGTGCCGCCGCGCATCACCGTGCAGGGTATCGCGGTCTGCATGGGCGTCAGGCCTCGTCGACCCAGCGCAGGCCCTTTTCGGCCAGCCGCGCGCGCATGTCGTAGATGTCGAGACCCAGCTCCCCCGCCGCCAGACGGGCGCGCTTGTCGGTCTCGTTGGCCTCGCGCTTGCGGGCCTTCTCGGCCACGGCGGCGGCGTCCTGGCGGCGCACGACGCAGACCCCGTCGTCATCGGCCACGATCACGTCGCCGGGATGGATCAGGGCCCCGGCGCAGACCAGGGGCAGGTTCACATTGCCCACCGTCTCCTTCACCGTCCCTTGCGCGAAGATGGCCTTCGACCAGACGGGAAAGCCCATCTCCGTCAGCTCCGCCACGTCCCGCACGCCGGCGTCGATGATCAGGCCGCGGACCCCGTGGGCCTGCAGGGAGGTGGCCAGCAGGTCGCCGAAATAGCCGTCCTCGCAGGGGCTCGTCGGCGCCACCACCAGCACGTCGCCGGGGCGGCACTGCTCGACGGCCACGTGGATCATCCAGTTGTCCCCCGGCGCCACCTCGCAGGTGACCGCGGAGCCCGCGATCTTCGCCGGGCGCCAGATCGGCCGCAGGTGGGAGGCCAGGAGGCCCGTGCGCGCTTGCGCCTCGTGCACCGTGGCCACGCCGAAGCCTGCCAGGGCGTCGATCACGGCGGCATCGGCGCGGGGGATGTTGCGGACACAGATACCCATGGCGGGTCTCCCTGAATGGACGGTCTCAGACCAGGCTCTGCTCGATCATGTCCAGGGTCTGCATGGCGGGCAGGCACTGGGCGACGGAGGCGTTGGGCTCGCGCCCCTCGCGGATGGCGGCGAAGAACTCCCGGTCCTGCAGCTCGATCCCGTTCATGGAGACATCGACCTTCGACACGTCGATCTGGTTCTCCTTGCCGTCGAACAGGTCGTCATAGCGGGCGATGTAGGTGCCGTTGTCGCAGATGTAGCGGAAGAAGGTCCCCAGCGGCCCGTCATTGTTGAAGGACAGGGACAGGGTGCAGATCGCCCCGCCGGGCACCTTCATCTGCACGGACATGTCCATGGCGATGCCCAGCTCCGGATGCGGGGGGCCCTGCACGCCGCGGGCGACGCTGACCGTCTCGCCGGTCTGGTACTGGAACAGGTCCACCGTGTGGCAGGCATGGTGCCACAGCAGGTGGTCGGTCCAGCTGCGGGGCTGGCCCAGCGCGTTCATGTTGGTGCGGCGGAAGAAATAGGTCTGCACGTCCATCTGCTGGACCTTCAGCTCACCGGCGACGATCTTCTTGTGGATCCACTGATGGCTGGGATTGAAGCGGCGGGTGTGCCCGGCCATGGCGATCCGCCCGGACTTCTTCTGCGCGGCGTCGAGACGCAGGGAGTCGGCCAGGTTGTCGGCCATGGGGATCTCGACCTGCACGTGCTTGCCGGCCTCCAGGCACTGGATGGCCTGGGACGCGTGCATCTGGGTGGGCGTAGCCAGGATCGCCGCCTCCACCCCCGGCTGGGCGAGGCCCTCGCCCAGGTCGAGGGTCCAGTGGGGAATGCCGAAGCGCTCCGCCACGGCCTTGGTGGTCTCTGCGCTGCCGCCGACGAGGGCGGCGACCTCCACCCCGTCGATCTTCTGGATCGCCTCCAGATGCTTGATCCCGAAGGCACCCTGCCCTGCCATCACGATCTTCATGTGCGTCCCGACCTCATACCCGCGTCATTTCCCCCGACACTAGCCCGGCCGCGCCCCGCGCCGTGCATCGCTAATTCGGCGTGGACCATGTCATCTGGTTATGTCGACGTCCCCCGAGGCCGCCAGTTCGGCTATGGTGGCGCGGATCACCCCCACCAGCGCCCGGGCCGCCGGAGACTCCCCCAGGCGGGGATTGGTGATCACGCCTGCGGGCCGCGGCATGGCCGGGGCGGCCACGGGCACCACCCGGACCTGCCCCCGCAGGAGGTCGCCGCCCATGACCATCCGCGGCATGACGGTGATCATGTCCGTCCCCAGCACCATCTCGCGGATGAAGCCCCGGGAGGTGGAGCGGATTGAGTTCGGCGTGGCGGACAGGCCGATGTTCTCCATGTAGCGGGCAATGTCGTGGGCAATGCGCTGGCTGAACTCCGGCAGCACCAGGTCCTGTTCGGCCAGGTCGCGGACGGTGGGGCGGCGGATGCGGTGCAGGGGGTGGCCGACCCGGGCGATGATGCTGATCGGCTCGGCATAGAGGGTCTCGCGCTTCAGGCCGTCCGGCGCGTCGGGGCCGTAGAGCCGCCCCACCACCAGATCGACCTCGCCGGCGTCCAGCTTGCTCAGCAGGTCCTCCGTCCGACCCTCCACCACCCGCAGGCGCAGGTGCGGCTGGTCCGTGCGCACCCGCTGCAGCACGGCGGGCAGGAGCCCCACCGCCGCCACCGGCAGGGCACCGATGGTCACCGGCGTGACCGCGTCGGCGTCCACTTGGTCGAGGCTGGCCTCCAGCCGCGACAGCTCCACCAGGGACCGGCGGGCGAAGGCCTCCAGCCGCAGCCCCGCCTCGGTGGGGCGCACGCCCCGGGCATGGCGGTCGAACAGGGGCTCCCCGATCAGCTCCTCCAGCTCGCGGATGGCCTTGGTCAGGGCGGGCTGGGTCAGGCCCAGATGCGACGCCGCCCGCGTCAGGCTCTGGAAGCGCACCAGCGCCTCCACCATCCGCAGGTGCCGGAACTTCAGCAGGCGATCGAGGGCGCGCTTCATCCGCCGTGATCTAGCCCGGTTGGCGATTCAGGGCCAGAGCCCCCTCCCCGCCCCCGATTGACGCTGTCGGCTGCGTCTGCGTGAATGGGCTCTCACCCCGTCGCATCGAGGACCGTTCATGAGCCAGCTTCCGGCCACCGCGCCCGCCACCATCGGCGAGGCCTTCAAGCATATCAATGCGGTGACCCATCCCACCCTGGACGACCTGAAGCTGATGGTGTTCCTCGAGGCCTCCGGCCAGTCGAGCTATCTGGCCCTGGCCGAAGGGGCCCCCAATGCCGGGATCGCGGAGCTGCTGCGCGCCAACGGGCGGGAGGAGATGGATCACGCCCAGCGGGTGTCCCAGGCGATCCGGCGGCTGTACGGCGTGGACTTCCCCCCGCCCACCGCCGAACAGAACCCCTATGCCGGGGGCCCGGCCGCGCCGGTGACCCGCGCCCTCCTCGAAGGGGTGGTGCGGGGCGAGGACAATGGCTGCGCCCTCTACATGACCTGGGCGGACAACACCGCCGACGGGGAGGCCGCGGAGCTCTTCCGCCTCAATGCGGTGGAGGAGACCCTGCACGGCCAGCGCGCCGCCCAGGCGATCACGCTGCTCTGACGGCGCAGGCCCGCGGTCGGCGGACCGGTGGCAATTCCCTCCGCCATGCCCATGTCTGGAAGACCCGCACCGGCGCGGTTGGAGACGGCCCACCATGACTGACCAGATCGACCGCGCCTGTGGTGCCCTGATGGGGGCCTTCATCGGGGATGCCCTGGGGCTCGGCTGCCACTGGTACTACGACATCGGCGAGCTTCGCCGGGAGTTCGGCCCCTGGATCACCGACTACACCACCCCGAGGCCCGGTCGCTATCACGAGGGCCTGCGCGCCGGGGAGCTGTCCCAGGCGGGGATCATCACCCGGATGCTGCTGGACTCGGTGGCGACGCACCGGGCCTATGACGAGGCGGACTTCACCCGACGGCTAGACGAGGATCTGTTCCCGAAGCTGGACGGCACGCCCCGCCAGGGGCCCGGCGGCTATACCAGCCAGTCCATCCGCGAGACCTGGGCCCTGCGGGTGCAGCAGAAACGCCCGTGGGGCCAGGTGGGCGGCAATGCCGACACCACCGAGGCGGTGGAGCGGGCCCTGGTGCTGGCCGTGCTCCATGCCGCCGCCCCCCGGAAGATGGCGGAGGCCGTCTGGTCCAACACCGTCCTCACCCAGACGGACGAGACGGTGGTCGCCATGACCGTCGCCTTCTGCGCGGTGCTGTCGCAGCTGGTGATGGGGGAAAGGCTGGACGGCAGCATTTCCGGAAAGCTGATGGGGCTGGTCAAGTCCGGCGAGCTGCCGTTCCACTCGGTCACCGTCGGCCAACTGCAGCCCCCCGGGGCGGGGGCGCGGGAAGCCTCGCGGGTGGGCCGCTTCGCCTCCCCCGATGCCCTGATCACGCCTGGCTATGTGGCCCAGGCGGCGGTGGACCCCGGCATCCGGATCGAGCCCGCGTGGAAGGCGTCCATCGTCTACGGCATGCCCTGCGCCATCTATCACGTGGTGCCGGCCGCCTATTACCTGGCGGCCCGCTTTCCGGACGACTTCGAGTCCGCGGTGCTGCACGCCATCAATGGCGGCGGGCAGAACCAGTCCCGGGCGATCCTGACCGGTGCCCTGGTGGGCGCTCAGGTGGGACTGTCGGGGATTCCCAAGCGGTTCCTCGACGGCCTGGTGGACGGACCGGAGTTGCTCGCCCTCTGCCGCCGCATGGCGGAGCACCCGGCCCGGTCGTGACACCGAAAAGGCGATGGATCGCAGGCTATCGATATGATTAGGAAACTATTAACCTTGAGTCCGGTGCCCGTTCATTGGGCCGCTTCCGGCTGGCCCTGATCCAGGGGCTGGTAAAGCTCGTCTGTCGGATCGGGCCAGCCGAAGCGCTCGCGGATTTCCGACAGGACCCGGCGATAGACGGTGACATCCACGTAGTTGGCGTGCCGCGGGCTGTCCACATAGGTCGAGCCGCCCCGCAGGTCCGGCCGATCGCTGGCCTTCATCCGCGCCCAGGCCTCCGTGCCCTGCCGGGTCAGCACCGCATCCATGGCCGCCATCTGCGCCATCTCGTCGAAGCGCTGGTAGCCGGCCGAGGCGAATTCGATGTAGCCGACCACCGACAGCCCCTTCAGCTCGCGATGGAAGATGTTGAGATAGAGCTGCGGCCGCCCCTGCTTCCACTCGAACAGGGCCGGATCGAGGAACGGGATCCTGTAGTCATAGCCGGTGGCGAACAGGACGAGGTCGAAGTCCTCCCGGGTGCCGTCGGTGAACACCGCGCCGGTCTCGGTGAAGTGGTCCACGTCCACCTTCGCCGTCAGGTCGCCATGGGCCAGATGGTGCAGGATCTGGGTGTTCATGATCGGATGCGACTGCATGGCCTTGTGATCGGGCGCCTGCAGGCCGTAGCGGGTCAAGTCGCCGACCACGGCGTTCAGCATCCTGTCCGGATCATCGGGGATCACCACCCCCTTGGGCGGATGCACCTGCCCAGCCAGGAACACGTCGGTGGGCACGCCGAAGATGTGCTTGGGCACGAAGTGATAGCCCCGCCGCAGGCTGATCATGGCGAGGTCCGCGTGCCGGGCGGCATCGCAGGCAATGTCGACGCCGGAATTGCCCGCCCCGACGATCAGCACCCGCTTGCCGTCGAATTCCCGGGCATCGCGATAGGTGACGGCGTGGCGGGCCTCGCCCTTGAAGTCGACCAGGCCCGGATAGTCCGGCAGGCTGGGGTGCCAGGTGACGCCGTTGGCCACAACCAGCCCCTGATAGGTGCGGGTCTCGCCGGTGGACAGGGTCACCTGCCAGCCGCCCTCCGCCGATGCCCCGACGGGCTCGGCCCGGACCACTTCCACGCCGAAGGTGATCTGGTCCATCAGCCCGAAGCGCCGAGCGAAGGTGCGGATGTAGTCCAGGATCTGCCGGTTGTCGGGATAGTCGGGAAAGTCCTCCGGCATGGGCAGGCCGAAGAAGTTGGAGGTGAACTTCGAGGAGATGAAGTGGGCCGAGGCGTACATGGACGTCCCCGGGTTCTCCATGTCCCAGATGCCGCCCACGTCCGAGTGCCGCTCGAACTGGTCATAGGGTATGCCGGCCAGGGTGAAGGCCCGGGCGGCCAGCAGTCCGCAGGGTCCGCCGCCGACGATGCAGTAGCGGCCGTCGAAGGCCACCTTCGGGATTTCCCGGGCGCTGTCGGCGCGAAGGTGCGTCTCCGCCAGCACGGCATAGTGCTTCGGTCGCTGCCGCCGCATCCAGATGGCAAAGCCCACGCCGAACACCGCCGTGGCGGCATAGAGCCAGGGCAGCCAGGCGGTCCAGGCAAGGCCGGTGGCGGCGAGCGTGCTGAAGTTCTGCGCCACCAGCACTGCGGCGATCACCAGCCCCACGGCCCCCGCCGCGGACGCGGCCAGCACGGCCGGGCTCTGCGTCGACCGGCGCTGCCAGAGCCAGACGACAATGGCCACCGCCGCCATGGCCTGGATCAGGATGATGCCGAAGGTGCCAAGCCCGATCAGGGCCGGCACCAGGGTCAGATAGGGGTCGAGGCGGGTCAGGCCGAAGGCCGCCACGCTGAGGAGGGTGATGCCGCTCACCGCCGCACTGGCATTGGAGGGGGCGTAGCGGGTGGGATGGAACGCCCCCAGCACCTTGGGCAGCAGCTTCTCCCGGCTGAGCGCGAACATGTAGCGGGCCGCGGCATTGTGCAGGGCCAGGTACGACGCCAGAAGGGAGGTGCAGACCAGAAGGCCCATGGCCGTCACGATGCCCGGCCCGGCATAGCGTCCGGCCAGGGTGATCATGAAGGACCCGCCCTCAGCCGTCGCCTCCCGCGCCGCATTGGCCGCCCCGACCGCGCCGACGGTCAGCCAGGCGGTGAGCAGGTAGAAGACCCCGATCAGGATCACCGAGGCATAGGTCGCCAGGGGAATGCTGCGGGTCGGGGCCTCCGCCTCCTCGCCGTAGAGGGCGGCGGATTCGAAGCCGATGAAGGAGGTGAAGGTGATCATCAGGCCGATGCCTAGCCCCGGCCCGGCGATCGCGGCGGGGGAGAAGGCCTCCAGCGGCAGGGCGTGCCAGCCCCGGGCCAGCAGCACGGCCACGTCGAACACCGCCAGTACGCCGACCTCGGCAGCCATCAGCACGCCCAGCACCTTCGACGACAGGTCGATGGAGCGATAGCCCAGCACCGCCACCACCGCGATCCCCACCAGCCCATAGGCCAGCCAGCCCACGTGCCCCCCGGCGGACACCGAGATCAGGTCCGCGAAATAGCCGAGGAAGGCAGCCAGCCCGACGGTATAGCCCACATAGGCGATCAGGGCGGTGAAGGCCGCCGCCACGCCCACCGGCTTGCCCAGCCCCTTGGCCACATAGGTGTAGAAGGCCCCGGTGCTGACCACCCGGCGGCTGATGGCGGCATAGCCCACGGAGAAGCAGAGCAGGGTCAGGCCCGCGAACAGGAAGGCCGCCGGCGTCGCCGCGCCAAGCCCTCGGCTCAGCGCAATGGGCAGGTTCCCCACCATGGCCGCCAGCGGGGCCGCCGCCGCGACCACCAGGAAGATGATCTTCTGGGTGGACAGGAACTTGCGGCGCTTGCCGGTCTCGAAGCGGCGGGCAGCCTGGCGAAGGGCGTCATCCATGGTTCGGTCCTCGAAACGGGGGTCAGGTCAGGGGCGTGTCCGCCGGACGCGTCAGTCCGCGGGACTCGATGAAGCGGCGCAGGCCCGCCTCCCCCTGTTTGTGGAAGTGCGGCAGGACCTTGGGCATCAGGGCCGGGAAGGCGCAGACCAGCCGCGCCAGCAGCGCGTCGGAGGCGGGCAGAGACACCTCGATCTTCCGTCCGTCCATCGCCGCCAGGGCCGCGGCGGCAACATCCTCGACGCTCAGCACGTCCTTGTTGAGGAAGTTCAGCACCGAACCGCCGTGGGTCGCCTCGTAGCGCAGCATGGGAGTGTCCACCGCCCCCGGCAGCAGGCTGCGCACCCGCACCCCCGCCGGTTCCAGTTCCTGGGCGAGCGCGATCAGCAGGCCCCGCAGGCCGAACTTGGACGCGCTGTAGGCCGCGCTGCCCGGCAGGGCCACCAGGCCCGCGGCACTGATGATCGACAGGATGCAGCCCTGCCCCTCCCCCCGGAACCGCTGGGCCGCGGCATGGGTCAGGCGCAGGGGGGCCAGCAGGTTGACCTGCATGTGCAGGTCGATGTCCGCCGTCGTCAGGTCCGCATAGTCGCCGGGCCGGATCACCCCTGCATTGTTCACGAACAGGACGAGGTCCGGCGTCTCGCGGAGGCAGGTGACCGTGGCCGCCAGCCCCGCCTCCTGCGTCAGGTCGGCGCACAGGGTGCGGATCCGCCCCGGGGCCGCCTGCGCCGCCAGTTCCAGCCGGTCCTCGTCCAGGTCCACCAGGACGAGGTCATGGCCCTGCTGCAACAGCCGACGGGACAGGGCCGTGGCGATCGCCCCTGCCCCGCCCGTGATCAGCGCCGTCTTCCCCACCTGTGCCTCCGAGTCCGGATCGCGAACCTGCGATCCTTAAACGTGATAATTTATCATATATTATTTGGCAAGGCGCCCCGCATTGCGCTAGAGCCTGACCATGACCAGTGTCACACCCCCGCGGCGCCGACGGGCCAGCCAGAGCCGGTCCCGGGCCACCGTCCAGCGGATCCTGGAGGCCACCACCGCCCTGATCGCGGAGAAGGGGGCGCAGGGCGTGACCATGAGCGAGATCGCCAAGCGGGCGGACCTGGTGATCGGCTCGCTCTACCAGTACTTCACCGACAAGTCGGCGATCTTCCGGGAGATCCTGATCCGCCACCAGGCCGAGGCCCGGGCCCTGCTGCACCACTTCCTGGCGGAGGTGCGGACCCTGGAGGAGTTGACCGATGCCCTGGTCCGGTCCTTCGACGCCTATTTCGAGATCCTGCAGCGGGACCGGCTGATCGTCGGCCTGTGGTCGATCGTGCAGACCGACCCGGACCTGCAGGCCCTCGACCTGGAGGACACGCTGCAGAATGCCCGGCATGTGGCCAGCGTGGCGTCGCGCCACCTTCCCGGGGTCGAGCCCGGGCGGATCGTGGCCACCAGCGTCATGCTGATCCAGTTCGCGCTCTATGCCGGACGGCTGGCCCGGGACCTGCCTCCGGACATGGCCGCGGACGTTCCGGCCATCTCCCGGGACATGATCCGCAGCACCCTTCTGTCCCTGCAGGCCCCGGCACAGAAGACCTGATAATGGCTCACGTCTCGAAGGCTTCCGACCGCTGGCGCAGGCCCAGGCCCGCATAGAGGCCAAGGGCCCCCAGCATCATGGCCGCGGCGATCCAGAAGGCCCCGGTGACATCGCCGGTGGAGACCCCCAGCGCGCTGACCGAGGGGCCGATGCTGAGCCCCACCAGCGCCGCCGCCGTCACCAGCATGGCCACGGTCCGGGACGGGTCGATGGCGATCAAAAGCCGCACCTGGAAGGGGCTCATGGCCAGCCAGAACAGGCCGAACAGCAGGGCCGGCAGGACATACATCAGCGGCGTGGCGGCCAGCGCCAGCCAGCCGATCACCGCCGCCTGGCACAGGGTGCCGACGATCAGGGTCCAGCGGAAGGACAGCTTCCGTCCCCAGGCCGCCGCCGCCAGGGCCCCCAGCACCTGCACCACCAGACCGCCGGAGACGGCGATGCCGGACATTTCCGGCGGGAAGTGATGCTGGCTGGCCAGCCGGTCCACATAGTCCCAGGCCCCGCCGATGGCGGCGTTCTGCAGCAGGATGGCCGCCAGGGCGACGACGGCGGGCGCGGACCAGAGCGTGCGGGGCGTGGGGCCTGCCTCCCCATCGGCGGTGCCGGATTCCACCAGGAACAGGCTCGCCCCGGCGCTCAGCAGGGAGAGGACGGCCAGCAGGGCAAAGCCGCCGTTCACCCCGAACCGCGGCACGATCCAGATGGGCAGGAAGAAGGCCATCACCGCCTGGGGCAGGGTCGAGACCGCCAGGAAGATGGCGTTCAGCCGGTCCGGATGGCGACCCTCGATGGTGACCACGATGGTGGCCCCCATCAGCACCCCCTCGATCAGCCCGGCCACGCCGCGCAGCACGTCCAGCATCACGCCGCGATTGACCCAGTAGATGGCCATGTTGGCCACGGCCAGCGCCACGGACAGGGCGATGGCCTTGCCCCGCATGTGGCCGCTGCGCATCCAGGCCGGCCCGAAGGCGGACCCGGCGGCGATGGCCAGCACCTCCACCGTGGCCAGGGGGCCGAGCTCCGCATCGGTGATCCGGTGAGCGTCGGCCAGCGCGCCCAGCAGCACCGGCTGCACGCCCAGGATCATCAGGGCAACGGTACCCACCGCCATGCCCGAGGCGATCACGGAGACGGGAATGTCCCGGCCCGGCGCGTCCTTGCCCGTTGAATGCATCTGCGTCCCCGGCCCCTGCGACGTGCCCGCCGACGATCCCCGGGCGGGCGCAAGGGCAAAACAGTAGCAGCCGCTACCGTTCGCGCAAGCGGGCCTCCGACGCCCGCTTCAGGGCAGCAGGGCGTGCTTCAGGACGGCGGCGGCGTCCTTGATGATGTCGGAGATTTCCAGCCGTCCTTCCTCGAACAGCATCTCGTCGGAGGCATAGCCGAACTCGATGGAGATGCGGATCCGCCGCCAGAGGACGTCCGGTGCCAGCTCGGGCAGCAGCGGCGCATAGGCCTTCAGCATCCGGTCCGCCGCCTCCCGGTGGGAGTCGATCCGCACCTGGGCCAGCTGCGGCACGGCCCGCAGGGCCCGCAGGGTCCAGATGGCGCCGGGCTGGCTGCGGGTGACATCGTGGGTGCGCCAGAGCAGCTCCTCCGTCGCGTCGCCCATCGCCTTCAGCCCCTTCGGCGCATAGGTATCCAGCCAGGCGTAGAGCACCACGTTCTGGCGATCGAGCAGCCGCTTTCCGAGCGCCGCGAGCACCGCATACTTGTTGTCGAAGTAGCGATAGAGGGCGGGGGGCGTCATCCGCGCCCGGGCGCAGATCAGGTTGGTGGAAATCTGCTCCACCCCCACCTCGGCCAGCAGCTCCCCCGCCACGTCGAGCAGGTGCTCATAGGTCTGGATGCTGCGCTCCTGGCGCGGCGCGGATCGCTTCTTCGATCCGTCGGCCGACGTGGTCGGCGCGCTCTGACCCTTGGTGGACATGCGTCAGGCCTTACTCGGCCAGGGGTGCGGAATCAACCGGCAAGGGCCTCTTGCCAAATCAGCCAAGCCGTATCCTTAATGATAGCGAACACTACCGTTACCGCCCTCCCGCCCGCCTTCAGGAGACGACGCCGGATGCCGACGCCCAACAGCCAGCCCAACAGCCAGCAACGTGCCCTGCTCGAACGGGCCGCCGCGGTGATCCCAGGCGGCATGTGGGGCCACCAGTCCGTGGCCATGGTGCCCGACGGCTATCCGCAGTTCTTCGAGCGGGCGGAGGGGGCGAGGATCTGGGACGTGGACGGCACCCCCTATCTGGACTTCATGTGCGGCTATGGCCCCAACCTGTTCGGCTATGGCCATCCGTCGATCAACGCCGCCTTCGTCCGGCAGATGGAGCAGGCGGACACGCTGACCGGCCCCACCGCCCGGCTGGTGGAACTGGCGGAGGCCTTTGTCGGCATGGTCAGCCACGCGGACTGGGCCATGTTCTGCAAGAACGGCACGGACGCCACCTCCATGGCCATGGTCACGGCCCGGGCCCATACGGGTCGCCAGAAGCTGATCCTGGCCAAGGGGGCCTATCACGGGGCCGCGCCCTGGTGCACGCCCCGCCCCAGCGGCACCCTGCCCAGCGACCGCGCCCACCAGATTCACTGCACCTACAATGACGTGGAGAGCCTGAACGCCGCGGCGGCGGAGGCCGGGGACGACCTGGCCGCCATCTTCGCCGCGCCCATCAAGCATGACGCCTTCATCGACCAGGAGAGCCCGTCCCTGGCCTATGCCCGCCGCGCCCGGGAGATCTGCGACCAGACCGGCGCGGTGCTGATCGTGGACGATGTCCGCGCCGGTTTCCGCCTCGCCCGGGACTGCAGCTGGTCCGCCATCGGCGTGCAGCCGGACCTGTCCACCTGGGGCAAGTGCATCGCCAACGGCCACCCGATCTCGGCCCTGCTGGGCTCGGACAAGGTGCGGGCGGCGGCGGCCGGCATCTATGTGACCGGCTCCTACTGGTACCAGGCAGCCCCCATGGCGGCGGGGCTGGAGACCCTGCGGCTGATCCGCGAGACCGACTATCTCGAGCATACGATCCGGCTGGGCCAGAAGCTGCGGGACGGCCTGGCGGAACGGGCCAGCGCCGCGGGCTTCGGCTTCCGCCAGACCGGGCCGGTGCAGATGCCCCTGTTCCTGTTCGACGACGACAAGGACCTGCGGCTGGGCTTTGCCTGGGCGACCTCCATGCTGGAGCGGGGGGTCTACACCCATCCCTGGCACAACATGTTCCTGTGCAACGCCATGACCGACGCGGACATCGCCTTTGCCCTCGACGCCGCGGAGGCCAGCTTCAAGGCCCTGCGCACGGCGGCACCGGGGCTCGGCCCCGTGGCCAAGATGGCGTTCCGGCTGGCATGAGACACAACCGCTACAGCCTGGCGGAACTGACCGAGCGCGCCACCGTGCTGCGGCGGCAGGTGGTGCGCATGGTGGCCCGGCTGAAGATCGGCTACCTGCAGCAGGGGCTGGGTGCCGCCGACCTGTTCGCGGCCCTGTACTTCTCCGAGCTCGACCTGTCCGAGACCGACCCGACCTGGGCGGAGCGGGACCGCTTCATCCTGTCCACCGCCCACAACACGGCGATCTTCTATGCCACCCTGGCGGAGCGGGGGCTGATCCCGCCGAGCGCGCTGGACGCCTACACCCTGGACGGCTCGCCCTACGAGGTGAACGCGTCGGAGCGGGTCGGCCCGTTGGTGGAGGCCACCTGCGGCTCCCTCGGCCAGGGTCTGTCCGTGGCGGTGGGCATGGCCCTGTCCCTCAGGCGTCGGGGCAGCCGGGCGCGGGTCTATGTGGTGCTGGGCGACGGGGAACTGCAGGAGGGTCAGGTCTGGGAAGCGGCCCTCAGCGCCGGGGGCTTCGGCCTCGACAACCTGTGCATGATCATCGACCGCAACTTCATGCAGGTGGAGGGCCACACGGACAAGGTCGTGGCCATGGACCCCATCGGCCCCAAGTTCGAGGCCTTCGGCTGGGCGGCCACGGAGATCGACGGCAACGACATGGCCGCCATCGTCACCGCCCTGGACACGGCCCGTTCCACCGCCGGCAAGCCATTCCTGATCGTGGCCCGCACCCTGGCCGGTGCCGGAGTGGACTTCCTGGAGGGACGGCTGAGCCACCTCGCCCGGATCACGCCGGAGGACGCGGACAGGGCGCTGGCCCGGCTGGAAGGAGCGGCCCCGTGACCGACACGCCGATCCGCACCATGGGCGGCTTTGCCGATGCCCGGGACCACCGGCACGAGGCCCTGACCAGCCGCACCTATGGCCGCGCCCTGCTGGCGGAGGCTAGGGCTGATCCGCGCATCGTCTGCCTCGGGGCCGACCTCAGCCAGCCGACGGAGACCTTCCTGTTCCGGGACGAGCTGCCCGACCGCTTCTTCATGATGGGCATCCAGGAAGCCAACATGGTGGGGGCGGCCGCGGGCATGGCCCGATGCGGCGACGTGGCCTTTGCCCACAGCTTCTGCGTCTTCATCACGCGGCGGGTCTATGACCAGGTGGCCATGCAGGTGGCCTATCCGAGGCTGCCGGTGAAGCTGGCGGGCTTCATTCCGGGCCTGACCACGCCGCTGGGGGTCTCGCACCAGGCCACGGACGACATCGCCCTGATGCGGGCCCTGCCCCACATGACGGTGATCGAGCCCTCGGGCCCGGAGCAGGTGGCCGCCGTCGTCCGCGCCGCCGTGGATCATCCCGGCCCGGTCTATCTGCGCATGCAGGTGGCCAGCGCCCGGCCGGACGAGACCACCCCTCTCAAGCCCTTCGAGATCGGGCGCGGCCAGGTGCTGCGGGAGGGCGAGGACGTGGCCCTCCTGGCCTGCGGCATGATGGTGGAGGCCGCCCTGTCCGCCGCCGACCGCCTGGCCGACCGGGGCCTCAGCGTCACCGTGGCCAACATGGCCAGCCTCAAGCCCTATGACACCGACCTGGCCGTGTCCCTGGCCCGTCGCCACCGGATCGTCGTGACCGCGGAGAACCACTCCGTCATCGGCGGCCTGGGATCCATGACCGCCGAGGCGCTGATGCTGGCCGGGGCCGCGCCGCGCTTCGGCATGGTCGGCGTCCAGGACGTGTTCGCCGAGGGCGCCACCACCGACTACCTGGCCGAGCACTACGGCCTGACACCGCATCACATCGTCCAGAAGGTCCTGTCTCTGCACGCACTCTAGAAACCCGGACATCCCAACAGCCACAAAATCAGGGGGAAACTCACCATGCGCGTTCTGCACTCCAAACTGTCCCGCCACCTTCTGGTCGCCGGAACCGCTCTCTCCTCCCTGATCTGTCTGGGTGCCGGCACGGCCGCGCTGGCGGCGGACGCATCGTCCTCCCCCGCCCAGGTGGAAGAGGTGATCGTCACCGCCCAGAAGAAGAGCGAGAACATCCAGAACGTGCCGGTCTCGATCCAGGCCTTCAGCGCCAAGATGATCTCGGACCTCGGCCTGAAGTCCTCCACGGACCTGGCCGCCGTCACGCCGAACGTGGACCTCGCCCTGCCCGCCGGTCCCGGCAACCAGCCGATCATCACCATCCGCGGCATCGGCCTCAATGACTACGACACCAACAATGCCGGGCCCAACGGCATCTATGTGGACGAGGTCTATCTGAGCTCCCCCGCCTCCCAGACCTTCCAGACCTTTGACCTGGAGCGGATCGAGGTGCTGAAGGGGCCCCAGGGCACCCTCTATGGCCGCAACTCCAGCGGCGGGGCGGTGAACTTCATCTCCGTGAAGCCCAGCGACACCTTCAAGGCCGACCTGCACGCAGAATACAGTTCCTTCAACACGGTCAACCTCGAAGGCGGGGTCGGCGGGCCGATCACCGACAAGCTGGACTATCGCGCCGCCCTCGTGGTCAACGAGTCCGAGGGCTATGTGAAGAACGACCTCACCGGCAACATGGAGAACGGGGCCAACAACGCCGCAACCCGCCTCGCCCTCCTGTGGAAGCCGACGGACAAGCTGAAGGTGCTGTTCAATGTCCATGGCGGCTTCGTGGACAACCGGCCGGCGGAATATCTGCACATCGGCGACCTCGACCCCTCCACGGGGGCCCAGTGCTCCATCGCCGCGGCCTATGCCGGAGGCTGCGTCGACGCCTTCGGCTACGGCACGCCGAAGGACTTCCTGCACGGGGCCTACAACCGCCAGAAGCACCTGAAGGTGAACAGTCTCGGCTCCTATCTCCGCGCCGACTTCGAGGCCTCCGGGCTGACCTGGACCTCGATCAGCTCCGTCGAGCACAACGACAAGATCCACCCGGAGGATTCCGACGCCTCCCCCAACCGGCTGCTGGAGATCGACTTCGGTGTGCGGTCCAACACCTTCACCCAGGAGTTCCGCGTCGCCCATTCCGACGACCGGCTCGACTGGGTGGGCGGGGTCTACTACCTGCACGAGGACCTGAAGCAGAACCAGCCGATCTACCTGTTCCTGGACCTGGACAAGTTCGTCGGCGCGGGGGGCGGTGACGGCTCCGCGGCCATCGGCACCGACCACTCGGCCCAGACCACGGATGCGGAAGCCATCTTCGGCCAGGCCAACTATGCGGTCACCGACAAGCTGAAGCTGACCCTGGGCGGGCGCTATACCAGCGAGCAGCGGGACTTCCACTATGTGGGCGGCATCCTCGTCCAGTCCGGGGGCATGGACCACTTCGCCCCGGAAGCCCTCCTGGCCGACTCCCACCAGAGCCTGAGCAAGGGGGCCTTCTCCTGGCGGGTGGCGGCGGACTATCACTTCACCAAGGATGTCCACGCCTACGCCAGCGCCGCCACCGGCTTCAAGAGCGGCGACTTCAACGGCAGCTTCCTGTCCACCAGCCCGGCGGAGATCGCGCTGCAGCTGAAGCCTGTCCAGCCGGAAACCGTGACCACCTACGAGGCCGGGCTGAAGTCCAGCCTGTTCGACAACCGCCTCGTCATCGACCTGGCCGCCTTCTACAACGAGTACGAGAAGCTGCAGGTGTTCGTGCTGGTGCCGCCGGTGTCCGGCGGGACCGGGCTGCCGGTGAACGTGCTGGACAATGCCCGCAAGGCCCACACCGATGGCCTTGATGCGGAAGTGATCGCCCGGCCGTTCCCGAACCTGACGGCCCACTTCAACCTGGGCATCCTGGAGACCCGGCTGGACGACTTCATCTCCAGCGTCGATCCGTCCCAGCCCAACTTCACGGGCAACCAGCTGCCCCTGTCGCCGCACACCTCGTTCTCCGGCATCCTCGACTACACCCACCCCGTCGGCGAAGGGGTGCTGGACCTGCAGTTCAACGCCACCTTCAAGAGCCACCAGTTCTTCGACATCTCCAACGACCGCTACACCACCCAGGACGGCTACTGGCTGGAGAACCTGCGGGTGGCCTATCGCTTCCATCAGGAGAAGTGGGAGGTGGCGGCCTTTGCCCGGAACCTGGCGGACAAGAAGTACCTGCTGGACGCCTTCGACCTGACCAACCCCTTCGGCTTCATCCAGGGCATCCGCGGCATGCCCCGCACCGTGGGGGTCGAGGCGAACTTCCGCTACTGACAGGGCGGCCACCACCGCGCCAGACCGAAGGACCCGCCATGATCGCCTGCTATGCGGACCGCACCAGCCTGCGACCGGGTGAGACCTTCGGCCTGTGCGCCTCCGGGGACGGGGGCCCCTGCACCCTCGAGATCACCCGGATCGGTGCGGAGCCGGTGCGCGTCCTGCGCCGGGACGGCATTGCCATCGGGCACCACCCCACCCCCGCCGATGCCGTCTCTGCCGGGTGCGGCTGGCCGTCCGCCCTCGAGGTCACCATCGGGGCGGACTGGCGCAGCGGCTATTACGACCTTGCCCTGACCGACGGCCGCGGCGAGACGGCGCACCATTTCGTCTGCGTGCAGGCGGCGAAGGGGCAGACCGCGCGAGAGGTGCTGGTGCTGTCCACCAACAGCTGGCACGCCTACAACTACTGGGGCGGGGCCAATGCCTATTGCGACGTGGCCGCCCTGATGGAGGGCCGCGCCGCCCTGCCGGAGGCCATGCAGGGGGCCGTCGGCGTCCTGTCCACCCAGCGGCCCTTCGCCCAGATGCTGCTGGCCCCGCCGCCGGGCATGCCGCGTCTGGTCAACCTGACCAAGCGCGGCTTCGGGCGGCGGCCCTGGGCGGGGGCGGACTCCGTCTGGTCCCGCGCCCACGGCCAGAGCCCCTATGACGGCTCCGCCGGCTTCCTGCAGAAATGGGAGGAGGCCTATGTCCGCTGGGCGGAGGGGGTGGAGACGCGCCGCTTCGACTATCTCACCGACCACGACCTCGACGCCGATCCGGACGCGCTCGCGGCCTATGACCGGGTGATCCTGGTCGGCCACAGCGAATACTGGTCCGCCCCCCAGCGGGACCGGATCGAGCAGTTCGTCGACCGCGGCGGGTCGCTGGTGATCCTGTCCGGCAACACCGCCTTCTGGAAGGTCCGCTGGGAGGACGGGGGCCGCCGGATGATCTGCCACAAGTGGAAGGGGCTGGAGGCCGAAGCCGCCGACGCCGCCGCCACCCACCTGTGGTCCCACCCCCTGTTCGACCGCCCGGAAGCGCGGATCACGGGCCTGAGCTTCATCTTCGGCGGCTATCACCGCCTGGGGAACTGCGTGGCCCGGGGAATCGGCGGCTACACCATCTATCGTCCCGATCACTGGGCCCTGGCCGGGCTCGACCTCTACTGGGGGGACGTGATCGGCGATGCCCTGCCCCTGATCGGCTACGAGAACGACGGCTGCGCGATCAGCTTCGACGACGACGGCCTGCCGGTCGCCGTGCCGCGACTGGGCGTCCCGGCGGAGCTGGAGATCCTCGCCCTCGCCCCCTGTACCTTTGCCGAGGCCGACAGCCCCTATGCGCCGCTGATCCCGCCGGAACAGCTCGACGTGGTGGCCGGCATCGCCTTTGGCGACAGCAGCCCCCGGGGACAGGCGCGGGTGCTGCGCGGACATGCGGTGATGGGCTGTTTCCGGCGCGGGAACGGCCACGTCTTCAACGGCGGCACCACCGAGTGGGCCCACGGCCTGGCCGCCCGGGACCCCTTCATCGAAGGGATCACCCGCAACGTCCTGGCGCGGCCCCCGGGCGCATAGCGCCCATCGGGACTTGACCTTGCCGACAGGGATATCTACCTCAGCACCTCGGTCGGCGCGCGGATATTTGTAGCATTTTGCGAACAACTTTTCCGGTCCGCAGTCATGGCCGGATATGTTCAATCAATCGCGCGAATACATGACAATTTTTACAGTTTTTACATAACTTTTTTCAGAAATCGATTGAAAACCGGGTCGATTATCCCGAATTTTATTCAGAAATTTTTTCCGGAATCCGGTCAACATTGAGCTACCATCCAGAGTTACAGCGACAGATCAAGGCGTCCACAGCAGTGACCCGATCGGAAGCCGAAAGACTGGCCGCCCTGCGGTCCCTGGGTGTCCTCGACGCCCCGCCGGACCCGGAGCTTGACGCCCTGGTGCGGGAGGCGGCGGCACGCTTCAACGCCCCGATGGCCGTCATTTCCCTCGTCGACGAGAACCGGCAGTGGTTCCGGGCCCGGCACGGGCTGGAGATGAGCCAGACCCCGCGCAGCTGGTCGTTCTGCGCCCATGCGATCCAGCAGGCGGCGGGGACCGCCTTCGTCGTGCCCGACGCCACCCTGGATCCGAGATTTGCCCAGACGCCCCTGGTCGCCGGCCCGCTGGGCGTCCGTTTCTATGCCGGAGTGGTGGTTGCGGATCGCCAGGGGGCCCGGCTCGGGGCCCTGTCGGTCATGGACACCCGGCCGCGGCCAGCCCCGGACGCCGCCGACCTCGACTGGCTGAAGCTGGTGGCGCGGATCGTGTCGGAACGGTTCGAGGTCCTGCGCCGGGACGTGCTGCTCGCGGAGCAGTCCGCCGTGGCGGAGATGACCGAGTCCATCTCCGGCGTCGCCACCTGGAAGTACGATGTCCAGACAGAGCGGTTCCACGGATCGCCCCTGGCCTATGCCATTCACGGGATCGACCCGAACGACTATCAGGGCGACATGGCCTCGACCTTCGAGCTCTATGCCGAGGAAGACCGCCAGAGGGTGACGGACCTGGTGCAACACGCCCTGGCGACGGGCGAGGGCTATCACATCAAGACCCGCATCCGGCGACCGGACGGGGCCGTCCGCGATGTCCTGCTGAAGGCGGAGTGCCGCCACAATGCCGGCGGCAGCCTGAGGCCTGTTCCCCGCCAGTTCATGGCCCCCAACAGGCACAGGGGCGCGACCACGGCGCAGAGGACACCGCGCGCACCGGGGCCCCAGATTGACTGGCCCGCGGCGACCAGACCGTTCCACCGGGTCGTGTCGAGCACGAAGCTCCACCCGCTGAACCGCACCCAACCGGCGGAGGTCAAGTCCTGCGGCTGCACGAGGGGACTGACCAGAGCCCAGGTCCACACCAGATAGGCCAGGGTCACGCCTCCGACGCCCGCAAAGGTCAGGGCTTCCCGCCGACGGCCCTCCAGCCGGGCAACGACGGCCATGACCAGCACATAGGGAAGCGCCAGCTCCCGGAAGGCTGCGGCGAGTCCCGCCGTGATCGCAGAGGCGACAAACCGCTTTTCCGTTCTCAGGGCCAGGGAAAGACCCACCAGAACGCCGGCCCAGGTCTCGTGAAACATGCAGCTGCCCGTGCCCAGAAGCGCCCCGAGAAACCCCATGCCCAGCAGGCACAGGCCGATGACGCGGCCGGGTGAAGACCCGAATGTCTTGTCCAGTCGATGTGTCCACAACAGCATGGTCAGGACCGCCAGCCCCTGAACGCAGACTCCCGCCCAGACCTCGCTCGGCAGCCATCGGACAAGGGTTGCCAGGGTCGGTGGACGGATCGCGATGACCGGTCTCAGCGGATAGTGCCGTGCCCGCTGCTCGGTGACGGCGGCGTGGCCATAGCTTTCACCCGCGCGCATCCGGGCGACGATTCCGCGATAGAGGGCAAGGTCCGACTCTCCCGCCGCATGACGGAGTGGCGGAGCCTGGGAGGCCCCGCCGACGGTTCCGGCCAGCCCGAAGGCCACCAACAGGATCGTCGCGACGATGAGGACCAAAGCCGCCCCGGGAGACATTGCGGCGAACCGGCCCGCCGCGCCCGACACCCCCTCACGCGACTGACCCATACGGTTCCCCTTCAACAGCCCGGCCCCAAAAGGGCTCGCGCTGAACGCCTCCACCGGACCAGGGTGACACGGACCTGCTGCCATTCCGTTGACGATCCGGAGGATCTCCTGGCACACCCCGCCCTTGGACGGCAGTCGAGCCCACTACGGGTCCCCGATGCCTTCTTCTGCGAGTACGGTCAGGGATATGTCCGGTTGTTGTGCCTGGCCCTCTGCCACCGCAGGTGCGGACTCCGCCGCCACCAGCAGGGCCTGGAGCGCCCGCACGTGGCCCTCGAACGCCTGCCGTCCGTTCCGCGTGAGGGACGCCCAGGTCCGCTGACGCCCGCCCAGCGCCGCCTTGCGCAGCTTCACATAACCGGCGTCCGCCAGGGCCGACAGGTGCTTGGAGAGCACTGAATCGCTCACCCCCACTGCCTCCCGGAGCGTCGCGAACTCCGCATCCGAGACCCCCGCCAGCAGGGCGGCGATCTGCAGTCGCGCCGGGGGGTGGATCACCGGGTCCAGGACGCCGGGGCTCACGTAGCCCCCAGGGGTGCCGCCATCTCCGCCGCATAGCGGGCCTGCCAGACGGCGCTGCCCCAGGTCCCGATGACGGCCATCAGCGCCCCCAGCACCAGGGCCGGCCAATGCAGGCCATCGACTCCCTTCAGATAGGCAGCGGTGGAGAACAGCAGCAGATAGACGCCCACGATCCCCAGGGCCACGGGCCGGGTCCGGCCGCGACGATAGCCGTTGACGAAATAGCCCAGCCGTCGCCGCTGCCAGACGAAGAGCCCCACACCGGATACGGCGATCAGCCCCTCGACGACCAGGGTCCCGCGGTCCGACGCCGCTTCCGATGCCACCAGACCGCCGAGCATGAGCCCGAACAGAACATGCATCTGCGGCGGACAGCGGGTGGTATCGGCCAGCCGGGCCCGGGCGGCACGGGCACCCTCGAGCGCCGCGGCAGCGGCAGTGGTATCCGGGCGGGTCATGACAGGTCCTTTCTTTCCAGTATGGAAAGTTATCGGCCTCACTTTCCAGATTGTCAAGTGACAATTTTCCAAATTGGAAAGAGATGGCCGTCCGACCTGTCTCAGTCGAGGTGAAGCACCGTGGCGATCATCTGCGTGTCGGCCGGGACGAGGGGAGCAACGGCACGGTAGCCGCAGGCTGTTCCTGAAGTCGGAGGCAGCCTTGACGCCCCGTCCTGACACCGCGACCGCCACGGCGGAGCCGCGCCCGTCCAGGGCACGGCACCGCGCGCGGGGTCACAGGCCCAGCAGGGCCTTGGCCATGATGTTGTGCTGGATCTCGTTGGATCCCGCATAGATCGAGGTCTTGCGGTAGTTGAAGTAGGACCCGGCCACGGTCCAGGCATGCTCCGGCCCCGGCTTCAGCTCGTTGGAGGTCAGCTCCACCAGTCCGTCCGCCACATAGGGCGTGGCATAGAGGCCCGCCGCCTCCAGGGCCAGTTCGGTGATGGCCTGCTGGGTCTCAGACCCCTGGCACTTCAGCATGGACGAGATCGCCCCCATCCGCGTGCCGGACTCCCGGCCGGAGAAGGCGCGGAGTTCGGTGGCGTTCAGGGCCTCGATGCGCATCTCCATCTCCGCCAGCTTGCGGCGGAAGTCCGGGTCCTCGATCATCCGGCCGCCCCCGTCGGACACCTCCTTGGCGGCGATCTTCTTGACCTTCTTCAGCTGGGCGTTGAGGCCCGGCGCATAGGCGTTGCCCCGCTCGAACTCGAGCAGGTACTTGGCATAGGTCCAGCCCTTGCCCTCCTCGCCCACGCGGTTCTTCACCGGCACGCGGACATTGTCGAAGAACACCTGGTTGATCTCCTGCAGGCCGTCCAGCGGACCCTCCAGGGTCGGCAGGGGACGGACCGAGATGCCCGGCGTCGACATGTCCACCAGCACGAAGGAGATGCCGTCCTGGCGCTTGGCCTCCTGGCTGGTGCGCACCAGGCAGAAGATCCAGTCCGCGTGCTGGGCCAGCGTCGTCCAGATCTTGGAGCCGTTCAGGATGTAGTGGTCCCCGTCCCGGTCGGCGCGCATCTGCAGGGCGGCGAGGTCGGAGCCGGAGCCGGGCTCGGAATAGCCCTGGCACCACCAGCGGTCGAAGTTGCGCATGGCCGGCAGGTGCTCGGCCTTCTGCTCGTCGGAGCCGAACGCCATCAGCACCGGGGCGCACATGCGCACGCCGAAGGGGATGGTGGGGGGCACGTTGGCCGTGGCCATCTCCACGCCCCAGATGTAGCGCTGGGTGGCGGTGAAGCCCGGCCCGCCGTATTCCTCCGGCCAGTCGACCGCCAGCCAGCCCTTGGAGGCCAGCTTCTTCTGCCAGCGGGCCAGCCGTTCCTTGTCCAGATAGCCGTTGCGGGTCTGGGACATGGCCAGGCGCAGGTCGTCGTCATACTCTGCGGCGATCCAGGCTCTGACCTCTTCGCGGAAGGCTTCATCCTCGGGGGAGAACTGCAGGTCCATGGCGGGGGCATACTCGTGCAAGGGGTGATCGGGGCCGGGCCCCTGGCCCGACGGCGAAGGTCGGCGCAGGACAGCGCATCCGACATGAACCAATGATAGGGTGCCCCATCAGGGCTGGCAACGGCCGGGGGCCTGCGGAGGCGACACGGATGCGACTGCGGCGGATGGAAGTGCTGCGACGAGCGGCGGGTCCGGCAGCGGCCCTGTGCGGCCTGGTGGTGGCGGGTGCCACGGCCGGGGAGACGCCGCCGCCGCTGCGTCTCGACCAGATCCAGGTGATCGGCACCCACAACAGCTATCATGCGGGCCTCACCCCCGCCGTCGCGGCCCTCCTGCGGCAGAAGAACCCGAAGGCCTTCGACGAACTGGACTACGGCCACCCCTCCCTCACCCGCCAGCTGGACGGCGGCGTGCGGCAGCTGGAACTGGACATCTATGCCGACGGCCAGGGCGGCCGCTTTGCCCATCCCTTCGGCGCGGCCATGGCGGGGCGGGACGCGGCCCCCTTCGATCCCGACGGCGTGATGCGCCGCCCGGGCTTCAAGGTCATGCACCTGCAGGACATCGACTATGTGAGCAACTGCCAGCCCTTCACCGCCTGTCTGGCAGAGATCCGCGCCTGGTCGCAGGCCCATCCCGGCCACGACCCCCTGTTCATCCTGGTGGAGACCAAGACCCAGCCGCCCATCCCCGGCGTGCCCATGGTCGCGCCCGAGCCCTTCACCGCCGACGTGCTGGACGCCCTGGACGCGGAGATCCGCAGCGTCTTCCCCCGGGACGAAATGATCCTGCCCGACGATGTGCGCGGGACCTGGCCGACCCTTCGGGAGGGGGTGCGGCATGGAAACTGGCCGACCCTGGCCACCGCCCGGGGCAAGGTGGTGTTCCTCCTCGACCAGACCAATGTGACGGCCACCTACACGGCGGGGCATCCGTCCCTGCAGGGTCGGGTGCTGTTCACCAATGCCGATCCCGCCGCCCCGGACGCGGCCTTCGTGGAGCGCAATGACGGCCCGGCGGCGGAGATCGCCGATCTGGTGCGGCAGGGCTTCCTGGTGCGGACCCGCGCCGACGCCGACACCGCCGAGGGCCGCACCGGCGCGACGGCGCGACGGGATGCCGCCCTGGCCAGCGGAGCCCAGCTGGTGAGCACGGACTATCCCGCCGTGGAACCCGCGCGCTGGACCGGCTACAGCGTCGCCCTGCCCGGCGGGGCGACCCTAAGGTGCAATCCGGTGACCGCTCCGGGCCGCTGCCGGGAGGGAGGCCGGTGACCGGGGGCGCGACAACCCGGCACGGCGACGGCAGCGCCGGGGATTCCGACTATGGCCGCATCGGCGCGCCCTATGCCCGCTTCCGCCGCCCGGACCCCCGGATCGCCCGGCAGATTCTCGACGCCCTGGGGGACGCGGACAGCGTGGTGAACATCGGCGCGGGGGCCGGATCCTACGAGCCCACCGACCGGGCGGTCACGCCGGTGGAGCCTTCCGCCGCCATGCGGGCCCAGCGGCCGCCGCACCTGCCGCCCGCCGTGGATGCCTGTGCCGAGGCCCTGCCCTTCCCCGACGGGGCGTTCGCGGCGGCCATGAGCACCCTGTCGATCCACCAGTGGCGGGACCCGGCCGCGGGGCTGGCGGAGATGCGCCGGGTGTCCCGCGGTCCGGTCGTGATCCTGACCTGCGATCCCGACGCCATGGCCAGCTTCTGGCTGACCGACTACTGCCCCGAGGTGACGGCGGTGGAGGCCTCCCGCTTTCCCCCGATCGCGCAGGTGGTGGCGCACCTCGGCGGGACCGCCGACATCCGCCGTGTGCCTGTGCCGCTGGACTGCACGGACCTGTTCAACGAGGCCTATTACGGCCGTCCGGAGGGCTTGCTCGACCCGGAGGCGCGGCTCAGCTGCTCCAGCTGGAGTTTCGTGCCGCCGCAGGCCGTGGACCGGTTCGTGCACCAGCTGGGCCGCGATCTGGCGGACGGGAGCTGGGACCGCCACCACGGCCACTACCGCACGCAGCCGCATCTGGACGGCCCCCTGCGGCTGATCGTCAGCTGACCGTGTCCGGCGCCGTCAGTCCGTCGAGATAGGCCTCGGCCTCGGCGACCAGGGCGTCCTTGCGCGCCTGCGGCCATCCGGCCAGGGTCCGGTAGGGCATGGCCAGGCGCGGATTGCCGGACAACCGGGCCTCGTTGCGGATCAGGAAGGCCCAGTAGAGATAGTTGAACGGACAGGCCTTCGGACCGGTCTTCTGCTTCACGTCATAGGCGCAGCCGCCGCAGAAGTCGGACATCCTGTCGATATAGGCCCCGGAGGCCGCATAGGGCTTGGAGGCCATCTGCCCGCCGTCGGCAAACACGGCCATGCCAAGGGTGTTGGGCATCTCCACCCACTCGAAGGCGTCGGCATAGACCGCCAGGTACCAGCGCTCGATCTCCCTCGGGGCCACCCCGGCCAGGAGGGCGAAGTTGCCGGTGACCATCAGCCGCTGGATGTGGTGGGAATAGGCGTGCTCCGCCGTGGTGGTCACTGCCTCGCGCACGCAGCGAAGCGACGTCCGCCCGGTCCAGTAGAAGTCCGGCAGGGGGCGATGGGCGTCCAGCGCGTTCGTCTCCGCATAGCCGGGCATCAGGGTCCAGTAGACCCCGCGGACATATTCCCGCCAGCCCAGGATCTGGCGGATGAAGCCCTCCACCGCATTCAGGGGCGCGCGGCCCGCCCGCCACTCGGCCTCCGCCGCCGCGCAGACCTCCCGCGGGGACAGAAGGCCGAGGTTCAGGGCCGGGGCCAGCAGGGAATGGAACAGGAAGGGCGCGCCGGCCTTCATGGCGTCCTGGTAGTCGCCGAAGCCCGGCAGGCCGCGGGTCAGGAAATCTTCCAGCGCCGCGAGGGCGTCCGCCCGGGTGACCGGCCAGCCGAAGGCGTCCAGCCTGCCGAAATGGTCGGGGAACCGGCGCGCCACCAGGGCCATCACCTCCCGCGTCAGGGCATCGGGGGCGATCCGCGCCCGGGGCGGCGGCGCGAGACCGGCGGGAAGGCGCTTGCGGTTCTCCGGATCGAAGTTCCACTCCCCCCCCGCGGGCAGGTCCCCGTCCATCAGCAAGCCGTGCTCCCGCCGCATCTCCCGGTAGAAGTGCTCCATCCGCCAGCCCCGGCGACCCCGGGCCCAGGTGGCGAAGCGGGCGTGGCTGGCGAAGAAGCGGTCGTCCTCGAGGATGTCCACCGGACGGTCGGCGGCGGCGGCCAGGGCCTCCATCTCCCGTCGCACCCGCCACTCGGAGGGCTCTGTCAGCACCACCCGGTCGGGTGAGTGGCGGGTGATGGCGCGACCGATCTCGCCGGCCAGATCGCCGGTATTGCCGGGGTCCTCCAGCGCCACATAGTCCACGGCCACGCCCTCGGCCCGCAGGGCGTGAGCGAAGTGGCGCATGGCCGACAGGACCAGCACGATCTTCTGCCGGTGGTGCGGCACATGGGTGTTCTCCCGCATCACCTCCGCCATCAGGACCGTGTCCCGGGCCGGATCGAGCCCCTGCAGCGCGGCGACATCGCGGGACAGCTGGTCCCCCAGCACCACCCTCAGCATCGGGACGCCCCGCCCGGAGGGTGAGGTCTCTGACGCAAACTTCATCTGGGAATCACCGGAAACATGGTTAACGTGCGGCCGCGTCCCGGCCTTAGGGCGGGTTCCGACATCAGGAGGTTCTCAGGTGAGCATTGCCGAGCGCATCCGCAACATGGGGCTGCAGGAACTGGCCGACGCCGTGCAGGCACAGCTGCCCCCCGGACAGACGATCCAGGTGGTGCAGGGACGGATCGAGCTGATCGAGCCCGGCCAGCGACCCGCCCGCCTGTCCCCCGACCGGCTGCGCCACGACCTGATCATTCACCAGCGACTGACGGCGCGCTCCTGAAGGCAGGCGGGCCGGACAGGCCTGTCAGACCCCGGCTTCGGCGTCCAGCGCCCGGCGCACCGCGGCCACGGCAGCGGCGTCCGTCTCCCGCCAGGTCGGCTGGAGGAAGCCGAAGCAGACGGCCCGGTCCTGCAGGGCGTCTGCGCTCAGGCGCGGGGTGGCAGGCCGTCCGAACGAGCCGTGGATCTCCGTCGCGCCGGTCCGCCGGAGGATCTCCACGGCATTGGCGGGGGAGACGCCGCATCCGGGCATGATGCTGATCCGCCCCGCCGCATGCCGCACCAGCCCGGCGATGGCGTCGGCCCCCTCCGCCGCCGTCGGTCGGCCGCCGGAGGTCAGCACCCGGACAAAGCCCAGCGCCACGGCCGTCTCTAGCGCCTCTGCCGGGTCGGCCACGATGTCGATCACCCGGTGCAGGGACAGGCCCAGGCCCTGGCCCGCGGCATGGTCCGCCAGCCGTCGCAGCACGGCCCCGTCCAGGCCGCCGCTGGCCGTCTGGGCCCCGATCACGATCCCCGGAAGCCCCACCGCCCGCACCGCGTCGATCTCCCGCAGCATCAGGTCCACGTCGCCTGCACTGTAGACATAGCCGCCGGGCCGGGGATGGATCATCGGCCAGCTGGGCACCGTCTGGGCCGCCGCCAGCCGCATCAGGCCCGGGGACGGGGTCAGGCCGTTCAGGGGCAGGGCTCCGCACAGCTCGATCCGGTCGGCACCGGCGGAAATCGCGGCCATCAGGCCGTCCGGCCCGTCGACGCACACTTCCAGCGTGATCCTGCGCGCCATCAACGGCCCCTCTTCTCCCCACCGCCCGGCAGACAGGCACCGTGCGGCATTCCCCTCGCCCCGGGGACGGGACATAGTGACTGCCAGAGACGCCGCGCCCGGACTAGGGGGTGTCGCGCACACGGGAGCCAAAGGCATGCAACGGAGGGATCTCATGGCCGGACTGGCGACGGCCACAGCGGCGGCCACGGCAGCAGCAGGCGTGGCCGGCGAGGCGGCCGCCGCGCCCCGGTCACGGCACCGGGGGGCCTCGCGCCTGGGCCCGCCCTGCGTCATCTCCACCTGGGACTTCGGCGTGGCCGCGAACCAGGCGGCGTGGGCGGTCCTCGCCCGGGGCGGCACGGCTCTCGATGCCGTGGAGGCCGGGGCCCGGGTGCCGGAGGCGGACCTGAAGAACCACAGCGTCGGCCGGGCGGGCTATCCGGACCGGGACGGCCATGTCTCCCTCGATGCCAGCATCATGGATGCCCGGGGCAACTGCGGCGCGGTGGCGGGGCTGGAGAACATCGCCCACCCCATCTCCGTGGCCCGGCGGGTGATGGAGAAGACCCCCCACGTGCTGCTGGTGGGGGCCGGGGCGGAGCAGTTCGCCGTGGAGCAGGGCTTCCCGCGGGAGGAGCTGATGACGCCGGAGAGCCGGGCGGCCTGGCAGGACTGGCTGAAGACCCACGACTATCACCCGAAGGCCAATTCCGAGATGGGAACCTACGGCAAGGCCCCGACGGCCGACCCGCTGGGAACGCCCGGCGGCAAGGACAATCACGACACCATCGGCATGCTGGCCATCGACGCCCACGGGGACCTGGCGGGGGCCTGCACCACCAGCGGCATGGCGTGGAAGCTCCGCGGGCGGGTGGGCGACAGCCCGATCATCGGCGCCGGTCTCTATGTGGACAACGAGGTGGGAGCCGCCACCTCCACCGGGGTCGGCGAGGAGGTGATCCGCAATGTCGGCAGCTTCCTGGTGGTGGAACTGATGCGCCAGGGCCGGTCCCCCCAGGCCGCCTGCGTCGAGGCCGTGCGGCGGATCATCCGGCGCAAGCCCGATGGGGCCCGGGACCTGCAGGTGGGCTTCCTGGCCATCAACCGCCGGGGTGAGGTGGGGGCCTATGCCATCCAGTCCGGCTTCAGCTACGCCCTGTGCGACGCCCGGCGGCAGGACGGGCTGATGCCCGCCCCCAGCTTCTACCCCGGCCCCGGCCCGGCCTGAGCCGGGCCTTCCCCGGAACCTCGCCCGTCAGGCCCGCGCCGGAATGATCACCGGCAGGGTCTCGAAGCCGTGGACGAAGCCGGAATAGGTCCGGGTGGGTTCCCCCACCACCTGGATCACCGGGAAGCGCTTCAGGATTTCTTCCCAGATGATGGTCAGCTGCATCTCCGCCACCCGGTTGCCGACGCAGCGGTGGATGCCGAAGCCGAAGGACAGGTGGTTGCGCGGCCGCTCCCGCTCGATGTCGTAGCGGTCGGGGTTCGGGACGTGGCTCTCGTCCCGGTTGCCGGAGATGTACCACATGACCACCCGGTCCCCCTTGCGGATGGTCTTGCCGCCGATCTCCACGTCCCGGGTGGCGACCCGGGCCATGTGCGCCAGCGGGGTCTGGTAGCGGATGGTCTCCGACACCATGGAGGGGATCAGGGACGGGTCGGCCCGCAGCTTGTCATACTGGTCGGGATTGCGGTTCAGCTCGAACACGCTGCCGGAGATGGTGTTGCGGGTGGTGTCGTTGCCGCCCACGATCAGCAGGACGACATTGCCCTGATAGTCCTCCAGCGGCATGTGCCGGGTGGCGGGGTTGTGGATCAGCATGGAGATCAGGTCGATGCTGGGGGGCGCGTCCACCCGCTGGTCCCACAGCTGCTGGAAGGACTGGAAGCATTCCTGGATCGCCTGGAACTTGTGCTGCCAGCTGGTCACCGGACCGTGGCCGGGCTGGTTGGTGATCATGTCCGACCAGTAGGTCAGCTTGCGCCGGTCCGCGAAGGGGAAGTCGAACAGGGTGGCGAGGGTCATGGCCGTCAGTTCCTTGGACACCAGGTCCACCCAGTCGAACTCCACCCCGATGGGCAGGCCGTCCAGGATCTGGCCGGCCCGTTCCCGCACCAGGGGGGCCATCTGGGCGATGTTGCCCGGCGCCACGGTGGGGCTGACAGCCTTGCGCTGCACGCTGTGCCGGGGCTCGTCCATGGTGATGAAGCCGGCGCGGTTGCGGCGCATGTTCGCCTCGCCCAGCACCGCCTGCTGCTCGGCCAGGGCCTCCAGGTTCGGCAGGGCGATGCCCTCCTCCGAGGAGAAGGCCTCATGGTCGGTGTCCACCGCCAGGATGTCGTCCCAGCGGGTGATGGACCAGTAGGGGCCGAACTCGCTCTGCGGCGTGAAGTGGACCGGGTCCTCCCGCCGCAGCCGGGCAAAATAGGGCCACAGGGTATCCTGCTGGAACCGGCGGGGATCGGCCGGGTTGATCTTCTCCAGCGGAATGGTCTGCGCGTCCTGCGCCTCGGCGGGTTTCACGGCGATGTTCATGGGGCGGTCTCCCGGGCTTCGAGGGCGGAGCGGATCTGGTCATGGCGCTGGGCGTTGAGGGCATAGCCGACGAAGCACAGGGCCCCGATCCAGGCGAACAGGATGGGGACGAGGACGAAGACCAGCTTCAGGCCGTCGATGGCGACGGGGGTGTTCACCGCCGCCTCCTCCGCCCGATAGCCGACCCAGCCCAGCAGGGTGAAGGACACGCCGATGCTGAGCGCCACGCCGAACTTCTGGCTGGTGGTCACCATGGAATAGAGCAGGCCGTTGCGCGGCGAGCCGAGGTCGAGGCGCACCGCATCCCCCACATCGGCCACCATGGCCCGGGTCAGCAGGGGAAAGCCGCCGGCGAAGAAGCCCACATAGGCCATCTGCGCGAACATGGCCGCGAAGTTCCCCTTCGGGATCACCAGCAGGGCCATGAGGCCGAAGGAATAGAGGATGGCCACGGTCATCAGGGTCTGGTGCTTGCCGACGCGGCGGGCCACCCAGCTCAGCGTCGCGGCCCCGGCCACGCCGGAGATGAAATAGACCAGCAGCAACAGGCTGGCCGGCGCCAGGGCAAAGCCCATGGCATCGCGCATGAAGAACAGATAGAGGGCCGACATCCAGCCGGGGCCCAGGGTCAGGCAGAACTCCGCCGCCACCACCCGCCCCATGTCCGGGCGGAACAGCATCTGCACGTAGTCCTTCAGGCCGAAGGCCGCGGCCTGCTCCCCCGTCAGCACCTGCTCGGGGGCGGAGACGGCGGCGAGGCCCACGCCGAAGACCGCCAGGACCACGATGAACAGGCCCATCAGCCCCACGGCGGTGATGGCGGTGGTCTCCACACCCACGCCGCGCAGCAGGCCGTCGTGCAGGGTCGGGATCAGCAGCACCAGGATGCCGCCGACGATGGACAGAATCTGGATCGCCCCGAACACCCGGGACCGCTCGTGATAGGCCGCCGCGATCACCGAGGCCCAGGCCGCATGGGACAGGACCACCATGGACAGGCCGAGATAATAGACCGCCAGCCAGGCCACCAGCCAGGTCACGTCCACCCGGCCCGGCGGATCGAACAGGAACACCACGCCGGGGATCAGCACCACCAGGCTCGCCACCAGCCAGACCCGGTAACGGCCCATGGACGTCCGCGTGCGGTCCATGGCCAGGCCCAGCATCGGGTCCACCATCATGTCCAGGAGCCGCAGCGCCATGAAGGCGAGGCCCACGGCCGAGAGGCCGAGGCCGAAATGGGCGGCGTAATAGTGGGTGAGATAGACCGAGACGGCGACGGAGATGGCACCGATGCACAGGCCCGGTGCGGCAAAGCCCAGAAGACCGGCCGTGCTCAACCGGTCCGTCGTCTCTGAATCGCCGATGACCGGTGCCGTTGTCGAACTCATGGCCTGACCTTCCCTGGGCGGACACCCCGCGGTTCAGTCGCCGCGGTTTGTGGTCCCGTCCACGGGCATTGGGCCTCGCCTCCGGCCGATGCGCAAGGGTGTATTTTCGACCGCCCGACCTAGGGGGCGGGCACCGGGTGGACGCGCAGGATCAGGGACTGGCTGGCCGTGGCCATCAGCACCCCGTCGGGGGAGAACAGATGGATGCTCCCGTGGATCAGTCCGCTGACGATGGCGTCGATGCGGATGTCGCACATCACCCAGTCCGTGGGTTGGATGCGGCCATAGCGGATGGTGTTGTCCAGGCTGTTGCCCCCGGCGTGGTAGCCGAGCGCGTTGGAGGTCGCCTGGGGCACGAAGTCGGCCAGCACCGCCAGCAGCTCCGGCGAGGCCAGAAGCCCGTCCCGGGACCGCACCCAGGTCACCAGGCGGGCGTCCTCGCTGCGGCCGCCCTCCAGCTGGCCGGTGGGATAGCGGCCATAGGCCAGCCGGGTCTCGAACCGGCCATGCACGCTGTCCGCCCGGCCGCGCCAGTGCTTCACCGGCGGACACTGATCCGGCGGCGGCACGTCCGGGGCCTTGAGCCACTGGTCGGTCACCCCCTCCCGCGCCCCCAGGGCCGCGTTGACCGTCAGGATCTCCTGGTCGCCGATATGGGCGGTGACCCGCACCTGGCTGATGGCATTGCCCACCGTCGCCTCGCGCACGTCATAGTCGACGATGGCCCCGACCCGGGCATAGGAAAGGTACTGGGCCGTGGCCCAGATCACCGGGCGGCCACAGGTGGCCTCCATCGCCCGTACGGCGGCGGCCATGCCCACGCCGCCGAACAGGAAGGCCTTGCCCTCCGGCCCCACGGTGATCTCCGGCGTCACCGGCAGGAACCACCGATGGGAGTTGTGGGTGGCGCGGAGGTCGAGGAAGGGTGGCTGGCTCATGGCGCGGCAGCTAAGGAGAATCCGCCCGCCTTGGCAAGGCGCCGATGCCTCCTGGCGGGGTTGACGCCTCCGCCCCCAGACCCGAAAGAGCCTCCCTTCCCCGCTGGCGACCCCCGTGCATGTCCACCTCCGAAATCTTCCTGATCGCGCTGCTGGTGATCTTCACCGCCCCGTACCTGGTCTGGCGGGTGCTGCGGACGGACTATTATGCCCCGCTGGTGGTGGTGCAGATCGTGGGCGGCATCCTGCTCGGCCCCGGCGTCCTGGGGCGGGTGTTTCCCGGCTACTACGCCTTTGTCTTCAATCCCCAGGTGATCGGCGCCCTGAACGGCATCGCCTGGTGGGCGGTGATGCTGTTCGTCTGGGTCGCCGGCGTGGAGCTGGACCTGCGCCAGGCCTGGACGCGGCGGGGGGAGACCGCCATCACGGCCGGCCTGGCCCTTGGGGTCCCGCTGGGGCTCGGCGCCGTCGCTGCCGTGGCCCTGCTGGCAATGGGCAGTGGATGGATCGGGACGAGGGGTGCGCCGTGGCAGGTGGTGCTGGGACTGGGCATGGCCTGCGCCGTCACCGCCCTGCCGATCCTGGTGCTGTTCATGGAAAAGCTGGACATCCTGCGCCGTCCCCTCGGCCAGCGGATCCTGCGCTATGCCAGCCTGGACGACGTGGCCATCTGGGGGGTGCTGGCCCTGATCCTGCTGGACTGGAACCGGATCGAGCGCCAGCTGCTGTTCCTTCTGGGCTTTGCCGTCGCCACCGCCGCCGTGCGTCGGCTGATGCCGCGGCTGGAGGCCCGGGACCGGTGGTACGCCGCCCTGATCTGGCTGGCGGCCTCGGCCTTCGCCGCCGACTGGTCGGGGCTGCACTTCATGGTGGGGGCCTTCCTGTCCGGCGCCGTGCTGGACCATGACCTGTTCGACCGGCAGGCGCTGGACGCCTTCCGCAACACCATCCTCCTGACGATCATGCCGGTCTTCTTCCTCAGCACCGGCCTCAGGACCAGCTGGAACCTGGGCGGCATCGCCGTCTTCGCCGCGGCGGGGGCCCTGCTGGTCGCCTCGGTGGGGGGCAAGCTGATCGGCGTCCACCTGGCCGGCCGCCTGCTGAAATGGGCCCCGGGGGAGGCCTCGATCATCGGCTGGCTGCTTCAGACCAAGGCGCTGATCATGATCATCTTCGTCAACATCCTGCTGGACAAGGGCATCATCACCCCGGCGGCCTTCACGGCCACCCTGCTGATGGCCGTGGGCAGCACCATGCTGACCATCCCCAACGCCACGCCCCTCCTGAAGCGCCACGCCGGGATCATCCTCAAACGGTCCTGACGCCGCCCCGCCCGAGGATGTCCAGCGCCATCTCCGCCAGGTGCGGGCAGCCGTTCACCGCTTCCCGCTCGCTGGCGATGGTGCCCGACAGGATGCGCCGGTAGACCCCCTGGGAGATCGAGGCGAGGCGGAAGGCCCCGAAGGCGATGTAGAAGTCGAGATCGTCGATCCCCGCCCGCCCGGTCCGGCGGCAATAGGCGGCGACGTAGTCGGCCTCCGTCGGGATGCCCGAGGTGGCGAAGTCCACCCCCAGCAGCGTCCCCCAGCCGGGGCTGTCATTGTGCCACATGAAGCAGTTGTAGCCGAGGTCGGCCAGGGGATGGCCGAGGGTGGACAGCTCCCAGTCCAGCACGGCGATCAGTCGCGGCTCGGTGGGGTGGAACATCACGTTCTCGAGGCGGTAGTCCCCGTGGGCGATGCCGGTGGCGTCCTCCTGCGGGATGCGCGCGGGCAGGGCCGCGATCAGCGCTTCCATGGCGGGACAGGGCTCGGTCTCCGCATCCCGGTACTGCTTGGTCCAGCGCGCCACCTGCCGCTGGAAATAGCCCCCGGGACGGCCGTAGTCGCCCAGGCCCACCGCCGCATAGTCCACCTGGTGCAGCCTGGCGAGGGTGGCGTTCAGTTCGTCATAGATGGCCGCCCGCTCCGCAGGGGTCTGGTCCGGCAGCTGGGCGTCCCGGAACACCCGGCCGGGCAGATAGTCCATCACGTAGAAGCCGGTGCCGATGACCTCCGCATCGTCGCACAGCACCCGCATGACCGGCACGGGCACGCCGGTGCCGGCCAGCGCCTTCATCACCCGGAACTCCCGGTCCACCTGGTGGGCGCTGGCCAGCAGCACGCCGGGGGGCTTCTTGCGCAGCACATAGCGGCGGGGCCCGTCCGGCGTCTCAGTGGTCAGGAGGAAGGTGGGGTTCGAGGCCCCGCCCTGGAACTGCTGGACGGTCATGGCGCTGCCGAAGCCGTCGATCCGCGGGGCCAGCCACGCCTCCAGCCGGGCCTCGTCGAAGCGGTGGCCGGGGGCGACCTCGCGCACCGGGGCGCTGGTGGGAAGGGCGGGGTCGTCGGCCACGGCGGGGGGTCTCCTGACAGTCCGGGCGACGGGCACGCCGCCCCACGCCGCCCACTGAACAGCACCCTCCCCCCCGGCGCAACCGTGCCCCTGCGGCAGTGCCCTTGCCATCCCTAGGGTCAAGGGGCTCACATGGGGGCAACGCCGCGGCCGACGGCGGATCACGGGAGCCTCAACGCATGACCGACACCGATCTCTTCAGCCCCTGCCGTCTGGGCGGCCTCGACCTGCAGAACCGCATCGTGCTGTCGCCGGTCACCCGCACCCGCGCGGACATGGAGGGCTGCGTCGGCCCCCTGCAGGCGGAATACTATGCCCAGCGCGCGTCGGCGGGCCTGCTGATCACCGAGGCCACGGCCGTGGCACCGGAAGGGCGCGGCGGCGGCTTCATCCCCGGCGTCTATGACGACCGGCACATCGCCGCCTGGAAGCTGGTCACCGACGCCGTCCATGCCAGGGGCGGCAAGATCTTCTGCCAGCTGTGGCACGCCGGGCGGCTCAGCCACTCCTCCCTCGACCCGCAGGGGCGGGCCCCGGTGGCACCTTCGGTCTATCACCAGCAGGGTCAGGTCTTCGCCGGCAAGGGGTTTGCCCCCTTCGAGGAGGCCCGCGCCCTGTCCATCGAGGAGATCCGCGGCGTCATCGCCCAGTTCCGGAAGGGGGCGGAGCGGGCCCTGGCCGCCGGCTTCGACGGGGTGGAGCTGCACGCCGCCCACAGCTATCTCATCGACGCCTTCCTGCGGGACATGACCAACCGCCGCACCGACATCTATGGCGGCTCCGTGGAGAACCGCGCCCGGCTGTTCGTGGAGGTGCTGCGCGAACTGGTGGCCGTCTGGGGGGCGGAGCGGGTGATGGTGCGCCTCGCCCCCATCGGCCACGCCTACCAGGCCTGGGATTCCGATCCGGAGCCCCTGTTCACCTATGTGGTGGAGCAGATGAACGGGCTGGGCGTGGGCTGGCTGGACCTGGTGGAGGGGGATACCGGCCTTTCCCGCACCGCAGAGCCGAGCTTCGACCTGCAGAAGCTGCGCCGCCTGTTCCGCGGGGTGGTGATCGCCAACAACCTCTATACCCGGGACATGGCGCTGGCCGCCCGGCGGAACAACACCGCCGACCTGATCGCCTTCGGCCGCGCCTTCATCGGCAATCCGGACCTGGTGGAGCGGCTGCGCCGGGACGCGCCCCTCGTGGACGCCGACCCCTCCACCTATTACGGCGGCGGGGCCAAGGGCTATACCGACTTCCCCACGCTGGACACCCCCGCCGCCCAGGGCGCAACACTCGCATAATACGGGAGAGACGACCTCATGAAGCTCGATTCCAGCATCGCCGCCGTGGTCACCGGCGGAGCCTCCGGCCTTGGTGCCGCCACCGCCCGGCAACTGGCCGCCCACGGGGTGAAGGTCGCCATCTTCGACCTGAACGCCGACCTCGGCGAAGCCCTGGCCAGGGAGATCGGCGGGGTCTACTGCCCCGTCAACGTCACCTCCTCCCCCGAGGTGGATGCCGCCTTCGCCAAGGCCCGCGCCGCCCACGGGCAGGAGCGGATCCTGGTGAACTGCGCCGGCGTCGGCGGCTCGGTGAAGACCGTCTCCCGCGACAAGCAGACCGGCGAGATCAAGGAATATCCGCTGGAGAACTTCGAGCGGATCATCCAGGTGAACCTGATCGGCACCTTCCGCTGCATCACCAAGAGCGCGGCGGGCATGCTGACCCTGCCGGTGCTGGAGGACGGGGACCGGGGCGCCATCGTCAACACCGCCTCCGTCGCCGCCGAGGACGGCCAGATCGGCCAGGCGGCCTATACCGCCTCCAAGGCCGGGATCGTGGGCCTGACCCTGACCGTCGCCCGGGACCTCTCCAGCGAGGCGATCCGGGTGAACACCATCCTGCCGGGCATCTTCGACACCCCCCTGCTGCAGCGGGCGTCGGAGCAGGTGAAGGCGGGCCTCGCGGCCCAGGTGCCGCACCCCCGCCGCCTCGGCCAGCCCGACGAATACGCCCAGCTGGCCCTGACCATGATTACGAACGGCTATTTCAACGGCGAGGATGTCCGTCTCGACGGCGCCATCCGCATGGCCCCCCGCTAGGAAAGGCAAACGACCATGACGGAAGCCTGGATCATCGACGCCTGCCGCACCCCCCGGGGCATCGGCAAGTTCCCCAAGGGGGCCCTGTCGTCCCTGCACCCCCAGAACCTGGGCGCCGCGGTGCTGAAGGCCCTGGCGGAGCGCAACCAGCTGAACACCGCCGAGGTGGACGACGTGATCTGGGGCACCAGCGCCCAGATCGGCAAGCAGGGGGGCGACCTCGGCCGCATGGCGGCGCTGACGGCGGGCTATGATGTCCGCTCCAGCGGGGTGACTATCGACCGGTTCTGCGGCTCCGGCATCTCCACGGTGAACTTCGCGGCCTCCACCATCATGTCGGGCATGTCGGACCTGGTGGTGGCCGGCGGGACGGAGATGATGTCCATGCCCAACCGCCGGGGCCCGGATGACGGCCCGCCGGTGATGGACCGGGGCAATCTGCGCCTGCGCGCCCTGCATCCCCAGACCAATCAGGGCATCTGCGCCGACGCCATCGCCACGCTTGAGGGCATCAGCCGCGAGGCGACGGAGGAACTGGCCCTCTCCAGCCAGCAACGCGCCGCCCACGCCATCGCCAACGGCCACTTCGCCCGGAGCCTCGTCCCCGTCTATCACGAGGACGGGACGCTCGCCCTCGATGCGGAGGAGTTTCCCCGTCCCCAGACCACGCGGGAAGGCCTCGCGGCCCTGAAGCCCTCCTTCGAGGCCCTGGCCGACGTGGCCATCGACGACCAGGGCACCACCTTCCGCAGCCTGATCCTGCAGAAGTATCCGGACCTCGACATCAAGTTCATCCACCATGCGGGCAATTCCTCCGGCGTGGTGGACGGAGCGGCGGCGGTGCTGCTGGCCTCCCCCGCCTATGCCAGGGCCCACGGGATGAAGCCCCGGGCGCGGGTTGTGGCCATGGCCAACATGGGCGACGACCCGACCCTGATGCTGAACGCCCCCGTCCCTGCGGCGCGCAAGGTGCTGGCCAAGGCGGGCCTGACGCTGGCCGACATCGACCTGTTCGAGATCAACGAGGCCTTCGCCGTGGTGGCGGAGAAGTTCATCCGCGACCTGAAGCTCGACCGGGACCGGGTGAACGTCAACGGCGGGGCCATGGCGCTGGGCCATCCCATCGGCGCCACCGGGGCCATCCTGATCGGCACGGTGCTGGACGAACTGGAACGCCGAGACCTGAAGCGCGGCCTCGTCACCATGTGCGCCGGCGGCGGCATGGCCCCGGCCATCATCATCGAACGGATCTGACATGGATTTCGAACTGGCCGAAGAGCACCGGATGCTGCGCGATCTGGTGCAGAAGTTCGTGCGCAACGAGCTGGTGCCGCTGGAAGGCGCCGTCATGGCCCGGGAAGCCGCCGGACAAGGGGCCTATCTCTCCCCTGAGGAGCGCGCGCACCTGGACAGGGTCTCCAAGGACCTCGGCCTGTGGAGCCTGGACGCACCGGAGGCGCAGGGCGGCATGGGCCTGCCCCACGTGGCCCTGGTGGCGGTGAACGAGGCGCTCGGCTCCACGGTCGCCACCTACACCCTGCCCCCGGACAGCCCGAACCTGCAGATGCTGGCGGCCACAGCCAAGGGGCGGCAGATCGACGAATACCTCGCCCCCTATGCCCGCGGCGAGACCATCTCCGCCATCGGCATCAGCGAGCCGGGCGCAGGTGCCGACCCGGCGGGCATGCAGACCAAGGCCGTCCGCGACGGGGACGACTGGGTGATCAACGGCCGCAAGATCTGGATCACCCGGGCGGCGGAGGCGGACTTCACCATCCTGATGGCCCTCACCGACCCGGCGAAGAAGGCAAGGGGCGGCATGTCGGCCTTCCTGGTGGACCGGGAGACGCCCGGCTTCAACGTCCTGCGCCGCATCCCCATGCTGGGGGGCGAGTTCACCTATGAGGTGGCGCTGGAGGACTGCCGCGTCCCCGGCTGGAAGCTGCTGGGCGAGGAGGGCCAGGGCTTCGGCCCCATGCAGATCCGCCTGGGCACACGGCGGATGGAGATGGCGGCCTGGTGCATCGGCGCGGCCCAGCGGGCGCTGGACATGCTGACCGACTACGCCCCCCAGCGCACCACCTTCGGCCAGCGCCTGTCGGAGCGCCAGTCCATCCAGTGGTGGGTGGCCGACGGTGCGACGAAGGTCCATGCCGCGCGCCTGATGGCCTATCACTGCGCCTGGAAGCTGGACCAGGGCAAGGACGTGCGCACCGAGATCTCCATGCTCAAGGTCTTCGCCACCGAGATGGCGCAGGAGATTATCGACCAGGCCATGCAGGGCTTCGGGGCCATGGGCATGACCAAGGAGATGCCCCTGAACATCCTGGCCGGCCGGGTGCGCAACATGCGCATCTATGACGGCCCCTCGGAGGTGCACCGGATGGTCGTGGCCCGCAACCTGATGGACACCCGCGGTGCCTCTGCCTAGGGCCTGCGGAAAAGAGGTGCACAATCGCGGTTGACCGACCGATGAGGGCGCCCTAATAACCCGTCCTCTCGCGAAACGGCGGGGCTTTTCGAGGCCCCGTCCGCAGACCGGGCCCAGGTGGCGGAATTGGTAGACGCGCTGGCTTCAGGTGCCAGTGATCGAAAGGTCGTGGAGGTTCGAGTCCTCTCCTGGGCACCACCCATCCGGTACGAAATCGTCCGGGTCCCCCAAATCGAGATTGCCTGACATCCCAAGGGCGGCCCGGCGCGGCCGAAGCCTCACCGGGCACCCCCGTTCAATCCCGACGCCCTATTTCGCAGGCCCCGCCGCGGGACCGGCCGTGCGCTGGATGAAGTCGGCCACGTCCGCGTGGAGGGCCTTCAGCGACGCCTCGTTGGCATAGACCATATGGCCGGACGGATAGTAGCGGTACTCGATATTGCCCCGCAGGTCGGCCGGAATGGCCAGGTGCCGCGTCTCGTAGACCCCCTCGAAATAGGGGGTCGCCAGGTCGAACTGACCGCCGGTGACCAGCACCCGCAGCCGGGGATTCAGCTTCATGGCCGTGGCCAGGTCGGGCATCACATTGGCCATGCCCGGCAGCGCCTGCCCCGCCCCCGGGGGCCGGTGGCTGTAGGCCCAGTCGCTTTCCACGTCGAAGGACGGCCGGAAGGCGCGCTCGCCGCCGAACTTCAGGGTGCGGCGGGCATAGTCGTTGAAGGCCGTGACATAGGCGGAGCCGATGGCCGCCGACTGGGGATCGTAGTCCGCCTCCTTGGACAGGGGATCGAGCTGCGGCCCCTCGAAGCGGGTATCGAGGCGGCCGACGCTCAGCCCCCGGGCCTCGTCCAGGGTGCGCTGGAATTCCCCCACATTCACCCGCAGGTCGGCCTTTTCGATGTAGTCGACGGGCAGGCCGGTATAGTGCGCCAGCCGCTCCGCCACCGCCTTGCGGCGGGCGGGGGGCAGGTCCGATCCGGCCAGCAGGGCCTGGGCATAGTCGGTCAGGGCGAACTGCTCCACCTCCCGCAGGAAGGGGGCGAGCTCGGCCGGTCGTCCTCCGCTGATGCGGTCATGGTACCAGGCCGTGGCCGCCATGGAGGGCAGGGTCACGATATAGGGTTCCTCGGTCCCCGGATTGAACTGCGGCGCGTCTGCCCACAGGTCGAAGTTGAGGGTGGCGGACAGCAGGATCACCCCGTTCAGCTCGATGGAGTTCTCCGCGAGCATGGCGGTCATCACCGCCGCCCGGGGCGTGCCGTAGCTTTCCCCGAACAGGTACTTGGGCGAGTTCCACCGGTCATACTTCGACAGGAAGCCCTTCACGAACTCGGTGAAGGCGTGGGCGTCGGCGTCCACGCCCAGGAAGGCCTTCTCCTTGTCCTTGCCGGCGATGCGGCTGAAGCCCGTGGCCGGCGCGTCGATGAACACCAAATCGCTGGCATCCAGCAGGGAGAAGGCGTTGTTGATCACCCGGTAGGGAGCCGCCGGGGTGTGGGCTGCGTCGGCGGTGACCACCCGGCGCGGGCCGAAGGCGCCCATGTGCAGCCACAGGCTGGCCGACCCCGGCCCTCCGTTGAACAGGAAGGTGATCGGCCGTCCCGCGTCGGGGGCCCCGTTGCGGAAATAGGCCGTGTAGAACATGGACGCCTCGGCCTTCGGCGCGGTTCCGGCCTCGTCCCGGGCGGCGGCGTCGTCCCAGCCCCTCGGATGGACCACCAGCGTCCCGGCGACGGCGCGGTAGGCGATGGACCGCCCGCCGATCTCGACCGCGCCTTCCGTGGTCACGGCCTCCGGGTGGAAGGTCACCCCGCGGTCGGCGTCGGCGGTGGCGGACGGGGACGACGCTGCGGCCGCGCCGGTGTCCGATCCCCGGCCGGGTGCCGCCTGGGCGGACGTGGCGGCCAGCTGGGCTGCCAGAAGGGCCGGGAGAAGAAGTCCGGTGGCGTGAACCTGACGCATGGTGATCGCAGTCCCGTGTCGATGGAGAGGCCGCCATTAGCCGTCGCTTCGCCCCCGCCTTCAAACGAATTTGAACGGCACGAAAGGCCGACGGCCCGGACTTTTTCCGCCCCGTCTGCCCCTCAGGTGTCAATTTTTCACCCCTGAAACGAATTTTCGAGAACGAAATGAACCGGTTGCGCGGTCGCCACAATCCACCGTCACAGCCGGGGCGCTGGACAACACGACGGATTGAACCTCGGACCCGCCCCCATGACCCAAGTCTCAGAACCGACGACCGACGGCGAAATCGTGCGGGAACATCTGGGTCACTGCCCGGTGTGCGGGAGCCCGGCGCGCACGATGATGTTCGACGACCTGACCGACCGGGTGTTCGGCGTCGCGCCGGGGCGCTGGACCCTGCACCGGTGCGGTGGCTGCGATTGCGCCTATCTCGATCCCCGCCCGAATCCGGAAACCATCGGACGGGCCTATGCCCGCTACTACACCCACGGGGCCGGGAACCCGAAGCGCCTGCCGTCCCGCCGTCGGTCCCTGAAGGGCTGGCTGGCCAATGGCGAGCTCAATCGCGGCTACGGCTACCGGTTTCCCCACGCGGCTCCGGCGTGGCTGGCGGCCGCGCTGATGCGCCCGCTGGACAAGGCCCGGCAGGGGGCCTTCATCCGCCACCTGCCCGCCCCGTCGGCGGGTGCGTCGCGCCTGCTGGACGTGGGGTGCGGCAACGGCGACTTCCTGCAGGTGGCCCGGGACTGCGGCTACGAGGTCACCGGCCTCGAGCCCGACCCCCAGGCCGTGGCGACGGCGCGGTCGCAGGGCCTCGCTGTCGAGCAGGGGACCCTGACCAGCGCCTCGTTCGCAGCCGACAGCTTCGACCACATCACCCTCAGTCACGTGCTCGAGCACGTCCACGCCCCGGCGGCGGCGCTCGCCCAGGTGCTGCGCCTCCTGAAGCCGGGGGGGCGGCTGTGGGTGTCGCTGCCCAGCCTGGACGCGGAAGGACTGCGGCAGTTCGGGGCCGACTGGATCGGGCTGGAGCCGCCGCGCCATCTCACCCTTTTCACGGTGGCGGGCCTGCGCCGGTTGCTGGTCGAGACCGGCTTCGTCGGGATCGAGGCCCCGATGCCGGACCCGGACGCGTCCTTCTATTTCCACGGCAGTGCCGCAATGGCCGCGGGGCTGGATCCCTATGCCCACGGGGCTCTGCCCGACGCGCAGGAGGTGCGCCGCCGGGTGCGGCAAGCGGTGCACAACACCCTGCGCGACCCCTCCCGGAACGAGAGCGTGACCCTGATGGCCTGGAAGCCATCCCCCGCGGATGGTAGGGACGTCGGTGGGGTCCTGCCCCCGACCTGAGACCCTCGACCAGGAGGCCAGCATGTACCGGGAGCGTCAGGCCCTGCCCGTATCGGTGACAGGCGCGGTGAGCCTCGTCGGTGCGCTGGTCGTCGGCTGGCTCTGGTACGATCTGGCCGTCATCCACGGCCCGCAGTCCACCAACCTTCCGGGGGCCCTGATCGCCACCGTCGTCCTGCTTGTGGCCGTCGCGTCGGCCCTTGCCCTGCAATTGCGGACCGACGTGGCCGACGGCACGGTGACCGTCAGCCTCTGGCCCCTGGGACGCCTGTCCATCCCGGCCAGGGACGTGGAGGAGGTCGGGACCCTGCGCTACAGCCCGATGGGCGACTTCGGCGGCTGGGGCATCCGTCCCGGGCTCGACGGCCAGATCTACAGTCTGCGGGGCGACCAGGCGGTCCGGGTCCGGCTGAGGAGCGGTCGGGTTGTCTATATCGGCACGGGTGATCCCGACGCCCTCGCCCGCGCCATCGGACAGGCCCGGTCCTGAGCCCCCGGCCTGGCGCATCACCGGCCCTTGCGGCCCCGGTGGGAAAACGGGCAGTCTGCGCCGGACAGAAGTGAGGCCCCGGCATCGGATCGAGGCCCGTCAGAGGAACCCTGCGCGATGAAGGCTGCCGTCTATTACGAGAACGGATCCCCCGATGTCCTGAAGTACGAGGAGGTGCCCGATCCCGTCTGCCACCCCAAGGGCGTCATCATCCGCGTGCTCGCCATCAGCATCGAGGGCGGCGACACCCTGAACCGCTGGCGCGGACCCCTGGTCCGGCATCCGCACATCGTCGGCTATCAGGCCTCCGGCGAGATCGTCGAGGTCGGGTCCGAGGTCACCCATCTGAAGGTCGGCCAGAAGGTCGCCACCGTGGACGGCTTCGGCAGCCATGCGGAGCTGCGCCCCGTGCCCGCCCGCAACTGCTGGCCGATTCCGGACGGCTTCGACCCGCGCCTGGCCGCCGTCATCCCCGTGGCCTTCGGCACGGCCCATGACTGCCTGTTCGAGTTCGGTCGCCTGAAGGCGGGGGAGACCGTGCTGGTCCAGGCCGGGGCGAGCGGGGTCGGCCTGGCCGCCATCCAGCTGGCCAAGCGTGCGGGTGCCACGGTGCTGGCCACCGCCTCCTCCGACGAGCGGCTGGAGCGGCTGAAGGCCTACGGGCTGGACCACGGCATCAACTACCGCACCCACGCCGTGCCGGAGAGCGTCATGAAGCTCACCGACAACAAGGGGGTGAACCTGGTGGTGGACAGCGTCGGCGGGCCGACCCTGCAGGGCTCGATCCTGTCCCTGGCCTATCGCGGGCGGGTGTCCATGGTGGGCCAGGCCGGACGCGAGCCGATGACGGTGGACGTGGGCAGCCTGATGGGGGGCAACCGCTCCCTCAGCGGGGTCTTCCTGGGGGCGGAGATCATGACCGACCGGGCCCACGACATGATCCAGCGCCTGATCGACGAGGCCGCGCGGGGCGAGTTCCAGGTGGTCATCGACCGGGAGTTCCCCCTGTCCCAGGCCGCCGCCGCCCATGCCTATATCGAGAGCCGGGCCGCCGTCGGCCGGGTGCTGATGATCCCCTGAGCCCGCCCCGCGCCTTCCTGTCCAAGTCCCGCCTGACCGCCTTCGAACAGTGCCCGCGACGGCTCTGGCTGGAGGTGAACCGGCGGGACCTGCTGGCTGCGGACCCGGCTCGCACCCCCCTCCTGGCCGTCGGCAACCAGGTGGGGGAGATTGCCCGCGACCTCGTGCCGGGGGGCGTGTTGATCGGCCATGACGACCGGCTGGACCTGGCCGTGGCCGAGACCCGTGAACGGATCGCCGACGGGCGGCGGGCCCCGCTGTTCGAGGCCACCTTCGTCCACGAGGACGTGCTCGTCCGGGTCGACCTGCTGCTGCCGGAGGCGGACGGCGGCTGGCGGATCTGCGAGGTGAAGAGCGCGGCCTCGGTGAAGCCCTATCACCTGGGCGACCTCGCCTCCCAGGTCTGGGTGGCGCTGGGGGCGGGCCTGCCCGTGTCCGCGGCGGAACTGGCGCATATCGACACCCGCTTTTCCTATACCCGGGCGGGGGACTATGCGGGCCTTCTGCGCACCGTCGATGTGTCGGAGCGGGTGGCCCCCCTGGTGAACCGCCGCCATCTGGTGGTCACCGCGGCCCGCCAGTGCCTGGCCGGGGGCGAGCCGGAGATCGCCACCGGCGGGCAGTGTGCCACGCCCTACCCCTGCCCCTTCCAGGGCCACTGCCGCGCTGGCGAGCCCCCGGTTGCCGACTATCCGCCGGAGCTTCTGCCCGGCGCGGCGGGCAAGACCGCCGCCGAGGCCCTGCGCCAGGCCGGGATCGCCGATCTGCGGGACGCGCCGCCGGAGCTGGCCCTGCCGCCGGCCCTGGACCGCATCCTGACCGCCACACGGACCGGCGTGGCCTTCCATGATCCGGCAGGTTTCCGCGCGGCGGTGGCCGACTGGCCCTCCCCCCTCCGCTTCCTCGATTTCGAGACGGTGGGGTTCGCCATTCCCCGCTGGCTGGGCACCCGACCCTTCGAGGCGGTGCCGTTCCAGTTCTCCTGCCATCTGGCGGCGGAGGACGGCACTTATCCACAGACCGAATTCCTCGATCTGACCGGGGCCGACCCCTCCCGTGCCTGTGCCGAGGCCCTGGTCGACTGCCTGGGCGAGACCGGCGCCATCGTCGCCTGGGCCGCGGGGGTGGAGCGGGCCTGCATCCGGCGCCTGGCCCGGCTGTTCCCGGACCTTGCCCCCCGGCTGACAGCCGCGGCGGACCGGGTGGTGGACCTGCTGCCGGTGGTGCGCAACACCTACTACCACCGGGACATGCGGGGATCTTGGTCCATCAAGGCGGTGTTGCCCTGCCGCCTACCGGCGCTGAAATATTCGGATCTTCAAGGCGTTAACGACGGAATGGCGGCACCGAACGCCTATCAGGAGGCCATTCACCCTGACACCGACCCGCGCCGCCGGGAGGCCTTGCGCGCAGAGCTGCTGGCCTATTGCCGACTGGACAGCTGGGCCATGGTGGCCCTGTGCGACTCCCTCGGCCGAGACGACGACCCGCAGGGTTAATAGGATCCTAATTTTTATGTTAGGACCCTATTAACCTTCCGGCAGCGCCCACAGAACGGGGTGGTTTCCGCCCACATTGACGCCGGTGCGGGTCGCCTTCGGCGCGCGGTCATCCACAAGGGCGCAGAGGGGCTCGCCCCGCTCCGCGGCGGCGTCGAGCAGGTCCCGGTCGATCCCGGCCAGGGACAGTTTCAGCCGGCGGGCATAGGCCCCCGTGTCGTTGCGCCAGCTGAGATAGAGGAACCGCCCGCCGGGGGGGCCGTGGGCGAAGGGACCGGACAGCACCGGCCCGCCGCCACTGCCGGTCCGCACCGTCAGCATCAGGTCGAAGGTCTCGCCCCCGTCGAAGGGCACGCCCGGGTGCAGCCCCTCGTCCGCGTCCTGCAGCCCGAAATTCTGCCGCCCCCCGGACCAGATCACCGGTCCGGAGCCGAGGTAACGCACCTGCAGGCGGGCCGTCTCCGCGCTATTTCTGGTCGGCATAGAGACGCACCAGGCGGTACAGGAACTCCCGCCCCTCATATACGGAGCGCACGGGAATCCGTTCGTTCAGCCCGTGGATGTGGCCCAGGTCCGGGTCGACGAACAGCCCGGAAATCCCGAAGGCGGGGATGCCGACGGCATTGAGGAAGGTGGCGTCGGTGGCCCCGGCCTGCAGGATCGGCACCACCGGAACGCCGGGCCACATCTGGGCCGAGACGGTCTCCACCGGACCCAGCACCTGCGGCGTCAGGGGCGGCGCGGCGGCCTGGGGGAAGTGGGGCATGGCCGGCGGGATGGACACGGCCGGATCATCCACCAGCTTGATCAGGGTCTGGCGCACCTCCTCGATCGGCACGCCCGGGAAGACCCGGCAGTTGATGGTGGCCCGGGCCCGCTGCGGCAGGGCGTTTTCGGCATGTCCGGCATCGAGCATGGTGGCCACGCAGGTGGTGCGCAGCATGGCGTGGAAGCTTGGGTCCCGGCTGAGCAGGGCATCCGCCGCGGCGTCCTGGGGATTGGCGACCAGGGCGCGCATGGCCTGGCCCGTCTCTCCGCCGATCACCGGGGCCATGCGGGTCAGGAAGGCCCGGTTGGCGTCGTCCAGCTGGACCGGAAATTCATAGCGGCTGACCCGGTCCACGGCCCGGACCAGATGATAGATGGCATTGTCCGGCACGGGGCGGGAGCTGTGGCCCCCGGGATTGGTCACCTCGAACCGGAAGGACACGGCGGACTTCTCCGCGGCCAGCACCGTGTGCGAGACGCGCTTGCCCGCGGCGTCCAGCTCGCCGCCGCCCCCCTCGTTGAGGGCGATCCCCGCATCGATCAGGTCCCGATACCGGGTGGTCAGGAACCCTGCCCCGTTCACGGCCGCGCTGTCCTCGCCGCAGGTCAGCGCCATCTTCACGGTCCGCCGGGGCTTGTATCCGGCCTTGTGGAAGCGGATCAGGGTGTCGGCCCAGATGGCGGCCTGGGCCTTGTCGTCAAACGCCCCGCGGGCATAGAAATAGCCGCCCTCCTCCACCAGGGTGAAGGGATCGCGGGTCCAGTCCTCCCGCCGGGCGGCCACCACGTCGATGTGCGCCAGCAGCAGCACCGCCTTGGCCTTCGTGTCCCGCCCCGGATAGATCACCACCAGATTGCCGTCCTTGGGATGGTCCGGCGGCACGATCAGGTGCATCTGGTCGTCGCCGAAGCCCGCCGCCTTCAGCCGGGTCGCGATCCGTTCGGCGGCCAGGGTGCAACTGCCCGCCGGGAAGCTGGTGTCGGTCTCCACCAGTTCCTTGTAGAGGGCGCGGAAGTCGGCCACATCGGCTGCGAGCGCCGGGGCCGGGGCCGGCGCGGCCGAGGCGGTTGTGACGGCGAACGCGGCCGCCACGGCGGAGAGGGCGAGTTTCAACATGACGGTCCTTCCTGTTCGGCCCCGAGCTTGGACAGACCGGCCGTCGCCGTCAATGCGATCCGGGGTTTACCCGTCGGAGCCGGGGTGATTAGGTTTTAGGCAGATGATCCGCAAACGGACGAGGACGCCCATGCCCCAGACCCCTGACTACATCCCGGTGATCGACATCGGCGGCCTGGCATCCGGTGATCCGGCCGAAACCCGCAAGGTGGCCGACCAGGTGGCCCAGGCCTTTGCCGGTTCCGGCTTCTGCTACATCAGGAACCACGGGATCGCGCAGGAGATCATCGACGACGCGGCGCGGGAGGCGCTGGCCTTCTTCCGCCTGCCCCTGGAGGAAAAGCTGAAGGTCGCGCCGAAGGAATCCGTGCGCGGCTTCAACGCCATCGGCCGCACCAAGATGGCGGGGGCCGAGAACCCGGACTACAAGGAATACTACCAGATCGGCCTGGAACTGCCCCGGGACGATCCGGCGGTGCTGGCCGGCCAGCCCCTGCGCGGTCCCAACCAGTGGCCCACCGACCGTCCCGGCTTCGAGCAGGCCCTGACCCGCTATTTCGACGCCGTGGCCGCCTGCGGCCAGCGCTTCCTCCGGGCCGTGGCGCTTTCCCTCGGGGCCGGGGAGGACTTCTTCGCCGACAAGTACGACAAACCCCTGCAGCGCACCCAGTGCGTCTACTATCCGCCCCATCCGGCCAAGGTGGAGGGGGAGCTGTTCGGCGTCGCCCCGCATACGGACTATGGCTGCGTCACGCTGCTGTGGCAGGACAATGTGGGCGGGCTGGAGGTGCTGGACCCGACCGGGGCCTGGGTTCCGGCACCGCCGATTCCCGGCACGCTGGTGGTGAACATCGGCGACCTGCTGGCCCGCTGGTCCAATGACCGCTACCGCTCCACCCTGCACCGGGTGACCAACCGCTCCGGCCGGGAGCGGCTGTCCATCGCGACCTTCTATGATCCGGATTTCGTGGCCCCGGTGGATACGACCATGCTGGCCGCCCGCGGCTCCCAGACGCCCATCTACCCGCCGACCACCGCCGGGGAGTACATCATGGGCCGGATCAACGCCTCGCAGAAGCACATGGAAACGCCGGCGGCCACAGCCGCCAACGCCACGCCCTAGAGGCGTCCGCGCCGCCGAAGGCCTTGAGCGGGCCTTCGGAGGGCCTTGGGGGGCCTTGCGCCCCCCTAGAGGCTGGCGCGCTGCGCTATTTCCATCACGATCCAGCCCGTGACCGCCCAGGTCATGGCGGCGACCGCCAGGATGAAGGTCCCGGCACCGAACGCCGAAAAGGTTCGCATGCCGCGCCCACGCGCGTTGCCCGTCATAGCACCCATGGTTTCCTCCGTGACCCGGACGCAGCATGGGTCTCGCTGCGCCCACAGGCGTCGGTGTCTGTCAGCGGAAGGAAACTCCGCCCGCACCGATCATTCGAGGAGGGTGAACCCACATCTGCAGGTCTTCAAGGGCTTTCGAGGCAGATTTCACCCGAATTCCGCAGAAACGACGGTCTTCGGCAATCTTGTCATTGATCAGTTTGCGGAGTGTTCAGTTTCCGAGGTTGCGGACCAGGTCCGGAAGCTCCGATTCGACGCCCTGCAGGGCCGGGCTGGCTTCGGCGGCATCGAAGCCGGCCATGATCCGCGCGAACCGGTCCTCCACCGCGCCGCGCATGTTGGCGTGGGTGAAGATGTAGAGCTCGTCGTTCTGGATCGCCTCCCGCACCCGCTCCCCCACCCGGGCCGGGTCGATGCCCGCCTGCACCAGGGCCGAGGCCACGCCCAGCTCCACCTCGCCTGGACCCCCGAAGCGGTCAGGACGGTTGCGGGCGGACTTGTCGATATTGGTGCGGACAAAGCCGGGACAGAGCACGGCGACGCCGATGTTCTCGGGCGCCAGCTGCAGGTTCCAGCCCTCGGACATGGCGACCACTGCGAACTTGGTGGCGTTGTAGGGCTCCATTCCCGGCGGCGAGACCATCCCGGCCATGGAGGCGGTGTTGACCACATAGCCCCCCTCCCCGTGGCTGCGGATCAGGGGCAGGAAGGCGTCCATGCCGTAGACGACGCCCATCAGGTTGACCTCCACCACCCAGTCCCAGTCGGTGGGCTTCACCTCGCCCACCAGGCCGCCGCCGCCGACGCCGGCATTGTTGCACAGGACATGGACCTTGCCGAAGGTCTCGATGGTGCGCCGGGCCGCGGCCTCCACCGCCCCGCGGACGGAGACGTCGCAGATGACGCTGGCGGCGCGGATCTGCCGCTCCTCGAGCCCACGGACCGCCTCGGCCAGGGCCTCCGCCTCGATGTCGGCCAGCATGACCGACATGCCCGCCTCGCCGAAGGCATGGGCCATGGCCAGGCCGATGCCGCTGGCCCCGCCGGTGATGAAGGCCGTCTTGCCCTTGAGATCGCGCATGGTCCTGGTCTCCCCGCCTGTCTTGCGTCCGTCTTCCGCCGGGTCCCGGCGGCGCTTTGGTCGCACAGTGACGCCTCGGTCCGGTGAGTTCAAATCCTTAAATCGCCCTCGCGGCGGATTGCGCGGCCCGGGCGGCCGGGGCAAACCTGTGGCCGTGGGAGAGGCCAGCCCGCGGCCCCCGGGGGATGGATACGGATGACGCTTCAGAACGGATGGTCGCGACGGCGGCTGGTGGCCGGTGCGGCGGCAGCGGGGGCCGGACTGACGGCCGGGGCGCGCATGGCCCTTGCCGCCACCGCGTCTGAGGCCGGAGTCGCCCTGCGCGCCCTGCTGGCCGAGAGCGCCCGGTCGGAACGGTCCATCGACCCGCTGGATGCCGTGCGGGCCAAGGGGGTGGACGCGGCCCGCTTCACCGACCCCCTGTCCGACGCCTACCGGGACCAGCGACTGGCGGCGAAACAGCGGGACGCCCGGGGGCTGGCGGCCATCGACCGCAACGCGCTGAGCGACACAGACCGGCTGGCCTATGACGTGTTCCGCTATCGCACGGACGCCGCCATCGAGGAGATCACGTCGGGCCTGTTCGACATCGGCCGGATGACCAATCTCGACCCGTCCTTCGGCCTGCAGGTCAGCTTTCCCGACGCCGCCTCCGGTGCCGGGGCCCCCTTGCGGACCGTGGCGGACCACGAGGCGGGGCTGTCCCGGATGCACTGGTTCGCGGGCTATATGAAGAATGCCATGGACCAGCTGGCCCAGGGCCTGGCCCGGGGCTACGTCCAGCCGCGGATCGTGGTCCTGAACGTGCTGGCGGAGGTGGACGCCATGCTGGCTCTCGCTCCCGAAGCGACCCCCTTCTACAAGCCCGTGCTGGACCTGCCCGCGTCCTTCCCGGCGGCGGAGCGGACCCGGCTGGCCGCGGCCTATCGCAAGGTGATCGTGGAGGAGGTGCTGCCCGGCTATGCCCGCTGGAAGCAGTATCTGACCACCACCTATCTTCCCGCCGCCCGGGAGCAACCGGGGCTCTGCGCCCAGAAGGACGGGGCGCGGATGTACGCCGCGGCGCTGGCCCGGCACACCACCACTCGCCTCACCGCCGACGAGATCCATGCGCTGGGCCTCTCCGAAGTCGCCCGCATCCGGGGGGAGATGGAGGCGGTGCGGATGGAGCTGAAGTTCGACGGCGACCTGCACGCCCTGTTCGCCCATGTGCGCACCGACCGGTCCTTCTACTTCACCCGGCCGCAGGACCTGCTGGACCGGTTCGCCAGCATCCTCGAGCGCATCTGGATCGGCATGCCCCGCCTGTTCAGCCGCAGGCCCAAGGCCCCGTTCGAGGTCCGTGCCCTGCCGTCCCTGGGCGAGACCCGGGGCACCGGCTATTACGCGCTGGGACCGGCGGACGGGTCGGGCCCGGGCGTGCTCTATTTCAACATGTCCATGCTCGACACCCGGCCGATCCCGACGCTGGAGACCCTGACCCTGCACGAGGGTGTGCCGGGGCATCACTTCCAGGGCTCGCTGGCGCAGGAGAACACCGCCCTGCCGGACATGCTGCGCTTCGGCAGCGACTTCACCGCCTATGTGGAGGGCTGGGGCCTCTATTCGGAGTCCCTGGGCAAGGAGCTCGGCCTGTTCACCGACCCGTGGCAGTGGTTCGGGCATCTGGACTTCGAGATGCTGCGGGCCGTGCGGCTGGTGGTGGACACCGGCATGCACGCAAGGGGCTGGTCGCGGGAGCGGGCCATCGCCTTCATGACCGACAACACCTCCATGGCCGCCCGGGACATCGTGGTGGAGATCGACCGCTACATCGCCGATCCGGGGCAGGCCACTGCCTACAAGGTGGGGGAGCTGCGCCTGCAGGCCCTGCGCCGACGGGCGACGGAGCGGCTGGGGGCCCGGTTCGACATCCGCCGCTTCCATGACCAGGTGCTGATGACCGGGGCCCTGCCGCTGGACATCCTCGAGGCGCGGATCGACGCCTGGATCGCCGCCGGCGGCCCTGCCTTCGCATGAGCCTGGCCGATCCACCCTATCCGAGCTCGCGCCGCGCCTGGACCGCGGTGCTGATCCTGTTTGCCACGGCGGTGCTGGCCTATACCGACCGGCAGGTGATGAGCCTGCTGGTGGACCCGATCCGCCACGATCTGCATGTGGACGACACGGGCATGAGCCTGCTGCTGGGCCTGGCCTTTGCCATGGTCTACGGCGTTGCGGGCCTGCCGCTGGGGGTGCTGGCGGACCGGATGTCCCGGCGAAACCTGCTGGCCGCAGGGGTCGCGGTGTGGAGCGTCGGCACCCTGATGTGCGGGCTCGCCCCCTCCTTCGCAGTGCTGTTCGCCGCCCGGATCGTGGTCGGGCTTGGGGAGGCGGTCCTGTCCCCGGCCGCCATCTCCCTGATCAGCGACGGCTTTCCGCCTCGGCAGCGGGGCGCGGCGGTGGGGGTGTACTTCACCGGCATCGCCATCGGCATCGGCGGGGCCATCCTGATCGGCGGCGAGGTGCTGGCAGCGGTGCGCGGCGGCCTGTTCGCCCTCACCCCCCTGGCCCACTGGGCCCCGTGGCGGCTGGTGTTCCTGGCCATCGGCGGGCCCAGCCTGCTCTGGACCGGGGTGCTGCTGTGCGTGCGCGAGCCGGTGCGGCGGCAGGATGCCGAGACCGTCGGGGATGCGCCTCAGGCGTCCGTGGCCGCTGCGGGCTGGCGGGCCATCGCCCCGGTCTTCCTGGTGGTGGCCGTGGCCTCCCTGGTGGACAATGCCGTGGGGGCCTGGGCCCCCTCCCTGCTGATCCGCCGCTTTGCCGTCGACCCGGCGGCGGTGGGGGTGCAGCTGGGGGTGCTGCTGATGCTGGGCTATGGGGGCGGCATGCTGGCGGGCGGTGCCCTGGCCGACCGCTTTGCCCTGTGGCGCGGTGCCCGGGGCCGGGTGGAGCTGTGCGGCCTCGCCGTGCTGGCGGCCCTGCCCGCGGCGCTCGCCCTGAACAGTCCGAGCCTGCCCCTGGTGCTGGTGGCCGTCACCGCCTATTTCGCCCTGTCCGCCGTGGTCACGGCGTCGGGCCTGTCCGCCATCCTCGACGGCACGCCCAACCGGGCGCGAGGCCGCGCCATGGCCATCAGCTTCTTCCTCAACGTGGCGATCGGCGCGGGCTTCGGCCCCACCGCCGTGGCGCTGGCAGGGGAGAAGATCTTCGGCCCGGCGGCGGGGCTGGGGCCTGCGATCAGCTTCACCGTGGTGGCGTGCTATGGCCTGGCCGGGCTGGCGCTGATCCCCGCCCTGCGCCGCCGGAGACAGGCATGACGGACGACCGCGACGACAGCTTCGAGCTCTACGACCTGCGGGTGGAGGTGGTGGCCCCGCCGGGTGCCCGGCTCTATTGCAGCGCCAATCCCGGAGACTGGTTCGAGCTCAGGGGGGAGAACCTGTTCCTGCCGGAGGGCCAGGGCTTTTCCATCTATTCCCTGGCCGCGGTCCTGCCCCTGCTGGCGGCCAAGCAGCGCCAGACCCATCCCAATGACTGGATGTCCACCGACGCGGAGGTGGCCTGCCCCGACCCCAACTGCCCGTCCCGCCTGCGCATCACCCGGCTGGGCCTGCGCCGGTTCCGCCACAGCGACGTGACCGCCACCGAAAGACCGAACCCTTGAGCTTTTCCGAAACCTTCGACCTCGTCCCCGGCTATCGCATCTCCCGCGTCCTGCGGGGCGGCTGGCAACTGGCGGGGGGGCACGGCCCGGTGGCGCGGGACGCCGTCAGCGACGATCTGCAGGCCTTCTACGATGCCGGCGTCACCACCTTCGACTGCGCCGACATCTATACGGGTGTGGAGGAGATGATCGGCGACTTCCGCGCCCGTCTGCGGCAGACAAGGGGGGCCGAGGCCCTGGCCCGGCTGCGGGTGCATACCAAGTTCGTGCCGGACCTCGACCTCCTGCCCCGGATCACGCCAGCGGACGTGCGGCGGATCATCGACCGGTCCCTGCAGCGCCTGCGGACGGACCGGCTGGACCTGGTCCAGTTCCATTGGTGGGACTATGAGCAGCCCCGCTATGTGGAGGCCGCCCGGGCGCTCCTCGACCCGCAGGCGCAGGGCAAGATCCAGCTGATCGGCGGCACCAATTTCGACGCCGCCCATGTGCGGGAGATCGCCGCCGCCGGGGTCCCCTTCGCCACCCTGCAGGTGCAGTACTCCCTGCTGGACACCCGGCCGGAGGGAGCGATGGCGGAGGCCTGCGCGGCGCTGGGCATGAAGCTGCTGTGCTACGGCACCCTGGCCGGGGGCTTCCTGTCGGAGCGGTGGCTGGGCAGGCCCGCGCCGACGGGGGCGCTGGAGAACCGGTCCCTGGTGAAGTACCGGCTGATCATCGAGGAATTCGGCGGCTGGGACCTGTTCCAGCAGTTGCTGGCCGTCCTGAAGCGGGTGGCCGACCGGCACGGCACCAACCTGTCCGCCGTGGCGTCCCGCCATGTGCTGGACCAGCCCCATGTGGCAGGCGTGATCGTCGGCGCCCGCAACGCCACCCACCTGCCCGCCACTCTGGCTGTGGCGCAGGTGCGCCTGACTGACGCCGACCGGGCGGAGATCGCCGCGGTGCTGGCAGGCCGCACCGGCCCGTCCGGCGAGGTCTATGCCCTGGAGCGGGACCGCACCGGACCCCACGGGTCGATCATGAAGTACAATCTCGGCGTCAGCTGACCCGCCAGTTGGCGGATCAGTACCGCCAGCTGGTCAGGTCCGCCCCGGCCGGGGCCGTCGCCTTGATCCGCTCCAGGATCTTGGGCAGGTACTGGTAGTTGTAGTGCAGGCGGCTGTAGGCGTTGGGCTGGGTCGGGTCGCCGTTCCAGCAGTGCTCCGCCCGGTCGCCATAGGCCACTTCGCCCCCATAGGCGGGCTTGAGGGACTCCAGCCGCTCCTGGGCGAAATAGACGCTGTCCGTCAGATAGTAGTTGTCGCCATTGCCCACATAGACGTGGATCTTGCCCTGCAGCCGGGGGGCGAGCGTCGGCCAGTCCCGG
>CAISEP010000006.1 GCA_903884425.1 uncultured Caulobacterales bacterium | reverse complement strand
GTAGTTCATCGCCTTCGCACCACCCGCCTTCGCGAGCGTGATCGTGATCGCCGCCGTCAACGTCGTCTTGCCATGGTCCACGTGACCAATCGTGCCGATGTTGCAGTGCGGCTTGTTACGTTCAAACTTTTCCTTGGCCATTTCTCAAGCTCCGGCCCGACGCGGGGCCTCTAGACGGGTTGGGAGTTACGCGTATTTCTTGATGACTTCGTCGGCCACGTGTTGCGGGACCTGTTCGTAGTGGTCGTAGGTCATGGTGAACTGGGCCCGACCCTGGCTCATGCCACGGAGGTTGTTCACATAACCGAACATGTTGGCGAGCGGCACATAGGCCGACACCACCTGGGCATTGCCGCGCTGGTCGGTGCCCTGGATCTGGCCGCGCCGGCTGTTCAGGTCGCCGATGACATCGCCCAGATATTCGTCCGGGGTCAGCACTTCGACCTTCATGATTGGCTCGAGCAGCTTCGGCGCGCCCTTCTCCCGCAGTTCGCGGAAGGCGGCACGGGCCGCGATTTCGAACGCCAGCACGCTGGAGTCCACGTCGTGATAGGCGCCGTCGATCAGGGTGGCCTTGAAGTCGATCAGCGGGAACCCGGCCAGCAGGCCGTTGTCCTTCGACGACTCGATGCCCTTGGTCACGCCGGGGATGTATTCCTTCGGCACGGCCCCGCCGACGATGGCGCTTTCGAACTGGTAGCCGGACCCCGGCTCACCCGGCTCGAAGATGATCTTCACGCGGGCGAACTGGCCGGTACCACCGGTCTGCTTCTTGTGCGTGTAGTCGATCTCGACCTTCTTGCCGAGGCTTTCGCGATAGGCCACCTGCGGCGCGCCCACATTGGCCTCGACCTTGTAGGTCCGGCGCAGGATGTCGACCTTGATGTCCAGGTGCAGTTCGCCCATCCCCTTGAGGATGGTCTGGCCGCTCTCCAGGTCCGTGGACACGGAGAAGGACGGGTCTTCCGACGCCAGCTTCTGCAGGGCCACGCCCAGCTTCTCCTGGTCGGCCTTGGACTTGGGCTCGATGGCGATCTCGATCACCGGGGCCGGGAACTCCATCTTCTCGAGGATGACGGGGCTCTTCAGCGGGTCGCACAGGGTGTCCCCGGTGCGGGTGTCCTTCAGACCGGCCAGGGCGACGATATCGCCCGCATAGGCTTCCTTGATGTCTTCCCGGTTGTTGGAGTGCATCAGCAGCATCCGACCGACGCGCTCGCGCTTGTCGCGGGTGGAGTTCAGGAGGCCCATGCCCGTTTCCAGCTTGCCGGAATAGATGCGGCAGAAGGTGAGCGAGCCCACGAACGGGTCGTCCATGATCTTGAAGGCCAGGACAGACAGGGGCTCGTCGTCGGAGGCGCGGCGGACCACTTCCTCTTCGGTCTTGTAGTCGATGCCCTTGGTCGGCGGGATGTCCACCGGCGACGGCAGATAGGCCACGACGGCGTCCAGCAGGGGCTGCACGCCCTTGTTCTTGAACGCCGAGCCGCACAGGATCGGATAGAAGGCCCCGGTCAGCACGGCCTTGCGCAGGCACTTCTGGATCACCTCGAAGGAGGGTTCCTCGCCGCTCAGATAGGCTTCCATGGCCTCGTCATCGAGTTCCACGGAATTCTCGATCATGTAGTGACGGGCGGCTTCCGCCTTGTCCTTCAGGTCGGCCGGGATTTCCTCGTCGTGATAGTTGGCGCCGAGACCGTCATTGTCCCAGACCACCGCCTTCATGCGGACGAGGTCGATCAGGCCCTTCAGGCTCGCTTCCGAGCCGATGGGGATCTGGATCGGAACGGCCTTCACGCCCAGGCGGTCACGGATGGACTCAACGCACTTGTCGAAGTCGGCACCGATCTTGTCCATCTTGTTGACGAACACGATCCGCGGAACGTTGTAACGGTCGGCCTGGCGCCACACGGTCTCGGTCTGGGGCTCCACGCCCTGGTTGCCGTCCAGCACCGCCACGGCACCGTCCAGCACCCGCAGGGAGCGTTCCACCTCGATGGTGAAGTCCACGTGGCCTGGGGTGTCGATGATGTTCAGGCGCTTGCCGGCCCAGTAGGCGGTCGTGGCGGCGGAGGTGATGGTGATCCCCCGCTCCTGCTCCTGCTCCATCCAGTCCATGGTGGCCGCGCCGTCATGGACTTCACCGATCTTGTGGCTCTTGCCGGTGTAATAGAGGATCCGCTCCGTCGTCGTCGTCTTGCCGGCGTCGATATGGGCCATGATGCCGAAGTTGCGGTAGTCTTCGATGGCGTTGCTGCGGGGCATGGGGCTCGCTCTGGATCGGTCGTGGGGGGAGGCCGAGAGGCCAGGTCAGTTCGGTCTGTGGATCGTCATTCGGCTCGCAATGCGCGGGCGGTTTAGCTCAAACCGCCCGCTCAAGGAAGAACTGTCTGACGATGCGTGTCGAAGATCGACGCGCTTACCAGCGGTAGTGGGAGAAGGCGCGGTTCGCCTCCGCCATCTTGTGGGTGTCTTCGCGCTTCTTCACCGCGGTGCCGCGGTTGTTGGAGGCGTCCATCAGTTCGCCGGCCAGCTTCTCGGTCATGGTGTTCTCGCCACGCTTGCGGGCGGCGTTCACCAGCCAGCGGATGGCCAGCGCCCGGCGGCGGTCCGGACGGACTTCCACAGGCACCTGATAGGTGGCGCCACCGACCCGGCGGGAGCGCACCTCGATGGCCGGAGCCACATTGTCGAGGGCCGAGTGGAACACGGTCAGCGGATCCATGTCCCGGCGCTTTTCCGCCAGGATGTCGAAGGCGCCATAGACGATGTTCTCGGCCACGGCCTTCTTGCCCTCGTACATGACGTAATTCATGAACTTGGTCAGGATGAGATCGCCGAACTTGGGATCGGGGAGGACTTCACGCTTCTCTGCGCGGTGACGACGGGACATTCAGATGATCCTTACTTCGGACGCTTGGCGCCGTAGTGCGAGCGACGCTGCTTGCGGTTCTTCACGCCTTGCGTGTCGAGCACGCCGCGCAGGATGTGGTAGCGGACGCCGGGAAGGTCCTTCACGCGGCCGCCGCGGATGAGCACCACGGAGTGCTCCTGCAGGTTATGGCCTTCACCGGGGATGTAGCACACGGCTTCGATGCCCGAGGTCAGGCGCACCTTGGCCACCTTGCGAAGGGCCGAGTTCGGCTTCTTCGGGGTGGTGGTGTAGACCCGGGTGCAGACGCCACGGCGCTGCGGGCTGCCCTTCAGGGCGGGGACCTTGTTGCGCTTCACGCGGGGCGTGCGCGGCTTGCGGATCAGCTGGTTGATTGTAGGCATCGGTTCTGACGACAGTCCTTTGGCGAGAGCGACGCTGTGCCTGTCGGCCGGGCGCGCCGCGGATCCTTCTTTTGAACGGCGCTCAGGTTGCCCTAGGCACCGCACGGGTCGGTATCGGCTGCGAGGTCATCGACCCCCATGCTGAAAACAACGAAACCGGCCGGGACGCGCGCTATGGGCGTTCCGGCGGGCACAGCCCTCAGCCACGGATGTCGAATGCAGAGCCCCGGATCACCGGTTCACTGTCTCGAAACAGAGGCGCGTAGTTATGCGCAAAAGCGCCCGCGGTCAAGGGCGGCGATCTCCCCGGCGGAAACGGGCCCTGATCGGCGGGAATTGAACCGTCCCGCCCCTCGCCTTTTTCCCGCCGACACGCCACTTTGCGGTCATCGGACCCTGACACCGTAGCCCCCGCGGCGACCGGCGGCAATCAACGGACGACACCCGAATGGTGCGAAGGCAATGGAGCGATCGCGGCACGGCCGTGGCCACGGCCACGGCGCTGCACGTGGTCGTGCTTTTGCTGATCGGGTTCGCCTCCCCCCATCTGGTCGTCCCGCCCCGCCTGGAGACGGAGACGGAGCCCGAGACCCTCGTGGAGGTCCAGCTCACCCCGCGGATCGAGCGCCCACCGGTGGCCCCCCGGCCCCCGAAGGTCCGCAGGCCGACGCCTGCGCATACGCCGCCACGGGAGGCACCTCGCCCACAGACGGCAGAGTCGGCCAGGCCTGTCCCGACACCGGTGACGGTGCCGCCTGCGGCCCCGGCCGTCGCACCGGTTCCGGTCCCGGTCCGCGAGGCGCAGACGGCGCGAGAGAAGGAAAAGGACAGGGACAAGGAAAAGGACAAGCCCCAGGAGGTCCGCCAGGCCGAGACACCCCGGCCGCCTCCCCTGCCCCCGGCCCCGCCGGCTCCGGCACCCCCGGCGGTTACCACGGCCGCAAGCCCGGTGGTGGCCCCGAGCTTCCGCCTGCCCCCCGGCTATGGCCGCCAGCCAGAGGAGGCGTCCGGTGGGGGTCTGCGGGGCGTGCTGCGGGCCACGGTGGGCTGTGCACACGAAGACTATGTGCACCTGACCCAGGCCGAGCGCGACCACTGCCTGGCCGCCTTTGCCCGGGATGCGGGTCACGGCATGGCCGTGGACGTCGTTCCCGCCGACAAGCGCGCGGCCTATGACGTGGAGGCCGCGGCCAATGCCCGGCGCCGGGCCAACAAGACCGGTCCCCTCGTCTCCCCGGTGGTCGCCTGTGACGGCCCGGGCAGCAATCTCGGCGCGGGGTGCCTGCCGCCGGAGTCCCACGTCACGGTGAAACCCCAGTAGACGAAAAACGGCCCGGGAGTCGCCTCCCGGGCCGAATTCAATCGCAGGAGACGCTGTCCGCCTATTCGGCGGAGGCGGTCTGCTCGGCCAGCTCGATCTCCGCGGCGAGGTCCGCCGGGAAGCTCTCGATGGCCTGTTCGCGGGCCTGGGCCAGCAGGGCGTCGCGCTTGGCGGCGACCTTCTGCATGGACCGCAGCTGGGCCCCCGTGCCCGCCGGGATCAGACGCCCGACGATCACGTTTTCCTTCAGCCCCTCCAGGGTGTCGAACTTTCCATGAACCGAGGCGTCGGTGAGGACGCGGGTGGTCTCCTGGAACGACGCCGCGGAGATGAAGCTGCGGGTCTGGAGGCTCGCCTTGGTGATGCCGAGGAGGACCGGCTGGAAGATGCCGGGACGTCCGCCCCGGGCCTCGGCCTTGCGGTTCTCGAGTTCGGCGTCGGGCTTGTCGATGTGGTCGCCACGGATCAGGCCCGTGTCGCCCGGCTCGATCACTTCCACCTTCTGCAGCATCTGCCGGACAATCACCTCGATGTGCTTGTCGTTGATCGGCACGCCCTGCAGACGATAGACCTCCTGGATTTCATTGACCAGGTATTCGGCCAGCGCTTCGATGCCCTGGACCCGCAGGATGTCGTGCGGATCCGGGTTGCCGTCGATGATGTACTCACCCTTGGTGATGAAGTCGCCATCGTGAACCGCGATGTGCTTGCCCTTCGGGATCAGGAACTCCACCGCCTCGCCGTCATCCTCCGGCGTGATCTTGATGCGGCGCTTGTTCTTGTAGTCCTTGCCGAACTCCACCCGACCGGACATTTCCGCGATGATCGCGCAGTCCTTCGGCCGACGGGCCTCGAACAGCTCGGCCACGCGGGGCAGACCGCCGGTGATGTCCCGGGTCTTGGCGCCTTCGGTGGGCAGACGGGCGAGCACGTCGCCCGGCTTCACCTCGTCCCCGTCACCGACGGAGAGAATGGCCCCCACCGGCAGCAGGTAGCGGGCGTCACCGCCGTTGGCCAGCTTGCGGTAGGCCCCATCGAGGGTGACCGCCGTGGCCGGACGCAGGTCCGCACCCCGCGGGCTGGCGCGCCAGTCGGCGACGATGCGGTTGGCGATGCCGGTCGCTTCGTCCACTTCCTCCCGGGCCGACAGGCCGTCGATCAAGTCCTCGAGGCGGACCTTGCCGCCCACTTCGGTGATGATCGGGGTGGTGTACGGGTCCCATTCCGCGAGGCGAGCGCCGCGCTTCACCGGGGCCCCGTCCTTCACCTTGATCCGCGAGCCATAGGGCAGCTTGTAGGACTCCCGGTCCTTGCCATCCACCTGGACGATGATCTGCATGTTCCGCGTCATCGCGATCAGGTCGCCGTCCTCGAGGGTCACGGTCGAGGTCGTGGCGAACTTCACCACGCCGTCATTGCTGGACTCGAAGAAGGACTGCTCCGCCACCTGGGCGGTGCCGCCGATGTGGAAGGTACGCATGGTCAGCTGGGTGCCGGGCTCACCGATGGACTGGGCGGCGATGACGCCGACCGCTTCACCGATGTTGACCCGGGTCCCGCGGGCCAGGTCCCGTCCGTAGCAGGCGCCGCAGATGCCGATGGGGGCTTCGCAGACCAGCACGGAGCGGATCTTCACCGCCGACACGCCGGCCTTCTCGACGATCTCCACCATGGGCTCGTCCAGATAGGTGTCGGCCGGCACGATGACCTCGCCGGAGATCGGGTGCTTGATGTCCTCCGCCGCCGTACGGCCGAGGATCCGCGCGCCCAGGGTGACGAGCACGTCGCCGCCCTCGACCACGGCGCGGAGCGTGATGCCCCGGGTCGTGCCGCAGTCTTCCTCGGTGACGATGCAGTCCTGCGCCACGTCCACCAGACGGCGGGTCAGGTAACCCGAGTTGGCGGTCTTCAGCGCGGTATCGGCCAGACCCTTCCGGGCGCCGTGGGTCGAGTTGAAGTACTCGAGCACGGTCAGGCCTTCCTTGAAGTTCGAGATGATCGGCGTCTCGATGATCTCGCCGGAGGGCTTGGCCATCAGGCCGCGCATCCCGCCCAACTGCTTCATCTGGGCCTGGGAGCCCCGGGCGCCGGAGTGGGCCATCATGTAGATGGAGTTGATCTCCTTCTCGCGGCCGTCCGGATCCTTCTTCTTCGTCGAGATCTCGAGCATCATCTCGTCGGCGACCCGGTCCGTGGCCTTGGCCCAGGCGTCAACGACCTTGTTGTACTTCTCACCCTTGGTGATCAGGCCGTCCGAGTACTGCTGCTCGTATTCTTCCGCCAGCGAGCGCGTCTCGTTGACGATGGCGACCTTGCGCTCCGGAATGATGATGTCGTCCTTGCCAAAGGAGATCCCCGCCTTGGCCGCCTCGCGGAAGCCCAGACCCATGATCTGGTCTGCGAAGATCACCGTCGCCTTCTGGCCGCAGTGGCGATAGACGATGTCGATCAGATTGCCGATTTCCTTCTTGGTCAGCGGCTTTTCCACCAGGCGGTGGCCGATCATCGGGTGATGCGGCAGCAGGGCAGCGATCTTCATCCGGCCCGGCGTGGTGTCGATCACCTTGGGGATCACGCGGCCTTCCGCATCGCTCTCGGCAAAGCGGGCCTTGATCTTGGAGTGCAGGGTCACGACCCCGGCGTCCAGCGCCGCATCGATCTCGCCCAGGTTCGCCAGCAGCTTGCCTTCGCCCGGCTCCCCGTCCTTGGCCAGCGACAGGTAGTAGAGGCCGAGCACGATGTCCTGCGAGGGCACGATGATCGGCTTGCCGTTGGCGGGCGAGAGGATGTTGTTGGTGGACATCATCAGCACGCGGGCTTCCAGCTGGGCCTCGAGGCTCAGGGGCACGTGCACGGCCATCTGGTCGCCGTCGAAGTCGGCGTTGAAGGCCGCGCAGACCAGCGGGTGCAGCTGGATGGCCTTGCCCTCGATCAGCTTCGGCTCGAAGGCCTGGATGCCGAGGCGGTGCAGGGTCGGCGCGCGGTTCAGCAGCACCGGATGCTCGCGGATCACTTCCTCGAGCACGTCCCAGACCTGGGGCTGTTCCCGCTCCACCATGCGCTTGGACTGCTTCACGGTGCCGGACAGGCCCTTGGCGTCCAGGCGCGCATAGATGAACGGCTTGAACAGCTCCAGCGCCATCTTCTTCGGCAGGCCGCACTCGTGCAGCTTCAGCTCGGGACCCACGACGATCACCGAACGGCCGGAATAGTCGACGCGCTTGCCCAGCAGGTTCTGGCGGAAGCGCCCCTGCTTGCCCTTCAGCATGTCGGCCAGCGACTTCAGCGGGCGCTTGTTGGCACCGGTGATGACCCGGCCGCGGCGGCCGTTGTCGAACAGGGCGTCCACCGCCTCCTGCAGCATCCGCTTCTCGTTGCGGATGATGATGTCAGGCGCGCGCAGCTCGATCAGCCGCTTCAGGCGGTTGTTCCGGTTGATCACCCGGCGGTAGAGGTCGTTCAGGTCGGAGGTGGCGAAGCGGCCGCCGTCCAGCGGCACCAGCGGACGCAGCTCCGGCGGGATCACCGGCACGACGGTCATGATCATCCATTCCGGGCGGTTGCCGGACTCGATGAAGGCCTCGATGATCTTCAGGCGCTTGGACGCCTTCTTCTGCTTCATTTCCGACGGGTTGTCCGCCAGCTCGCCCCGCAGGCGGTCGGCCTCCTGGTGGAGGTCGATGGCCATCAGCAGGTTGCGGACCGCCTCGGCGCCGATCTCGGCGGTGAAGCTGTCGTCGCCGAACTCGTCCTGATAGCGGACATAGTCATCCTCGGTCAGCAGCTGGTGCTGCTTCAGGGGGGTGAGGCCCGGCTCGGTGACGATGTACTGTTCGAAGTACAGGACCCGCTCGATGTCCTTCAGCGGCATGTCGAGCATCATGGCAATGCGCGACGGCAGGGACTTCAGGAACCAGATGTGGGCGACGGGGGACGCCAGCTCGATATGGCCCATCCGCTCGCGGCGGACGCGGGCGAGCGTGACTTCAACGCCGCACTTCTCGCAGATGATGCCCTTGTACTTCATCCGCTTGTACTTGCCGCACAGGCACTCGTAGTCCTTGGTCGGCCCGAAGATGCGGGCGCAGAACAGGCCGTCGCGCTCGGGCTTGAAGGTCCGGTAGTTGATCGTCTCGGGCTTCTTGATCTCCCCGAAGGACCAGCTGCGGATCTTTTCCGGGCTGGAGAGGGAGATGCGGATCTGGTCGAAGGTCGGCAGGGCCTGGACCGGATTGAAGATATTCAGGACTTCCTGGTTCATCGGAGTTCCTCATCGGGGGCCTTGGCCCGCCTTGGATGTTTCGGGCGCCGCGCGCCGGCCGGGTCATCGTGACCTTCGGCTGGCGCGCGGCGATAGCGGCGCAGTCTCGGGGTGAGCTAGCGGATCAGGAGTTGGTCTCCAGCTCCACGTTCAGGCCCAGGGACCGCATTTCCTTGACGAGCACGTTGAAGCTCTCCGGGATGCCGGCCTCGAAGCTGTCGTCGCCGCGGACGATGGCCTCGTAGACCTTGGTCCGGCCGGCCACGTCGTCGGACTTCACCGTCAGCATCTCCTGCAGGGTGTAGGCCGCGCCGTAGGCTTCCAGCGCCCACACTTCCATTTCCCCGAAGCGCTGACCGCCGAACTGGGCCTTGCCCCCCAGCGGCTGCTGGGTGACCAGGGAGTACGGACCGATCGAGCGGGCGTGGATCTTGTCGTCCACCAGGTGGTGCAGCTTCAGCATGTAGATGTAGCCGACGGTGACCGGACGCTTGAACTGGTTCCCGGTCTGGCCGTCATAGAGGATGCTCTGGCCCGACCGGTCGAGACCGGCGGATTCCAGCATGTCCTCGATGTCGCCGATGCGGGCACCGTCGAACACCGGCGTGGCGATGGGAACGCCCTTGCCGAGGTTGCGGGCCAGCTCCAGCAGTTCCTCATCCGTATCCGGCAGCTCCTCGTCGGGGCCGTAGATGTCCCGCAGACGCTCGATCAGCGCATCGCGCTGACCACCGGCCTGCCAGTCCTCCATCAACCGCGTGATCTGGCGGCCCAGACCGGCGCAGGCCCAGCCCAGGTGGGTCTCGAAGATCTGGCCGACGTTCATGCGCGACGGCACGCCCAGCGGGTTCAGCACGATGTCCACATGGGTGCCGTCGGCGAGGAAAGGCATGTCCTCCACCGGCAGGATCTTGGAGATGACCCCCTTGTTCCCGTGACGTCCGGCCATCTTGTCCCCCGGCTGCAGCTTGCGCTTCACCGCCACGAACACCTTGACCATCTTCATCACGCCGGGGGGCAGCTCGTCGCCCCGCTGCAGCTTGTCGACCTTGTCCTCGAAGCGGCGGTCCAGACGCTTCCGGGCCTCGTCGAACTGGCGCTTCATGGCCTCCAGCTCGCCCATGGCCTTTTCGTCGTCCAGCGCGATCTGCCACCACAGGCCGGCCGGGATCTCGTTCAGCTTGTCCAGGGTCACTTCGCCGCGGCCCAGGCCCTTCGGACCCGAGACGGCAGTCTTGCCCACCAGCAGCTCGCGCAGGCGGCCCTGGATGTTGCGGTTCAGGATGGCGAACTCGTCATCCCGGTCCTTGCCCAGACGTTCGATTTCCGAACGCTCGATGGCCAGGGCGCGTTCGTCCTTGTCCACGCCGTGCCGGTTGAACACGCGGACTTCCACGACCGTCCCGGCGACGCCCGGGGGCAGACGCAGGGAGGTGTCGCGCACGTCCGACGCCTTTTCACCGAAGATGGCGCGGAGCAGCTTCTCTTCCGGGGTCATCGGGCTTTCGCCCTTGGGGGTCACCTTGCCCACCAGGATGTCGCCGGGCATGACCTCGGCACCGATGGCGACGATGCCCGCCTCGTCGAGGTTGCGCAGGGCCTCCTCGCCGACATTCGGGATGTCCCGGGTGATTTCCTCAGGCCCCAGCTTGGTGTCCCGGGCCATGACCTCGAACTCCTCGAGGTGGATCGAGGTGAACACGTCGTCCGACACGATCCGCTCGGAGATCAGGATCGAGTCCTCGAAGTTGTAGCCGTTCCAGGGCATGAACGCGACCAGCGCGTTGCGGCCCAGCGCCAGTTCGCCCAGTTCCGTGGACGGACCGTCGGCGATGATGTCCCCGGCCTTGATCCGGTCACCCACGCGGACCAGCGGACGCTGGTTGATGCAGGTGTTCTGGTTGGAGCGCTGGAACTTGGACAGGCGGTAGATGTCGACGCCCGGCTTGGTGGGGTCGGTCTCTTCCGTCGCGCGGAGCACGATCCGGGTACCGTCGATCTGCTCGACGATGCCGGAGCGGCGGGCCACCACGGTGGCGCCGGAGTCCCGGGCCACGATGCCTTCCATGCCGGTGCCCACCAGCGGCGCGTCGGAACGCACCAGCGGCACGGCCTGACGCTGCATGTTGGAGCCCATCAGCGCGCGGTTGGCGTCGTCGTTCTCGAGGAACGGGATCAGCGCCGCGGCCACGGACACCACCTGCTTGGGCGACACGTCCATGTAGGTGACCTGGTCACGGCCCGACAGCATGACGTCGCCGTTGATCCGGCAAGGCACCAGGTCCTCGAGGATCTCGCCGGTGGAGGACAGCTTCACGTTCGCCTGCGCGATCGTGTGCTTGCTCTCCTCCATGGCCGACATGTAGGTCACCTCGGCCTGGGCCTTGCCGTTGGTCACCTTGCGGTACGGGCTCTCGATGAAGCCATACTTGTTGACCACGGCGTGGGTGGCGAGGCTGTTGATCAGGCCGATGTTCGGGCCTTCCGGCGTTTCGATCGGGCAGATCCGGCCGTAATGGGTCGGGTGCACGTCGCGCACTTCGAAGCCCGCCCGCTCCCGGGTCAGACCGCCCGGGCCAAGGGCCGACAGGCGGCGCTTGTGGGTGATCTCGGACAGCGGGTTGGTCTGGTCCATGAACTGGCTGAGCTGCGAGGAGCCGAAGAACTCCCGCACCGCCGCCGCCGCGGGCTTCGCATTGATCAGGTCGTGGGGCATGACCGTGTCGATGTCGACGCTGGACATGCGTTCCTTGATCGCCCGCTCCATGCGCAGCAGGCCGACGCGGTACTGGTTTTCCAGCAGTTCGCCCACCGAGCGGACCCGGCGGTTGCCCAGGTTGTCGATGTCGTCGATCTCGCCGCGGCCGTCGCGCAGGCCCACCAGCACCTTCAGCACTTCCAGCACGTCGTCCTTGCGCAGGACGCGGACATCGTCCGGGCAGTCCAGCTCGAGGCGCATGTTCATCTTCACCCGGCCCACGGCCGAGAGGTCATAGCGCTCCTGGTCGAAGAACAGGCCGCGGAACATGGCTTCCGCCGCTTCCGACGTCGGCGGCTCGCCCGGACGCATGACGCGATAGATGTCGAACAGGGCGTCTTCCCGCACCTGGTTCTTGTCGATCCGCAGGGTGTTCCGGATATAGGCGCCGACCGTCACATGGTCGATGTCCAGCACCTCGATGGTGGAGAAGCCCAGCTCGCCCAGGGCGGCGATCTGCGTCACGTCCAGCTCGTCGCCGGCTTCCGCATAGATCTCGCCGGTCTCGTAGTTGACCATGTCCTTGGCGATGAAGCGGCCGACCAGGCTTTCCGGCGGCAGCAGCAGGGACTTCACGCCGCTGTCGGCGAACTTCTTGGCGTTGCGGGCGCTGATCTTCTGACCGGCAGGTGCCAGTTCCTCGCCGGTGTCCCCGTCCACCAGGGCATATTCCGGCTTCACGCCGCGCCAGCGCTCGGGACGGTACGGGGTGGCCCAGCCGCCGTCGCGCTTCTCGAAGGGGATGGTCTCGTAGAAGGTGCCGAGGATCTCCTCGGCGTCCATGCCCAGTGCATACATGAAGCTGGTCGCCGGCAGCTTGCGGCGGCGGTCGATGCGCACATAGACAATGTCCTTGGCGTCGAACTCGAAGTCGAGCCAGGAGCCGCGGTACGGGATCACCCGGGCGGCGAACAGCAGCTTGCCAGACGCGTGGGTCTTGCCCTTGTCGTGGTCGAAGAACACGCCGGGGGACCGGTGCATCTGCGAGACGATCACGCGCTCGGTGCCGTTGACGATGAAGGTGCCCTTGTCGGTCATGAGCGGGATGTCGCCCATGTAGACGTCCTGCTCCTTGATGTCCTTCACCGAGCGGGCGCCGGTTTCCTCATCGTTTTCAAACACGATCAGGCGCAGCTTCACCTTCAGCGGGGCCGCGAAGGTCATGTCCCGCTGGATGCACTCCTCCACGTCGTACTTGGGGTCCTCGAACTCGTAGGACACATATTCCAGGACCGCGCGCTCGTTGAAGTCCTTGATCGGGAACACCGACTTGAACACCGCCTCGAGCCCGTCGCCGTTCCGTTCCGCGGGGCGGACGTCACGCTGCAGGAACTGCTCGTAGGAAGACCGCTGAACCTCGATCAGGTTCGGCATGGTCACGGCTTCGGGAATGCGGCCGAACGACTTGCGGATCCGCTTCTTGCCGGTGAAGGTGTGCGCCATTTATGTGTCCCTGAGCGCGCAGGCCGAAGGGACCTTACGCGAAGTTTGTCCACGCATCCGCCCTTGTGCGCCGTGGCGGCGCCGGATGCTGGGCTTGCCCCGCCGGATGGGCGGAGCGCTCCCTCGTCTGACCTAAGGGCCTAGGGCCAGACCTCGGAGCACAAAGCGCAAAAAGCCGTCAGGTCACCCGGGGGCGCTGATTCGGCTTTTTCGCGAGAGAAGCCAGATAGGGGATTTGTTCCCGCTTGGGAAGGGGGAATGTGCGGAATCTCTCCCCCCTGCCCCGCGCCCATCGAAGTCCCGACGCAAAACGGGCCCGGAGAGTGTCTCCGGGCCCGCTCGCAAAGTCAGCTGTGACGCTGTCGAAACTACTTGATTTCGACCTTGGCGCCGGCGTCTTCCAGCTTCTTCTTGACGTCTTCGGCGATCTGCTTGGACACGTTCTCGACGACGTTCTGCGGCGCGCCTTCGACGAGGTCCTTGGCTTCCTTCAGACCCAGGTCCGAACGGACGCCGCGGACTTCCTTGATCACGTTGATCTTCTTGTCCCCACCGGAGACGAGGACAACGGTGAACTCGGTCTGCTCTTCGGCAGCTTCGGCCGGAGCCGCCGCGCCACCGGCCGGGGCGGCCATCATGGCGACGGGAGCGGCGGCGGAGACGCCCCACTTTTCTTCGAGCATCTTCGACAGTTCGGCGGCTTCCAGAACGGTCAGGGCGGAGAGGTCTTCAACGATCTTGGAGAGGTCGGCGGCCATGTGAGGCAATCCTTTGTTTGGTGTTCAGAGGTTGGGATGTCTTGGAAAGGCGGAAATGACTTAGGCGGCGTCCTTGGCGGCATAGGCCGAGAAGACGCGCGCCAGCTGGCCAGCGGGCGCCTGCAGCACGCCCGCGACCTTGGTCGCCGGCGCATTGAGAAGCCCGAGCAGCGTGGCCCGGATCTCGTCCAGGGTCGGCAGGGTGGCCAGAGCCCCCACGCCCTTCTGGTCGAGGACGGTCTGCCCCATCAGCGCCCCGACGATGGCGAACTTGTCGTTCCCCTTCGCATATTCGGTGACGATCTTGGCGGCGGACGCCGGATCCGGCGCATAGGCGATGCCGACCGGACCGGCGAACAGGGCTTCGCCCTTTTCCCCGACGGACCCGTTCAGCGCCTTGATGGCCAGGGTGTTCTTCACGATCTGGTAGGTCGCGCCTTCCTTGCGGAGGCGGCCCCTCAGATCGGTCATTTCCGCAACGGTCAGACCCAGGTTGTGGGTCACGACCACGGCGCCGGCGCCTTCGAATACGCCCTTGAGCGCTTCGATCGCTTCGGCCTTTTGTGCGCGGTCCATTGCGGTCTCCGTAACAATAACGACGGCCGGACCATCCGGCAGCCGACAGAAACGAAACGCACCGAGGGCCCGGGGGCCCGCTGCGTCCCGGTCGATCGACCTGTACCGTGAGGAGGTTCAGCCGCCGCCCCTCCCGCCCCTGCCGCAGATGCGGACCGGAAAGCCGGATCGGACGCTGTAACGGCGTCGACATCCCCGTCTCCCCGCGGTGGAGTTTTGAGGGCGCAAGGCCCCCGCGGTTCTCGGACAGGAGGACGGAACGGGCGAGCCCGATCCGTCGAAGGCGCGGTGTATACGCGGCGGAAGGTGGGATGGCAAGGGGGGGCTGCGTCCTTCGAGACGGGCTTCGCCCTCCTCAGGATGACGAAGGTTTGTGAACCCCAACGCGCGTCATGGTGAGGAGCGCGGAACGCGCGTCTCGAACCACGCACAACCGGAACAGCGTCCTTCGAGACGGGCTACGCCCTCCTCAGGATGACGAAGGTTTGTGAACCTCAACGCGCGTCATGGTGAGGAGCGCGGAACGCGCGTCTCGAACCACGCAGGCCATCCACCACGAAAAAGGCCCGGTGCATCGCTGCACCGGGCCCGTCTCTGTCTTCAGTTGAGCCCGAAATCAGGCGCTGATGGTCGTGGTGTCGACCTTCACGCCCGGGCCCATGGTGGACGAGAGCGAGATGCGCTTGATGTAGGTGCCCTTGGCGCCCGACGGCTTGGAACGGTTAAGGGCTTCGATCAGGGCCTTCACGTTGGAGGTCAGGGCCTCCTCGGTGAAGGAGATCTTGCCGATGCCCGCATGCACGATCCCGGACTTCTCGACCCGGAACTCGATGGCGCCGCCCTTGGCGTCCTTCACGGCCTGGCCGACGTTCGGGGTCACGGTGCCGACCTTGGGGTTCGGCATCAGGCCGCGGGGGCCCAGCACCTTACCCAGACGACCGACGAGGGCCATCATGTCCGGCGTGGCGATCACGCGGTCGAACTCCATGAAGCCGCCCTGGACGCGCTCCACCAGGTCTTCGGCACCCACGACATCCGCGCCGGCCGCGAGGGCCTCGTCAGCCTTGCCGGCCCGGGCGAACACCGCGACGCGGACGTCCTTGCCGGTACCCGCGGGCAGGTTGCAGACGCCCCGGACCTGCTGGTCGGCGTGACGGGGGTCGACGCCCAGGTTCACGGCGATCTCGACGCTTTCGTCGAACTTGGCCTTGGCATTGGCCTTCACGGTCTTCACCGCCTCGTCGAGGCCGTGGAGCTTCACCGGGTCCACGGACCAGGCCTTGATACGCTTTGCGATCTTCGTCATGGCGCTTACTCCACCACCTGCAGGCCCATCGACTTGGCCGAACCCATGATGATGCGGGTCGCGGCTTCGATGTCGTTGGCGTTGAGGTCCTTCATCTTGGACTTGGCGATCTCGGCGCACTGCGCCTTGGTGATCTTGCCCACCACTTCACGGCCGGTCTTGGCCGCACCGGACTTCAGGCCGATGGCTTCCTTGATGAAGAAGGTCGCCGGCGGGGTCTTGGTGATGAAGGTGAAGGACTTGTCCTGATAGACGGTGATCACCGTCGGCAGCGGCGTGCCCTTGGGCATTTCCGCGGTCCGGGCGTTGAACTCCTTGCAGAAGCCCATGATGTTCACGCCGCGCTGACCGAGAGCCGGCCCGATCGGCGGGGATGGCGTGGCACTGCCGGCTTTCACCTGCAGCTTCACATAGCCAAGAATCTTTTTAGCCATCTTTCTCCTCCAACGGGGGTGGGACCATCCCTCCCCCTTGAGCGAAACCGCTCAGTTGAGCCGTGGTGCGGGGTTGCGGTGGCGTCCCCCTCCCACGGATTTCAGCCGGACAGATCCGGCAGCCCTCAGGCCGCCTTCTCCACCTGGCTGTATTCCAGATCCACAGGCGTTGCCCGCCCGAAGATCGAGACACTCACGCGCAGACGCGCGCGATCCTCATCGACGCTTTCCACGACGCCATCAAAGCTGGCGAAGGGACCGTCGGTGACCTTGACCTTCTCGCCGATGTCAAAGCGGATGGTCGGCTTCGGCCGCTCCACACCCTCTTCGATGGCGCCGATGATGCGCATGACTTCCTTTTCCGAGACCGGCATCGGCTTGGAGCCGGAACCGAGGAAGCCCGTCACCTTCGGGGTGTTCTTGACCAGGTGGAACGCCTCGTCCGTCAGGTTCATCTTCACCAGCACATAGCCCGGGAAGAACTTGCGCTCGGCGTTGATCTTGCGGCCGCGGCGGATTTCCACGACGTCCTCGGTGGGGACGAGGATCTCCGAGAAGCAGTCGTCCAGACCCTGGGTCGCGGCCTGCTCACGGATGGAGTCGGCCACCTTCTTCTCGAAGTTCGAGTAGGCGTGGACGATGTACCACTTGTGGTTCGGATTGGATGGGGTTTCAGCGTTCATGGGGACCCTCAGCCCGCGAGCCCGAGAAGGCGCGACACATAGGTGATCAGCACATCGACCTGCGGCAGCAGCTGGACCAGCGCCCGCAGCACGATGTCGACGACGAAGAAGAACAGGGACGTGACAGCGACCATGATGAACACCATGGTCGAGGTGATCCAGGTCTCCTTCCAGCTGGTCCAGGTGATCTTGCGGGCCTCGGCGCGCACTTCCCGGGCGAACTGGGTGGGATTGAACGGAGTCTTCGGCGGCGCAGGCGCAGCGGCGCGCGACGACGCACCCGCAGCGCTGGGCTTGGCGGGCGGGGTCGGTCGGGCGGCCCCTTTGGGCCGGCGGGCGGCGGGTACGTTGGCACCCTGATCCTTAGCCATCAGTGGCTCGCTTCAGTCCTAAAAGATGCCTGGGCCGGGGGTCGGCCCAGGAAGATGATCCTGGCAGGAGTGGAGGGACTCGAACCCCCGGCCCTCGGTTTTGGAGACCGATGCTCTACCAGCTGAGCTACACTCCTAGATGTCCGCGACAGCCGGAACCGGCCGCCACGCACGAAAAACGCAAACTCTCTCCGACAAACACCCAGTGCGCCGGGCAGTTGAGACCGCCGACGCGCCAGCGCTTGCCAGAGCCGCGTCGTGTAACAGCGCCGCGCTCCGGGCGCAAGACAGGCACGTGAACTCCCGTGGAGTTGATCGCGTCTGCCCCGTCCTACTCGGTCTTGACGTACCGGACAAAGCCCGAGCGCGTGGCCACCTGGTCGTAGAGCCGCATGGCCGTGGCGTTGGTCTCGTGGGTCAGCCAGTAGATGCCCTTCACTCCGGCGGCCCCGGCGGCGGCAAAGACCCCGTCGATCAGCGCCCGGCCGATACCGGCGCCGCGCACGGCGGGATCGGTGAACAGGTCGTTCAGGTAGCAGTTCGGCTCGATCCGGGTGGTGGTGCGATGGAACAGGTAGTGGGTCAGGCCCACCAGCCGGCCGTCCTGCTCAGCAACCAGGGCATGGACGGGCTCATAGGCGTCGAAGAACCGGGCCCAGGTCCGGGCCGTCACCTCCTCGGGCAGGGCCGTCGGGCCGGACCGCTCATAGAAGGCGTTGTAGCCGTCCCACAGGGGGCGCCAGGCCGGATAGTCCTCGCGGCGGACGGGGCGGATGGTCAGGGGCGCGGTCATGGGGCAGGCCTCACCGGCAGGGGGACGTTGCACAGGTCGATGTGACCGGCGGGGTGGACGAACCAGGGATCACGGCGATTGCGGCGGCTGTCCAGCAGCTTCTGGAAGCTCGGGCTGTCCGTGCGCAGGGCCTGGAGATGGACGCGATCGGCCAGGGGCATGTCCTCCGCCATCCAGACATTGCGCAGGGGCGTCATCTCGCCTGGCGTGCGGTAGAAGCCCAGGTCGCCGGTGCCGAAGGGCATGGCCGTCAGCAGGTCCATCCCCTGCACCACCCGCCCTACCAGGGTGATGTTTCGGTCCAGATGCCGGGGGGCATGGCCGGTGACCACATAGAGCTCCGTCCCATCGCCGCTGTCGGGGCTGTTGTCCCGGCCGACGCCGACCATGCCGTAGCAGTGGGTCAGCCAGCTGCGGCCGTCCGCCCAGTCCCGCGCCGCCGGAAAGCCTGCGGAAAAGCCGACCTCCGGGGCATAGCTGTCCCGGTCCGGCAGGGAATCGAGCGTCAGGGTCCCCGGCACGTCGAACTCCCCCTTCAGCAGGCTAGGTGCGGGCACCGGCCGGTGGTCCTCCGGCAGGCCCCACTGCACCACATAGTTGGGCTGCGAGCGCAGGATCACCGCCTTGTCGAAATAGCCCGACCGCACCAGCTGGCGGATGCGCGCCACGTGGACCGGGGCGAAGTCGGGGGCAAGCTCGATCACCACCCGCCCCTTCGGCAGTTCGATCACCATCAGCCGGTCCGCGGCCAGGGTGCGCCATTCGTACGGGGCCGCGGCGGCGATGATGTCCGCCGCGCTGGCCACCGGTTGGACCGGGGCTGCGGCGGCGGCCGCACCCAGGCTCAGCCCGCCGGCGATTGCCGCCAGGCACCCTACCCAACCCACAGGTTTCGTCATGCCGACCTCCTCAAGCTCCGGAGTGCTGCCCCGGATCAGATCCCCGCCGCCTGTTCCACCGCCAGGGCCAGGTCGAGGGCGCGGGCCCCGTCCTCGCCCGTCGCCACCGGCGTCCCCTGCCCCCGCACGGCGGCCAGGAAGCGCGCGACGCTGACGCCCAGGGGGTCCCGCCCGTCCGCCGTCGCGGCAAAGTCGGGGTCGAGGGCAAGGCCGGACCCGTTGACGAAGGACGGTGCCAGGAAGTCGATGTCCACGGGCCCGCCGGGGAAGTCCACATGCATCACCCGGCGGCGGGCCTCCTCGATCCGGGAGGCCTCGAACACCGCGGTCCAGCCGCTGCTGAAGGTCACCTCGGCCCGGACCTTGTCGAACACGCCCTCGGCCTCCACCGCGACGGGATCGTCGCCGCTCATGGCCAGCGCCAGGTCCAGGTCGTGAATCATCAGGTCCAGCACGCAGGAAATGTCGCGATTGCGGGTGTTGGGCGTCCCGTGGCGGATGGACTCCAGCGCGATCGGCCGCACCGCCTGCCCCAGCAGGCCCATGGCCGCGAAGGTCACCCGCTCCTGATGCCCGCAGGCGACGGTCACGCCGGCCTTTGCCGCCGCCGTCAGCAGCCGGTCCGCCTCCTCCAGGGTATAGGTCAGGGGCTTTTCCACATAGACCGACGCCCCGGCGGTCACCGCGGCCAGGGCAATCTCGTAGTGGGTGGCCCCCGGGGTGGCGATGGTGACCACGTCCAGCCCGTCGAGGAAGGCCGCCAGATCGGTGAAGGCCTCGGCCCCCAGTTCCGATGCCAGCGCCGCGCCGCGGGCCGCATCCGGGTCGAACACGCCCACCAGCCGGACCCCGTCGAGACCGGCATATTTGCGGGCATGGAAGCCGCCGAACACCCCGGCCCCGGCGACCCCGGCCCGCAGCTCCTGACCGGCTGCAAATTCCCTCATCTGATCCTCGCTGTGACCTGGCCCCTGATCTGCGCATCGGGCCTGAAGCGTTAGTGTCGCTCCCCGGCGGTCCGCGCAAGGGGGCACGGGCCCGGCCGGCCGTCGCGGACGCGCGTTTGCCGCGCGACCCACGGCATCCAGCCACATTGCCGCCCGCATGCGGGGCACATAAGGTGCCCGGCGTCCGGCCAACGGACCCATCATCATTCGGGAGAATTCGCCATATGACCCAGTCACGGGAAATCCGCCTCAAGTCGCGACCGGTCGGCATGCCCCAGGCCTCCGACTTCGAGCTGGCCACGGTGGAGGTGGCGGCACCGGCCGCGGGCCAGGCCCAGGTCCGCAACCTGTACATGTCCGTCGACCCCTACATGCGCGGCCGGATGTACGACCGGGAGAGCTATGTCCCGCCCTTCCAGATCGGCGCGACCCTCGAGGGCGGTGCCATCGGCGAGGTGGTGGCCTCCGCCGACCCGGCCCTGAAGCCCGGGGACATCGTCCAGTCCGGCTTCGGCTGGCGGGAGGTGTTCAATGCCCCCGCCGCGGCCCTGCAGAAGATCGACACCCAGGGCCTGCCGCCCCAGGCCTTCCTGGGCGTGGCCGGCATGCCGGGCATGACCGCCTATGTGGGCCTGCTGAAGATCGCCGGCTGCAAGGCGGGCGACACCGTGTTCGTCTCCGCCGCCGCTGGGGCCGTGGGCCAGATCGTCTGCCAGATCGCCAAGATCAAGGGCGCCACCGTCATCGGCACCGCCGGCGGGGCGGACAAGGTCGCCTTCCTGAAGGAGATCGGCGTAGACCATGCCATCGACTATCGCGCGGAGAAGGACCTGACCGCGGCCCTGGCCCGGGTCGCGCCCAAGGGCATCGACGTCTATTTCGACAATGTGGGCGGCACCCACCTCGAGGCGGCGATCAATGCCGCCCGCCCCTTCGCCCGGTTCGCCGTCTGCGGCATGATCTCGCAGTACAACGACATGGCCGCCTCCCCGGGCCCGTCCAACATCATCAACGTGGTCGGCAAGCGCCTGCGGATCGAGGGCTTCATCGTCTCCGACCATTTCGGCGACCTGCCGGGCTTCCTGGCCGACATGACCGGCTGGATCAAGGCGGGCCAGATCACCTGGCGCGAGACCGTGGACGAGGGCATCGCCGCCGCCCCCGGGGCCTTCATCAAGCTGTTCAAGGGCGAGAACACCGGGAAGATGCTGGTGAAACTGTCCTGATTGCGGTCCTGGCGGGTCGCCGGGGCCTTTGCACGGCGGAGCGCGCGCTGTAGAAGGCGCGCGCTCCGATCCCCGCCCCGCGGCGGGAACGACACCGATCCCGGCCGGCGGACCGCGCTGGCCAACCGAAAGCCCGAAGCACGATGACCCGACTCTTCAATGCCTATGTGATGGTCGACTGGAGCGCGGCCCAGACCGCCAAGACGGGCAAGGACTCCGTCTGGATCGGCATGGTGAAGCGCGACATCCGCTTCCGCCCGAGCTTCGAGTCCTGGAACCCGCCCACCCGCGCCGAGGCCGAGGCCAAGCTGCGGGACATTCTGGCTGACCTGCGGCGGCGCAACGAGCGGGCCCTGATCGGCTTCGACTTCAACCTGGGCTATCCCCGGGGTCTCGGTGCGGCGCTGCAGCTGAAGGACCCGTCCTGGGCGGGGGTCTGGTCGTTCCTGGCTGCCAATGTCGTGGACAAGAAGGACAACACCAACAACCGCTTCGCCGTTGCCGCCAAGATGAACCGGCTGATGACCGATCAGCCCTGGCCGTTCTGGGGCTGCCCGCCCAAGGACGCCCAGCGCTGGCTGACCCCCACCAAGCCGCCGGAGACGGTCGCCGACGGCCTGCCCGTCTACCGCCACGCCGAGGCCGTGACCCACGCCGCCGGCAAGGCCCAGGCCAAGCCCGCCTGGCAGCTGATGGGCGCAGGAAGTGTCGGGGGCCAGGTGATCGTGGGCATTCCGGCCGTCCGGCGATTGAGCGAGGAACTGGGGGAAAAGGCCGCCGTCTGGCCGTTCACCACCGGCTGGAAGGAACTGAAGGACGCCGACCTGGAGGGCAAGGAAGCGGTCCTGGCCGAGGTCTATCCGTCCCTGATCCCGTCGAAGCCCGAAGGCAACGAGGCCCCTGACCTGGCGCAGGTCCGGGCCCTGTGCGAGCATTTCTACAAGCTGGACGAGGCCGGCAAGCTCGGCCCCCTGTTCGCCGCCCCGAAGGACGCCAGCGAGGCCCTGATCAAGGACGTGGAAACCGAGGAAGGCTGGATCCTCGGCGTCTGACGTCCCGGATCAACCGGCCTTCAGCAGCCCGGCACCGACGCGGGCGTCCTTCAGCTTCTCCGCCACCAGGAAGGCCAGTTCCAGGGCCTGGTCCGCATTCAGCCGCGGGTCGCAGTGGGTGTGGTAGCGGGCGGACAGCTCGTCCTCGGACAGGGCCCGGGCCCCGCCCAGGCACTCCGTCACGTTCTGGCCGGTCATCTCAAGGTGCACGCCGCCGGGATGGGCCCCCTCCGCGCCGGCGATCTCGATGAAGCTCTTCACCTCCGACAGGATCCGGTCGAAGGGCCGGGTCTTGTAGCCGTTGGCGGCCTTCAGGGTGTTGCCGTGCATCGGATCGATGGACCACACGACATTGCGGCCCTCCCGCACCGTCGCCGCCATCAGGGCGGGCAGGCGCTGGGCGATCTTGTCGGACCCGAAGCGTCCGATCAGCGTCAGGCGTCCCGCCTCGTTCTGCGGGCTGAGGGTGTCGATCAGCCGCAGCAGGTCATCAGGCTCCATGGTCGGCCCGCACTTGAGGCCGATGGGGTTCTTCACCCCCTTCATGAACTCGATGTGCGCGCCGTCCAACTGGCGGGTCCGCTCCCCGATCCACAGCATGTGGGCCGAGGTGTCGTACCAGTCGCCCGAGGTGCTATCGACCCGGGTCATCGCCTCCTCGTAGCCCAGCAGCAGGGCCTCGTGGCTGGTGTAGAACTCCACCTGGTTCAGTTCCGGCTGCTTGTCCGGGGTCAGACCGATGGCCGACATGAAGTCCAGGGTCTCGGAGATCTTGTCCGCCAGCTCGCCATATCGCGCGCCCTGGGGGCTGCCCTCGACGAAGCCAAGGGTCCAGCGGTGAACGTTGTACAGGTTGGCATAGCCGCCGCCGGCAAAGGCCCGCAGCAGGTTCAGGGTGGCCGCCGACTGGCTGTAGGCCCGCAGCAGCCGGTCCGGATCCGGGGCCCGGGAGTCCGGATCGAAGTCCTGGCCGTTGATGTTGTCACCCCGGTAGGACGGCAGGGTCACCCCGTCGACGGTCTCGATCGGCTCGGAGCGGGGCTTGGCGAACTGACCGGCGATGCGGCCGATCTTCACCACCGGCTTGCCGCCGGCAAAGGTCAGCACCACCGCCATCTGCAGCAGCAGGCGGAAGGTGTCGCGGATGTTGTCCGCGTGGAATTCCTTGAAGCTCTCGGCGCAGTCGCCCCCCTGCAGCAGGAACGCATCGCCTGCCGCCACCGAGGCCAGGCGGTGCTTGAGCTGCCGCGCCTCGCCCGCAAAAACCAGCGGCGGCATGAGCCGCAGGGTCTCCTCCACCCGCGACAGGGCCGCGGGGTCCGGATAATCGTTCGGGATGTGCTTCGCCGGCCTGGTTCTCCAGGTCGCCGGCGACCAACGCTCGCTCATGGCCGTGCTCTCGTACTCGGGAGGGACGCATATAGTCGCTATGTGCGGGCAGCGCAAAGCAAGACGGTTTCAGCTGCAACCAGCCGACGTCCCGCTCCCCGGTGAGCGGGGCGGACACAGGTCCCTCAGAGGGACGCCAGCGGCACCAGTTGCGACAGGGTGTCCGCCCGGGGCAGCCGCCGGGCATTGGTCAGGGCCGAGAACACGACGATCGTCAGGGCACCGAGGCCGAGCCACCACTCCTGCCAGATCCCGAAGCTCAGCCCGCCGATGACCAGATAGGCCACCAGCGACCCCACCGCGGCGGCTGCCAGCGGCGTGTCCCGCTGCCGGACCATCTCGATCCGGATGAACATCCAGGCAAAGAAGGTGGCCACCAGGCCGATACCCGCAGCCCCCAGCTCCAGCCAGACCTGCAGCGCCGCATCATGGGGGTGCAGGGGGATGATGCCCGGAAAGGCGCGGCTGGCGTCCAGGCCCCAGCCCAGGAACGGCCGCCGTTCGATCAGGCTCGCGGCCACCCGCCAGATCTCGAGCCGCGCCCCCCAGGACGCCTTGGCCACCCCCCCGCCGGCATGGAGGAGGCCCAGCGGGCAGTGGGCGCTGAACATCAGCGGGGCCAGCACGAAATAGGCAATGGCCGCGCCCATGGCCGACACGATCGCCAATCGCCCGCTGTACATTACAGCCGCGACCGCGAGACTCCCGGCCAGCAGCGCGACGATGGCGGCGTCCACCCGGAACACCAGCGCCCCTGCGAGGGTGCCACAGGCCAGGAACCCGGCCAGGCCGCGCCATCCCCCGCCCTTTCGCCACAGATGAAGCCCCATGGGCCAGATCAGCAGCACCAGCGGATAGAAGGCCCGGCCGACATTGCGCCGCGCCAGGTCCGGTCGCGCCGTCTGGTGCAGGGCCATCTTGATCGACATGTAGATCCGCTCCGACCCCGCAAATTCGATGAGCACCACCGCGACCACCAGGGCCATGCCCACCGCCAGCACGGTCAGGCCGAACCGCGCGGTGGTCCGCCGCACGGCCACCATGGCGCTGATCACGGAGCCGTACAGGGCCAGCTGGAATACCAGCTTCACCCCTGTCAGGGCCTGGGCATTCCGGGCCTTCTCCAGATGCGACAGGTCCGGTTGCCAGACGGCCCAGGCGCTGCTGCACAGGGCCAGCACCAGCAGGCCTGCCAGCAGGGCAAAGCCCACGGACCGGCGACGGGCGGGCGGGATGACCGCAAAGCTCGCCAGACCGGCCACCGCCATCAGGATCGAGAAGCCCAGATTGCCGCCATAGGACAGCAGCGGCGTCAGCAGGACCAGGGTCAGCCACACCGTGTCCCGCCAGGTCATGGCCAGTTGGGCGCGCCAGCCGGGAACGAAGGGGACCTCCGGCACATCCGCGTGCAGTTCGGCCGCCAGGGCCGCCAGGCCCTGCGCATCCACCACCGGACCGGTGCCGGGAGGGCCTTCCACAGGATCGGACACCGGGGGAACCGCCCGTTCCGGTCCGATCACGTGCTGCCCCCCATCCCCGGTGCCACATAGACGTCGCGCATGGTAACAAGCTCTTCCGCCAGGGTGGGATGGACGGCGCAGGTGGCGTCCCACTGGGCCTTGGTCAGGCCCGCCTTCACCGCGATGGCCGCCAGCTGGATCATCTCGGCGGAGTCGGGGCCGACGATGTGGCAGCCGACCACCTTGTCCGTCGCCCGCTCCACCACGAGCTTCATCAGCACCCGATCCTCCCGCCCGGCAAAGATCGTCTTCATGGGCCGGAAGGCCGCGCGATAGATATCCACCGCCCCGAGGCCGTGGCGGGCCTCGGCCTCGGTCAGGCCGACGCAGGCCACCTGGGGCTGGGAGAAGACCGCCGTGGCAATGGTCTCGTGGTCGAAGCGGGTGGGCTTGCCGTAGAACTCCGTCTGGGCGAAGGCCGCCCCTTCGCGGATGGCCACGGGGGTGAGGTTGACCCGGTCGGTCACGTCCCCCACGGCCCAGATGTGCGGGACCGAGGTCCTCGAATAGTCGTCGACCACGATGGCCCCGGCCTCCGACACGGCCACCCCGGCCGTCTCGAGGCCCAGGCCCTCCACATAGGGCTCTCGGCCGGTGGCGAACATCACCGCATCGCTGACGATCTGCCCGCCGCCGCGCAGGTGGCTGACGAGGCCCGCCTCGGTCTTCTCGATCCGCTCATGCTGGGTGGACAGCCGGACCGCCAGGCCGCGCTTGTGGAATTCGTCGGCCAAATGGGCGCGGACGTCCTCGTCGAACCCGCGCAGGATGTTGGTGCCCCGGTAGACCAGGGTCGTCTCCACGCCGAGCCCCTGGAAGATGCAGGCGAACTCCACGGCGATATAGCCCCCGCCCACCACGACGATGCGCCGGGGCAGCTCTGCCATCTGGAAGGCTTCGTTGGAGGTGATGGCGTGCTCGACCCCCGGCAGGCCGGCGGGCAGCCGGGGCCGGCCCCCGGTGGCGATCAGGATGCGGGCGGCGGTGACCCGGCGTCCCTGCCCCACCAGTTCGAGGGTGTGGGAATCGACGAAGCGGGCCTTGTCCTCGATCAGGTCGGCCCCTGCCTTCACCAGATTGGCGGCATAGACCCCGGACAGGCGGGCGATCTCCGCGTCCTTGAGGGACATGAACCGGCCCCAGTCGAAGGACCGCGCGCCCACAGACCAGCCAAAACCTTCGGCCAGACGGAAATGGTCCGTGAATTCCGAGGCATAGACCATGAACTTCTTGGGCACACAGCCGCGGATGACGCAGGTCCCGCCGGGGCGATACTCCTCCGCCACGGCCACCCGGGCCCCGGAGAGGGCCGCCAGCCGCGCCGCCCGCACCCCGCCCGACCCCGCGCCGATGACGAACAGATCATAATCAAAGCCGGGCATCGCGCTCTCCAAGGACCAGACCGCACTCACCGCCCGAGACGGGACACGCCGTTGACACCCCCGACCAGGGCCTCGCTGGCCAGGCCCAGGAACAGGCCGTGGTCCATCACGCCGGTGATCCGCTTCAGGGCCGTGGCCACGGCGACCGGGTCCGGAAGCGCTCCACAAGCCAGATCATAGATCAACTGTCCACTGTCCGTCTGAACCGGCACACCGTCCCGAATCCTCAGTCTGGGCTCCGCGGACAGGCCCAGCGCCCGGATGGCCGCGTCGATCCGCCGGGCGGTGGCCGTGTGACCGAAGGCGACGACCTCCACCGGCAGGGGGAAGGCCCCCAGCGTCGCCACCACCTTGGCCGCATCGGCGATCACGATGCAGCGGCGGGAGGATTCCCAGACCAGCTTCTCCCGCAGGAGCGCTGCGCCGCCGCCCTTGATCAGGCTCAGCCCAGGACCGATCTCGTCGGCCCCGTCGACGGTGATGTCGATCGTCTCCACATCGTCGAGGGGCAGGACCGTCAGGCCGAGCCCCACGGCCTGGTCCGCCGTCACCCGGGAGGTCGAGACGCACCGCAGCCGGAGCTTTTCCGCCGCCGCGCGCTGCGCCAGGGCCGTGACGAAATGGGCCGCGGTGGACCCGGTGCCGAGCCCGACGGTCATGCCGTCCTCGATCTCGAGGGCAGCGGCGGCCGCGGAGGCCTGCTTCTGGCGGTCGATCGGGTTCATCTCGCCTTCCGTCCTGACTTGAGCGCGCGGAACCGGGCCGCCCAGCCGGGCTTTTCCACCTGCTCGGGCCGGGTGACGGCCAGGGCGTCGGCGGCCACGGGCCGGGTGATGACGGAACCGGACCCCACATAGGCCCCGGCCCCGATGGTCACCGGCGCCACCAGGGCGGAGTTGGAGCCGATGAAGGCCCCGGCCCCCACCTCGGTCCGGTGCTTGTCGAAGCCGTCATAGTTGCAGAAGATCGTCCCGGCCCCGATGTTGGCCCCCGGCCCGACGACGCCATCCCCCAGATAGCTCAGATGGTTGGCCTTGGCCCCGGCGCCGACGGTCACGGCCTTCACCTCGACGAAGTTGCCGATATGGGCCCCCTCCCCGATCTCCGCGGCGGGGCGCAGGCGCGCATAGGGGCCGATGATCGCGTGATCCGCCACCCGCGCCCCCTCCAGATGGCTGAAGGCCCGGATGGTCGCCTGGCCCACCACCACGCCGGGCCCGAACACCACAAAGGGCTCGATCACGGCACCAGCGGCGATCTCCGTGTCATGGCTGAACATGACGGTCTCCGGGGCCGGCATGGTGACGCCCGCGTCCAGAAGCCGCTGCCGCACCCCCTGCTGGAAGGCAGCCTCCGCCTCGGCCAGCTCGGCCTGGCTGTTCACCCCCATGACCGAGGTCTCCGGCGCGAACACGGCCCGCACCTTCAGCCCCCGCCCGCGGGCCAGCCCGACCACGTCCGTCAGATAGTATTCCTGCTTGGCATTGTCGTTGCGGACCTCGGCCAGCAGGCCGAACAGCAGGGCCCGGGGAGCCGCCAGCACGCCGGAATTGCACAGACGGATGGCCAGTTGCTCCGCCGTGGCGTCCCGGGCCTCGACGATCCCGTCGAGAGCCTCGCCCTCGCCGATCAGCAGCCGACCATAGGGGCCGGGATCCGCCGCCTCGAAGCCGAGGACGGCCAGGTCGGCACCGGCCTCCCGGGCGGAGAACAGGGGCGCGAAACAGGCCCCGTCCAGCAGCGGCGTGTCCGCATAGCTGACCAGCACGTCGCCATCGAAATCCGCCAGGGCCTCCCGGGCGGCCAGCACGGCGTGACCGGTACCGAGGGGGGGATCCTGGATCACCACCGCCCCGTCGCCCAGGCGCGCCACGGCATGGCGGGCCACCTGCGGCGAATGGGCCCCGGCCACCACCACGATCCGGGTGCAGCCCGCCGCCTGCACGGCGTCGATGGCCCGGTCCAGCATGGCCCGTCCGCCGACGCGGTGCAGCACCTTGGGCACCGGAGACCGCATCCGCGTACCCTGACCTGCAGCCAGGATCACAGCCGCGCGCGAAGTGGAAACCGACATGGACTCACCGACACCCATTGAGTTCGCGTCGGGTTTAGCCGAAACCGCCCGGGGTTTCGACGTCAATTCTGGAGTTCAGCGCATCATGTCCGATCCGGGCCAGCCGAGCCGCCCTGCCCCGACCCTCGAGGGTGCCGTCATCGCCTTCGACCTCGACGGCACCCTGGTGGAGACGGCACCGGACCTGCTGGGGGCCCTGAATGGCGTGCTGGCGGAGGAAGACCTGGCCCCCCTGCCAGCGGAAGGCGCGCGGCACCTGATCGGGCGCGGGGCCCGGGCCCTGCTGGTCCGGGGCTTCGAGGCCAGCGGCCGGACCCTGGATGACGCAGCCGCGACCCCGCTGGTGGCCCGCTTCATCGAGATCTATCGCAGCCGCATCGCCCTGGAGAGCCGTCCCTATCCCGGTTGTGTCGAAGCCCTGGACACCCTGCGGGCACAGGGCGCACGCCTCGTGGTCTGCACCAACAAGCTCACCAGCCTGTCCACGGAACTCCTGGACGCGCTGGCCCTGTCGGACCGGTTCATCGCCATCATCGGGGCCGATGCCGCGCCGGCCCCCAAGCCGGACCCGCAACATGTGCTGCATGCCATCGCCGCCGGCGGAGGGATGCGGGAACGGGCGGTGATGGTGGGCGACAGCCTCAACGACGTGGCCTCCGCCCGGGCCGCCGGGGTGGCCAGCATCGTGTTTCCGTTCGGCTATACCGACATCCCCGCGGCCGAGCTCGGGGCCGACCGGCTGATCGGGCATTACGACGAACTTGTGGGTACTGTCCAAACCCTGTTGCAGACGAAGCGAGGCTCGGCTATAGGCTCCCCCCTCTGAACGCCGGTCCTTCACGGGCCGTCCGGTCGGGCGCGTAGCTCAGCGGGAGAGCATTCGCTTCACACGCGAAGGGTCACAGGTTCAATCCCTGTCGCGCCCACCATTCTTCAGACCCCCCATTTCCGCATGCCGCATCCCAGCCCCCCCTCGGGGCGGAGGGACTTTGCGCCCCTTAACCCCTGGCTAACGCTAAAAATAACCGCGATTTTCACCTATTCTGCCTATTCGTTTCACGGATATCCGACCGCAGCTTTACCCGTGGCAGCCGTGAATACAGTCAACGACTTCGCACCTCACCGACACCTGCTGGAACGCCTTGCGGCGGAGCCCATCGTCCAGGGGCCTGCGGTCCCGGCGGCGGTGGCGCTGCCGCCCTGCCGGTCGGAGAACCTGCCGTCGTCCTACCACCTGTCGCCGGTCTACGAGACCCTGCGCCGCGGGGCCGATATCGTTCTGAGCGCGGCCGTGACCGTGTTCCTGCTGCCCCTGCTGGTCTCCGTGGCGGCCCTGGTCTGGCTGCAGGACGGGGGCCCGCCAGTCTTTGCCCAGCAGCGGATCGGACGGGGGGGGCGACTGTTCCGCTGCTTCAAGTTCCGCTCGATGGTCCAGAACGCCGGCGAGCGCCTCGAGCGGCTGCTGGCGGAGGACCCGCAGGCCCGCGTGGAATGGGCGCTGCATCACAAGCTGCGCAAGGACCCGCGCATCACCGCGCTGGGCCAGTTCCTGCGCAAGTCGAGCCTCGACGAGATCCCGCAGGTGTTCAATGTGCTGTCGGGCGTCATGAGCCTAGTGGGCCCCCGACCGATCGTCCCCGACGAGATGGAGCGCTATGGCTGGCGGATCCGGCACTATGCCTCGGTCCCGCCGGGCATCACCGGCCTGTGGCAGATCAGCGGCCGGTCGGACGTCACCTATCGGCGGCGGGTGGCGATGGACTGCGTCTATGTGCGGCGTCGGGGCCCGGCCCTGGACGTCAAGATCCTGTTAGGCACGGTGCCCTCGGTGCTGTTCAGCCGCGGTGCCCGATAGAGCAGGACCCGACGAGGCACCGCCCCGCCGTTCACTTCACGAAGGACAGGCTCTCCTCGAAGTCGATGAAGATGTCCATCAGGTCCTCGTGCGAGATCATCGGGCGCTCCCCGGCCGGAAAGCGGTAGCGCCAGAAGCTGATGATGTGCTGCATGGCCCCCAGCTGTTCCCCCAGGTCGTAGAACATGGCGGGGGCCGACAGCAGGAATTCGCGGAACGCGGCGGGCTGGTTCATGCGCGTCAGCTGGAAATAGGCGTTGTTGTAGACGTCCAGCTTTTCCTGCACGGTCGTCGAGGTCTTCACCAGCAAACGGGAAATCGTGCTTCGCGCCTGCGGAATGTAGGTCGAGGTTTCGGCGGTTCGCGGACCCCTCCCCTGTGTCGTCTCGATTTCCAGAAGCACGTCGGTCATGGGCTTCATCAGGTCGCCCAGGACCCACTTGTAGTAGAGGAAGCCCCGCCAGCAGAACATGCCGTCGGAATATTCCTGGTCCGTCAGCTTCAGCGTATCCCGCAGGGGCTCGAACCCGGCATCGGGGGCGTTGGACAGGAGCTTTTCCACGAGGCGCGACGCATAGGCCATGGACCCCGCCCCGCTGCCGGCAGACAGGGTGACCAGGGCCATGATCTCCTGGCGGACGAATTCGAACATCCGCTGCACGTCGCCGTCGGAGATGGCGAAATAGGCCTGCGCCGGATGCACGTCGTTCTTGGCCAGGAACTCCTTCAGGAGGAATGGGTCGAGGGTGGGCAGGCTGGAGATCAGCTCCAGCACCATGCGGTCCCGTGATCCCGGCTTCATGTCCTGGCCGAAGGTCTCCATCACCAGCTTCTCGTAGTCGTTCTGGCCGACGAAGAAGGAGTGGGCCCCGAACCGCAGGTCCGAGCCGTCGATGGGAATCAGCACCTTGGTGACGATGGTCGGCGGCACCTTGAAGTGCACGTATTCGTTCGGCCGGAGCCGATGCTTCACGATCAGGCTGCGGTCGAGGACCTTGTTCCGGAAGAAGGGGGCGGTCTTGATCGCCGCATCGTCTGGAAACATCTTGTGAACCCGGACCAGGTTCAGGACCCGGGCTGTGGAGGCGGATTCCTGCAGGGCCGAAAGGCGGCGGATCGTGCGGTCGTTTGCCATGCCGTGTTTCGGTGCAGCTCCAGTGGGGGCGATGGAGCCTGATTAGGCGACATAGGTTAAGTATGTTTATCCGTTTCCGGCCTTGCGCCGCCGGAATGCGCCCGGTGCCTGAATCGGGCAATCTTCCGGCCGCGACGGGCTCCGTTGTGAATTGCACCGCCACGGCCTATTGCACCGTTGACACCGTCCCCTCCTTCGCTCTGGTCCGAAGTCCGCCACATGATCACAGATCTCGACACCGACGCCGCCGCTGCCCACGCCCTGTTCCAGTCCTATGACGGCATGGAGGGCCTGGGCGCAGGTCCGGTTGCGGTCCGCCCACCCTCCGCGGCAGCCCGGGGACGGGCGATCCTGCTTCGGGTCTATCCGGGCTTTGCCGTGGCGGCGACCATTGCCCTGGCCGCCACCTGGCTGTCGCAGCAGTACACCGCGCCGGTCATGCTGTTCGCCCTGCTGATCGGCATGGCCTTCCACTTCCTGCACGAGGAGGGGCGCTGCATCCCGGGGATCGAGGCCTCGTCCAAGACCATTCTCCGGATCGGCGTCGCGCTGCTGGGCGCCCGGATCACCGTCAGCCAGATCATGGGTCTGGGGGCCATGCCGATCCTGACGGTGATCGTCGGCGTCACTACGACCATCGGCTTCGGCTGGCTGGCCGCACGGGCCCTGGGACTGAAGTCCCGGTTCGGCGTGCTGTCCGGCGGGGCCGTGGGCATCTGCGGGGCCTCGGCGGCCCTGGCCATCGCCTCGGTCCTGCCCAAGGACCCGGAGGCGGAGCGGGACACCATCCTCACCGTGGTGACCGTGACCGGCCTCTCCACCCTGGCGATGATCCTCTATCCGCTGTTCGTCACCGCGGTGGGCTTTTCCCACGTCCAGTCCGGCATCTTCCTCGGCGGCACCATCCATGATGTGGCCCAGGTCGTGGGCGCGGGCTTTTCCATCTCCCCCCAGACCGGCGACATCGCCACCTATGTGAAGCTGCTGCGGGTGACCATGCTGCTGCCGGTGGTGTTCACCATCGCCCTGGTGGCCCGTCGGCAGGCGGGTGAGGCCGGAGGATCGGGCCCGCCTGTGCCCATGTTCCTCATCGGCTTCGCCGCCCTGGTGGCGGCCAACAGCCTCGGACTGCTGTCCAAGCCCGTGGTCGACGGGGCCTCGGTCCTGTCCCGCTGGTGCCTGGTCACGGCCATCGCCGCCCTGGGCATGAAGACCTCCTTCAAGGCGCTGGCGGCCGTCGGCTGGCGGCCGGTGGCCCTGATGATCGCCGAGACCCTGTGGATCGCCGGTCTGGTGTTCGCCTCCGTCCTGCTGCTGCACCCGGGCCGCTGAGGACGGAGGCCACCGGCCCCTAACGGTCGGGACGCACCAGGGCCTGATAGGTCAGGGTCCGGGCCGCCAGGCCGAGATCGTCCCCACCCGTTCCGCCCAGTCGCTGGACCATGCCCACGAACACCACGTCATTGGTGGGGTCGACCCAGAACCAGGTTCCGGCCGCGCCGCCCCAGCTGAAGGTGTTGCGACCCTCCAGGCTGCCGGCCTTCAGGGGATCCATCACCACCATGCCGTCGAGGCCGAAGCCGATGGCGTCATTGAAGCGGGCCGCCGAGGTGCCGTTGGAGTTCACCAGCACGCTCTGCGGCACCACGTTGGTCTCCATCAGGGCCACGGTCCGGGGATTGAGGATGCGCACGCCATCCAGCTGCCCGCCCGCGGCCAGCATCTGCGCGAACCGGGCATAGTCCCCGAGCGTCGAGACCAGGCCGCCGCCCCCGGAATCCGCCGGCGGCGGGGTCACGTAGGTGGGCATGGGATTGCCGAACAGCTCCTTTGGCACCTCGAGCTTGCCGGTCGTGGAATTGGCGACATAGACCTGCGACAGGCGGCTGGCCCGTTCCGGCCCGGTGTAGAAGGCCGTGTCCTTCATCTTCAGGGGCTCGAAGATGTTCTTCGCCATGAAGTCCCCGAGGCGCTGGCCGGTGATCTTCTCGACGATGTAGCCCTGCAGGTCGACGGCGACGGAATAGTACCAGCTGGTGCCCGGCTGATACATCAGCGGGATGTCCGCCACCCGGTTGACCATCTCCTGCAGGCTCGGGGCCGCCAGCACCTGCTTGTCACGGAACATCCGGTCCACCGGCAGCTTGTCCCCGAGGCCGTAGCCGAACCCGGCCGTGTGGCTCATCAGCTCGCGCATGGTCGGCGGGCGGGTGACCGGCACCAGGATCGGACGGCCCTGGTCATCCACGCCGGTCATGACCTTGAGGTTCTTGAACTCCGGAATGAACTTCGTCACCGGATCGTCCAGCCGCCACTTGCCCTGCTCGTAGAGGATCATCATCGCCACGCCGGTGATCGGCTTGGTCATGGAATAGACGCGGACGATGGTGTCCTTCTGCATCGGCGCGCCGGCGGCGGCGTCCCGCAGGCCCAGCACCTTCTCGTCCACCACCTTGCCGTGGCGCATGAGCACATAGGACATGCCCGGCACGCGGCCGGAGGCCACCACGTCTGCCATGGCGGCATCGAGGCGCTTCAGCCGCGCCGAATCGAAGCCCAGCTGTTCCGGCGTGGCCGCGGACCGGTGGACGGCGGCGGGCCTTGCCGGTGACGTGTCCGCCCCCGCGGCCAGAGCCGTCCCCTGCAGGGCCAGCACGGCCCCGATCCCCAATGCCCAGTGACCGAACGTCCGCATGCCCTATCCTCCCGTGATCCCTCGTTGGGTCGCACTATGCCGCGACAATCCGGGCGAGGTAAACGCTTCACGTGTCGGCTCGACAGACGCACCGGCCGGGCGTTATGCCGGGGCATGGAACAGGCAGCATCCGCGTCCGGCACGGCCCTCGGGGCCTTCGACTACATCATCGTGGGGGCCGGGTCGGCCGGCTGCGTTCTGGCCAACCGGCTGTCCGCCGATCCGGGGAACCGGGTGCTGCTGCTCGAGGCGGGGGGCAAGGACGACTGGATCTGGCTGCACATTCCCGTGGGCTACCTGTTCGCCATCGGCAATCCCCGCTCGGACTGGATGTTCCGGACCGAGGCGGACCCGGGCCTGGCCGGGCGCAGCATCGCCTATCCGCGGGGGCGGGTGATCGGCGGCTCGTCCGCCATCAATGCCATGATCTACATGCGCGGCCAGGCGGCGGACTATGACGGCTGGCGGCAATTGGGGCTCGTGGGCTGGGGCTGGGACGATGTCCTGCCGGACTTCATCCGCCAGGAGGACCACATCGACCCGCCGGGCCCCACCCACGGCACGGGGGGTGAGCTTCGGGTGGAGCCGGCCCCCATGCGCTGGAAGGTGCTGGACGCCTTTGCCGAGGCGGCGGCCCAGGCCGGCATCCCCACGGTCCGGGACTTCAACAGCGGCGACAATGCGGGCTGCGCCTATTTCGACGTGACCCAGCGCCGGGGCGTGCGCTGGAGCGCGGCGACCGCCTTCCTGAAGCCGGTCCTGCACCGCCCGAACCTGACCCTGGTCAGCGGGGTGCATGTGACCGGGGTCCGGATCGAGGACGGTCGCGCCACAGGGGTCGAGTGGCGTCGGGACGGCCAGGCCTTCCACGCCGCCGCCCGGGCGGAGGTGGTGCTCAGCGCCGGGGCCATCGGCACGCCCCAGTTGCTGGAACTCAGCGGCATCGGCGACGGCTCCCGCCTCCAGGCCCTGGGCCTGCCCACCCAGGCCCACCGCCCGGGGGTGGGCGAGAACCTGCAGGACCACCTGCAGATCCGGCCCTACTACCGGGTGAGCGGCGTGCCGACCATGAACGCGCTCTATGCCGATGTCTGGCGACGTCCGCTGATGGCGCTGGAATACGCCCTGTTCCGCAAGGGGCCCATGTCCATGGCCCCCTCGCACATGGGGGCCTTCGTCCGGTCGAGCCCCGACTACGCGACCCCCAATGTGCAGATCCACGTCCAGCCCCTGTCGCTCGACGCCTTCGGCGAGCCCCTGCACCGGGAACCGGCGATCACCATCAGCGCCTGCAACCTGCGGCCCACCAGCCGGGGTGGCGTCCATGCCGTCTCCCCCGATCCCCTGGCCCGGCCCGCGATCCAGCCCAACTACCTCTCCACCGGGGAGGACGAGCGCGTGGCCATCGACAGCCTGCGCCTGATCCGCACCATCGTCGACCAGCCGGCCCTGCAGCGCTACGCCCCCAAGGAACACCGACCGGGCCCGGAGGCACAGTCGGACGCCGATCTGCTGGCCGCGGCCCGGGCACTGGGAACCACCATCTTCCACCCCGCGGGCACGGCGAAGATGGGGCTGGAGAGCGATCCGGCGGCAGTGGTGGATGCGCGCCTGCGGGTGCTGGGCGTCCGGGGCCTTAGGGTCGCCGACGCCTCGGTCATGCCGAGGATCGTCTCGGGCAACACCAATGCCCCGACCCTGATGATCGCGGAGAAGGCCGCGCGGATGATCCTCGAGGACCGCTGAGGCACAGGACCCGCTCCGATCCTCACCGCGACTATAAATGCGTGTAAGGTTACCGCTTGGGACTTTCGCTCACTCGGTGCGGAGGCTATGTGCGACCCGCGCCGGAACCCCGGTGCCCCCTGACGAGGACGATTGCGTGTCTGAGACCTACAGCCAACCCGACCGTTACAAGACCAGCGCCGAACGCTTTGCCCGTGCCTGCGAGGTGATCCCCGGCGGGGTCAACTCCACCGCCCGGGCCGTCTGGTCCGGCTGGGACCCGCACCCCCTGTTCATCGATCACGGCGAAGGCGCCCACGTCGTCGACTGCGACGGCAACCGCTACATCGACTACCTGCTGGGCCTCGGCCCGATGATCCTCGGCCATCGCCCGCCCCGGGTCACCCAGGCGGTGGTGGACGCCATCCAGAACCGCGGCACCGTCTTCGCCCTGCCGCACGAGGACGAGACGACGCTGGCCCACAAGATCATCGCCGCAATCCCCAGCGTGGAGCAGGTGCGCCTGTGCAACACGGGCACGGAGGCGGTGATCTACGCCCTGCGTCTGGCCCGGACCTTCACCGGTCGCCAGAAGGTGATCCGCTTCGAGGGCATGTATCATGGCTTCTCCGACGGGGTTTACTGGTCCAAGCACCCGAACATCGACACCGCCGGTCCCGACCGGGCGCCGATCCCCGTGCCGCAGGGCCCGGGCATGCCCAAGGGCATCGACCAGAACCTGATCATCCTGCCCTGGAACGACCTCGACATCCTGCGCGAGACGTTGGAGCGGGAAGGCGACAACATCGCCGGCGTGCTGACCGAGCCGGTCATGGCCAATACGGGCTGCATCGTGCCCCGGCCCGGCTATCTCGAGGGCATGCGCGAGCTCTGCGACAAGCATGGCTGCGTGCTGGTGTTCGACGAGGTCATCACCGGCTTCCGCATCAGCCTGGCGGGCGCCCAGGGCAAGCTGGGCATCAAGCCGGACCTGTCGATCTTCGCCAAGGGCCTGGGCGGCGGCTTCCCCGTGGCGGCACTGGGCGGACGCAAGGACATCATGGACCTGGTCTCCCGGGGCGTGGTGTCGATGGCAGGGACATATTCGGCCAACGTCATCGCCGTGGCCGCGGCCAATGCGGCCCTCGACCAGCTGTCCGAACCCGGCATGTACGAGGGGCTCTACGCCCGCTGCGACCAGCTGATGGAAGGCCTGCGCGGCATCTTCCGCGACTCGAACCTGTCCGCCCATGTGGTGGGGATGGGGCCGATCCTGCAGGTGTGGTTCTCGGATGCGCCGATCCACAACTACCGGGACGCGGCCCGCCACTGCGACCACGCCATGTTCCGCAAGTGGTGGGAGGGCAACCTCAACCGCGGCGTGATGTTCCACCCGGGCGCCTACGAGAACCTGTTCGTGTCCTTTGCCCATTCCAGGGACGACATCGACCAGACGCTGGCGGTGGCGAAGGAAGTGGTGCGGGAGATGGTGGCGGGCTGAGGCCCCCTCACCTCACCCCCAGAAGGCCGGATCCGGCGGCGAGACGACCCCGTTGTCGTAGCGCAGCCCGTCCGGCCAGTCCTCCGACTGCAGTAGCGGACCGTCGAGGTCGACGAAGGCACACTGCTGCGCCAGCACCAGCGCCGGGGCCATGGACAGGGATGACCCGGCCATGCAGCCGACCATCAGCCCGAAGCCCTGGGCCCGGGCCGCTGCGGCCAGGTCCAGGGCCCAGGTCAGGCCGCCGGTCTTGTCCAGCTTGATGTTGATCACGTCGAACCGGCCCTTGGCGCGCGCCAGGTCGCCCACCCCGTTGATCAGCTCGTCCGCCGCGATGGGGATGGGGCAGCGATAGTGGTCGAGCCCCGCCTCCGCCCCCACCGGCACGGGTTGTTCCAGCAGGACCACCCCCTGCCCGGCCAGGGCGGCGGCATGGACCTTCAGGGCCTCCACCGACCAGGACTGGTTGGCATCGACGATCAGCCGCGCGTCCGGCGCGCCCCGTCGCACCGCTGCCACCACCGCCACCGGATCGGACCCGTCCACCTTGATCTTCAGCACCGGATAGGCGGCATAGCGCCGCGCGGTCTCCTCATAGGCGGCCAGGGACCGGATGCCGATGGTGTAGGCCGTGGTGACCGACTTGAGGGGGGCGATCCCCGCCAGCTCGGCCACGGTCCGGCCCTGCTGCCGGGCCTCCAGGTCCCAGAGCGCCGCATCCAGGGCGCAGCGCGCGCCCCCGGCAGGCAGCAGATCGGCCAGCTCCCGGCGCGTCAGTCCCCGGGCGATGCGGTCCCGCAGGGCCTCCAGCTGCGCGCGCATCGTCGCGGGGGTCTCTCCGGCATAGTCCACGCCGCAGCCCTCGCCCCGTCCCCGCCGACCGGCGGCGTCCGTCAGGGTGACGATCAGGGTCGGCTGGTCAGACTGGACCCCGCGGGCAATGGCGAAGGGTTCTCGCATCGGCCAGGCTTTTTCGACAAGGTCCATGCGCAAGGGCATGACGGGTCTCCGGGATAACGAGGACAGGAACGGGCCGCGGAGGGTGGCGCCCGTTGCGCGCGCTGGCAAGCTGGCGGATCGGCCCCGGCCCTGCCATGGTGGGAGGGACATTCGAGGAGGCTTCCATGCGATTCACCGCCCCGAGGCTCGCCACCGTGCTGGCGGTGTCCGCCGCGGCCCTGGCGGGATGCGGCGACCACAACCGCACCGCCGACTGCCGCCGCGCCGCCGACTGGAACACCACCAATGACTGCCAGCCCGGCCAGGCGCGCACCGGCGGCGGCAGCCACTTCTTCGGATTTTTCGGCTTCGGAGGCCGTTCGGTGGCCACACCGGCGGGTGCCGTCAGCCGGGGGGGCTTCGGCGGGACCGCAGCCGGCTTCGGCGGCGAGGGCGGCGGCGAGTAGATGAAGCGGATCGACCTGACGCCCCGCCCCGACTGGCAGGCCCGGGTCGAGGCCCAGGGCCTGGCCTGGCACACCGCGTCCGGCGCGCCCTACTGGAACGAGGCGGCGGCCTATGTCCTGAATTCGGATCAGGTCGCGGTCCTGGAACAGGCCACCCGGGACCTCTATGCCATGTTCATCACCGCCGGACAGTATGTGGTCGACAACCGCCTGTTCGACCGCTTCGGCATTCCGGACTGGGCCCATGACCTGGTGGCGGCCAGCTGGAAGGCCGAGCCGCCCTGCCTCAACTTCGGGCGCTTCGACCTAGGTTATGACGGGGTCAACCCGCCCGTGCTGTTCGAGTTCAACTGCGACACCCCCACCTCCCTGCTGGAGGCGGCCGTGGTCCAGTGGGCCTGGAAGGAACAGGTCTTCCCGAAGGCCGACCAGTTCAACAGCCTGCATGACAAGCTGGTGGCCAAGTGGCGCGACATCACGCCCTACATCTCCCACGAGGTTCCCGTCCATTTCAGCCACGCCCACGAGAGCACCGGCGAGGAGGCCGTGACCACCGCCTATCTCATGGACACCGCCAGGGAGGCCGGGGTGCCCGGTATCCGGCTCTTGGTGTCGGAGATCGGCTGGGACGGCCGCTCGTTCCGGGACCTGGAGGGCCGGGAGATCCGCACCCTCTACAAGCTCTATCCCTGGGAATGGCTGGTGGCCGAGCCCTTTGGCCGCCACGTGGCCGACGCGGCGGACCGGACCCTGTGGATCGAGCCCATCTGGAAGATGATCTGGAGCAGCAAGGCGATCCTGCCGATCCTCTGGGACCTGTTTCCCCGGCACCCGAACCTGTTGTGGGCCAGCGCCGAAGGCCCCGCGGGGGACAGCTATGTCTCCAAGCCCGTGCTGGGCCGCGAGGGGGGCAATGTCACCGTCGTGCGGCAGGGCCGGACCCTGGCCGCCAAGGACGGACCCTATGGCGGCGGCCGGATGATCTGGCAGGGCCTGTTCGACCTGCCGGACTTCGGCGGGGCCCGGCCGGTGCTGGGCAGCTGGATCGTGGATGGCGAACCGGCCGGGGTCGGCATCCGCGAGGACGGACTGATCACCTCGAACCTGTCCCGCTTCACGCCGCATATTCTGGCGGATTGAGTGCCGCCCGCTGCGCATCGCCCAAGGGGAAGGCACCTTCGGCCCGCCAGCCGGTGACGCCGTTGACTTCATGTCACCGGTCGCCAGAACTTGACCGGGGCGTGACGTGAACCGGTCCCCGAAAATGGGACGGTCCAGAACATGACAGAGAACCACCCCCCGCGACTGAAGCGCGAGATGTCCGGATTTGGGGGGCTTGTCATCACCCTGACCAACCTGTCCCCCAGCATCGGCGTGTTCCTGGCGGCTTCGGACGTCATGCACCAGTCCGGTTCGTGGGTCCTGGCCGCCTGCTGCCTGGCCGTCGTGCTCGGCGTCCTGGTCTCCGGCCTCTATGCGGAACTGGGATCGGCCTTTCCCCACGCCGGGGGGGAGTACACGATCCTGGGCAAGACGCTGGGCCCCACCTTCGGCTTCGGCATCGCCATCAGCAGCCTGCTGACCAACCCCGTGGCCCTGGCCCTGTCCGCCATCGGCGTGACGGACTCCCTGCGCCAGGTCTGGCCCGACCTGCCGCCCCTGCCCACGGCCCTCTCCTGCATCGTCATCGTCAGCGTCCTGGCGGCCCTCAGCATCCGGCTCAACGCCCTGATCACGGGCCTCTTCCTGGTGGTGGAGATCGCCGCCCTGGCCGCCACGACGGTCATCGGCTTCGCCCATCCCCATCGCGACCTGATCGCCACGACCCTGCATCCGCAGATGACCAACGGACACGGCGCGCTGATGGCCGTTCCGCTGGGCGTGATGGGCCTGGCCGGCGCGGGGGCCGTCTATGCCCTGAACGGCTATGGCTCGGCCATCTTCTTCGGCGAGGAGGTAAAGGGGGCGCGGCGGAAGATGTGGTGGATGGTGCTGGGGGCGCTGGGCGTCGGCGCGGCCACCATCCTGCCCCCCGTCGCCGCCGTGATCGTCGGTGCCCGGGACCTCGGGGCCCTGTCGGCCTCGGAGACGCCGGTGCTGACCTTCCTGCACGACGCGGCGAGCCCGCCCATGGCAAAGGCCATCAGCCTGGGGGTCGCCGTGGCCATCTTCAACGCCATGATCGCCATCGCCCTCACCGGCGGCCGGGGGGTCTATGCCGCCGCCCGGGACGGGGCCTTTCCGGAAGTGATCAACCGCCCCCTGCGCCGGGTCCACGCCACCTACGGATCCCCCTGGATCGCCACGCTGGTGCTCGGCGTCGGAGGGCTGTTCCTGTGCCTCCTGCCCCTCAACACCCTGATCCTGATCAACGGGAATTCCGCGGGAATCGTCTACGCCCTGCTGGCGATCGCGGTGATTCGCGGGCGTCGGACCGGAACGACCTCGGCCTCGCGCTCCCGCATGATCCTGCACCCGGTCGGGCCGGTGATCGTGATCGTGACCATGCTGTCCATCATCGCCGCCGGGCTGAGCCAGGCGGGTTCGGGCCGGGTGGGCCTTTTGGTGGCCGCCGGAATCCTGTGCGCGGGCGGGGCCTACTATCAATTGGTGGTTCGCCACCGGGGCGACTGGGCGCATCATGAGCCCGACGAGGACCCCCACCTGTCATGAAACTGTCCGTCGCCACCCTGAAGTCGGTGCCCGCAGGTGTGTGGGCCCTGGGGTTCGTCTCCCTGCTGATGGACCTGTCATCGGAGATGATCCACGGCCTGCTGCCCGTGTTCATGACCACAGCCCTCGGGGCCGGCATGGCCACGGTGGGTCTTGTGGAGGGGGTGGCCGAGGCGACGGCGGCGGTGACCAAGGTCTTCTCCGGCTGGCTCAGCGACCGGATCGGGAAGCGCAAGCTGCTGACCGGCTTCGGCTATGGGCTGGCTGCGGCCTCAAAGCCCCTGTTCGTGGTCGCGGGCTCTGTCGGCTGGGTGATGTTCGCGAGGTTCGCCGACCGGGTCGGCAAGGGCATCCGCGGCGCCCCTCGCGATGCCCTGATTGCCGACATCACCGAACCGGGCCTGCGCGGTGCCGCCTTCGGCCTGAGGCAGTCCCTGGACACGGTAGGGGCCTTTCTTGGCCCGGCGGTGGCCATCGCCCTGATGTACCTGCTGGGCGGCAATCTGCGGCTGATCTTCGCCCTGGCGGCGCTGCCGGCCATCGGGGCCGTGCTGCTGATCGTCTTCGGCGTGAAGGAACCTGCGCACACCGCCCCGCGGCGCGAGGCCCGGGTGCCCATCGCCTGGAGCGAGCTCGGGGCCCTGGGTGCCCCCTTCTGGCGGGTGCTGATCCTCGCCACCGTCTTTTCCCTGGCCCGGTTTTCGGAGGCCTTCCTGGTGCTGCGCGGACAGACCGACGGCATCGGCCCGGCCCTGGCCCCCAGCGTCATGATCGCCATGAACATCGTCTATGCCGGACTGGCCGCCCCCGCGGGTGCCCTGTCCGACCAGCTGGGCCGACGGGGACTGCTGGCCCTGGGGCTCGGGGCCCTGATCGCCGCCGACCTCGTGCTGGGACTGGGGACCGGTCCTGTCGCCCTGTTCGCAGGGGTGGCGCTGTGGGGGCTGCACATGGCCCTGACCCAGGGCCTGTTCTCCGCCATGATCGCCGATGTGGCTCCGGCTGGGCTTCGGGGTACGGCGTTCGGCGTCTACAATCTGGCGGGCGGCCTTGCCCTGCTCGTGGCCAGCATCGGAGCCGGGGTCCTGTGGAGCCGGTTCGGCGCGCCCAGCGCCTTCCTGGCGGGCGCGGCCGTCTGCGCCCTGGTCCTCGCCGGATCGGGGGCGCTGCCCCAGGGCAAACGGGCCGGTTGACGTCGGGGCGCCGCTTTACGGCCCCGGCGGAGTGGGCGTAGCCTGTCCCGTCCGTCCATCAGGAACCCTGTCATGAGCGATACCGCCACCGCCCCTGCCGCCACCGTCGAGGATCGCATCCGGGTCACCGTGACCGATGGCGTCGCCGACGTCCGGCTGATCCGCACCGACAAGATGAATGCCCTGGACGATGCCATGTTCGAGGCCCTGGTGCAGACGGGCGAAAGGCTGAAGACCCTGCCGGGGCTGCGGGCCGTGGTCCTGTCCGGCGAGGGGCGCGCCTTCTGCGCCGGGCTGGACATGGGCAACTTCTCGAAGATGGCGTCGGGCACGCGCAAGGGCGGGGCCGGCCTGGTGGACGTGCCGCGCACGCCGGGCGGGGCCAACCGGGCCCAGCAGGCCGCCTATGTCTGGCGGGAGATCCCGGTGCCGGTGATCGCCGCCGTCCACGGGGTGGCCCTGGGGGGCGGCTTCCAGGTGTGCCTGGGGGCCGACATGCGCTTCGTGACCCCGGACGTGAAGATGTCCATCCTGGAGATCAAGTGGGGCCTGGTGCCGGACATGGCGGGCATGGTCCTGCTGCGGGGCCTGGTCCGCGACGATCAGGCGCGGGAGCTTTGCTTCTCCGGACGCATCTTCAACGGCGAGGAGGCTGTGTCCCTGGGCGTAGCCACCCGGGTCTGCGCCGATCCCCATGCGGAGGCGATGGCCCTCGCCCGGGAGATCGCCGGTCGCAATCCCCACGCCATCCGCGCCGCCAAGCGCCTGTTCGCGGTGGCCGCCGACGCCGATCCCGCCACCATCCTCAAGGCCGAGTCCGTGGAACAGGGGGCCCTCATCGGCTCCCCCAACCAGATCGAGGCGGTGATGTCGGCCATGGAGAAGCGCCCCGGCCGGTTTGCCGATGTCTGATCCCGCCGACGGCTAGATGCCGTCGCCGTCGACCCCGGGCAGGCCCCGCTGCTCGATCAGCCGGACGATCCGGTCCGCCGCGGCGTCCGGGCTGGTGAGGGTGGTGTCGATGTGCACCTCGGGCGCCAGCGGCGGCTCGTAGGGACTGTCGATGCCGGTGAAGTTCTTCAGCTCCCCCGCCCGGGCCTTGCGATAGAGGCCCTTGGGGTCCCGCGCCTCGGCCACGGCCAGGGGGGCGTCGACGAACACCTCGATGAACTCGCCGGGCTCCATCAGGCTGCGCGCCAGCTCCCGGTCCGCGCGGAAGGGGGAGATGAAGGCCACCAGCACGATCAGGCCGGCATCGGCCATCAGCTTGGCCACCTCCGCCACCCGGCGGATGTTCTCCACCCGGTCGGCCTCGGAGAAGCCCAGGTCCTTGTTCAGCCCGTGGCGGACATTGTCCCCGTCGAGGATGTAGGTGTGGCGGCCCTCCGCCAGCAGCCGCTGCTCGATCCGGTTGGCCAGGGTGGACTTGCCCGCCCCCGACAGGCCGGTCAGCCACAGCACCGTGGAGCGCTGGCCCTTCAGCCGGGCGCGGTCGGTCTTGTCGATGGCCTGGGCGTTCCAGTGGATGTTGTCGGCCCGGCGCTCGGCACTGCGAAGCATGCCGGCGGCAATGGTGGCATTGGTCACCCGGTCGATCAGGATGAAGCCGCCGGTGTCCACGTTCGCGTCATAGGGATCGAAGGGGGTGATCTGGTCCAGACGCAGCGCCACGTCGCCGATCTCGTTCAGCTCCAGCTCGCTCGCCGGGAGGCGCTCGAGGGTGTTGACGTCCACCCGGTGGTCGATCCCGCTGACCACCACCGCCACGGTGCGCGTCCCCACCTTCAGCCAGTAGCTGCGCCCCAGAACCAGGGGCTGCTCGTCCATCCACACAAGGGTGGCGGCGAACCGCTCCGCCGATTCCGGCGGCGAACCCGCGGCGGCCAGCACGTCCCCGCGACTGACATCGACCTCGTCGGCCAGGGTCACGGTCACCGACTGTCCGGCCACGGCCTGATCCAGGTCGTCGAACCCGCAGAGGATTCGTGCGATCCGGCTGGTCCGGCCGGAGGGACAGACCCGCACCGCGTCCCCCACCTGCAGCCGTCCGGCGCTGATCTGGCCGGAAAAGCCCCGGAAGTTCAGGTCCGGACGGATCACCCCCTGCACGGCCATGCGGAAGGGCCGGTCCGCCAGGGCGTCCACGGCCAGGGGCACCGTCTCGAGATAGTTGAGCAGGGTCGGGCCCGCGTACCAGGGCGTGCGGGCGCTCGCCCGGGCAATGTTGTCCCCGTCCCGCCCGCTGATGGGGATCGGCACGATGGCCTCGAAGCCGAGGGACCCGGCAAAGGCGGTGTAGTCCGCCACGATCTGCTGGAACACCGCCGGATCGAAGGCCACCAGGTCCATCTTGTTCACCGCCAGCACCACCCGGCGGATGCCCACCAGGGACACCAGGTAGCTGTGGCGGCGGGTCTGGGTCAGCAGCCCCTTGCGCGCGTCCACCAGGATGACCGCCACCTCCGCCGTGGAGGCCCCGGTGATCATGTTGCGGGTGTACTGTTCGTGACCGGGGGTGTCGGCGACGATGAACTTCCGCGCCTCGGTGGAAAAGTAGCGATAGGCCACGTCGATGGTGATGCCCTGCTCCCGCTCTGCCGCGAGCCCGTCCACCAGCAGGGAGAAGTCGAGCTCGCCCCCCGCGCTGCCCCGGGCCGAATCCCGCGCGAGCCGCGCCACCTCGTCATCGGGCACGGTGCCCGTGTCATAGAGCAGCCGGCCGATGAGGGTCGACTTGCCGTCGTCCACCGACCCGCAGGTGATGAAGCGCAGCAGGTCCTTGGACTGGTGGCGGGCCAGCCACGCGTCGATATCGGTGTGCAGCAGCGATCCGTCGCCCATCAGAAATAGCCTTCGCGCTTCTTCTTCTCCATCGAGGCGGCCTGGTCCCGGTCGATGACCCGGCCCTGGCGCTCCGAGGTGCGGGAGGTCAGCATCTCCTGAAGGATGGCCGGGATGGTGGCCGCCGTGCTCTCCACCGCCCCGGTGAGCGGGTAGCAGCCCAGGGTGCGGAAGCGCACGGACTTCATCTGCGGCACCTCGCCGGGGGCCAGCGGCATGCGGTCGTCATCCACCATGATCAGGGTCCCGTCCCGCTCCACCACCGGCCGCTCGGCGGCGAAATAGAGGTCCGGCAGGGGGATGTTCTCCGCGGCGATGTACTGCCACACGTCCAGCTCCGTCCAGTTGGACAGGGGGAAGACGCGCAGGGACTCGCCCCGGTGCTTGCGGGCATTGTAGAGCCGCCAGAGCTCCGGCCGCTGGGCCTTGGGCTCCCAGGCGTGGGCGGCGTTGCGGAAGGAGAAGATGCGCTCCTTCGCCCGGCTGGCCTCCTCGTCCCGGCGGGCCCCGCCGAAGGCCGCGTCGAAGCCGTGCAGGTCCAGGGCCTGCTTCAGGGCCTGGGTCTTCATGATGTCCGTATGCACGGCCGAGCCATGGGTGAAGGGCCCCACCCCGGCCGCCAGCCCGTCCGGATTGGTGTGGACCAGCAGTTCGAGGCCCAGGTTGCGGGCATGGGTATCCCGGAAGCGGATCATCTCCCGGAACTTCCAGGTGGTGTCCACGTGGAGCAGCGGGAACGGCGGCCGGGCCGGATGAAAGGCCTTCATCGCCAGGTGCAGCATGGCCGCGGAGTCCTTGCCGATGGAATAGAGCATCACCGGCCGCTCGCACTCCGCCACCGTCTCGCGGATGATGTGGATGGCCTCGGCCTCCAGCCGCTGCAGGTGCGTCAGGCGCGGCGGCGGCACGACACCGTCCGCGGCGGAATGGGACTGTTCTGGTTCCGACACAGTAGAGGCTGCTCCCCCGGGAGACGTTTCGAGCATCAGGACCCTCTCCATAGCGCCCCTGTGTCCCGCTTGCGAGACGGGACGCATGCGCCGGGCCGTTCTATGCGCCGAACACCGGCCGGTTGCGCGTCATTTGATCTGCCCTGCGGTTTAGGAAAACTGGAGGATGGTCCCTCACCCGCCCATGAACGGCCGCAGCGGGGGCGCATTGAAAGTCGCCGTGGCCACGAAGCCCTCGTTGAAGAAGCGCGGCTTGCCATAGATGAAGGGCGCGCCGTCCAGGTCGAACACCCGCCCCCCCGCAGCTCGGAGCACGGCATCGCCGGCGGCGGTGTCCCACTCCATGGTCGGGGCCGGACGGGGATAGATGTCCGCCTCCCCCGCCGCCAGCAGGGCGAACTTGAGGGACGAGCCGATGCTGACCCGTTCAGTGCAGCCGATGGCCGCCAGATAGGCCTCCGTTCCCGGGGTGTCGTGCGACTTCGATGCCACCGCGCAGAGCCCGGCCCCGTGCTGGCGCACCCGGATCGGCCGCCGCCGCCGTGTGTCCGTCACCCCCGGCGCGACATCGGCGGTCCAGGCGAGCCCGGTCACGACATCCCCGGCAAACAGCCGCGACAGGGCCGGCGCATAGACCACCCCAAGCGTCGGGACCCCGGCCTCGATCAGGCCGATATTGACGGTGAAGTCGTTGCCCTTGCGGATGAATTCCTTGGTGCCGTCCAGCGGGTCCACCAGGAAGAAGGCCCCGGACACGTCGGGAATGCGGCCCGCGGCGGCCTCCTCCTCGGCCACCACCGGAACCCCCGGGGCGGCCAGGGCCAGCGCCTTGAGGATGATCGCCTCCGCCGCCTGGTCCGCCGCGGTCACGGGGGACTGGTCGGCCTTGGTGTGGACCTCCACCTGGCCCTGGAAGTGACGCCACACCTCCTGCCCGGCCTCGAGGGTCGTCGCGACAAGGGCTTCGAGCAGTCGCGGGCGGTCTTGCAACGACATCAAGGGCTCCAGTTCAGCCATCCGGCGTGCGCCTTAAGCCCTCGGCCGCGGCCCATTGCAAGGGGAGATGACAGTGCCGTGATCGCCTTGTGGCCGTGATCCCTTGTCTATCGCCCCCGATTGCGCCTAGTTTCCGGCCCTTCCGCCAACGGCAGCCCAGGACGGCATGACCGCCGCAACACGACATTACCTCGACTTCGAGCGCCCGATCGCCGACCTCGAGGCCAAGATCGAAGAGCTCTCCAGGCTCTCTGACACCGCCGGACCCGGCGCGTTCGATCAGGAACTGGCGGCATTGAAGCATCGGGTGGAGGATCTCCGCCGCGAAGCCTATGCGCGCCTTGACCCCTGGCAGAAGACCCAGGTGGCCCGCCACCCGGAGCGCCCCCATTTCGTCGACTATGTCAGCGGCCTGATCGACGAGTTCGTGGAGCTCCGCGGCGACCGCAAGTTCGCCGACGACCAGGCGGTGGTCGGCGGCCTCGGCCGCTTCCGCGGCATGCCGGTGGTGGTCATGGGCCACGAGAAGGGCCACGACACCACCACGCGCCTGAAGCACAATTTCGGCATGGCGCGGCCCGAGGGCTATCGCAAGGCCGTGCGCCTGATGGACATGGCCGAGCAGTTCAGCCTGCCGGTGATCACCTTCGTCGACACCGCCGGTGCCTATCCCGGCGTCGGCGCGGAGGAGCGCGGTCAGGGCGAGGCCATCGCCCGCTCCACCGAGCGTTGCCTCAGCCTCACCACCCCCATGGTCGCCACCATCGTCGGTGAAGGCGGCTCCGGCGGAGCGCTGGCCATCGCCGCGGCCAACCGGGTGCTGATCCTCGAGCACTCGATCTATTCGGTGATCTCCCCGGAGGCAGGCTCCTCGATCCTGTTCCGCGACCGGGCCGAGGCACCGCGCATGGCCAATGCCATGAAGATCACCGCCCAGGACCTGATCGGCTTCGGCATTGTAGACCGAATCATCCCCGAACCGGCCGGCGGGGCCCATTCGGACCCGGACGCGGCCATCAAGGCCGTGGGCGACGCCGTGGAGGAGGAGCTGAAGGCCCTCTTCAAGCTCTCCCCGGACGGCATCCTGCGCCAGCGGGCGGACCGGTTCTATGCCATCGGCCGCAAGGGCGTGGGCTGACGCCCGTCCCGACCGGTTTTCGCACCTGCGAAATGTTCTCGCCGGGGCCACTGGCTTTCCGGCGCGGCCTCGCGTAGAAGCACGGCCAAACCTCCCTCCCCTCCGCGACCGCTCGCGATAGCCTCAGATCGCTTTCCCATGTCCATGCGCAACATCGCCATCATCGCCCACGTCGATCATGGCAAGACCACCCTCGTCGACCAGCTGCTGGCCCAGTCCGGCGTCTTCCGCGCCAACGAGGCCACGGTGGAGCGCGCCATGGACTCCAACGACCAGGAGCGGGAACGGGGCATCACCATCCTGGCCAAGGCCACCTCGGTCCTGTGGAACGGGGCTGCGGGCGAGACGCGGATCAACATCATCGACACCCCCGGCCACGCCGACTTCGGCGGCGAGGTGGAGCGGATCCTGGGCATGGTGGACGGCTGCCTGCTGCTGGTGGACGCCGAGGAAGGCGTCATGCCGCAGACCAAGTTCGTGCTGGGCAAGGCCCTGAAGCTCGGCCTGCGCCCGATCCTGGTGCTGAACAAGGTCGACCGGCCCCACGCCGATCCTGACCGGGTGCTGAACGACACCTTCGACCTGTTCGCCGCCATCGGCGCGACGGACGACCAGCTGGACTTCCCGCACATCTATGCGTCGGGCAAGGAAGGCTGGGCCGTGGTCAACATGGACGACGCCCGCGAAGGCCTCGCCCCCCTCTATGACCTGATCGTCAAGCACGTCCCGGCACCGAAGGCCGCCGAGCGCGTGGCCGAGCCGGGACAGATGCTGGCCGTCCTCGTGGAAAGCGATCCCTTCCTGGGCCGCCTGCTCACCGGACGGGTGGAAGCGGGCAAGATCGTGCCGGGCATGGCCATCAAGGCCCTGTCCCGGGACGGCAAGGAGGTCGAGCGCGGCCGGGTCACCAAGATTCTCGCCTTCCGCGGCCTGAAGCGCCAGCCCATCGACGTGGCCGAGGCCGGGGACATCGTGGCCATTGCCGGCCTGTCCAAGGCCACCGTGGCCGACACCCTGTGCGACCTCAGCCTGACAGAGGCCCTGCCCGCCCAACCGATCGACCCGCCCACCATCTCCATGCTGGTCACCGTCAATGACAGCCCGCTGGCCGGCAAGGACGGAGACAAGGTGCAGAGCCGCGTGATCCGCGACCGCCTGCTCCGCGAAGCCGAATCCAACGTGGCCATCAAGGTCCGGGAAACGGACGAGAAGGACGCGTTCGAGGTGGCCGGCCGCGGCGAACTGCAGCTGGGCGTGCTGATCGAGAACATGCGCCGGGAAGGCTTCGAGGTCTCCATCTCCCGCCCCCGTGTGGTCTATCGCCAGGACGAGGAGACCAACCAGCGGATGGAGCCCATCGAGGAAGTGGTCATCGACGTGGATGACGAATATTCCGGCGTGGTGATCGAGAAGCTGTCGGCCCGCAAGGCGGAGCTGAAGGACATGCGTCCGTCCGGCTCCGGCAAGACCCGCATCACCCTGGAAGCCCCGTCCCGCTCCCTCATCGGCTATCAGGGCGAGTTCCTCACCGACACCCGCGGGTCCGGCGTGCTGAACCGGGTGTTCAGCCACTACGAACCGCACCGCGGGGCCATCGAGGGCCGCCTGCGGGGCGTGCTGGTGTCCAACTCCGACGGGGAAACGGCGGCCTATGCCCTGTGGAACCTGGAGGAGCGCGGCACCATGTTCGTGGGTGCCGGCGAAAAGACCTATCAGGGCATGATCATCGGCGAGAATTCCCGCTTCGACGACCTCGACGTGAACCCGATGAAGGCCAAGCAGCTCACCAACGTCCGCGCCTCCGGCAAGGACGAGGCCATCCGCCTCACCCCGCCCCGGCGCATGACCCTCGAACAGGCCATCGCCTATATCGAGGAGGACGAGCTGGTGGAGGTCACGCCCAAGGCCATCCGCCTGCGCAAGCAGGTGCTGAACCCGTCCTTCCGCAAGCGTCGCGTCCGCGAGGACTGACGACAAATCGGGCGATCGGGGTCCGGCCGGACCCCGCGCCTCCCAGTCTTGCACATTCTGGTCACATATGGTTAACGACCAGGCCGACAGCCTCTTGACCGTCACACTTGCATGGCAAACTAGTCCTCGGGATTTCCTCAGGATGAAGTGATCAGGTTGCGTATGCGCTCGCGTGGTTCTGTCCCTTTCGGCCCCCCGGGGAACTGCGGCACGGCGTTTGCCCCTCGCAAGCGTAGTCGTCCCGTCTTGGGACGTGTGGAACTCTAGAGGGGCGGCCGCATGGCGAACGATATCGACCTTCATCTCGGAAAGCGGCTCCGTCGCCGCCGCCGACTGATGGGACTCACCCAGCAACAGCTCGCCACAGCCGTCGGCATCCGCTTCCAGCAGATCCAGAAGTACGAATGTGGCGCCAACCGGATTTCCGCCGCGCGGGTCTGGGAACTGGCGGCGGCGCTGGAAGTGCCGGTGGGCTATTTCTATGACGGGCTGGAAGAGGGCGAACCTGCGGTGCAGGTGACGGCCGCGCCGCCGGTCCAGGAAGAGCCCCGCGCCGGCGAAGTCCTGGCCCGCAAGGAGACCATGGACCTGATCCGCGCCTACTACCAGCTGGGCGAACGGCCGCGCCGCCGCCTGCTGGACCTCGCCAAGTCCCTGAACAACGACAGCCCGGCCTGATTCCACCCCGCGTCCCCGGACGCGGGAGGCCGACTGTCCAGAACCTGGTCACACCTCCAGCCTCCGCGGGTCCGCCCGCGGGGGCTTTTTCTCGCCGGAGGGGCTTGGCCTTGCGGGGGATGCCCGGCTAAGGCTCTGGCCATGAGCGCCCCCCTCGATGCCCCCCGACTCGCCGATCTGGAAGACTTCGCCGTCGGTCTCGCCCACGCCGCGGCCAAGGTCATCCTGCCCCTGTTCCGCGCCGACCACGGCCTCGCGGACAAGGGGGCCGTCACGGGACGGGCCTTCGATCCGGTGACCGAGGCCGACAAGGGGGCGGAGGCCGCCATCCGCGCCGCCATCGCCGCCCGCTTTCCCGACCACGGGGTGATCGGCGAGGAATATGGCGAGGACCGCCCGGACGCCGAGTTCGTCTGGGTTCTGGACCCGATCGACGGCACCCGCGCCTTCATTTCCGGCCTGCCGGTCTGGACCACCCTGATCGGCCTGCGTCATCGGGGCGTGCCGGTCGTCGGGGTCATCGCCCAGCCCTTCACGGGGGAGTATTTCGTCGGCTCGCAGCACGGGTCCCGGCTGATCCGCGGACGCGAGACCTGGACGCTCCGGACCCGCCCCTGTCGCGACCTCTCGCAGGTGCTGGCGGCCACGACGGACCCCCACCTGTTCACCGGACCGGAAGTCGCCGCCTACCAGCGGTTCCACGCGGCGGCCCGCCTCGTCCGCCTCGGGGCCGATGCCTATGCCTATGCCATGGTCGCCATGGGCCAGCTGGACGTGGTGGTGGAGCGGGGGTTGAAGTGCTGGGACGTGGAAGCCGCCGTCCCCCTGCTGGCCGGGGCGGGCGGCCTGGTGGCCGACTGGACCGGTGCCCCCATCGGCCGGAACGGTGGCCAGATGCTGATCGTGGGAGACGCAAGCCTCCTGCCCGCGCTCACGCCCCTGTTGAGCCCGGCGTCGGCAGCGCCCTGACCAGGGCCTCGAACGCGTCCCAGAACACGGCGCGGCAGGGATCGGTCTCCATCAGGATCTCGTGATAGGCCCCGGCGACCATCAGGTGCCGTCCGGCGGGGGCCCTGGCCGCGACGGCCTCCGCCGCGCCGTTGCGGACCAGCCGCTCCTGCTCCGCCGTGGCGATGACGATGGGGATCCTCACGGCCTCCACCGCGCCCGGACGGCGCAGCCGGCCCGCCAGCTGCAGGGCGAAGTCGACCCAGCCCCAGGTCACGCTGCCGAGCACCAGGTCGGGATGGGCCTGATAAAGCCGCAGCGTCCGCTGCCATCGCGCCTCATCATGGGTCAGGACCGTCGTGTCGAAGGTTTCCGACAGGGCATCCGACGGCGGGGCGGCATAGGCCTGGCCGCGCCCCACGAGGGTCATCAGCCGGGCCAGGATGCGGCCCAGCAGGGGCGGAATGGCCCCTGTGTCGATATCGCACATGGGGGCCGACAGGATGGCCGCGTCGAATCGCCCCTCCCCCTCCACGAGGGCCAGCAGGGTCAGGCCGCCGCCCATGGAGTGTCCCATGGCGATCCACGGCCGCGGCAGGCGAGCCTGATAGGCGGATAGAATTCGGCTGTAGTCATCTAGGAACGGCCGCCAGCCATTGGCGCAGCCCTTGCGCCGGTCATCGGCCGCCAGCCGGTCCGACAGGCCCTGCCCGCGCCAGTCGTGGGCGAGCACGGTGAAGCCCCGGGAGACCAGCTCGCCGATGACCTCGTGGTATTTCTCGATGGGTTCGGTACGGCCGGGGCTCAGGACCACCGACCCCCGCGGATTGGCCGCAGGATAGAGCGCCACCCGCAGCCGCACGCCGTCCCGGGCCGTCAGCCATGCGGCTTCCGCGCCCGGTGGCACCGGTGCCTCGGTCGTTTCGTACAGAGGCACCGGGTCACTCATGGAATTCAGACCTTGGGGCCTCAGCGGGCCTTGGCCATCAGGGGCTGCAGCTTCATGGCCACGGACATGTCGCCGTTGACCTTGATCTTGCCCTGCATGAACGCCATCGTCGGGTCGAGCTTGCCGTCGCCCATGGCTTCGAAGTCGTCCTTCGACACCACGATGGTGCAGTCGGCCGGCAGGTCCTCGTTATTCACGGTGCCGCCGTTGATATAGATGAACCCGTCACCCTTCAGATCGAACTTCAGGCTCTTGCCAAGACCGGAGTCGTCGCCCACGGCGGTCTTGAAGCGGTCAGTGATCTCTTGCAGCGTGGCCATTCGATTAGCTCTCCGATTGATCTGCGGGCGGCTCTGGCCCCCGGCGAGGCGCAGTAAACACTGTTAAGACCGGCGACGACAAGGGGGCGACGTTAAGGTCAACCACGGGATATCGGCCTTTGTCGCGCCGGTGAGGGATCGCGGCCACGCCGCGGCGCTCAGCGCTTGACGAACCGCAGGGTCATCCGGTCGCTTTCGCCGATCTCGTCGAATTTCCGGTGATCGAACAGCGGGTTGTCGGACCGCCCGTCCGGCGCGCTCTGCCGGGTGGGCGGCAGGGTCCAGACGCCGAAGGGATGGTCCCGGGTGTCCCTGGGATTGGCGTTGATCTCGCTCGCGGCCGAAAGCGTCAGGCCCGCCTCGTCTGCCAGGGTCCGGACATAGGCCTCGGTGACATAGCCGGTGGGGGCGGTGGGGTCCTGCACGCTTCCCGCCGCGGCCCGGTGCTCCACCACCCCCAGGATCCCGCCGGGTTTGAGGACCGCGGCAATGTCGTGGAACGCCTTTTCGGCAAAGCCCTGGGCCATCCAGTTGTGGATGTTGCGGAAGGTCAGGACCATGTCCGCCGAGGCGGGCGGCCCCAGCGGCCCCGACCGGGGACCAAACGCGGTCACCTGCACCTTGCCGAAGCCCTCCGGATGGGCGGCCAGCCTCTGCCGGTAGGCGGCCATCAGGCGAATCGCCGCCGCCGGCTGCGGGCCCGTGGTCTCCAGACCCGCCGCGATCAGCCGTCCGCCGTTCCGGGCCAGCCAGGGGGCCAGGATCGCGGTGTACCAGCCCACTCCCGGCCAGAGTTCCAACACCGTCATGCCGGGCTTCAGGCCGAAGAAGGTCAGGGTCTCCAGGGGATGGCGGGCCGCATCCCGGGCCCGCTCCCCCGGCAGGCGCAGGTCGCCCTGCAGCGCGTCGGCCAGGGTGAACGGGGCGGTGGCCCCGCTCTCGCCCGTGGATTTCGGCTTCGAGGCCGGCCGGCCGCAGCCCGCCACGCCCGACGCCGCGGCCAGCCCGGCCGTCAGGCACGACCGGCGGGTCACACCTACCGGCGGCAAGGATCAGCCCCCCGGCTTGCGGAACCGCAGGGTCATGCGGTCGCTTTCGCCGATGGCGTCATATTTCGCCCGGTCGAAGGCCGGATCGGGTGCCTTGCCGTCCGGCGCGCTCTGCCGCTCCGGCGGCAGGGTCCAGACGCCGAAGGGATGGTCCTTGGTATCCTTCGGATTGGCATTGATCTCGCTGGCGCCGTCGAACACGAAGCCCGCCTTCTTCGCCGCCGCGATGACGGTGGAGGTGGCCACATAGCCGTCCCGGGCATCGCCGATCTGGGCTCGCGGGTCGGCCCGGTGCTCTTCCACCGCCAGGACGCCGCCGGGCTTCAGGGCCGCGAAGGCCAGGGCCAGGGTCCGGTCCACCTCGCCCTTCTCCCAGAGGAGGTTGTGGATGTTGCGGGCGGTCAGGATCAGGTCCACCGAGCCGGGGGGGGCCAGCTGGGTCGTGGCCTTGCCGAGGGGCGCATAGCCGATCTCGCCATAGACCGACGCGTCCGCCCAGCGGGCCTTGAACTTGTCGACCCGGGCCTGGATCGCACCGTCCTTCTCGTCCCCGGTCAGGGCGCTGACGGTGGTGATGTAGTGGCCGTGGGTCTTGGCCGCATAGGGAGCCAGAATCCGTACCCAGTAGCCGGCGCCGGGAAACATCTCGAGCACCGTGGCACCGGGGCGCAGGCCCCAGAAGGTGAGGCTCTCCAGCGGATGCCGGGCCCCGTCGCGGGCCACATCCCCCGCCGGGCGCTGGGGCCCCTTCAGGACCTCCACCAGCGCCGGATCATCCACGACCTGGGGGGCCGAGATCTTGTGGGTCTGGGCTGCACGCAGCTCCGGCGAGGTCTGGGCCGTCGCGGCCGTGCCGAGCCCGAGCATCGCGGCCGTCAGGCACCCCAGGCCGAGCCTCGTCAGGACCTGTCGCGAGGCCACACCATCGGTTCTGGACTTCACCGTCATTCTCCGCCGCCTGTCATTGAAACATCCCGGCATAGCATGATCACGGGCAGGGCCAAATGAAGGCCGAGCGCCCGGACGCCCCCTTGACCGGCCCATCCGGGTTTCCCACCTGAACATCGTGGCGGTGCTGGATGTCCGGGTCGCCACGAACCACTGTCGATGCCTCACGGGTCGATGACGGTTCATCCCAGGGGTCGGCGCTCTCGCAGGCGCAGGCCTTTGCAACCTTGCTAATCCCAGGAGGATGCTCACATGCGAACCTACAACGCCTCTCCCATGTACCGCTCCATCGTCGGCTTCGACCGGCTGGCCGCCCTGCTGGACGCCGCCGCCAAGACCGAGAGCGCCGGCGGCTATCCGCCCTACAACATCGAGTCCGTGGGCGAGAACGCCTACCGGATCGAGATCGCCGTGGCCGGCTTCAAGGCCGAGGAACTGACCCTCGAGGCCCGGGAAAACGTGCTCACCGTCAGCGGTCGCAAGGCCGACAACGACACCGGCCGACGCTTCCTGCACCAGGGCCTGGCCGCGCGGAACTTCGACCGCCGGTTCCAGCTGGCCGACTATGTGGTGGTGTCCAGCGCCGAGCTGGCCGATGGCCTGCTGTCCATCGACCTGAAGCGGGAACTGCCGGAAAGCCTCAAGCCGCGGCAGATTCCCATCGCCACGCCCAAGGCCCCGCTGATCGAGGCGGGCGCGGCCTGACCTGACCGGTCCAAGCCATCGAAGTCGGGGGCGGCGCAGCAATGCGCCGCCCTTTTTCGTGCCCCTCAGCCGTCGAACAGACGAAACCCCGTCACGGCTTCCAGCCGGGCGTCGGTCAGGTCCACCGCCTCGATCCGGGCCCCGGTGAAGTCCGACCGGGAAAGGTCGCACTCCGAGAGATCGCAGCCGCTGAGATCGGCACCGGCGAAGTCCGCCCGCCGGGCTACGGCCCCGCGCAGGGAGGCCGCCAGCCGCCGACCGCCCCCCAGCATCAGCGGACCCAGGAGGGCATTGCGCAGATTGGCGCCGCCGAGCTGCGCCCCCGCCAGCCGGGCCCCGCGCAGGTCCGCCCCCTCCAGATCGCAGTCCCGCAGATCGGCCCCTTCCAGGTGCGCGCCCTGCAGCTGGACCCCGGCCATGTCCAGTCCGTAGAAGGTCGCGCCCCGGGCGGACAGGGCCGTCAGGTCATAGCCGCGGATCGACTTCAGCGCCCGCAGGTCCGCCCCGTCGAAGCGGGAGGGGGCCCCCTCCGCCCCACCGGTCGCACACCACCGGGCATGGGCCGCCAGCATCTCGCCGGCGGGCAGGTCCCGGGTGCTGATGCCCTTCGGCGCATCGGTCAGCACGCCCTTCATGTCCGCCCCGTCGGTGATCCAGCCCTGCGTCCGGGCCCCCACCAGCACGGCATCGAGGAGGGTCGCCCCCGTCAGATTGGCCCCGGACAGGTCTGCGCCCGCCAGGTCGGCCCCGGTCAAATTGGCATTCTTCAGCACCGCCCGGACCAGCTTGCAGTCCTTCATCACCGCGCCGGTGAAGTCGGCATTGCAGGCGACCACGCCGGTCATGAAGGTGCTCTGCAGATTGGCCCCGGTCAGGTTGGCACCGGTGGCGTCCGCGGCCCCGTAGGCATGGCTGAGGGTCTTGTACCCCTCGTCCCGGTCCGCCGCGGCCATCTGGCCGGCCCTCAGGTCCGCCATGAACAGGTCCGCGCCGGTCAGGTCGGCGTCCCGCAGCACCGCGCCGCGCAGGTCCGCCCGCTTGAGGGAGGTCCGCACCAGCCGCGCCGCCTTCAGATCGGCCCCGAAGAAGCCGGCATTGTCGAGATCGGCACCGGACAGGTCGGCGTCCCGCAGGATGGCACCGGAGAAGTTCGCCCCCATCAGCGGACGTTCCCGCAGCACGAGGCCGGTCAGGTCGGTGAACGAGAAGATCGCCCGCGCGCCCCCGGGACGCAGCTTGGCCAGACGTTCATGACGCCGACAGCTCTCGTCCACCTGGGCCTGGGTCAGGCGCCGATAGGTCACTGCGTCGCCGGCCGTCTGCATGGGCTCGCATCCCGTTGATGCGAAAGCGTTATCGAAGAGGGCTTAACGTCCCGTGTGCGGCAGGGGCTGGGCCCGACCCGCGTCCAGGTACCGCGCCCCGGTCACGGACCGCGCATCCGGGGAAAGTTCGATCACCAGGGGATTGGCCGTCGGGATCTCCACCCCGACGATCTCCGCCTCGGAGACCTGGAACAGCAGCTTGACGATGGCCCGCAGGGAATTGCCGTGGGCCGCCACCAGCACGGTCTCGCCCTGCTGAAGATGCGGCTCGATGGCCGCGGACCAGTAGGGCAGCACCCGCTCCAGCGTGATCTTCAGGCTCTCCGTGGCCGGCACCGGCACCCCGCGATAGCGACGGTCGGCGGAGAAGTCGTAGCCCGCATCCGGCGACAGGGGCGGCGGCGGAACGTCGTAGGACCGGCGCCATTCCAGTACCTGGGCCTCGCCGTGCCTGGCCGCCGTCTCGGCCTTGTTCAGGCCGGTCAGGGCCCCGTAGTGGCGCTCGTTCAGCCGCCAGTCCTTGGTCACCGGCACGAAGGCCTGTCCGGCCAGCCGCAGATTGAGGTCGCAGGTGTGGATGGCCCGGGTCAGCACGGAGGTGAAGGCCCGGTCGATGGCAAGCCCGGCCTCGGCGATCAGCTGTCCACCCCGTTCCGCCTCGGCGACGCCCTGCGCGGTCAGGCCGACATCCACCCAGCCAGTGAAGCGGTTCTCGAGGTTCCACTGGCTCTGACCGTGGCGGGTGAGGATCAGGGTCGGCATGGGCAGCCTCCGGTGGGTCGGACTGGAATGGACCGGGCGTCGGCGCGCCCTGGACGGCTGCGGCTATCAGCGCGCGGACCGTGCCGTCAAGTCACGCCCCCTTCGCGGACAGGTTTCTCTGCCGGGCAAGATGGTCTAAGGGACGCTCATGTCCGACCGCATCTTCTTCTCCCTCGCCGCCGTGGCGGCCGTGCTCATGGTGGCGCTGGCCCTCGTCTATCCGCAGGGAATCGGCAAGCGTTCGCCCAAGCCCTTCGGCCACGAGACCTATTATGCGGTGGAAGCCCGCAAGGATGCGGCCGCGGCGGCGGCCAAGGCCCAGGCCAAGGCCAAGGCGGCCACCCCCGGCACTCCATCTGCTCCATCGACCCCGATGAGAGGACCGCACTGACATGTCCAAGGTTCAGGCTCCTCAGGCGGCCATCGATGCCCGCAGCGCCGCCCTCGAGTCCGGCCGCCGCACCCTGGGCATCGAGGCCGCCGCCCTGCAGCAGATGGCCGCCGGCCTGGGTGATCCCTTTGCCGACGCCGTGGACAGGATCTCCTCCCTGACCGGCCGCCTGGTCTGCACCGGCATGGGCAAGTCCGGCCATGTGGCGCGCAAGATCGCCGCCACGCTGGCCTCCACCGGTCAGCCGGCCATGTTCGTCCATCCGGGAGAGGCCAGCCACGGGGACCTGGGCATGATCGGGGCGGAGGACGCGGTCCTGGCCCTGTCCAAGACCGGCGAGACCCGGGAACTGGCGGACATCATCGCCCATACCCGCCGGTTCGGCATTCCCCTGATCGGCATGACCGCCGACCCGGACAGCGCGCTGGGCCGGGCCTCGGACCTGTTGCTGTGCCTGCCCGATGCGCCGGAGGCCGTGGACGCCTTCAATGCGCCCACCACCTCCACCACCGCCCAGCTGGCCCTGGGGGATGCCCTGGCCGTGGCCCTGCTGGAACGGCGGGGCTTCGGGGCACATGATTTCAAGGTCTTCCATCCGGGCGGCAAGCTGGGCGCGGCCCTGCGCACGGTGGCGGAGCTGATGCACGGACCGGACGAGCTGCCGGTGACCGCGGTGGACACGCCCATGCCGGACGCGCTGCTGGTCATGACGGAAAAGCGGTTCGGCTGCGTGGGCGTGGTGGATGCCGCCGGGACCCTCGTCGGGCTGATCACGGACGGGGACCTGCGGCGCCACATGGACGGGCTGATGCAGCAGACGGCGCGGACGGTCATGACCGGCTCCCCCCTGACCGTCCCCCCGACCCTGCTGGCGGGCGAGGCCCTCAACCTGATGAACAGCCGCCGGATCACGGTCCTGTTCGTGGTGGAGGCGGGCCGGCCGGTGGGCGTGCTCCACATCCACGATCTTCTCCGTCAGGGTGTGGTGTGATGCGGGGTCTGGCGGCCGTCACAGCCGCGCTGCTGGTCCTCACCGGCGGCAATGTCGATCCGGCGCGCGCTCAGGTGCCGGGGCCGACACCGCCCGTCCCGCCCACCGCCGCCGACGACAGCTCCGTCGTGACGGAACTGGCCCCCGTCCAGGTCACCCTGCCGGGTCCGGCCCTGTGGCGGGTCACCCGCGGGGACAGCCAGGTCGTCATCCTCGGCTATATCCGTCCCCTGCCCCACGGGCTGGACTGGCCGAAGGGCCGGGTGCTCCACGCCCTGGACGGGGCCCATGCCCTGCTGGTCCCGCCTGAGCCGACCCTGGGCGTGCTGGACACAATGGGCCTGCTGCTGAGCCTGGGGCGGCTGCAGAACCCGCAGGGCAAGACCCTGGCGCAGGTCCTGTCGCCTGCCGATTTCCAGGCCTATCAGCGTGCCGTCGCCCGGTCGCACCTGCCGGCCAGGCACTATGACCGCTACAAGCCCGTGGTGGCCGGCGCGGCGCTGATCGGCGACATCCGCCGGGCAGAGGGGCTGTCCAGCGAGAAGCCCGTCTCGACCGTCGAGCGCCTGGCCCGCCAGCTGCACGTGCGGATCCAGACCATGGGTCGGCTGAAGGCCGCGCCCCTGGTGAAGATCGTAACCACCCTGGACGATGCCCGCGGCCTTGCCTGTTTCCACCAGGAGATGGACGAGATCGCCTGGGAATCCTCTGACGCCCGGGTGGCTGCGGAGGCCTGGGGCCGCGGCGACATGGCCCGCCTGCGCCAGTTCAAGTCGCGCATGAGCATCGCCCAGTGCCTCGAGGACCTGCCCAGCCTCCAGGCCCTCACCGAACGCGGAACCCAGGATGCCGTCTCCGCCATCGACGAGGCCCTGTCCCGCCCGGGCAAGACCGTCGCCCTGGTGGACCTGACCTATCTGGACCGGACCAATGGCCTGCTGGACCGGCTGAAAGCCCGAGGGGCCGTCATCTCCATCCCCGAATAGGGCACTGGAGTGGCGGGCTGAAACGATCCGAAACCGATATTGAGTCCCTCCCCACGCCGAAGCTTGTTAAACGCCCCTCTCCGGGACACCCAGCGCTCCCCCTCAGGACAGACCCAGCATGTGCGGCATCATCGGCATCGTCGGCAGGACCCAGGTGGCAGACCGGGTGATCGAGAGCCTCAAGCGCCTCGAATACCGGGGCTATGACAGTGCCGGCATCGCGGCGATCGAGGACCACCACCTCGTCCGCCGCCGGGCCCAGGGCAAGATCCGCGCCCTGGAAGCCGCCCTGAAGGAGGCCCCGGTCAATGCCACGGTGGGCATCGGCCATACCCGCTGGGCCACCCACGGCGCGCCGAGCGAGCGCAACGCCCACCCCCAGATGGCCGGCCGGGTTGCCGTCGTGCACAACGGCATCATCGAGAACTTCGCGGAGCTGAAGAAGGAACTGATCGCCGCCGGCCGGACCTTCACCAGCGACACCGACACCGAGGTGGTGGCCCATCTGATCGACCAGGGCCTTGCGGACGGCCTGCCGCCACTGGCCGCCTTCAAGCGCACCCTGGACCGGCTGGAGGGGGCCTATGCCCTGGCCGTGCTGATCGACGGGGAGGACCGGCTGGTCATGGGTGCCCGCCGGGGCAGCCCCCTGGTGGTCGGCTATGGCGAGGGGGAGATGTTCATCGGCTCCGACGCCCTGGCGGTGGGTCCCTTCACCCAGCGCATCGCCTATCTGAACGAGGGCGACTACGTGGCCATCGACGATCACGCCGCCCACATCTTCAACGACCAGGGCCAGGCGGTCAGCCGCACGGTGCACCAGGTCAGTGCCTCCGCCGCGCTCGTGGAAAAGGGGGCCTATCGCCACTTCATGGAGAAGGAGATCCATGAACAGCCGGACGCCTGCCAGCACACCCTGTCCGCCTATCTGGACCCGATCCACGGCCGCGCCCGTGTGCCGAGCCACGACAGCCTGCCGCCGCTGGACTTCGCCCAGGTCACCAGGATGCAGATCCTGGCCTGCGGCACCGCCTTCTATGCGGCCCTGACCGCCAAGTACCTGTTCGAGCAGTATGCCGACCTGCCCATGGACGTGGAGGTGGCGTCGGAGTTCCGCTACCGCACCCCCGCCATCACCCCTGGCACGCTGTGCCTGGCCGTCTCCCAGTCCGGCGAGACCGCCGACACCCTGGCGGCCCTGCGGTGGTGCAAGGCGAAGGGCCTGGCCACCGCGGCCCTGGTGAACAATCACGAGAGCACCATGGCCCGGGAGGCCGACCGCATGTGGCCGACCCATGCGGGTCCGGAGATCGGGGTCGCCTCCACCAAGGCCTTCACCGCCCAGGTCTGTGCCCTGACGGCGCTGGCCATCGCCGCCGCCGCCCAGCGGGGCCGGATCGACGCCGCCGAGGAGGCCCGCCTGGTCCAGGTGCTGATGGAGGCGCCCCGCACCATCCTGAAGGCCATGGATGTGGAGACCGACATCAAGGCGCTGGCCTATGAGCTGTCCAAGGCAAAGGACGTGCTCTATCTCGGCCGCGGCCCGTCCTATCCGCTGGCTCTGGAAGGCGCGCTAAAGCTGAAGGAAATCAGCTATATCCACGCAGAAGGTTATGCCGCCGGAGAGCTGAAGCACGGCCCCATCGCCCTGGTGGACGAGGCCACGCCGATCATCGTCATCGCCCCCTCCGACAGCCTGTTCGACAAAACCATGTCAAACCTGCAGGAGGTCCGGGCCCGGGGGGCACCGGTGGTGCTGATCGCCGATGCCGATGGTGCCGCCCGCGCCCCGGCCGGCGTCCGCGTCCTGCTGGCCCCGGTCTGCGACCCGCTGATCGCGCCGCTGGCCTTCGCCACCTCCATCCAGTTGCTCGCCTATCACGTGGCCGTCCAGAAGGGCACCGACGTGGACCAGCCGCGCAATCTGGCCAAGTCCGTCACCGTCGAATAAATCAACGCACCTCCGCGGACCGGGTCCCTGTCCGCGGGTGAATGAAGGATCAGCTGATGAAGCGCGTTCGCAAGGCCATCTTCCCCGTCGCGGGTCTGGGCACCCGCATGCTGCCCGCCGCCAAGACGGTGGCCAAGGAGATGCTGCCGGTGGTGGACCGCCCGCTGATCCATCACGTGATCGCAGAAGCCCGGGCGGCCGGGATCGAGCATTTCGTGCTGGTCACCGGCCGGGGCAAGACGGCCATGGAGGACTATTTCGACCACCATGTGGAGCTCGAGGCCACCCTGAGGGACAAGAACAAGACCGACCTGCTGGACGCCCTGCTGGCCGACCTGCCCAAGGAGGGGGAGATCTCCTATGTCCGCCAGATGGCACCGCTGGGCCTCGGCCATGCCGTCTGGTGCGCCCGTGACATCATCGGGGACGAGCCCTTTGCCGTGCTCCTGCCCGACGTGATCGTCGACGGCCCCACCTCCTGCACCGCCCAGGCGATCGCCGCCTACAACCAGGTGGGCGGCAACATCGTGGTGGTGGAACCGGTGCCGGAGACGGAGACCCACAAGTACGGCATCGTCACCCCCGTCAGCCGCGACGGTCGCCTGATCAAGATGTCCGGCATGGTGGAAAAGCCGCCACAGGGCACTGCCCCGTCCAACCTGTCGGTGCTCGGCCGCTACATCCTGCAGCCGGAGATCTTCGACATCCTTTCAGAGCGCCAGAAGGGGGCCGGCGGCGAGATCCAGCTGACCGACGCCATGGCCAAGCTGATGCAGACCCAGGACTTCCACGCCTTCGACTATGAGGGCGAGAGCTATGACTGCGGCGACCGGATCGGCTGGCTGCGCGCCAATGTCGCCCTCACCCTGAAGCGTCCCGATCTGGCCGATGCGGCCCGCGCGGCCCTGGCCCCCCTGCTGACGGCCTGAGGTGAAGCTGTTCGTCCACGGCTTCGGCTACACGGCCGGGGTCCTGGCAGACCGGCTCCTGGCCCTGGGCTGGCAGGTGGCCGGAACCTCCCGCCGACCGGAGGGGCGGGACCGGCTGGCGGCACGGGGTATCCTGCCCGTGGACCCCGCCGATCCGGAGGGGCTGGAGGCGGGTCTGGCGGGGTCGGACGCCCTGCTGCTCAGCGCCGCCCCGGGTCCGGAGGGATGTCCGGGCCATGCCGCCCTCGCCCCGTTGCTGGACCGCGGGGCCGCGCGTCCGGACTGGGTCGGCTACCTCTCCACCACCGGCGTCTATGGTGATCACGGGGGCCGCTGGGTGTTCGAGCGGACCGCCGTCACCCCCCTGTCACCGGAGGCCGTGCGCCGGGTGGCCGCAGAGCAGGCCTGGCTGGCCCTGGGAGACCGGCTGGGTCTGTCCGCCACCATCTTCCGCCTGCCCGGCATCTACGGCCCCGATCTCGACGGCAAGGGTCGCTCCCCCTTTGCCCGCCTGCGAGCGGGGACCGCGCGGCGCTACGACAAGCCGGGACAGGTCTTCTCCCGCATCCATGTGAGCGATCTGGCCGAGGGCCTCGTGGCCTCCCTGCGCCGACCGCGCCCGGGGGGCATCTACAACCTGTGCGACGATGAACCGGCCCCGGCGGCCGAGGTGACGGCCCATGCCGCCGCCCTGCTGGGCCTGCCCCTGCCCCCGCTGGAGCCGTTCGACGAGGCGACCCTGTCACCCATGGCCCGGCGGTTCTATGGGGAGAGCAAGCGGGTCTCCAACGCCCGGGCCAAGGCCGAACTGGGCTGGCGTCCGGCCTATCCGACCTATCGGGAGGGGCTGGCTGCCATCCTGGCCGCCGAAAAGTCGGTCAGCCCGCCAACTCGCTGACCGCGGCGACCAGCCGGGCCAGGTCCTGCGGTCGGGACAGCCGGTGATCCCCGTCCCGGATCAGGCTGAAGACCACGTCCTCGCCTTCCAGCGCCTCGGCCAGTGCCAGGGCATGCCGCCAGGGCACGTCCGGGTCACAGCCGCCCTGCAGCACGCGCACCGGCGCGGTCACGGCCACCGGGCCCGGCAGCACGCACCATTGCGCGCCGTCCTCCAGCAGGGTCCGGGTGATCTCATAGGCGCCGTCGGCATAGTCCGAGGGCCGCCGCCATGCCCCGTGCGCGGCGATCTCCGCCCGGGCCGCATCGGACAGGGACGGCTTGATCAGGGCCTCGGTGAAGTCGGCGGCCGGGGCGATCAGGACAAGGCCCCTAACCCGCTCCGGCCGCGCCAGGGCCGCCAGCACGGCCAGCCAGCCGCCCATGGACGAGCCGACCAGCACCACCGGTCCCTCCGTCAGGCCATCGAGCGCCGCCAGCACGTCCTCGCGCCAGCGGCTGATGGTGCCGTCGGCAAAGTCCCCCGACGACTGGCCGCGGCCGAAATAGTCGAAGCGCAGGACATCGTGCCCCGTCTGCGCCCCCCAGTCCGCCAAGACCTGGGCCTTGGTACCGGTCATGTCGGAGTGGAAGCCCCCCAGCCACACCACGGTGGGCCCGCGACCGGGCACCCGCCGCCAGGCCAGGCTCTGGCCGTCCGTCCGGCTCAGGCGTCCGGAGGTCTCGCCTGCAGGGTTCATGCGCGCCTCCTCCACCGCCGGGGCGGGATCAGGCCCGCAGGCGACCGCCGCAGCTCTTTTCCACCGCCGCCACGATCCGTGCGGAGACCTGGTCGATGTCCGTATCGGTCAGGGTCCGGTCGCTGGGCTGGAGCGTGACCTCGATGGCCACGGACTTGGCCCCCTCCGGCACGCCCGGACCGCGATAGACGTCGAACACCAGGGCCCCGGCGACCAGGGCCTTGTCGGCGCCCAGAGCCGCGCGGACCAGGTCCCCGGCCGGGCGGGCCTCGTCGACGATGAAGGCGAAATCCCGGCTCAGGGGCTGGAAGGGCGAAAGCGGCAGGGCCCCCTTCGACTTCAGGGCCCGGCGCTTGGGCTCCGGCACGGCGTCCAGCCACAGCTCGAAGCCATAGACCGGGCCTGCCACGTCGAGCGCCTTCAGCACCGACGGATGCAGGGCTCCGAACTCCGCCAGAACGACCTTGGGGCCGAGCTGCAGGCGGGCGGACTGGCCCGGATGCCACCAGGCAGCCGTCTGGCCCTGGGTGACCTGCAGCTTGTCCACGGCCACGCCCATCTCCTCCAGCAGCGCCAGGAGACGCCCCTTGATCCAGAAGGCATCGGCATCGGCCGCGCCGGTCCAGCGACGGGGCGCATGGGGCGCGATGACCGCGGTGATGGCCGTGCGCTGGTCCTGCGGTTCGGGCCCGGAGAAGACCGGACCGATCTCGAACAGGGCCGCATCGGCAAAGCCGCGGGCGGCATTGCGTCCCAGGGCGGTGATCAGGCCGGACAGGGCCGATGGCCGCATGTCGGACAGGTCCGCGGCAATGGGATTGGCGAGCTTCAGCCGCGCATCGCCGCCGCCGAACAGTTCCGCCTCTGCCTTGGAGACAAAGGACCAGCCGATGGTCTCGGAGAAGCCGGCTGCGGCCAGCTGGCGGCGCGCCAGACGGATCCGGGCCTGGCGCGGGGTCAGCACACCACCGGGGGGCGGTTCCACCGCCGGCAGGGGCGTGGACGGCAGCTGGTCATAGCCGGCGATCCGCGCGGCTTCCTCGACCAGGTCCGCCTTGCCGGTCACGTCCCGGCGCCAGGTGGGCGGCGTCACCCGCAGGTGCGTCCCCTCCGGCTGAACGGCGAAGCCCAGGCGGTGCAGGATGTCGGTGACGCCTTCCCGGCTGAGGGAGAGGCCCGACAGGCGGTGGACATAGCCCGGGTCGAAGCTGAAGGCCTCCGGCGCGGCGGGGGCGGCCCCGGCGATGACGATCTCGGACGCCTCGCCGCCGCACAGGTCCAGGATCAGCCGGGTAGCCAGCTCCAGACCCGGCACGACGAAGGCCGAATCGACCCCCCGCGCGAACCGGTACTGGGCGTCGGACAACAGGCCGGTGTCCCGGCCGGTCTGGGCCGTGCGGATGGGGTCGAACAGGGCGGCTTCGACGAACACGTCGGTGGTGGCCTCGGAGCAGCCGCTGCCCTCCCCGCCCATGACGCCGCCCAGCCCCAGCACGCCCGAGGCGTCGGCGATCACGCACATCTCCGGCGTCACCGCATAGGTCTTGCCGTCCAGGGCCAGGAAGGACTCCCCCTCCACCCCCAGCCGCGCCTCGACGAAGCCGTGGGGCAGTTTGGCCGCGTCATAGACGTGCAGCGGCCGTCCCCGGTCGTAGCAGAGCAGGTTGGTCACATCGACCAGGGCATTGATGGAGCGCAGGCCGATGGCCTTCAGCCGCCGCTGCAGCCACTCCGGCGAGGGGCCATCGCGGACATTGCGGATCAGCCGCCCGGCGAACATCGGACAGGCGTCGGGTGCCGTGATCCGCACGGAGATCGGGCACGGGAAGGTCCCCGCCACCGGCTCGACCGCCTTGCCCTTGAAACGGCCGACGCCCGCGGCTGCCAGGTCCCGGGCGATGCCTTCCACGCCCAGCCAGTCCGGACGGTTGGGGGTCACCTCGAAATCGATGACGGGTTCGACGCCGAACACGTCCGCCGCAGGCGCACCCACGGGCCAGTCGCCGGTGATCTCGAGGATGCCGTCGGACTCGTCCGCCAGTTCCAGCTCGGAGGCCGAGCAGAGCATGCCGTTGGAGACCACGCCCCGCACGGGCTTCTCCACCAGGGTCACGCCCAGACCCGGCACATAGGCCCCGATGGGGGCATAGATGGTGACGAGACCGCTGCGGGCATTGGGGGCCCCGCAGACGATCTCCTTGCGGCCGTCCACCGTGTCCACCTGGCAGACCCGCAGACGGTCGGCGTTCGGGTGCTGCACGGCCTCGACGATGCGGGCGACGGTGAAGGGCTTCAGTGCGGCCGCCGGATCGTGGACGTGCTCCACCTCCAGCCCGGCCATGGTCATGGCCCGGGCGATCTCGGTGATATCGGCCTCGGTATCGAGGTGGTCCTTCAGCCAGGACAGAGTGAACTTCATGATCTGATCCCTTCCCGGCTCAGCTGAGGCCGCTGGCGGGGTTCGGCGCGGCAAAGGCCGAGAAGCCGTAGTGCGACAGCCACCGCACGTCCGAGGCGAACATGTCCCGCAGGTCCGGCATGCCGTATTTCAGCATGCCCAGTCGGTCCACGCCCATGCCGAAGGCAAAGCCCTGGAACTCGTCCGGATCGATGCCGCAGGCCCGAAGGACGTTCGGATGGACCATGCCGCAGCCCAGGATCTCCAGCCAGTCCGTGCCCTGGCCGATGCGGATCTCCCCGCCGGAGCGGTCGCACTGCACGTCCACTTCCGCCGAGGGCTCGGTGAAGGGGAAGTGGTGGGGCCGGAACCGGGTGGTCACCTGGTCGTTCTCGAAGAAGCGGGCGACGAAGGTCTCCAGCGTCCACTTCAGGTGGCCCATGTGGATGTTCCGGTCGATCACCAGCCCCTCCACCTGGTGGAACATGGGGGTATGGGTCTGGTCGCTATCGCAGCGATAGGTCCGCCCCGGGGAGATGATCCGGATCGGCGGCTTCTGCGCGATCATGGTGCGCACCTGCATCGGGCTGGTGTGGGTGCGCAGCAGCTTGCGCTCCCCCTTGTCGTCCGGCTCGAAGAAGAAGGTGTCGTGCATCTCCCGCGCCGGGTGCTTCGGCGGGAAGTTCAGGGCGGTGAAGTTGTGGAAGTCGTCCTCGATGTCCGGCCCCTCGGCCACGGCAAAGCCCAGGGTGGCGAAGATGGCGATCATCTCGTCCATCACCTGCATGGTCGGATGGACAGCGCCACGCCGGACATGGGGGGCCGGCAGGGTCAGGTCGAGGCGCTCCGCCGCCAGACGACGGTCCAGCTCGGCGGTTTCCAGCGCAGCGCGGCGGTCGTTGAGGGCGGTCTGCACCCGGTCGCGCAGGCCGTTGATCTGGCCGCCCCGGTCGCGCCGCTCGTCCGGGCTCAGGCTGCCCAGGGTCTTCAGCAGGGCGGAGACCGCCCCCTGCTTGCCCACCGCCGCCACGCGCACGGCGTCCAGGGCGGACAGGTCCGCCGCAGCAGCCACCTGCGCCAGCAGGTCGGCTTCAAGTGTCACGAGATCCGTCATGGTTCGCAGCTCCAACCCCTCTCCTCTCGCGGAGAGGGAGCGCGCCGCCGGACCAGTGCCGACGGCCGATTCGCGGGGCGGGGTCAAAGATGCGCGCCGGAGCGGGACCCGTCACCGGGTCCCGCCGCGGGTCGCCGGAAGCCTTCAGGCCAGGGCGGCGCGCACCTTGTCGGCGATGGCCTTGAACGCGGCGGGATCCGCACCGGCCACATCGGCCAGCACCTTGCGGTCCATGTCGATCCCGGCGACGTCAAGGCCGTGGATAAACTGCGAGTAGGTAAAGCCCTCGAGACGCGCAGCCGCGTTGATGCGCTGGATCCACAGGGCGCGGAAGGCGCGCTTGCGGACCTTGCGGTCGCGATAGGCGTACTGGCCGGCCTTGTCGACGGCGGCCTTGGCGGTCCGGATGGTGTTCTTGCGGCGGCCATAGAAACCCTTGGCCTGCTCGAGAACCTTTTTGTGCTTGGCGTGGGACGTAACGCCCCTTTTGACACGCGCCATATCAAGTCACCTCAGTCTGGAATCGGAAGGAATGAAAGCGTTGCAGGATGATCGGTCGATCAGCCGTAAGGCATGTGCGACTTGATGATCTTGGCGTCTGCATCCGACATCACCTTGGTTCCGCGATTGGAGCGGATGTACTTGGCGTTGTGGCTGATCAGACGGTGACGCTTGCCGGCGACGCCGGCCTTCACCTTGCCCGAGGCGGTGAGCTTGAAGCGCTTCTTCACGCCCGACTTGGTCTTCAACTTCGGCATTTTGCTTTGTGGACCGCGGCTAGGCGACCCACCCTTCTTCAAAGAGACAGCATGTGAACCGCCATGGCATGCCAATGGCCAGGCGGTTCCGTGAAGCGCGGGGAGATACGCGAAAAGCGGCGCGGGAGCAAGGGTGCATCGCGCCGAATGTCTCCGGACGGCCCGATCGACACACGTCCCGCTCCCACATCGGACATTGCAAAGCCGCGGCGTCCGGATATATTAAATTTGGTTAACGTGGGGGCGTCCGAGTATAATGGCATCGGTAATTTCAGATTTCTGGGCCGTTTCCACCCTTGTCACGGAAGGATTTCTGTCCGGGGGCGGCGTTGATGATCGCTGCTGCAGTTACTATTCAGTACCTTGGAAATTGATAATCGAAATCGTGTTGAGTGTCTGCATAACTGCGGTCGTGACTTACCAAATAGCGGCAAGAGTCATTGCAGACCGGATCGAGCATGACTCAAGGACAAGGATCAGAGAATCCATCCTTGCCATCTATGAAGATGTCCGCGAGGCCCTGGAAAGGGCCCTGCTGGCGACCGGAGATGCCAAGGCCAGCGAGGCCCAGGCGCTTCACCGAAAGGTTTCGGACCACCTCGGCCCGCTGATGCGGTTCATGGGCCCCGTCTCTGCGGCGGCCAAGGCCCTGGATGACGTGGCCAAGGGCGAAGTCGCCCAGGAACTGCTCTGCACGGGCTTCAACTGCGACAAGCGCAACGGCCCGGCCGGAGGCCACCCGCCCGAACCGCCGACACCCCAGCCGCACCCCCAACCCAACGGCCCCGTGGCGTCGGCCTCCGCGGCAGGCGGGGGCGCGGCTGCCTCTGCGGTCGCGGCCGGCGGACAGACCATCATCATCACGGGCGGCGGGGCGGCAGGCGGCCATGGACATGGTCATGGCTCAGGCACCGACGCGCCGACGCGCCGACTGACCTGCGACTGCGGGAAGGGGAAGCTGGGCGACTACGTCGCGCCGCCCCGCCCTACCCTGACGCGCCGGATGACAGACAAGGAAAAGAGCCATGCCGCCCGTGCGGCGATCGAGCAGTTCGCCGGGGTGTGGCAGAAGGACGCCATCGTCCGCCAGCTGCACGAGATCCTCACGGCGCTCACCACCGCGACACCGAAGAAGAAGGACCGCCTCGCCATCGAGGCCGAGACCGTCCATCTCTACGGCAACCGGGTGATCGACCATACGAGGAAGAACGACCGGGATCACTGATCCCGGCCTGTCGATCCGCCCTCAGCGCGGGGCGAGGATCATGATCATCTGCTTGCCTTCCATGCGCGGCTCGTACTCGACCTTGGCGATCGGGTCGAAGTCGGCGCGGACCTGCTGAAGCAGCTTCATGCCCAGTTCCGGGTGGGCCAGTTCCCGTCCGCGGAAGCGCAGGGTCACCTTGACCTTGTCGCCTTCCTCGAAGAAGCGGTTCATCGCCTTGGCCTTCACCTCATAGTCATGGGTGTCGATATTCGGCCGAAGCTTGATTTCCTTGATCTCCACGACCTTCTGGCGCTTGCGCGCCTCGTTCTTCTTCTTCTGCTCCTGGAACTTGTACTTGCCGTAGTCCAGGATCTTGCAGACGGGAGGATCGGAATTCGGAGAGACCTCGACCAGGTCAAGCCCGGCCTCCTCCGCTGCCTCGAGGGCCGACTGGGTCGGCATGACACCCTGTTTTTCGCCGTTCTGATCGATCAGAAGCACCCGGGGAACGCGTATTTCATCATTGATGCGCGGACCGTCCTTGGTCGGCGGGGTTTGCATTGGGCGGCGAATAGGGTCGTCTCCTGAGACTGTTGGTGGGCATGTTCCGCTCGGATAGTACCCGAGTCCGGCGGATTAGACATGGAAAATATTTATTTGCCGTTCAAGACGGGCGCAGTGTTTTGATCGCCTGTGTGACCGCATCGACATCAAGGGCGTCCAGACTGGGGCGGCGCAGGACCACCACCTGCGGCCCGCGGGGGGCGCACAGGGCCGGGTCGGAGGCGTGGGAGAACAGCACCACCGTCGGGGCCCCGGCCGCAGCGGCCAGATGGGTCGGTCCGGTGTCATTGCCCACCACCACAGCCGCCCGGGCGGCCAGGGCGGCGACCTGGGCGAAGTCGGTCCGTCCCACCAGATTGACCACGCCGGGACAGCCGGCGGCGATCTCCTCGGCCAGGGCGGCCTCGGCCCCGGCCCCGATCACGGCGACGGTGAGGCCGTTGGCCATCAGGGCCCGGGACAGGGCGGCATAGTGCGCCGCGGGCCAGCGCTTTTCCGGCCGGTGGGGCGAGGCCCCGGGCACCAGCAGGGCATAGGGCGGCGCAAGACCGAAATGGGCCGGCGACAGGTGCGGCGCGTCCGACTGCAGCATGAAGCCCAGGTCCGGCGGCGGGGCTGTGCCGGGGGCCGTGGGGGCATCGGGCCAGATCCCCGCCGCCTTCAGCTGGTCGGCCTGACGCTCCAGCGTGTGCATCCGGGTCCGCTGGGGGTTGGTGTGCCGCAGGGCCGCACCGCGGGCGATGCCGGACCATCGGGGCCGATGGGGCCACAGGGCGTGGAAATACCGGCTGGAGCGGCTGGAGGTCTGCAGATCGTAGACCAGGTCGTACCTCTGCCGCCGCAGACGGGCGATCAGGGCGACGAGGTCCTTGAACGCCCGGGGCCGGCCGTCGGTCTCCACATGGTCGAACAGGCCGCTGGCCTGGGCCAGGCCCGCATAGGGGGGCGTGGTCAGCAGCGTGATCTCCGCCTGCGGATGGGCGAGGCGGATGCGCTTCATGGCGGAGAAGGCCAGGACCACGTCCCCCAGCGCCGCCAGCTTGATGACGAGGATCTTCATGTCGCGCCGGCCTGCCCGGCCAGGACGCGGGCATAGACGTCCAGGGTGGCGTCGCACATGACGTCGAGGCCGTAGAGCTGCCGGGCCCGCGCCCGACCGGCCGCCCCCATCCGGGCACGGGTCTCCGGCGGGGACAGGGCCGCCGTGGTGAGCGCGGAGGCCCAGTCCGTCAGGGACCCCGGGGCGACCAGCCAGCCCGTCTCCCCGTCCACCACCGTTTCGGCCGTTCCCCCGTGGGCCGCGGCCAGGACCGGGCGGCCCATGGCCTGGGGCTCCACCGCCGTGCGGCCGAAGGCTTCCGGCTCCAGGGACGGGGACAGGGCGAAATCCGCCGCCAGATAGGCCGCAGGCATGTCCGCGCAATGTCCGACGATCCGCACCGCCTCCCCCACCCCTTCCAGCTCCGCCAGGGCGCGCAGGGAGGCGGTATAGTCGTGGCGACCCTGGTCATCTCCGGCCAGGACCAGGATCATCTCCGGCCCACCGGCCATCCGTGCGGCCCCGAGGGCGCGGATCACCAGCTCCTGCCCCTTCCAGCGGGTCAGGCGACCGGCCAGCAGGAAGACCGTCCGTGTCTCGTCGGCGGAGAGGCCCCACCGGGCGCGCAGGGCCCGGACCCGCGCCTCCGGCACGGCATCGGGGTCGAAGCGGGCCAGATCGACACCCCGGGGAATGGACCGGACCCGGGCCGGATCGACCGCATGGGTTGCCAGGACATGGGCCCGGGTGAAGTCGGAATTGGCGATGGTGAAGTCCCCGCGGACCATCACGCCATTGTACCAGCGCTTCAGCGCCGAGCGGGCATTGTAGACCCCGTGATAAGTGGTCACCACCGGCACCCCCTCGGCCCGGGCGGCGGCCAGGGCGGCGAAGGCCGGGGCGCGGGAGCGGATGTGCACGAGGCTCACCCGTTCGTCCCGGATCAGCGAGCGCAGCCGACGGGCATTGCGCAGCATGGTCAGCGGGTTCTTGGTGGCCATGTCCATCCGGACCAGCTCCCCGCCCCGGCGGGCGAGTTCGTCCTCCAGCCGACCGCCGCGGGACGCCACCAGGGCGCGGCCCCCCGCCTCGGTCACGGCCCTCGCCATGTCGAGGGTCGTCTGCTCCACCCCGCCCGTATCCAGGGCGGGGGTGATCTGCAGGAGGGTGAAGTCGGCGGGCAACTGGGTCACCGGCGTCACTTGGGCGATCTTGGCGGCAAGGTCCAGTGCCCCGGCAAGGCCAACCTCAGAACGGCAGCCAGTTTCGCCTGCGGCTGTAGGCCAGATAGCCCACATTGGCACCGGCCCCCATGCCGACCCCTGCCCGGACGGGGGCCAGGGTGATGTCGCTGGCCCGCTGGTAGTTCACTCCCAGCCCGCCGATGAAATAGGCCGAGCCCTCCACCCCCGGGAACCGCTGGAAGATCGCGTCCGGGTACTGGAGATTGTAGCACAGGGTGAACACCCGGCTGGCATTGATGCGCAGGTCGAAGCCGATGGACGGCCCCTGCCAGAACACCCGCTGGGTCGGCCGGTTCTTCATGTAGAGCAGGCCCTTGCCATAGCGCAGGCCGACGGTGATGGCCGCGGCCGTCTCCTCGCCTGCGATATAGCCGGTGGGTCGGCCATTTTCGGCGAAGATCCGCTCGATGGCGGAGCCCGCCGCCTCAGCCGTCACCCCCAGGAAGTCCGAGGCCGCGTGGACGATCTCGTCCTTGCCGTAGCTCTCGGCCTTTTCGGAATTGCTGTAGCGCGGGGCACCGGCGGGGGGCATGGCTTCCGTGCCCGTGGCACCGGACGGCGGGGTCGACTGTGCCCCGCCCGGGTCCATGGACGCCATCCGGGCATTCGGCGCGGCGGTCGGCGGGGTCTGCCCCACCGGGGCCAGGGCGTTCTGGGAGATGATCCCGCGATCCTGGTCGGCCACCGGCTGTTGCGCAAAGCTGCGCGTGGCACCCATGCCCAGCAGGCTCACTCCCGAAACGATGAGGGCGCGTCTGTCCAAGTCCGACTCTCCTGCAACTGCTACCGGCAGACCCCTGCCGACAGCGTCCTTTGCCGCAGCATTGAGTCGAAACAGGGTCCCCCGCCCCGCTTAAAACCTCGTTAACCCTGCTGACGATCCCTGCTGACGATCCACGCGCGCTTGGCGGCGGGCATGGCCGGTGATAAGCGCAGCCCCATGACTCCCACCGCCCAGATCCGCAACTTCTCCGTCGTCGCCCATATCGACCACGGCAAGTCCACCCTCTCCGACCGCCTGATCCAGGAAACCGGCGGCCTCACCGCCCGGGAGATGAAGGAGCAGGTGCTCGACAACATGGAGATCGAGCGGGAGCGCGGGATCACCATCAAGGCCCAGACCGTGCGCCTGCACTACCGGGCGAAGGACGGCCTGGACTATGTCCTGAACCTGATCGACACCCCCGGCCATGTGGACTTCGCCTATGAGGTCAGCCGCAGCCTGGCGGCCTGCGAGGGATCGCTGCTGGTGGTGGACGCCTCGCAAGGCGTCGAGGCCCAGACGCTGGCCAATGTCTATCAGGCCATCGACAACAACCACGAGATCGTGCCGGTCCTGAACAAGGTCGATCTGCCCGCCGCCGATGTGGACCGGGTCAAGGCCCAGATCGAGGACGTGATCGGCCTCGACGCCTCCGACGCGGTGCTGTGCTCGGCCAAGACCGGCCTTGGCATCACCGACGTGCTGGAGGCCATCGTCACCCGCCTGCCCCCGCCCAAGGGCGACGAGACAGCCCCGCTCAAGGCCCTCCTCGTGGACGCCTGGTACGACGCCTATCTGGGCGTGGTGGTGCTGGTGCGGATCATCGAAGGCCGCATGACGGTGGGCCAGAAGCTGAAGATGATGCAGACCGGCGCGGGCTATCAGGTGGACCGGCTGGGGGTGTTCCTGCCCAAGGCGACCCCGGTGGACAGCCTCGGCCCCGGCGAGATCGGCTTCCTGACCGCCTCCATCAAGGAGGTGGCCGACGCCGCGGTGGGTGCCACCATCACCGACGAGAAGCGCCCCACGGCCCACGAGCTGGAGGGCTTCAAGGTCGCCCAGCCGGTGGTGTTCTGCGGCCTGTTTCCCGTGGATGCGGCGGATTTCGAGGACCTGCGCGCCGCGGTGGGCAAGCTGCGCCTGAACGACGCCAGCTTCAGCCACGAGATGGAGACCTCCGCGGCGCTGGGCTTCGGCTTCCGCTGCGGGTTCCTGGGCCTCCTGCACCTGGAGATCATCCAGGAGCGGCTGAGCCGGGAGTTCAATCTCGACCTGATCGCCACGGCGCCCAGCGTGATCTACAAGATCACCCTGACCAATGGCGACGTGCTGGAGCTGCACAATCCCGCCGACATGCCCGATCCCGTGCGGATCGAGAGCATTGCCGAGCCCTGGATCAAGGCCACCATCTTCACCCCGGACGAATATCTCGGCGCGGTGATCAAGCTCTGCCAGGACCGCCGCGGCAGCCAGAGGGAGCTGTCCTATGTGGGCACCCGGGCCATGGTGGTCTACGACCTGCCCCTGAACGAGGTGGTGTTCGACTTCTATGACCGGCTGAAGTCCATCTCCAAGGGCTATGCCTCCTTCGACTACCAGCTGGAGGAATACCGCACCGGCGACCTGGTGAAGATGTCGATCCTGGTCAATGCCGAGCCCGTGGATGCGCTCTCCATGCTGGTCCACCGCAACCGGGCCGAGGCCCGGGGCCGGTCCATGTGCGAGAAGATGAAGGACCTGATCCCGCCGCACATGTTCGTCATCCCGATCCAGGCGGCCATCGGCGGCAAGATCATCGCCCGGGAGACCGTTCGGGCCCTGCGCAAGGACGTGACCGCCAAGTGCTATGGCGGCGACGCCAGCCGCAAGCGCAAGCTGCTGGACAAGCAGAAGGAAGGCAAGAAGCGCCTGCGTCAGTTCGGCAAGGTGGAGATCCCGCAGGAGGCCTTCATCGCCGCCCTGAAGATGGACGACGACTGAGCCGCATCGCCTTGGCCGCAAACGCAGGACGCCCGCCGGTCCGGGGAGGATCGGCGGGCGTCCGCATTTTCAGACAGGTCGCCGGATCAGTAGGCCCGTTCGACCTGCTCGATGCGGTGGCTGAGGTCGTTCAGCCGACGATAGAGGGCGTCACGCTCTTCGGGGAAGAGACGGCCGCCGTTGCGCTCGCGCATCTCGTGCTCCTGGCGGCGGATGTCGTCCAGCCGGTCGCTCAGGTGGGCATATTCCCGGGGCGACAGGACGCCGTCGCGGTTGTCCGCGTCGATCCGGCGCTTGAGGAAGTCGACCCGTTCATGCGGATCCTCCGGCGCGCCGTACCAGAAGTCGCCCGGAGGCGGGCCGACATAGCGGGGCGGCGGCGGGGGCGGCGGCGGCGGCGGGGCATACTCATAGCCGGGGGGGCACGGATGGTCGTTGGCCCGGGCAACCGAATTGCCGACCAGCGCACCGGCCAGACCGCCCAGGATGGCACCCTGGGTCTTCTGGCGGTGGCCGCTGACGGCCCCGCCGATCACGGCCCCGGCCACGCCGCCGACGACGGTGCCCTCGGTATTCTGTGCCGAATTCGCCTTGCGGCAGGCACTGTCATAGCTCTGGGCCGAAGCGCCGGTCGCAACCGAGAGCGCCCCCAGGCTGAGAACCGCGGCCAGACCCGCGGTCAGGACTTTCTTGTACATGTGGTGGCCCTCTTCAGCGCATTCACAAATCGTGGGTGTCGAGCGGAAGTCCGCAGCGACGAAGGGATATCTAGCCGATCGAACATGAACGGCAGATGATCTCATCCCCCTCATTTCATTCATGTTCGCGGCGGGAATGTGACCAAGTTCCGCACGGACCGGCCGCTGGCGGTCCTCAGATCAGACCCGCCAGCGGGCTGGAGGGGTCGGCATACATCCGCCGAGGCATGCGCCCGGCCAGATAGGCCTCCCGCCCGGCAATGACCGCATGCTTCATGGCGCTGGCCATCAGGATCGGGTCCCGGGCCTCGGCGATGGCGGTGTTCATCAGGATGGCGTCGCAGCCCAGCTCCATGCCGATGGCCGCATCGGAGGCCGTGCCCACACCGGCATCCACCAGCACCGGAACCGTCGCCTGCTCCACGATCAGGCGGATGTTCACCCGGTTCTGGATGCCCAGCCCCGAGCCGATGGGGGCCCCGAGGGGCATGATGGCCACGGCCCCCGCCGCCTCCAGCTTGCGGGCATAGACCGGGTCGTCCGTGCAGTAGACCATCACGTCGAAGCCCTCGGCCACCAGCAGCTTCAGGGCCCGCAGGGTCTCCTCCATATCGGGATAGAGGGTCTTGGGATCGGACAGGACCTCGAGCTTGACCAGGGTCCAGCCCCCCGCCTCCCGGGCCAGCCGCAGGGTGCGCACGGCCTCCTCGCCGGTGAAGCAGCCCGCGGTGTTGGGCAGATAGGTGAAGCGGTCGGGCTTCACATAGTCCACCAGCATCGGCTGGCTGGGGTCGGTGAGATTGACCCGCCGGACGGCCACGGTGACGATCTCGGCCCCGGCGGCCTCGGCGGCGGCGGCATTGGTGGCGTAGTCCTTGTACTTGCCGGTGCCCACGATCAGGCGCGACCGGAAGGTGCGACCGGCAACGGTCCAGGTGTCATCGGCGGACAAGGCTTGGCCTCCCAGGAATCTGTGGAAAGTGGGGTCGGCGGACACGACGTGCCCGTGTTTAGAACCGGCCGACCGCCGAAGCCAGTGTCCGGCTGCGGAAAATCGCGCCCCGGGGAAGACCTCAGCCGCCGCCCACGAACTGGACGATCTCGATCCGGTCGCCGTCCGCCAGACGCACCGTCTCGTGCAGGGAGCGGGGCACGATCTCGAGGTTGCGCTCCACCGCCACCTTGCGCCGGTCCAGGCCCAGCTCCGTGACAAGGTCGGCCACCGTGGGCGTCCCCGCCACCTGCCGCTCTTCCCCGTTGACGATAAGTTGCATCGCCGCATTCTCCGATCCGTAGACAGGTGCTTGTGGCGGTTTGGCCACAGGGATACAAGGGCGGCTTGGAATCGAATGGACCAGCAAGGGCTTATGCCGAAACCGATCCATGTGCTCAACGGCCCCAACCTGAATCTCCTGGGGTTGCGCGAGCCGCATCTGTACGGAACCACCACGCTGGAACAGGTTCGCGCGCTGGCCGAGGCCCGCGCCCAGGCCCTGGGCTATGGGCTGGTGTTCCATCAGTCCAACCACGAAGGGGCCCTGATCGACTGGATCCACGAGGCCCGGACCGGGGCCAGTGCCCTGGTGATCAATCCCGCCGGTTACGGCCACACCTCCATCGCCCTGCTGGACGCGTTGAAGACTTTGACAATTCCGGTGGTCGAATGCCATCTGACCAACCCCGCCGCCCGGGAGGACTTCCGGCGGCATACCTTCGTTTCCCTGGCCGCCACCGGCCAGATCACGGGCTTCGGCCCGGCGAGCTATGAACTGGCGGTCGAAGCCGCTGCCCGACTGGCCTCGAGCCGTTCGGCGGCCGCAGACGCCCAAACCCCAAGGTGACTGAATGAGCGCTCAAAAGGACCCGGCCGACGTTCCGGAAAAGCCGAAGGCACCGGCCGATCCCATCGACACCCGTCTCGTCCGGCGGCTGGCCGACATCCTGAAGGACACCGGCCTCACCCAGATCGAGGTGGAGCGCGGGGACCTGAAGATCCGCGTCGCCCGGGAAGTGACCGTGGCCGCGGCCCAGACCGTCTATGCCCCGGCCCCGCAGATGGCCGCTCCGGCCCCCGCCGCGGCCCCGGCCCCGGTGGCGGCCGCGCCCGTCGTGGAAGCCCCCGCCGCCCCCGTGGCGCGGACCGGCGACCTGGTGAAGTCCCCCATGGTGGGGACGGTCTATCTGCAGCCGCAACCCGGCGCGGAACCCTTTGCCAAGGTGGGTGACACCGTGGCCCAGGGCCAGACCCTGATGATCATCGAAGCCATGAAGACCATGAATCCCGTCCCGGCCCCCCGCGCCGGCAAGGTGGTCGAGCTTCTGGTCGGCGACAGCCAGCCCGTCGAGTTCGGCGAGCCGCTGATCGTCCTCGAATAGGCCCCGCTTATGTTCGACAAGATCCTGATTGCCAACCGGGGCGAGATCGCGCTCCGGGTGCACCGCGCTTGCCGGGAAATGGGCATCGCCACCGTCGCCGTCCATTCCGAGGCTGACGCCGGTGCCATGCATGTGCGGCTCGCGGACGAGAGCGTCTGCATCGGCCCCGCCCCGGCGTCGAAAAGCTACCTGAACATCCCCTCGATCATCGCCGCCTGCGAGATCACCGGGGCCCAGGCGGTGCATCCGGGCTACGGCTTCCTGTCGGAGAATGCCCGCTTCGCCGAGATCATCGAGGCCCACGGCCTGACCTTCATCGGTCCGCGGCCGGAGCATATCCGGATGATGGGGGACAAGATCACCGCCAAGCAGGCGGCCCGGGACGCCGGCATCCCCGTGGTGCCCGGCTCCGACGGCGGCGTGGCCACCGACGAGGAAGCCATAGCCGCGGCGGAAGCCATCGGCTTTCCGGTGCTGATCAAGGCGGCCTCCGGCGGCGGCGGCCGCGGCATGAAGGTGGCCAAGGACCGCGACGGCCTGCTGGAGGCGGTGTCCACCGCCCGCTCCGAGGCCGCGGCGGCCTTTGGCGACGGCACGGTCTACATGGAGCGCTACCTCCAGAAGCCCCGCCACATCGAGATCCAGGTGATCGCCGACAGCCACGGCAATGTCTGCCACCTGGGCGAGCGGGACTGCTCCCTGCAGCGCCGCCACCAGAAGGTGCTGGAAGAGGCCCCCTCCCCGGCCCTGGACGCCGCGGGCCGGGAGAAGATCGGCCAGATCGTGGTCGAGGCCATCCGCAAGATCGGCTATCTGGGCGTCGGCACCATCGAGTTCCTGTACCAGGACGGGGAGTTCTTCTTCATCGAGATGAACACCCGCCTGCAGGTGGAGCATCCGGTGACGGAAGCCATCACCGGCATCGATCTCGTCCGCGAGCAGATCCGCATCGCCGCGGGCCTGCCCCTGTCCTTCACCCAGAAGGACATCACCTTCGAGGGGCATTCCATCGAATGCCGGATCAACGCGGAAAACCCGCGGACCTTCACCCCGTCCCCCGGCCAGGTGACCGACTTCCATGCCCCCGGCGGGCTGGGGGTGCGGCTCGATTCGGCCCTGTATGCGGGCTATGTCATCCCCCCCTATTACGACAGTCTGGCGGGCAAGCTCATCGTCCACGGGCGCGACCGGCTGGAAGCCATCGCCCGGATGCGGCGGTGCCTGTCGGAAATGGTCGTGGGCGGGATCGAGACCACCATTCCCCTGTTCCAGGAACTGCTGGTGGAACCCGACATCATCCAGGGCGACTACCACATCCACTGGCTGGAACAGTGGATCAAGGCCCAGACCGAAGCCGCCTGACCATCGGCCCGACCGGGACCCGCAGACCTGCGCATTCTTGCCGCCCGGACGAACGTGCTAGTCTGGCGGCATGAGCAGGGACATCACCGCCGAAGACCTTCTGGGCCTCTATGCCCAGGGCGTGTTCCCCATGGCCAGGTCCCGTGACGATCCCACCCTCTATGTGGTCGATCCGCCGCAGCGGGGCATCCTGCCGCTGGACGATTTCCACATCGCCCGGCGGCTGGCGCGGACCGTGCGCCAGGACCGCTTCGAGATTCGCATCGACACCGCCTTCGCCGCGGTGGTGGACGGCTGCGCCGGCGGCGGGCCGGACCGCCCGGACAGCTGGATCAATCCCGAGATCCGCAGGCTCTATCTCGACCTGGCACGGATGGGCCTGGCCCACAGCGTCGAGACCTGGCGGGAGGGGGTGCTGGTCGGCGGGCTCTATGGCGTGCGCCTCGGCGCGGCCTTCTTCGGCGAGAGCATGTTCTCCCGCGAGACCGATGCCAGCAAGGTCGCCCTGGTGCATCTGGTGGCGCGGCTGCGGGCGGGCGGGTTCCAGCTGCTGGACTGCCAGTTCCGGACCGATCACCTGTCGCAGTTCGGTGTCCGGGAGGTGCCGCGGCGGACCTATCGGGCCCTCCTGAAGCGCGCCATCACCCTTCCGGCGGACTTCTACGGATTGGCGTCCGGGGCCACGGGGGCCGAGGCCTTGCAGGCGATCAGCCACAGGTCATAGACCGGGTGCTGGAACGGGTGCACCGCCGCGGCATTGGCATACATCCAGCCGCGATAGGCATCCCGCGCCGCCGCAGTGGTCATCCCCTCGGGCTGGGAGAGAACCGAGAGATGCGCGATGGAGTCCGGCGCGTCCTCGTCCGGCGCAGTGGTCTCGCAGGTGTTGACCGTGACCACCAGCCCCTTGAACCGCACAGGCTGCCCCACCCGGGCCTCGAAGCGCAGGGTCTCCGCCGTCACCTTGTCCACCGCCTGCAGGATGGCCGCGCCATAGCGGGGACGCTTCTGCGGATCAGGGGCCTTGGCCGCAGTCCCGGCCACGGCATTGTCCGGCACGGGCGCGGCATCGGGGGCGGCCTGCTGCGTGGCCGTATCCTCAGGGGCGAGGGTGCCGATGGAATAGTCCCGGGCCAGGATCGGCTTTGCCGAAACCGGCCTCGGGGCGACCGCCTTCACCGGGGCAGTGGCCCCCTTCGGCTCCTCCGCCAGGCCGAGCGCAGCCCCGACGCCGATAGTCGCCACCAGAGTGGCCGACACCAGCAGCACAGGAAGCGTCACCGGGCGGGACATGGTCCGGCTCAGCCCGGATACGGGTCGGCGGACTTGGCCGGTGCCGCGGCAGCCGGAGCCGGGGCCGGGGCCGATCCGGACGCCGGTGCCGCCGCGCCGGAGCTCGGCCGCACGAACTGGCCGATCAGCCCGAACAGGTCCACGGCCCCTTGCGTGTTCTGGAATTCCGCGCCCGGCTTCATGTCGTCCAGGGACCCGCCGGGGGCGATGGCCACCAGCTGTCCGCCCAGAAGCCCGCTGGAGGTGATCTTCGCGGTGGAGTCCGCGGGAAGCTTCACGTCCTTGTTGATCACCACATGGACCTTGGCGAGATAGGCCTTGGAATCGAGCTCGATCTTCGACACGGCCCCGACCTTGACCCCGGCCACGCGCACATCGGCCCCCGTCGCGAGCGCCCCCACGTCACCGAACTTGCCGATCAGCTCGTAGCCGCCCGCGTCGGCCCCCTTGCTGGTGTTGCCCAGCGCATAGATCAGAAAGCCTGCCGCGGCCGCCAGAACCAGCGCACCGACGCCCGTCTCGGCCCAGGTCTCAGACTTCGCCATTCAACTCGTCTCCTGACGAAAGGGTCCGGCGGGTGCCCTAGGGCCGACCGCGGACCGGAAAAACTCACTCGCCGCCGGGCGTCCAGGACTGGTAGTCGCCCTTGGAGGCGGCCCGGGGCCCCGACCGGCCGATCGCCCCCCGCGGCCGCCACGCATAGAGCGTGCCGGTGAGGTTGGGCAGGTGGTCGGTTTCCCACTTCTGGCGCTTCAGCGGGGCCTTGGTCGGCGGCTCGTCGAAGGTGTAGTGCAGCCAGCCGTGCCACTCGGACGGCACCTTCGAAGGCTCCGCATAGCCGCGATAGAGCACATAGCGCCGACGGCGGCTGTCATAGCTCTCCTTCGAGGTGCGGCACTCGAAATAGCGGTTCCCGTACTCGTCCGTGCCCACCAGGGTGGCATTGCGGGCGATGGTGTACAGGATCCCGGCCGTCGCGCCGTTCCACCAGGTGAAGATCAGTTTGAGCACGGGCGAAACCATACGGCTGTCGGGACGGGACGTCCGGTCCGGATCCGCGGACCCGGCCGAACACTCGCCGTCGTTATAGGCGGGGCGGCGTCCGGCGTCCAGCACGGCCAGGCGGCGGACGGGGCGGTTTCCACCGCCGACCGGCAGGGTCCGCCCCGCCCGATCCTCCGGCACGCCCGTCTACATGTAGTGTTTCAGTGGACATCTCCACGCTAGCTGTTGCGAAAACCGATCCGTGCGCCTAGCGTTTTGGCGAGAGGGTCGGTCATGGGGTCTGGAATGCGATTTGAACGTTGGTTCACCGAATCCGCGCGCAGCGTCCCGCTGGAACCGCGCGAGATTGAGCGGATCGACCGGGTCATGGTCGTGACCGTGCCGGAGTCCTGGACCGATGCCCGGGTCGAATCGTGGCTCGACTGGCTGGACGCCGCCCCGACGGACCGGCCGGACATGGACCCGCCGTGGCAGGGCCCGCCCGCCCCTCACCCGGCCTTCGACGGGCGCCTGTCCGCCGTGTCGGAGCGGCTGGCCCACTGGGGCTGGGCGCTGGGCCTGTTCGACACCGCCGCCGACGCCGAAGCCTTTCGCGAGGACCTGACCGCCTCGATGGTGGTGGGCCTCGCCGCCGTCGGTCCCCTGCGGGCGTCGGGGGAACGGATTTCCCCCTTCACCGGCTCGCCGACCGGTGCCGACGCAGCCTCCCTCTTCGATCTGGCCACGGCCGAAGGTCGCCAGCGCCTGGACGCCGCCCTGGCGGCGGAGCGCGGGGCGCGCCTGTCGCAAACTGCCCTGGCCCAGCTGGACCGTCGTCTGGCCGCCGTGGCCGAGGCCGTGGCGCGCTGCGAAGGGGACCGCAAGGCCTGCGCAGACCCCTCCGCCAACCCGGCCCTCGGCCGGGCGGCCCGGGCGGCGCGCGCGGCCGGGGCCGATGACGCGGCCATCCTCGACGCCATCTCCCTCGGCCAGCAGGGCCGCAGCCCCCGGTCCAGCGCCCGCGACCTGAGCCTCCCGAAACTGCCCGCCATCGCGGTCAGCGGCGCGCTGGCCGCCGCCAGCGAAGCCGCCTGGGAGTGCGATCGCCTGCTCCTGGCCACGTCGGCGGAATCGGCCCGGGCCCTCGCGGACGCCGTGGTCGCGCCGACCTGCGCCCTGAACCTGCTGGCGCTGGTGCTGGACGGCGGGATCGACGACGAAGCCCTGTGCGCGGCGGTCCGCCTGTGGACCGTGGCCCTCGACATCCTGACGGCCAGCGGCTGGTCGGCGGACGCCGCCGACGCCACCCGGCTGTACGCCGCCCGCAGCGGCCGGATCACGCTTGCCGGACTGACTGAGTGGCGAATCGCCCGCGGCCTGCCCGTAGAGGCGGCGGAGGTCCGTTCGCCCGTGCTGCTGGCCACGGTGGCGGCGCTGGAAACGGCCGTCGCCCTCGGCCAGCTGGCCGGTCCCCGGCCCGAGGCGGACCTGGATGTGGCGGTTGCCACCACGCGGCTGCTGCAGCTGGCCCACCAGGCCGAGCACCTGTCCCCGGATCTGGCACACCGCCTCCGGGCCGTGGACCCCGCCGCCCTGCGGAGCACCGGACTGGTCAGCCTGTTCGAGGATGCGGAGCTCAGCCTGCGCCTGGGCGGCGTGACCCTCGGGGCCGCGCCCTGGGCCGGACCCGTGGGGGTGGCCCAGACCGAAGACGGCATCACGGTTCCGGTGCTGAAGGCCGAAGCCTTCGCCGCCGCCGGAGCCCTGGGCCTCGACCCCGCGGCCCTGCGGCGGACCCTGCTGGGAACCCGGACCCTGGACGAGGGTCCCGTCAACGCCCAGGCCCTGCGCAGCCGCGGCTTCACCGACCATGAGATCAGCCGGGCGGAGACGGCGCTGCTCACCGCGCGCCGCCTGCAGGAGGCCTTCGCCCCCGCCGTGATCGGCGAGGGCTTCGTCCAGGACGTGCTGGGGGTGCCGGGGGAGCGCCTGGCCGATCCGGCGCTGGACGTGCTGGCAGAGGCCGGCTTCTCCCCCTCGGAGATCGAGGCGGCGGACCGGATCGTGCTCGGCGGCGACGAGCTGGAGGCCCTGCACCGCCCCGCCGGGGCGACGGACCGGATCGCCCTGGCCGCGGCCCTGGTGCCGGTCACCTTCGGCGCGGCGTGCCTGGACCTGCCGGTGGCCTCCGACCTGATGGTGGACGACATCGAGGTGCTGATCGACCAGGCCTTCTCCGCAGGCATCGCCGGTGTCCAGGTCCACAGGGCCCGCCCGCTGGCCGAGATCGGTCCCCTGTCCGAAGCCGAGGCCCCGCCCCGGGCCCAGCCGCAGGCGGAGCGTCCGGCCACGGAGCGGGTGGTGGAGCGGATCATCGAGCGGGACCGCACCCGCCGCCGCCTTCCCGACCGGCGCAAGGGCTACATCCAGAAGGCCGCCGTGGGCGGGCACAAGGTCTATGTGCACACGGGGGAATACGACGACGGCGAGCTCGGCGAGATCTTCATCGACATGCACAAGGAAGGGGCCGCCTTCCGCTCGCTGATGAACAACTTCGCCATCGCCATCTCCATCGGCCTGCAATACGGCGTGCCCCTGGACGAGTTCGTGGACGCCTTCGTCTTCACCCGGTTCGAACCGGCCGGACCGGTGACGGGCAACGACCAGGTGCGGTCCGCCACCTCCATCCTCGACTATGTGTTCCGGGAGCTGGGGATCAGCTATCTGGACCGGCACGACCTGGCAAATGCCGATCCGGACGCCCTGTCCGCCGACGGCCTGGGGGGCGGGCATGCCGACAAGCTGGACGCCCAGTCGGCGGCGCGGTTCATCTCCAAGGGCTTCAGCCGGGGGGCGGCGCCGGACAACCTGCTGTTCCTGCCCACGGCCCGCCGACCGGCGGACAGCGAGACCGTGGCCGACGCCAGCTTCGGCGTCTGTCCGGCCTGCGGGGACATCGCCATGACGCCCCGGGGCTCCGGCATGATCTGCGTCACCTGCGGAGCCGCACAGGAGGTGCGCGGCTGACCCTGGGACGGCCCGCGTCGCCATGGGTTCATTCGAGATGACATCGATTTAAGTGGCGTCTTCGGCCATAAGGCCTCTAATCGACGGGACCGACGGCGGACCGTCGGAACGGAGACGTGACGGACCGATGTTGACCCGCGTGAGCGCCCTGCTGCTGGTAAGCGTTCTGCTGGCCGGAGCCCCGACCGGGCGGGCCCTGGCGGCGGACCGGGACGTGGCCCGTCGGGTGGTGTTCGGCGGGGCCTGCATCAAGTGCGACCTGGCCGGGCGCAGGCTCGTGGGCAGCGCCTTCACCGCATCCAACTTCTCCGACGCCAACCTGACCAGTGCCGACCTCAGGGGGGCGGAGTTCCATGCCGCCAGCTTCCGCAATGCCGACTTCTCCCACGGGGACCTGCGCGGGGCGAGCGCGGTGGCGACGAACTTCTCCGGCGCGCGGTTCGTGGAGGCGCAGCTCGAGGGGTTCGACGGCAAGGCCGTGAATTTCAGCGACGGCCACCTCGGCCACGCCCATCTCCGGGCCACGGACCTGATGGCGGTGGACTTCCGGCGGGCCGATCTGGCGGCGGCGGACCTGAGCGGCTCCAACCTCACCGCGGTGGACTTCCAGGGGGCCGACGCCCGGGGCGCGACGTTCAGCGACAGCGAATTCCGCGACGTGACCTTCCGGGGCGGCCATTTCGAGCATGCGAGCTTCCGCGGCGCGGACCTCGACCATGCGAGCCTGGCCGGTGCCTTCCTGGCCGGAGCGGACTTCACCGATGCCGACCTGACCCGGGCGGACCTGCGGGGAGCGGACCTCGCTGGGGCCCGGGGATTGACGCAGGACCAGCTCGACGACGCCTGCGTCGATTCCGCCACCCGCCTTCCCGCCGGACTGCGCGGGCATGAATGCCGCGGCGGGCTGGTCCTGCCCCACATGACCATGGGCTTTGCCGGACGTCCGGTGCCCCCCTCGCCGCCCCCGCCGCCGCCGAGATGATCCCGTGGCCGGGGCGCGCGTGGAAATCCCTGCGCTCTCCCCTCGACCCCCGCGGGCTTCCCCCCTATGTTGCAGCGCAGGACAAGCGGGGATTTCGATGGGCGGACGCGCGGCTGCAACTTGGGTTGCGGGCCTGGCAGGGATGGCCGCCGCGGCGACCGTTCAAGCGGCCCCCGCGGGAAGCCTGGCGGTGGACCCCTCCCACGTCATGGCCCCGATCCACCGCATGGCCAGCGACCCGCCGCGCATCCCCCTGACCCGGTCCGTGCCCGTGGACCTGCCCAGCCAGACCCCGGAAGAACTGGCCCGGGGCCTGTTCGCGCGAAGGACGCCGTTCCTCGGCAAGGTCAGCGGCTATCGCAAGGCCTTCATGCCGGACCTCGCCCGGGCCGTGGCCCTGGACGCCACCCCCGGCGACGCGCGCATCGTCGATTTCGACTGGAGATACGGTGCCCCCCGGCGCAGCGCCCGGCACCTGAAGCTGACCACCGCGGTCGACGGCGGTGCCGCCACGGTGACGGCCCGCTTCCGGGTCGGCAAGGAGCCACGGGAGGTGCTGTTCCAGATGTTCCAGCGCCGGACGGGGTGGCGCATCCACGACGTGGGTCGGCCGGGCCCGGACGGCTGGAGCCTGCGCGCCTGCCTGCACATGCACGGGGCGCGGATCGCCCCCGCCTGCAAGGCCCCGCCCGAGGACCCGGACTCCATGAAGGCCGAGCCCGTTCCGCCCAGAACTGGCCCGCCCAGAGCTGTCACGCCCAAGACTGTCCCGCCGGGGGCCGTGGCTTCCAGGCCCGGCCCGCCGCCGGTCAGGCCTTGATCGGCGGGGCCACGCGGATGTGCAGTTCCTTCAGCTGACGCTCGGTCACCGGGGCCGGGGCGTTCATCAGCAGGTCCTTGGCCTGCTGGTTCAGCGGGAAGGCGATGACGTCGCGGATGGTGGTCACCCCTGCCAGCAGCATGACGATCCGGTCCACGCCGGGCGCAATGCCTCCGTGGGGCGGCGCGCCATAGCGGAAGGCGTTCAGCATGCCGCCGAACTTGTCCTCCACCACCTCGGCCCCGTAGCCCGCGATCTCGAAGGCCTTGAGCATGATGTCCGGCCGGTGGTTCCGGATGGCCCCGGACGACAGCTCCACCCCGTTGCAGACGATGTCGTACTGATAGGCGAGGATATCGAGGGGATCCTTCGTCAGCAGGGCCTCCATCTCGCCCTGGGGCATGGAGAAGGGGTTGTGGCTGAAGTCCACCTTCTTCTCGTCCTCGTTCCACTCGAACATGGGGAAGTCGACGATCCAGCAGAACTTGAACTGGTCGGCATCCACGAGGCCGAGTTCCGTCCCCACCCGGGTGCGGGCGAGACCGGCGAACTTGTAGAAGGCGTCCGGGTCGCCAGCGGCGAAGAACACCGCGTCACCGACCTTCAGGCCCATCTGCTGGCGCAGCGCCTCGGTCCGCTCCGGCCCGAGGTTCTTGGCCACCGGGCCGGCACCGCCCTCCTCGCCTTCGCGCCAGAAGATGTAGGCGAGGCCCGGCTGGCCCTCGCCCTTGGCCCAGTCGTTCATCCGGTCGCAGAAGGCCCGGCTGCCGCCGCCCGGCGCGGGGATGGCCCAGACCTCGGCCTTGGCACCTTCGAGAATGCGGGCGAACACGCCGAAGCCGCCGCCGCGGAAATGTTGGGACACGTCCTGCATCTCGATCGGGTTGCGCAGGTCCGGCTTGTCGGAGCCGTACTTGCGGATCGAGGTACGGAACGGGATGCGCGGGAAGGCCTCCTCCGTCACCCGGCGGCCGTTGGCGAATTCCTGGAAGACGCCGCGCATCACCGGCTCGATGGCGTTGAACACGTCATCCTGGGTGACGAAGCTCATCTCCATATCGAGCTGGTAGAACTCGCCGGGGGACCGGTCGGCCCGGGCGTCCTCGTCCCGGAAACAGGGCGCGATCTGGAAGTAGCGGTCGAAGCCGGACACCATCAGAAGCTGCTTGAACTGCTGCGGGGCCTGCGGCAGGGCGTAGAACTCCCCGGGATAAAGCCTTGAGGGTACGAGGAAATCCCGCGCGCCTTCCGGCGACGACGCGGTCAGGATCGGGGTCTGGAACTCCGTGAAGCCCTGGTCGATCATCCGGCGGCGCAGGGACGAGATCACCTGCGAGCGCAGCAGGATGTTGCGGTGCAGGCTGTCCCGGCGCAGGTCGAGGAAGCGGTACTTCAGCCGCAGGTCCTCCGGATAGTCCGGCTCCCCGAACACCGGCACGGGCAGTTCGGCGGCTTCGGACAGCACGGTCAGGCCGCGGACCCGGATCTCGATCTCGCCGGTGGGCAGGTTGGGGTTCACCGCCTCTGCGTCCCGGGCTAGCACCTCGCCGTCCACCCGGATCACGCTTTCGGCGCGCAAACGCTCCGCCAGGGCAAAGCCGGGGGTGTCGGGCGACAGCACCAGCTGGGCCAGGCCGTAATGGTCGCGCAGGTCGATGAACATCAGCCCGCCGTGGTCGCGCTTGCGGTGAATCCAGCCGGACAGGCGCACGGCGTTCCCGGCGTCGGCCAGTCTCAGGGCGCCGCAGGTATGGGTGCGATAGGCGTGCATGGCATCATCTCTGTGGAGGCGCCGCCGGGGGCGAACCTCGCCGACGCCGTGAAGCGGGAAACGGCGGACAGGCCATGCGTGCCCTCGAATGTCAAGCTTGCCCACATTTTGTCCCTATATCAGGGGACATTCACGCACATGCCATCCCGTACCGTCCGACCGGCGTGCATCGACGAAAACCCGTTCTTCCGCTAGGATCGCCACATCTTGCCGACATGAAGGAGACCCCGTTGAGCGCACAGCTTCGCCTGAAGCTGGACCGGCAGCCGACCTATCGACGGGAGGATTTCATCCTCTCGCCGGCGAATGCTGCCGCCGTCGATGCGCTGGACCGGTGGCCGGCCTGGCACGGCGGCACCCTGGCCCTCGTCGGCCCGCCCGGGTCCGGCAAGACCCACCTGGCCCGGAGCTGGGCGAAGCGGACCGGTGCCATTGCCTTCGAGCCCTCGATCCAGGGCGCGGTGCTGGATGCCGCGGCGGCGGCGTCCCCGGTGCTGGTGGAGGATGCCGACCGGCTCGAGGATCCGGAGGCCCTGTTCCATCTGATCAACATCGCCGGACGCACCCAGGGCGGACTGCTGCTCACGGCCCGTTCCCTGCCCGCCAGCTGGGAGACCGCCCTCCCCGACCTGAAGTCCCGGCTTAACGCCCTGCCCGTCGCCGAACTGGCGGCCCCGGACGACGTGGTCCTGACCGGCGTCCTGCGCAACCTGTTCCGCGACCGCAACATCCGCGCCTCGGACGAGTTGCTGGCCTATCTGGTCCGCCGGATCGACCGCTCCATCCCCGAAGCCCAGCGCATGGTGGCGCGGCTGGACGATGCCGCCGACCACCAGGGTCGGCCGGTCAGCCGCAGCCTGGCCCGGCAGATCCTGGAGATCGAGCCCACGGACGGCGATCTATTCGACGATTTGTGACAGGCTTGCGCTTGCAGGCTGCGGCTCAGGGCGCGACAAACAGCTCATGACCGAACCGCCGACCCCCGCCGCCGCGATTCCCCGTTCCGACCCGTCGCCGACCGCGTCGGCACCCGTGGCCCCGACCCTGGCCGCGGACGCGCTGCTCCCCACCGGGCCGGAGGACGAGGGCGCGTCACCGCCGGCCGACGTGGCCTCCCACTCCCCGCTGGCCCACCCCCTGGACACGGCGCTGATGCAGTCGCCGGAGCGGTTCTTCAACCGCGAGATGTCGTGGCTGGCCTTCAACCAGCGGGTGCTGGAAGAGGCGCAGAATGCCCGCCATCCGCTGCTGGAACGCCTGCGCTACATCTCCATCTCCGCCAACAACCTCGACGAGTTCTACATGGTCCGCATCGCCGGACTGAAGGGACAGGTCCGCGAGGGCGTCCGGGTGATGAGCCAGGACGGCCTGACCCCCACCGAGCAGCTGGAACGGATCAATGCCGGGGCCGCCACCCTGATGCAGGCCCAGCAGGATCGGTGGCGGGAGCTGCGCCAGGAACTGGAGGGAGCGGGCATCAAGCTGCTGGCCTCCGATGACGTGGACCCCACCGACCGGGCAGCCATGGGCGAGATCTTCAATGCCCAGGTCTTCCCGGTCCTGACGCCCATGGCCATCGACCCGGCCCATCCCTTTCCCTTCATCCCGAACCTGGCCTTCAGCCTGGCCCTGAAGCTGCGGCGTCGGCAGGACGGCCGGACCCTCTATGCCCTGGTGCCCGTGCCGCAGCAGGTCCGCCGGTTCTGGAGCCTGCCCCCCCGCAAGGGCCGCGGCGGCAAGCTGGAGCGGCGCTATCTGACCCTCGAGGGTCTGCTGGTGATGTTCATCGATCACCTGTTCCCCGGCTGCGACGTGGAGGCGCAAGGGGTGTTCCGCCTGCTGCGGGACTCCGACGTGGAAATGGAGGAAGAGGCCGAGGACCTGGTGCGGGAGTTCGAGGCCCTGCTCCGCCAGCGCCGCCTGGGCTCGGTGGTGAACGTCACCTTCGACAGTTCCATGAGCACGGAGCTGCGGGACTTCATCGTCCGCAACCTCCATGCCGAGGCCGACGACGTGGTGGTGCTGGGCACCGACGGCATGCTGGGCATGGCGCAGCTGTCCCAGCTGATCCCGCCCGATCGCGCCGACCTGAAGTTCCAGCCCTTCGAGCCCCGCTATCCGGAGCGGATTCGCGAGCACGGGGGCGACTGCTTCGCCGCCATCCGCGAGAAGGACATCCTCGTCCACCACCCCTTCGAGAGCTTCGACGTGGTGGTGCAGTTCCTGCGGCAGGCCGCCGCGGACCCCGACGTGCTGGCCATCAAGCAGACCCTCTACCGCACCAGCGAGAACAGCCCCATCGTCGCGGCCCTGATCGAGGCCGCCGACCGGGGCAAGAACGTCACGGCCCTGGTGGAGCTGAAGGCCCGCTTCGACGAGGCGGCCAACCTGAAATGGGCCCGGGACCTGGAACGGGCGGGTGTCCACGTGGTCTTCGGCTTCGTGGAGTACAAGACCCACGCCAAGTTGTCCCTGGTGGTCCGGCGGGAGGGGGACGGGCTGAAGACCTACTGCCACTTCGGCACCGGCAACTACCACCCGATCACCGCGCGCATCTACACGGACCTGTCCCTGTTCACCTGCGCCCCGGCCTATGGGCGGGACGTGGCCAAGATCTTCAACTACATCACCGGCTATGCCGTGCCCGAGCGGCTGGAGCGGCTGGCCTTCTCCCCGGTCACCCTGAAGCCGACCCTGCTGGAGCTGATCGAGGCGGAGGCGGCCAATGCCCGGCAGGGCAAGCCCGCCGGCATCTGGGCCAAGCTGAACGCCCTGGTGGACCCGGTGATCATCGATGCCCTCTACACCGCCAGCCAGGCCGGCGTGCAGATCGAGCTGGTGGTGCGGGGCATCTGCTGCCTGAAGCCCGGCGTCATCGGTCTGTCGGAGAACATCCGGGTGAAGAGCATTGTCGGCCGCTTCCTCGAGCATTCGCGGATCGTCTGCTTCGGCAACGGCCAGCCCCTGCCCAACCCCGGGGCGCGGGTGTTCATCTCGTCGGCCGACTGGATGCCGCGCAATCTCGACCGCCGGATCGAAAGCCTGATTCCCATCGAGAATCCGACGGTTCACCAGCAGATCCTCAACCAGATCATGGTGGCCAACCTCAACGACGAGGCCCAGAGCTGGTATCTGGACCCGGACGGGACCTACAAGCGGTTCAGCGCCCGAAACGTCCGCAAGTCCTTCTCGGCCCACGAGTATTTCATGACCAACCCAAGCCTGTCGGGTCGCGGCCGCGGAGTGAAGCAGCTCCCGCGGGCCTTCGACCATGTCGGCCCCCGGAGGTAGTCAACTGAGTTCCCGCGACATTGCCGTCATCGACGTCGGCTCCAATTCCGTCCGCCTGGTCCTCTACCGGGTCGAGGGACGCGCCATCTGGACGGCCTACAACGAAAAGGTGCTGGCCGGACTGGGGCGGGGTGCGGCCCGGACCGGGCATTTGTCTCCGGACGGCGTGACCCAGGCCATCGCGGCCCTGAAGCGGTTCCGGGCGGTGCTGGACGGCGCACGGCCGGACGAGGTGTTCACCGCCGCCACCGCCGCCGTGCGCGAGGCCCGGGACGGCCCGGCCTTTGTCGACCTTGTGCGCCGGGAAACGGGTCTCGAGATCCGCGTCCTGTCCGGCGAGGACGAGGCGCGCTTCGCCGCCCTCGGGGTCGCCGCCGGGGCGGTGGATGCCCACGGCGTCGTGGGCGACCTGGGCGGGTCGAGCCTCGAACTGACCCGGCTGGACCACGGGCGTCCCGGGGTCGGCGTGACCATGGCCCTGGGTCCGTTTTCCCTCGGCGCCCCCGCTCCCCTGGACCCGGACAGCGTCCGGGCCGCCTGCACCGCCGCCTTTGCCCGGCTGGGCGACCGGTTCAACGCAGAGACCTTCTATGCGGTAGGCGGGGCCTGGCGGAACCTGGCCCTCGTCCACATGGCGGTCACCGACTATCCCCTGCAGATCGTGCACCAGTTCGAGATGTCGGCGCGGGAGGCGCTGGACACCGCCCGCTTCGTCGCCCGGCAGTCCCGCGGCTCCCTGGAGCGCATTCCCGGCGTCTCCAGGAAGCGGGTGGAGACCATGGGCTATGCCGCCGTGGTGCTCGAATCGGTGATCGAGACGCTGGGCGTGCGCACCGTCTCGGTCTCGGCCTATGGCGTGCGAGAGGGACTGCTGCTGGAGGCCATGAGCCCGGCCGACCGCGCCCTCGACCCGCTGGTGGAGGGTTGCTACTGGCTGGGGGCCCGCCACGGCATCTCAGAACGCATGGGCCCGCCCCTGGAAGCCTGGCTGAAGCCCCTCTGGGGCGCGCTGGAGCCCCTTTTCCCGCCCGGGCGGGACGACATCCTGCTGGCCGCGGCCTGCCGCCTGTGCGACCTCGGGGCCCGGCTGCACCCGGACCACCGGGCGGACCTCGCCTTCGACCAGGTGCTGCGCGCGCCCATCGCCGGACAGTCCCATGCGGAGCGGGCCTTCCTGGCTGCCGCCGTCTTCTCCCGCTACACCGCCCAGAGCCAGACCCGGGATGGCAGCGGGATCGCCCGCCTGCTCTCCCCGGATCGCCTCAGGCGGGCCCGGGCCCTGGGCGCGGCCCTGCGGCTGGGCTGTGACCTGTCCGGCCGGAGCGAGGTGCTGCTGGACCAGGCGGCCCTGACCCTGACCCCGCAGGGCGTCGAACTGAGCGTCCGGCGGGAGCGCGCGGACATGGTGCTGGGGGAACAGACGCGAAAGCGTCTGGCCGGTCTGGCGGAGGTGCTGGAAGTGCCCTCCACGATCAACGTCCACTGAGTCCCCCACCAGGCGGCAGGGGGCGGACAAGCCCGCCTTGTCCCCGTCGGGCTGGACGCAGGCACACTTGGGTCGCGTCCCGACGGCACCCGTCGGGTGACACAGGAGAGCTTCCCCATGTCCTTCGATCCCCTGACCGGCGCCCTCGACCTGGGGGCCAAGCTGGTCGACCGGCTGATTCCCGATCCCGCCGCCAAGGCCCAGGCGGCGCTGCAACTGATGCAGCTGAAGGCGTCGGGCGAACTGGCGCGGATGACCGCCGACACCGACCTGGCCCGCGCCCAGACCGAGGTGAACAAGGCCGAGGCGACCTCCGCCAGCCTTTTCGTGGCGGGGGGGCGGCCGTTCGTCATCTGGGTGTGCGGCGCGGCGCTGGCCAACGACTTCATCGTCCGGCCGCTGGCGGTGTTCGTCGCTGGCCTGCTGGGTCAGGCGGCCCGGTGGCCGGCCCTCGACGCCCAGAGCCTGATGCCGCTGCTGCTGGGCCTGCTGGGACTGGGGGCGCTCAGGACCTACGAGAAGGTGCAGGCCTGATCCGCCGCGGACATCAGGCGGCGGGAACGACCCGCACCCGGTCCCCGTCCAGCACCAGCGCCAGTTCCCCGCGCTTCAGCTTCAGGGCATCGGCACCGAACAGCTCGCGGCGCCAGCCCTGCAGGGCGGCCACCGGGGCCGTGTCGCTGGAGGCGATCTTTTCCAGGTCCGGCACGGTGGCGATCAGCTTGGCCGCCACGCCGGCATCCTCGGCCCGGGCCTTGAGCAGGACCTTCAGCAGCTCGACCACCGCACCGGGGGGCGGCGCGCCGCCGCCCGCGGGCTTCTCGATCTGCGGGGCATAGGCCTCCGGATCCTCGAGCGCGGTGCGGATGGCGGCCAGCATGTCCGGGCCGAAGCGGGAGGTGGCAAAGCCCTTGGGCACCGAGCGCAAGCGGTTCAGCCCGTCGGCATCGGTGGGCAGCTGGGTGGCGATCTCGTCGATCGCCTCGTCCTTCAGGATGCGCCCCCTCGGCTGGTCACGGGTCTGGGCGGTCCGCTCGCGCCAGGCGGCGACGCCCTTGAAGACGGCGAGATACTTGGCGGTGAAGCGACGGGGCTTCAGTCGCCGCCAGGCCTTTTCCGGGTCTGTGTCATAGAGGGCCGGGTCGGCCAGCTGGGCCATTTCCTCGGCCACCCAGCCCAGCCGCCCGTCCCGCTCCAGCCGCGCCCGCAGCTTGGGATAGAGGGCCGCCAGATGGGTCACGTCGCCCGCCGCATAGACGATCTGCGCCTCCGACAGGGGCCGGCGGGCCCAGTCAGTGAAGCGGCTGGACTTGTCCACATCGATCTTCAGCATCTGGCGGACCAGGGCGTCATAGGCGATCTGCTCGCCGAAGCCGGCGGCCATGGCGGCCACCTGGCTGTCGAACACCGGCGTCGTGCGGACCCCCAGATTGTGGAAGATCTCCAGGTCCTGACGGGCGGCGTGGAACACCTTGACGATGGACGGGTCGGCCAGAAGGCTCAGCAGCGGGGCCAGGTCCAGCCCCTCCGCCAGGGGGTCGATCACGGCCGCGTCCGTCTCGGTGGCGACCTGGATCAGGCACAGCTTGGGCCAGTAGGTCGTCTCGCGCATGAACTCGGTGTCCACCGTGATGAACGGCGCGGTCCGGAGGCGGTCGCAGAAGGATTGAAGCTCTGCATTGGCGATTATGGGCGTCATGGTTTAGCTATGCCCGTGCGAGGCGGTCCTGTACAAGAGCGCGCCTGCGCGATCTGAGATTTTGCTGACAGGAACCGACCCTTGACCACTGACCGGGCGAATGGCCTGACCTATGCCGCCGCGGGCGTCGACATCGACGCCGGCAACGCCCTCGTGGACGCGATCAAGCCCCTGGCCAAGTCCACCCGCCGACCGGGCGCGGACGCCAGCCTCGGCGGGTTCGGGGCCCTGTTCGACCTGAAGGCGGCGGGCTTCACCGACCCCCTGATCGTCACCACCACCGACGGGGTCGGCACCAAGCTGAAGATCGCCATCGACACCGGCCTGCACGACACGGTGGGCATCGACCTGGTGGCCATGTGCGTCAACGACCTGCTGGCCCAGGGGGCCGAGCCGCTGATGTTCCTCGACTATTACGCCACCGCCCGCCTCGAGGTGGACGTGGCCCGCCGGGTGGTGGCCGGGATCGCCGAGGGCTGCCGCCAGGCGGGCGCGGCGCTCGTCGGCGGCGAGACGGCGGAAATGCCGGGCATGTACAGCCACGGGGACTATGATCTGGCGGGCTTCACCGTCGGCGCGGTGGAGCGGGACGGCGTGCTGCCGCGGCTCGACCGGCAGCGGGCGGGGGACGTGCTGATCGGTCTCGCCTCCTCCGGCCCGCACTCCAACGGCTATTCCCTGATCCGCAAGATCGTGGAGCGGTCCGGCCTCGACTGGTCGGCGGACGCGCCCTTCGCCCCGGGCCAGACCCTGGCCGAAGCGCTGATGGTCCCGACCCGGATCTATGTGAAGCCGGTCCTGCCCCTCCTGAAGGCGGGCCTGGTGAAGGCCGTGGCCCACATCACCGGCGGCGGGCTGATCGAGAACCCGCCCCGGGTGATTCGCGAGGGCCTTGCCGCCCGCTTCGACTGGAACGCCTGGCCCCTGCCCCCCGTGTTCCAGTGGCTGCAGGAGACCGGCGGCGTGTCGGACCACGAGATGCGCCGGACCTTCAACTGCGGCATCGGGCTGATGCTGGTGGTGGACGGCGACCAGGCCCCCGCGGTGCTGGCGGCCCTGCTGAACGCCGGTGAGGACGCCTTCGTCATCGGGGAGCTTGCCGCGGCATGAGGCGCGTCCCCACGGCGGTGCTGATCTCCGGCCGGGGCTCGAACATGGAGGCCCTGATCCGCGCCGCCGCCGACCCGGCCTATCCCGCCGAGATCGTGTTGGTCCTGGCCAATCGCGCGGACGCCGCAGGTCTGGAGACCGCCGCGCGGGCCGGTATTGCCGCAGAAGCCATCCCGCACCAGCCCTTCGGCAAGGACCGGGAGGCGCATGAGCGCGTCCTCGACGCCCGGCTGCGCAGGGCGGGCATCGAGCTCGTCGCCCTGGCCGGGTACATGCGGGTGCTGACGCCCTATCTGGTGCGCGCCTGGGCGGGACGGATGGTCAACATCCATCCGAGCCTGCTGCCCCTCCATCCCGGCCTGCACACCCATGAACGGGCCATTGCCGCAGGCGACAGCCACGGGGGCTGCACCGTCCATCTGGTGACCGAAGGGGTGGACGAGGGTCCGATCCTGGGTCAGGCCCGGGTGCCGATCCTGGCGGGGGACACCGCCGACACCCTGGCCGCCCGGGTGCTGGTGGAGGAGCACCGGCTCTATCCGGCGTGCCTGGCCGACCTCGCCCGGTCCCTGGCGAACAGCTGAACGAAAAAGGCCCCCGCCTCATCCCGAAGGACGAAGCGAGGGCCCTGACGTTCACGTGATCCGTTTCTGGATCAGCCGACGATGTCTTCGGCCTTGAAGAACTGGGCGATCTCGAGGGCGGCGTTCTCGTCGGAGTCCGAGCCGTGCACCGAATTCTCGCCCACGTTCAGGGCGAACAGCTTGCGGATGGTGCCTTCGGCGGCGTTCTCGGGGTTGGTGGCTCCCATGACTTCGCGATAGCGCGGCACGGCGTTCTCGCCTTCCAGCACCTGCACGACGACGGGGGCGGAGGTCATGGTGTCCACCAGTTCGCCGAAGAACGGGCGTTCCTTGTGCACGCCGTAGAAGGTCTCGGCCTGGGCGCGGGTCATGCGGATGCGGCGCTGGGCCACGATGCGCAGGCCGGCGGCCTCGATGACGGCGTTGATCTGGCCGGTGATGTTGCGGCGGGTGGCGTCCGGCTTGATGATCGAGAAAGTCCGTTGGGTCATGGAAGGCCTTCGTTGAATGACTTGCGTTTGGAGGAGGTCGCGGGCTTATAGCGGCGGCTTCGCCAAAGGCCAAGCGCACTTCCCGTTTCTCCTGTATTCCCGGGCCCATGCTGCAGATCAAAGACCTGACCTTCGATGCCTGGGGCCGCCGGTTCTTCAACCAGGCCAGCGCCAGCCCGCCCCCCGGTGCCAAGATCGGGCTGGTGGGGCGCAACGGCGCGGGCAAGTCCACCCTGTTCAAGCTGATCAAGGGAGAGCTGACGCCGGGCGGCGGGGACATCAACCTGCCCCGCAACGCCCGCATGGCCTCGGTGGACCAGGAGCATCCGGCCACGGACGTGTCCCTCCTCGACACCATCCTCGCCGCCGACATCGAGCGCGCGACCTTGACGGCGGAGCTGGACACCGCCCCGCCGGAGCGGCTGGGGGAGATCTACAACCGGCTGATCGAGATCGACGCCGACCGCGCCCCCTCCCGAGCGGCCGAGATCCTGGCGGGTCTCGGCTTCTCCACCGCGGACCTCGCCCGGGCCATGGCGGAGTTCTCCGGCGGCTGGCGGATGCGGGTGGCGCTGGCCGCGGCCCTGTTTGCCGAGCCGGACCTGCTGCTGCTGGACGAACCCACCAACTATCTCGACCTGGAAGGCGCCCTGTGGCTCGAGGCGCGGCTGAAGAAGTATCCGCACACGGCGATCATCATCAGCCACGACCGGGAACTGCTGAACAATTCCGTCGACTTCATTCTGCATCTGAGCGAGCAGAAGCTGGAGCTCTATACCGGCGGCTATGACGCCTTCGAGAAGGCCCGGGCGGAGAAGTCCCGCCTGCTGCAGTCGGCCAAGGCCAAGCAGGAGGCGGAACGCGCCCACCTGCAGTCCTTCGTCGACCGGTTCCGCGCCAAGGCCTCCAAGGCCACCCAGGCCCAGTCCCGGCTGAAGCGCCTGGCCAAGCTCGAGCCCGTCTCCCTGACGGTGGAGGAGCGGATCGCCCCCTTCGTGCTCCCCTCCCCGCCCCGGCCGCTGGCCCCGCCCCTGGTGCGGCTGGAGGATGCGACGGTGGGCTATGACGGCAAGGCGATCCTGCGCAAGCTGAACCTGCGCCTGGACATCGACGACCGCATCGGCCTCCTGGGCGTCAACGGCGCGGGCAAGTCCACCTTCGCCAAGATGATCGCCGGCGCCCTGCCGATCATGCACGGCCATGTGCACCGGGACCGGCGGATGCAGGTGGGCTGGTTCCACCAGCACCAGATCGAGGCCATGGACCCCACCGACACGCCCCTGGAGATCATCCGCCGGGCCCTGCCGGAGAGTGCGGATCACCAGCGCCGCTCGCGCCTGGCCCAGTTCGGTCTCGGCTTCGACAAGCAGGAGACGACCGTCGCCAACCTGTCCGGCGGGGAGCGGGCGCGGCTGCTGCTGAACCTGGTGGCCATGGCCGCGCCGCACCTGCTGATCCTGGACGAGCCCACCAACCACCTGGACATCGACAGTCGCCGGGCCCTGCTGGACGCCCTGAACGACTATTCCGGCGCGGTGATCCTGATCACCCACGACCGCTCCCTGATGGAGCTGGTGGCCGACCGCCTGTGGCTGGCGGCGGACGGCTCGGTGAAGCCCTTCGACGGGGACATGGACGACTATGCCAAGTTCGTCCTCGACCGGGCCCGGGTCGCCGCCCGCGCCCCCACCCAGATCAGGGACGAAGTGAAGGCCGCCCCAGCCCCGGCGGCGACGCCCTCGCCGAAATCGGCGGCGGCCAAGCTCAGCCCCCTGAAGCGCAAGCTGGAAGCCGCCGAGCAGACGCTCGCCCGCTGCACCGCCGAGGTCGCCGACCTGGACAAGCGGCTGGCAGAGCCGCAGCTCTATGTGAAGGATCCCCTGGGGGCCAAGACCCTGGCCGACCGCCGCGCCCGGGCCCAGGACCGTCTGGACAAGGCCGAGACCGAATGGATGGCCGCCGCGGAAGCCTATGAGGAGCTGCGCGCCCTCGCGGAAGGCTGAGGTGGGCCGTCAGCCCTGCTTCTCCCAGCCCCGCTCCCCCTGCTTCCAGTAGGTGACCGGCAGGCCGAGGCCGCGGGCCAGCTTCCAGCGCTGGCGGGCGGCGGCCACCGCCGCCTCGTCCCGGCCGTCGAACAGGTCGATGCAGCGGCGATAGCCCTGGAACCGTTGCTCCTCCGCCCCGTCCACCAGGAACAGGGCGTCGGCCCGGTTCAGATTGTCGTCGGCGGTGGTCAGCAGGATCGGCTGGCGGGACGCCTCCGGCTCGTCCGCCAGGCCGTGGGCCAGGAACGACTCGTCCTTGTAGGTCCACAGCAGGCTGTCGAGCCGCGCCAGCCGCTCCGCCGTGGTGGCGCGCACCACGGCCCGCCAGCCCTTGGCCAGGGTCTTTTCCAGCAGGTCCGGCAGGGCCTGTTCGAGGGCGGTCCGCTCGAGATGGTAGAACCAGACCTCGCAACCGCCCTCGCCCATGGCCTCAGCCCTCGTACTTGTCGGCGACCAGCTGGTTCAGCAGCCGCACGCCATAGCCGGTGGCCCCGTCGGGGATGGTCGGCACGGCGGAGGGCTTCTTCCAGGCGGTGGACGCGATGTCCAGGTGCGCCCAGGGCAGCTTGTTGACGAAGCGCTGCAGGAACAGGGCCGCGGTGATCGACCCGCCGGGCCGGCCGCCGACATTCTTCATGTCCGCCGCCATGCTCTCGATCTGCTTCTCGTAGGCCGGCGGGATCGGCAGGCGCCACAGGGGCTCCCCCGACGTTTCCGACGCGGCGAGCAGGTTGTTGGCCAGCTCGTCATTGTTGCTGAACAGGCCCGCATAGTCGTTGCCCAGCGCGATGATGATGGCTCCGGTGAGGGTGGCCAGGTCGATCATGAACTTCGGCTTGAACCGGTCCTGGCAGTACCAGAGGGCGTCGGCCAACACGAGGCGGCCTTCGGCGTCGGTATTGATGACCTCGATGGTCTGGCCGGACATGGAGGTGACGATGTCGCCCGGACGCTGGGCGTTGCCGTCGGGCATGTTCTCCACGAGGCCCAGGATGCCCACCGCATTGACCTTGGCCTTGCGCCCGGCCAGGGCGTGCATGAGGCCCGAGACGGCGGCCGCGCCGCCCATGTCCCACTTCATGTCCTCCATGCCGTCGGCGGGCTTCAGCGAAATGCCGCCGGTGTCGAAGGTGACGCCCTTGCCGACAAAGGCCACGGGCTGGGCGTTCGGGTCGCTGGCCCCCTTCCACTGGATCACCACCAGCTGGCTTTCCCGGCGGCTGCCCTGGCCGACGCCCAGGAGGGAGCCCATGCCGAGCTTGGTCATCTCCGCCTCGCCCAGCACTTCGACGGTGAGGCCGAGGGACTCCAGCGCCTTCACCCGGGCCGCGAACTCGGCAGGATAGAGGATGTTGGCCGGCTCGCTCACCAGGTCCCGGGCGAAGCAGGTGGCGTCGGCCACGGCCTTCAGGGGCGCAAAGGCGGCCTCGACGCCGGTCGGGTCATCCAGTTCGATGACGATCCGGGTGGCGGACGGCCGGGCTTCCGGCTTCTCGGTGGTGCGATAGCGATCGAAGCGATAGCTGGCCAGGGTCGCGCCATAGGCGGCCTGGGCCGCCACGTCCGCGGACACCGCGCCCAGCTGCACGACCACGGTGGCGACCCCGCTGCCTCCCAGGGCCTTCCAGGCGGAGGCGGCGGCGGTCTCGGCCACGGCGGCGGTGATCGCGCCCTCCGCGCCCGTGCCCAGGAGGGCCACCCGCGCCGGGCCGTCGGCCGCGCCAGTGACGAGATCGAGGGTCTGGCCCTTGGCACCGGTGAAACGGGTGGTCGGCATCGCCCGGGACAGAAGCCCCGACAGCGCCGCATCCACCGCCTGGGCCGCCGGGGTCAGCGCCCCCTTGTCCTGGGCCAGGACGGCAACACCGGTTCCGGCCCGCGGGGTGGCACCGGTGGCGGCGAATTCGATCTTCATGGGCGGGAGCTCCGTGGATGAATGGCAAGACACGATGGGTTACGCCGGATGAGGCGTCCCGTCGATATAGGCGTGCCATCCCGCCGGGTCGATGGGGCTCAGCGATACCGGACGAGGGCGTCGCCCAGGGCCTCCCGCAGGGGTTCCAGCCAGGGCTCGAATCCCCGCCACTGCTCCAGTCCGTCGCGGAAGATCGGCCGGCGGACCTGCTCGGAACTGGGCGTGCGCACGCTGCGGCGGGTCTTGTGGAAATCGAGGCAGGCCGGTTCGAAGGGCAGCTGGCAGTAGTCCAGCAGTCGCCGCACGCTGCCCTCCAGGTCCTCCACCACGTCCTCGTGCTGCATCCGCAGCACCCGGCCGGGCAGCACCCGGTCCCAGTGCTCCATCAGGTCGAGATAGGTGCGGTAGTAGCGGGCGATGTTCTCCACGCCGTAGCTGAACTCCTGCCCCTGGGCGAACAGCTGCTTGAGATTGCTGAAGCAGCAGGACATGGGCTCGCGCCGGGCGTCGATGATCCTCGCATTGGGCAGCATCAGATGAATGAGCCCGATGTGCCGGAAATTGTTGGGCATCTTGTCGACGAAATAAGGCCGTTCCGACCGGTAGAGCCGGGTGTCGGACAGATATTTTCCGCCGAGCGCCAGGCAGTCCTGCGCGGTCAGCAATTCCAGCGCGCTGGGATAGAGAACCGGTGCCCCCTGCCCGTCGGTGCCCTGCACCCCCAGCACGATGCGCTGGATGTCGGCCAGTTCGTGGGTGCCCTCCACCTGGGAATGGGAGGCCAGGATCTGTTCCAGCAGGGTCGATCCGGCGCGGGTGAGGCCGACGATGAAGATCGGATCGGGCCTGGGATCGCCCCACCCCTTGCGGTCCTCGAAGAAGGCGGGCGTGCAGACCCGGACCTGCCCGGCGGTATTGGCCTCCATGGATTCGGGCCTGTAGGTGCTGTCCTGCAGTTTCAGGCTGTTGCCACGCTCGTAACAGGCCCAGGACTCCGCAAATTCCCCCCGGTCCTCCAGCGCCTTGCCCAGGGCAAAGCACAGGTGCCAGCGGTCCTCCGGCGCGATGCCGGGCGAGGCTTCCTGGGCGCGCATGCGGCCCAGCTCCTCGTCGGTGAACCGGTACATCTTGAGATTGGCGAGGCTCCAGTAGGCATCACCGAAGTCCGGGCGGGCCGCTGCGGCCGCGCGATAGGCGTCGATGGCTTCCGGCACCTGCCCGACGGTCTTCAGGGCATGACCCAGCCACAGATGCACCCCCGACGCATCCGGGTGCTCCGCCAGCACCTCGCGATAGATGCCGATCGCCGCCTCGTGGTGCCCGACGCCCACCTCGAGGGTGGCGGACAGGACCTTGTAGTCGACATTTCCGGGGTCGAGTGCCAGCAGTCGCTCCACCTCCGGTCGGGCCAGCACGAACTTCTGCCGCTTGATCAGGGTCTGGGCGTATTCATAGCGCGCCAGCCGGTAGTCGGGCTCCAGACGCAGCACGCCGGCCAGCAGGGTCTCCGCATCGTCGAGCACGTCGTGGGCGAGGCCGATCCGCGCCAGCAGGCGCATGGCCTCGGGATGGTCCCCGTGCTCGAGCAGCCAGGCACGGATGATCCGTTCTGCGGCCTGGAGATCCCCGTCGTGGAACAGGGACGTGGCGGCGACGACCTCAGGGGGCAGCGCGGCCAGCACGGCCACATGCTGCGCCGCCAGGGCCGCGTTGTCGGCATCCCCGGTCATCCGGTAGAGGCCGTTCAGCATCTTCCAGCTGGCCGGCAGGGCCGCATTGAGATGAACGGCCTTCAGAAGGGACTGGATCGCCCGGTCCGCATCGCGCCGGGCGACGAAGCACATGCCGCGCTCCTCGTGCAGGCGGCTGTATTGCGGGCTGGTTTGCTCAAGCCGGGCCAGGGTCTCGAGCGCCGCTTCGACATCTCCCATGTGCCGCTGGCTGATGGTGGTGAGCAGCAGGAGGTCGCGGTGGTTGCCCCGGCCCCCCTGCAGCGCCGCAGCGCCGGTCAGCACCTCGGCGTGGCGACCCTCCCGCTGGAGCCGGCTCAGCCGGTCGAGGTCCCGGGCGTCTGGGGGCAGGTCAGTCATGAGGGCGGCACGTGGGGTGGGAGGACAAAAAAATCGGGCGGGCATCTCTGCCCGCCCATAGCACTGATTTCCGGTCAGGTGACCCCGATCAGAAGCTCTCGGACACCTTCACGCCGATGACCCGCGGCCGCAGCGGAACCTCGGCCTTGATGAACTGCGCCGTCGACGTGAAGGTCGAGGCGTGGGAGTTCAGCAGGTTCGACCCGAACAGCTGGAAGGTCCAGTTGTCCTTCGAGGCCCCGATGGCACCGCCCAGGGTCGCATAGGGCGCCAGGCGATAGCGCAGGATCGTCGTGTTCGGCACGGGGATCTGCGACGGATCGTTCCCCGACACATAGCTCGCCGGCTCGTTGTACTGGTGGCTGGTATAGTTGCCGTCCAGGCTGGCAAAAGCCCGGTAGTCGCCGACCGTCCAGTCGTAGCGGGTCCGCAGGTTGGCCTGCAGTTGCGGCGAGAAGGCCGACACACCGCCCTTGTTGCCGAAGGGATTGAAGAACGGGGCGTTCTTCACGATCGTGATCTGCTTGCCGAAGTTCGGCGACCCCGCCACGTTGTCGGCCAGGATCGGCGAGTTGGCCTGCCGGTTCTCGTTGTAGGTGGCCGACCCCTGGATGCTCAGGCCCTGGGTGACGCGGGCGTTGAACTGGGCTTCCAGGCCCCGGATGATGTAGCTCGGCCCGTTCAGCAGGAAGGTCGTGTTGCCGAGGCAGCAGGGGTCATAGAGACCGAACTGCGTGTCGCTCCACTTCATGTAGTAGGCCGTGATGTTGAGCTGCAGGCGATGCTCGAACATCTCCGACTTCATGCCGATCTCGTTGTTCCGCAGGGTGTCCGGCGAATAGGAGAGCGGCGTGATCAGCTGGGCCGTCGACTTGACGGTGGTCAGCGGCGCGACGGCGCGGGAGGTCCGGCTGAAGCCGCCCGGCCGGAAGCCCTCGGAATAGGTGTAGTAGAACATGGTGTCGTCATTGGGCTTGTACTGCAGGCCGAAGCGGCTCTTGAAGCCCGAGAACTTGGTGCTGATGTGCCCGGACGGGTTCGGCTTGCCCGGCCCCGTGCCGATCGGCGTCGCACCGGTGCAGACCAGCACGTCGGCGCAGCTCGTTCCCGTCGCATAGACGGAGCCGTCTTCGGTCTCGTCATACTCGTAGTGACGGGTGCCGGCGGACACGGTCAGCATCTTGGGGATGATGTCGTAGTCCAGCTGGCCGAAGAAGGCGGTCTGGTCATAGCCGCGGCGGGTGTCCTCGCCGAAGCCCGTGGTCGGACCACGGACGCCGGGCTGGTTGGCCACGGTGCCCGGTGCCGTCTCCAGGCTGCCGACGCAGGTGGCGCCGCCCGCATTGGCGATGGCCAGGTTGTTGCCCTGGTTGCAGTTCGGGATGGTGACGTAGTTGAAGTTCATCACGTCATAGATGCGGAACTGTTCGAAGAACACGCCGCCGACGCCGCGCAGACGCCAGGTGTCCGGCGTGCTGATGCGGAACTCGTTGCTGAGGTGCGTGTTCCGGACCTTGTCGTTCCAGCTGGTGACGGGCGAGTAGCAGGTGGTGGGCAGGGAGGCCTTGCCGATGCCGGCGGCACCGTCGGCGCAGGAATAGTACTGGCCTGAACCCGTGCGCGAATAGTTCGTGTAGTCCGACTGCTGGCGCAGGTGACGGTCCATGTAGGAGCCGGTGTAGACGACCTTGTAGTCCCCGACCTTGCCGTTCAGGGTCCAGGCCGTGCTCTCGAAGCCGTCCCGATCATACATGGGGGAGAAGACGGTGGTCTGCAGCGGTTTCAGGGTCTGCTGGTCCGAGCCCACCCCGTACTGGAAGGATGTTCCCTGCGCATTGAGGTTCTGGACCGACTCCGAGATCAGCAGGTCCCAGTCCGGCGCGATGTCCCACAGCAGGGACAGGCGCGCGCCGTCGTGGTCCAGCGGGTTCTGGTTGCTTGACGCCAGGGCGTAGTTGTTGCCGATGATGCAGTTCGCGGTGCCGCCGACGGTGGCGGTGGGGCAGTTGACGGCCGGGTTGCCGGCGGCGTCGTACTTGTTGTGGGTGAAGGTGCTCGGCACATTGTCGATGTAGCCGCCCTGGTGGTCGCTGTAGACGACGCCGCGGATGGCCAGCTTCTCGCCGAGGGGCACGTTCAGCATGGCGCTGAAGCCGTTGTTGGTGTCACCCCCTTCGGTATAGCCGTAGGAGGCATCGAACTTGCCCTCGGTCACACCCAGTTTCGGCTTGTTGGTGATGTAGCGAAGCGCGCCGGCTTCCGCCCCGCCGCCGAACAGCGTGCCCTGCGGACCTTCGAGGACTTCCACGCGCTGCATGTCGACCACGAAGATGTCGACGTTGCGGCTCGGGAACTGCATCGACTGATCATCGAGATAGATGCCGACATTGGGGAAGTTGCCCACCGTGGCGCTGGACTGGTTGCCGGCCGAGCCCGTGCTCATGCCGCGCATGAAGATGTTGCCCTGACCGGGGCCGTTGGACGCGATGGTCACGTTCGGCGTGAAGCGCAGCAGCTCGTTCAGGTCGCTGACGTTCAGCTTGGTGAGGGACTCGCCGGAGAAGGCCTGGATGGTGGAGGCGACCTTCTGGGCCGACTCGTCCCGGCGGTTGGCGGTGACGATGACCTCCTCTACCGCCACAGGCGCATTCGCCGCAGCGGCGGCGGCGGCAGTCTCTGCCGCGGTCGCCATTCCGGCCGTGGCGGTCGCGATGGCGACGACGGCACAGGACACCAGGTATCTGGATTTCACGATGTATTCCCCCGAGGCTGCAAGGCAGGTCCCGTGCGCAGGGCGGCCCCGATGGCCCCTGCCGCACGAATCCTGCGGACGGCAGGCGAGGACACACCCGAGGCGGTCCCACTCCTGCGTTCGCCTGTCTGGCCCGTCCCGGTGACGGCGGCATGATGGATATGTCTCGGTCTGGCGAATTCCTTCCGACAGTCCTGTGACAGTCGCGGTGCCGATCCGTGCACTGCTGCGCGCCTCCGCACAGGGGTCGCAAATCCTTCATCCCACGGTATCGGGCCTGTCATCCGCCGAGGTTAGGCCCGCAGGGATCCGGTCGTTCGATCGCCTCGCGACCCGGCCAGCCGGAAGGATGCCGAGATGCCCTGCCCACCCTGTGCGGACCGCCCTGCGGGAACGGCCTCGTGACCTCGATCCCCCTTGCACCGACCCGGAGCCTGCTCGGCACCGTCCGCGCCCTGCTGGAACGGGCTCCGCGCCCGGTCTTCGCCCTGTATGGCGGGCTCATGGCCTTCGGGGCCTACTTCGCCATGTACGCCTTCCGCAAGCCGTTCACGGTGGCGAGCTATGTCCAGTCCGGCCCCTACTGGATCAACTACAAGATCGCCCTCGTGATCACCCAGGTGCTGGGTTATGCCCTGGCCAAGGTGGCCGGGGTGAAGGTCGTGTCCGAAACGCCCCCGGAGCGTCGCGCCCTCTACATCCTCCTGCTGATCGGGGCCGCCGAGCTGGCCCTGGTGGGCTTTGCGCTGGTCCCTCCCCCGTGGAACATCGGCTTCATGCTGCTGAACGGCCTCAGCCTGGGCATGATCTGGGGCCTGGTGTTCGGCTTCCTGGAGGGGCGCCGGGAGTCGGAGGTGCTGGGCGCGATCCTGTGCACCAGCTTCATCGTCTCGTCCGGCGTGGTGAAGTCGGCCGGCAAGGCGGTGATGCTGGCGGGCTGGGCCAATGAGTACGGGATGCCGGCGGTCACGGGTCTGCTGTTCGTGCCCCTGCTGGTCGTCTGCGTGCTGGGGCTGGTGGCCATGCCGCCGCCGTCGGCCGCGGACAAGCAGCTGCGGGTGGCCCGCACCCCCATGGACGGGGCCGCGCGCCGGTCCATGTTCCGGGCCTATGCGCCGGGGCTGTGCGCCCTGATCGTGGCCTTTGTCGGCCTGACCCTGCTGCGGGACTTCCGGGACAATTTCGCGGCGGAGATCTGGACCGGACTGGGCCTTGGCGGAAACGCGGAGATCTTCGCCCTGTCGGAGCTGCCGGTGGCTGTGGTGGTGCTGGCCACCCTGTCCCTCCTCATGTTCATCCGGGACAACCGCCGGGCCTTCATGGCCAACCTGCTGCTGATCGCCGCCGGGTTCGGCATCGCGGGGGCGGCGTCGGCCCTGTTCCAGGCCCATCTGATCGGCCCCGTCACCTGGATGGTCACCCTGGGGGCCGGACTCTATCTGAGCTACACGCCCTTCAATGCCATCCTGTTCGATCGCTTCATCGCGGCCAGCGGACGCACCGGAACGGCGGGGTTCCTGATGTATCTGTCCGACTCGTTCGGATATGCGGGGTCCGTGGTCCTTTTGGTGGTCCGCAACTTCATGGACCTGTCCCTGTCCTGGGTCGATTTCCTGATCCTGCTGTCCTATGCCGTGGCCGCGGTGGGTCTGGTCCTGATGCTGGTGGCGGCCCTGTGGTTCCGTCCACGTCTGGCCGCGGTCGCCGCCCCGGACTGACCGGGTCCCCCGTCCCGGGCGCGGAATCCCGCCGGAAATGCGGTGCGCATCTGTTGGCACCACGCCCGGGCCCCTGTAGAAGCAGTGCCTGTTCACCCTGTTCGCGACCGGCTTCCGGCCCGACGGCGTGACGACCGCCGCCTGTCCGGCCGTCTGCCTGCGGACGGTCGAGGCCTTTCCGAACCGGGCCCGCCCGGTCACTGCCCTCTGCTGAAGGTTCCAGGCGTTCCGTTGATGAGCCCGTCCGCCCCATGCGCCTGATCGACCGATACCTGTTCCGGCAGCTGCTCGGCCCGTCCATGGCCGCGACCGGTGCCCTGGTGGCGGTGCTGACCCTCAGCCAGACCCTGGTGTTCCTCGACATCCTGGTGGGCCAGAAGCAGGGACTGCTGGTCTTTGCCAAGGTGGTCGCGCTCACCCTGCCGCAGATGCTGGCCATGGTGCTGCCCGTCGCCGTGTTCGTGGCCACGCTGATCACCCTGAACCGCCTGCACACGGAGCAGGAGATCGTGGTGTGCTATGCCGGCGGGATGAGCCGCTGGCAGGTCACCGCGCCCGCCTTCCGGCTGGCGGTGATGGCGGCCCTCCTGACCCTGGTGGTCAATCTGTGGATCCAGCCCCTGGCCATGCGCGGCCTGCGGGACGAACTGTTCCGGGTGAAAACCGATCTGGCCGCCAGCCTGATCCGGGAGGGCGAGTTCAACTCCCCGGCTGCAGGTCTCACGGTCTATGCCCAGAGCGTTGATTCCGAAGGGCTTCTGAAGAATGTCTTCATCCACGAGGACAAGCCGAACGGAGAGTCCTCCACCTTCACCGCCGACCGGGGCCTGGTGACGTCGCGCAACGACCAGCCGGTGATGATCCTGCGGAACGGGTCGAACCAGCAGTTCAACTCCAAGGGCGTGCTGAACTTCGTCCTGTTCGAGGAGTACGTCTTCGACCTGTCGACCTATCTCCAGACCGACGAGAAGGTGGTCTACAAGACCTCCGACCGCTTCCTGCACGAGCTGATCTATCCCGACACCAGCAACATCTGGGACCGGAGGGGGCGGAAGAGCCTGCTGGCGGAAGGGCATTACCGCATCTCCTCTCCCATCTACACGATCACCTTCATGGCACTGGCTCTCTACGGAGTGCTGGGCGGCTCGTTCAGCCGGGTCGGCTATACCCGGCGAATCGTACTGGTGGCGGCAACGGCCGGGGTGGTGCGGATTCTCGGCTTTGCCATGCAGTCGGCCAGCGCCCATGTGCCGGCGCTCAACATCCTGCAGTACGCCCTGCCGATCGCGCCCATCGTGTTCGTCTGCATCCGGCTCTACGGCACGCCCCGCCGCGCCTATGCGCCGATCGCCCTGACGCCCCTGACGGCCTCTGCGGGGGCGCGCCCATGACCGCCCTCCCCCTGCAGGTCCCCGCCCGGTGGCGGCCACGTTTCACCCGGCTCGAGCGCTATGTGCTGACCCACGCCCTGGGTGGCATGGCCGGTGCCGTGGGCGTGATCAGCGCCATGATCATGCTGGTGAACTTCGTGGAGATCTCCCGCACGGTCGGGGGCCGGGCCAAGGACGTCACGACGGCGGACATCTTCGTCATGACCCTGCTGCAGAGCCCGTCCATCGTGCTGCTGCTGGTACCCTTCGCCATCCTGTTCGGGGTCATGGCCGCCTATGGCAACCTGAACCGGCGGTCGGAGCTGATCGCCATGCGCGCCGCAGGGGTCTCGGCCTGGCGTTTCACCTTCCCGGCGGCCCTGGCGGCCCTGTGCATCGGCATCGCCACCGTGCTGGCCCTGAACCCCATCGCCTCGGCCCTGAACGCGGAGTTCCAGCGTCGGGAATCGGCGCTGATGGACAATTATCTGGGGGACCTGCACCGGCCGATCTGGCTGCGGCAGGGGGACGGGCGGACCCAGGTGATCATCCGGGCCAGGTCCCGGGCACCCGGTGTCGGCATCCGCCTGCTGGACGTGTCGCTGTTCCGCTATGCGGTCCGTCCGGACGGGCACCTGGACTTCCGCCAGCGGGTGGAAGCCCGGGAGGCCGTGCTGAAGGCGGGCCAGTGGCTTTTGTCAGGTGCCCGCTCCGCCGAGCCCGGGGCCCAGTCGGAGCAGTACGGCTCCTATTCCCTTCCCTCGACCCTGGACGAGCGCACGGCGCTGGAGCGTTTTGCCGCCCCGGCCGCGGTGCCCTTCTGGTCCCTGCCGGAGGTCATTTCCCGGACCGAGCGGGCGGGGTTCTCCGCCACGGCCTACCGGCTGCAGTTCGACCAGCTGCTGGCCACGCCGTTCATGTTCGCCGGCATGGCGGTGCTGGCCGCCGCCTTCTCCCTGCGGCTGGTCCGGCTGGGGGGACTCGCCCGCCTGGCCGCTTCAGGCGCAGCCTTGGGATTTGCCATCTTCTTCCTGAATCAGCTGTGCAATTCCCTCGGGCGCGCCGACGTGATCCCAGCCTTCTTCGCGGCCCTGACCCCGCCGCTCCTGGCCCTGTTGTCCGGCTTCACCCTGCTCTGCTACACCGAAGATGGTTGACGCGGCACCCAGCGCTCATCACGGTCGGTCCGCGCGGCGCGGACGGGCCGATCGCATCGTGACGAAAGGACTTCCGGACTTGGCGGCCAGCACCCAGCGATCATTGTTCCTGCTGGTCAGCGCGCTGGTCCTCGGCCTGGCCCCGTCCGTCGCCCTGGCGTCCAAGCCCGACAAGGCCAGCCATCGCGCGCCGCGCCCGCCGCCGCCGCCCCTGCCCGATGACGGCCTTGGCCCCAAGGACGTCTATCTCGAAGCCGATCAGCTGATCGACGACCAGGACCGCAAGGTCATCACCGCCGTCGGCCATGCGGAGGCCCGCTATCAGGGCCGGATCGTCCGGGCCCGCAAGATCGTCTACGACGCCAATACCGGTGCCAGCCACGCCAGCGGCGACGTGGTCATCATCAATCCGGACAACACCCAGCAGTTCGCCCAGGACATGGACCTGGACGACGAGATGAATGCCGGCGTGGCCCTGGCCTTCTCCGCCCGGCTGGAGAATAACGTCACCGTCACCGCCGGTGCCGCCATCCGCCGCAACGAGAACGTGCTGGAGCTGAACCACGGCATCCTGACCCCGTGCCAGACCTGCCGGGCCGACGGCAGCACCAAGGTGCCGACCTTCTCCATCCAGGCCACGCGGATCCTGCAGGACCATGAACGGCAGGTGGTCTATTACCGAAACGCGGTCATCCGCGTGTTCGGCGTGCCGGTGTTCTACGCCCCCATCTTCTGGCATCCGGATCCGGCGGCGGAGCGGCGCTCGGGCCTGCTGACACCGCGGATCAGCGTCAACAACAAGCGGGGCCTGTCCTACGAGCAGCCCTATCTCTGGGTCCTGTCCCCCTCGGCGGACCTGACCGTCTCGCCCCAGTTCAACACCACGGTCAACCCGTTCTTGAACCTGCACTTCCGGGAGCGGTTCTACTCCGGCACCGTCGACATCCGCGCCGGCTATTCCTACGAGCGCAAGTTCGACAACAACATCAAGTATGGGGACGAAAGCTCCCGCAGCTACATCCTGGGCAGCGGGGCCTTCGACCTCGACAAGACCTGGAAGTGGGGCTTCGGCGTCGAGCGGGTGAGCGATCCCACCCTGTTCAACCGCTACACCATCCGGGAGGTCTATTCCGACCGCGGGCCCCTGGGGGCCGACACGGCCCGGCTGCTGTCCCAGCTCTACACCCAGCGGGAGGACGATCATTCGTTCCTGTCCGTGAGCCTCGCCAGCTTCGAGAGCCTGCGCGCTGTCGGGGCCACCACCGTGACCGTGAACGGCAAGGTGCTGACGGTGAACGGCGCGACCTACTACACGCCGGCCTTCGAAAGCCAGTCGACCTTCCCCACCGTCGCGCCGCTGATCGAGGGACGATTCGACCGCTGGCTGCTGGGCGGACGGCTGGAAGTGACCGGCAGCGCCGTCTCGCTGCAGCGCTCCGACCTCAACTCGGCGGTCGCAGGCTCGGCCAACCTGAACCCGGTGGTCGCGGTCGTCGATCCGGCGGGCGTGCAGCAGAGCGGTCCGGTTGCCGCGGGCTCCGCCCTGGCGTCCTCGACTGCCCTGACCGGCCTCAGCTATTCCAGCAGCACCCGCGCCAGCCTCAATGCCAACTGGCGGCGCAGCTTCATCCTGCCGGTGGGCCTGCGAGTCGATCCCTTTGTCGAGGGACGGGTCGACACCTATGCCATCGATGATGCCCGCCTGGTCCGGGTGGCCACGGACGGCACCCAGACCGATCTCGGCGCGGCCAAGTCCAACAGCGACCGCAGCCTGCTCACCACCGGCGCCGACTTCAGCTATCCGCTGATCCGGCCGGTCGGGCAGACGGGCTCGATCATCCTGGAACCCCTGGCCCAGATCGCCGTCTCGCCCAAGGCAAAGCTCGACCCGAACATCCCCAACGAGGACTCGACCGCCTTCGAGTTCGACGAGAGCAACCTTTTCTCCATCGACCGCTTCCCCGGCTATGACCTCTACGAGGGCGGCGGGCGGCTGAACCTGGCCGGGCGGGCCACGGTCAATCTCGACGGCGGCCGCAAGGCGACCCTGCTGGTGGGACGGGCCTACCATACCGATGTCCAGCCCCTGTTCTCCCCGACCTCGGGCCTGCGGAACACCGCCTCGGACTGGATCACCTATGTGTCCGTCCAGCCGATGCCGAACCTGGTGCTGTTCAACCGCACCCGCCTCGACCGCAGTTCGCTCACCCTCCAGCGCAACGAGATCGGGGTGAATGCCGGCTTCGGCCCGCTGTCCGGGTCGTTCCGCTATGACTACAACACCTCGGGCCTGACCTATCTGGCGACCAACGTCGCGCCACCCGGGGCGACACCCCAGATCGTCTACCGCTCCCTGATCGGACGGTTGGAGGACATGTCGGCCTCGGGGACGATGTCCCTCACCCGCAACATCGGGGTGGACGTCAACGCCACCCGGGACATGCGGACACGGGTGTTTCCCCAGGCCCAGATCGGCGTCTTCTATCAAGATGATTGCATTCGCGTGGACTGGCTTTATCACCACAACGAGATCTATCGGGGTCTCGGTGCGAAGGTCGTTGCCTCGGACGGCATCGGCATCCGCCTAAGTATCGTCACATTCGGCGATACACCTGCCATCGGGGCGCATCGCAATGATTATCGCTAGAGGCGTCCTCGGTCGCTACAGGATCAGACACATGCATTTGTCGCGTTTTGCCGTCGTCGCGCCCGTTCTTGCGACGGTCCTGGCGACGGTGCCGTTCGGGCCTTCGGCGGCCCAGCCCGCCCCCGCACCCGCGTCGGCCACCACGCCAGTCCCCTCCGCCACTCCGGCGGCCAAGGCCGCGCAGGGCCGCAATCCGCTGGCCTTCACCGCCCATGTGGCCGCCACGGTCAATGACGAGGTCATCTCCACCTACGACCTGCAGCAGCGCATGCTGCTGCTCATCGTCACGTCCGGCGTCCAGCCGACGGAGCAGAACGCGCCCCAGCTCCAACGGGAAGCCCTGCGCGGAATGATCGACGAGCGGCTGCAGCTGCAGGAGATCCGCCGGATCCAGACCAAGCAGAAGATGACGATCGAGCCGACGGACAAGGAGGTCGACGAAGAGCTGAACGACCTCGCCCGCAGCAACAACATGCGCCTCGAGCAGCTGGCCCAGCAGCTCGCCAATGCCGGTGTCAGCATCAACACCCTGCGCGACCAGATCCGCGCCCAGGTCGCCTGGCGCCGTTACATGGGCGGGCGCTTCGGCAGCTCGATCCGCATCGGCGACGAGCAGATCCGGGCCAGCCTGACGCGCATCAACGCCGCCGCTGCCAAGCCCCAGTTCCTGGTGAGCGAGATCTTCCTGGACTCCCAGCGGGTCGGCGGGGCGGACGTCGCCCTGAGCGGTGCGAAGCAGCTGATCGAACAGCTGCAGCAGGGGGCCCCCTTCCCCGCCGTGGCCCGCCAGTTCTCCTCCGCCGCGTCTGCCGCCCAGGGCGGGGACGAGGGCTGGATGGTGACCGGCGACATCGCCCCTCCGCTGCAGGCCGCGCTGGAAGGCATGTCGCCGGGCCAGCTGTCCCAGCCCATCGAGACACCGGAGGGCGTCTACATCCTGCTCCTGCGCGACCGCCGGGCGGGATCCTCCTCCACCATGATCAACCTCAAGCAGGCCCTGTTCCCCCTGGCCCCCGGTGCCCCGGCCGACCAGGTCGAGGCGGCCAAGGCCCGGCTGGAAGCCCTGTCCACCAAGCTGAAGGGTTGCGATGACCTCGAGGCCCAGGCCGCCAAGGTCGGCGGACTGAAGGCCGGAGAGACCGGCGAGGTGGACATCAAGGAACTGGCGCCGACCTTCGGCGAGGCGGTGCTGCCCCTGAAGCCCGGCCAGCTGACGCCCGTGATCCACACCAGCCAGGGCCTGCACCTGGTGGCGGTGTGCAGCAAGCGCCAGGGCGGAGCCCACGAGCCGACCCGGACGGAGATCGAGAACCGTCTCTACGGCGAGGAACTCAGCATGCTGTCCAAGCGCTTCCTGCGCGACCTGCACAACTCGGCCACCATCGAGGCGCGATGAGCGTTCACCCGCCGCTGGCGCTGAGCCTCGGCGATCCGGCCGGCATCGGACCGGAGATCGTGTCTGCCGCCTGGCGCGCCCTGCGCACGACCGGCCCGGTCTTCGCCGTGCTGGGCGACGAGGCGCTTCTGGCCGCGACCGGCTGTCCCGTCGCCCGGATTGCAGACCCGTCCGGTGCCGCCGCCGTCTTTGCCGACGCCCTGCCGGTTCTGAACCACCCGGTCGGGGCCCCGGTGATCGCCGGGCGATCCGATCCGGCCCACGCATCGGCGGTGCTGAGGTGGATCGAGACGGGGGTCGACCTGTGCCGGACCGGGGCGGCCCGCGGCCTGGTCACCGCCCCCATCGCCAAGGCCCCGCTCTATGCCGCGGGCTTCCGTTTTCCGGGACACACGGAATACCTGGCGGACCTGACCTCCGACCTGCCCGTTCCCGGTCGCCGCGGCCCGGTGATGATGCTGACGGCCGCCGATCTCAGGGTCGCCCTGGTCACCATCCACACCCCCCTGTCCGCCGTTCCCCCGGCCCTGTCCGTCGACCGGATCGTCGAGGTGGGCGAGGTCACGGCCGGGGCCCTGCGGCGGGATTTCGGCATCCCCCGCCCGCGGCTGGCCATGGCCGGGCTCAATCCCCATGCGGGGGAGAGCGGAACCCTGGGCCGGGAGGAGATCGAGGTGATCAACCCCGCCGCCGAGCGCCTGAGGGGCCTCGGCATCGACTGCACCGACGCCCAGCCCTCCGACAGCCTGTTCCATGCCGAGGCCCGGGCGCGGTACGATGCGGTGATCTGCCAGTACCACGATCAGGCCCTGATCCCGGTGAAGACCCTGGACTTCTGGGGCGGGGTGAATGTGACCCTCGGACTGCCGATCATCCGCACCTCTCCCGACCACGGGGTCGGCTACGACATTGCCGGCCGGGGCCTTGCCCGACCGGACAGCCTGATCGCCGCCCTGCGACTGGCGGACGAGACCGCTGACCGACGCGGCCTGGCCGCCGCATGACCGGCCTCGCGGACCTGCCCCCCCTGCGGGAGGTGCTGGCGGCCGAGGGTCTGCTGGCGCGGAAGAGCTTCGGCCAGCACTTCCTGCTGGACCTGAACGTCACCCGCAAGATCGCCCGCCTGGCCGCCCCCCTGGCCGGGTCCGTGGTGATCGAGGTGGGCCCTGGCCCCGGCGGCCTGACCCGGGCGCTGCTGGAAAGCGACGCCGCCCATGTGATCGCGGTGGAGAAGGATCCCCGCTTCCTGCCCCTGCTCCACGACCTGGCGGCGGCGGCCCCCGGACGCCTGACCCTGATCGAGGCCGATGCCCTGACCGTGGACGAGACGGCCCTGATCGCCGCCCATGCGCCGGGCCTCGTGCCCCGGGTGATCTCCAACCTGCCCTACAATGTGGGCACGACCCTGCTGATCAAGTGGCTGACCGGTCCCCTGCGCCCTGTCGCCATGCACCTGATGTTCCAGAAGGAGGTCGCCCTGCGCATCGCCGCTCCCGTCGGCTCGGACGCCTATGGCCGCCTGTCGGTGATTGCCCAGGCCGTGGCCGAGACCCGGATCGCCATGACCCTGCCCGCCCGGGCCTTCACCCCCCCGCCGAAGGTCGATTCGGCCGTGGCCGAGCTGGTGCTGCGGACACAGGACCGCCCCTCCGCCGCCCGGCTCGCGGCGCTGGAGACGGTGACGGCCCATGCCTTCGGCCAGAGGCGCAAGATGCTGCGCTCCAGCCTGAAGGCGCTGGGCGGCGCGGCCCTGTGCGAAGCGGCCGGGATCGATGCGGACGCCCGCGCCGAGACCATCCCCGTCGACGGCTTCCTGGCTCTCGCAAAGGTCGTCGAGGCATGACCCACATCATCGTTGTCGGCGGCGGACCGGCGGGCCTGATGGCCGCCGACCGGCTCAGCCGCGCAGGCTGCGCCGTCACCCTGCACGAGAAGATGCCGTCCCTGGGCCGCAAGCTGCTGATGGCGGGCCGGGGGGGACTGAACCTCACCCATGCGGAGCCCTGGGAGCGGTTCACCACCCGCTACGGCACCGCCGAGGACCGGCTGAAGCCGATCCTGGCCCGCTTTGACCGGGACGCCCTGATCCAGTGGTCGGAGGCGCTGGGACAGCCCACCTTCACCGGCCCGTCGGAGCGGATCTTCCCGAAGGCCATGAAGGCCTCCCCGCTCCTGCGGGCCTGGCTGGGGCGGCTCGCCGCACAGAAGGTGGTCTTCCGCACCCGTTCCACCTTCCTCGGCTGGGACGCGGACGGGACCCTGCGGTTCCGGGCGGCGGACGGCACCCTGTCCCGGGAGACGGCCGATGCCGTGGTCCTGGCCGGCGGCGGGGCCAGCTGGCCACGCCTGGGCTCCGACGGCAGTGTTGCGTCGATCCTGGCGCAGGACGGCATCGCGGTGACCCCCTTCACCGCCGCCAATGTGGGCGTGGACATCGCCTGGAGCGAGACCTTCCTCGCCCGGTTCGCAGGCGTGCCCCTGAAGGGCTGCGCCTTCACCGTCGGCAACCAGCGGGTCCGGGGCGAGGCCGTGATCACCCGGTACGGGCTCGAGGGCGGGGCCATCTATGCCCTGGGTCCGGCCCTGAGGGCGGCACTGGCCCGGGACCCGAATCCCCGCCTGTGGATCGACCTGCGTCCCGATCTCAAGGCAGACGCCCTGGCCGCCCGTATCCTGGAGACCCCGGCCCACCAGTCCCTGTCCAACCGGCTGCGCAAGGCCGTCAGCCTTCCGCCGCTCACCGTACCCCTGCTGCGGGAGCATCTGGCCACCCTCCCCGCCACGCCTGCGGCTCTCGCCACCGCGCTGAAGGGCGTGTGCCTGCCGGTCACGGGGCTGCAGCCCCTGGATCGCGCCATTTCCTCCGCCGGCGGGGTCAGGTGGTCGGAGCTGGACGAGCGGTTAATGCTCACCGCCCGGCCCGGCATGTTCTGCGCAGGCGAGATGCTGGACTGGGAAGCCCCGACGGGCGGCTATCTGCTGCAGGCGACCCTGGCGACGGGTGTGGCGGCCGCGGAGGGGGTCCTCGACTGGCTGGACGCGAGCGGCCGGGACCCCGCCTAGCCGTCCTCCCCGGTCAGGCTGCGGTTCGCCTTGTCCAGTTCCTCCGCATAGCGGCGGCTGGCATAGCTCTCGGTCAGCACCCCCACTACCTGCCGGGACCCGGCATCGGCCACGACGCACAGGGACTCGGCCTCCGCCCGGTCGAACAGGGCCATGGCCTCCTTCACCCCCATGGCGGGCGTCAGCACCGCCGTCCGCCAGCGGGCCAGGGTCCGCACCAGCCGGGTCGCGGCATCGGCGTCCAGCTCCGGCGCATGGGCCTCCGCCGTGGGCACGAGCCCGGCATAGGTGCCGTCGGCATGGCTGAGGATCACCATGTGCCGCGACCCCAGGGGATAGGCGTGTCGGAACTCCGCCACCGTGGCGTCGGCGCTCAGGGTCGCCGGATCGCGCCGCATCAGCCGACCGACCGTCAGGCTCCGCATCCAGCCCACATCGGCCGCCGAGCGGATGCTCTCTCCCCGCAGGTGCAGCCGCCAGGTGGAGAAGGAATAGCCGAAGGCCTCCCGCACCGTCAGGCTGGTGGCCACGCAGGCCGCCAGCACCGCCCCGGTCAGGCTGTAGTCGCCGGTGGTTTCCAGTACCAGGAAGGACATGGTCAGCGGCCCGCCGACCACGGCCACGGCGAACACCCCCATGCCCGTCAGGGTGCAGGCCGTTGGGTCGATGGCGAGGTTGGGCAGAAGCTGGACCGCGACGATGCCGTAGAGCCGTCCCAGCAGGGCGCCGACGAACAGGGACGCGAAGAACAGCCCGCCCCGGAACCCCGCTCCCAGCGAGATCAGGGCGGCGACGAGCTTCAGCACCACCAGGAACAGCAGTTGCCGGGCGGTGAGATCGAGGGACATGTCCAGCTTCATGGCCCCGTGCCCGGCGGCCAGGACCTGGGGCGTGACCAGGGCCAGAAGGCCGATGCCCAGCCCCCCCACCGCCGGACGGACCCAGACCGGCAGGCGGCTGCGGTCGAAGGCCTTTTCCACCAGGGCCACGGCGCGCATGGTGGCGATGCCCAGCGCACAGGCCCCGATGCCGAGGATCATCAGCACCACATAGTGGATCGGCTGCACATTGCCGACCGTCGGCGCGTGGATGGAATAGGGCGCGCCGATCAGGGCCTGGGCCGCCAGGAACCCGCCGAGGGACCCGGCCATGACCGCGGCCACATTGGCCAGGGAATAGACCCCGATGATCAGCTCGAAGGCATAGAAGGCCCCCGTCAGCGGGGCCCCGAAGGCCGCCGCGATGGCCCCGGCGGCCCCGCAACCGACCATGATGCGCAGATCGCTCCGCCGCAGGTTGAGCCAGATGCCCAGCCGCGAGGCGAGGCCGGAGCCGATCTGGGTATAGCCGGCCTCCAGCCCCACCGACGCGCCGAAGCCGTTGGAGATCAGGGTCTGCAGGGTCACCAGCGCACTGTCGCGCAGGGACATCCGCCCGCCGCGAAGGGCATTGGCCTCCACCGGGTCGGCGGTGGGGCCCGCCCCGGCCCGCCGCCGCCAGAGCTCGATCAGCCCCAGCAGGACCCCGCCGAACACCGGCGCGGCCAGGGCCCGCCAGGGCGCGATCCGGTCCGCGGCGGACAGGCGCACGTCGATGGGAATGCCGAAGTTGAAGGCATGCAGCAACTGGGCGGTAGCGGCGATCAGGGTGACGATCACGCCGGCCAGGGCCCCCACCACGGCCCCCATCACCGCCAGTGCCACGCTGGACCCGCGGACCAGGCCCCGCAGGCGCGCCGGCCAGGTCAGTACCACATCGGTCACGGCGGGACGGCTGACCGGTCCGCTCATGCGCCCACCCGCCGCGCCAGACGGGCCTGCAGCGCCCGATAGCTCATCCGGTGTTCCGGACACGGGCCCAGCTGGTCCAGGGCTGCCGCATGGACCGGCACGCCATAGCCCTTGTGCTCGGCAAAGCCGTAGCCCGGCCAGGTCCGGTCCAGCGCCACCATGTGCCGGTCCCGGGCGGTCTTGGCCAGGATGGAGGCCGCCGCGATCGCGGCGCAGCGCCCGTCGCCGCCCACCAACGCCTCGGCGGCACAGCCAAGGTCGAACACCCGGTTGCCGTCGATCAGGGCCGTCACGGGCCGCAGCGCGAGCTGGTCCACCGCCCGGCGCATGGCCAGTCCCGTGGCCTGGAGGATGTTCAGGTCGGCGATCTCGGCCACAGTGGCGAAGGCCAAGCCGAAGGCCAGGGCCGTGGCGCGGATCTCCGCCTCCAGCGCCGCCCGGGCCGCGGCGGTGAGCGCCTTGGAATCGTTCAGGCCCACCGGAATCCGCCGGGGATCGAGGATCACCGCCGCGGCCGTCACCGGCCCGGCCCAGGGCCCGCGACCGGCCTCGTCCACCCCGCAGACCGGACCGGGATAGCCGGCCTCCAGGCGACCATCCAGGACCGGGGCCGCCGCCTTTCGCCCCGGGGCGCGGGTCACGACCCGGCCTTCCGCGCGCCCAGGCTCTGCACCTCGGACCAGCGGAAGCAGGAGGTCACATGGTCGTTCACCAGGCCCGTGGCCTGCATGAAGGCATAGACGATCACCGGACCGCAGAAGCGAAAACCCCGACTCTTCAGGGCCTTGGCCATGGCTTCGGAGGTGGGCGTCTGGGTCGGTGCCTCCCGGACCGAGGCCCAGGCATTCTGCACCGGCCGTCCGTCGACGAAGTCCCACAGGAACGGGGCGAAGGCCTCGCCGCGCTCGCGCATGTCCAGATAGGCCCTTGCGCTGCCGATGGCGGCCTCGATCTTGGCCCGGCTCCGCACGATGCCGGCATCCCCCAGAAGGCGCGCCACATCCGCCTCGCCATAGCGGGCCACGCGCTCGGGATCAAAGCCGTCGAAGGCGGCGCGGAAGGCCTCGCGCTTCTTCAGGATGGTGATCCAGGACAGTCCGGCCTGGAACCCGTCCAGGATCAGCTTTTCCCACAGGGCCCGGTCGTCCCACTCCGGCACCCCCCATTCGGTGTCGTGATAGTCGCAATAGAGGGGGTCGTGACCGGGCCAGCTGCAGCGAACGGGGGGTTCCATGGGGACCTTCAAGGCAGAGCTTCAACGGGCAGTCGGGGCGCGTCCACCGGCGGCGGGGAATCCGGCTCGGCGGGGCGCGCATGCCCATGCTAGTCTGAGCCCATGCGGACAGCAAAGCTCGCCCTCCAGCTTTTTGCCCTTTTCAGCGCCAGCCTGCCCCCGGCGGCGATGGCGCAGGGCGTCTTCGACGGCTGGCGCTACACCACCGAGGCCGTGGGGGCCCGGGATGCCGACCGGGTGGGGTGGATCGACCAGCACGGGGCCGCCACGGAGCTGTTCGTGGCCCAGGGGCCCGACTATCGCCCGGAGCGGGTGAGCGCATCGCAAGCCAATGACGGCGTGCCGATCGAGGCCCTGTCGATCTCGGCGGACGGACGCTGGCTGGCCTGGGACCGGGGCGGGGTGGGCGATGCCCCGGGCCGGGGCCAACTGGGTGACCGGGGGGTCTGGCTGCTGCCGCCGGAGGGCCCGCCCTGTCGCCTGGCCGAGGGCGGGCGTCCGGCCCTGTCCCCCGACGGGACCCGGGTGGCGTGGATCAGCGGCGGCCGGTTGATGACCGCGCCCCTGCGGACCGATTGCGAGGCCATGCGCGCCGCGGCGGCAGAGGTGGCGACGGGTGGCATCGTCGCGCCCGTCTGGTCGCCGGACGGCCGGGCCCTTGCCTTCGAGGCCCCCATCGGCCGGGCCCGGCGGATCGGGCTGTGGTCCGTCGCCGGCGGAGTGCGCTGGATCGACCATCAGGGACAGCTGGACGTGGCCCCCAGCTGGTCACCGGACGGAACGCAGCTGGCCTTCCTGCGTATCGACCCCAGCAATGACGCCATCGCCAACCAGTTCGACGAGGACCCGCCCGCGCCCTTCACCGTGATGCAGGCGGCGGTGACGGAGCTGACGCCCCGGCCGGTGTGGCGCTCTCACGGGGCAGACGGCTTTGCCCGCCAGTGGCGCTCCCGCATCACCGCCCCCTTGATGTGGCTGGACGACCACCGGCTGGCCCTGCTGTCGGAACACGAGGGCTGGCAGCACGTCTACGCCCTGCCCGTGACAGGTGCCCCCCTCACCGACCTGACGCCGGGCCGCTGCGAGGTGGACTATGCGGACCTGATGAGCGAGGGCCGCCTGGTGGTGTCCGACAACTGCACGGGCATGGACCGCCGCCGCCTGGTCCGCATCGACAGCCGGACCAGCGCGGCCGTTTCCCTCACGCCGGACGACGGGGTGGCCGTCCAGCCCATGGCCTTCGACCATGGCCGACGGCTGATCTGGCGACAGGCCAGCTCGCAGTTACAGACCGTGGGCATCCTGGCCGGCGATCGGGTCCTGTCCCCCGAGCCGCCGCCCCCGGACCCCGTCCCGGCCGTGAGGGAGGAGAGCGTCCAGCTGACCGCCACGGACGGGGTGGTGACCAACGCCCAGGTCTTCCATCCTCCCGGCCCAGGACCGCACCCGGCGCTGATCTTCCTGCACGGGGGGCCGCAGCGTCAGACCTTCGCCGCCGCCGCACCCTCCGCCTTCTACAGCCGTTTCGGCTGGCTGGACCGGGCCCTGGCCGCGCGGGGCTATGTGGTGATGCAACTGAACTACCGCTCCGGTACCGGTCAGGGACGGGATTTCCGGCGGATTCGCGGGGTGGCCCGCAACGGGGCCGGCGAGGATCTGGATGTGCTGGCCGCGCGGGCCTGGCTGGCCGGACGGTCGAGCGAGGTGGACGCCACGCGCATCGGCCTTTGGGGGGACAGCTGGGGCGGCTGGCTGACAGCCCTGGCCCTGGCCCGTCACTCCGACCTGTTCCGGGCGGGGGTGGTCATCTCCGGGGTCTATGACCTCTCCGAAACCAGCTTCGGCCCCGGCCTCGACCCGGCGGCCCGGGCACTGGCCCGGTCCAGCTCCGCCGCCGGATGGATCGACCAGTGGCGGTCACCGGTGCTGATCGTGCACGGGGCGCGGGACAATACCGTGCCCTATTCCCAGGCGCTGGAGATGGAAGCGGCCCTGCGCCGTCGCGGCCGGGACGTGGACCTGCTCGGCTTCCCGCGGGAGGGGCACGCCCTGCAACTGGAACAGGACTGGGAGGAGATGTTCGACCGCGCGGCGCGCTTCCTGGACCGGACCCTGCGTCCCTGAGTCCCTGAATCCTCAGCGGTTGTGCAGGCGACCGTGGGCCAGGTCGTCCGCGGCCTGGTCGAAGGCGATCTCGGCATCGGTCCAGGTGGTGGCACCCACATCGTCCCGCAGATCGGTGGAATAGCGTTGCAGGTCGAAGTCATGGACCGACCCGTCGGCGCTGGTGACCCGCCCGGAGACCCGGGCCCCGCCGAGGGACAGGCTGCGCAGGGACAGGGACGGCTCCCGCGCCAGACGGGCCACCGTCGGCCGGTTCGGACGGGCATCCTCCAGCACCACATCCACCCGGACGGCGTGCAGTGCCCCGCCATGGCTTCCGGACAGGGCCCGGGTGATGACCCCGGCCAGGTCCGTCTGCAGCTCCTGCAGGTCCCGGCGTCCGATCTCCGACGTCCTGGCCTCGAGCGCAGATGACAAGGTGACCCGCACCTCGGGCGTACCGGCCGCCAGGGCCGGTCGCGGCATCAGGGCCGACCCGCCGAGCAGCAGGGCGAGCGCGAGGCCAAGGGTCACTCCTGAACGTGATTTCTGCCGCATGTCCGCCTCCGTGCGTCAGTTACTCATCCCGGCTCGGCCGGTGCAAGGGCCTCAGCTGGCATCCATTCCGGTCGGAGGAGGCGAACGGCCCCTGCCCCCGCCGCCGTGAGCTCGCCCAGCCGATCCAGCCGCAGCAGGGCCAGCCCCACGCCGTCGGCCGGTGCCACCACCTCGCCCGCGCGCAACTCGCCCCGGAGCAGTTCGGTCCCGGCCACGAGCTCATCCCCCGCCTCCGCGGCGACGGGCAGGATGCGGCTGCGCACCCCGTTGCGGCGCTTCATGCGGGAGGTGGTCTCCTGGCCGACATAGCAGCCCTTGTGGTAGTCGACACCGTTCAGCAGGTCGAGATTGGCCTCCGTCACATAGGCCCGGTCGGCGAGGCCGTCGGCGGCCACCTCCGCAATTCCCGCCCGGCGGCGGTGGCGGACATAGTCGGCCAGGGTGGCATTGACGGCCTGCGGCGGTGCGGATCCCACGAGCCGACGGCCCAGGCCCGGCCAGCGCGGATCGGCCGGACCGGCAGTGCTCTCCTCACCCCAGACGGCGTAGACGGGACCGGGCACGATCTCCACCCGCACATCGGCCCGCAGGCGATAGAGGCTGAGCCGGTTCGCGAGATCGTCGGCGCCGGCCCCGTCCACGTCCAGGCAAAGGCCGTCCCCGGTCCGCTGAAGGATGAAATCGGCCAGCAGCCGCCCCTGGGGGGACAGAAGCGCCCCGTGCCGCAGGTCGCCTGCGGTCATCCCGTCCAGGGACTGGGTGATCAGCCCCTCCAGCCAGGTGACGGCATCCCGTCCGGTCACGGACAACAGCATACGGTCGGAAAGCTGGGCGATCATCAGTGTCATGTCCTGAGATGTGGCGATCAAGCCGCTCTTTCGCCAGCAGAATTTACCTTTTGCATCATCAGGGGTATGTGAACGGCCGCACTTTTCCAGAAACGCGCTATAACCGTCCAATGTCGGCTTCCAGATTTCCGATTCTTTTCATCACCTCGACGCGGATCGGCGATGCCGTTCTCGCGTCGGGCCTGTTGCGACGCCTGATCGAAGAGATTCCGAACGCCCGTTTCACCATTGTCGCCGGCCCCCTCGCGGCCCCGCTGTTCCGCGAGACCCCCGGCCTCGACGCCCTCATCCCGCTCCCCAAGGAAAAGCACGGCCTGCACTGGCTGCGCCTCTGGAACCGTCTGCGCCGCCGCCGCTGGGGCCTGATCGTGGACATGCGCAACTCGCCGGTCAGCCGCTTCCTGCAGTCCCAGCGCCGCGCCATCAAGAAGTCCGCCCACGGCCTGCCCGCCCCCACCCACAAGGTGATCGAGGCCGCCCGCGTGCTGAAGGTGGAGGACAGCCCCCCCGGCCCCCTCCTGTTCACGTCGCTGGAGACCGAGGCCGCCGCCGACGCCCTGGTGGGGACCGGCGGGCCGATCCTGGCCATCGCACCGGCTGCCAACTGGGTCGGCAAGACCTGGCCGGCGGAACGCTTCGCCGTGGCCGCGGCCGAGTTGCTGGGCCCGGATGGCCCCCTGGCCGACGGCCGCCTGATGGTCATCGGCGGTCCGGACGACCGCTGGGCCACCGAAGCGGTGTCCCGGGTCATCGCCCGGGACCGGCTGATCGATCTGGTGGGACGCACGGACCTCCTGACCACCTATGCCTGCCTGAAGCGGGTGCGGCTGTTCATCGGCAACGATTCCGGCCTGATGCACATGGCCGCCGCCGCCGGGGCCCCGACGCTGGGCCTGTTCGGCCCCTCCGACGACCGGCTCTACGGCCCCTGGGGTCGCCATGCCCAGGCCCTGCGCGGCCCGCGGGACTTCGAGAGCCTGAAGCAGGCCGATCCGGACCTGAACCAGGCCGTCTGCCACATGCTGGACCTGCCGGTGAACTGGGTGGTCCGCGCGGCCCGGGAACTCCATGCCAGCTCCGACGCGGACTGGCGGGCCGAGCACGGCCTGCACGGCACGTCCGCCGGACCCGATCCGGCACCCACGGGGGCCGACATCATCCGCATGACCCCGCCCCCGGCCGTCGAGTTCGTCGAGCCCCCCGCCCCGCCGCCCGCCCGCCGCCGCACCACCGTGTCCCGGCGATCCCAGGCCGCGGCGGCCGTGGCGGACGATCTGGCCACCGGCCCGGACCCGGACGTCATTCCTCCGCAAAGCTGAAGTCGAACACGCCGATGCCCGAAACCTTTGATCTGATCGTCCGTGGCGGCGAAGTGGTGAACCATGCCGGTCGCGGCCCTGCCGATGTGGGCATCCGCGAGGGCCGGATCGTGCGGGTGGGGGATCTGTCCACCGCCGATGCCGGTCAGGTGATCGATGCCACCGGCCTCACGGTCATGCCTGGCGTGATCGACAGCCAGGTCCACTTCCGCGAGCCGGGCCTCGAATGGAAGGAGGACCTGGAGAGCGGGTCCCGCGCGGCGGTCCTCGGCGGCGTCACCGCCGTGTTCGAGATGCCCAATACCGAGCCCGTCACCACCAACGAGGCGGCCCTGGCCGACAAGCTGGTCCGGGCCCGGCGCATGGCCTGCGACCACGCCTTCTATGTGGGCGGCACCCACGAGAATGCCGATTTCCTAGGGGAACTGGAGCGGCTGCCCGGCTGCTGCGGCGTGAAGGTGTTCATGGGAGCCTCCACCGGCTCCCTGCTGGTGGCCGATGACGAGGGCGTGGCCCGGGTGCTGGCCAGCATCCGCCGCCGGGCCGCCTTCCATTCGGAGGACGAGTACCGCCTGGTGGAGCGCCGCCCCCTCGCCCGCACCGGGGACTGGACCAGTCACGAAGAGGTGCGCGACGCGATCAGCGCCATGCAGAGCACGGAGCGGCTGGTCCGTCTGGCCCGGCAGGCGGGCAAGCGCATCCACGTGCTGCACGTGACCACGGCGGAGGAGATCGCGTTCCTCAGCCACAACAAGGACGTGGCCTCCGTCGAGGTCACCCCCCAGCACCTGACCCTCACCGCGCCGGAGGCCTATGAGCGGCTGAAGGGCTTTGCCCAGATGAACCCGCCGATCCGCAACGCCCATCACCAGGCGGGCCTGTGGCGCGGCATCACCCACGGGGTGGCCGACGTGCTGGGTTCCGACCATGCCCCCCATACCCGGGAGGAGAAGGCCCGCCCCTATCCCGCCTCACCCTCCGGCATGCCCGGTGTGCAGACCCTGCTGCCTGTGATGCTGGACCATGTGGCCCATGGCCGCCTGACCCTCGAGCGGCTGGTGGACCTGACCAGCCACGGGCCCCAGCGGGTGTTCGGCATCGCCGGCAAGGGCCGGATGGCGGAGGGCTATGACGCCGACCTCACCCTCGTCGACCTCAAGCAGCAGCGGACCCTGCGGCACGAGGACATGGCCAGCCGTTGCGGCTGGACCCCCTTCGACGGCATGACCGTCACCGGCTGGCCGGTGATGACGATCATCCGCGGCCGCCTGGTGATGCGGGAGGACGAAATCCTGCTGCCCGGACAGGGAAAGCCCGTCCGGTTTCAGGAAACCCTGTCGGACTGACCCCCGGCTTCCGACCCCAGGCTACTGGCAGCCGGGCCCGCCGTCGTAGGACACCGTTCCCTTGCCCTTCAGACCCGTCCACAGGGCGCGGTTGAACCGGGCCGTGTCCAGCTTGTCCTCCGAGGAGAAGTCCTGTCCGGCCATGGCCGCGGCCCACCAGGCCGCCGAATGCTTCGGCCGGGCGACACAGGCGCTGGCGGCCGGGGGCAGCGGCAGGGCCGTGGAACGCAGCACCGGCGGCACCAGGGACTTGTAGCTCCAGCTCGCCTGCGACACGTCGAAGATGTCGCTCATCGGCTCGGCCATGGCGTCGTTCAGGCCCAGGGGTTCGACGCCCAGTATGTCCACCATGGTCCGCAGCACGTTGACCGTGGTGTAGCGCTTGGACACCACAGCCCCCTGCTTCACATAGGGGCCCACCACCAGGGCCAGGGACCGGTGGGCGCTGACATGGTCGGCCCCGTCCTGGGCATCGTCCTCCAGCACGAAGATCAGCGTGTCCTTGGCGAACGGACCCTTGGCCACGGCCTCGGCCACCAGGCCCAGGGCGTAGTCGTTGTCCGCCATCTGGGTCTCCACCGTGTTGATCCCGTCGATGGCCTCCTTGAAGGCGCCGAAATGGTCGTGGTTGATCCGCAGCAGGGTCAGACGCGGCGCATCCCCCTTGGCGGCATAGGCGTCGTATTCCCGCTTCCACTCCTGGAACCGGTAATAGTCCGGGAAGGCCTGGTCGAAGCTGCGGAAATAGGGATCGGAGACCTTCAGCAGGGACGCCTTGGTCGGGAAGGCCACCACCAGGCCGGACTTCCAGGGCTCCCGCTCCAGCGGGACCTTGGCGTCGCCCACCTCGCCCTCATAGCGGACCAGGTCCTCGTAGAAGCCGTAGTTGCGCACGCTGAGGCCCTTGGCGAGGGCGGCATCCCAGAGATATCCACCCTCCTCCCGGCCGTTGGGACCGTCGGGGGCCGCCACGTCGTGGATGCCCGGCAGGATGTCCGGGTCTTCCGGGGAGACTGGGTTAGCGACCCGCCGCTCCGCGGATGTGGCCTGGGCCATGTTCACGTTCCGGTTGGCACCTTCCTGGTCATATTGCAGACCGCGGGCCCCGTAGTTCACCGGTGCCTCCCGCTCCGTGAAGTCCGTGGTGCGGGCCGCCGTCGACCAGTTCCAGCCGGTGTTGGAGCTTTCGCCGCTGTCCAGGAAGTTGTCGAGGGTGACGAAGTTCCGGGCCAGCGCATGGTGGTTGGGGGTGACCGGCCGGGGGAACAGGGTCAGGCGGGGGTCGCCGTTGCCCGGCTCGAGGTCCCCGAGGATCTGGTCGTAGGTCCGGTTTTCCTTGACGATGTAGATGACGTGCCGGATGTGCGCCCGCAGGAAGGCCATGGTCTCGGCGGCGGCCGGGTCGGGCTTGGCGAGGAAGCGGTTGTTCTCCGCCACCTGGCGGCTCAGCTGGCCGAGCACCGTCGGGGCTGGCGTCGGCACGGTGAGGAAGCCGGCCTTTTCCAGCTGCCAGACATACTGGTTGGCCCCCTGGCACTGCTCCCGGGTCAGGCTCGCATCCCCGCGGCAGTTGCGGACATTGGGACCCGGGTCGCTCTTGCCGTTCACCACATAGATCTGCTTGCCGTCGCCGCGCATGGCCACCGCCGTCGGATACCAGCCCGTGGGAATCAGGCCGACCACCTCGGACCGGGGGGCATCGTCGTCATCGTGGGCCTTGACCTTCCCGACCGCACCGGCGGCCCGCTCCGACAGCCGCACCACGGCGACGGCGTTCTCGCCACCGTTGCTGACCAGCAGGGTCCTGCCGTCCGGCGACAGGGTCAGGGCATTGGTGCCGGCCCCGCCCAGCTTCAGGGGATTGGGCAGGAGCGCCGACGGTGCCGCCGCGGCAAAGGTCTCGACCAGACGGTCCGTTCCGGTATCGAGGACCGCCACCCGGTCGGAATTGTCGAGGGCCGCATAGAGGCGACGGGCCTCGGCATGGACCACGAGCGCATTGGGCTGTCCGGCGACCCGGATCCGCTTCTCCAGCCCGAGATGGCCGTCCGCCCCCACGGAGATGGCGATCAGCTCCCGGTCTCGCTGGCTGGAGACATAGGCCTTGGTATTGCCGACGAAGGCCACGCCCCGGGGGAAGGTGCCCCCGGACCGGCCGTGATCCTCGGCCCGGTGCGCGCCTGGCCGCAGGTCGAGCTCCGCCGCCACCTTGCCGCTGGCAAGCTCCACCAGGCTGACACTGTCGTTCTGCAGGTTGGCGGCCAGCAGCCACTTGCCGTCCGGGCTGACCGACACGCCCGCCACCTCCGGCTGGACCTTGAGGCCGAGCCCGCCCTTGTGACCCAGCGGGATCGACGACCGGGCCACCATGTGGTCCCCGTCCCGGGCAAACACCGCCACCGCGTCGTTCACCCCGCCGGAGGCATAGAGGTGCTGCCCGTCCGGGGCCCAGGCCAGGCCGATGAAGGCATTGGGCAGGCTCAGTGCCTGCAGCTTGCGGGGCTGATCACCGGAAATGTCGTACAGGAACACGAACTCGCTGGAGCCCGACAGGATCACCTTGCCCTTGTCGTCCCGGTTCCGGTTGAAGCCGCTGGTGAGGATCGCCAGCGTGCGGCCGTCCGGCGAGATGGCGAGACCCGAGGCCTGACCGACCACATAGTCCGGCAGGTTGGGCAGGTCCGGGTTCAGGGGCTGGAACAGGGCCCCCGGCGTGGCCGTGGGCGTGATGGCGGCACCGGTGGGCACATAGGTCACCGCTGCGGGGCTGGTCGCCAGCGCCAGGGCCAGTAGAAGTCCGCTCATGAAAGTCGATCCTGTCCGCGAATTCGTTGTTTTCGCACGAGTTCATGACGAATAGGAGTCGCAGGCAACCCCTTGTTAGTTAGTTTAATCACAAATCGACATCACCTACTCATGGAGTCGATGCAGGATGGCGGTTGCTGACGAACGCCGCAGGGCACCCCGACGACGGACCCGGCTGACCGTGGCGGTCGCGTGGGACGAGCCGCCGGAGCTGGTCCGCGGCACCTTCAAGGACCTGAGCGATGTCGGCGGGCGCATCCTGCTGGACGAGGACGTGCGCCTGCCGGACACGTTCGACGCCATCCAGTTGACGGCCGGCGTGCTGCATGAGTGCCGGGTGGTCTGGCGGGCAGAGCCGCTGGTCGGCGTGGCCTTCGATCGCTCCGTGCCCCTGAAGGGCACCAAGGAGCCGCGCCTGATGAAGCGCGCCCAGCTGTGGATCCGCCTGCTGAACCGCTGATCCGTCGACCGACCCTAATAGGGGCCGTGCATCGAATTGGAGGCCGGTGTCGCGGAGGGGGCCTTGGGCGAGGCATGGGCCGGGTCCGCGGGCTCGGCGGCCGTGGCCGCCGACGGGGTCGACGGGCCCGCATCCTCCTCCCCGTCATCCATGGTGTTGTCTGCATCGGCCTGGGCCCGGCGGGCCTTGAGGCGCGCGGCCGCTGGGTCGATGGCCCCGTTGGCCGCGCCGGGATCGAGGGCCGAGGCGGAGGGAACGGCCTGGAGGTTCATGGAGTGGCCGGTCGGCACCGGCAGCGGCAGGGGCTGCGGCTCCGAAGGCGGGCGCTGGCCCTGCTGCACGCCGAGCGCAAAGCCCAGTGCGCCGAGGGCCACGATGCCCATCCCAACGCCCGCAACGATCCGGTGATCGGTCAATTTCATGCCGACACCCTAGAGCATGGTTCTGGCAAATTGAAAACCGGCCTGCCGCGGGCAGACCGGTTTTCCTTATCTCTATCTGTAAGCTGCCGACGCGGCGGGTGCGCAGCGTCGGTGTCGCCGGTGACGGATCAGACGGCGGGCTTGGTCGCCCGGGCCTTGGTGGCCTTGCCGGCCGCCGGCTTGCGCCCGCCCTGGCCGAGACCGCTCTGCTTGGCCAGGTTCGACCGGGCTGCGGCATAGTTCGGAGCCACCATCGGATAGTCCTTCGGCAGGTTCCACTTGGCGCGATATTGCTCCGGGGTCAGGTCGTACTTGGTGCGCAGGTGCCGCTTCAGCGACTTGAACTTGCGGCCGTCCTCCAGACAGATCAGGAAGTCCGGCGTGATCGACTTCTTGACGGAAATGGCCGGCGTCTGGGCCGGAGTGGCCGGCTCGGCCTCCACGCCCGTGGCGATCTCGGCGAGGGTCTTGTGGACCTGATGGATCAGGCCCGGCAGGTCGCCCGCCGCCAGCGTGCTGTTGCTGACGAACGCCGAGACGATGTCGGTGGTCATTTCAATGAGATCGGGTGAGCTGGACAACAGAAACACTCCTTCTTTGTTCGGGGCGTTCAATGCATGCCGAGGCCCTTGCACCGATCGCAACATTCTCAGTCAACAGGACCACCGGAGTCCGGATATCTGGGAAAACCGCGGATATCCGGACATGAGTGTCGCCTGCGACGACTTGGGTTAATCTCGATGAGGCCGATCGGATCGATTGATCTTCGGAACTCGCGGGGCGAGTCACCTGCGTGAAGCGGATGACTCAGCATGAGTCTTCTTGCCACGCCGATTTAAGAAATGAAACCCCAATTACAACATGTTTTGAATTCTTCAACTGTCCCGATTGATCCAGTTGGCAGTGTTCCGGACTAGATCAAGATGCCGCTCAACTGCTGCGGCAGTCATGTTGGGTGTGATCGCACCAAAATGGATATGATCGACGACGGTCAGTCCGCACACCTTGGCGAGATGTGTATCGAACAGGTTCCGCACCGCGCTCAGGGCGCCGGTGTCAACAACCCAGTGCCGCGGCGCGCCCGAAGAGGTGAAGCTGAGCAGTCGCGTGCCGCTGGCCGTGGGATGGGCACCCTCTCCATCCGGGGCAAAGCCGAAGCCGAAGCCCAGGACCCGGTCGATGTAGCCCTTCAGGATCGCGGGCGGCGCGTTCACCCAGAACGGATAGACCAGGACATAGAGCCCCACCCCCTCCAGCGCCGCCCGTTCGGCGGCGACATCGGGATGCAGGCGGTAGTCCGGCTCGCTGGGAATCTCGTCGCGCTTGAGGCACGGGTCGAAGTTCATGGCGTAGAGGTCGCGGACCACCACCTGGCCACCGGCGGCCTCGGCGGCCTGCGCATAGGCGTGGGCGACCGACAGGGTGAAGCTGTCGGGATTGGGGTGGGCGACGATGACGGCCTGCAGCATGGTACGCCTCCTGGATGACACGGGCAGTCTGGCTCAGGGATGCGGCGGTCGCGTTGCGCCGTCGCAATTCAAGTCATCCACAGGCCCGTTTGCCGACGCCAGACCGATCGGCCCCACCGATAGGACGCAACCGAAGGACTGCGCGCGCCATTAGGACGCTAAGCTCTGCCGCCGGTCAGGGGGCGGATCACCGGCCGACCGCGGGTCGACCGGTTGTCCGGGCGTGGGCGCCTCAGGCCTTGACCAGCGGGAAGCTGCTGACCGGCTTGCCGGTGGCGGCAAACAGGGCGTTGGGCAGCGAGGCCATGATCACCGGCGTGCCGGGCTCCCCCACCCCGCTGGGTGGATGGGCCGAGGGCACGATCCAGGTCTCCACCTGCGGGGCCTCGTTCTGGCGAAGCACGCGATAGGTGTCGAAATTGGTCTGCTGCGGCCGTCCCTTGTCCAGGGTCACCTGGCCGAACAGGGCGGCGGACAGGCCGTAGCAGGTCCCCCCCTCCATCTGGGCGGCGATCTGGTTCGGGGCGATGGCGATGCCGCAATCGACGGCCACGGTCACCTTGCGCACCCGGGGTTCGCCGTCGATGACCTTGGCCTCGCACACGTTCGCCACGACGGAGCCGAAGCTCTCGTGCACGGCGACGCCGCGGGTCCATCCGTCCTCCAGCGTGCCCCAGCCGGCCTTTTCCACGGCCAGGTTCAGCACCGCCAGGTGCCGCGCCCCCGCCTCGCCCGCCCGGCGATAGAGCTCCCGCCGGTACTCCACCGGGTCGATCTTCGCCCGGGCCGCCAGCTGGTCGATGGTGTGCTCCATCACCGGGGCCGTGTGGGTCGCCCCCACCGACCGCCACCACAGGGTCGTCACCGGGCTGTGCGGCGTGAACACCTGGGCATCCACCACCGGCGTCGCCGCCAGATAGGGAGAGCCCGCCGTGCCTTCCACCGTGGTGGAGTCCACGTTGTTCTTCACCATCATCGACGCCATCATCGGGCTGGCCTTGGCGAAGGACTGGACGACCACCCGGTGGCGCCAGGCGGCGGGATAGCCGTCCTTGCCAACCTTCACCGCCACCGCATGGTGCGCCATGGGCCGGTAGTGGCCCGCGGTCATGTCGTCCTCGCGGGTCCAGACGAGCTTCACCGGGCGGAACCTGCCCACGTGCTTGGCGATCTGCACCGCCTCGACCACATAGTCGCTGTCCCAGCTGGAGCGACGGCCGAAGCTGCCGCCGGCAAACAGGGTCTCGATCTCGATGGCCCCCGGCAGGTTCACCACCACCATGGCCGCCGCCATCTGGTCCAGGGAATGGCCCTGGGCCCCGTAGGTCAGCTTGCACTTGGACCCGTCCACCTGGGCGACGCAGTTCATCGGCTCCATGGTGGCATGGGCCAGATAGGGGAAGTCGTAGGTGGCGTGCAGCACGTCGGTGCCGTCGAACTGACCGGTGGCGTCCCCCTTGGTGGTGAACGGTGCCCACTTGTCGTCGGAAGGGGTCAGCTCACCCCGGGCGATCCGGTGATAGTCCGCCAGCATCTCGGCGCTGGAGCGGCTCTCCGCCTTGGCGTCGTCCCACTCGACCTTCAGGGCCTCGCGACCCTTGCGGGCAGCGTATACGCCGTTGGCCACCACGGCCACGCCGGTGGCAATGGCGAACACGTCCACCACGCCGGGCACCTTGCGGGCCGCGGTGTCGTCGAAGCTCTTCACCTTGCCGCCGAACCGCGGGGCGTGCGCCACCACGGCGGTCAGCATGTCCGGCAGATAGACGTCCTGGGTGTAGCGGGCCTGGCCCGTGGCCTTGGCGAGGCTGTCCTTGCGGCGGACCCGCTCCGTGCCGATCAGGGTGAAGTCCTTGGGGTCCTTCAGCTTGACCGACTTGGGCGGGGTCACCTTGGCCGCGTCAGCCAGCAGGTCCCCGAATTGCGCCGACTTGCCGGAGGCGTGGCTGACGACGCCGTCCTTCACCGTGACCTCGGCGGCGGGCACCTTCCAGGCGTCGGCCGCGGCCTGCACGAACATGGCCCGGGCCGTGGCCCCGGCGGTGCGCAGCTGCATCCAGCTGTTGGCAATGGCGGTGGAGCCGCCGGTGCCCTGAACGCCCATCAGGCTGTTGGCATAGACCTTGGCATTGGCCGCGGCGTGCTGGACCTTCACCGTGGACCAGTCGGCGTCCATCTCCTCGGCGACGATGGCAGAGAGGCCGGCATGGTTGCCCTGCCCCATCTCCTGGTGCTTGTTCATCACTGTCACGGCACCATCGGCGTCGATCTTGATGAAGGGACCGAAGGCCCCGAAGTCGGTCTTCGGCGCGCCGGCACCCATGATGTCCGCAGGCGAACAGCCCACCAGCAGCGATCCGCCGACCAGGGCGGCGCCGACGATCAGTTCACGCCGGCTGGCACCCTGGCCGCCGGACGGGGTCCGGGTCTTCTCGGGAGCAATGTACATGACGGGGTCCTCCCTCAGGCCTTGGCGGTGACGGCAAGTTCGCCGGAGGCGTCCTTGATGGCGGCGCGGATGCGCTGATAGGCACCGCAGCGGCAGAGATTGCCGGACATGGCCGCATCGATGTCTGCATCCGTCGGCTTGGGCGTCGCCGCCAGCAGGGCCGCCGCCGACATGATCTGGCCGGACTGGCAGTAGCCGCACTGGGGCACGTCGTGCTTCACCCAGCTGGCCTGCAGCGGATGGGTGCCGCCCAGCCCCTCGATGGTGGTGATCTTGCCCGCGCCCACGGAGCCCACCGGCGTCTGGCAGGAGCGGACCGGCTGGCCGTCGAGATGGACGGTGCAGGCCCCGCACTGGGCGACCCCGCAGCCATATTTGGTGCCGGTCATGTGCAGCTCATCCCGCAGGACCCACAGCAGAGGCGTGTCCGCTTCCGCGGCCACCTGCCGCTTGACCCCGTTGATTTCCAGCTCGATGGACATGGAACAAACCTCTCCCCACGTGTCGTTGGCTCTTATGTTAGGCGTGATCCTGCGACATTCCAGTGATCAAATGCCATCAGCGGGCAGTTGAATGCGACTTCCGGCGCTCGAGGACCTGAAAAATCCCGGTCCGACCGGGCCGAACAGCGTTCAGGCCGCCCACAGCCGGGTCAGAGACTGCTCCACCGCAGCGGGGGTGTCGAGACGGCAGAGCTCGGCCCTGGCCGTGCGGCGGGCCTCGACCCCGGCGGGCCAGGGGGCCTGCGCCACATACCATCCCAGGTGCTTGCGGAAGATGCGGACACCGAGCCCGTCCCCGTAGAACCGCAGGGACTCCCGGAAGTGGTCGAGGACGAGGTCGAGACGCGCCCGGCGATCCGGCTCGGCCGCATCCTGGCCGGGGGCCTGCAGCTCCCGGCTGATCGCCGCCGCCGCCCAGGGACGACCGTAGATGCCGCGGCCGATCATCACCGCGTCCGCGCCCGACTCCGCCAGCGCCTGCCGTGCGGACGCCCCGTCGACGACGTCGCCATTGACGATGACCGGCACCCGGACCGCCTCGCGCACGGCACGCACCGCGGCCCAGTCGGCGGTTCCGGAATAGAACTGCGCGCGGGTCCGGCCATGCACGGTGATGGCCTGGATCCCCGCGGCCTCCGCGCGCCGGGCCAGGTCGGGGGCGTTGCGGCTGGTGTCATCCCAGCCCAGACGCATCTTCAGGGTCACGGGCCGGGAGGTGGCCGCCACGGCCCCCTCGATGATCCGCAGGGCCTGGTCGAGATCGCGCATCAGGGCGGCACCGGACTGGACGCCCGTCACCTCCTTGGCCGGGCAGCCCATGTTCAGGTCGATGAGGTCGACCCCGGCCGCCTCGGCCATCCGGGCCCCCGCGGCGATGTGGACCGGGTCCCGCCCGACCAGCTGGATCACCGTCAGGGGAAGCCCCTCCCCCACCGCGGCCCGGCGCACCACGTCCGGCCGCCCGCGGGACAGCTCCGCACAGGCCACCATCTCCGTGGCCACATAGGCCGCCCCCTGGGCCGAGGCCACGCGGCGGAACGGCAGGTCGCTGACACCGGTCATGGGGGCGATCAGCACCCGGGATCCGATCTCCACATCGCCGATGCGGAAGCCGCCAGTGGAGGAAACAGAGGTCATGGCGCGGCTTATGCCCCGGGACACCGCCCGAGGTCCAGTGGCGTCATGTCATGCTTTATAGACAAAATGTAATGTTGACCTTACACATGACCTCCACTAGCCTGGCTTCAGCTGCTCACTGACCACGCAAAGGCTCCGCCCCATGACATCCCGCGCCGCAAATCCCGCCTGGCTGTTCGCCGGACTGCTGGCGGTCTCTGCCGTCATCGGTTCCACCGTCGGGGGGCTGGAGCGGCAGCATCCCGCCCTGATCCCACCCGCGGCGGCCGCCGTCGGTGCCACCGCCGCGTGCCTGCTGGCCTGCGCCGCCGTCATCCCCCTCTGGCGGCGGATGGACGAGGTCGCCCGCGCCGCGCACCAGAGCGCCTGGTACTGGGGCGGCTCCGCCGGAAGCGCCGTGGCCGGAGGGCTGGCCGTCTATGCCACCCGGGAGACCCCGGCGCATCTGGCCGCCCTGATCCCCACCATGACCGTCAACGGGGCGTTCGCTGCGGGCGTGGTCGCATGCCTGCTGATCCAGGTCGCCGTCTATGGCGTGGGCTGGACCGTGTGGTGGCTCTCGAAGCGCTGATGCCGTGAAGAGCAAGCTCCGCGTCCTGCGCGCCGAACGAGGCTGGAGCCAGGCCGACCTGGCCGAGCGTCTTGCCGTGTCCCGTCAGGCGATCAATGCCATAGAGACCGGCAAATACACGCCGTCCCTGCAGCTGGCCTTCAAGGTGGCCCGGCTGTTCGCCCTGCCCATCGAAACCATTTTCTCCGACGAGGACGAGATCCGATGACATGTCCCCCGCGCCGCTCGTCCCCGTCTCCCCGCCGTCGGCTGTGGCTGGCGGTGGCGGCCGCCCTGACCCTGGCGGCCGGGCCCGTGGCCGCGGAACCGGCCCTGTGGAAGGTCACCAACGGCCCATCCACCGCCTACCTCTACGGCAGTGTCCACCTGTTGAAGCCCACCACCGTCTGGGACACGCCCAAGGTGGAGGCAGCCCTCGGGGAAAGCCGGGAGCTCTGGCTGGAGATCACCGATCTGGACGATGCGGCGGCCATGCAGGCCACGGTCCGCAGCCTGGGCACCGACCCGGCCCACACCCTGACCTCCCGGCTGGACCCGGCGCGGCAGAAGCGGCTGGCCGCGATCCTGTCCGGCATCGGCGCGCCGCCCACGGCCCTCGACCCCCTGCGGCCCTGGCTCGCGGCGGTGACCCTGTCCCTGTTTCCCATGCAGAAGGCCGGATATGATCCGGCGGCGGGGGTGGACCGGCTGCTGAAGGCCGCGGCGGTCCGCCGGGGCCTGCCGGTGATGGGTTTCGAGACCTCCGAAGGCCAGCTGCACTACCTGTCCGACATGTCCGAGGCGGAGCAGATGGACATGCTGCACCAGTCCATCGACGACTATGACACGGCCCTGGCGGAGCTGGACGAGCTCGAGGCGGCCTGGGAACGGGGCGATGACCGCGAGATCGCCCGGCTCGAGGCCAAGGACATGACGCCCGCCCTCTACCAAAGGCTCCTGGCGGGTCGCAACCGCCTGTTCGCCAAACGCCTCCTGGAGCGGATGCAGCAGCCCGGCGTGATCTTCGTCGCCGTCGGCGCCGCCCATCTCGCCGGTCCCGACAGCGTCCAGGTCCTGCTGGCCCGGGCCGGTCTGAAGGCGGTGCGCCAATAGCTCACAGGCCGTCCCGTCGACCTCCCGCCCCCCTCGCCCGGCTGGACTTTCCCCCGGAATGGTGAAATGCCGTTTAGTCTCAGTTGCAACAAGTGTGTTCGAGGCGACAGGTGACAGACAGCTCAACGGCGCAGCCCAGCGGGACTTCGACCCCGTCCCGGCGGATCGAGCTTACCGTGCGCGGGGTCATCCTCGGGGCCCTGATCACGGTCTTGTTCACCGCCGCCAATGTCTATCTGGGGCTGCAGGCGGGCCTGACCTTTGCCTCCTCCATCCCGGCCGCCGTCATCTCCATGGCGGTGCTGCGGGGCTTCCGGAACTCCACCATCTACGAGAACAACATCGTCCAGACCGTGGCCTCCGCCGCCGGGACCCTGTCGTCGATCATCTTCGTCCTGCCGGGACTGCTGATGATCGGCTGGTGGACCGGATTCCCGTTCTGGCAGTCCTTCGCCGTGTGCGCCGTCGGCGGGGTGCTGGGGGTCATGTACTCCATTCCCCTGCGCCGGGCGCTGGTGACCCAGTCCGACCTGCCCTATCCCGAAGGCGTGGCCGCGGCCGAGGTGCTGAAGGTCGGCGTCGGCTCGCGGGAGACGGCGTCCGCCGCCGCCGCGGAGGGCAAGGCAGGGCTCGCCGCCGTGCTGTGGGGCTCCATCGCCTCGGCCGCCTATGCCATGCTGGTCGCCACCCGCCTGTTCGCCGGAGAGGCCGCGAAATACTTCCGCGCCGGGGCCGGGGCGACGGGCCTTGGCTTCAACCTACAGTTCGCCCTGCTGGGTGCCGGGCATCTGGTGGGCATTTCGGTGGGCATGGCCATGGGCATCGGCCTGGTCATCGCCTGGGGCGTGCTGACGCCGATCCTGACGGCCCTGGCCCCGGCCACGCCGGGGGATGCCGCCGCCTTTGCCCTGTCCGTCTGGAAGCACCAGGTCCGCTTCATCGGGGCGGGCTGCATCGCCGCCGCCTCCCTCTGGACGCTGGCCAAGCTGGCCGTGCCGGTGTGGTCCGGCCTGATGTCCGCCTTCGCCGCCGCCCGCCAGCGCAAGGTCGGGGCGGTGCTGGACATCACCGAGCAGGACATCCCCATCGGCTGGGTCGCCCTGATCTCCCTCGCCTGCCTCGTGCCCCTCGCGGCGCTGATCTACAGCTTCATTGCCGGGGGACCGCTGGAATCCCTGGCCGTGCCCATCGTCCTGGGCGGACTGGTGTTCGTGGTGGTGGTCGGCTTCCTGGTGGCGGCGGTGTGCGGCTACATGGCCGGCCTGATCGGCTCGTCCAACAGTCCCGTCTCGGGCCTCGGCATCCTGGGCGTGGTGGCGGCCTCCGCCCTGCTGGCCGTGGCCATCAAGCCCCTGGTCGGCCCCCAGGGCGTGCAGGCCCTGATCGCGCTGGCCCTGTTCCTCACCGCGGTGGTGTTCACCGTGGCGACCATCTCCAACGACAACCTGCAGGACCTGAAGACCGGCCAGCTGGTGGGGGCGACCCCCTGGCGCCAGCAGGTGGCCCTGGTGTTCGGCGTGATCGCCGGATCCCTCGTCATCCCGCCGATCCTCGACCTGCTGAACCAGGCCTACGGCTTCACCGGGGTCGCCAATGCGGGCAAGCACGCCCTGGCCGCGCCCCAGGCCGTGCTGATCTCGACCCTGGCCAAGCAGCTGCTGGGCGGCCAGCCCGACTGGGGCATGCTGGGCACGGGCTTTGCCCTCGGCATCGGCCTGATCGTGCTGGACGAGATCGCCGGTGCGCTGAAGTGGCTGCGCCTGCCGCCCCTGGCGGTGGCGCTGGGCATCTACCTGCCGTCCGGCACCATCTCCACCGTCGTGGTCGGGGCCATTGCCGGATGGGTCTATGACGGATGGGTGGAAAAGGGCCCGAACGGGGCCATGGCCAAGCGCCTGGGCGTCATCCTGGCGTCGGGCCTGATCGTGGGCGAGAGCCTGTTCAGCGTCGCCATCGCAGGCGCCATCGCGCTGGCCAAGACCGGCGCGATCAAGGTGACGGACAGCGACTATCCCATCGGCCTCGTGGGCGACGGCTTCGACGCCTATGCCATGCCCCTGGCGGTGGTGATGTTCCTGGCGGGAGGCTTCGGCCTCTATGGCTGGGTCCGCAGCCTGGCCCGCAAGGCCTGATCGCCAGGGTCCCGTCGATCAGGCCCCCTTTCGATCAGGGCGCGTAGTCCAGCAGCTGGGTGAAGCCGGACGGGGCATGGGGGCCGATGGCCAGCTGCTCCAGCACGCCGCGACCGACGGCGGTCATGCCGCCCGGCCCCTGGAAGGTCACCTTCGACAGGGCCTGGATGTGCAGGAACTGCGGCAGGCGGTCGTCCACCTCGGACAGCTTCAGGTCCTCCCGCTCCACGCTCAGCTCCCCGTGGGCCATGCCGTGGCCCCACTTGGGGTGACCATAGCCCAGGCCCACCATGTAGAACTTCAGGCCCGGCTCGAAGGTCAGGGTCATGTCGCCCCGGGCATCGGCGATCCGGACCACGGCCGAGGCGGCATGGCGGGTCCCGGACTGCCAGACGAGAGCGCTGGACACCTCCGCCTCGAAATCCGTGGCACCGGTGGCGTCCGGTGCCCAGACCGCCCGGCGGTTCCACGGCAGGCCGGCCCCGTCGTCATTGGTGTGGAAGAAGAAGCTGCCGCTCTCGAAATTGCAGGGGGACCACAGCCAGAAGAACTGCTGCGGGGCCGGAGGAACGATCTCCTGCGGGTCCCGCGTGCCTACCGGCCGCACGCCCCAGGACCGGTCCCGGGTGCCGACGAAGCCGTCCACCGACTGACGACGCCCGTCCAGCTCGATCCAGCCCGTATAGCGGCCGTTCTGGGTCAGGCGGGTATAGTCCATGAAGGCCCGCGGCCCGATGCGCCGCATGAACCGCGGCTCCTCGATGGGGAAGGACCGGCCGGTGAAGGTCAGCTCCGCCTTCAGCCCCTGCTCCGGGGCGTCGACGATCAGCCGCAGCACCTGCAGGGGCTTGACCACCTCGATACGGATCGGGCCGACGGTCAGGTCCATCCGCTCCATGTTCAGCCAGCGGGAGGCATGCACCGCCGTCTGCACCCCGTCGCGGACGAACACGAAGGACGCATCGGCGATGTTCAAGTTCGGATAGACCCCGAAGGCCGCGGCGAACATCAGTTCCGACCGGTCCGTGTCCGCAAGCTCGGCATAGCCGTTGAAGAAATACCGGTCGTAGAAGTTCCGGTCCGTGCCCGAGAACGCGATCGGCTCCGGGGTCTGATGAAGGGGGTAGTCGTCGCCAGCGGTCAGCGCCATGGGGTCTTCCTTCCCGGATCCTGTGTCGTTTCCGGCAGACTGACCGGCGCGCGTGACACTTGCAACGGCGCCGTAGCGGCACCCCGAGATTGACGGCACCGGGTCCGCGATGGATGCTGCACCGCCATGGGCTGCGTCACTGGGGCAGACGTGATCGCCCACCCTCTCGATCCAGGAAGAACCGTCATGCGCCTTGCCGTCACTGCCACCCTCGCCGCCCTCGGACTGGCCGCCGCCGCCCCTCTGGCGCTGGCCGACCCTGCACCGGCGGCGGCACCCGCTGCGGCCCCGGCTCCGGCCGCCGCGCCGCACCAGTGCTTCCGGATCAATGACTGGAACGGCTGGCGCGCGCCGGATGCCAAGACGCTCTACATCCGCGTCGGCGTACGGGACATCTGGAAGATCGGCCTGGCCCACGAATGCACCATGCTGAAGTCGCCCTCCACCCACCTCGTCACCCGGGTGCGGGGCAGCGACGAGGTCTGCGCGCCCATCGACCTCGATCTCAGCGTCCAGGATTCCGGCGGCTTCAACGAGGGCTGCTTCATCGATTCGATCCGCCTGCTGACCCCGGCCGAGGCCGCCGCGCTGGATCCCAAGAACCGCCCCTGATCGCCGGGGACGCATCGCCGTCCCTTCACCCCATTTTGAGCTTCCGGAATGAGCGTGCGTGCCGCATCCTCCCTGGGGTGCGCGCGCCCGGGCGGCGTCTTGCCCTCGATCGGGCGAGGATGCGGATGCACGAGGTGTCGCGGCACCGCCCGGGGGAGACAGGGGCAATGGCATCCACGGCTCACATCACCCGCCCGACCCGGCCGACGGTGCCGGACCCGGCCCCTCAGGCCCCGCCCCTGCTGCCCGCCTCCGCGGAGATGGCGGCACTGACCGCGATTGCCGAACGCCTGCACCCGGCGGACTGCACCCTGCTGGTCCGCATCATCGGCCGGGTGGCGGAGCTGGAGCGCACCCGGGGCGAGGCCGCCGCCATGGACATGCTGGAAACGGCGCTCGCCCGGCTGCACGGGGCCATGGGACGCGCCTGAGCCGCGTCAGGACGCCCCGGCATCCACCCCGACCAGGGGCGGCGAGACCCGGACGGCGGTGATCTGGTTGCGCTGACGGCGCAGCACCTGGAACCGGTGGCCGTGAAAGATGAAGGTCTGTCCCGGCTCCGGGATGGTCTGGGCCTCGTGGATCACCAGCCCCGCCACGGTGACCCAGTCGTCGTCCGGCAGGTCCCAGTCCAGCGCCCGGTTCAGGTCGCGGATGGTCACCGACCCGTCCACGTTCACCGATCCGTCCGGCTGGCGGCGAACCCCCTCCACCGCGGAGTCGTGCTCGTCCTCGATCTCGCCGACGATCTCCTCGAGGATGTCCTCGAGGGTGACGAGGCCCATGAGCGCCCCGTACTCGTCCACGGTCAGGGCGAAGTGGTTCTTGCGCTTCAGGAAGGCCTGCAGCTGGTCCTTGAGGTTGGTGGTGTCGGGGATGAACCAGGGGTCCTTGGCCACGGCGACGATGTCCAGCACCGCCATGTCCCCGTCGCAGGCGGCGATGGCGCGGGCCAGGTCCCGGGCATGCAGGACGCCGATGATGTTCTCCGGGTCGCCGCGATAGAGGGGCAGCCGGGTGAAGGGGGCCTCCAGCGCCTCTGCCACCAGGTCCCGGGCGGGGAGATCGGCGTCCAGCATGACGATGTTCTTCCGGTGGACCATGATCTGGGTCACGTCCATGTCGGACAGGTCCAGCACCCCGCCCAGCATCCGCCGGTCCCGGTCCTCCACCAGGCCCTCGTCGTGGTGGTATTCGATGGCCCCGCGGATCTCCACCTGGGCCGCGAAGGCGTCGGCCTCAGGCGACACCTCGAAACCCGCCAGGGCCAGCAGGCGCACGATGGCCCACTGGATGGCCGCGATCAGCGGACCGAACACATAGACGGCCACCGCCGTCGGCCAGGACAGGACCCGGGCCACGTCGTCCGGGCGGCCGATGGCCAGGGTCTTGGGCAGCACCTCCGCATAGACCAGCACCAGCACGGTCATGACCCCGGTGGAGACGATCACCCCCCAGGGCTGCGGCAGCTTGTGCTCCAGTACGTCGGTGACGAGGGCGGAGGACAGGATGTTGATCAGGCTGTTGCCCAGCAGCAGGGCCCCGATCATCCGCTCCTGCCGGCCGATCAGCCGGTTGACCCGGGCGGCGGACCGGTCCCCCTCCCGCTCCAGCTGGTACATCCTGGCCCGGCTGGCCCCGGTCATGGCGGTCTCGGCGGCGGAGAACAGGGCCGAGACGGTGAGCAGCACCAGGATGATGACAGCGACAGCGCCCACTGTGGCGATCATGATCGGCTCCGGTTCGCCCGCCGACGGGATCGCGGCGGTGCAGACAGCGACCTTCTTAAGCCAAGCCGGGCACCGCGATAAGGGATTCGGACAATTCCGCCGCCCGCGACGTCCCGTCGCATCCGCTGACCCTGCGTCAGCCTCGAAAACACGGGTAGCGGACCGCCCGGCCCCGCGCTAGCCTTCGGCAACAACCAGAACAACAGACACTCCGGGAAACGCCATGACCCACCCTGCCGAACTCGACGTTGCCGTTGTCGGCGCCGGCTTTTCGGGCCTCTATCTCCTGCACAAGCTCAGGGGCATGGGGCTGTCCGCCCATGCCTGGGAGGCCGGCGACGGGGTCGGCGGCACCTGGTACTGGAACCGCTATCCCGGGGCCCGGGTGGATATCGAGAGCCAGGAATATTCCTATTCCTTCTCCGAGGAACTGCAGGACGAATGGCAGTGGAGCGAGCGCTACGCCGCCCAGCCGGAGCTGCTGCGCTACCTGAACCATGTGGCCGACCGGTTCGACCTGCGGCGGGACATCACCTTCAACACCCGGGTGGTCTCGGCGCATTTCAACGAGGGCACCGGCCGCTGGACGGTGACCACCGACACGGGCGAGACCATCTCCGCCCGGTTCTGCGTCATGGCCACGGGCTGCCTGTCGGTGCCCAACGAGCCGAACTTCCCCGGACAGGCGGACTTCAAGGGGCCCACCTACCATACGGGCCGCTGGCCGCACGAGGGCGTGGACTTCACGGGCAAGCGGGTGGCCGTGATCGGCACCGGCTCGTCCGCCATCCAGTCGATCCCGCAGATCGCCAAGCAGGCGGCGGAGGTCACCATCTTCCAGCGCACGCCGAACTACAGCGTGCCCGCCCATAACGGCCCCATCGATCCCGAAGTGGTGAAGGCGTGGAACGCCAACCGGGCGGAGAACCGGCAGCTGCAGCGCCTGTCCGCCGGGGGCTTCATCTCCAGCGATTCCACCGAGCAGCTGTCCGTCGAGGTGTCGGACGAGGAGCGTCGCCAGACCTACGAAAAGCGCTGGGCCAAGGGCGGCTTCGCCATTCTGGGGGCCTTTGCCGACCAGATGATCGACCCCGTCGCCAATGCCCATGCGGCGGAATTCACCGCCGCCAAGATCCGGGAGCGGGTGAAGGATCCGGTCGTGGCCGAGAAGCTCGTCCCCCGGGGCTATCCCTGGGGTACCAAGCGCCTGTGCGTGGATATCGACTATTACGAGACCTACAACCGCCCCAACGTGACGCTTGTGGACCTGCGCGAGACACCCCTGGACCGCATCACCGCCACCGGCGTGCAGACCAGCGAGGCGGACTATCCGGTGGACGCCATCGTCTTCGCCATCGGCTTCGACGCCATGACCGGGGCGCTCACCCGCATCGACATCCGCGGCCGAGACGGCCTGTTGCTGAAGGACGAGTGGGCGGCGGGCCCACGCACCTATCTCGGCCTGATGGTGGCGGGCTTCCCCAACCTGTTCATGGTCACCGGCCCCGGCAGCCCGTCGGTGCTGTCCAACATGGTGGTCTCCATCGAGCAGCATGTGGACTGGATCTGCGACTGCATCGGCTGGCTGGGCAACCGCCAGCTGGGGGTGATCGAGGCGAGCCCCGAGGCCCAGGACGCCTGGGTCGCCCATGTGAACGAGGTGGCGGACCAGACCCTCTACCAGCAGGCCAACAGCTGGTACCTGGGGGCCAACGTGCCGGGCAAGCCGCGGGTGTTCATGCCCTATGCCGGGGGCGTGGGCGTCTATCGGGAACTGTGCGACGGCATCGCCGCCCGGGACTATGAGGGCTTCGTCCTCCAGCCCGCGGGCGGCTGAGACCGGCTCAGGCGGACTGCGGGAACCGGCGGCGCACCCACTCGATGAAGATGCGGTTCACGTCGTCGGGCTTCTCCTGCTGCGTCCAGTGGCCGGAGCCCTTGATGTTCACTGTCTCCAGATCGCCGATCAGGCCCGGCATGTGCTCCGCCGCGGACGGGGGCAGCACGGCATCCAGCTCCGCCGTCACCATCAGGCAGGGGATGCCGTCGATCCGCACCGGCAGGTCGGCGGACCGCTCCCAGTTGCGGGTGAAGTTGCGGTACCAGTTGATGCCGCCGGTGAAGCCCGTGCGCTTGAAGGTCTCGACGAAGGCCTCGAACTCCCCCGCATCCAGAAAGGTCTCCCGCGGGTCCTGGGCCGGGTCATAGGCCTGGACCATGCGCACCAGGGGAAACACGCTCTCCTCCCCCGACCGCTCGGTGGAAAAGCCCGCCGAGGCGGGCTGGGCCGCGAGCGGCCGACGCATGAACATGTCGAACACCTTGCGCGGGTCGGCGTCCAGGATCGCGTCCGCCTCGCCGTATTTCTGGAAGTGGACGATGTACATCTCCTCCCCCATCCGGGCGCGCATGATGGTGATCGGATCGATGGGTGCCCTCGGCATGTAGGGAGTGTTCAGCCCGATCACGCCGGCGGTGCGGGTCGGGTGCATCAGCGGCATCTGCCAGACGATGATCCCGCCCCAGTCGTGACCGGCGAAGATCGCCTTCTCCACCCCCAGATGGTCCAAAAGGGCCACCAGGTCGCCGGTGAGATGGGCCATGTCATAGGCCTCCACCTCCTTCGGGCCGGGGGTGAGGCCGTAACCCCGCTGGTCCGGGGCAATGGCCCAGATGCCCGCCGCCTCGAAGGCCTTCAACTGGTGACGCCAGGAAAAGGCCAGCTCCGGCCAGCCATGGCACAGGATCACCGGCACCCCGTCCCGGCCGCGGGTGTTGCGGCCCACCTCGTACCACGAATAGTCAAGCCCGTTGATCCTGGCCTTGCGGGCGGGCGGCATGCGGCTGGCGAGCGCAGTCGGGGCGTCGGTCATGTCCTGGAGTCTCCCGGTGATTTTCCCGCAGCTTACGAAGCCTTCGGCCAAAGCGTAAGCCGTGTCGTCACCGCAATGGACGCAAGCCCCCGGGCAACGTCCGGAATTCCCCGACAATTCCTCTGGAAAAGCTGACCCTTACGTTAGCGTCACCGTTGCGATTTGCCCGCTTGGCTCTAAGAATGCCGCCCAATGCCTGCGGTCCGGTCGCCCGCAGCCCTCGACGGCCGCACGACCGACCCCCACAACCGACGGACGGGAGCCGACGCTACCATGAACCTGGAATTTTCCGCCGAGGACAATGCCTTCCGCGACGAGGTCCGCGCCTTCATCGAGCAGAACTATCCGGAAAGCCTCCGGGCCGTTCAGGAGGAAGGCGAAGAGATGGGCAAGGAGGACTTCCTCGCCTGGCATCGCATCCTCGCCAACAAGGGCTGGGTCGCACCCGCCTGGCCGACGGAATACGGCGGTCCGGGCTGGACCTCGGTCCAGCGCTACATCTGGTCGGAGGAGTGCGCCCGCGCCGACACCGTGCCGATCCTGCCCTTCGGCATCAACATGGTGGGCCCGGTGATCTACACCTTCGGCACGCCGGAGCAGAAGGCCAAGTTCCTGCCCAAGACCCTGAACGGGGACATCTGGTGGTGCCAGGGCTATTCGGAGCCGGGCGCGGGGTCGGACCTTGCCAACCTGAAGACCAAGGCCGAGCGGGACGGTGACTTCTACATCGTCAACGGCCAGAAGACCTGGACCACCATGGCCCAGCACGCCGACTGGGGCTTCTTCCTGGTCCGCACCGACCCCACCGCCAAGATCCAGGAAGGCATTTCCTTCCTGCTGATCGACATGAAGTCGCCGGGCGTCACCGTCCGTCCGATCATCACCCTGGGCGGCGAGCACGAGGTGAACGAGGTCTGGCTCGAGAACGTGCGGGTGCCGGTGGAGAACCGCATCTTCCAGGAGAACAAGGGCTGGACCTGCGCCAAGTTCCTGCTGGCCCACGAGCGCACCGGGATTGCAGGCGTCGCCCGCTCCAAGCGCGGCATCGACCGGATCAAGTCCATGGCCCGGACCGAGTCGGAGGACGGCACGCCGCTGATCCGCGACAGCTTCTTCAAGCGCAAGATCGCGGAACTCGAGATCGACCTGACCTCGCTGGAATATACCGAACTGCGGACCCTGGCGTCGGAAAGCGCCGGCAAGGGCCCCGGTCCGGAAAGCTCCTTGCTCAAGATCAAGGGCACGGAAATCCAGCAGCGTATCACCGAACTGGCGCTGGAGGCGGCGGGCCACTACGGCATGCCGTTCTTCCGCGGCTTCCCGGAGGACGGTTCCAACCTGCCCATCGGGCCGGACGCCGCCCACCGCACGGCCCCGACCTATTTCAACATGCGCAAGACCTCGATCTATGGTGGCTCCAACGAGATCCAGCGTAATATCATCTCGAAGATGGTGCTGGGCCTCTAACCCACCCCACCGACCCGCCACGGAAACGACGCCGGTGCAGGAACGACACCGGCGTCGTGCTCACAAGAACATGCCGAGAGGAACCCCATGGACTTCAACTTCACCGACGAACAGAACATGCTCCGCGATACGGTCGCGAAGTTCGTGCAGAACCAGTACGACTGGGACAGCCGCCGCGCGATCGTGAAGTCGGCCGCGGGCTGGCGTCCGGACCTGTGGAAGGTGATGGCCGAGGAGCTCGGCATCCTGGGGGCTCCCTTCTCCGAGGACCTGGGCGGTCTGGGCGGCGGGGCCGTGGACAACATGATCGTCATGGAAGAGTTCGGCAAAGGCCTGGTGATCGAGCCCTATCTGGGCACGGTGGTCATCGCCGGCGGCTTCCTGAAGCACGGCGGCGGGGCCCAGTCGGCGGACCTGATCGGCTCCATCATCGGCGGTGAGGCCACCTTCGCCTTCGCCTATGCCGAGCCGCAGGGCCGCTACAACCTGGCCGACCTGACCACCACCGCCAAGAAGGACGGGGCGGGCTACGTCCTGAACGGCCGCAAGGCCGTGGTCGTGGGGGCTCCCTGGGCTAGCCATCTGATCGTCACCGCCCGCACCTCCGGCGGCCAGCGGGATGCCAAGGGCATCACCGTGTTCGTGGTGCCGACCAGTGCCGCAGGCGTCACCCGCCGCGACTATCCCACCGTGGACGGCCTGCGCGCCTCGGAAATCCAGTTCGACAACGTGAAGCTGGGCGCGGACGCCGTCATCGGCACGGTGGACAACGGCCTGCCCCTGATCGAGCGTGTCACCGACGAGGCCATCGCCGCCCTGGGCGCCGAGGCCGTGGGGGCCATGCGCACCGCCCACACCATGACCATCGAATATGCCCGCCAGCGCAAGCAGTTCGGCGTGCCGATCTCCAGCTTCCAGGTCCTGCAGCACCGCATGGTCGACATGTTCATGCATGTGGAGCAGTCGGTCTCCATGACCTACATGGCGACCCTGAAGCTCGACGAGAGCGATGACGAGCGCAAGAAGGCCGTCTCCGCCGCCAAGGTGCAGATCGGCAAGGCCTGCAAGTTCGTCGGCCAGTCCGCCATCCAGATCCATGGCGGCATGGGCATGACCGACGAGCTGGCGGTCGGCCACTACTTCAAGCGCTGCACCATGATCGAGGGCCTGTTCGGCTCGGTGGACCACCACCTGCGCCGCTACGAGACCCTGAGCCTGGGCGAAGCGGCCTGATCCTTCCGCTCCGGATCGAGCGACATTGCGGGAATGACGGTCCTCCGCCGTCATTCCCGTTTTCGTTTCAGGGCCCGTTTTCGTTTCGGGGCCTCAAGCCCCCGTCCAGGGGCCTTGCCGGGGCAACCGGATGACTCCACTGTGAGCGGAAATGCAGTTCAGGGGTGCCGACCCCGAGGGGACGTCATGAAATCCATCTTGTTCGCGCTGGGCGTCGGCCTGGCGCTTGGAGGCACCGCCATGGCCGAGCCCACCAAGGTCCTGACGCCGGAGCGGGTGTTTTCCAGTCCCGACCTCAGCGGCCCGGTGGCCCGGGGCGTGCAGCTGTCCCCGGACGGCAAGCTGGTCACCTTCCTGAAGTCGAAACCCGGCGACCAGACGGCGCTGGACCTGTGGGCCGCCCCCACCTCCGGCGACGGTCCGGCCGGGGTGCTGGTGGATGCCAGTGCCCTGGAGGCCCGGGCCGGTGCCCTGACCGAGGCGGAGCTCGCCCGGCGGGAGCGGCGGCGGATCTATGAGCACGGTGTCGTCGAATACAGCTGGGACCAGCAGGGAACGCACATCCTGGTCCCCGTCTCCGGCGAGCTCTACATCGCCGATGTGAAGACCGGCAGCGTCACCCGCCGGATCGCCCGCGGGCCGGAGGGCGGCGATGCCATCGACGCCCGGTTCTCGCCGAAGGGAGGCTATCTCAGCTTCGTCCGCAACGGGGTGCTGAACATCGCCCCGGTAGCCTCCGGCGAGATCCGCGCCGTCTCCCCCGCCGCCCACGACGCCATCAGCTATGGCGTGGCCGAGTTCGTGGCGCAGGAGGAGATGGGCCGGGATACCGGCTACTGGTGGAGCCCCAATGACGACGCCGTGGCCTATACCCGGGTGGACGAGGGCCCGGTGGACATTGTTCCCCGCGTGGATATCGGGGCTGAGGGCGCGGCCATCGTCGCCCAGCGCTATCCCAAGGCCGGACGGCCCAATGCCATTGTCGAGCTGTTCGTCCAGTCCCTGAATGGCGGCGCGCCGGTGGCGGTGGACCTCGGCCCGTCGAAGGACATCTATCTCGCGCGGGTGAACTGGTCGAAGGACGGCAGGACCCTCTACGTGCAGCGGGAGAGCCGGGACCAGCAGACCCTGGACCTGATCGCCGTCGATCCCGCCACGGGCAAGGGCCGGGTGATCCTGACGGAACACCAGACCCCCTGGATCAACCTGAATTCCGACTTCACCCCCCTGAAGGACGGCGGCTTCCTGTGGTCGTCGGAGCGGACGGGCTATCGCCACCTCTATCTCTATGACGCCGCGGGCACCCTGGTCCGGGCCGTGACCTCCGGCGACTTCCCCCTGTCGGGCCACGAGCGGGACGGGGCCATTGCCGGGCTGGATGAGGCCCGCGGCCTCGTCTACGTGACCGCCTCGAAGGACACGGCGACGGAGCGGCAGCTCTATGTCACCGACTTCCGCAAGGGCGGGCCGCTCACCCCCGTCACCTCCGGCCACGGCTGGTGGAGCATCTCCATGAGCCGGGCCGCCAATGCCTTTGTCGGCGGCTATTCCAGCTACGACACCCCGCCCCGCACCGGCCTCTACGGCACCGACGGGAAGCTGCGCCGCTGGATCGTGGAGAACCCGCTGGACGCAAACCACCCCTATTTCCCCTATGCCGCCAACCTGCCGAAGCCGGAATTCGGCCAGCTGACCGCGGAGGACGGGCAGAAGCTGGACTATGTGCTGATCAAGCCCGTAGGCTTCGACCCGAAGAAGCATTATCCGGCCATTGTCGAGGTCTATGGCGGGCCGGGCGTGCAGTCCGTGACCAAGGCCTGGCGCTCGCCGCAGGAGCGTCTGTACCTGGAGGCAGGCTATGTGCTGTTCCAGCTGGACAACCGCGGCGCCACCAACCGCGGCCTGAAGTTCGAAGCCCCCATCTCCCGCCACATGGGCCAGCCGGAGGTGCGCGACCAGCTCGTGGGCCTCGCCTTCCTCAAGTCGCAGCCCTATGTGGACGCGGGCCGCGTGGGCGTCACCGGCTGGTCCTATGGCGGCTACATGACGCTTCGCCTGATGACCGAGCCTGGCGCAGGCTTCGCCGCCGGTGCGTCCGGGGCCCCGCCGTCGGACTGGCGGCTCTACGACACCCACTACACCGAGCGGTACATGGGCCAGCCGGATACCGATGCAAAGGCCTATGACGCCAGCTCCGTCCTGCCGCGGCTGAAGGACCTGTCCGGGCGGCTGATGCTGATGCACGGCATGGCCGACGACAATGTGGTGTTCGAGAACTCCACCCGGATCATGGCCGCCCTGCAGGAACAGGGCACGACCTTCGACCTGATGCTCTATCCCGGCCAGCGGCATGGCTTCTCCGGCCAGACCCGCAAGCTGCAGCGGATGCGGGAATATCTGGAGTTCTTCCAGCGGACCCTGGGCGGCCCGCGCCCCTGAGCGGCCGGGCGGCGCACTGCCGCAACGTCACGCTTGCCGTCTGGCGCATCCGGCCTATCCTCTGACCCCAACAGAACAGGGACGGAGGACATCGCCGTGGCAGCGGGCATTCGTGACAAGGTCGCCGTGATCGGCATGGGCTGCTCCAAGTTCGGGGAGCGGTGGGACTGCGGTCCGGAAGAACTGATGGTCGAGGCCTATCTCGAGGCCATGGCCGATGCCGGGATCGAGCAGACCCAGCTCGACGCCGCCTGGTTCTCCACCCACATGGACGAGGTCGGCACCGGCAAGGGCGGCACGCCGCTGTCCATCGCGCTGCGCCTGCCCAACATCGCCGTGACCCGGGTGGAGAACTTCTGCGCCTCGGGCTCGGAGGCGTTTCGCGGGGCGGTCTATGCGGTGGCGGCCGGCGCTGCCGACATCGCGCTGGCCGTCGGCGTGGAGAAGCTGAAGGACACCGGCTATGGCGGCCTGCCCGTGGCCAGCCCCGGCACGCTTTCGCCGCAGATCATCCCCAACGGCTCCGCCCCCGGCAACTTCGCCCAGCTGGCCTCGGCCTACCGGGCCAAGCACGGGGTCTCCAAGGAGGACCTGAAGCGCGCCATCGCCCATGTGTCGGTGAAGAGCCACGCCAACGGGGCCAAGAACCGCAAGGCCCACCTGCAGAAGGCCGTCAGCGAGGAGACGGTGCTGAACGCCCCGATGATCGCCGAGCCGCTGGGCCTGTTCGACTGCTGCGGCGTGTCCGACGGGGCGGCCGCGGCCATCGTCACCACGCCGGAGATCGCGCGGTCGCTGGGCAAGAAGGACCTGGTCATGGTCAAGGCCCTGCAGCTGTCGGTCTCCAACGGCTGGGAGAGCCAGTACAACGGCTGGGACGGCAGCTATTTCCACACCGCCCGGATCGCCGCCAAGAAGGCCTACAAGGAGGCCGGCGTCGAGGATCCCCGTCGCCAGATCTCCATGATCGAGGTGCATGACTGCTTCTCCGTCACCGAGCTGGTGACCATGGAGGACCTGTTCATCTCCGAGGAGGGCCGCGGCTGGCGGGACGTGATGGACGGCTTCTATGACGCCGACGGCGGGGTGCCCTGCCAGATCGACGGCGGGCTGAAGTGCTTCGGCCACCCCATCGGCGCGTCGGGCCTGCGGATGCTCTACGAGATGTACCTGCAGCTGCAGGGCCGTGCGGGGGAACGCCAGCTGAAGTCGCCGACGCTGGGGCTCACCCACAATCTGGGCGGCGCGCCGTCGAGCAATGTGTGCTCCGTGGCCATCGTGGGGCTGGAGGGGGCGTGAGACTCGGATGGAGGTTCCCGGGTCAAGCCCGGGAATGACGACTTTCAAAATAATCAATGGTCGTCATTCCCGCCCTTGAGGCGGGAACCTCCGTCAGGTCCATCCCCTTCCCCTGCCCCAAGGTCACCATTGCCACGCCGGATGACAGGCCTATCCTCCGGGGAAACAGAACATCCCCCGCGAGGAAACGGACATGGATTTCGATCTCCCCCAGCATCTCGTCGACTATCTCGCCGAGCTTGACCGGTTCATCGAGGCGGAGATCATGCCGCTTCAGCACCAGGACGATAACGACCGCTTCTTCGACCACCGGCGGGAGCACGCCCGCACGGACTGGGACAATGGCGGCCTGCCCCGGCACGAGTGGGAGGCCCTGCTGACCGAGGCCCGCCGCCGGGCCGACGCCGCCGGCCACTACCGCTATGCCTGGCCCGTTTCCATGGGCGGCAAGGGGGGCTCGCAGCTGGACATGGCGGTGATCCGCGAGCACCTGGCGGCCAAGGGGCTGGGCCTGTTCAACGACCTGCAGAACGAGCACTCCATCGTCGGCAACAACCCCTTCGTGCTGATGTTCAAGGAGTTCGCGACGCCTGAGCAATACGCCCGGCACGCCGACCTGCTGCTGTCCGGCCAGATGCGCACCACCTTCGGACTGACGGAGCCGGACCACGGCTCCGACGCCACCTTCATGGAGACCCGCGCCGTCCGCCAGGACAAGGACGGCAAGCCCGGCTGGCTGATCAATGGCGAGAAGATGTGGTCCACCGGCATGCATGTGGCCACCCACTGCATGGTCTTCGCCCGCACCTCCGGCAAGGACGGGGACGCCACCGGCATCACCTGCTTCATCGTCCCCGCCGACACCCCCGGCGTGAAGGTCGAGGAATATCTCTGGACCTTCAACATGCCCACGGACCACCCGCGGGTCAGCTACACCAATGTCTGGGTGCCGGAGGACAGCTACTGGGGCGTGGTGGACCGGGGGCTGGGCCTGGGCCAGAGCTTCGTCCACCAGAACCGCATCCGCCAGGCCGCCAGTTCCCTGGGGGCCGCGGTCTACTGCATCGAGGAAAGCGTCAAGTACGCCAATGAGCGCCGCCCCTTCGGCAAGCGCCTGTCCGACAACCAGGCCATCCAGTGGCCCCTGGTGGAACTGGCCACCCAGGCGGAAATGCTGCGCCTCTTGATCCGCAAGACGGCCTGGGAGATGGACAGGATGCCGCACCAGCAGGTGGAGAAGGAGCTCTCCGACAAGGTCTCCATGTGCAACTACTGGGGCAACCGCCTGTGCTGCGAGGCCGCCGACCGGGCCATGCAGGTGCACGGCGGCATCGGCTATTCGAGGCACAAGGCCTTCGAGCACATCTATCGCCACCATCGCCGCTACCGCATCACTGAAGGGTCGGAGGAGATCCAGATGCGCAAGGTCGCCGCCTTCCTGTTCGGCAAGCTCGGCCCCCGTCGGGCGGAGCGGCAGGCCGGCGATGCGGCCTGGGCGGCGAAACAGGCGGCCCGGGGCCTCTGAGGTCCGGCCGGGGGAGGAACGAGGATGAGCCTGCAACCCGCCTCCCCCGCCGACCGCTCCCTCTGGGTTCCCCCTGCCATCCTGCCGCCGGACAGGGATCCGCATCCGGCGGTGCTCGGCCTGCGGACCTTTCAGGACCAGATCCGCGGCTGGTCCCGCAGTCTCTATTTCGAGGACGCCTGGCGGCCCATGCCCGGCACGCCCCTGTTCGTCACCCAGCCGGAGGCCCTGCAGACCCTGTTCGTGGATCAGGCGCAGGACTTCGACCAGGGGGCCATGTTCAAGCGGATGTTCCGGGTGGTCTGGGGGCGCGGGGTGCTCACCGCGGACGAGGCCTCCTGGCGCTGGCAGCGCCGGGCCAGCGCCCACGCCTTCCGCCCGACCACCCTCAGCGCCCTGGCCCCGCGGATCGCCGCCCAGGCGGAGACGGCCATAGACGGCTGGCTGTCACCCCGGCGCAAGCGTCCCCTGGACATGCGCCAGGCCGTCACGGCCCTCACCTTCCGCATCATCATCGACACCATGCTGTCGGGGGACGCCTATTTCGACGCCGGGCGGATGCAGCAGCGCATCGCCACCTTCTTCGAGGACGTCGGTCGCCTGCGGATCAGCTATTTCCTGATGCCGGACCGCTATCACGCGACCCGGCCGGATGCGACCAGCCGCCACCGGGCCCCGCTGCTGCGCGAGATCCGGGCCATGGTCGCCGCCCGCCGGGAGGCACCGCCGCGGGGCGACCTGGTGGACCTGTTGCTGGCCGCCCGGGACCCGGAGACCGGCGAGACCATGGACGACGCCCTGATCGCGGACAATCTGCTGGGCTTCATCCTGGCCGGGCACGAGACCACCTCGGTGGGCCTGACCTGGGCGCTCTACGTCCTCGCCGCCCATCCGGATACCGCCGCGCGGGTGCGGGCGGAGGTGCGGGCCGTGGCCGGGGATGGGCCGCTGACCGGCGAACATGTGGACGCCCTCGTCTTTACCCGTCAGGTGATGAGCGAGGTGCTGCGGCTCTATCCGCCCGGCTATCTGGTCACCCGGGTCGCGCACCGGGACTGCGAGCTGGCGGGGCACAGGGTGCGGGCCGGTTCGCGGGTCAACGTGCCGATCTACGCCGCCCATCGGCACCGCAGTCGCTGGACAGACCCGGACGCCTTTGACCCGGACCGCTTTGCCCCGGGTGCCCCGCCCCCCGGCCGGCATGTCTACCTGCCCTTCGGCGCCGGTCCCCGCATCTGCATGGGCGCGGCCTTCGCCATGATGGAGAGCGTGCTGATCCTGGCCGCCGTGGCGCGGCGGACCGACCTTGCCTATGCCGGGAAGAAACCGCCCGTTCCCCGGGCCGGCATGACCCTGTGGCCCGCCGACGGCATGCCCCTGCGCGTCACCCCGGCTCAGCCGGCGTAGAAGCGCCGGTACCAGTCCACGAAGCGGGGGATGCCCTCCTCCAGCGACACCTTCGGCGCATAGCCGGTCAGGGCGTGCAGGCGGCTGATATCGGCATAGGTCTCGGTCACGTCGCCGGCCTGCATGGGCAGGAAGACCTTCTCCGCCGTGCGGCCCAGCGCCGTCTCCAGGATCTCGATCATCCGCATCAGGCCCACGGGTCGGTTGTCGCCGATGTTGAACAGCCGGTGGGAGCCCTGCGCCCCCGGCCGGTCCAGCACGCCGAGGATGCCGTCGACAATGTCGTCCACATAGGTGAAGTCCCGGGCCATCCTGCCCTGACCGAACACCTCGATGGGTTCCCCCGCCAGGATCTTCCGGGTGAAGCTGAAATAGGCCATGTCCGGCCGTCCCCAGGGCCCATAGACGGTGAAGAACCGCAGGCCGCTCATGGGAAAGCCGTAGAGGGCGGCATAGCTCTGGCTCATCAGCTCGCAGGAGCGCTTGGTGGCGGCATAGAGGCTGACGGGGCGGTCCACCGGATCGTCCTCGGTGAAGGCGCCCGAGCCCGCCCGGTCGCCATAGACCGAGGAGGAGGAGGCATAGACCAGATGTCGCACCGACGGGACGTGGCGGCAGGCCTCCAGCACCGACAGGTGACCGGCCAGGTTGGCGTGCTCATAGGCAAAGGGATGGTCGATGGAGTAGCGCACACCCGCCTGGGCGGCCAGGTGCACCACGCCGGTGACCTCCGGATCGCCCACCAGGGCCGCCATGGCCGCCGCATCGGCCACGTCCGCCTCCACCATGCGGAAGCCGGGCTGCCCGTCCAGCCGGGCGACCCGGGCGCGCTTCAGGGCCGGGTCGTAATAGGCGTTGAACGTGTCCACCCCGACGACCCGCTCGCCCCGGGCCAGCAGCCGGTCACAGACCGCCGCACCAATGAAGCCGGCCGCGCCGGTCACGATCACCGTCACGGGTGAGAACTTCCCTGCAAGCGCCTCTGGACGGCGTTGATTGCATCTAATCCCGATGCCGGGTCAAGCCAAGGCCGAAGGACGATCCGCCCCCCCATCGCCCTTGCGAGTCCGCACCCCGCCGACCGCCACGGCCGCGCCGCGGTCCGTCAACCGGCACACCAGCCACTCCGGTGCCAGGGGATTGGAGAACCAGCGCTCTGCCCATCCCCGAGCAATGCAGGCGCGGATCAGGTCGGCGCGGACGGGCTGCCCGTCCTGGTCGAACAGGGGCAGCTTGCGGCCCGGCTGACCGAGCCCCAGTTGGAGAAAACGCCGTTCCTCCGCCGTCGGTTGCGGCTTTGGCCTTGGCTCTGTCCGTTTGGCCATGATGCCTCCCCAATGGCGGTCGATCTTAACGCAAACTTAAGCAGAACCGACGTCCATCAACCAACGAATCGTTACTTTCCCGGGGCGTCGTCCGCGCATAAATTTCGTGTGAGGCCGGACTGCCTCACGGCGCGACGCCTCGGGATGGCCGGGATGACCGTCCCGGGCCAGTCAGCAGGGTGTGGAATGAAACTCAAGACGCCTCCGACGCCCCTGATACTCGACCGGCCGTCCGAGGTCTCCGCCGATCCGTCACCGGCCCTTCTGCCCCTGGCGGAGGTGAGCCCGCTGCCACCCATCCCGTCCCCGGCAGCTTCGTCTCCGGCAGCCCCGGCGCAGGCCGCGACGCGGGCCGAGCGCCTGCCCCTGCCCGCGCGGCTGGCCTATCCGGCCGCGGCGGTCCTGTCCCTCGGCTGGGCCGCGGCGGCCACGGCCTTTGCCGTCTTCTACAAGTCCGCGGCCTGGCGGTTCGACTTCACCCCGGTCCAGATCGGGCTGCTGGCGGCCGTGGTCATCCTGCCGGTCCTGCTCATCGCCCTCGGGGCCTATACCCTGCGGCAGAGCGGCCATCTGATCCTCGAGACCCGGCGGGCCCGGGCCGCCACCGATGCCATGGTCGCCCCCGCCGTCCGCGCGGCGGGCGAGGCCGGAGACGTGGTGGCCGCGGTCCGCATCGAGATCGCCAGGGCCGCCGAGATGGCCGCCTCGGCCATGACGGAACTCGGGGCCCTGCGCGCGGCCCTGGCCGAGGACACGGCCCGCCTGCAGGAGATCACCACCAATGCCCGCGCCGCCGCCAGCCAGATGACGGAGACCCTGACCCGGGAGCGTCAGGAGATGGGGGCCCTGTCGGACCAGCTGGACCAGCGCGCCACGACCATCGGCGAGACCATCACCCGCCAGACCGACCTGGTCGCCCAGGCCTCCGACCTTGCCCAGACCCAGCTGCGCGAGGCGGAGGCAAGCCTGGCCTCCCGCGCCGCCGAGCTGGCGGCCGCAGCCGGGGATGCGGCGGAGATCAGTTCCCTGGCCGGCCAGCAGCTGAGCCTCAATGCCGATCACCTGCGCACGGTGAGCGATGCGGTCAGCCAGCAGATGGGCTCCGCGTCCACCAACCTGTCCCGGGAGCGCGCCCAGTTCGAGGCCCTGGAGATCACCCTGCGCACCGCCCAGGCGGACCTGGTGGAACGCCTCGCCCGGGAACGGACGCTGATCATCGAGGCTGTCGCCCAGGGACGCGTGGGCTCCCAGGACATCTCCGCCACTGCGGTGGAGGTTTCCGGCAGCCTGCGGGAACTGATCGCCGACGTGGAGGCCCAGCTCACGACCCTGTCGCAGACGGCCCGGTCGGAACAGGCCCTGATCGACTCGGAGTCCCGGGCCGGCCTGCGGTCCCTGGCCGAACTCGGCCGCGAGACGCGCAGCCGGATCGAGACGGAGGGGCGGGAGACCATCCAGCAGCTCGCCCAGCTGGCGGAGGAGACCCGCACCGCGGCCCGGACGGCGCTGGACGAGGCGACCAGCACCGCCTTTGCCCGCATCCAGTCTGCCCGCGAAACCCTTGAACAGCTTGGCGAACTGGCCTTCACCAGCGGCCAGACGGCCGATGCGGTGTACGACAGCCGCATCGCGGCAGCCCGGCGTCTGATCGAGGAGTCCACCCGGCTCGTCACCGATGCCGGCACCCAGACCTCCGGCCGGATCGAGGCGAGCCTGGCGGCCGCAAAGGCCGCCGCGGCCGAATTGAAGGCCCTGATGGACGGCGTGGACGAGCGGGCCCGCAAGCTGCCGGGACCCGGATCGACGGTCGGCAGCAGCGGCGCGACGGCCTATCGGTCAAGCGGTTCCGACACCCCCCTGGAAGCCCAGGTCAGCCAGACCGTGGCCTCGCTGAGCGAGACCGCGCGGCTGATTTCGGACGCCTCCCACGGCGATGCCCGGCCGGTGGCGGACAGCCCGCCGCCCACGTCTGCGCCCCCTGCCCTTCAGACTCCGGTCCCGCCGACCCCGGCCCCGCACGAGGCGATCCATGTCCCGGCCGACGCAGCGGACGACGACGAGGACGAGGACGGCGGCCCGCCCCTGAGCTTCGAGATGCCGCCCATCGGCAAGCGCGCGCCCCGCAGCGGCGGGGCAGCTGCCCCGCCCCGCCCCCGGCTGCGCCTGACCATGACCGACCAGGACCGGGACGTGAAGACGGTGTTCGAGCCGGTCCGACCCGATCGTCCGCGGCGGGAGCCCGGCGACCTGCGCACCTGGCGCGACATCCTCAAGAAGATGGCCGACGGGACCGAGGGCGGGGACGATGCCCTGCCCAACCGCCTGCGCACCGAGGTGGAGGCCCTGGGCGTGGACCCGGCGGCCCTCCTGCCCCGGGGTCGGATCGACGAAATTTCCCGGTCCCTGGGAGACGGGGACCTGGACGCAGGCCGGGCAACCGTGCGTCGGCTGGCCCCGGCCGCCGTGCGCCGCCTGGCCCGGCGGATGGACTCCGACGAGGCCCTGAAGGATGACGCCCGCAAGTTCGTCGGCCGCTTCGGCAGCCTGGTGGTGGAGGCCCTGTCGCAGGACCAGGCCGCCGCGTCCGGCCTGCTGGGCTCCGACCAGGGTCGGGTGTTCCTGCTGCTCGATGCCTCGGTGGGCCCGGCCGCGTGACCGGCACAAGGGACACGGACGCCATCCGCCTGGAAGTCGTGGAGGAAGCCTGGCCCATTGCCGGGGCCTTCCGCATCGCCCGCGGGTCGAAGACCGAGGCCCGGGTGGTGGTCGTCACCCTGCACCAGGCCGGACACACCGGCCGGGGCGAGGCCGTGCCCTATGCCCGCTATGGCGAGACGATGGAGGGCGTGCTGGCCGAGGTGGCGAGCCTGGCCGACGATCTCAACCGGGGCCTGTCCCGGGACGCGCTCCAGTCCCGGCTGCACCCCGGTGCCGCCCGCAATGCCGTGGACTGTGCCCTGTGGGACCTGGAGGCCAAGCGGTCCGGCCAGCGGGCCTGGGCGCTTGCGGGCCTCGGCCGGCTGGACCCGGTGAAGACCGCCTATACCCTGAGCCTCGACACCCCCGACGCCATGGCCGCCGCTGCCCGCGCCGCGGCGGGCCGCCCGCTGCTGAAGCTGAAGATCGGCGCACCGGACGATCTGGACAAGGTGGAAGCCGTCCGCGGAGCCGCCCCCAGGACCCGGCTGATCGTCGATGCCAACGAGGCCCTGGACATCGAGACCCTGAACCGCCTTGCCCCGGACTTCGCGCGCCTGGGGGTGAAGATGATCGAGCAACCGCTCCCCGCAGGCCAGGACGCCGCGCTGGCCGACTATCGGGGCGAGGTTCCCCTCTGCGCGGACGAGAGCCTTCACAGCCGGGCCGAGCTGGAGGCCTGCGCCGGGCTCTATCACGCGATCAACATCAAGCTGGACAAGACCGGCGGCCTGACCGAGGCCCTGGCGCTGCGCGAGGCGGCCCGCGCCCGGGGCCTGATGATCATGGCCGGATGCATGGTGGCCACCTCCCTGGCCATGGCACCGGCCCTGCTGATCGCCCAGGGGGCCGAGGTGGTGGACCTGGACGGCCCGTTGCTGCTGGCGAAGGACCGGGTGCCCGGCCTGTCGATCCTGGGCTCCATGATCGAACCGCCGCCCGCCGAACTGTGGGGCTAGACCGATGACCCGGACGCTCCGCACCCTGTTCGCCACGCCCCTCGCCGAGGTGCGGCTGGACGAGCGCAAGGGCTTTGCCGATCTGCGCGACGATCTGGAACAGGCCTGCCGCCAGATCGCCGAGGAGGACCGCGCCGGACGGGACTGGTGCCGGCGCAACAGCTATCGCGGCTACACCTCCTATGCGTCCCTGGCCGACCTGCCCACCCGGGCCACGGCCTTCGCCACCCTGAAGCGCCACATCGACCGGGAGGTGGACGCCTTTGCCGAGGCGGCGCAGATGGACCTGGGCGGCCGTCGGCTTCGCCTCGACAGCCTGTGGATCAACGTCCTGAAGCCCGGCGGCGGCCACACCGGGCACATCCATCCCCACAGCGTCGTCTCCGGCACCTTCTATGTGGCGATCCCGCCAGGCAGCGGCGCGCTGAAGCTGGAAGACCCCCGCCTGCCGATGATGATGGCAGCCCCGCCCCGTCGGCCCGACGCGCCGGAGGCCCAGCGCAGCTTCGTCTATCTGAGCCCGGCACCGGGGACCGTCTATCTGTGGGAAAGCTGGCTGCGGCACGAGGTCACGCCCAATACCGGCCGGGGCGAGCGCATCTCGATCAGCTTCAACTACGGCTGGTCCTGACGCCGGAAAGGGCCGCAGCACCCATCCCATCTTCCCCTGGACGGAAAAGCGCACTACACGATCCACGAATTGACACCGGAGCCCACCATGGCCGCGATCCTGCCCATCCTCATCTTCGTCATCGCCATCATCGGCCTGAACCTCTTCGAATTCGGCCGGGCTGACTGAGCCTGTGACCGGGCGCTGCCTCGTCCTGGACGCCCCGGCCGAGGTGACCGCCGCCCTGGCCGGGACCCCGGGACTGGAATTTGCGCCGGAGGCCGCCGCCGGTTGCGCGGCCGTGGTCCGCCTGTGCCCGTCACCTCCGTCGCCGTTCCATCGCCAGCACCTGCTGAGCGCCGCGCGGCTGGACGCGGTTGCCCGGGCACCGGTCCGCTACAACGTCGTCATCCTCGGTGACGCCTCCCCCACCGCCGCGCTCGTCCGCTATCTGGCCCGGGCCTCGGCCGTGACCGGACAGGTGCTGGCGGCGTCCAAGGCACCTACGTCCTCCGAAAGGACCGCGTGACCCAGATCCCCCTCGCTCCGAAGCCCCCCGGCCTGATCCTGGCCGTCGATCAGCCCCAGCGCCGGGTGGAGCAGCTGCGCGTCTTCATGCACCGCCTCACTGTCCAGGCGGAAATCGGCCTCTACGCCCGGGAAAAGGGCCGTCGCCAGCCGTTGATCCTCAGCGTCGAGGCCGAGATCGACCCCCAACGGGTGTCCGAGCCCGACCAGACGGTCAATTACGAGCACTTCGCCGCCAAGGCCCGGGCGCTGGCCGATGCCGGACATGTGGACCTGGTCGAGACCTTCGCCGAACGCTATGCCGATCTCCTGCTGGACCATCCCCGGGTCCGCCGCGTCACCGTGCGGGTGGAAAAGCCCGAGGCCCTGGGTGCTGACGCGGACGTCGGCGTCGAAGTGACCCTGGCCAAGGTCTGAGCGGCCCTGCCGCGCCACGCGGCACCTTGTCCTTAAGCCCTTGCAGGATCATCATCCCCTGGAATGCGTCCCGTGGCCGGATGTGACGGACACGGACGTTTCGCGCGCCGATGATGCGTTCCGCCCGCGGTTCGCATCACCGGCGACCAAGGCGACCAGGTCCTGACCCGGCACCGGATCGCCAGACCAGACAGGCCGGGTCGGAGGAAGAGTGATGCACGACGTGATCGACAATCCCGACCTTCAGCGTTTCGAGCTGGTGGAGCAGGGCCAGACTGCCTTTGCCGACTACCGGGCCGAGGCGGGCCGCATCGTCCTGTCCCATGTGGAGGCCCCCATCGGCCTTCGCGGGACGGGGGCCGCGGCCCGGCTGATGGAAGGCGTCCTGTCCATCGTCCGGGAGCGGGGCCTGAAGGTGGCCCCCACCTGCGACTATGCGGCTGCCTATATGAGCCGCCACCCGGAATTCGCCGACCTGCGGGCCTAGCCCCCTACCGGCCCTACCCTTCCGATGGCGCGGTGCCGCCGAAGGCCTTGCCCCGGCGCTCCGGCCCGAAGATCGTCAGGATGGCGAGGGTGACCGCCACGCCGGCCGCCACCACGCCGAGGGCCAGGCCGTAATTGTCGCCCCGGTCATGGGCGAAGGCCGCCTGCAGCGGGGCCGCCGAAGCCGCGAACAGATTGCCCAGCTGATAGGCGAAGCCGGGAAAGAAGCCCCGGGCCGTGTCCGGGGACAGCTCGTTCAGATGCACCGGCACCACGCCCCACGCCCCCTGGACGGAGATCTGGATCAGGAAGGCCCCCGCCGCCAGGAGCAGCGGGGTCTGGGAAAAGGCCCACAGGGGGATCACCGGCAGGGCGAACAGGGCCGCCAGCAGGATGGCCCGCCGCCGCCCGATCACCTCCGACAGGGTGCCGAAGAAGACGCCGCCGCAGATCGCGCCGAGATTGCCGCAGATGGCCAGGGTGGTGACCATCACCGTGTCGAAATGGTGCTGCTTCTTGAGGAAGGTCGGGAACAGGTCCTGGGTGCCATGGCTGAACAGGTTGAAGGCGGTCATCAGCACGACCACGTAGAGCAGCAGCGGCCAGTGCCGGACCAGCGGACCGATTACACCGGCCTCCTGCCGCTCCTCATGCCCCTCCACCCAGGCCGGACTCTCCTCCACGTTTCGCCGGATGTAGAGCACCAGCAGTGCCGGCAGGGCCGAGAACATCAGCAGCCCCCGCCAGCCCACGTGCGGCAGGGCCAGATTGGCCAGGGCCCCGAGCAGCGCGCCAGTGGGATAGCCGACCTGCAGCAGGCCCGAGACCATGCCCCGCATCTTCGGCGGAATGCTCTCCATGGTGAGGGACGCCCCCACCCCCCACTCCCCGCCCATGGCGAAGCCGAAAGCGGTCCGCAGCACCAGGAGGGTGATCAGGTTGGGCGAAAAGGCCGAGGCAAAGGCCAGCAGCGAATAGAGGATCACGTCGATCTGCAGCACCGCGCGGCGGCCGAACCGGTCCGCCAGCAGGCCGAACACCAGGGCCCCGAAGGGACGGGCATAGAGGGTCAGGGCGATCGCCAGGGCGACGGCCGGGACCTCGACCTTGAAGTCCCGGGCAATGTCGGTGAGCACGAAGGTCAGCAGGAAGAAGTCGAAGGCGTCCAGCGCCCAGCCGAGAAAGGCGGCGGTGAAGGCCGCACGCTGTGACCGGGTCATGGCCCTGAGGTCGTCTACGATGATCACGCGTGCCTGCCCGGTCCAGTGAGTGGGGCGACAACCATGACCGAGGTCGCCCGCTCAGGAAAGGGCGGGCGGCGGGATTGTCGCCCCGCCGGTCAGAACAGCAGCCGCACCGTCACCCGGGCATCGCCGGACTCGAAGTGGTCGCGGACCTCCATCCCGGCGTGCAGGCCGATCTCGTAGAAGTCCGTGGACATCTTCACGCCCACCCGGGCGATGCCGCCGACACCGGTCAGGTCCGTCGGATTGAGGACAAAGGGCGACCCGCCGCTGACGAACCGCGCGGTGGTGTTCCCGGCGCTGCCGCTGAAGGCGTCCCGCACGCCCAGTTCCAGTTCCGGGCGGAAGCGGAAGTCGGTGCCGGTGCTGCGGCCCAGGACCACCGTGGCGGTCCCGCTGCCCATGGACCCGGACCGGCTGTTGACCGCCAGAGCGAAGCCGCTGCCGACGGTGTCGGTTTCCTTGAAGCCGTCCTCGTTCATGCCGAAATAATCGAGGTGCAGCTGCGGCCGGAGATAGAAGCCGCCGCCGAGGCCCTGCTCGTAGGAGCTGCCCACATGCAGGGTGTAGTTGATCGCGTTGCGATTGTCCTTGACCTTGCGGTTGATGGCCACGGTCCCGTCCTGGGCGATGCTGTAGAGCTGACGGCGCCCGTCGATGCTGGAGGCCGCCAGACCGACCCGGGCATCCAGGGTCAGGTGATTGATCGAGCCCTGCCAGTAGAGGCCGCCCTCCAGGGACGAGATCGCCTGCTGGCTGTCGCCCTTGATCAGGGGATTGGTCACCGTGATGGTCGAGAAGGCCGCGGTCACGCCCATGGCACCATAGCCGGAGCCTCCCAGCGCCACCCCGCCCACGACACCGAAGCCACCGATGTCGAAGTCGATGTTCTGGGCGGAGCGATTGCCGTGCGCGCCCACCACGAACTCCTGGCCCCAGACCCCTTGGGTGCCAGCGGCACCGGGGGACTGGTCATGGGCCGCCGTCGCGCGGGTCACGGCGTCGGAGGCCTCCCGCGCGGCCTCGAACACGGCACCGGAGCTCTCCGGCAGCAGCTGGTCATAGACGCGGATGAAGGATGCGCGGCTGGTCTGGGCCAGCAGCACGGCCTGCACCTCCGGATCGGTGGGCGCGACCGTATAGACCTGGTTCAGCAGGGCCGCTTCGGACGTGGACAGGTCCAGTTCCGCCGCGGTCTTGCGCCGCACCTCGAGATTGATCGTCCCGTTGGCGGCATTGGTGGTCACATCGGCGGCGACCAGGTACGGCAGGACGGTCAGGCCGGCGGCGGCAGTGGTGGCCCCGACGCTGAAATTGGCCGGGTTGGCCGCCTGGACGACCACATAGGTCTGATCGGTGGTCGGCAGGGACAGGAGGTTCAGGCCCAGCTTCGCACCGGAGGCGATATTGACAACCCCCGACGAGATCAGCTTCGTCGCGGCACCGTTGGCCGGGTCGGCGGTGAAGTAGAGGGTGCTGGCGGCACCCACGGTGAGCGACGACAGGTTCAGAGTCGTGGCGCTGCGCACATCCAGCGTGCCGTTGGGGACGGCGATGGCGAGGCCGGTGCCGGAGAAGGTCAGCCCGCCGCTGAACACCGCCCCGTTGTCCAGGGTCAGGGATCCGCCGGTCCCGGAGCCCATGCTCAGGTTGCCGGTCAGGTTGCCCGCCAGCAGGCTCACCGAGTTGGTACCGGAGCCGAGCAGCACGTCGCCATAGATCGTCGGATTGACCGCCGTGGCCGTCGTCACCGCGGTCGCGGAGGTGCCGCTGGTGCTGCCGTAGAGCGTGCCGGGGCTGGGGTTCAGCTGCTGCACCAGGGTGACGCCGGTGGTGTTGGCGCTGAGATCCAGGGCCACGGCCCGGCCCGTCTGGGTGTCGCCCAGCGTGGTGACCGCATGGACCGCGCTGATGACCCCCTCGTTCAGCACGGACGTCACGGTGCCGGACAGGTCCCGCACCCCGTAGGCCGTCACATTGTCGCCGGTCCCGCCGGCGAGCACGGAGCCGATGACGCTGACGGTGTTCACCGTCGCGCCGCTCTCGATCAGCAGGCCCGACGCGGTGACGGTGGAGGTCGAGGCGTTGATGTTGGCCTGGACGGAGCCGCGGATGTCGACGGTGGGCACGATGGCCCCGCCATAGAGGTGGAAGGCCGTGGGACTGCCGTTGAAGGTCGACGCCGTCACCGCGCCGTAGAGGCGCAGGCCGGACGACAGGTTGGTGGTGCCGCCTCCCGGTGTGCCGATCCAGACGGCATTGCTGTCGAACCCGTCATAGACCCCCGCCGCGGTCACCGACCCGCGCATGACCAGGCCGAAGCCGTTGTCCTGGGTCGCCCCGTTCTGGCCGGCGAAGCCGCCGATCACCACGTTGTTGCCGGCCGAACCGATCACCAGGGCCGGCGAGGTGCCCGCCTGGGAGATGGAGGCCGTGCCTTCGGCGGAGTCGGCCACGCCGTCGCCCGTCAGGTCCGCCGTGGACCCGGCCACCGTGCCCACCGGCGCGCCGGCCAGATAGATGCCGCCCGCCACGTTGTTGCCGATGACGAGGGTCGAGCCGGAGAGCAGGGTCTGGTTGTTGGTAGAGGTCTCGAGCTTGTCCAGCAGGGGGATGTTGGTGGTGCGCGTGCTGACGGCATAGCCGGTGGCGCTCAGGGTCGAATAGAGGCTGAAGGTGCCGCCGATCGCGCCGTTCAGCACCACGGCCGACGAGCCGGTGCCGACGGCGGTGACCGTGCCATTGATCACCACGTTTCCGCTGACGGACCCGGCGCTGGTGGTGGAGACGCCGATGTTGTTGTCACCGGTGATGGAGATGGTGCCCGAATGGGTCAGGTTGCCGATGAGCGGCGATTCGATGGAGATGCCGCGGCTGGAATTGCCGAAGATGGTCATGGTGCCGGTGGCGGAGTCCGTGATCGATCCGGTGAAGGACCCCGGTCCGCTCAGCCGGATGCCGTAGAGGCCGTAGACCCCGGTGCCGGTGGGATTGGACGGGCTGGCGGTGCCGGCGAAGGGCCCCTGCTGATAGCCGTCCGCCGTCGTCGGCGGGGCGAAGGTGGAGTTCAGGGTGATGGCCGCGTCATTGGTCACGGTGCCGGTGGTGCCGCCGTTGACCTGGATCGCCGTCACATTGCTGTTGTTGCTGGACGAGAGCGTCCCGGTGTTGTCCACCGAATTGTTGCTGTTGACGGTGACCAGGCTCACCGGCGTCGTCGAGCCCGCCGGCGCCGAGACCGTGACCCCGGACCCGATGGTCACATCGTCAGGGGCCCCGTTGTTGGCCGTGGCCGTCGTGACCGGCGTCGTCCTGCTGGTGCTGATCGTGGTCGTCGCCTGTGCCGTGCCGGCCGCGAGATAGAGAGGGGCCAGCGCGACGGCGGCGATCAGAGTCTTACGCATATGAAGGGGCTCGCACGTCTTAAGGATGAAGGCTCACGAATCTCAAACGTTTTGCCGACCGAATGTGGCAGGGTCTAGTCTGGAAACACCTTGTAGCCGAAATAGGCGGGCGGCGTATCCGCAATTCAACGGTTCCCCCTCCAGGCGAGCCGTCAAAATCAGGCCAAATTATCCGTTGTTTTTATTGGATATTTTTAGGTAAATGCTGCGCCGCAGCACAAAAATGGGCAAAAAGACACAATTTCGCCACAATTAATTTGTTAACACTTGGCTCTGATCGGGCGGTCTGTCGCCTTCGGTCTTACCCGCTACCGGCGTCGTCATCGCCGCTCAGCGACCCCGTCGGGGGGCGAAATCGCCCTCGCCGAAGAGGAATGGAGATATTGACGATCCAAATTTCGGCGCGCGCATCCGACATGCGTGCGCTGGTGGGCGCGGCCGCGCTGGGGTCCCTCGTGGGGCTTTCCATTGGCGGTGCCTACCTTGCCGGCGGTCTTGCCAGGACCGCCGTCGTACACGCGCGTATCACAAGACTTGCTGACGCCGCCCACAAGGGCTTCTCCGACACGGCCCTGGCCGTGGCTGCGAATGATGCGCCGGGTGCCCTGGCCATTGCCCGGCGGCACGACCCGCTGGCCGGGACCCTGCAGGATGCCCGCGAGCGCCGTCTGAGCGACTGGGCCGACCAGCTGGAAGCCCGGCGGGGCGTGGACGGGGGCGGTCGCCCGACCCTGCTGCGCGCCAGCCTGGACCTGGGCGGCGGACCTGTGGCCGTGCGGCCCTTCACCCTGCGCGGGGCCCTGGACCAGAGCCGCGACCTCGAATGCCTGACCCAGGCCGTCTATTACGAGGCCCGCGGGGAAACCCCGGCCGGCATGCAGGCGGTGGCCCAGGTGGTCCTGAACCGCGTGCGGCACCGGGCCTTCCCGAAGACCATCTGCGGCGTCGTCTTCCAGGGCGCGTCCCTGGGCGGCTGCCAGTTCAGCTTTGCCTGCGACGGCTCTGTGGACCGGGTGACCGACCCCGTCGCCTGGCGGCGGTCGCAGGACGTGGCCGCAAAGGCCCTTGACGGCCGGGTGATGGCCGCGGTCGGCAATGCCACCTATTTCCACACCGCCTCGGTGACGCCGGACTGGTCCCGCTACCTGGTCCGCATCGGTCAGGTGGGCGGACACCTGTTCTACCGGTTCGCCGGACGGAACGGGGCCTCATCCATGTTCAACGGGGCCGTGGAACCGTCGGAGGCCCTGCCCGCCGCGCCGTCGGCCGAGACGCCGGTCTATGCCAGCCTCGGCCCGTCGGCCCCTGCCCCCCAGGGCAAGGACGCAGCCCCGGTCTCCGTGGCGAGCCTGTTCCTCTCCACGGCCACCCAGGCGGTGGAACACGCCGCCGCCGCCGCCACCGGCGTGGCCGAACCGGCCCGCGCACCGACCCCGGCCCCTGCGGCCAAGGCCGAACCGGCGCGGGCGGACGACGGCAAGGGCGCCGGCGAGCACTAGCGCCCGGCGTCTACGCCTCCCGCACGATCCGCAGCACGTCCTGGCCGTAGCGGGCGAGCTTGCCCTGGCCGACGCCGCCGCATTGGCCCAGCGCCTCCACCGTCACCGGTCGGGCCATGGCGATCTCCAGCAGGGTCCTGTCGTGGAAGATCACATAGGGCGGCACGGCCTGCTCCGCGGCGCGGGCCTTGCGCCAGACCCGCAGGGCGTCGAACAGCGGATAGGCCTCGGCCGGTGCCTCCACCGCATTGCCCCGCGGGGAGCGGGTCCGTTCCCGCGCGGCGGCCACCGCCGTCCGGGCCCGCATCAGCACCCGGCGCTCCCCCCGATAGACAGCGCGGACGCCTTCGCCGTCCCCCAGACCGACGAGGGGCTTGCCGTCATTGGGATCCTCCGCGGCCAGGCCGTCGAACACCAGCACGTCGATCAGGTCGCGCCAGCTGGTGGCCGACCAGCCCGCGCCGATGCCGAAGGTGGACAGTCCCCGCTCGTGCTCGGACACGTCCCGGGTCTTGCCCGTCAGATGGTCGACGATCCGTCCCCGGCCGAAGCGCCCGCCCAGCCGGTGGATGGCCGACAGGGCCTTCTGCGCGGCCTCGGTCACGTCATCCAGCTGCGGCGGGTCGAGGCAGACGTCGCACTGGCCGCAGGCCTCCACCTCCGTCTCGCCGAAATAGCGCCGGACGGCTGCGGCCCGGCAGGTCGCCCCCTCGAGCATGGCATAGAGCTGCCGAAGGCGGCGCATCTGCACCTGTGACACCTCCGGGGCCAGGTCCCGCTCCGCGATCCGGCGGGCGGCGAAGGCCATGTCGGAGGCGCTGTAGAGGGCGATGCCCTCCGCCGGCAGGCCGTCCCGTCCCGCGCGGCCCACCTCCTGCCAGTAGGCATCGATGGAGGCGGGGCTGTCGGCATGGATGACATAGCGCACGTCCGGCTTGTCCACCCCCATGCCGAAGGCGATGGTGGCCACCATCACCCGGTCGTCGTCCTCGAGGAAGCGGGTCAGCCGGGTCTCCCGCAGGGTCCGGTCGAGACCGGCATGATAGGCGTCGGCGGCCACGCCCCGGGCCCGCAGGGCCTCTGCGATCTCGTCGGCCCCGGCGCGGGAGCCGGTATAGACCACCCCGGACCGGTTCGGCCGCTGCAGCACCAGTTCCACCACCCGGTCGCGGCCCTTGCCCTGCTTGCGTTCGGCGCTGAGCTGCAGCTCCGGACGGGCAAAGCTGGCCACGAACTCCGCGGCATCGGCCAGGCGCAGCTCCGCGCGGATATCCGCCCGGGTGCGGGCATCGGCGGTGGCCGTCACCGCCATCCGCGGGGCCCCCGGAAAGACCTCCGCCAGGCGGCCCAGCATCCGGTATTCCGGCCGGAAGTCATGGCCCCACTGGCTGACGCAATGGGCCTCGTCGATGGCGATCAGGGCGATGTCATGGGCGGCCAGACGCTCCAGCATGGGGCCCTGCATCAGGCCTTCCGGCGAGATGTAGAGCAGGTCCAGCGTCCCCTCCCCGATCCGCCGCCAGGTGTCCGACCGTTCGTCCAGGCTGATGTTGCTGTCGAGGCGCGCGGCCGACACCCCCGCCTGTCGCAGCCCCGCCACCTGGTCCGTCATCAGGGCGATCAGGGGGGATACCACGATACCCAGACCCGGACGCAGCAGGCTGGGGATCTGGTAGCACACGCTCTTGCCGCCGCCGGTCGGCAGCACCGCCAGGGCGTTGCGCCCGGCGAGCGCCTCGGCGATCACCTGGGACTGCAGACCGCGGAAATCGTCATGGCCGAAGACGCGCCGAAGCAGGGCACGGGCGGGGTCGAGGCTGGAGGCTTGGGTCACGCCGCGGATATAGGGTGCTTCGCCCGGACGGCGGAAGGTGGCAAATCGACCGGCGCTCCCCTAAACGGGGGGAATGGCCCCGCCCCGCACGCCCCTCGAGATCGACGATCCCGACGATCCGCGCATCGCCGACTACCGGAATATCCGGGAGCGCGACCTGGTCGGCCGCCGGGGCCTGTTCGTGGCCGAGGGCGAGGTGGTCCTGCGCCTGCTGGCCCGGGCCCCGCAGATGGAGACCCTGTCCGTGCTGGTGGCCGCTTCAAGGGTGGAACGTCTGGCGGAGACCCTGGCCCCCCTGCCGGAGACGGTGCCGGTCTATGCCGCCCGTCAGCCGGTGCTGGACGCCATTGCCGGCTTTCCCCTGCATCGGGGGATCCTGGCCCTGGGTCGCCGAAGGTCCCCGCCGACGGCCGATGCGCTGCTTGGCGCATTGCCGCCCCGGGCCCTGGTGCTGGGCCTCCACGGCATCGCCAATCACGACAACATGGGGGCCTTGTTCCGCAATGCCGCGGCCTTCGGGGCTCGGGCGGTGCTGCTGGACAGCACGTGCTGCGACCCGCTCTACCGCAAGGCCATTAGGGTCAGCGTCGGGGCCGCCCTGACGGTGCCGTTTGCCCGGCTGCCCCCGGACGCCGACCTGATCGCGGTGATGCAAGGGCACGGGGTCGCCCCGCTGGCCCTCAGCCCGGCCGGAACCACCCCCCTCGCCGCCCTGCCGCGGCCGCCCCGCGCGGGGCTGATCCTGGGGGCGGAGGGGCCGGGCCTGCCGCCGGACCTGCTGGCCCGGGCGCAGAGCGTGTCGATCCCCATGGCCGAAGGATTCGACAGCCTGAATGTTGCAGTGGCGGCCGGAATTGTGCTGCATCACCTGGCCTTTGCCGCAGGGAATCCCGAACCGTGACACTGAAGCCGACCACCATCGTGACCTTCGGCGAGCTGATGCTGCGCCTGGCCGCCCCGGACCACGAGCGGCTGCTGCAGTCCGCCCGGCTGGCGGCGACCTTCGGCGGGGCGGAGGCCAATGTGGCCGCCTCCCTCGCCCGGTTCGGCCATCAGGCCCGGCTGGTCACGGTCCTGCCCGACAACGCCCTCGGCCATGCCGCCCTCGACCAGCTGCGGATGACCGGCATGGACACGTCCCGGGTGCGGATGACCGCCGGGCGTCTGGGGCTCTACTTCATCACGCCGGGCGCGGTCCTGACCCCGACGGAGGTGCTGTACGACCGGGCGGGTTCCGCCTTTGCCGAGATGCCGCCGGAGGCCTGGGACTGGCAGGACACTCTTGAGGGGGCGGACTGGCTGCACGTCTCCGGCGTGACCCCCGGCGTCGGCCCCCGCGCCTGCCGCGCGGCCCTGGACGCGGCAGAGGCCGCCGTGGCCGCAGGGGTGCGCCTGTCCTTCGACGGCAACTACCGCAGCCGCCTTTGGGCGACCTGGGACGGCAACCCGGCCGCGGTCTGGCGCAGCCTGCTGGAACGGGCGACGGTGGCCTTCGTCAACGACCTCGACATCGCGCTGGCCCTGGGGGAGACCTTTACGGAGTCGGACCTGATCGCGCGCCGCCGCGCGGCTGCGGTCCGGGCCTTTGCGGCCTTTCCCCGGCTGGAGACCATCGCCTGCACCCTGCGGGAGATGCAGGGCGTGGACAGCTGCACCCTGGGGGCCCTGATCTTCCGCCTGGACGGGAGCGAGGCCGTGTGCGCCCCGCGGCATCTGCCCAACATGGTTGACCGGATCGGCGGCGGGGATGCCTTTGCCGCGGGGGTGCTTCACGGCCTGATTTCGGGTATGGGGGCGGGCGATGCCCTGGACTTCGGCCTGTCGGCGTCCATCCTCAAGCATGCGACCCCCGGCGACTTCAACCGGGCCCGCGTGTCGGATGTGGAAGCCATGATCGCGGCGGGAGGGGCGGATGTCCGTCGATAATCCCGGGCAGGGTCGCCCGGACCACAAGAGCGAAGCGCAGCGGAGGCGCGGAATGATGCGGATGGAAGATGTTTTCGCGGCCTCGCCGGTCATTGCGGTCCTGACCATCACCGATGTGCGCCATGCCGCGCCGCTCGCCCGGGCGCTGATGGTGGGCGGGGTCGGGGCCATGGAGGTGACCATGCGCACCCCCTGCGCCCTGGAGGCCGTGCGCGTCATTGCCGACGAGGTGCCCGACGCCCTGGTCGGCTGTTCCACCATCCTGTCCGCCCGGGACCTCTATGCCGCCTACAAGGCCGGTGCGGTCTATGCCGCCTCCCCCGGTTCGTCGGTGGAGCTGCTCGATGTGGGCATCTCCGCCCCCCTGCCCTATCTGCCCGGCATCTCCACCGCCACAGAGCTGATGGCGGCCTATGAGCGGGGCTATGACCACATCAAGTTCTATCCCGCCGCCGCGGCCGGTGGGGTGCCCATGCTGAAGGCCTTTGCCGGTCCCTTCCCGATGGTGAAGTTCTGCGCCACCGGCGGCATCACCCGCCAGTCCTCGCCCCATTACCTGGCCCAGCCCAATGTGGTGTGCGTCGGCGGCTCCTGGCTCGCCCCGCCGGACATGGTGGAGGCCGGTGACTGGGACGCCATCGAGAACATCGCCCGCTCCACCATCGACGACCTGTCGCTGGCGCCCCGGCGTCCCCGGACCCAGGGCTGAGTCGCATGCGCCGCCCCGCCCCGGCCCCGGTCGTGCGCTTCTCGAAGGAGGAGACCGCCGCCCTGGTCCGGGCGCTGCAGGGTTATTTCGACCAGGAGCTGGAGCAGAAGCTCGGAGACATCCCGGCGCAGATGCTGCTCGATTTCCTGATCGAGCGCCTGGGCCCGGCCTTCTACAACCGCGCCCTGTACGACGCCCAGGCCGTGGTCGCCGCCCGGCTGGACGAGCTGGGCGATGCGATCCTCAGCCTGGAGAAATAGGCGAAACGGGCCAGACAGCCTGTAAGCCGGGTTCTGTCCGCATCGTTGCCGACACGTGACGGTCATTCCTCTGGACCGCCCATTGCTGGACGGTTCGCGCGACCAACCCGGCCCCCTCGGACCCGTGACAGTCCTGCCCGCCGTGCGAACACGCCGGGCGCGGGGGCCCTATTCGGTCTTGCTCCAGGCGGGGCTTGCCATGCCGTCCCTGTTGCCAGGTCCGCGGTGGGCTCTTACCCCACCCTTTCACCCTTGCCCGCGCCCGAAGGCGAAGGCGGTTTGCTTTCTGTGGCGCTATCCCTGGGATCGCTCCCGGCGGGCGTTACCCGCCGCCTTGTCACTGTGGAGCCCGGACTTTCCTCGACGCGCAAGCGCGCCGCGACCGCCCGGCTGTCTGGCCCTGGCAGGGCTTGTGACGCAGAAGCCGCCCGCAGGTCAATGAATTCATGCGCTTTCGGCGGCCAGCCTCAGAAGATGGACGAGCCGGGCACGGGTCTCGCCATCGGCCTCCCCGTCCACCCTGGAGGGCCGCCAGTGCCGCTGGAAGGCCACCACGTTCAGCCGGGTGGCCTCGTCATAGGCGCCGGACGGGGCATTGTCGTAGCCCAGCCGGTGGAGGCCCGCCTGCAGGGCAAAGACGCCGACGCCGGTATCGCCCGGCCGCAGCGCATCCCCAGGCGACGGCGGCGGCTCGACCCACAGGCCGTGTCCGGCCTCTGCCAGGCACTTCCAGGGAAACAGCTCGCCCGGGTCGTCCTTGCGGGCAGGGGCCACGTCGGAATGACCGAGGATGCGGCCGTCCGGCACGGTCCACCGCTCGCGGATGCCGTCCAGCACCCCGATCAGGGCCTCGATCTGCGCGTCAGGAAACGGACGATAGCCGAACTCGGTGCCCGGATTGACCAGTTCGATGCCGATGGAGACGGCATTGCAGTCGGTCTCGCCCTTCCAGAAGGACTTGCCCGCATGCCAGGCGCGGCGCTCCTCCGAGACCAGGCGGCTGACGGTGCCGTCCTCGTCGATCAGATAGTGGGCGGAGACCTTGGCCTCGGGATCGGTCAGGCGGGCCAGGGCCTCGGCGGCGGAGCGCATGCCGGTATAGTGGATCACCACCATGTCCGGCGGTCCACGGCGCTGGTCGAAGTTCGGAGACGGATGATCGAGGCGCACGAGGGCCTTCCAGTGGGGGTTGGCGGAAGCCCCTGTCAGACCAGATGCAAACGGCTGCGGCAAGGGGCGCGCCCCACCGGCCGGTCAGCGGCGGGGCTCGTCCCAGCCATAGGCGACCCAGGCATGGCCGACCTTGCGGGCATCCAGCACCACCGGCGCATCCGCCGGGGCCGGGCGACGGCCCAGACGCCAGGCGAGACCGGTGAGTGCCAGCGCCAGGCTTGCCACCAGGGTGAAGACCGCCAGTGCCGCCGCCACCACCAGGGTGAGCAGCAGTCCGACCGCCGCGGCCATCAGGGCGAAGACCGACCCGATCACACGTCCGGCGTTCCCCGGTCGCGGATGGGCGGAGCCCGGACCCGGTCCGCCTTCCGGCGTGCCGATCGTGAACGGCAGGGTGTCGCCCATCTGAAATGCTCCTGCGGCCGGGGCCGATCCCCTCATCTGGCCACCACACTCGTTAAGATGTTGGCGTAGATGGGGCGAAGGTCAATCGGCGACGCCACAATGGATGTAAATTGCCGCCGAAATCGCCAGATCAGGCCGCACCGACGGCAAAACCGTCCCGACGCTCCCGCATGACGCGGTCAAAGGCGGCATTGATGGCCTGGGCCTTGACCTGGGCCCGCTCCACCAGCTCCCGCGGCAGGCCCCGGGCAACGGCCCGGTCGGGGTGAGTCTCGATCAGCAGCTTCTTCCAGGCGGCGCGGACTACCTCGTCCGGCGCGGCGGGATCGACCTCCAGCACCCGGTAGGGATCCTCCTCGGAGAGGCCGAGGCGACGGGCCCGCACGGCCCGGTAGACCGCCGGCGTGACCCCGAGCGCATCTGCCACCCGTTCAAGATATTCGGTCTCCCGTTCGCTGACGACGCCGTCGGCCAGGGCCAGCTGGAACAGCCCGTCCAGCACCCGCTCCAGGATCACCGGGCAATGGCCGTAGCGCCGGGCCAGCTTGCGGGCATAGCCCTCGAAGCCCAGCGTGGTCTGGCGCGCCAGGCGATACAGGCGCCGGACATCGGCCTCCGCCGCGGGCTGGGGACGGAAGATCTCGGTGAAGCGGTCGAACTCCCCCGGCTGCGACGGCCCCTCCGCCCGGGCGAGCTTGGCCCCCAGTGCGGTCACCGCATCGGAAAAATCCCCGTCCGTCGCCACAAGACCCGCCGGGCACGACTCCGCAAGCGCCGTCGGCCGGGGGTCACGACCGGCGACACCGAAAAGCTTGGCGAGGATCGAAAGCAGTGGCATGAGTTCCGCCATCCTACGCCGACGCAACCGGAGCGGCAATCTCTAACGGCGGACACAACGGGTCCGATACGGCCGCTCCCCGCAGACGACGGCGAACGGAGACGACGGGGCAGTCCATGGGTCATCACAAAGTCGCAGCCATTGTCCTGTCGGTCTCGGTCCTTGTCCTGGGGGCGCAAGTGGCGACGGCGGCCACCCCTCCCCGGCCCGCCAGGGCTGCGACCTCGGCCGGCACCACCCCCTCTGATCCGACCCCCGCGTCCGGCACCCCTGCGGCATCCATCGAGGACCTGCTGGACCTCGGCGGTTCCCGGGCCGCCGCGCCGCCGCCGGCTGCCGTGGCCACTGCTCCCGCCACCGGCGAGCAGATGCCCCCCCGGGAGGATGCGGACGCCGCGGCCATTCCCCCGGGCGCGCCGGACGACGACTATGGCCTGGTGGCCTGGTGCC
>CAISEP010000005.1 GCA_903884425.1 uncultured Caulobacterales bacterium | reverse complement strand
GATGTGCGCCTCACCACCACCTATACCGGCCTGTCGAAGGACATGAGCCTCGGCCTCATCGCCGGGGTGAAGCTGCCCACGGGGGACCACAGCTACGCCAATTTCGACCCGGACACGGAAATCTCCGCCGGGTCCACGGACCTGCTGCTGGGGGCCTACAAGCAGGGCACCCTGAACCGGGACGGAACCACGAGCTGGTTCGTGCAGGGCCTCTGGGACAAGCCGGTTGCCTGGCGCAGCACCTACCGTCCGGGGGAGGAGCTGGACGTGGCCGCGGGGATCAGCTGGACCGGCTGGACCCTGGCCGGCGGCAAGGCCAGCCTGGCCCCCGTGATGCAGGTGATCGCCTCGGTCCGCGCCCGGGACCACGGGTCGGACGGGGTGCCCGGGGACAGCGGCTATGAGCGCGCCGTGCTGGCCCCGGGGCTGGAGCTTCAGTCCGGGCCCTGGCGCCTGTTCGCCGATGTGGGCATTCCGGTGTATCAGCGGGTCAACGGCAACCAGCTGACCGCGCCGGTGCTGTTCAAGGCCATGCTGTCCCGCAGCTTCTGACCCGTGAACCGCGACCTGCCGATCCTCCGGAGCAACGATCCATGACCCTTCTTCCTGATGCCCGGCTTCCTGATGTCCGGTGCCTTGCCCTCGCCGCGGCGGTCGCGGGCCTGCTGGCCGGTCCGGCAGTGGCGGCAACCGTGGCCGCGCCGGTGGAAATCCGGGATGCCTGGATGCGACCCGCCGCCGCTGGCATGTCCATGTCCAGCGGCTACATGACCCTGCGCAACACCTCCGCCCGGCCGGTGCGGCTGCGCGGGGCGGCGACGCCGGTGGCCCGCAGCGTCACCCTGCACCGCTCCGTGGTCAGCGGGGGCGTGGCGCGGATGGAGACCCTGGGGGAGGGCCTGGTCATCGCGCCGGGGGCCACGGCGGTGTTCAGGCCCGGCGGCAACCACATGATGGTGGAGGGGTTGGCCCATCCGCTCAAGGTCGGGGACAAGGTGCCCGTCACCCTGTCCTTCGACGGCCAGGCGGCGACCTCGGTGGTGTTCGAGGTGCGCGCGGCGGCCCCGGACGCCGCCCCGGGTGCCCCCATGCCCGCCGGGATGAAGATGCGCTAGGTCCGGCCGGGGGTCAGACGGACGGAATCTGCACGACCCGCAGGTTGTTGGTGGTGCCGGCCTTGCCGAAGGGAATGCCGGCCACCACCACGATCAGCTCCGACGGCCGGGCGAACTCCTCCGCCAGGGCGCAGTCCACGGCGCGCTGGACCATGTCCTCGTAGCTGGCCACGTCCTCCGCCCGCAGGCTGTGGGCACCCCAGAGCAGGCAAAGGCGACGGGACACCCGCACATCCGGCGTGACAGCCAGGACCGAGACGGCGGGGCGCTTGCGGGCGATCCGGGCGGCGGTGGTGCCGCTGGAGGTGAAGGCCACGATGGCCGGGGCCTCGATCCGCTCCGCCAGCTCGGCAGCGGCGGCGGCCACGGCATGGGGGGCGGTGTCCTCCTCCTCCACCTGTCCGGCATGGACGAGGGAGCGGTACATCTTGTGCTGCTCGGTGGCGCGGATGATCCGGTCCATCATCTCCACCGACTCCACCGGATAGGTGCCGGAGGCGGATTCCGCCGACAGCATCACCGCATCGGCCCCGTCATAGATGGCCGTGGCCACGTCGGAGGCCTCCGCCCGGGTGGGGGCCGGGGCGGCCACCATGGAGTCCAGCATCTGGGTCGCCACGATCACCGGCTTCACGGCCAGGCGACAGGCCCGGACGATCTCCTTCTGGCGGCCGGGCACGTCCTCCGGCGGGATCTCCACGCCCAGGTCGCCCCGGGCCACCATCACCGCGTCGGACAGGCGGATGATGTCCTCCAGGTGGGTCAGAGCGGAGGGGCGCTCGATCTTGGCCACCAGACCCGCCCGGTCCCCCACCAGGGCGCGGGCCTCGAGCATGTCGGCGGGCTTCTGCACGAAGGACAGGGCCACCCAGTCGACCCCGAGGTCGAGGCCGAAGGCCAGGTCGGCGCGGTCCTTGGCGGTCAGGGGCGACAGGTCGAGGACGGCGCCGGGGACATTCACCCCCTTGCGGTTGGACAGGAGGCCCGCGGTCTCCACCAGGGCGTCGATCCGGTCGGACTGCACGCCGGTGACCCGCACCCGGATGCGGCCGTCGTCGATCAGCAGCCGGTCGCCGGGCAGGATGGCGGCAAAGATCTCCGGATGGGGCAGGGGGATGCTCATCACGTCCCCGTCCGCGCCGCCGGGCAGGAAGCGGATGGCCTGCCCCGTCGTCAGGGGGATCTTCCCGTCCTTCAGGGTGCCCACTCGGATCTTGGGGCCCTGCAGGTCCATCAGGATGCCGATGGGCCGGTCCATCTCCTGCTCCAGAGCGCGCAGGGCGGCGTGGGACCGGGCGTGATCCTCGTGCGTGCCATGGCTGAAGTTGAGCCGGAAGGTGTCCACGCCGGCGATGAACAGGGCCTTCAGCATCTCCGGCGTGGCGCAGGCGGGACCCACGGTGGCGACGATCTTGGCCCGGCGGTGACGACGCATGATCTTCCGGCCGCGAAGGGCCGCCCCTGACAGGATGGGCGGGTCGGGAAAGTCCGTCCCCCAGCATCACCGAGTCCCGTTCATGCCAAGGGTTGCGCGCGGCGGCAAGGACCCTTCCGATCACGATCCTGCGGTCTGGGACGGGGAAATCCAGATGACACGGAAATCGTTTGCATTTGTCCCGGTCGGCCCGGTGATCACAAGATCTCCCAGGGCCGCGAAGAAGCCGTGGCTGTCGTTCCGGGCCAGGTGCGACGGGGCGTCGAGGCCCAGGTGCCGCGCCCGCGCCAGGGTGGAGGGCGTGATGACCGCCCCGGCCACCGGCTCGGTCCCGTCCTGGCCGTCGGTGTCGCAGGCCAGGGCATGGACGCCTGCGGCCCCGTCCAGGGCGATGGCCAGGGCCAGGAGATATTCCAGGTTCGGGCCGCCGCGACCGTGCCGGTGGGTGACCGTCACCGTCGTCTCGCCCCCGGACAGCAGCAGTCGGGGACCGTCCGCGGGCGGCAGGGCGCGGACCAGCGCCCCGTGCCGGGTGCCCAGGTCCCTCGCCTCCCCCTGCAGGTCCGTTCCCAGGATCGTCGTGGGGACCCCGGTGGCCTCGGCGGTGGCTGCGGCGGCGGCCAGCGCGTCCGCGCCCCGGGCGATGATCCGGACCCCGAGACCCGCGGCCCGGGGATCGTCCGGCTTCAGGGTCTCGTTGGCGGGGTCCGAGAGCGCGCGCAGGATCGCGGGCGGCGGGGTCAGGCCATGGCGTTGCAACACCGCCCGGGCCTCGGCCAGGGTGGAGGGGTCGGGCAGGGTGGGGCCCGACGCGATCAGCTGCGGGTCGTCCCCCGGCACGTCGGACAGGGCGAGCGTCTCCACCGTCGCCGGAAAGGCTGCCAGGGCCAGGCGGCCGCCCTTCACCCGGGACAGGTGTTTGCGCACCCCGTTGATCTCCGAGATGGTGGCCCCGCAGCGGAGCAGCGACCGGGTCAGGGCCTGCTTCTCCGCCAGGGTGACGCCGGGGGCCGGGGCGCACATCAGGGCCGATCCGCCACCGGACACCAGGGCCAGCAGATGGTCCCCCTCGCCCAGCCCCCGGGCCAGGGCCAGGGCCGCCTGTCCGGCGCGCAGGCTGCCGCGGTCCGGCACCGGATGACCGGCGGCGATCCGCTGGAAGGCCTGTGCCCCGCCCGGAGGATCGGCAGCCACCGCCGCCGCCGGGGCGATCACCAGGCCGGACAGGGGGCGGTCCAGGGTGGCGCAGGCGGTGGCGAACAGGCTGTCGGCGGCCTTGCCCAGGGCCAGCACCACCTGCCGACCGGGGATGGTCCGTTGCCGCAGGGCCGCGAGATGGGGGGGCAGGGCGACGGCGGGAGACACGGCGGACAGGGCCCGGTCCAGCAGGTCCCGCAGGCGGCGGACGGTCTCGATCTCGGTCGCGGACGTCAGGGTCAACGGCGTCGGCTCCCGCTCGCCAGGGTCTAGCGCGCCATCTTGGAAGCAATCCGCCGTCGCCGCCAAGGGGGGCAGGGCACCGCCCAGGGCAAATCCGGTTGACCCTCCCAAAAATGAACGATATCCCAAAAACGCGCATCCCGGGTCCGCAGAGAGCCGGATGCATCGTCAGGGAGCGTCCGACCGCCATGACCACCACGCCGATCATCAAGGTCCGGGAGATGGCCTATCCGCGCCTGCAGGTGCCGGATCTGGACCGGATGGAAGCCTATCTGATGGATTTCGGCATGGTCCGGGCGGAGCGCCGGGACCGGGTCCTCTACATGCGCGGGGCGGGCACGGCCCCCTATGTCCACGTCATCCACGAGGGCGAGGCGGCCTTTCCCGGCTTTGCCTTCGAGGCCGGAAGCCACGAGGACCTGGAGCGGCTGGCGGCGACGCCCGGCTTCACCCCGGTGGAGGCGCTGGACGCCCCTGGCGGCGGGGTGCGCACCACAACGGTCGATCCCATCGGCCTGACGGTGGAGGTGGTGCACGGCATCGCCCCGGTGGCGGAGCGGGGCAGCCTTGCGCCCCGGTCCCTGAACATGGGGGAGGCCTTCCAGCGGATCGGCACGCCCCAGCGGATCAGGGGCGGCCCCAGCCGGATCAAGCGGTTCGGCCACCTGGCCCTCAATGTCCCCGACCCGATGGCGGCGCTTTCCTGGTACCAGGCCCGCTTCGGCCTGATCCCGTCCGACCGGGTGAACCTGGCGCCCGGCATGCCGGTGGCCCTGTTCACCCGCTGCGACCGGGGGGCAGAGCCGGCGGACCACCACTCCATCCTGTTCGCCAGCGCCATGGCGTCCGGCGGCGTGTCCGGCCTCAACCACCTGTCCTGGGAGGTCTGCGACATCGACGACATCCATGCGGGGCGGGAGCATCTGGCCGCCAAGGGCCGCACCCACGAATGGGGCGTGGGCCGCCACCTGCTGGGCAGCCAGATCTTCGACTACTGGCGTGATCCCTGGGGCCATATCCACGAGCACTGGACCGACGGCGACCAGTTCGATGCCGGTGTTCCCGCGGGCGACCATTCCATCGATGTGGGCACGGTAAGCCAGTGGGGGCCGAACATGCCCTCGACCTTCGGCCGCACCCTGCCCCCGACCGCAGGCTGAGCCCGCCATGAGCCGGGACATCGAGACGACGGTGCTGATCGTCGGCGGCGGCCCCGTCGGCCTCCTGGGCGCGCACCTGCTGGGGCGTCGGGGTGTGCGGACCCTGGTGGCGGAAAAGCACCTGCAGCGGCTGGAGGCCCCCAAGGCCCATGCCCTGAACCCCCGCTCGCTGGAGATCTGCGCGGCGGCGGGCCTGCCCATGGACCGGATCCATGCGCTCGCCACCTCCACGGCGGAGGGCGGCCACGTGCGCATGGTGGAGACCCTGAGCCGCGCCCCCATCGGGGCCATCGCCTATGAGCGCCAGGACGCCGCCGTCCGCGACCTGACCCCCTGGCCGCTGATCAATATCGAGCAGCCGAAGTTCGAGGCGGTGATCGAGGACGCCGTGTGCGCTGCCCCGGAGGTGACCCTGCGCCGGGGCCTGGAATGGCAGGAGGCCCTGCAGCTGGGGGACCAGGTGGTCTCCACCCTCGTTGACCGCACGACGGGGGAGACGGTGAAGGTCCGCAGCCGCTATCTGGTCGCCTGCGACGGGGCGGGCAGCAGTGTCCGCGACGGGGTCGGCATCGCCATGGACGGGCCCGACGGCATCGCCCACTTCATGATGATCCATTTCGAGGCCGACCTGCGGGCGGTGGTTGCCGACCATCCGGGCATCCTCTACTTCCTGTTCGGGCCGGGCCTGAACGGCACCCTGATCGCCTACGACATCGGCCGGACCTGGGTGCTGATGCATCCCTGCGGCCCCGACACGACGGCCGACGCCTTCGACGAGGCCACCTGCCGCGCCGCCGTGACCGCCGCCGTGGGGGCGCCGGTGCCGGACCTGGCGATCAAGGGGGTGCGAGCCTGGAAGATGTCGGCCCAGGTGGCCCGGCGCTACCGGGACGGCAACGTTTTCCTCGCAGGCGACGCGGGGCACCGCTTCCCGCCCACCGGAGGGCTCGGCCTGAACACCGGCATCGGCGACATCGACAACCTGGCCTGGAAGATCGCGGCGGTCGAGGCGGGCTGGGCGGGGCCGGACCTGCTGGACAGCTACGAGCCGGAGCGGCGGGGTATCGCCCAGGTCAATATGGGCCAGAGCCTGGCCAACGCCTTCCGCATCCGGGTGCTGTTCGACGCCCTCGGCTACGGGCCGGACCAGACGGTGGCGGAGGACGTGTTCCGCGCCCGCCTGTCGGACCCGGAGTCCCTCGCCCGGATCGCGGATGCCGTGGCGGCGCAGAAGGACCATTTCGACAGCCTGCGCCTGCAGCTGGGCTTTGCCTATGGCGAGGCCCTTAGGGCGGACGACACCCTGCCCATCAGCCAGTTCACGCCGAAATGCGTGGTGGGCGCGCGCCTGCCCCATGCGCCCCTTTCCGATGGGCGTTCCACCCTCGACCTGATCGGCACCGACGGCTTCACCCTGCTGGCCGGACCTGAGGCCCACGACCTGTCGGACCTGGCCGTGCGCAGCCCGGCCCCGCTGGCGGTGCGGGTGGAGGGACGGGACTTCCACCTGTCGCCGGGCACCTGGGCGGACCGCTTCGGACAGACGCCGGGCGGGGCCGTGCTGGTGCGGCCGGACGGTCACATCCTGGCCGTCGTCCTCGACACCTCGCCCGCGGCGCGGGGACAGCTGGAGGCGGCTCTCGCGTCCCTGCTGGCGATGCCCCTGCAAGGAGCGGCCTGATGGATCTCGGACTGACCGGAAAGCGGGCGCTGGTCTGCGCCTCGTCCCAGGGGCTGGGCTATGCCTGCGCCTTCGCCCTGGCCCGGGAGGGGGCCCATGTGGTGATCAACGGCCGGGATGAGGCGAAGCTCGCCGCCGCCCGGGACCGGATCGCGGGGGAGACCGGCGGGACCGTCGCTGCCGTGGCCGCCGACCTCGGGGATGCGGAGGCGCGCAGGGCGCTCATCGCCGCCGCCGGGGAGGTGGACATCCTGGTGAACAACAATGCCGGCCCGCCGCCGGGGTCCTTCGCCAACTGGGACGAGGCGGCCTGGCTTTCGGCCATCAATGCCAACATGCTGCCGGCCCTGATGCTGATCCGCGCGGTGCTGCCGGGCATGCAGGCGCGGAAGTTCGGCCGGATCGTCAACATCACCAGCGCCATGGTGAAGACCCCGGTGGCACCCATGGGCCTGTCCACCGCCGCCCGCACGGCCCTGACCGCCGCCTGCAAGGCCCTGGTGCCGGAGGTGGCGGCGGACAATGTGACCATCAACAGCCTGCTGCCCGAGCGCTTCGACACGGAGCGCCAGCAGCAGATGGCCCGGCTGGCCATGGCCATGAAGACCATCACCTATGAGGAGGCGCGGGCGGAGATCGCCCGCTCCATCGCCGCCCGGCGCTTCGGTCGTCCGGAGGAGCTGGGCGATGCCTGCGCCTTCCTGTGCAGCGCCCAGGCGGGCTTCATCTCCGGCCAGCAGCTGCAGATGGACGGCGGGTCCTATCGCGGCCTGATCTAGGGGGCCTTGCGGGGGGTGCTGATCAGGCCCCCTGGCTTCGCGCCGAGAGGGCGGCCATGATCTGGTTGCCGACCAGCACCAGGGCGGCCCCGATGGCGGTGGCGATCAGGCGGTCTTGCAGCAGGCTCGGGTCCACCGGCCTGCCGAAGTCCATCACCAGCAGGATCACCGGCGTCGACAGGATGGCGTAGAGAAGATAGCTGCGCATCCGCGCCAGGGTGGCCAGCGCCACCAGCCCGGCGATCACTCCCATGGCCAGCCGCGGGTCGAGGTGGGAGGACAGCAGAAGCCAGGCCAGCCCCACCCCGGCGGCAGTGCCCACCGTCCGCTGCAGGATGCGGACCGGGAACCGCTCCAGCGGCCGCTGGGTCAGGAGGGCGGTGGTCAGGATGATCCAGCCGAAGTGATGCTCCGGCCAGGCGTCGCGCAGGGCGCAGGCCACCGCCAGTCCGCCGGCCAGGCGCAGGGGGAACTGCCACCCGGCCAGGGTGATCAGGCCCCGCCGCCAGTGGGTCCACTGCTGCTGCAGGGTCGCGCGGCGTGCCGGGGGGGTCGCTCCGGAGGCCGGGACCGGCTCCGACAGGACCGTCCGGACCAGGATGTTCCACCCGGCCCCCAGGACGAAGATCGCGCCGACCACCTCTCGATGGCTGGTCCGGGCAGCGAGCAGCGTGGCGCAGAGCACGGTCAGGATGATCAGCCGCAGGGTCGCCGCCGCCGCCGGACGGCTGAAGCCGCTGACCAGGGCGGCCAGCAGCGCAAGGCCGATCAGCGCCGCCTCCGGTGCGGGGCTCGCCGTGATCGCGAGGGCCGCCGCCACCGCCGCCAGGGCAAGGGTGAAGCTGGACGCCGCCGCCCGCCACCGGGGGGCATCGCCCGTCTCCGCCGTGCCGGAGAGGAACAGGGCCCCGAGCCCGATGCTGAGGCCAAGGCCCGGCCGTCCCACCGCCAGGCCGAGCAGCACCGGACCCGAGACGCCCACCGCCGCGGCGGCCAGGGTCCGAAGCGTGATCCGGCCCTGCGGCGACCAGTCGACGAGCCGGGAGATGTGGACCGCAAGGGTCGTGCGACCGGTCAAACCTGGGCTCTCCTTCCGGGGCCCGGCAGGGACGGTCCTGCGGCATGGGCGCGGGGCCCACCCTAACCCCTTGTGGCCTGTCTCAGAAGCGGGCCTTCAGCTCAACATAGGCGGCCCTTGGGGCGGCGGGGCTGAGGAACCGCGGATCGGCCGGGCCCGCGGCGGGAAGGCCCCGCACCGGCACGCCGGTCGGGTCGCCCAGCACGCCGAAGGTGGCATAGCGCCGGGCGAGGACATTCTCCAACCGGCCGGACAGCGCCAGCTGCGGCCTGATCTGCCAGCTGGCATGGAGCCCGGCCACCCCATAGCCGGGCAGGGGGGGCAGGGCATTGGCCTCGTCCCCGCGCAGGACCTGGCTGTCCGAGGCCTTCAGGTCCGCGCCGATCCGCCACCCGGCCCCCAGTTCGAGGTCGAAGCCCGCCTTGAGGCGGTTGGCGGGAATCCCCGGAAGCCGCGCCCCGCGCCGCACCCGGATGTTGCCCGCGGCGTCCTGCGCCGGATTCGAGGGCGAGGGCAGGACGAGATCGGTGGCGAAGGTCGCGTCCACATGGGCGAGGCTCGCATAGGCGGTGAGGCGGTCGTCCCGGAAGGTCAGGTCGATGTCCCCGCCCTGGCGCCGGGTTCCCTTGATGTTGGTGAAGTAACCGGCGCTGAGGGAGGTGGCGACGCCGTAGATGTCGTCGCTCACCTCGGTCCGGTAGAGGCCGGCGGAAAAGCTCAGCCGCCCCCCGGCCCAGGGGCGCTGGCCACGGACCCCCGCCTCGACGGTGCGGGAGACCACCGCCTTCAGCACCGGCGGGTCGGCGGACAGGGAGGAGGGCAGAAGGCAGGGGCGGGTGGGGTCGGAGCACTCGATCTCGCCGGGAGTGGGGGCGCGGCTCCCCTCCGAATAGCCGAGATAGGCGCTCAGCTCCGGCCGGACCCGGAAGGCGAGGCCGAGGGCCGGGTTGAGGCGGCCATAGGTGCTGGTCCCGTCCAGGGCCGTGCCGCGGCGGTCCTGCAGCGAGATGCGCACCCGGTTGTAGCGGCCGCCCGCCGTCACCGACAGCCGCGGGGTCAGGTCCCAGGTGTCGGACAGATAGAGGCCGCCGGTCGTCTGCCGGCTGCGCAGCGCCACCGGCGTGGCGTTGAAGGCCTGGCCCTCCGGCGTCTCCACCAGATAGCCGGACGGCTGGACCACCAGGCCCGCATCCACGACCCCCACCTCGACGGTGCTCAGGAAGTCCACCCGGCTGGTGTCGAGGGCGAGGCCCGCCGTGGCCTGGTTCGGGTGCCCCAGCAGCGGGGCCGACGAGGCGACCTGCAGGCTCGCGCCATAGGTGGTGGCACTGAGGCTCTCCCGGTCGTTCTCGCCGATCGGCCGGACACCGCCCTGGCTCAGGTCCGGGACCGGACGGCCCTGGCTGTCGCTCAGGGGGGTGGTGCCGTCCCCCTGGCACAGGGTGCCGGTCTCCGCGGGCGGGCTGCAGGCCATGAAGCTCGTGGTATTGCCGTTGTCCACCGCCTGCCGGAAGGCCCGCACGTGCAACGCGCCCTGCACCGACAGGGTGGGCGAGGCCGTGTAGCTGCCGTTCAGGGTGACAAAGCCCAGGCGGTCGGCATTGCGCTGCGGCGAGGTGAAGATGGCCTTGCGGCTGACGGCCAGTTCCTGGACCGGCGCGGCGCTTTCCCCGTGCAGGTCGTTGTCGGCCCCGGCATAGCTGAGGTCGAGGCGCACCCGGTCCCCGCGCCAGCCGAGGTCGCCATAGAGCTGGCGCAGGCGGCTGCGGGACCGGTCCCGCCAGCCGTCGTCGTCCAGCACCTTCACCGCCAGCAGGGCCCCGACGGTCTCCCCATGGCCCGAAAGGGTGAGGCTGGCGGACCTGCGGCCGAAGCTGCCCCCCTGCAGCTCCGTCTCCTGCCCGGGCGCGTCGAAGCCGGTCTTCATGGTCACCACCACCGCCCCGCCGAGGGCGTTCAGCCCGTAGACCGGATTGCCGCCCACCAGGTCGATGCGGGACACGGCGGTGTCGGGAACCAGGTCCCAGTTCACCGCGTCCCCGAAGGCCTCGTTGATCCGCACGCCGTTCTGGTAGACCGCCAGCCCCTGGGGCGTGCCCAGGACCGGGGAGGCCTCGAAGCCGCGATAGAGGATGTCCGGCTGGAAGGGACTGTCGAGATTGTCGTTCAGGCTCACCGACCCCAGGCGCGCCTCCAGGGCCCCGCCGGCGGTGGCGGCCCCGGTCTCGCGCAGGGCCTCCCCCGTCAGGGTCTGGACGTCATAGGGGGCCTTGGCGATGTCCAGGCGGGTGCCCGGCAGGGGGCTGGTGCCGATCACCGTCACCGGTGCCAGAACGGGTGCGTCCGCACCCTCCCCCCCGCCCGTCGCCGCCCAGGCCAGACCGGGGGCGATGCCGAACGCGAGGGCGAGCCCGGGGATGAAGCGTGAAACGGCGTTGGCGCGGGTCATCCCCCGTCCCGCGGGGCTACCAGACCCGGGTGGACAGGCGGATGAAGGCCGTCCGCCCGGCCCCGGGCAGGGCACCGCCACCGGTGCCGTCCCCGTACAGGAACACCCGCCGGTCGAACAGGTTGTCGATGCCGAGCGCCAGCTTCACCTTGCCGATCGTCCAGGCGGCCTGGCCATCGGCGATCACGGCCCCCGGCACCTTGCGGGTCTGGCCGGCATCGGCGAACTCGGTCCCCCGGTAGCGGACACCCAGGGACAGCTGGGCCGGGGCCCCGCCTGCGGTCGCGGCGGGGGGAAGCTCGTAGCTCGACCAGAGATTGGCCAGCACCTTGGGCACGCTGGGGATCGGATGGCCCAGATCGGCCGGGGTCTGGGGATAGCGGGTGATCTCCCCGTCCTGGATGGCCAGGTTGGCCAGCACCGCCCAGGGCCGGGTGGGTTGCAGCTTCAGGTCGGTCTCCCAGCCGCGGACGCGATAGGCAAAGGTCTGCGCCACGGTCAGGTTGCCGGGGCCGTTGGGGTTGGGCTCGGTCAGCTGGGTGAAGACGTTGCGGCGGGTGGCCGCGTAGACGGAACTGGTGAGGCTCAGGAAGGACCCCGCCTGCAGCCGGGTGCCGACCTCGAACTGGGTGCCCCGCTCCGGCGTCTGGCCGACGCTTTCCGGCTCCTCGGTGTTGAAGATGGGATAGGCCGCGCTGGAATAGCCGGTGAACACCGACAGGGCCGGGGCCAGCACATAGACGGCCCCCACATCGAAGGACATCAGGTCATCGGTGCGCTTCACCGGCGCGCCGGGCACCCAGGGACAGGCGGCCGCCGTGGCCGGGACGCAGGGCTTCTGCTGCCCGCCATTGGCCGGCAGGAGGGCCCGGGCCTCCCCGCTGGTGTCGAAGCCGTCCTGCCGGGCGGACAGGCGCAGCTTCAGCCGGTCGTTCACCTCGATCTGGTCGGTGGCATAGATGCCGGCAAAGGTCGCCCCGAGCCTGGCATTGTCGCAGTTGTGGGCGCTGTCGCACTTGAAGGTGAGGGAGGCGAGGGGGCCATCGGTGACGACGGGGCTGAACACATTGGCGATGTTGGGCAGGTCGGCGGTGGCCCGGGTGGTCACCCCCTCGATCCGGCGGACCTCGACCCCGGTCAGCAGCAGGTGCCGCATCCCGGCCAGGGTGAAGGTCCAGTTGGGCTCGATCTGCAGGTTGGTGTCGTCGAAGTGGTCACTCTGCTCGCGCAGCTGGCGCTTGGTCAGGGCATAGACGCCGCCGAGGCTGGTCACCGACCCCCCGGCATTGCGGGTCAGGTCCACGTCCCGGTGGGCATAGCCCGCCCGGATATTCACGGTCAGAAGCCCGCTCACCTGCCAGGCATCGCTGAGGAACAGGCGGGAGATGTCCTGCCGGGCCTCGGCATAGGGGGTGTAATAGGTCAGGTCCGTGCTGACCGGCAGGGGCTTGCCCACCCCGTTGGGGGGCGAGAACGGCACGCCGGTGGCGTCGGGGGTGTTCTCCAGATGGTGGTATTCGGCCCGGGCCTCGATGTCGTGGTGGGTCGGCCGGAAGCTGACCGAGCCCAGCAGGTCCGTCGTCCGGCTGGCCAGCCGCCGATAGCCGTCGGAGTTCTGGTAGCCGCCGTCCAGACGCCAGTCCACGTCCTTGAGGCCGGTGGGACCGCCGACGGCGAGGGCCGTGGTGCTGGTGTTGTAGGAGCCGTACTGCTCCGACCCCGACAGCTCCGGCTGGTCCGAGGGCCTCGCATGGACGAGGTTGATGGTGCCCCCGGGCTCGGCACTGCCGAACAGGGCGGAGCCCGGGCCCTTCAGCACCTCGACCCGCTCCACCCCGATCAGGGAGCGGGTGTAGCCCGTCAGGTCGGAGGTGCCGTCCGGCAGGCCGTCATTGAGATAGCTGGCGTTCAGGCCGCGGATGATGACCCGGTCGAAGAAGCCGAAGGCGAACTGCCCCCCCTGTGCCACGCCGGACAGGTCGCGCACGGCGTCGGTCAGCCGGGTCGCCCCCTGCGCCTCCAGGAGGGACTTGTCCACGATCCCGATGCTGCGGGGAATGTCGGCCAGCACCGCCCCGGTCCGGTCCAGCTGCACGGCCTGGTCGAGGGGGGCGGTGACCACCACCGGCGCGAGGGCCGGGGCCTGCTCCTCCGCATGGGCCGCGGCGGCGATGCCCAGGGCGGCGGTGGACAGCAGGTGGATGATCAGGGGGCGCATGGGACTCTCGATTGGCGGCTTCGTTGGCGGCTTCGGGGGCAAGCTGGTAACGCAACGGGACGGGGTCGCAAGCCCGGCCGGTGACCGGCGGGGGGACTGTACCCGAAATGTGACACACCGGCGGGCCGACCGGCGGCAGGATGGGCCCGAACCATGACGAGGCAGGACATGAGACGGCAAGGTGCGCGACGGCTGACCCTGGGCACCGGCCTTTTGGCGCTGGTCTCCGCGGCTGGGGCGGCGGGGGCGTCGGCGGATGAGGTCCCCCCCGCGGCCGTGGCCCCGGTCCAGGTCAATTCCCACCGGGAGGACACCCGCGCCAAGCTGGAGCACATCCTGCGGGAGGTGGACGGCCCCCGGGTCACCGTGACCAAGAAGACCTCCGTCTCCCTCACCGACCAGCAGCCCGCGGTCGTGGACGACGACCTGCGCACCCTGTTCATCCGCACCCCCGGCGTCCTCGTCTCCGGACAGCCGGGCCTGACGGACATCCGCCTCGGCTATCGGGGGCTGGGGACGCCGCAGGTGCTGCAGGACGGCCTGCCCCTGATGGATGACCGGATCGGCGCGGCGCGCCTCGACCTTATGCCGCCTGCGCAGGACCTGGCCCAGGTCCAGCTGGTGCGCGGAGGGGCCGACCTGATCTACGGCCCCGGCCCCGGGGCAGCCATCAACCTCCTGACCCGCCGACCGCGGCCCAGGGCCCCGTTCAGCCTCACCAGCGTGCAGGTGGGCGGATCGGACGGACTGTTTTCCAGCTACAACGCGATGGAGGGCACCGACGGGGCGTGGGAGTTCCGTGCCTCCGCCGCCGGGGCGACAAGGGAGGGGGTTCAGGCCAACAGCTGGGCGGGCCTTGCGGACGGCGACGTCTATGTGGGCTGGCGACCGGCCGCCGGCCAGCTGTGGTTCGTCGACCTGCAGGAACGGGACCGCATGGCCGGTGAGCCGGGGGGGCTGTCCCCGGCCGCCGCCGGAATGGACCGGAGCACCGCCTCGACGCCCGACGACCATGACTGGGCCCGCCGCTCCGTCGCCACCTTCGGCACGGACCTGGACCTGCCCCAGGCCTGGCGGCTGGAAGGCCGGTTGCAGTTCGGCTGGCTGGACCTGCGCAGCCGTCGGGCCGACGGCACCGGCACGGCCGGTCTGGCGGAGGAGGCGTTCCACACCATCGGCCTCGACGTCCGCGCCCGCCACAGCTTCGGTCGCGGCAATGCCCTGACCTTCGGCCTCACCGCCGAGGAAGACCGCTCGCCCCTGCGCCAGTGGTCCGGCGCCGGGCCGGCCAGCGACCCGGGGGACCGGGGGGCTGCGGTCCTCGACCTGACGCAGCAGAGACGGTCGGAGCATCTGGCACTGTTCACCGAGACCGTGTTCCGCCTGCCGAACCAGATCCACCTGGTCCCGTCCGTGAGGTTGGAGGAGACGCGCATCTCCGTGCGCGCCACAGACCCGGCCGGGCCTGTTCCCGGGGCCGTCACCGGCACCGCCGCCGCGACGAAGCAGGTGCCGCTGCTGGGGCTGGGCATCGGCAACGACTTCGGCCGGGCCAACGAGACCTATCTCAGCGTGACCCAGGGCTATCGCCCGCTCCAGTTCCTCGACATCACGCCCACCCACGGGGGACTGCCGTCCGGCACCCTGGCCGATCCCGAGCGCAGCCTGGCCTTCGAGGCGGGCGTGCACGGGACGCCCCTGCGCGGGTTCTTCTATGATGCGAGCCTGTTCTGGATCGAGGTCCGTGACCGCAGGGAGGTGGTGGTGTCGCCCACCAACCCCCTCGACCTCGTGGACCTCGACACGGGCCGCTCGCGGCACCGGGGGTTCGAGGGCGAGGTGTCCTATGACTGGCTGGCGGCCGGCCCGGGCGGGCAGCATCTGGTGGGCTTTGCCAATGTCAGCCTGCTCGACGCCACCCTGGTGCGCAGCGCCCTGCCGGGCCTTGCGGGCCGCACCCCTGCCGATGCCCCGCATGTGCTCCTGAAGACCGGCCTGACCTGGCGCCAGGCGGAGGCCTTCAGCGCCAGCCTGACCTTCCAGCACATCGGATCGCGCCACGGACCGGACAGCTGGCCCCTGACCACGACGGCCCCGGTGCCGCTGCCGGCCGTGGACCTGGTCGATGTGAGCGCGGAGCACCGGCTGACGCCGCATGTGCGGCTGCTGGGCGGGGTGCGCAACCTGGCGGACCGGCGCTACGTCCTGTCCGCCGAACCGTCCGGCGTCCGTCCGGAACAGGGGCGCACCGTCTATCTGGGGCTGGCCTTCCGCCTCTGACCCCGCGGCCGACCTAGGGGCGCAGGGAGAGGGTCATGTGCACCGAGCGCCCGGCCCCCACATTGACGTGGTTGTCGTCCAGCCCGTCATAATAGCGGGCGTCCAGCAGGTTCTGCAGGTTCAGCTGCAGGGCCACCCCCGGACGCAGCTGGTAGCGGGCGAGGGCCGATACGGTGGTGAAGCCAGGGACCCGCTGGAAATAGCCGTTGGCGTCCGCGAAGGAGCTGGGCGCCCGGCCGGAGGAGGTGTTCACGCTGCCCCCCAGGGTCAGGGCCGGGGTCAGGTCATAGGCGGAGAACAGCCGGACGCTGTTGCGCGGGGCGTTCTGCAGGGGCTGGCGCAGATCGGCATCGGGGGAGGCGATGATCTGGGCGTCCAGATAGGTGTAGCCCGCCAGCACCCGCCAGCGCCGGGTCACATGCCCCTGGGCCACCAGCTCCACCCCCTGGCTGCGGGCGGTTCCGGCGACGGTGGTGATCGTCGGGTCAAGGGGCGAGGTCTCCCGATAGTTGGTCTGGACAGTGCGGAAGACGGCGGCGGAGACCAGGGCGGTGCGGTGCAGCTCCCACTTGATCCCCGCCTCCACCGTCTGGTTGCGTTCCGGGACCAGACGGGCATTGGCGACGCTCAGGGACAGTCCCTCCGCCGACGGATCGAACGAGGTTCCCCACATGAGATAGACCCGGCCGCCGGGCGCGGGCTTGTAGACGAAGGCCGCGCGCCAGGAGGGTTCCTCGTCGGTGTGGTCCAGCACCTGGCGGGTCGGGACGGTGTTGACCGAATGGGCGGCGAAGCGGTCCCAGCGGGCCACGCCTTCCACCTCGAAGGCCCGGCCGAATTCCAGCGTGTCGCCGGCATAGACCCCGGCCGTGTCCGCGGAAAACCGGATGTTCGACTTGGTGGACACCGTGCCGCTGAACAGGCCGGTCTCGGCAGGTGCGGCGAGGCTGGTGCCCGGGACCTGGCTGTACCTGAAGGTGGTGGGGTCGGAGGTCTGGTGCCCGATCTCCCCGCCGATGACCAGCTTGTGGGTCACGCCCCACAGGTTGAAGCGGCCCGACAGGCTGGCCTGATCCGACAGCAGGCTTTCGCCGGAGGTCACGCCCCGGACGGTGCGGGTGACGCGGATGGCCGTCTCCGGCGTGCCGGGGGCCACCAGGGGCCCGACCCCGGGCTCCGTGGCGCGGAAGCTCCGGTCGTAGACGGCGTAGCGGAGCTGGTCGCGCACCTGCCAGGTGCCGTCGAGCTGGTGGCGGATCTCGGCGGTGGCCATGTCGGCCGTGTCGCGGTTGTAGTCGTTCTTGAACCCGTAGAAGTTCCGCCAGGTCCCGTCCGCCGGGTGGCTGATACGATCGGGCGCGGCGATGTCGATCCACGGCACGCCATAGTCCGGACGCCCCCACTCGGACTGGTGGAACAGGCCGAGCGTCGTCTGGGTGGCGGTCCCCAGCCCGAAGGCCAGCCCCGCCGACACCCCGCCCCGCTGGCTGTAGACCTCGTCCCGCCCGGCGGTTCCGGAGCTGTGGGCCATGGCGTTCAGGCGAACGGCGGAGGTCTGCGAAAGGGGGGCGTTCACATCGGTCGTCAGGCGGGTCAGGCCGTCGGTCCCCAGGGTGACGTCCGCGGCCTCGAGGGTGCCGATCCGCGGCGTCTTGCTCACCGAATTGATGGCACCGCCGGTGGATCCCCGGCCGAACAGCACCGAGGACGGGCCGGTCAGCACCTCCACCGTCTCCGTGTCGAACGGGTCCCGGTAGTAGCGCCCGAGGTCGAGCTGCCCGTCCCGGTAGAGGTCGTTGCGCGCACTGAAGCCGCGGATCTGCACATTGGTCCCCTGGCCACTGTCCTCGTCGGCATGGGCGCTCACGCTGGGATCGAAGCGCAGCACGTCGCGCAGGTCGCTCAGCCCGTCCAGGGCGATCCATTCCGACGGGATCAGGGTGAGGGTCTGCGGCGTCTCCACCACAGGCTCGGTGAGCAGGGGCAGGTCGATCCGGCGCGGGGCCTGGACCAGCACGCTCTGCAGCGCCCCACCGTCCTCGGCCGGGGCAGCGGCCGCGGCGAGGGCGAGGGTTGGGGCAGTCGCGACCAGCAGACCGGCCAGCCGCGCCGCCGTTCCGGCAATATCCCGCCGCCGCATCCCCGTCATGCCGTGCCCCCCGGTCGGTCCGGCACCTCCGTGCCCGGTTCCGGGTCATAGGCGATCGGCATGACAGTGGGAAGGCGTCCGCCGCGCCTCCGCAGGGGCACCCTCCGTCGGCCGCCTCTGTCGTCGGGCCCGGCACGTCCCGGTCTGAATGTAATTTCAACTAATAATCATGTTATTTCACCGACAAGACCCTGTCATAATGAAATATAGAGTTACATATACTAGACAATTACAAATTCTATAGTGATTGACGGGGGTTTTTCTTTATCCAATCATCCTGACGCCGGAACAAAGACGAAAAGTCAGAGGCGGGGAAGCGCGGCCGCAACGAGCCGGGCACAATGGGAGGTAGGATATTGGCGAGACGAATGCTCTTTTTCACCTGCGCGGCCGGCGTCCTGGCCCTGGGTGCGGGTAAGGTCCATGCGGAGGACACGACGACGAAGCCTGCGGACAATGCCCCGGTCACCACCGTGGGCGAGGTGGTGGTCACCGCGGAAAAGCGGGACCAGACCCTGCAAAAGGCGGCGGTCGCCATTTCCGCCTACACCTCCGACAAACGGGACCAGATCGGCATCGACTCGGTCCAGGACATGACCAACTTCACCCCCGGCTTCGTCTACAACACCGGCAATGACCGGGTGACGCTGCGGGGGATCGGCCGCTACACCAACCAGCTGTCCGCGGACTCCAGCGTCGGCGTCTACGAGGACGGGGCCTTCGAGACCTTCACCGTCAAGGCCGGGAACGATTCCATCTTCGTCGACCGGATCGAGGTGCTGCGGGGGCCGCAGGGCACCCTCTATGGCCGCGCCTCGATCGGGGGGGCCGTGAATATCATCTCCCGCAAGCCCACCCCCACCTGGTACGCCGAGGCGCGCACCTCCCTCGACAATTACGGGGCCCATGTGGAGGAGGCGGCCGTCTCCGGCCCGATCAACGACGACCTGCAGTTCCGCGTCGTCGGCTCCAAGACCGACCAGTCACGGGGCTACTACAAGAACCTGAACGGTGGGCCGAGCGAGGGTCAGGTCCGGGACGAATGGTATCTGGAAGGTCAGCTCCAGGGGACGCTGGGCCCGAAGATGGACTTCTGGGTCAGGGGATTCGGTGGGGAGTGGAACGATCTGGGCGGCCAGGCGGGCGGCAAGATCACCAACCAGCGGATCGTCGGGGCGGACGGCAAGACGCCGGTGGCTAATCCCTCCTTCGCCCTGCTGACCGGCAACGGGGCCGGGGGGGAATTCACCGATGCCCTGGTCCCGGCACTGGGGGCCTATGCGGCGGCGGGGGTGACCAATCTGGTGACCACCAATCCCACCGGGCTCAATCCGGGAAACACCGACCTCAGGAACATCTATTCGACCCTTCCCCAGCAGGTGAAGCTACACGCCTATACCGGTGCGGTGTTCAAGCTGAACTTCCATGGCACCGGCTTTGACGTGAAATATATCGGCCAGGTCCAGCACTATGCCTATTTCACCCGGGAGGAGTGGGGCGAAGGGGATCAGCTGGCCACGGGAGTGGTGTCCTATACCGATCCGAAGGGAAATTCGATCTCGCCGAACTCCGAGCTCTATTACGGGGAGAATCATTTCTTCACGACCCACGAGATCAACATCATCTCCACCACGGAATCGCCGTTCCAGTGGGTGATCGGGGCCTACAACTTCAACGAACATTATCACCAGCCGGAATCGATCGCCATGCCGGGGCAGACGAGCCTCCTCACCGTGCTGAACTTCAACGGCACACCTGCGGCCCCGAACCCGGACAAGCTGGTCTATGACACCGCCGCGGACATGGGAGCGGAGACCTTTGCCGGCTTCGCGCAGAGCGACTGGCAGGCCACGCCCACGGTGAAGCTGACCACGGGCATCCGCTATTCCTATGACGCCAAATACGGCAACGACCGGTCCCGCATCATCCTCCTGGGGCCCCTGTTCGGCCTGCCCAACTTCGGCTTCCAGAACCCCCTGTCGGCACCGGCCACCGCCGGGGCCACGGCGGCCATCCTCGACCCCGCCACCGGGATCTATACCCGCAAGCTGGGTGCCAACTGGGGCGGCATCACTGCCACGGCGGGGGTGCAGTGGGAGCCCGACCGCTTCACCAACCTCTATGCCAAGTACAGCCGCGGCTCCAAGTCCGGCGGGTTCAATTCCGGCTCGAACCTGGCCCTGAACGTCCGGCAGAGCCCCGAGACATCGAACGACTATCAGGTCGGCCTGAAGCACAATTTCGGCAACCGGCTGCAGGTCAATCTCGACCTGTTCTACGACCAGTACTACGACGCCCAGATTCCGATCGGCGTGGCCAATGGAAAGCTGGTGTCCACGGCGATCTACAACATCCCCGAGGCCCGGTCCGACGGGGTGGAGGTCGAAGCCACCTGGGAGCCGGTGCGGGCGCTGCAGTTCATCCTCAGCTATGGCTACAACGACACGGAGATCCTCAGGTCAGGCTGCGTGATCAATGCCGACGGGGATCCGACCGCGACCCAGGTGGGGGCGACGCCGGACCCGAACTGCCCCGTCACCACGGCGGGAAAGCCGCAGAACCTTCGCGGCAATCCCCTGCCCAATGCGCCGAAGAACAAGCTGGCCCTGAACGGGAACTACACCTTCAACTTCGATCCGGGGTCCCTGTCCCTGTCCGCCACCTATGCCTGGCGGGACGTGCAGTACGGATCGATCTTCGCCACACCCTATAACCGGGCCCCGGCCTGGGATCAGGTGGACCTGCGGGCGGAGTGGAAGTCCGGGCACTATTCGGTCATCGCCTATGGCAAGAACATCTTCGACACGACGGGTTACCAGGCCGGTCGCGTCGGCAAGCTGCAGGCCAGCGGCGTCTATCTGATCCAGGACGTGCTCAACCCGCCGGCGTTGTACGGGGTGGACCTGCAGTATCGCTTCTAGGGACCGATATCGGCGGCGGACGGGCCGGTCCGCCGCCGATGGGCGTCACCGGGCGAAATAGGCGTCCTGGTCGAGGTCGGACAGCAGGGACGGACCCGTGGGCTGCCAGCCCAGCTCCGTCCGGGTCCGGTCGCTGGAGGCGGGATTGTCGATGGCGACGAACGGGCCGAACCAGCCCAGTTGCCGGTTGGCTTCCTGCAGTGTCCGCGACCGGACCGGCAGACCCAGCCGCCGGCCGATCAGCTCCGCCATGGCGCGGAACGGCACCCCCTCGTCGGCCACCCCGTGATAGCGCGCATCCGCCGTGCCCTGCTCCAGGGCGAGGCGGAACAAGGTTGCGGCGTCCTGCCGGTGCACCCCCGCCCAGCGATTGGCCCCGTCCCCCACATGGATGGCCTCGCCCCGCTTGCGGGCGGCGGTGATCAGCTGCGGGACGAGCCCGGTGTCGCCGTCCCCGTGCACCGACGGGGCCAGCCGCACCGCGCAGGCCCGCACCCCCCGGGCAGCCCAGTGGCTCACGGCCGCCTCGTTCAGGGCGCGCCCATAGCCGGGGGAGGCCGGGTTGGGTCCGTCGCCCTCCGTCGCCGGACGGGTCGCCTGCACCCCCGCCGCGGCCAGGCCCATGACGCCGAAGGTGGTGACCAGCGGGCGGCCGGAGCCCTGCAGGGCCTGGCCCAGGGCGTCGATCCCCAGGCGGTCCGTGCGCATGAGTTCCTCCATCACCCGCTTCGGGAGCGCGGTGGGCAGGCCGCCGAGGAAGACCCGCGCCAGACGGCCGGGGGGCAGCTCCCCCAGGGCGAAGGTGAAGGCCAGGTGGATGACGCCGTCCGCCGCGTCGGCCCCGCGGCGCAAGCTGTCCGGATCCTGCAGGCGTCCCCGGTGGGGGGTGATGCCCGCCTTGCGCAGGGCGTCCGCCGCCCGGTCGGAGCGGGCGAGGCCCGTGACCTGATGTCCGTGCGCCATCAACTCCCGGGTGACGGCGCTGCCGATGAACCCGGTCGCGCCGGTGACGAAGACCCGCATGCCGATCCCTCCTGTGCCGGACGACCGATGCCGCCCGCGAGATCCTGACTAGTCAGGGGCGTCTGGCGTGTCCATAATCGAAGCTCCGCAATTGATTATGGATCGTCCAAATGGGAGCCCTGAGCCCCGCCGACGGGATCGACCCCCTGTCGCAGCTGATCGCGCTGCTGCAGCCCCAGGCGCTGCAGTGGCGGGTGGTGGAGGCCCACAATGCCTGGACTCTCCGCTTCCCGGCGGTGAATGCCGTGGTGTTCGGCCAGATGCTGGAGGGCACGCTGCAGGTCGACCGCCCCGACGGCCTGCGGTTCGATCTGCAGCCGGGAGACTTCATGCTGATGTCGTCGCCCCCGGAATGGACCGGCCGACCGCCCGGCGGCGGTCCCGCCGTCCCGTTCCAGGCCTTCATCGATGATCCGGCGATCCTCCTGTCCCGGGACGCCGACCCTGCCGTGACCCGGTTCCTGGCCGGCTATTTCGTGTTCGCCGCGGAGAATGCGGATCTGCTGGCCGAGTTGATGGCCCCCGTGATCCGGATCCATGCGGACCAGGTGACGGCCGGACGGCTGGGCGTCCTGCTCCGGCTCCTGGGGGAGGAGGCCGGGGTCCGCCGCCCTGGCCGCGCCCTGGTCCTCGACCGGCTGCTCGAGATCACCCTGGTCGAGGTGCTGCGACAGGGCGCCGCCCGGGGGGAGGCCGTCCGACCGGGGCTGCTGGAGGGGCTCACCCATCCGCAGGTCAGCACCGCCCTACATCTGATCCACCAGCACGCCGCCCATCCCTGGACCGTGTCCGAGCTGGCCCGGCGATCGGCCATGTCCCGCTCCGCCTTCGCCGCGAAGTTCGCCGAAGCGGTGGGTGTGCCGCCCATCGACTATCTGTCCGGCTGGCGGATGTCCCTCGCCCGGGCGGCGCTGGCCGCGTCGAACCAGCCCCTGCCGGAGATCGCGGAGCGGGCCGGCTACCGGTCGGTGAGCGCCTTCAGCACCGCCTTCCGCCGGGCCCACGGCTGCGCGCCGACAGCCTATGCCCGACGGATGCGGGACGAGGCTGTGGCCTGAGCGGGACCGGCGTCCCCGGTCGTCACGGTCGCGTCGGACCCTCGATCTGCGCCATCAGCCCGGCCATGTCCGCCACGGACCAGTGTTCCGCAATCCGCTCCCGCCGCAGGCGGTCGATCCGGATGGTCGACAGCGAGACCCGGCGGCTGGTCAAGGTGTGTGTCGCCCGGGTGGCCAGGTGGGTCACGACGAGGTCGCCTTCGGCCACCTGCTGGAGGATCTCGATGGTCGGGGCGGTGAAATCGGCGAAGGCCTCGGCGAAGCCCGCGTGATACTGCCGAAGCGGATCCAGCCCGACCTTCGCAGGCAAGGGGTCGGCATGATTGACGCAGTCGGCGGTCCAGAAACGACCGAGGTCGTCCAGCTTCCCCTGTCGCCAGATGATCTCGATGAACTCTGCGACCACCGCCTTGTTCCGCGCGAGGTCAGCATGAGGGTCGGGGGGGTCCGGCGGCCTGCGGGCGGACTCTCCTTCGGCAGCCCACGTCATGCCGCCAGCCCGACGGGGGGCGCGCGACGGCTTCGCGCCTTCCTCAGTTCCGCGAGCACGGCGTCGACCTCGGCGCGCCGCCGCAACAGGTAGAGTTCCTGAGCTGCCAGCGCGGCCTCGAGCACGGCCGGTTCGGCATCGAGGAGGCCCGCGATCTGGGACAGGGAAAAGCCCATGGCCTTGAAGGCCAGGGCCCGCGACAGGCGCTCCACATCCGCTTCGGAATAGGTCCGCCAGCCGCGGCGGGTGCGGCCGGGGCGCAACAGGCCCGCGCGCTCATAGGTCTTCAGGGCCTTCACCGTGAGACCCAGCCGCCGGGCCACGTCCGCGGGTCTCATGGCTCTGGCTGCGATGTACGCGTTCGTCATCGGGACACCTCCGACAGCCAGCATCGGGTCGGCCCTACGGGACAGGTCAAGCCCAAATCGCCCGGGCCGTCGAGTGCGGCCCGCCGGGCCCCCCGGTCGTCAGCCCTTTGCCCCGCCGCTCCAGGCCTCGGCCCGGGAGAGGATCTGCAGGATCACCTCGGTCTTGGCGTCGGCATAGTCCTGCACATGGTCCCAGCGCCGGGTCGCCAGCGTCCGCTTGGTGTCGGCATAGAGCGCCCGATCCGCTCCGTCGACGCGCAGCCAGTCGCGGAACAGGCAGCACCGGTCCAGTTCCGGGCAGCCGACCGGGAACAGGTGGAGATTGATTTCGGCGGGTTCCCGCCCCTTGAACAGCCGGTGCTCGAACCAGTCCGGCGCGCGGTGCACGAAGGCAAATCCCGCCGCCTCCAGGGCCGGCCGGTAGAGGGTCTCGTCCGCGGGGTCGCGGACCGACAGGTGGATGTCGATGACCGGCTTGGCGGCAAGGCCGGGAACCGCGGTGGACCCCACATGCTCGACGGACACGGCCTCCGCCCCCAGCGCGGCGAGGATCGTCCGGCGCGCCGCGTCGAACTGGGAGGGCCAGGCGGGGTCATAGGGCACCACCACCACGGCGCGACCCCGGTCGGGATCATCCCGGTCGGGATCATCCCGGTCGGGATCAGGGGTCGCAGTCCCTGAATCCGGTGCGGACATGGTGAAGCTCCCTCCCGGATCGCCAGCGTCCCGACACGATCCGTCGGGGGCGCGCGTCAAGTCAATGGCCGGACAGGGGCCCGGAGTCCGCCGCCCGCTCGATCAACTCGCGGAACTTCTTGCGCAGCAGGATGCCCATCAGCCGCTCGTCGATGGGGATGACCGCCTCGACGAAGGCCACGGCCTCCGCCGTCGGCGCGTTGGCCCAGCGGTCCGCATAGAGGCGGGCCAGACGCTCCACCAGCCCTTCCACAGCCGCGCTCATCAGGGCCAGGTGCTCCGGGCGATAGCCCCGCTCCCCCGTGGCACCGACCTCCCGGAATCGGACATAGCAGTCGAGGATGTCGGCGTCGTCCTGGGAGATGCGGGCGGTGTCCCCCGCGCCCTCGATCCGGATCAGCCCGGCCTCGGCCAGGGCGTCAAGCTCCGCCTGCGACACCGCGCGGGCCTCGGCCAGGTCCTTCAGGGGGGTGCCCGCGGGGTGGCCGGGGCGCGCCCATCCGGGCAGCTGGTCCCGCAACCGGCGCAGCACCTGCTGCTGTTCCGGGGAGAAGCCGTCCACCGCCTCCCCGTTCAGCACGGCGCGGATGGCGTTCAGGGACAGGAAATGCTCCCGCTGCAGCTTCTGGATCCACTGCAGCCGCTCCAGGTGCTCGCGGGAATAGGCGGCCACGTTGCGGCCGGTGCTGACCGGTGGCGGGAGCAGGCCCTCGGCCATGTAGAAGTGGATGGCCTGGCGGCTCAGCTGCGCCTCCCGGGTGAGGTCGCGCATGCGCAGGGGGCGGGGGGCAGGGGCGGCAGCTTCGGCGGTCGTCTCGGGCATGTGCGCAGGAAGCTCGGACACGGCCCTTCTGTCAAGTGACAAGTGCCATTTGACACTTTACAGTTTCCGATCTAGCGTCCGTCCAACTCGGGACGGGCCGCGACGATCCGCGGACCCTTCGCCCCTCGGCAGGGAGACCTTCGGCAATGGGCAAGCTCTATCTGGCCGGCGTGGGCATGACGAAGTTCGGGCCCGACCCGGCGGCGACGGTGAAGTCGATGACCGCGGAGGCCGTGGGGGCCTGCCTGCAGGACGCGGGGGCCGACCCCGGCCAGGTGCAGGCGGCCTATTTCTCCAACACCCTGCAGGGGCTGCTGGAGGGTCAGCTGTCCATTCCCGGCCAGATCGCGCTCCGCCCGTTAAGCCTCCACGGCATCCCGGTGGTAAATTTGGAAAATGCCTGCGCGTCCGGGTCCACGGCCTTCTGGCTGGCCTGCCAGCACCTGCGCTCCGGGGCGGCGGACGTGGCCCTGGCCGTGGGCGTCGAGAAGATGGTGTTCCAGGAGCCCGCCCGGCAGGCGACGGTGATGCGGGCCTTCGAGGGTGGCATGGACGTGAGCGAGGGGGACGAGACCCTGGCCGTGCTGACCGCCCTGGGGGCCGGGGTGGACGGGCCGTCCGGAGACGGTCACCGGACCCGGTTCATGGACATCTATGCGGCGCTCTGCCGGGCGCACATGGCCCGCTTCGGCACGACGCAGCGCCAGCTGGCGGTGGTGGCGTCCAAGAACCACGATCACGCCGAGCACAATGAACGCTGCCACTATCGGCGGACCCTGACGGTGGACCAGGTGCTGGCCTCCCGCCCCCTGGGCTATCCCCTGACCGTGGCCATGTGCTCCCCCCTGTCGGACGGGGCGGCGGCGACGTTGGTCTGCACCGAGGCGGGACTGGCGCGCCTGCGGGGAGCCGCGCCGCGGATCGAGGTGCTGGCCTGCGAGCTGACCTCGGCCACGCCAAGGCCCTTCGACGCCTTCGAGCGGCACGTGGCCCGGCGGGCGGCCCTGGCGGCCTATGCCACGGCGGGCCTCGGCCCGGAGGATGTGGACGTGGCCGAGGTGCATGACGCCGCGGCGTTCGGCGAGCTGTTCATGACGGAGCTTCTGGGCTTCTGCCCCATGGGCGAGGGCGGTCCCCTGGCGGAGAGCGGGGCCACGCGGATCGGCGGCCGCCTGCCGGTCAATCCCTCCGGCGGGCTGGAGTCCAAGGGCCATCCCATCGGGGCCACCGGGCTCGGCCAGATCTTCGAACTGGCCCTGCAGCTGCGCGGGGCCGCCGGGGCCCGGCAGGTGGAGGGCGCGCGCACCGCCCTGCAGGAGAACAGCGGCGGCCTGCTCGGCATCGAGGAAGGCGCCGCCGTCGTCACCCTGCTCCAGCGCCCCGACTGACCCGTCAACCCGAACGAAAGACCCTGCCGATGAAACCCGTCCTCCTCGCCGAAGGCTATACCTTTCCCGAAGCCCCCCGCTGGCATGCGGGCCTCTGCCATTTCGTGATCAGCGACATCGATCGCGGCCAGGTGTTCGCCGTCACCCCCGACGGCCGTCGCCGCCTGCTGTACCAGGGCCCGGACTGGGTGTCGGGCACCGCCTTCGAGGGGTCCACGCACCTGCTGGTGACCAATGCCCGCAGCCGCAGCCTGGTGCGCATCCGCCTCGATGCGCCCGAAGCCCCGGTGCAGATGATCGCCTCCCTGGCCGAGATCGCGCCCTATGGCGTCAACGACATGGTGCGCACGCCCTCGGGCGCCTGCTTCATTGACACGGTCAGCTTCGACTTCGTGGCCTATGCCCGGGGCGAGATCCCCGCTCGGCCCAGCGTGCTGGCCCGGGTGGGACCGGACGGGGCGGTGTCCGTGGGCACGGCGGAGGTGAACTTCCCCAATGGTCTGGTGGTGACGCCGGACGGCCGCCGCCTGCTGGTGGCGGACTCCCTCGACCAGTGCATCTACGCCTTCGTGCTCCACCCGGACGGGACCCTGGGCGCCCGCTCGATGTTCGCCGCCATGCCGGGCGAGATGCCGGACGGCATGTGCATGGACGCCGAGGGAGCCCTGTGGGTCGCCAATCACGGCCGGGTCGCCCGGGTGCGGGAGGGCGGCGAGGTGCTGGACAGCGTGGACATGGGCGGGACCCTGGCCACGGCCTGCATGCTGGGCGGGCCGACGGGACGCACCCTGCTGATCACGGCCTCGGACTCCTACGACCGCTCCGTCATCGCCGGAAACCCCACGGGCCGCCTGTTCACCGTCGAGGTCGCCGTCCCCGGCACCGCCCTGCCGTCGGTCTACCAGGCGTGAGCGGCGTGGGGGGGAGACTGGAAGGCAAGACGGCCCTGATCACCGGTGCCACCTCCGGCATGGGGGTGGACGTGGTCCGCCGCTTCGTGGCCGAGGGGGCAAAGGTGGTGTTCTGCGGCCGCTCCGAAGGGGCGGGGCAGGCCGTGGCCGCGGAGATCGGTCCCGGCGCGCACTATATCCGCGCCGATGTGAGCCGGGAGGACGAGGTCGCCACCCTGGTCGCCGGGGCGAAGGCCGAGCTGGGCGGGCGGATCGACATCCTGTTCAACAACGCCGCCCCGGCCCTGCGGGACACGCCGGTGACGGAGCTGGATGCCGCGACCGTGGCCGCCGCCGCGGCGGGCATCTTCGGCAGCGTGGTGCTGATGACCAGGCACGTGGTCCCGGTGATGATCGCCCAGGGGGGCGGCTCGATCCTGAACAACGGCTCGACCGCCGCGCACCGGGCCAATTCCTCCCCGTCCGTCTACAGCGCCATGAAGGCCGCGGTCTGCCACTTCTCCCGCTGCATGGCGCTGGAGCTGGCAGAGCACGGCATCAGGGTGAACACCGTGTCCCCGGGCGCGGTGCCGACGCCGATCTTCCTCCAGTCCCTGGGTATCGCGCCGGACCACCAGGCCCGGGCCATGGCGGCCCTGCAGGGGGCCTTTGCCCGGGCCCTCCCCGTCGGCCGGGCGGGACGGGGTTCGGACATCGCCGCGGCGGCGGTGTTCTTCGCCAGCGACGAGTCCGCCTATGTCACCGGCCAGGACCTGGTCGTCGACGGGGGGCTGACCGCGGGCCTCTCCAATGCCGCGAAACGGGGCCAGGCCGAGATGATGCGCGCCGCCCTGAGCCAGATGGGAGGCTGAGGCCATGTCCGTTTTCACCCTGCTCGAGCGCGGCGCCCAGCGCTGCGACGGTCGCCCCTTTGCCGTGCTGGACGGGGTCGAGACGAGCTATGCCGCCGCCCTGGACACCGCCCGACGGATCGCCTCGGCCCTCAACCGGGCGGGTTTCGGCCCCGGCGACCATGCCGCGGTGCTGAGCCCCAATGCCCCGGTGGCCTTCACCGCCTCCTTCGGGATCCTGGGGGCGGGCATGGCCTATGTCCCGGCCAATCCCCACGGGTCCGCCGAGGCGGTGACCGCGGCGCTGCGGCTGCTGGACGTGCGGGTGCTGTTCTATCACCCGACCCTGGCACCGATGGTGGCGGAGATCCGCGGACAGCTGCCCGCGCTGCGCCTCGCGGTCGCCCTGGAGGGGGGCAGCGACGGCGATCCGGACCTGGCCACCTTCACCGCCGGGGCCGATCCCGCGGCACCCCGTCCGGCGACGTCTCTCACCGACACCGCCTTTGTCGGCCAGACCGGCGGCACCACGGGCGAGCCCAAGGGCGTGCTGATCAGCCAGCGGGCCGTGTTCGCCTTCGTCGAGAAGTACCTGGCGGAGGTGACCACCCCGGCCCCGGTGCTGCTGGCGGCGACCCCGCTGACCCACGCCGCCGGTATGCTGGCCATGCCCATCGTCGCCCAGGGGGGCACCATCGTCATGATGGCGCGGCCGGACCTGCCGAAATTCCTCGACCTGATCGAGGCCCGGCGGGTGACCACCACCTTCCTGCCGCCGACGGTGATCTATCGCCTGCTCGACCTGCCGGACCTGGAAAGCCGCGACCTGTCGAGCCTGCAGCACTTCATCTATGGCGCGGCACCCATGTCGGTGGCCCGGCTGAAGCAGGCCCTGCAGCGGTTCGGCCCGGTCATGGCCCAGTGCTACGGCCAGACGGAGTGCCATTCCTTCGTCACCTTCATGCGGCCGCAGGACCACTTCGTCGACGGAGCGCTGGCGGGGGACGACCGCCTGTCCGCCTGCGGCCGTCCGTCCCTGGGGACGCGCATCCTCATCCGCGACGAGGCGGGGGACCTCCTGCCGGCCGGCGTCCCCGGCGAGATCTGCGTGCAGAGCGACCTGATCATGAGCGGCTATTACCGCAATGAGGCCGCGACAGCCGAGGTTGTGCGGGACGGCTTCGTCCATACGGGCGACATCGGCTTCCTCGACCCGGACGGCTTCCTGCACATCGTCGACCGCAAGAAGGACCTGATCATCACCGGGGGCTTCAACGTCTATCCCGGGGAGGTGGAGCAGGTGATCGCCGCCCATCCGTCCGTGGCGGACTGCGGCGTGGTCGGCCTGCCGGACGCGGACTGGGGCGAGGCCGTGACCGCGGTGGTGGAACTGGTCCCCGGCGCGACCCTGACGGAGGCGGAGCTCGTGGCCTTCTGCCGCCCGAGGCTCGGCGGGGTGAAGACCCCCAAGCGCGTCCACATCTGGGCGGAGCTGCCCCGCAGCCCCGTGGGCAAGGTGGTGCGCAAGGACATTCGCCGCCGGTTGCTGGACAGCGGTAGCGCGGGCTGACGGGACCTCCTGCGAGCTCGGATCAGGGCCGGAATCAGGGCCGGTCGGGGACGAGTTCCGGCGGGATCGGGCTGACGGCGGCCTGCGGCGCGTGGGCGTGAATGATGTGCGGCGTGATCACGATGTAGAGCTCCGTCGCCGCGGTGGTGGTCTGGTTCAGGCCGAAGACCGACCCTACCACCGGAAGGCCCCCCAGGCCCGGCACCGCCGTGCGGGAGGTGAGTTCGTTCCTCTGGGTCAGACCGCCGATCACGAAGGTTTCCCCGTCCCGCACCGTGGCGGCGGTTTCCGCCTCCCGCTGGCTGATGGTGGGATAGCCCTGGCTGGCCCCGGTGACGCTCGACACCTCGCAGAACAGGTGGGAGGTGACATAGCCGTCATCGGACACCCGCGGCGCGATCTGCAGGGTGACGCCCACGTTCACGTACTGCACCTGCTGGGACACGCCGTTGACCCCGGACAGGGTGATGGCGGTGAGGATCGGCAGGGCATCGCCGGTGATGATCTTGGCGGTGCCGCCGCTGAGGGCCGAGATACGGGGCTTGGACACGATCCGGCCGCGCCCCTTCTCCACCTGCGCGTAGATGGCCGCCTGGAACGCGGCGGAGGTCAGGTGCGTCACCCCGGACCCCGAGGAGACATAGGCCCCGGTCTGGTAGTTCACGATCCCGATCTGGCCGTTCCCGTTGGAATAGCTGAGGCCCACATTCGAGGCCCCGGACTTGTCCAGCTCCACGAACAGGGTCTCCAGCAGCACGCTGTCCACGGGCACGTCCACCACGCGGATCTTCTCCTTCAGGCGCTCGATGGTCTCGCGGCTGCCCTTGAGGAAGATGGCGTTCAGCCGCCGGTCCACGGAGATGGTGTCGTCCACCGACTGGGCCAGGGGCTGGGTCAGCTGGTCCGGGGAATAGCTCGGGGACTGGCCGAGGCCCGCCGCCTGGCCGATGCCCGCGGACCCGAAGGCCGGCTCCCGGGGGATGAAGGCGTCATTGGACTTGATCGTCACGCCATCCACCAGCAGACCCACCACCTCGGAGACGTCGGCATATTTGAGGAACACCGCCTCGAAGCCGTCCTCGCCGGGGTCGCGCCGGGCCGGATGATGCGCTGCCGCCGCGTCCCGGGTCGGTTCCTCCGGTCGCGCGGTGGCCTGGCGGACCTTCAGGAGGATGATCTGGTCACCGACCGGCTGGACCTCAAGCGAGGCCGAAGTGGCGGTCTGCACCACCATGACGAGGACGCTGTCGTGCTGCTCGAACTCGATGCCGCGGACCACCCCCTTCAGCTTGCCGGTCAGGGCGGCCGTGGTGGCCCGGCTGGTGCTGGCAAAGCCCACCGCCAGCCGGGTGCCGGTGGCATTGATGACCCCGGCGCTCAGGGCCTTGGGGGAGAAGCTGAGGACGAGGTCGGTCTCCGTCGCCGACACGTCCTGGGCGGTGATCTTGTCCAGGACGGCCGGGACCGCCACCGGCAGGACGTCGGAGGCCGCGCGGGCCTCCGACGAGAGGGCACCGACCATCAGGCCCAGGAGGACCGCCAGCAGCGCCGAACGCAGACCGTGCAATGGCACCTCTCAAGTCCCCCGGGGTTCGAGGGATCAGAAGGGCAGCGGTCCGTTCGGGGTGCCGAGGCCGGTCGGACCGTCGTAGCCCGCGCGGGCCGTGCAGATGGCCGTGCCGCCGCATCCCGCCGTTCCACCGTTGGTCCCGGTGGCGACGTCGTTCAGGTTGGGCGAGGCACCGGTCGTGGCAGACGCCGACGCATAGATGGTGCTGGCCCCGTTCGGAGCGGCGGTGACCGCACCGGTCGCCTTGGCATAGCCGTAGATGCCCGCCACCAGCGGGGCCGCGGCGCTGGTGCCGCCGACGATGTAGAAGCCGGCCGTGCCGTTGCGCCCCTTGGAGCCTGCGGCAAACGCGCCGAGATAGACCGCGACGCCGGTATTGGGATCGGCCACGGCGGAGACATCGGCAATGGTCCGGTTGGCGCAGAACGGGTCGATGGTGGAATTCTGCAGGACGGTCGAGTTCACCGTCAGCTTGCCGTAGAGGGTGCTGCAGCCGCTGCCCGCATCCGCCCAGGCCGCCTCGGTGTAGCCCCGGCCGGCTGCGCCAGTATAGGTCAGGGTCGTGCCGCCGACCGCGATCACGTGGGGGGAAGAGGCCGGGAACTGCGGCCCGGCGGCATAGCCCTGGTCACCGGAGCTGACCGTCACGGCGATGCCCGGGTGGTTGTAGTAGGGTTCGCAACCCACCGTGGTCTGTCCGGCCAGGGTCGCGCAGCTGGACGAGCTGTTGGAGCCCGTCTCGGCCCCGCCATAGCTGTTGCTGACCGCCACCACGTTCTTGATGGAGGCCGCGTAGTTGGCCGCGGTCGCCAGGTCGGAGAAGGAGGCCGAGTTGGCCTGCACCAGGACGATGTTGCACTGCGGGCACATGGCCGAGGCCATGTCCAGATCGAGGGCCTGCTCCACATCCCAGCCCTGGGGGGTCGAGCCGGTGGCGGTCGGCAGCTTGGTCCCGCCGGTCTGGTTGACGATTGTCAGACAGCCGCTGGCGACCGTGCAGGCCCCGAGGCCGTACTGGGAGCGGTAGGTCGCCAGATCGGCCGCGGCCGCCGTATAGCCGTAGGCATCGACGATGGCGATCACCGGCGCGCCGGTCCCTCCGCCGACCGAGGGCAGGGCCCCGGTGATGTTGTAGGCCGCCCGCAGCTCGGAGGGCACGTAGAAGGTCGCGCCGCTGGCGGTCTTGGAGCGCGGCTTGGCCTGGAAGTTGCCCTTGTTGTCCGTCACCACCCGCGCATGGCAACGCGCGGTGCCCGGGGCATTGCCCATGGCACAGGCGGCCACGTGGTAGACATGGCGATCGAATTTCAGGTCCATGCCGGTTCCGGCAAAGGCCGCCGAGGCACCTGACAGGATCACGGCTGCAGCCGCAGCACCAACAGACAGAAACTTGAACATGGGCGACCCCCGGCGATTGTACTGTATTGGGACGGTCGCAGGTGGTGATATTATTGTCAAGAACGGGGACCTCGGCAGGATCTGACCAGCGTACCACTCGCTGAACCCTTAACACCTTGGAAAGGTTTCGCTTTTTTTCAATGAAATCATGAGTTTACGTGACCGTCTGCGGAAGGTCCGGTCACTCAGCGGCGCGGGCTGCCAGGTGTCGCTGGAAGGCGTCGATGATGGTGGCGATGTAGGGGGCCTTGGCTGCGAAGGGGCCGTCGCTGCGCTCCCGGTGCACGACCATGGGGGCATTGGCCTCGAACACGATCACCTCGCCCGTGGGCGACAGGGCGAAGTCGATCCCGGCATAGTCGAGGTCGATGCGTCGGGCGATGGCCCCGATGGCGTCCAGCGCCCGGCGGCCGAGGGCGGCCTCGGGGTCGGCAAGGAAGGCGAGTTCCTCGGCCCGCTTCTGGCGATCCCGGGTCATGTCGGCGGTGTCGTGGTGAACCACCCAGTTCCGCCCGATGGCCAGGTGGTAGGGATAGGGCGTCCGGTCGATGAACATCATCCGGTACTTGCGGAAATGTCCGTCCGCCGAGCGGTAGTCCACATATTGGGTGAGATAGACGTCGGAGAACGTGGTCTTCTGCCCCGCGCGCCACGACTCCACCGAAAACGCGTCACTGTCGATCCGCGCCATGCCCTCGCCGCCATGGGTTCCCGCCGGACGCAGGATCAGCGGCAGCTCCAGCCCGAACTCCGAGCGGATGTCCGTCATCGTCCGACCGGACAGGGCCGCGAAATCGCAGCGCAGGGTCCGTGGCGTGAGGACGCCGTCAATGCCGTCCAGCGTCGCGCCGAGGCGGTCCCGGGCGGTGGCCAGGATCCGCGCCGGGGCGTTCAGCACCGGGCGCTCGCTCTGCCGGCAGAAGGCGTCCAGCACAGGAAGCGAGGCCATGATGTGGTCCGGATCGCCGATCGCGTTCAGCACGACCTGATGAGGGGGCAGGCGGGTGAACTGGTCCGGCCGCGCATAGTCCATGGTCCACACGGCCCGGGCGTGGGACTCGTCCGGCAGGATGTCGCCCAGGGACAGGTTGCCCTGCTCCACCGTCGTCAGGACCAGGGTCGTGAACGGCGACCCGGCCACGTCGCGGACAAAGACGGGGGCCTCCGCATAGGCCCGGTCCAGCCAGCGGCGGCGACCGTCGCCGTCGCCGGACAGGGCGGCCAGATCGGCCATCACCTCGCAGGCAATGGCGTGGCAGACGCCTTCCGGGTCATGATCCGCGTCCGCGCCCAGGGCGGCCTCCGCGGAGTCCCGGGCCGCCTTGAGGTGACCGGCCCGGAGCTGCATCCGGGCAAGCTCCGCCCCGGCCTCCCGCACCCGGCCAAGGGCGCGGGCCGTCTCGAAGTGGCGCGCCGCGTCCCGCGTCCGCCCGCGGCGCAGATAGGCCGATCCCAGGTCCAGATGGATCCCGGCCTCCAGGGGCTCGGCCACGGCCATGAGCTGCAGGCGCGACAGATGGGGGTCGGCGGTCTCCAGGGCCTGGACCACGGTCCGCAGCAGGCCCTGCGCCGCGGCAAAGCCCGGGTCGAGGGCCAGGATCTCCTGCAGGGCCTGATAGGCCTCGGCTGGACGGTCCTCCTGCCAGAACTGGCGCGCCGCCTTCATCCGCTGGACGGACAGGGACCTCTGCATCTGTCCGGATCGTGGTGTCTGCATGGTCCCGGCCGCTGCGATGTGGTGTGGCGAGATCGACCCGACGCCCCGCCGAACGGTGTCCCGTGCGTCGAGCTATGGCGCGATCTGCCCCGGCGGGCAATCCGGTGGCCCGTCCGCAGCACGATCTCGCCGAAGCGGCCGACGAGCTGGACGGACAGGGGCAGGCCCCGAGGTCCTTCCGCAGGATCGCAAACACCGTCGGACCGGGCTTTCTCCCAAGAGAGAAAGCCCGATACGAAAGCCCCTGGGGCGTCGAGGCAGGTTTGACGAACCGTCGGCGGGGAAATGGTTCGACCCGCACGGTTCAAACCGTCTGCCACGATGAATAAAACGTTGCAAATCAGCGTCTTGGCTACAGTTTTCGGGGTAGGAAATGGCGCGCCACGGAGAATGAAACGTCGAACGTGTATCTCATTGAAATCATGATCTAAATGGGAGCGTCCCGCCACCCCGGAACGAGGTAAGGCCGGAG
>CAISEP010000004.1 GCA_903884425.1 uncultured Caulobacterales bacterium | reverse complement strand
CGTGGAGGACCTCAAGAAGGCCGTCCAGCTCGTCATCGTGCCGCGCGCCGCCGTCCAAAATCCGCCGCCCGAGGGGGAGCCCCCTCCGCCGCCGCCCCCGCCGCCGCCGCCGCCTCCTCCGCCTCCCCCGCCGCCGCCGCCTCCCCCGCCGCCGCCGCCTCCGCCTCCGCCGCCTCCGGCTGAAGCCAAGCAGTTCGTGGTGTACTTCCCGTTCGATCAGTCGGTGCTGACGACGGATGCCCAGGCGGTTGTCCAGGCGGCTGCGAACTACGCTCTGCAGGGCGGTGCCACCCGTCTCGTGGTCGTCGGTCATACCGACGCTTCGGGTTCGGTGAAGTACAACCTGCGTCTGTCGGAACGCCGCGCCAAGGTCGTCGCTGACGCCCTGGTCGGCCTCGGCGTCGCCAAGGAAAAGCTGGCCGTGGACTGGAAGGGCAAGACCGATCTCGCCGTTCCGACCCCGAACGGCGTGAAGGAGCCCCTGAACCGGCGCTCCACGATCGACGTCAACTTCAAGTAAGAACAAAGGTGTCCGGGGCCCGCGAGGGTCCCGGAGGCCCCCGAGTCAGGAAAGCCCGGCGTCCCGTACGCCGGGCTTTTTTGCGCGCCCGGCCCTGGCCCTGAGTCCCGGTCCTGAGTCCCGGGCGCGATCGGCGGACCGATCACGGATTCGTGATCCCGGGACATGTATCCGTTCCGGCCCGATCCAACGAACCTGTGAGCATGAAACAGTCCCCCGCCTCCCCCGCCCGCCCGCTGGTCCTTGCCGTCGTCCTTGCCGCGGCGACCACCCTTCCGGCCCTGGCCGAACCCAAGCTGGAGACCGCCGTCTTTGCCGGCGGCTGCTTCTGGACCATGGAGCACGGCCTCGAGACCATTCCCGGTGTCGTCAAGGCCGTGTCCGGCTACACCGGCGGCCATGTCCCGCATCCCAGCTATGCGGACGTGACCACCGAGACCACGGGTCACTTCGAGTCCGTCCAGGTGACCTTCGACCCGTCGAAGATCAGCTACCGCCAGCTGACCGACCGCTACTGGCGGCTGATCGACCCGACGGATGACGGCGGCCAGGCCTGCGACCGCGGGCCGTCCTACCGCACGGCGGTGTTCGTGGCCTCGCCGGCGCAGCGCAAGGCCGCCGAGGAGTCCCTGGCCGCCATCAACACGGGCAAGCTGAAGGGCCATATCGCGACCCGCATCCTGCCGGCCCAGACCTTCTGGCCGGCGGAGGACTATCACCAGCAGTTCACGATGAAGAACCCGGTCCGCTACAACGCCTATCGCGTCGGCTGCGGCCGTGATGGCATACTGAAGTCCATCTGGGGCGGCTGACACCGGACTGTCACACGGCCCGGGGCCATGGATGGGGGGTTGACGCCCGACGCCGTCCCCCCTAATTGCGCGCGCCGCCCTCGTCCGGAGTCCCGCCCATGTCCCTGACCGTCCCGTCCGAATGGTCGACGCACAGCGCCATGTGGATCGGCTTTCCGAGCCATGCGGAGCTCTGGCAGGAGGACCTCGCCCCCGCCCAGCAGGAGGTGGCGGACCTGGCCCGGGTGCTGGCCGGCCCGGGGGAGGAGCGCGTCCGCCTGCTGGTCTGCGGCGAGGACGGCCATGCTGCGGCCCGGGCCCTGGTCGGGGACGTCTCCGGCGTGGAACTGGTCCGCGGCCGCTTCGGCGATGTCTGGCTGCGGGACACCGGCCCCATCTTCGCCCAGCTGGGGGAGGCGATCGTCGGCCAGGCCTTCCGGTTCAACGGCTGGGGCGGCAAGTACTGCCTCGAGGGCGACGAGATCGTGGCCGAGCAGATCGCCTCGGCGTCCGGCGTGCGCCAGCTCACCAACGACTTCGTGCTGGAGGGCGGCGCCCTGGACCATGACGGGTTCGGCACGGTGCTGACCACCCGGCAGTGCCTCCTCAATCCCAACCGCAACCCCGGCTGGACCGAGGCCGTGGCGGAAGCGGCCCTGGCCACGGCCCTGGGCGCGCGCAAGGTGCTGTGGCTGGGCAACGGCCTCGCCAATGACCACACCGACGGCCACGTGGACAACCTGGCCCGCTTCGTCGCCCCCGGCGTGGTGGCCTGTCCCGTGGCCACTGGTCGGGACGACCCGAATGCGGAGATCTATGCCGAGACTGCCCGGACCCTGTCTCACCTGCGCGACAGCCGGGGCGTCGCCCTGCAGGTGGCGCGCATCCCCTCCCCCGGACGGGTGGAGGACGAGGACGGCAAGGTCGTGCCCGCCTCGCACATGAACTTCCTGGTGGCCAACGGGGCCGTGATCATGCCCACCTACGGGGACACCGACGCCTCCGCCATCGCGCTGGAGGCCCTGGCCGACCTGTTTCCCGAGCGCAAGGTGATCGGCCTGCCCAGCCGGGCCCTGCTCACCGGCGGCGGGTCCTTCCACTGCATCTCCCAGCAGGAGCCTGCCCCATGATCGCCCGCGCCGCCAACCGGACCCTGACGCTGGGCGTGCTCCAGACCTCCTATGGGGCCAACCTCGCCGACAACATCCTCCGCACCGCCGATCTTGTCCGCGCCGCGGCGGCCAAGGGCGCGCAGGTGATCCTGCCGTCGGAACTGTTCCAGGGCCCCTATTTCTGCGTCACCCAGGAGGAGCGCTGGTTCGCCACGGCCCTGCCCTGGCGGGAGCACCCCTGCGTCACCGCCATGGCCTCCCTGGCGGCGGAGCTGGGGGTGGTGATCCCCGTGTCGATCTTCGAGCGGGACGGGCCCGAATACTACAACAGCCTGGTGATGATCGACGCCGACGGGTCACCGCTGGGCGTCTATCGCAAGAGCCACATCCCCGACGGCCCCGGCTATCAGGAGAAGTACTATTTCCGGCCGGGGGACACCGGCTTCCGGGTCTGGGACACGAAGTTCGCCCGGATCGGCGTCGGCATCTGCTGGGACCAGTGGTACCCGGAATGCGCCCGGGCCATGGCCCTGATGGGGGCGGAGGCCTTGCTCTATCCCACCGCCATCGGGTCGGAGCCGCACGACACCAGCCTGGACACCCGCGACCCCTGGCGGCGGGTGATGCAGGGGCATGCGGTGGCCAACGTCATCCCCGTGGCCGCCGCCAACCGGATCGGGCACGAGGGGGCAGACGTGGGGCTGAACGGACCCGGCCAGACCTTCTACGGCTCGTCCTTCCTGGCCGATCACCGGGGGGACCTGCTGGCCGCCTTCGAGCGGACGGACGAGGGCGTGCTGACCGCCACCTACGACCTGGACTTCCTGCACACCCACCGGGCGGCCTGGGGATTCTTCCGCGACCGGCGGACGGACCTGTACGACGCGCTCGGACCGGGGAAGCGCTTCGACCGGTGAGCACGGGTTTCGCCCCTCTCGAGACCCCGCGCCTGATCCTGCGCCGCTGGCGGGACAGCGACCGCGCCCCCTTTGCCGAGCTCAACTCGGACCCGGAGGTGATGCGCCACTTCCCGGCCCCCCTCGACCGCGCCGGGTCCGATGCGATGATCGCGCGCATCAAGGACGGGTTCGAGCAGCGGGGCTACGGCCTCTATGCCGTCGAGGTGAAGGGCGGCACCCCCTTCGTCGGCTATGTGGGCCTGGCGCCGGTGCGGGCACCGAACCCGCTCGCACCAGCGGTGGAGATCGGCTGGCGCCTGGCCCGGCGCGCCTGGGGCCGGGGCTATGCCAGCGAGGCGGCGCGGGCGTGCCTGGCCCTGGCCTTCGACCGTCTGGGACTGGAGGAGGTGGTCAGCTTCACCGCCGTGGCCAATCGGCCCTCCCGCGCGGTGATGGAGCGGATCGGCCTCGCCGCCGACCCGGCCCGGGACTTCGACCATCCGGCGCTGGAGGTGGGTCACCCCCTGCGCCGCCATGTGCTCTATGCCATCACCCGCGACCGGTTCGCGGCGATCACCAGGGACGCTTCGTAAGCTCGCTCTCCGAGGCGCACTGGCCAGGATAGGGCTCCGACGCCGGATTGGCGCGAAGGGCCTTCAGCTCCTCCCGGGCCTTGTCCACATCCGCAAGGAAGTCCGGCTGGCCGTGCTCCGCGGCCACGACGCTGGCCCCGGTGAGGCGTCCGGCCTCGATGTCCGACACGAAATGGACGCCGCAGACCACCCGGCTTTCCCCGAAGGCCCGGCCGCGGGCGAGGATCTCCGTCGCCCGGTCCGGTGCCAGCTCTGCCAGGATCAGGCCCATGGCCCAGCCGAGGGTGGCGTGGCCGGAGGGGAAGGACGGGCTGGACACCAGATCGGCATCCCGGTCCACGCAGATCGGCTGGAAATTTCCCACGAAGGGCCGTTCCCGCCGGTACTGGGCCTTGGCCTTGCTGGAACCGATGGCGGCATCGGACCGGGCCCGGGTCAGCAGCTGCAGGGTGGCCGGGGCGCTGGTCTCGTCCAGCCGGGCCCCGACGGCGCAGCTGAAATCCTTCAACAGGGCGGGCATGGAGGTGTCCACGTCGTTCTGTGCCTGGTCCCAGCGGGTCTGGTTCTGCAGCTTGCGGGTGGCCAGGAACACGTCCCAGTCCCAGCGCTGGGCGGCGCTGTCCTCTGCCGGCGGACCCTGCACGATGCGGCTGGTGTCGGGCATGCCGCCCTTGGCCAGATAGCCCGGCTGCAGGCGGTCGGCGGCCGACGCCCCGCCCGGCAGGCCCAGCACCAGGGCCAGCCCCGCGACGATGGACAGGCGACGAAGGGTCATGTGCGCACTCCCGCGGAGAATCCCGGCCCCACTATGCCGAAACCGGGAAGGTCGGCCAATGCGCCACGATGCGACCGGCGTCATAGATGGCCAGGTCCCCGAACTGGAAGAACAGGGCCTCGCTCTGGTTCGGGCGCAGGAACACCAGGTCATCCACCGCCAGCTTCACCCGGCGGGAGCCCGTCAGCAGCTCCTGGTTGGACGAGCGGCCGAACAGGTCGTTGTACTGCAGGCCCGGCGGCGACACCGGCCGGGCGTTCCAGTGGCCGCCATAGACGAAGAACGCCTTCTCCGTATTGGGGTCGAGGAAGCTGGTGACGCCGGACAGCCCCTCCAGGCTCGGGATGGCCATCCGGTCCAGAGCCTTGATCACCGGGGTGGCGATATAGGCGGCGGGCTGGTGGCGGGTCAGGGTCTTCAGGTCGAAGTCCGCCGGCTTGACGAAGGCCGAGCCGATGGAGACCTCGTTGGCCACCGTGTCCTTCGCGTGCAGCAGATAGGTGGGACTGCCCGCTGTGTTCAGGGTGAGGCGGGCCGGATCGCCCCCCAGCCTGTCGGCCAGCACCTGCTTCGCCGCGGCATAGGTCTTCAGCACCGCGGCGAAGGCCGTCTCCGGATTGAGGGTCTTGGGCACATGGGGGTCGTAGCCCATCAGGCCCGCGATCTCCAGGTGCGGGTCCTGCCGCGCCAGCTCCACGGCGGCGGCCAGGGCGTTCGCATCGACGAATCCCCCCCGGTGCAGGCCCACATCGATCTCGAAGCTGATCCGCGCCTTCACGCCCTTCTGGCGGGCCACGGCGGCGATCTGGTGCAGGCGTTCCGGCGTGTCCACCAGCCATTGCGGCCCCGCCACCGGTCCCTCCCGGTCGTAGAAGGCCGCCGTCTGCACCACCGGCAGGGGCTTGCCCATCAGCAGGTCGGCCCCCGGTCGCCGGGTCTGCATCTCGTGCAGCATCTCGCCGTTGAAGACCATGAACCGGTCGGTGCCGAGCCCTCGCGCCACCGTGTCGATGAGGTCGATGGCCGGCAGGGACTTCACCACCACCCGCACCGGCAGGCCGGAGCCCGCCAAATTCGCCTTCACGGCGGCGATGTTGGCCTCCAGCCGGGACCGGTCGATGACCAGGGTCGGCTGGGCGATGCCCGCCTCCGCCAGCGCCATGGCCACCCGCTGGAAATAGGCGTCATGCCCGCCGGAGCCCCGGTCCGCCTGCCGTCCCAGCACCGCGCCAGCCCCCGCCAGCCCGGCCAGGCCAAGGCCCGTCAGGCCCAGGCCCCTAAGGGCGCGGCGGCGGGAGGGGGTCTTGGGGTCAGACATCGATCAGGGCCGATCGGAGATAGGGGTTCAGGAAACTTCCGCCGGGGTCGAGGGCGGCGCGGACCTCCATCGCGTCCTTCCAGCGGGGATAGAGGGCCCGGAAGTCCGCCGCCTTCAGGGAATTCAGCTTGCCCCAGTGGGGACGCCCCCCGTGGCGGCGGAAGATCGGCTCGATCAGCTCGAACAGGAACTGGTAGTCGTCCTTGTAATAGGCATGCACGGCGACGGAGCCGCTCTCCCGCTGGTAGAAGGGCGACAGCCAGGCATCGTCCGCGGCGATGGTGCGCACCTCGATGGGGAAGAAGACGTCGTTGCGCTTCGCCTCGATGGTGGCGACCACCTCCTTCAGTGCGGGAATCTGCGCCTCCACCGGCAGGTGGAACTCCATCTCGTTGAAGCGGACCGGCCGCTCGTTGGACAGGAGCTTCCAACCCTGGTCCACCATCTCCTCCGGCGGCAGACCGCTGAGCAGCTTCTCCGCCACCCAGCGCCGCGCGCCCGGCAGGGGGCCGAACAGGTCCCGCAGGGTCTTGAGCTGCATCACCGTCTGGGTGTCGGTATCCGGCCCGCGGGGTTTCAGGGCGCGGCTGGTGGGGTCGGCCGTGATCACCGCTGCCTTGCCGGTGAAGGGAATGACGTAGAATTCCACGTTGCGGTGGCTGCGCTTCAGGTGCTCCCAGTCGTCGCAGGTCTCGTTCCAGTCCCGCAGCTCCACCCGCTTGTAGATCGTCGAGAGGGGCTGGTTCTTCAGGGTCACCTCGGTCACCACGCCGAAGGCCCCCAGGTTCACCCGGGCGGCGTTGAAGATCTCCGGATGATGGTCGGCGCTGCAGTCGAGTATGTCCCCGCCGATGGTGGCCAGGCGGAAGGACAGCACCTCCCCGTGGATGGCCTTCAGCCCCTGGCCGGTGCCGTGGGTGCCCGTGCCCAGCGCCCCGCCGAGGGACTGCTTGTTGATGTCCGGCAGGTTCGGCATCTCCTGACCGAGGGCGGCCAGGGCCGGGCCGAGGTCGCCCAGCCTTGTCCCCGCCCGCACCTGGGCGGTCAGGGCCGCCGGATCATGGGCCAGCACCCCGCTCATCCGGTCCAGCGTCAGAAGGGTGCCGTTGGTGGGCACCAGGGGCTGGAAGCTGTGGCCCGCCCCCACCGGCCGGATGGGGCCCGGCGCGGTCTTCAGGAGGGAGGCGAGCTCGTCCTCGTTGGCGGGGGCCGCCCGGCTGACCGGATAGGACGACTGGATGCCCGACCAGTTGCGCCAGACCAGATGCCCGGCACCGTCCGTGTCCGGCGGCCCGGCAGGCTCCCGGTCCCGCCACAGGCGATAGCCCACCGCCCCGGCGGCGGTGCCGCCGACGACCACCGCGGCCGAACCGAGCATGAGGCCCCGTCGCGTCGATCCTGATCTCCTGGCCATGGCCCGCCCCCTGAAAACTCTATCCGTACTCGATCCGCGCGCCGACGGCGTCTCAGTTCACCGGCTGGTCGGCCATGAACCGCACCAGGGCCCGGTAGTCGTCCGCCGTGCAGGAGAAGCACTGCCCCCCCGCCGGCATGCCCTTGTAGCCCCCAACCACGCTGGTGAGCAAAGCGGGCATGCCCTTGGCCACCCGCGGGGCCCAGGCGGCCCGGTCCCCGGCCAGCGGGGCCCCGGTGCCCGGCGTGGCGTGGCAGGCCTTGCAGGCATGGCTGTAGAGGTCGGCGAGGCGCGCATCGGCGGGGGTCATGGCCGCCGCATGGGCCGCGATCTCCGCCGGGCTGCGGACCGGCCCGGCCGGCTGGCAGGCGGCCAGGCCCAGGGGCAGGAGCACAACCAGCAGGGCGCGGCGCATGGGCGAGGCTCCGTCAGAAACAGCTGTAGCCGCCGTCCAGCAGCAGCACGTCGCCGGTATGGAAGCTGGAGGCATCGCTGGCCAGATAGATCGCCACGCCGGCGAACTCGTCCGGACGGCCCCAGCGGCGCACCGGCACCCGGCCGATCACCGCCTCGTTGAACTTGTCATGCCCCTGGGCCGACGCGGTCATGTCCGTGGCCACCCAGCCGGGCAGCACCGCATTGGCGCGGATGCCGTAGCGGGCATACTCCACCGCAATGCCCTTCAGCATCGGGATCAGCGCCCCCTTGGTGGCCGTATAGGCCTGGTTGCGCGCCGCCCCTTGCAGGGCCCCCAGCGACGCCGTTGCCATCAGCGAGCCGCCGGGATCCCCCGCCTTGGCCCGGGCCACCATGGAGCGGCAGGCCTCCCGCAGGGTCCAGAAGGCCCCGTCCAGATTGACCCGCATGTTCTGGCGCCAGATCTCCGTCGACATGTCCACGAAGGAGGCCGCGCCCCGGCCGATGCCCGCATTGGCGATGACCGTGTCGAGACGGCCCATCTTCGCCTCCGCCTCGGCCATGCCGGCCACCACCTGGGCCTCGTCGCCCACGTCCACGGTCTGGATCAGCACCCGCACGCCGTGGGCCTTCAGCGTCGCCTCGGCCTCGGCATTGCGTTCGGCATTGGAGCCCCAGATGACGATGTCCGACCCGGCCTGGGCCAGCCCCTCCGCCATGCCGAAGCCGATGCCGCGGTTGCCGCCGGTGACCAGGGACACCTTGCCGGAGAGATCAAAGGGCTTGAACGTCATGGGAGCTTCCTCGAGGCGTTTCTTGAGTGGTTTCTTGAGCGCCACTCTCGACCGGTGCCCATGGGGAAGGCAAGCCCCCGTCAGCGATCCCGGTACTTTCGGCGATAGCGCTCCACCCGTCCCTGCCGACCGATGAAGGCCGTGCCGATGCCGCTGGTCAGGCTGACCACGATGGAGCCGAGCAGCGCCGAGCCGAAATCCGCCAGATGAAAGCCCGGCAGCAACAGGCTGACCCCGTAGAACAGGGCGGCATTGATGAGGAAGATGAACAATCCCAGCGTGATGATGGTGAAGGGCAGGGTCAGCAGGATCACGATCGGCCGGATCACGGCATTGACCACCGCCAGCACCAGGGCCGCGAGGATCAGTGTCTTGGTGTCGGCGAAGGAGACGCCTGGGACCAGTCTCGAGGCGATGTAGAGGCCCAGCCCCACCAGCGCCATGCGCAGCAATACCCCGATCATCGGTCTCGCCCTTTCTGCAGCCTACCCGGTGCGGGAGCTTTGACCTTTCCCCCGCCGGTGGCAAGCGGCTCCGGTTTCCGCCACGGCGCCCCTTCATCCCCGCCGCCGGGCGGGCTATGGGTGAAGGATCATGGCGACCAAGCCCGAATCCCCGACCGAGCCGTTCAAGCGCGCCCTGGCGCACGCCGCCCGCAGTCTGGCCGAGACGCCGGACCTGGAGGTCGTGTTCTCGGGCGACGGGCCCTCCCTGGTGGGCAACCGCGCCACTTTGCCACACCCGCCCCGGGACCTGTCGGAGCGGGAGGCCTCCCGCCTGCGGGGCATGGCCGACCAGATGGCCCTGCGGCTGGCCCACCATGACGACGCCACCCATGCGAAGCTGCGACCGGTGGACCCCGCCGGCGCCGCGGCCTTCGAGGCCATCGAGCAGGCGCGGATCGAGGCCATCGGCGCCAATGCCCTGGGCGGCGTCCGCGCCAACCTGACCGTGCTGCTGGAAGGCCAGGTGGAGCGCAAGGGCCTCGCCCGCATGGTGGACCGCACGGCCGTGCCCCTGCCCGACGTGCTGGCCCTGCTGGTTCGCGAACGGCTGACGGGGGATGCCCCTCCGGCCGGGGCCCGGGCCATGGTGGATCTGGTCCGCGCGGAGATCGAGGCGAAGGCCGGGGGCGACCTCGACCGGCTGACCGCGGCCATGGACGACCAGAACGCCTTTGCCCGCATCGCCCGCACCATCCTGTCCGACCTGGACCTTGGGGACGATGCCGGAGACCCCACGGAAAGCTCCGAGGACGAGGCACCTGAGTCCGATGCCGAGCCGGAAGCCGCCGACAGCGACGACGGGGACGGTGACAGCCAGGAGAGCGACGGCGCCTCCACCTCCGAAACCGAACCGTCGGAGAGCGAGTCCGACAGCGGCGACGATCAGTCGGTGCAGATGGAGGACAGCGACGAGAGCGACACCACCGACGAGGCCCCGGACCTGGGGGACGGCATGCAGCCCTCCCGCCCGGACTTCAAGGATCGCGGCGCCGTGGAGCCCGCCTACAAGGTCTGGTCCACCAAGGACGACGAGGTGGTCCCGGCGGAGGAGCTGTGCGACGCCGAGGAGCTGGCCCGCCTGCGCGCCTATCTGGACCAGCAGATCCAGCAGTTCTCCAGCGTGGTCTCCCGCCTGGCCAACAAGCTGCAGCGCCGCCTGCTGGCCCAGCAGAACCGGTCGTGGAGCTTCGATCTGGAAGAGGGCGTGCTGGATGTCTCCCGCCTGACCCGGATCATCACCGATCCCACCGCGCCCCTGTCGTTCAAGCAGGAGGACGACACGGAGTTCCGGGACACGGTGGTGACCATCCTGATCGACAATTCCGGCTCCATGCGCGGGCGGCCGATCATGGTCGCCGCCGTCTGCGCCGACATCCTCGCCCGCACCCTGGAGCGCTGCGCCGTGAAGGTGGAGATCCTGGGCTTCACCACAAGGGCGTGGAAGGGCGGGCAGGCGCGGGACGAGTGGATCCGGTCGGGCAAGCCCGCCAATCCCGGCCGCCTGAACGACCTGCGCCACATCATCTACAAGGCCGCGGAAGCCCCCTGGCGACGGGCGCGCAAGAACCTCGGCCTGATGATGCGCGAGGGGCTGCTGAAGGAGAACATCGACGGGGAGGCCCTGGTCTGGGCCCACAGCCGCCTGATGGCGCGTCCCGAGAGCCGCCGCATCCTGATGGTGATTTCCGACGGGGCGCCGGTGGACGACTCGACCCTGTCGGTGAACAGCGGCCACTATCTGGAGCGCCACCTGCGCCAGGTGATCGGCGAGATCGAGGGGGCCTCCCCGGTGGAGCTGATCGCCGTGGGCATCGGCCACGACGTGACCCGCTACTACAAGCGCGCGGTGACCATCGTCGATGTGGAGCAGCTGGGCGGGGCCATGACCGAGAAGCTGGCCGAACTGTTCGACGAGCAGCCCAAGCAGGTGGCCCGGGGCGGCGGCTTCGGCGGCGTGCTGCGCCCCGCCTCCCGGCCCGCCATGAAGGCATCCGCCGGATGAGCGGGGTCCTGCCGGTGTTCGAGGCCGGGGATGTCCTCCTCACGTCCGGGGTCCGGCTTCCCGGCGTGCAGCTGGTCTACAAGACCTACGGCACCCTGAATGCCGCCCGGGACAATGTGATCGTTGCCCCCACCCATTATGCGGGCCAGCACACCGATACGGCCTGGCTTGTGGGCGAGGGCAAGGCGCTGGATCCCCGGCGCTTCTTCATCGTCATCCCCAACATGCTGGGCAACGGCCTGTCCTCGTCCCCCAGCAACACCCCCGCCCCCTTCGACGGACCCCGTTTTCCCCGGGTGACGCTGGCCGACAATGTCCGGCTGCAGCACCGGCTGCTGACCGAGGCGCTGGGTGTTACGCGGGTGCAGCTTGTCGTCGGCTTTTCCATGGGGGCGCAGCAGGCCTATCACTGGGCTGCCCTGTTTCCGGACTTCGTAGCACGGATCGCCCCCATCTGCGGCTCCGCCCGCACGGCACGGCACAATTTCGTGTTCCTGGAGGGGCTGAAGGCCGCCCTGACCGCCGACGGCAGTTTCACCGGGGGCGACTACACCGCACCGCCGGTGACCGGAATCAAGGCCTTCGCCCGGGTCTATGCCGGGTGGATGTTCTCCCAGGCCTTCTACCGGGCGGAGATCGACCGCCTGCAGATGGGGGCCCCGGACCTGCAGACATTCCTGGCCTTTCTCGAGGGCCACTTCCTTGCCCGGGATGCCAATGACCTGCTGGCCATGCTGGACAGCTGGCAGACGGCGGACATCAGCGCCGGTGGCGACCTTGCGGCGGCGCTGGCCGCGATCCCGGCCCGGGCCTTGGTCATGCCCAGCGAGACCGACCTCTACTTCCCGGTGGCGGACAATGCGGCGGAGGTGGCGGCGATGCCGTCGGCGGAGCTCAGGCCCATCCCGTCCATCTGGGGACACATGGCGGCATCCGGCCTCAATCCGGTGGACGTAGCCTTCATTGACGCGGCTCTCGTGGAGCTACTGGCCCGCTAGGGCCGCCTCCAGCGCCTTGCGCATCAGGGCGTAGGCCCGGCGGTTGGGATGGACGCCGTCGTCGCTCAGCCCCGCCTTCATGCCCCCGTCCGGACCGGCCAGGGGGGTGTAATAGTCCACATAGGTGAGGCCGTTGGCCCGGGCATGAGCCTTCAGCCGCGCATTCGTCTCCACGATCAGGGCGGCGGGCTGCACCTCCGGCGCCCAGACGAGTGCTGTCGAGGGGGTCAGGCTGCCCACCAGCACCCGTAGGCCATGGGCCCGGGCGATGTCGGCCATGGCGGCGATATTGGCCACGATGTCCTCCGGCCGGAAGGGTCCCCAGGCCCCGGACAGGTCGTTGGTGCCGCCCAGTATGTGCACGGCCTTCGGGCGAAGCGCGATCACGTCCTGCTGGAAGCGGCCCAGCATCTGGCCGGTCACCTGCCCGGCAATGCCGCGCCCGACGACCTTGGTGCCGAACAGGCCCGGATCGCCATAGACCCAGTTGTCGGTGAGGCTGTCGCCCATCATGACCAGGTCCGGCCGCGAGCCCGACGCCGCCAGCGCCGCATTGTCCGCCCGATATTCGCAGAGCCCGGCCCAGTCCCGCATCGCCTGGGCCTGCCGCCGCGCCATCGCCGCCGCCCGGCCCGCGTCGGAGCGCAGGAAGGCCATGGTGGCAGCGCTCAGGGGCGCATCCCCCAGCACCGCCTCCGCCGCCGCCGTCCGCCGGGGCCACAGGTTCGGCGTGCAGGGATCGGCCTCCGCCGCCATCACCGGCGCGGCCGACAAGACGAGGATCGCCGCAGCCCGAGCCACGACCCGCATCAGATCACCCCCCGGCTGCGCAGGCCCGCCACCGCCGCGGCGTCGAGGCCGAGCGCGTCCCGCAGCACCTCCTCCGTATGCGCGCCCAGCGGCGGGCCGGGCCAGCGCACCTCGCCCGGCGTGCGGCTGAGCACGGGAAAGGTGTTCTGCATCTTCACCGTGCCGAAGGCCGGGTGCGGCACCTCCACGATGGAGTGCCGGGCCTGATACTGGGGGTCCTCCAGCATGTCGGCGGCCTTGTAGATCAGGCCCGCGGCCACGCCGCGCTGGTCCATCAGCTTCAGCAGGGCCTGGGTGTCCTGGGTGGAGGTCCAGGCCGAGATCAGGGCGTCGATCTCCGCCTGGTTCTGTCCCCTTGCCGCGTGGCCCTTGAACCGCTGGGCCAGTTCCGGCTGGCCCATGGCCTCGGTCAGGCGCTCGAACAACGTGTCCTGGTTGGCACCGATCACCACCATGTCGCCGGACGCGGTGGGATAGGCGTTGGAGGGGGCGATGCCCGGCAGGATCGCACCGGACCGCTCCCGCTGATAGCCGGTGACGACGAATTCGGTGATCAGGTTCTCCATCACCGACAGCACGCTCTCATAGATGGCGGCGTCCACCACCTGGCCCTTGCCGGTCATGTGCCGGGACTGCAGCGCCATCATCACCCCCAGCGCCGCATGCAGGCCCGACAGGCTGTCGCCGATGGAGATGCCCGCCCGGGCCGGCAGGCGGTCGGGCTCCCCCATGATGTAGCGCAGGCCGCCCATCGCCTCGCCGATCAGGGCATAGCCCGCCCGCTGGCTGTAGGGTCCCGTCTGGCCGAAGCCCGAGACCCTTGCCATGATCAGGCCGGGATGGATCGCCGACAGGGCGTCATAGCCCAGGCCCCACTTCTCCATGGCCCCGGGGCGGAAGTTCTCCACCACGATGTCGGCGGACAGGATCAGCTTGCGGGCGATGTCCTGCCCCTCCGCCGTGCGCAGGTCGAGGGTGACGGAGCGCTTGTTGCGCCCGATCACCGGCCACCAGGGGGAATGGCCGCCGGGCAGGCTGCGGCCCCACTGGCGCATGGGATCGCCCTTGCCGGGGTCCTCCAGCTTGATCACGTCGGCACCGAAATCGCCGAGGATCTGGCCGCAGAAGGGACCGGCGATCAGGCTCCCCATCTCGATCACGCGAAGGCCCGCGAGGGGGCCGCTTTTGGGGTCTGTCATGAGGTCTCGACGGAAAGCGAAGGGATCAGGCGGTGATCTTCACCGGCGGGTCGGTATAACGCGACGCCGCCGAGATGACCTCGTCCGGCACGGTCAGCATCTGCTGGTACACCGCCTCCGGATAGATCATGTGCGGCTTCAGCGGATCATAGGCCGGCTGGGGCACCGTCCCGCCCGTGTCCGGCGACGGGGCGGGCCGGGTGTAGCGGGCCAGCTCCTCCGCCGAGATGCCGGCCAGGCCCACCACCTCCGGATCGATCCAGGCCCGGCTGTCCAGCTCCGTCATCTGGGTGGAGATCTCCAGGGTCAGCTGGTCGGGACCGGCGAAGTAGATGGACTTGCAGAAGCCGTGGTCGATGGGGCCGAACACGTTCACCCCGTGGCTGCGGATGCGGTCGCGCATGCCAAGCAGGTTGGCCTCGTCCGCCGCGCGGAAGGCGATGTGCTGCATGGTGCCCGGCGCGCTGGACAGGGCCCCGTTGCCCGAGTGGGTCTTGCCCAGCTCGATGGGGATGGCCTTGGCCTCCGGCGTCTCGACGATGGAGAAGTAGCAGTTCTCGTTCATCTCGAGGAAGGCGTGATAGGCCCCGGGCACCCCGTGCATGTAGAACAGGGCCTTCAGCTCGCAGCCCAGCACCTCGGCGAAGAAGGCGATGTGGGTCTTGATGTTGCCCGCCATCACCGCGATGTGGTGCACCCCGTCGATGCGGCTTCCTGCCGGTCCGCTCATGTCCGCTCTCCCGCGTCTGTCGCCCATGGGGGCTTGTGTTGCGCCGAGGATAGCGCTGACATGACCGGAAAACAAAGCACCGGGATGGGACATCATGGTCAAGGTCGTTCGCGAGCCCTACGGCTTCGTCCACAAGGACAAGAGCCCCTTCAAGGACGTCTATGGCGGCGACGAGGGCCGGGTGTTCGTCGAATGCATGCGCATCCGCCCGGAGACCGAGACCACGGCAAAATCGGTGATCGTCTTCTCCCACCCCATCGGCGGCGGGGCCTTCCTGCCCATGGTCTCCGCCCTCGCCGCCGCAGGTCGCCACGTGATCTACTGCAATCCGCGCTACCGGGGGAATGACACCGCCCTGATCCTGGAGAAGTGCGTGCTGGACCTCGGGGCCTGCATCCGCGACCTGAAGCAGCGCTTCGGCTACGCCCAGGTGATCCTGGGGGGCTGGTCCGGGGGTGGGTCCCTGTCCATGTTCTATCAGGATCAGGCGCAACACCCGACGATCACCGAGACCCCCGCGGGGGACCCCTGCGATCTGGTGGGGGCCGACCTGATCCCCGCCGACGGCATATTGCTGCTGGCCGCCCATCTCAGCCGCGCCGCAACCCTGACCGAATGGATGGACCCCTCGATCACCGACGAGACCCGGCCCTTCGAGCGGGACATCGCCCTCAACATCTATCACCCGGATTGTCCGGCCAGGCCCCCCTACACGCCGGAGTTCGTCGCCCGCTTCCGCGCCGCCCAGGTGGCTCGCAACCATCGGATCACCGACTGGGTCCGGGGCGAGCTGGCCGCCCTGCGCGCCGCCGGGGACGGAAATGCGGAGCGGGCCTTCGTGGTCCACGGCACCATGTGCGACGTGCGCTGGACCGACCCGACCCAGGACCCGTCAGACCGCCCCCCCTACACCTGCTATCTGGGGGAGCCGCGGATCGCCAATGACGGTCCGGTGGGTCTGGCCCGCTTCACCACGCTGCGGTCCTGGCTGTCGCAATGGAGCCTTTCCGCCACCCGGGCCGACGGGCTGGGCAATGCGTCCCGGGTGGAGTGCCCGGTGCTGGTGATCAACAACACCGCGGACCTGGCCTGCACCCCCAGCCATGCCCGGCGCCTGTACGACGCCCTGGTGCGGGCTGACCGGAGCTATCAGGACATCGAGGGCGCGGACCACTACTACACCTCCCGCCCCGACCTGTTGCCGCAAGCCGTCGGCCATGTGGACGCCTGGATGACCGCCCACGGCTTCAAGGCTTGAGCCCGGCCCCGCCCGCGCCTAGATACGCCGGTCCCCGCCGCGGCGGGGCCTCAAGCCCGGAGCGCGGACGGCATGGCCGACACCATCGAAGACGAACTGGCCGAACTCGCCGACGAGTTCGAGCTGCTGGGCGACTGGGAGGAGCGCTACCGCCACCTGATCGACCTGGGGCGGACCCTCGCCCCCTTGAGCGCGGCGGAACAGTCCGACGACCACCGCGTCCGGGGCTGTGCCAGCCAGGTCTGGGTGGTGCAGGACCCGGTGCGGGACGGCCGCCTGTCCTGGCGGGGAGACAGCGACGCTCATCTGGTGCGCGGCCTGATCGCGGTGGTGCTGCGCCTGTTCAACCACCGGCCGGCGGCGGAGATCCTGGCCTTCGACGCCCGGGCGGGGCTTGCGCGCCTCGGTCTGACGGAGGCCCTGTCCACACAGAGATCCAACGGACTTCAGTCGATGATCGAACGCATCCGGCGGGACGCTGCGGCGGGCTGACGTTTTTTTGCGCAGGTGTGGCTGAAGCTGCCGAAAATGTTCATGCACTGTCAAGCGGATGGGGTTAATCGTTGTGCGAACGGTCCGAGACGGACGGTTTCATCCGACGACGCCCACTGACGCCAGGATATTGAGTGACCAAGACCCGCCTTCCGCCCGCCCGGCCGTTCCCGTGTCGGGAATGTCTGCGCCCGACCGATAGGGTGAGACGGTCACCGGAGCTGCAGACCCGATGAGCATCGTGTTCTTTGCGGGCCTGATCGTGACCCTGGTCACGTGCATCCCGGTCATCTGGCAGCTTCGCAACCATCCCCGGGGCCTGGTGGTGCTGTTCCTCACCGAGATGTGGGAACGGTTCTCCTATTACGGCATGCGCGGTCTCTTGATCTTCTACCTGACCGAACAGTTCCTGTTCTCGGACAAGGCGGCGGCGGCCCAGTACGGGGCCTATACGACCCTGGTCTATCTGCTGCCGCTGATCGGCGGGATCGTGGCGGACCGCTATCTGGGCAATCGCAAGGCCGTGGCCTTCGGGGCCCTGCTGCTGGTGTTCGGCCATCTGACCATGGCCGTGGAAGGCCCCCCGGCGCAGCAACAGCTCAGCTATCACGGCCAGACCTACACCTTCACCACCGACGGCCGGGGCGAGGCGCGCCACGTGCAGCTGCAGGTGGGGGCGGGACGCTATGACTACGGCCCCAGCGCAGACGGCGGCCTGGAAATCCGCGGCCTGCCCGCAACGGCGCCCCTGCCCGCGCTGCTGAAGAAGGGCGAGTACACCCTGTCCGTGAAGGACGGAAAGCCGATCTACGAGGACTTCTTCTTCCTGGCCCTGTCGCTGATCGTGGTGGGAGTGGGCTTCCTGAAGTCGAGCATCTCGTCCATCGTCGGCCAGCTCTACGAGCAGAACGACCCGCGGCGGGACCCGGGCTTCACCCTCTACTACTACGGCATCAACCTGGGCTCGTTCTGGGCCGCGGTGCTGTGCGGCTGGCTCGGAGAAAGCTACGGCTGGTCCGTGGGCTTCGGTGCCGCGGGCGTCGGCATGATGGCCGGCTTCCTGGTGTTCGTCATCGGCCGCCCCCTCCTGCAGGGCAAGGGCGAACCGCCGAACCCGGCGGAGCTGAAGCGCAAGGTGCTGGGCCCGATCAATGTGGAGAACCTGGTCTATCTGGCCTCCGCCGTGGTGCTGGGCATCGTCTATTTCGTGGTGGGCGACAACAAGCTGGTCGGCCTGCTGCTGATGCCGGTGGCCGGTGCGACCCTGCTCTACGTCTTCTGGTGGCTCTACAAGAACGGCGGCCGCAAGGAATGGGAGCGGGTGTTCCTGGCCCTGACCCTGGTGGCGGGCGCCACGGTGTTCTGGGCCCTGTTCGAGCAGGCGGGCAGCTCGCTGAACCTGTTCGCCGAGCGCAATGTGAACCTGACCCTGGTGGGCGCGCCGATCCGCATGCCCTTCCTCGGGCGGGACCTGTTCATCGGCTCCCGGGAGATGCTGGCCCAATCCGGCCTCGCGCCCTCGTCCGTCTGGTGGGTGGATGCGGGCATGACCGCCGCCCAGGCCCAGTCGTTCAATGCGGGCTTCATCCTGATCTTCGTGCCGGTGTTTGCCGCCCTGTGGTCGTGGCTCGGCAAGCGCGGCCGGGACCCCGATCCCCTGACCAAGTTCGGTCTGGCCCTGATCCAGGTGGGCCTGGGCTTCCTGGTGCTCGTCTATGGCGCCAAGTACGCCGACATCCACGCCCGCACGCCCCTGGTGTTCCTGGCGGTCAGCTATCTGCTGCAGACCACCGGCGAGCTGTGCCTGTCCCCCATCGGCCTGTCGCAGATCACCAAGCTGGCCCCGCCGGTGCTGATCTCGACCCTGATGGCGGTGTGGTTCCTGGCCTCGTCGCTGGCCCAGTACGTGGGCGGGTTCATCGCCCAGTTCGCGGGCTCCGACACGGTGGCGGGACAGGTGCTGAACCCCAAGCTGGCGCTGGCCACCACCATCAACGTGTTCAACATCATCGGCCTGGCCGCCGCCGGTGTCGGCGTGCTCTACCTGGTGATGAGCCCTTTCCTGAAGAAGTGGTCCCACGGGTCGGACGAGGTCACCGGGGGCTGATCCCCCCGGCGCAGGCCTCACACCGTCAGACCGCCGTACCGCCCACGGTCAGGGCGCTGAGCTTCAGGGACGGCTGACCCACGCCCACCGGCACCCCCTGCCCGGCCTTGCCGCAGACGCCGATCCCCGGATCGAAGCTGAAGTCGTCGCCGATATGGGTGATGCGGGTCAGCGCCGTGGGCCCGTCGCCGATCAGGGTCGCCCCCTTCACCGGGGCGGTGATCCGGCCATCCTCGATCAGATAGGCCTCGGTGCACTGGAAGACGAACTTGCCGTTGGTGATGTCCACCTGGCCGCCGCCCAGATTGGCGCAGTAGAGGCCGCGCTTCGTCCCGGCGATCATCTCCGCCCGGGGGGTCGAACCGCCCAGCATGCCAGTATTGGTCATCCGCGGCATGGGCATGTGGGCATAGGACTCCCGCCGCCCGTTGCCGGTGGGGGCAAGCCCCATCAGCCGCGCGCTCATCCGGTCGTGCATGTAGCCCACCAGTATGCCGTCCTCGATCAGGATGGTGCGCTCCGTCGGCGTGCCCTCGTCGTCGATGGTCAGGGAGCCCCGGCGACCGGCAATGGCCCCGTCGTCGAACACGGTCACGCCCCGGGCCGCCACCTGCTGGCCGATGCGGCCGGAAAAGGCGGAGATGCCCTTGCGGTTGAAGTCCCCCTCCAGCCCGTGGCCCACCGCCTCGTGCAGCAGCACCCCGTTCCAGCCCGGGCCCAGCACCACCTCCATCTCCCCCGCCGGACAGGCGACGGCATCCAGATTGACCAGGGCCATGCGCAGGGCCTCGTCGACCTGGCCCTGCCAGCTGTCCGGACGGATCCAGGCCTCGAAGGACGCGCGCCCCCCCGCGCCGCTGGAGCCGGACTCCCGCTTCCCGTCCCGCTCCACCGTGACGGAGACGTTCAGCCGGGCCAGCGGGCGGACGTCCCGCAGCACCCGGCCGTCGCCGCGCAGGATGTCGATCTCCCGCCGCTCTCCCATGATGGTCGCGCTGACCTGCACCACCCGGGGGTCCCGGGCGCGGGCGAAGGCATCGATCTCCTGCAGCAGGTCGGTCTTGGCGGAGAAGGCCATGCCGCCGACCGGGTCCTCGTCCCCGTAGAGCCGCACATTGGTCTGGCGCGGGGCCTCGGCCGCCACGCCGCTGTAGCCCCGCCGGGCGAGGGACGCCGCATCGGCAGCCCGGCGCAGGGCCGCCTCGCTGATCTCGCTGGAATGGGCGTAGCCCGCCGTCTCCCCCGCCACGACCCGCAGGCCGAAGCCCTCGGTGGTGTTGTAGCTGGCGGACTTCAGCCGCCCGTCGTCGAACACCAGGGCCTCGCTCTCCGCGCGTTCCACGAACAGCTCCCCGTCATCGGCACCGGCGAGCGCGGTCTGCAGCACCTCCACGGCGCGGTCGCTGTCGACGCCGCGGGCTTCGAGAAGGGACGGCAGGGGCGAGGGGGCTGTCATGGGGATGTGATCCGTGTCTGTTACCCAACCTAGATCGCAGTCCCGCCCCCCCGGGGCAAGGGGGCGCGGTCATGTCACCGCGGCAATTTGTCGCCGCATTCTGCGACAATCCCGGCCACAAAGAACACGCCATGGTCGCATTTCCGTGGTGTCATGCGCCCTCGACGGGGCCCTTTCCTGCCCCGCGCCGTTTCAGGGTCGGCCTTCAGCCCGGGAGACACAGACGCCATGGACCTCTCCCTCCTCCGCCGCGAAGGCCTGAGCCTCGCCCTCATGGGCGTCTACGGCCTCGAGGCCGGTGTGGTGGCCGCCGGATGGTTCGGCCGGGCCGGCCTGCTGATCATGGGCACCACCACCCTGTGCCTGTTGCTGAGCGTCTGGCTGGCCCGGGGCAGCCGCTCCATCTGGCCGAGCCTGATGGTCGCCTCGCACCTGATCGCGCTCACCTGCCTGTGGCTGGGACGGCCAGGCGATGCCGTGGTCCTGGCGGCCTGGGGGGCGGCCCATGCCCCTGCCCTGATCGCCGCGGCCCAGGGCCTGCTGCTCCGGGCCGGGCCCCGTTTCCGGCTCCGGCCGGCCGTTTCGGCCCGCGGGACCGGCCGCCGGACCTCCTAGGGCTCCAGGCGACCGTCCTCGAGGGCGGCGGCCTCGAAGCCGAAGGCCACCTGCGGGTCGGGGGCCTCCACGTCATCGGCCACGGACGGCGGGGCGATGGTGCGCAGCAGATGCCGCAGCAGGTTCAGCCGCGCGGTCTTCTTGTCGTCCGTATGGATGCAGGTCCAGGGGGCCAGCGCCGTGTGGGTCCGGGTCAGCATCTCGTCCCGCGCCGCGCTGAACGCGGTCCAGCGGGTCTGCGCCTCGCCATCCATGTCGCTGACCTTGAGGGCCTTCAGCGGGTCCTTCCGCCGGTCGTCCAGCCGCCGGGCCTGCTCCTTCCTGGAGATGTCGAGCCAGTATTTCACCAGCTTGATGTCGCTCTCCACCAGCATCGCCTCGAAGGCCGGGGCGTCGCGCAGGAACTGCTGATGCTCCACCGGGGTGCAGAAGCCCATCACCGGCTCGACCCCGGCCCGGTTGTACCAGGACCGGTTGAAGATCACCCACTCCCCCGCCGCCGGGAAATGCCGGACATAGCGCTGGAACCACCATTCGCTGCGCTGGCGGTCCGAGGGCTTGGGCAGGGAGACGACCCGGGTGTTCCGCGGGGCCAGGTGCTCGGTCAGGCGGGAGATGACCCCGTCCTTGCCAGCCCCGTCGCGACCCTCCAGCAGGATCAGGATGCGCTCGCCATGCTTCATGCCGTGGGCCTGGGTCTTCACCAGGGCCAGTTGCAGGGCCTCCAGCTGGGACTCATAGGATGGGCCGTTGTCGTGCATCGCCTCGCCTTTCCCGCCGCCGGGCCCCTCAGCTTGCCATGAAGATCGCCGCCGCGTCAGCCGCCCGTTTGGGGCCGAGCACGGCGGCCGCCCGCGGACCCTCCAGCGCCCGGGCCCCGACCCGCTTCAGGTCCGCCAGCGTCACCCGGGCAAAGGCCGCCTCGGTCTCCACCGGATCGATCAGTCGCCCGAAGGCCAGCACCTGGGCCGCCGCCTGCTCCGCCCGGGCCAGAGGCTGTTCCCGGCCCATGTGCAGACCGGCCCGGGCCTGGGCGCGGGCGCGGGACAGCTCCGCCTCCGTCACGTCCTCGGCGAGCCGGGCCAGGCCCTCGACGATCAGCCGGGCCGCCGGCTTGGCGTCCGCCGCCGCGGTGCCCGCATAGATGCCCAGCACGCCCACGTCGTCGTAATTGGCGCAGTAGGCATCGATGGCGTAGCACAGGCCGTGGGTCTCCCGCACCGACTGGAACAGGCGCGACGCCATGCCCCCGCCCAGGATCTCCGCGAACAGGCGAAGGGCGTGATAGTCCTCGCTGTGGATCGACACGCCCGGCGTCAGCCAGACCAGCTGGGCCTGTTCCAGCCGGCGGGTCTCCACCACCTGGTCCCGGGTCATCTGCGCCGGGGCCGGAAGGGGCCGGGCCTCGGGCACCATGTCGCCGAACTGCCGCTCGACCTGCGCCAACAGCGCGTCCTCGTCCACGGCACCGGAGGCACTGACCACGATCCGGTCGGCGGCATAGAGGCTGCGGTGAAAGGCCGACAGGCTGGCCGCCGTAGCGGGGGCGAGGCTGTCCGTCGTGCCCAGGATCGGACGCCCGAGCGGCTGGTCGCGGAAGGCAGCCCCCTGGGCCAGGTCGAACACCCGGTCGTCGGGGGTGTCGGCGGCGTCGGCGATCTCCTGGGCGATGACCAGCTTTTCCCGCTCCAGTTCGTCCCCATCCAGATGCGGACGCCGCACCAGGTCGGACAGGATCTCGAGCCCGAGCGGCAGGCCGTCGGCCAGGCAGCGGACCTGGAAGCTGGTGCGCTCGAAGCCTGTGGCGGCATTCACCTGCCCGCCCTCCGCCTCGATGGCCTCGGCAATGCCGCGGGCGTCCCGGGATCCGGCCCCCTTGAACACCATGTGCTCCAGCATGTGGGCCCAGCCGGCTTCGCCCTCGGCTTCCCACCGGGACCCGCCGCGGATCACCACGGACAGGGCGAGGCTGGACAGGCCCGGCATCGGATCGGCCACGACGCGCACGCCATTGGCCAGGCTGTGGATACGCGGGGTCACGCCCTGGCAAACTCCCGGATGAAGGCCTTGACCACGTCGGCGTCCGCCGGGACCCGGGTCATCCGCTCCGGCAGACCGGCCAGGGCCTCGGCCCGGCGATGGCGGGCGGCCTCCGGCGGGGCGTCTGCGGGCGCGGTCTCCGGGAACTTGGCGGGAGACGCGGTGGACAGGGTGACGATGGGGGCCCCGGCGTCCGGCAGGCGCCAGGACGCCGCCACGCCGACGGCTGTATGGGGGTCGATCAGCCGGTCGCTGGACTGCCACACCTTGGCGATGGTGGCCGTGGTCTCGGCCTCGCTCACCGCCTCGCCGCGGAAGCGGTCGGCCATGTAGCGCCGGGCGGCGTCGGGCAGGGTCACCGCACCGGTCTTCGCGAACTGCTCGAAGGCCGCGGCCGTGGTCGGCGCATCCCTTCCGAGGGCCTCGAACACCAGCCGCTCGAAGTTGGAGGCGATCTGGATGTCCATGGCCGGGCTCTGGGTGGCCACGGCCTCGCCCCGGGCATAGCGGCCGTCCCGCAGGGCCCGGGCCAGGATGTCGTTGCTGTTGGTGGCCACCACGATCTGCTCCATCGGCAGGCCCATCTGCGCCGCCACATGACCGGCAAAGGCGTCGCCGAAATTGCCCGTGGGCACCACGAAGCGCACGGGCCGCTGCGGGGCCCCCAGCGCCGCGGCGGCGGTGAAGTAGTAGACGCTCTGCGCCGCGATCCGGGCCCAGTTGATGGAGTTGACCCCCGACAGGCGCACCGCCTCGCGGAAGTCATCGTCCCGGAACAGGCCCTTGACGATGGCCTGGCAGTCGTCGAAGTCCCCCGCCACGGACAGGCAGGCGATGTTGGCATCCGCGGGCGTGGTCATGAACCGGCGCTGGACGTCGCTGATCCGCCCGTCGGGGAACAGGATCACCAGGCGCACATGGCGGGAGCCGCGGAACGCCTCCACCGCCGCGCCGCCGGTATCGCCGGAGGTGGCGGCGACGATGGTCAGGGTCTCCCCTCGCTGCGCCAGGATCCTGTCGTACAGCCGGGCCAGCAGCTGCATGGCCACGTCCTTGAAGGCCAGGGTGGGGCCCCGGAACAGCTCCAGCATCCAGCGGTTGGCGTCCAGCTCCACCAGCGGGGTCGCCGCCGGGTGGTCGAAGGTGGCATAGGCCTCCCGGCACAGGCTCTCGCAGGCCTCCGCCGACAGGGTGTCCCCGGCAAAGGCCTTGAGCACCCGGGCGGCCACGGCGGCATAGGGCTGGGACGCAAAGCCGGCGATCTCGTCCGCCGTGAACCGGGGCCAGGCTTCGGGCACATAGAGGCCGCCGTCGGGAGCCAGGCCCGCCAGCAGCACGTCTTCGAAGGTGACGGGCGCGGCGCCGCCGCGAGTGGAGATGTAGCGCACGTGTCCTCTCAGGTGAGGGTCGGTGGGGGAGCGGTCACCCGGCGGGATCAGCGACCGCGGGCGCGCCTGAGGAAGGCGATATAGACCCCCACCAGCGCCGCGGCGAGCCCGAACCACGTGACGGCATAGCCCATGTGATTATTCGATACCGAAATGGGGACCGGCGAGGGGGCGGGATTGCCGGAGGCGGGGGCCGGACGCTCCAGCATCAGCATGACCGGGGCCGGGTCCGGCGCGCCCAGCTCGGCCGCCATTTCCTTCACGTCCCGATAGTACCAGACGTCCCCCCGGTGCAGATGGGGCGGCGTGAACAGGCTGCGCTTGTCCGGGTGGCGCAGGACGCCGACCACCGGTGTGGTGAGGGCAGGCGAGGACGTCCTGGGCAGGTCCCCCTGCAGGAAGCCCCGGTCCACCAGCAGGGTGCGATACCCGCCGACGTCGATGGGACAGGCGGTGACAAGCCGTCGACCCGGACCGTCGTCGCGCACGGCGTAGGACTGCAGGGTCGCCCCCTGCTCCAGCCCCGGGCAGTCGAACTGGACCCGGACATAGTCCACGTCCACGTGATCGCCCAGCCGGTTCAGGACGGCGCTGAGGGGCTCCGGCGGGGCGACCTGGGCCTGGTGGATCCGCTCAAGCAGCTGGGTCTTCCACGCCAGGCGCTGGACCTGCCAGGTGCCGAGACTGCACAGGATGCCCAGGGTGATGACGAAGGCTGCGTGCAGCCACCACCGGACCTTCGGCGCGGCGGGGACGGACGGGGCCTCAGTCGCCACGGGGAGGCTCCGGCGTCTGCAGGCTGGCCGCGCCCGCCTCCGACGCCTTGTTGTGGAACTGCATGGCCACCAGCACGCCCTTGAAGGGCCGCAGCGCCGCCAGGCACAGGATCACCGCCGCGGGGATCCAGATGGCCAGCTCCAGCCAGACCGGAAGGTGCAGGCTGACCTCGGTGAACAACAGACCGAAGCAGGAGATGGCCCCGCAGATCAGCACCACGAACACCGCCGGGCCATCGCCGGAGTCCGCCCGTGCCAGATCGAAGCCGCACTCGGTACAGGTCCCGCGCACCCGGAGATATCCGGAGAACAGCGGGCCCCGACCGCAGTTCGGACACCGGCAGCTCAGACCCGCTAGGAAGGGGTTGACGCCGGCCACGCCGGGATCAGCCGGCGGGGGTGCCGCGGAACGCGACATAGATGAAGGCGAACAGGAACAGCCACACCACGTCCACGAAGTGCCAGTACCAGGCCGCCGCCTCGAAGCCGAAGTGCTTCTTCGGGGTGAAGCCGCCGGTCATCAGCCGGATCAGGCAGGACAGCAGGAAGATGGTCCCGATCAGGACGTGGAAGCCGTGGAAGCCCGTGGCCAGGAAGAAGCTGGAGCCATACAGGCCGGCATTGGCGGACTCGGGGCTGAAGAACAGCTTCTCGGACAGGATCTCGCGATACTCGTAGGCCTGGACGGAGGTGAACATCACCCCCAGCAGCACCGTGATCAGCAGGCCCCACTGGGCCGACTTGCGGTCCCCGTGCTGCAGGGCGTGGTGCGCCCAGGTGACCGAGGTGCCGGAGGTCAGCAGGATCACCGTGTTGATGAGCGGGAAGTGCCAGGGATCCAGGGTCTCGACGCCCTTGGGCGGCCAGACGGCCCAGGCGGCGCGGACTTCGTCGATGGCGGAATGGGTGCGGGCCCCGTGGAACAGGGCCATCTCGAAGAAGATCCAGAACCAGGCCACGAAGAACATCACTTCGGAGGCGATGAACAGGATCATGCCGTAGCGCAGGCCGATGGACACCACCGGCGTATGGTCGCCGACCTTGGCTTCCTTGATCACGTCCGACCACCAGCCGAACATGGTGTAGAAGACGCCGAGGAAGCCCAGCACCAGCACCATCCAGTTCCCCTTCGGCAGACCGAAGAGGCCCTTCAGGCCCACGATCAGGCCAAGGGCGAGAACGGTGGCCGAAATCGAACCGACCAGCGGCCACGGGCTCGGCTTGACGAGGTGATAATCGTGTTTGACAGCGTCGCTGGCCATGACCTGCTGAGTACCTTTCGTCCGTGACATGCACCGGACGGGTCGCGCAGCCGCGTCTCCGCCCGATGGCTCGATTCCCCTACGCTATAGACCCCGGATCCGCCCAAAGCCAAGAGGCTTCGGCGTCTAACTGCGGGTCGAAGGCCCTGTCGGGGCAGAATCCGGCGCCGGATAGAAGGTGTAGCTCAGCACGATCTCGGTCAGGGCCGAGGTGCTGGAGTCCTTCGCGAACTTCGGGTCCACGTAATAGATGACCGGAAAGCTCACCTCCTGCCCCGCCGCAAGGGTCTGGTCACTGAAGCAGAAGCACTGGGTCTTGATGAAATAGGCCGCCGCCGCCTCCGGCGCGATATTGTAGGCGGCCCGGCCGCGGATCGCGTGGTCGCTGCGGTTCTTCACCTTGAAATAGGCCAGGCCCGCCTTGCCGATCTGCACCGTGCTGGTGGCCTGTTCCGGCTGGAAATCCCAGGGCAGGCCGCGGACATTGGTGTCGAACCTCACGGTCAGCCTGCGGTCGATGGGGGTGAAGATCGCCCGCTCCGCCCGCCGCGCCGTGCCGTTGAAGCCCGTCGCAGCGCAGAAGGCCCGGTAGAGGGGCACCGACGCATAGGCCAGCCCGACCATGGCGCAGACCAGGACCACCAGCCCGGCGGCGATCCGGTGGCGGCGGCGTTGGTCAGTTGACGGGGCCATGTCCGCTCAGACGCAGGATGGAGACCGCGAAGACCAGGCCGACGAACACCAGCAGGGCCCCGGCAATGGCCAGCGAGCGCAGCTTGCGGGCGCGGGCGGCTTCCGCGCCTTCGGCGAAGGGGTCGGCGGGGGTTTGCTTCAGCGGATTGTCGGACATGGGAAACTCCTAGGTCGGCGGCGGGCCGGGTCGGGCCTCCGGCAGGTCAGTGCCCGAGGGCCTTCCAGCCATGCTCTGCCAGCAGGGCCGCGAACAGTGCGAACAGATAGAAGATCGAGACGGCAAACAGGTCCCGGGCCTCGCGCGCCCCGGGCTTCACCGCATATAGGCCCGTCGCTCCCGGTTCGCCATCGCCCGCAGTGCTGAGGGCCAGCCGGATGGCGAGGCCGACGAACACCAGCCCCCCGAGAACCGAAGTGGCGAGATAGAGCGGCCCGCCCAGGCCGGTGAAGGCCGGCGCGATGGCCACGGGCACGAAGACCAGGCTGTAGGCCAGGATCTGGCGGCGGGTGGATTTGGGCCCCTTCACCACCGGCATCATCGGCACCCCTGCGGCGGCATAGTCGGTGGCGGTGTAGAGGGACAGGGCCCAGAAATGCGGCGGGGTCCACAGGAAGATGATGGCGAACATCAGCCAGGCGTTCAGCGAGATGTCGCCGGTCGCCGCCACCCAGCCCAGCAGGGGCGGAAACGCCCCGGCGGCGCCGCCGATGACGATGTTCTGCGGCGTCCAGCGCTTCAGCAGCATGGTGTAGATGACGGCGTAGAAGAAGATGGTGAAGGCCAGGATCCCGGCGGCCAGAAGGCCCACCCCCAGCCCCATCAGCATCACCGAAAAGGCCGACAGCACCAGGCCGAAGGCGGCGGCGTCCCCGCGGCGCACCCGGCCCCGGGGGATCGGACGGCTCTTGGTACGCCGCATCAGGGCGTCGATGTCGGCCTCGTAGGCCATGTTCAGGGCCCCGCTGGCCCCCGCGCCGATGGCGATGCACAGGATGGCGATGGCCGCCAGCACCGGGTGGATCGGCCGGTCGGCACAGACCAGGCCGGTGAGGGCGGTGAAGATCACCAGGGACATGACCCTGGGCTTCATCAGCATCACGTAGTCGAGCCACGCCGACGGGGTCGCCGTTCCCCGCGCCCAGTCGGCATCCGGGGACGATCCCGGCGTCGCGGCACCGGTGTCGTTCGCGGTGGAAAGGGCGGGGGCGGTCTGGCTCACGATCCGGACGTCCTTGGCTTGTGCGAAGGCGGGGTCGCCACCCGCCGGATGAGGAAAGGCGCGGGCTCCCCGAAGGAGACCCCGCGCCTTGGAAAACCTGCCGGTCCCCCCGGCCCCCGAGGGGACCGGAGGTGCGACGGGATCAGTGATGGTCCGTCGGGCTGATCTTGGGCAGCTCGTTGAACTGGTGGAACGGCGGCGGAGACGGCAGGGTCCACTCCAGCGTCGTGGCCCCCACGCCCCACGGATTGGCCTCGGCCTTGCGGCGACGGATGGCGGCTTCGGCCAGCAGGACGAAGAACACCACCATGCCGGCCAGCATGATCAGGTACCCGTAGGACGAGACCAGGTTCCAGTAGGCGAAGGCGTCGGGATAGTCGACATAGCGGCGGGGCATGCCCTGCAGCCCGAGGAAGTGCTGCGGGAAGAAGATCACGTTCACGCCGATGAACATCAGCCAGAAGTGGATCGCGCCCAGCACCTCGTTGTACTTCACGCCCCACATCTTCTCGAACCAGTAGTAGAAGCCAGCGAAGATGGCGAACACGGCACCCAGGCTCAGCACGTAGTGGAAGTGCGCCACCACGTAGTAGGTGGCGTGCAGGGCATAGTCGATGCCGGCATTGGACAGCACCACGCCGGTCACGCCGCCGACGGTGAACAGGAAGATGAAGCCCACGGCGAACAGCATCGGCGTCTTGAACTCGATGGAGCCGCCCCACATGGTCGCGATCCAGCTGAAGATCTTG
>CAISEP010000003.1 GCA_903884425.1 uncultured Caulobacterales bacterium | reverse complement strand
TTCAGGGCGTCATAGTCGGCGTCGGAGACGGTGGGGGCGTCCTGACGATAATAGCGCGCGTCATGGGCCGCGATCTCGGCGGCCAGCCGCGCCAGTTCCTCGGCGGCCTCGGCCTCGCTCAGGGACGAGACGGGGGGCAGTGTCATGGCGCGATCATCCTGCGATCAGGGTGCGGGCCGCGGCCCGGGCCTCGGCGGTGATCTCGGCGCCGGACAGCATGCGGGCGATCTCCTCCTCCCGCTCGGCGGCGTCCAGCGGGGTGACGGTGGTGGCGAGGCGGGTCGCGTCGCCGGACTTGGACACCTGCCAGTGCTGGTCCGCCCGGGCGGCCACCTGGGGACTGTGGGTCACCACCAGCACCTGCTGGCCCCGGGCGGCGAGTTTGCGCAGGCGCGTGCCCACGGCATCGGCCACGGCCCCGCCCACCCCCTGGTCCACCTCGTCGAAGATCATGGCCGGACCGACTGCCGCCGCGCCGCCGCGCTGGGCCAGGGACGCCTTGATGGCCAGGGCGAAGCGCGCCAGTTCCCCGCCTGAGGCAATGGCCCCCAGTGCCCCGAAGGGCGCGCCGGGATTGGTCGCCACCTGGAACTCCACCCGGTCCTGGCCCGTGGGACCGGCCCGGTCGTCGGAGAGGGGCTCCACCCCCGCCCGGAACCGCGCCCGTTCCAGCTTCAGGAACTTCAGCTCTGCCTCCACCGCCGCCGACAGGCGCTCCGCCGCCGCCGTCCGCTGCGCGCGAAGGGCAAGGGCGGCCTCGGCATAGGTCTGCTCCGCGGCGGACACGGCCTTGCGCGCGGCCGCCCGCTCGGCCTCCGCATCCTCCACGGCGCGCAGGTCCCGGGCGATGCGGGTCCGCTCCGCCGCCAGATCATCCACGGAGACGCCCAGCTTGCGGGCCGCGGCCCGGAGCGCGAACAGCCGCTCCTCCGCCTCCTCCAGCCGGGCAGGTTCGAACTCGAAGGCGTCGGCGGCGGCATCGACGGCGGCCACGGCCTCGGTGGCCTCCACCAGGGCCCGGTCCACGGCATCGGCGGCAGCGGCGAGGCGGCGAAGCACGGCATTGTCGGCGTCCACCCCGGACTGCTGCGCCCGCTCCCGCGCCCGTTCCAGCGCCCGGAAGGCCGAAGACAGCTTGCGGGTCAGCTCGTCGCCCCCCAGCTGGTCCCGGGCCTGGGCGAGGTCGGCCATGGCCTTTTCCGCAGCCCCCAGCAGGGCCCGCTGCTGGGCCAGCTCCGCCTCCTCCCCCGGCCGGGGGCCCAGCCGGTCCAGTTCTGCCAGCCGCGTGGTCAGGAGGTCCGTCTCCGCCGCCGCCCGGGCGACCCGGGTCTCGAGGGCGTCCAGGGCCTCCCGCGCCGACCGCAGGGTGGCCCAGGCCGTGGCGGTGGCAGTGAGCTGGGGCTGGGTCTCGCCGAAGGCATCCAGCAGAGCCCGGTGACTGCGCGGGTCCAGGAGGCCGATGGTCTCGTGCTGGCCGTGGACCTCCACCAGCCGGCTGCCGACCTCGCGCAGCACGCCGATGCTGGTGGCCTGGTCATTGATGAAGGCCCGGGAGCGCCCGTCCGCCGAGAGCTGGCGGCGCAGGATCAGATCCTCCCCCCGGTCCGCGGGCAGCCCCTTCTCGTCCAGCAGCTCGAACAGCGGGTCGGCGGGATCGAGCTGGAAGACGGCGGTGGCGACGGCCTGGGCGGCCCCGGACCGGACCAGGCCGGCATCGGCCTTGGCCCCCAGGGCCAGGCCCAGCGCGTCGAGGACGATGGACTTGCCCGCCCCGGTCTCGCCGGTCAGGGCCGTCAGCCCCGGACCCATGGCCAGGTCCAGGCTCTCGATCAGGACAACGTCGCGGATGCTCAATCCTACCAGCATGGCGCGGGCGCTGCGGTTCCTGGGTCGCGGGAAGGGGTTCGGATTACGACCCTCGTCCGAGTCGCGTGAAGTCGCTACCCACGCCGTTCTTCGGGCGGGTCAGCGGGGCCGCCTCTGGCTTCAGCCCCTTGGAGGTCAGCAGCCGGTAGGCGGCGACGTACCAGCGGTCGCCGGGGAAGTTGTGCCCCAGCACCGCGCCGTCGCGCATGGCCTCGTCCCGCAGGCCCAGCGCCAGATAGGCCTCCGTCAGACGATAGAGGGCCTCGGGCGTGTGGCTGGTGGTCTGGTACTTGTCGATCACCGACTTGAAGCGGCCGATGGCGGACAGGGGCTGGCCATTGCGCAGATACCAGCGGCCGACGGTCATCTCCTTGCCGGCGAGCTGGTCGTTCACCAGTTCCACCTTCAGCTTGGCGTCCACGGCGAACTCGGAGTCCGGATAGCGGCGCAGCACGTCGCGGAGCGCCGCCAGCGCCGCCTCGGTGGTGCCCTGGTCGCGGCCCACGTCGACGATCTGCTCGAACAGGCACTGGGCCTTGAGGTAATAGGCGTAGCCCGTGGACGGATTGCCGGGGTAGAGCTGGATGAAGCGGTCCGCGGCGGCAACCGCGTCGTCGTACTGGTCACCCCGGTAGTAGGCATAGGCCTCCATCAGGATCGCCCGGCGGGACCATTCCGAATAGGGATGCTGGCGTTCCACCTCGTCGAAGTACTGGACCGCTTCCTGCCAGGCCCCGGCATCCAGGCGCTTGCCGCCCGTGGCGTACAGCAGCTCCACCGGACGTTCCTGATAGGCCAGCTGCGGCTCGGGCTTCTTGCCCGCGCATCCGGCGGTGGACAATGCGAGGAGGCCGAGAGCCAGGACGAGCGGCGCATGGCCGGACTTGAGACGAAGCAACTGCGCTCTTCCTTCGTTGGGATCCGTGACCGACGGGCGAGATCGCTGCGCCGACCCACGGGGGCGACACATCTCTACACCAGCCGCAGCCGGTTGCGCCAGACGTAGAAGCTGTCCGGGCACACGCCGCCTGTGCAGAGGTTAACGCGCCGCCTCCGGCAAAACTATGTCAGACGGCTTCCGCCAGTTCCTGATCGAAGCGGACCAGCCGCCACGCGTCCGGCCGCGCCATCAGGGCCCGGACCAGCAGGTTGTTCAGGGCATGACCGGCATAGCGCGCCTCGAACCGGCCGATGATCGGCGCGCCGAGCACATAGAGGTCGCCGATGGCGTCCAGCGCCTTGTGCCGGACGAACTCGTTCTCCATCCGCAGGCCATCCGGATTGAGGATCTCGTCCCCGTCGATGACGATGGCATTGTCCATGCTGCCGCCCCGGGCGAGGCCCATGGCCCGCAGGGCCTCCACCTCGTGCACGAAGCCGAAGGTCCGCGCCGCCGACAGTTCCCGGCGGAAGGAGGACTCGGTCACCTCAAGGTCCACGCACTGCCGTCCGATCGCCGCGCTCTTGAAGGCGATCTCGAAGGCCACCTCGAAACGGTCACAGGGCAGCAGCGCGGCGCGCTTGTCCCCGTCCACCACCTCGACGGGCTCGAGGATCTCGATGTACTGCCGCGAGACCTCCTGCGACCGGCGACCGGCGCGATCCAGAAGCTGCACGAAGGGCAGAGCCGAACCGTCCATGATCGGGGTCTCCGGCCCGTCGATCTCGACGATCACATTGTCGATCTCCAGCGCCGCCAGGGCCGCCATCAGGTGCTCGATGGTGGAGACGGTGACACCGGCGGCATTGCCGATCTCGGTGTTCAGCTGGGTGCGGCCCACCGCGGAGGGGGCCACCGGGATGCGGTTGTCACGATCGGTGATGTCGGTGCGCACGAACACCACACCGGACCCCACGGGGGCGGGTCGGATGACCACCCGCACATGCTGGCCGTTGTGGACGCCGATCCCGGCACAGACGGCCGTTCCGGCGAGGGTATGCTGCATCACATCGGAGTACATGGACCTACTATCCCCTGCGGGCGGCAGCCTTGGACGGTCGTCTGACCCGCAGCCTTAACCTTGGGAGAGATGGGGACAGCACACAACACAACTCCTGTTTCGAAATGTAACGCTTCCAGGCACGGCAACGCCCCGGAAGCGGGTCGGGAAACCTGCCGCCGAGGCGTGCCATTCGATGTCGGAGCGGTCGCCGCCCCGGTGATGTGTGTCGCCTAGTTGGCCAGGCGGCGCAGGAAGGACGGGATTTCCAGATCGTCCACCGGCTCTTCCGGATCGAGGCTGGGCTGCATCTTGGCCGCAGTGGCCGCGGACGAGGCCGGCGGAACGCCGCCGCCGGAACGGGCGTGCGGGGTCGGCGCGGCAGGCGGCGGGGCCTCCTCGTAGCGCTGGCGACCGCCGAACAGGCTGAGCCACCCGGACTTGCGCGGCTCCGGCGCCCGGGGATCGGGCAGCGGCGGCGCGCCCGGGCGGGTATAGGACCGGCCGGTCACCGTGTTGATCAGGGGACGATCCACCGGCGGGGCCACATAGGGCTCGTCGCCGTCCTCGGCGGCCAGGGGATCGACGATCCGCGGCGCAGGCTCGCGACGCTGGGCCATGGAGTCGATGATCCGCGGCTCGTCGTGACGGGCGTCCACACCCGGCTCCTCGTACTCGCTGCGGGGGGCGTAGATCTCCGCCGCCGGAGAATAGGTGGGCGGGGGCGCAGCCTGGGCGGTGGTGGTGATGATCGGCGTGCGGGCCGCGGTTTCACGCACCGGCTCGGGGTTCCGGGCCACGGCTTCCCCGCGGACGGGCTCCGGCATGCGGGGCGCTTCCCGCGCCGGTTCGGTGCGGCCGGCCGGCGGCGCGGTGGGCACCGTGCGGTTGCCACCGGAGGGCGGCGTGCCGGCGTTGCGCTGCTGGATCGGATCCACCGCGCGCATGGCCGCGGCATCCATGCCGGTGGCCACGACGGACACCCGGATGCGGCCTTCCAGCTCGGGATCGAAGGCCGCGCCGAAGATGATGTTGGCTTCCGGATCGACTTCGGAGGAGATGGCGTTGGCCGCCTCGTCCACTTCCAGCAGGGTCATGTCCAGGCCGCCGGTGACGTTCACCAGCACGGCCTTGGCCCCCTTCAGGGAGACCTCGTCCAGCAGCGGGTTCTGGATGGCGTTGCGGGCGGCCATCAGGGCGCGGTCCTCGCCGGTCGCCTCGCCGGTGCCCATCATCGCCTTGCCCATCTCGGTCATGACCGTGCGGACGTCGGCGAAGTCGAGATTGATCAGGCCCGGCAGCACCATCAGGTCGGTGATGGAGCGGACGCCGGAATGCAGCACCTGGTCGGCCATGCCGAAGGCCTCGGCAAAGGTCGTGCGCTCATTGGCGATGCGGAACAGGTTCTGGTTCGGAATGACGATCAGGGTGTCCACCACCCGCTGCAGCTCGGCCACGCCCTGGTCGGCCAGGCGCATGCGGTGACGGCCTTCGAAATGGAAGGGCTTGGTCACGACACCCACGGTCAGGATGCCACGCTCCCGCGCCGCCCGGGCGATGATCGGGGCCGCGCCGGTACCGGTGCCGCCGCCCATGCCGGCGGTGATGAAGACCATGTGGGCACCTTCGAGGTGCTCGTGGATCTCCGGGATCGATTCCTCGGCGGCGCTGGTGCCGATTTCCGGATGCGCCCCGGCCCCGAGGCCCTGGGTGATGGTCACGCCCAGCTGGATCCGCCGGTCCGTCTTGGCGAACTGCAGCTGCTGCGCATCGGTGTTGGCGACGACGAACTCCACCCCCTGCAGGTCGGCGTCGATCATGTTGTTGACCGCGTTGCTGCCGGCCCCCCCGACGCCGAAGACGACGATGCGGGGCTTCAGTTCGGTGGCGCGGGGCGCCGACAAGGAAATCGCCATGGGTTTCATAATCCTGACCAACGGCCTCCCGACTGGCATCTGATCAGGGACCGTCCCCGTCAGCGCATCCGTGAGCCCGATAACAAAGCATTCATCGTTAATCCGCAGTTAACTTCCATAATCCGAGTCGGGCCCGCGGCTAGACCGCAAGCGACTAATTTAATGTTTTTATTGGGATTTCGCTGATTCGCGCATTTGCAGCTGCGCACACATCGCCGTGATGTTGCTCATTGCTAGAGGGATTCGCCAAAGGGGGAAGCGCCCACAATGGCGATCGCGGGCGATTTCCTGTCAGTAATCCGCGGACGGAAGATGCGGCACCGGCATCCCCAAGCCGGAACCCGGGACTGAATCAGAGATTCGCGCGCAGCCAGCCTGCGGCGCGGGAGAACATGTCCCGCTCCGGCGGTCCACTGCGCTCTTCCTTCGGACGCACGGCGAGGGAGCGGTCCGACACCGCCTCCCTAGGGCCGAAGGCCGACCGCTGCAGCACGCCGACGGCGGCACTGAAGGCCGGGCCCGAGGCGGAGTCGGCCAGATGCGGTGCCCGGCGGGGGCGACCCAGGCGGACGGGGCAGTCGAACACCCGCACGGCCAGCTCCCGGACACCGGCCAGCTGGCTTGCGCCGCCCGTCAGCACCACGCCGGTGCCGCTGGGCATCTTCACGCCGGAGCGCCGGAGCCGGTCGCGGGTGAGTTCCAGGGTCTCCTCGACCCGCGGGGCGATGATGCCCTTCAGCATGGAGCGGGGGGCCACGATCGGCTCGGCGGAGGGATCGTCCCCCCGCGGCGGAGCCTCGATCATCTCCCGGTCCTCGTTGGCGGAGGCGATGGCGGAGCCGTGCAGGGTCTTGATGCGCTCGGCCCCGATGACGGTGGTGGTCAGCCCGCGGGCGATGTCGCTGGTCACGTGGTGGCCGCCGACGGTCAGGGTATCGACGTGGATCAGGGAACCGTTGGCGAAGACCGAGACCGCGGTCGAGCCGCCGCCCATGTCAATGCACACGGCCCCCAGGTCGATCTCGTCCTCCTCCAGGGCTGCAAGGCCGGAGGCGAAGGGCGCGGCCACCACGCCGTCGAGTTGGAGGTGCGCCAGCTCGACGCAGTGCCCCAGGGTGGCGAAGGCCGTCTCGGCCATGCTCACCACCAGGAGGTCCAGCGCCAGCTCCCGGCCGTGCAGGTGACGGGGATCGCGCACGGACGCCTGACGGTCCACGGACCAGGAGATGGGCAGGAGATGGATGATCCGCCGACCGGGCGTGCGGGCCTGGGCGAGCGCCAGCTGGATGCAGCGGGACAGGTCGTGGTCGCCGATGGGACGGGCACCGAGGGATACGGCCGCTGAGACCCGGTGGCTGGCCATCTGCCCTCCGGCGCTGGTCAGGACCACACCGGAGACGGAAGCGCCGGCCATGGCCTCGGCCTGTTCCACCGCCTGGGCGATGGCCTCGGCGGCCTCGTCGACACAGATGACCGCACCGCCGCGGACGCCGCGGGACCGGACATGGGCCACGCCCGCCACGGAAATGGTCCGTTCCGACCGGTTCAGGCCGTCCGGCTTCATGATGAAGCAGCCGATCTTGGACGCGCCGAGATCCACCGCGGCGACCAGCGCGGGGCGCCCGCTCACCAGCCCGATACGGCCACCATCCCTGCGATCCCCCGAGCCCTTCATGTCGATTCTCACTCTCGTCCCGTCAAACCCGGTCGCCGCAGGCCCGCGGAGATCCGTCACAATCATTTCAGCCCGCCACGGTGCCGGCGGCGGCCATCGGCGCGGCGACGGCCCCCGGGGCCTCCCGCGGGCGGATGCGCACGTCCGGCGTCTTCAGGTCGATCCGGGAGAAGCCCAGGCTCAGCACCTGCTGATCCCGCTCCAGCTGGTCCAGATGCATCAGCGCCGCGTCCTCGCCCTCGGCGGGAAGCTGGATCAGGCTCTGGTCCTTCAGCCGCAGGTCCCAGCGCCGGTTGTCCACCCGGACCAGGGCCCAGATCCGGCCCATCAGGCTCGGCCGGGCCTGGACCAGGGGCAGGATCGCCGCCGCGGCGGTATTGGCCCCCTCCCCCACCACCAGGGGCAGGTCGACGAAATGCTGGGCGTCGGTCTCGGTGATCACCTGGCCCTCGGTATCGATGAGGCTCAGCCGTCCGTGGTTCTGCCAGACCGCCAGCCGCGGCCGCTCCACCACCGAGATCACCAGGGTGTCCGGCAGCATACGCACCACATGGACGGACTTCACCCAGCCGACCTTCTCGATCCGTCCCCGCAGCGTCGCGAGGTCGAGGCCGAGGATCGGCGTTCCGGCCCCGATCTGGGCCGCGGCCCGGATGTCCGGCTCGGAAAAGCCCGAGGCTCCCTGCACCACCACATGGCGGACGGCAAAGCCCGCCGCCCCGAAGCTGTTGTCGATTCCCCGGGCCACGCCCTGGGCAATGGCCTGGCCGCGCCCGCCGGTGGCCAGAAGCGCCACCGTGGCCAGCAGCACGACGCCAGCCGCCACGCCGGTCGCCAGGGCCGGTGAAATGCCATCGAAGCGGCCGGTGCCGCCATAGGCCGCCGCGGGCTTGCGCCCCCGGGACGCGGTCGCGCGACCGCCGGACGGCGTCCTGCCGCCGCCCCTGCCCGTTCCGGTTTTCCGCGTCGGTTGGCCTCGCACTACCGCGGGCATCCGGCGTCCTCCACGATCCACATCACCAGACGATCAAACTCAATTCCGCACCAGGCCGCCTGCTCGGGTGCGAGCGAGGTCGGCGTGAAACCGGGTTGGGTGTTGACCTCCAGAAGAACCAGATCGTCCTTAACAGGGTCATAACGGAAATCACTTCGGGTAAGACCCCGGCAACCCAATGCCGCGTGCGCCTCCTCGGCCATGCGCATGGCCGCGGTGGACACCCGCTCCGGAATGTCCGCCGGAATCACGTGGTTGGAGCCGCCTTCCCCGTATTTCGCCTCGAAATCGTAGAAGCCGGTGGAGGGCAGGATGTCGGTCACCGCCAGCGCCCGATCGCCCAGAACGGCCACACTGAGTTCCTTTCCGGCAATGTAGGGCTCGATCATCACCTCCTCGCCGAAGGTCCAGCTGTCGGCGGCCAGTTCCTGCGGCGGGCGGTTGGCCCCCTCGAACACCAGGAACACCCCGACAGAGGAGCCCTGGGCGTTGGGCTTCACCACGTAGGGGGGCGGCATGACGTGGTCCCGGGCGGCCAGGTGCCGGTCGAACAGGCCGCCGCCGGGCACCCGCAGGCCCGCCGCGGCCAGCACGGCCTTGGCCTTGGCCTTGTCCATGGCCAGCGCCGAGGCCAGCACACCGGAATGGGTGTAGGGCAGGTTCAGGGTCTCCAGCACCCCCTGGACGCAGCCGTCCTCCCCCCAGGCCCCGTGCAGGGCATTGACCACCACGTCGGGCTTGGCGGCAGTGAGGGCCTGGGCGAGGTCGCGGCCGGCGTCGATCTCGATCACCTCCGCCCCCAGACGGCGCAGGGCGTCGGCATAGGCCTTGCCGGAGACGAGGCTGACCGGGCGTTCCGGGCTCAGCCCGCCCTTCAGCACGGCAATGCGGCGTCCGGCCAGGGGCCGGTCGTTCGGGGCAGAGGTCGCAGCAGTCATCGGCAGGGGCTCCGTCCGGTGGGCGCCGGGGGTCACGACCGCCCGATGCGCTTGATTTCCCATTTGAGGTGGACGCCGAACCTGTCGGCGACATCGTGGCGGACCGCCTCGCCCAGACCCTCGAGGTCCGCGGCGGTGGCGCTGCCGTCATTGATCAGGAAGTTGGCGTGCAGTTCGGAGAACCGGGCCCCGCCCATCGGCTTGCCCCGCCACCCGGCCTCGTCGATCAGCTTCCAGGAGGAATGCCCCGGCGGGTTCTTGAAGGTGGAGCCGCCGGTCCGCTCCCGGATCGGCTGGGACGCCTCCCGCCGGGCGGTGATCTCGGCCATGCGGGTGAAGATGTCGTCCGGATCGGCCTTGGCCCCCTGGAACAAGCCGCCGGTGAAGATCACCTCGTGCTCCTCCGCCGTGGTGGAGTGGCGATAGCTGTAGCCCATGTCCTCGACACTGAAGATCGCTCGCTCCCCCTGGCGGGTGATGGCATAGGCCTCCACCAGCACGCCCTGGGTCTCGTCGCCGTAGCATCCGGCGTTCATCACCAGGGCCCCGCCGATGGTGCCAGGCACACCGGTATAGAACTCCAGCCCCGACAGGCCCGCCTCTGCCGCAAAGCGCGAGGCCTGGGCGTCCAGGGCCGCGGCGCCGGCATAGATGCGGTGCTGGTCCATCAGCCGCAGGTCGGCAAAGGCCTTGCCCAGTCGCACCACCACCCCCTCGACCCCGCCGTCCCGCACCAAAAGGTTGGAGCCGACGCCAAGCGCGGTGACCGGCACGGACGGGTCGAGACCCAGCAGGAAGTCCTGCAGGTCCGCCTCGTCCGCGGGGATGAACAGCACCTCGGCCGGTCCGCCCACCCGCAGCCAGGTGAAGGGGGCCAGGGGCTCGTCCAGGGCGATGCGGCCGCGGACGGCGGGAAGCCTGTCGCGCCAGCTCATGCCCCCTCGCCCGCCTGATGCGACACCAGCTCTGCCAGCCGGGTCGGGGAATCCGGGTCGTCCGAGGTCTCCACCTGCGGCAGGTCGTCGCAGATGCGGATCCAGGACAGGCGGGACTCCACGCCGTAGTGGATGGCGATGGGCGCCAGCTCCGGGTCGTCCAGGCTGCCGATGGTCACGTTGATCCGGCCGCTGTCCACATAGTGGAAGCCCAGCGGCGTGCCGCAGTCCCGGCAGAAGGGACGCCTTGCCAGGTTGGAACTCCCGAACCAGCCAGGCGTCCCGCGCACCCAGGCCAGGTCGGCCGTCGGCACCGAGGTCAGGGCCGCGAACGGTCCGCCCACGGCCCTCTGGCACATGCGGCAATGGCAGACATGCGCGCCGGTCGGAAGACTGGCGAGGCTGTAGCGGACGGCGCCGCACTGACAACCGCCCATGATCGGCGGTGTTCCGCTCATCCCAGGGCGTCCAGCTGGCCCGGCAGGGCATAGGCCCAGGCGGTGATGTCCCCGGCCCCCAGGCAGACCACCAGGTCGCCGGAGGCCGCCTCCTCCGCGATCAGGCGGGGCAGCTGGGTGACGCTGTCGAGGCCAAGCGCCCGGCGATGGCCAAAGCGGCGGATGCCCTCCACCAGGGCGTCCCGATGGACCCCGTCGAGGGGGGCCTCGCCCGCCGCATAGACGTCGGCGACGATCACCGTGTCGGCGTCGTTGAAACAGGCGCAGAACTCGTCGAACAGGTCCCTCAGGCGGGTGTAGCGGTGGGGCTGGACCACGGCGATCACCTTGCCGCCGGTGGCGTCCTGCACGTCGCGGGCGGCCTTCAGCACGGCGCTGATCTCAACCGGGTGGTGGCCATAGTCGTCGACGATGCGGATGCCCCGGGCGACGCCAGTGGTGGTGAAGCGGCGCTTCACCCCGCCGAAGCCCGCCAGGCCCGCGCGGACGGAGTCGAGGTCCACCCCCAGCTCCCGGGCCACGGCGATGGCGGCCAGCGCGTTCAGCACGTTGTGGCGGCCGGGCATGGGTAGCTTCAGATCCGCCGCCGCCTCCACCGTGCCGTTGTCGAGCTTGCGGACCAGGTCGAAGGTGGCCCCGTCGGCCCCCATGCGGACATTCACCGCCCGGACCTGGGCCTGGGGGTTGACCCCATAGGTCACCAGGCGCCGGTTCTCCACCCGGGCGGCCAGGGCCTGCACCTCCGGATGGTCGAGGCAGACGGCGGCAAAGCCGTAGAACGGGATGTTCTCCACGAAGGCCTGGAAGGCCTGCTTGACGGCCTCGAAGTCCCCGTAGTGGTCCAGATGCTCCGGATCGATGTTGGTGACCACGGCCACGGTGGACTTCAGCCGCAGGAAGGAGCCGTCGCTCTCGTCGGCCTCCACCACCATCCAGTCACCGCCGCCGACCTTGGCATTGGTGCCATAGGCATTGATGATCCCGCCATTGACCACGGTGGGGTCCATGCCGCCGGCATCCAGCAGGGTGGCGATCATCGAGGTGGTGGTGGTCTTGCCATGCGTGCCGCCCACCGCCACCGAGAACTGGAGACGCATGAGCTCGGCCAGCATCTCCGCCCGGCGGACAAGCGGGATGCGCTTCTCCCGGGCCGCGGCGAATTCCGGGTTGTCGGCCTTGATGGCGGTGGAGAACACCACCGCGCTCGCCCCCGCCACATGGGCGGCATCATGGCCGATGAAGATCCGGGCCCCCAGCGCCGCCAGCCGCTCGGTATTGGCAGACGCCTTGGCATCGGAGCCCTGCACCGTATAGCCGATGCGCAGCATGATCTCGGCAATGCCGCTCATGCCGATGCCGCCGATGCCGACGAAATGCACGGGACCGATCTCGAACGGGGTGGGGCGGAGGGTCTGGGCCATGGGTCTACTTCTGCGCGTTGGCGGGTCGGCGGGCAAGGCCCCGCACTCCGCCGGGGAACCGGGGTTTCAGAGGGCGACACCCTCGACGAGATCGGCCAGACGCTCGGCCGCATCGGGCACGCCGACGGCATGGGCCGCCGCCGCCCGGGCCGCCAGCGCCGCCGGATCGGCCACCATGTCCTCCAGGGCCCGGGCAAAGGCCTCGGCGGTCAGGCCGTCCTCCTGCAAGACGAGGGCGGCACCGGCATCGGCCAGCAGGCGGGCATTGGCGGTCTGATGATCGTCCATGGCGATCTTCAAGGGGATCAGGATCGACGGGCGACCGGCCACGGCCAGCTCGCTGATGGTGGAAGCCCCGGCGCGCCCCACCACCAGATGCGCCGCCCCCAGTCGGCCGGACATGTTGCGGAAGAAGGGCGCGATCTCGCACTCCACCCCCGCCTCGGCAAAGGTGCGGCGGGCGAAGTCGATGGAGTCCACCCTTGTCTGCTGCTCCACCCGCAGGCGCACCCGCAGATCCTCGCTGATCAGGTTCATGGCGTCGGGCACCAGCTCGGACAGGAGCTTCGCCCCCTGGCTCCCGCCGGTGACCAGCAGCCGGATGGTCGGGCCCGGCGGCACATAGGGCTGGTCGTACAGGGCCGCGATGTCCTGACGGACGGGATTGCCCACCACCTGCAGGCGCTTGCGCACCCGGGACGAGGCCTTCAGCAGGGTCGGAAAGGCGCAGGCCACTGCCGTGGCTCCGGGGGCCAGACGACGATTGACCCGCCCCAGGACCGCGTTCTGCTCGTGGATCACCGTGGGGATGCGCCGGGACCGGGCCGCCAGCAGGGACGGCAGGGACGGATAGCCGCCGAAGCCCACCACCACGGACGGCCTCAGCCTGGCAAAGGCTGCACGGGCCTGAGCCGTCCCCCTGGAGATGCGCAGGGACGAGCGGATCATGCCGATCACGTCGCCGGTGCGGAAGGTCGCCGCCTCCAGGGACAGGCGCTCCTCCGCCGGGAACTGCTGGGCGTACTGGTCGCCGCGGCTGTCCGTGGCCAGCACGATGCGCCAGCCCCGGGCCGACAGCGCACGGGACAGGGCCTCGGCCGGAAACATGTGCCCGCCGGTGCCCCCGGCCGCCACCACGGCGACCTTCGCAGTGGATGTCACGGCAGGGCTGCTCCGGCGCTGGCGAGGGAGTCCGTCTGCGAATAGGCACCCGGTCGCCGGCGCGTCAGCGCCAGGGCGAGGCCGAGCGTCAGGCCCATAGCGAGCATCGACGACCCTCCGTAGGAAATGAACGGGAGGGTCATGCCCTTGGTGGGGATAATATTCAAGTTCACGGCCACGTTAATGCACACCTGCTGGCCGACCAGCACGAACAGCCCCGCCGCCGCCACCTGCTCATAGGGATCGGACAGCTTCATGGCCCGCTGCAGGCCGCGGATCACCACGAAGGCGAACAGGGCGATGAGGGTCAGCGACAGCACAAGGCCGTACTCCTCCGCCGCGCCGGCATAGGCGAAGTCGGTGTGCACGTCGGGGACGGAGCGCTTCAGCAGCCCCTCCCCCGGTCCGCGCCCGAACAGGCCGCCGGACGCGATGGCCTCGGTGGCCTTGTCGATCTGGTGGGTGTCGGCCTTGTCCGGGGACAGGAACTTGTGGATGCGGTCATGCACGTGGGAAAAGGTCAGGGACACGGTCACGAACCCCGCCGCGGCCACCCCTGCCAGGCCGATGATCCATCGCAGCGGCACCCCCGCCATGAAGAAGGTCACCCCAAAGGCCATGGTGATCAGCACGGTCTGTCCGAAGTCCGGCTGCAGCAGCAGCAGTACCACTGCGACGCCATAGAGGCCGAACGCGATGGACACGCCGGGCACCCCCTCCCCCTTCTGCGCCTCGGCGAACATCCAGGCCGCCAGCACGATCAGGGCCGGCTTCATGAATTCGGACGGCTGCAGGGAGAAGCCCCCCAACTGCACCCAGCGGTCCGCTCCCTTGGCCGCATGGCCGATGAAGGGCAGGACGCACATGATGGCGATGGCCACGATGTAGATGATGAAGCTGGCCCGCCGGGCCCCGCGGGGGGTCAGGATCGACATGCCCAGCACCAGTCCGGCCGCACCGATGCCGAAGATCGTCTGGCGGATCGCATAGTGGAAGGGCTGGCTCATCCCCGTGCGGATCGCCGCGGCGGGGCTGGTGCCGAAGGACAGGGCCACGCCCATGCCGATCAGGATCGCCACGGCCAGCAGCAGGAACCGGTCGGTCGTCCACCACCACAGACCCAGCGCCGAGCGGTCGGTCCGGGCAAAGGGTTGCTGGTTTGAAAAGGTCATGACCCCGGAACCCGCATGCGCGCCAGTATGAAGGAAGCGTCACCATGCCCGGGGAGGGTTAAGTCTTTTCTAACCCTGATGGCCGGAGTGCGGCAATGCGCCCGCCGCGGGGGAGCTGGCCGGTGCCGGACCTAGCGGAACAGGCCGATCAGGATCTCCGGCGCGGAGTTGGTGATGCTGAGGGTCTGGGCGGCCAGGCTCTGCTTGACCTGCAGGGCCGTGAGCGACGCGCTTTCCTTGGCCATGTCCGCATCGACGAGGTTGCCCGCCCCCGCGGTCAGGGTGTCCTGGAACTGGGAGACGAAGGACAGGTGCGCCGTGACGGACGCCGACGAGACCCCGAGGCTCGACACCGCGGAGGTGACCTTGGCCACGGAGGCCGTCACCTGGCTGAGCAGGATCGAGGCCTGGGTGGCGGTGGCGAAGGACGCCCCGGCCGAGAAGGTGATGTTGGGACCGCCCACGCTCAGGGACTGGGGCTGGACCGTGTAGACCGACGCATTGGCGTCCGTCAGGGTCGAGATCGGCGTAGCCCCGGTCTTGATCAGGTTCGCGCCGTTGAAGTCGGCGCTGTCGACCACGGTGCTGATCTGCTTGATCAGGGACTGCACGTCGCTGTTCAGGACCGCGCGGTCGGTGGAACTCAGGGACGTGTCGGTCCCCGCCAGGGTCTTGGCGCGAATCTGGCTCAGAAGGTCGGAGATGGACTGGCCGCCGGAAATCGCCACGTCCAGCGCCGACTGGGAGCGCTGCAGGGAGAGCTTGACGGAATCCAGGGCACCGGCCGCGTTGCGCTGTTCCTGGGCGATGCCCCAGACCGGGGCATTGTCCGCTGCGGCACCGATGTCGAGGCCGCTGGACACCTTGGACTGGGCCGAATTCAGGTCCGACACCGTCTGGTCCAGCCCCTGGAGGGCCAGGATGGACGCATAGTTGCTGTTGATCGCGTTCGTCGACATTCGGCCGCTCCGAAGACCCTGGTGGTTGCCTTATGCATCCACCTGCCCACCCGGCCCCGAACAGGTCCGGGAGGGAGAGGCGTTAATCTTAGTTACTTTCTTCCGACTCGGAATTCAGGGCAAGCGAAGCCGGGGCCCCTGCCCTCCGGCTGCGACCTCAGGCAGCGATCTCAGGCAGCGATCTCCGCGGACAGGGCCCGCAGCAGGGCATCGGCCTGGAAGGGCTTGGCCAGATGGCTGTCCGCACCGGCCTTGCGGCTGGCCATCACGTGCTCGGACAGGGCATTGGCGCTGACGCAGATGATCGGCGTCCTCGGCAGTCGCCGGGCCGTCTCCAGGGCGCGGATCTCGCGGATGGCCTGGATGCCGTCCACCTCCGGCATCTGCATGTCCATGAGGATGCAGTCGAACCGCCGACGCTGGAAGGCAGCCACGGCCTCGCGACCGTTCTCGACGATCTCCAGCTCGATGTCGGCGCTGTTCAGGATCAGCTCCACCACCCGCTGGTTAGTGGGATGGTCCTCGGCCAGCAGCACGACGAGCCGTCCATCCGTCCCGGCGACCGGAACCCGCCCCCCCACCGGTGTCGTCGGCGCCACGCCGGCCGCGCAGACCGGAAGCGGCACGGTGAAGGCAAAGGTCGCGCCTTCGCCGGGGCGGGACTCCGCATGGATCTGTCCGCCCATGAGCTTGACCAAAGCCGCACAGATGGCGAGGCCGAGGCCGGAACCGCCATAGCGCCGGGTGATGGAGGTATCGGCCTGGACGAACCGGGCGAACAGGCGGGACCGGACCGCCTCGTCGAAGCCGACGCCGGTGTCCTTCACGGAAAAGCGCAGGTCCCCTCCCGCGCTTTCGACCGACACCACCACCGCGCCGCGGTCGGTGAACTTCACCGCATTGCCGACAAGATTGTTGAGCACCTGCGCCAGCCGGTGGGCATCTCCCACATGGGCCTCGGCCAGATCGTCGGAGAAGCGGGCCGTGACCTCCACCCCCTTGGCCGCCGCGGTGATGGCCAGGGGCTTGACCACGTTCTCCACCAGCTGGCGGACGGCGAAGGGCTTTTCCTCGAGGCTGATCTGCCCTGCCTCGATCTTGGAGAAGTCGAGCACGTCCGACACCACCCGCTCGACGGTCATGGCGCTGGAGCGGATGATGTCGGCATATTCCCGACCGGCCTCGGAGGGCTGGATCTTGTAGAGCATGTCCGCCACCGCCACGACGCCGTTCAGGGGCGTGCGGAGTTCGTGGCTCATGTTGGCGAGGAAGCGGGACTTCTCCTCGTTGGCGACCTCGAGCTCGTGGGTGCGCTGACGGACCCGGGCCTCGAGGGTCTGGAGGATCTCCCGGTTGCGGGCCCGTTCGAAGGACAGGCTGCGCGCCAGTTCGCCGATCTCGTCGGGCCGGCCGTCCTCCGCGAGATGCCCCTCGGCGGCGGACGCATCGGGATCGCGGCTCCGCCGGGCCAGGGCTTCCAGCGGGGCCACCACCTGGCTGCGCAGCAGTCCGAAGATCAGGGCCGCCTGCAGGGCCGCCGCGAACAGCGCCAGCAGCAGCACGCCCCCGGCCGAGCGCATGGCGCGGAAGGTGATGGTCTTGATCGGCGTGACGATCAGCAGGTACCAGCCGGGACCGCCGATGTGGCCATAGGACACGATGGTCCCGTGGGCATCATCCTGCACCACGCCGGTGGCGGTGCCCGAGTGCCGCATCCCCGCGATCAGCCTGTGCAGGCCCAGATCGCGCTCGTAACGCTCCCGTTCCTGCACCGTGACCTCGCCGGGCACGGCGATGCCCGGATGGGCCACGATCTCCCCCGTGCCCGAGACCATCACATTGTAGGTGTCCGGCAGGGGATGCTCGATGATGCGGCGGACAAAGCCCTCCATCGGCGCGGAGGCCCCCAGCGCGCCGATCATGTGCCCGCCCACGTCCACCGGGGAGACGCAGGCCGCCATCAGGCGCTTGCCCGTGGTGTCATAGACCACCCGCTGCAGGCCCGTGCAGCGCATGGTCCGCTCCGGATCGGCGGCGGGCTGGGCCACCCGGCTGATTTCCTGATTGGCGAGGCTCAGGTTCGCCGGGGCCGTCCGCCGGTAGTAGATCAGCTTGTCCGGGCGACGGGGGCCGAAGATCACCACGTCCTGCCGCGGGGTGAAGAAATAGAAGTTGTCCGACAGGGCAAAGCCGGTGTGGCCGAAGTCGTAGACCACGTCCACCGCCGCCACGAGATAACGCTTGTCCTGCAGGGGCACGTGGGCCCCGTCATGGATGAAGGCCCCCATGCCGTAGACCCGGTCGTGCCGCAGGGTCCGCATGCCATCATAGAGGCCGTCGGCACTGCGCCGGGTTCCGTCCTTCTGCAGGGGAAACAGCCGGTCAAACTCGCGGTTGACCGTGGCATCGTCGAGGGTTGCGGACAGGGCCAGGAGGTCCGACCGCGCGGCCTGGTCCCGCCGGCCCAGGGCCTCGAAGGGGATGCTCTCGGCATTGGTCTTCAGCGCCACATAGTGCCGAAGATCTTCCTTCTGCCGCGCCACATCTCCTGAAAAGACCACCTGGAAGACGATCGCCGCCAGGCCGAGGGTCACCATCGTCGAGATGATGATCACCGGCGCAATCAGTCTTGTAGAAAGGCTCAGCGACCGGGCCATGCGTTTCCGCGACTCCTTGTCCGCGCGGTTAGACTTATACCTTTTGCGGATTGAAGGAAATCTGAACAGCCGCGGGGTTCTGCTACCAGACGTCCACGAAGGGCCGCTTCTTTCCCGTGCGCGGCGCGGGCGATCCGCAGGCCGTGAGGGCGCGGACCAGCCAGCGGCGGGTGTCGGCGGGATCGATCACCGCGTCGATCTCCAGCACCTCCGCCACCTGCTCGGCCTTGCCCCGCGCATACATGTGCCCCACCAGCTTGCGGAACAGGGCGTCCCGCTCCGCCGGATCGGCAATGGCCTCCAGTTCCTTGCGATAGCCCAGCCGCACGGCCCCCTCGAACCCCATCGGGCCGAACTCCCCCGTGGGCCAGGAGCAGATCATGGCAGAGGCGCTGAGGTCGCCGCCGGCCATGGCCTGGGCTCCCAGCCCGTAGCCCTTGCGCAGGACCACGGTCAGGAACGGCACGCTGACCGTGGTGGCCGTGACGAACAGGCGCGAGCCCCGGCGCACCGCCGCGCTCCGCTCGCTCTCCGGCCCGACCATGAAGCCCGGCGTGTCGCACAGGGACAGGATCGGCACATCAAATGCGTCGCACAACTGCAGGAATCGGCTGGCCTTTTCCGCGCCCTCTCCGTCGATGGCCCCGCCCAGGTGCCGGGGGTCGTTGGCGATCACCCCCATGGCCCGCCCCTCGATCCGCAGGAAGCCGGTGACCATGCCTGGCCCGTAGCCGCCGCGCAGCTCGATGAAGCTGCCGGTATCGGCCAGGGTCTCGATCACGGTGCGGATGTCGTAGACCCGAAGGCGGTTCTCCGGCACCAGGTGGCGCAGCAACCGCTGGTCGGCGCAGTCCCCCGGCGGAGTGCGGCCCTGGAACATGCCCAACAGCGACCGGGACAGATGCGCCGCCTCCGCCTCGTCGGCCACCAGCAGATCGAGGCAGCCATTGGCGAACTGCTCCCGCGCCGGGCCGATGTCGCCGGGGGCCACCACGCCCAGCCCGCCGCCCTCGATCATGGCCGGGCCACCCATGCCGATATTGGCCCCCTCCACGCCGATGGTGATGTCCGCGCAGCCGAAGAAGGCGGCATTGCCGGCAAAGCAGCGCCCCGCCGCCACGCAGATGCGCGGCGCGAGCCCGGACAGGCGGGCAAAGGTGGTGAAGCTGGTGGTATCGAGGGACGACGCGATGAGCGCGCCGCCGTCCACGTCGCCGGGGCGTCCGCCGCCCCCTTCGACGAACCAGATCACCGGCAGCTTCCAGTGCTCGGCGAATTCCAGCACCCGGTCCGTCTTCTTGTGATTGAAGTAGCCTTGGGTTCCGGCCAGCACGGTGTAGTCGTAGGCGAGACCCACGCAGCGACCGGTGTCCTCGCCGAACAGGTCGCCGTTCACCTGGCCTACCCCGGCCACCATGCCGTCGGCCGGCGTGTTCTTCTGCAGGTCCTCGTGGCTCCGCCGCCGACGCTGGGCGGCAACAGTCAGGGCCCCCACCTCCTCGAAGGTGCCGGGATCGAAGAGGGCGTCGATATTCTCCCGCGCCGTGCGCATGCCCATGGCGTGGCGCTTGCCGATGGCGTCTGGCCGCGCCGCGTCCGCCGTCAGGGCCAGCCGGTCCCGGAAGGCCTGCAGGTCGGGCCGGATGAGGGCGAGGTCAAGGGCCTCCTCCACCTCCGCGGACCCGACCTCTCCTGCGGGGGCCAGCCACACCAGGGCTGCGCCGTCATCCACCGTGTCCCCCAGCGCGGCATCGATGCGCAGCACCACCCCGGCCCGGGGGGCCAGCGCCGGATGCTGCATCTTCATGGCCTCCAGCACCATCAGACTCTGGCCGGTGCGGACGGTGTCGCCCACCTTCACCTCCAGCGCCACGACGGAGCCGCGCAGGGGGGCCGCGACGGGGACCGCCCCCGGCTCCGGCGGGGCCGCGGTCACGGTCGTCGAAGGGGCTGCCTCGGAGGTGCCGCCCGGCAGCTCCGGCGGAGCATGGGCCGTCGCCGCGGCCGCCAGACGGGCCGCATGGGTCTCGATGAAGCGTGTGGTGGCAGTGCCGGCGCGGACCTCGGCCTCGTCCATCAGGGCCGCCAGCAGGCCCAGATTGCAGGCCGGTCCCGTCAGCCGGAACTCCCGCGCCGCCCGGCCGGCCTTGGCCGCCGCTGCCGCAAGCCCCCCGGTGGGGGCATGGACGATGATCTTGGCCAGCAGGCTGTCAAAGCCCGGATGCGGCGCATAGCCCGCATAGCCATAGCCGTCGACCCGGACCCCGGGCCCGCCGGGGGGCTGGTAGGCGGTCAGGCGACCACTGGACGGACGCACCTCCCCCGCCGCGTCCAGGGTCTCGAGATTGACCCGCAGTTCCACCGCATCGCCCACCGAAGCCGGGGTCGTTCCCACCCCCATCTCCGCAAGCGTCCGTCCCCGCGCCGCCTCGATCTGCAGCCGGACGAGGTCGAGGCCGGTCACCGCCTCCGTCACCGGATGCTCCACCTGCAGGCGGGCATTGACCTCCATGAAGAAGGCCCGGTCCGTCGCCTCGGTGTCGAGCAGGAACTCCACCGTGGCCAGTCCCCTGAGGTCCGCCGCCGCCGCCAGCCGGGTGGAGGCCGCGTGCAGCGTCCGGCGCAGGTCCGCCGACAGGCCGATGGCGGGCGCCACCTCGACGATCTTCTGTCGCCGCCGCTGCAGACTGCATTCCCGGTCGCCCAGGGCCACCACCTGGTGGCCGTCCCCAAGCACCTGCACCTCGATGTGCCGGGCCTGGTCCACCGCCCGCTCCAGATAGAGGCGGCCGTCGCCGAAGGCCGCGCGGGCCTCGGCGGCGCAGAGCTTCAGGGCCGGTTCCATCTCGTCGGGGGTCGCCACCCGGCGGATGCCCCGCCCGCCGCCGCCGGCCACGGCCTTGACCATCACCGCCGCGCCCTGCTGGGACTCCAGGAAGGCCAGGGCAGCGGCGAGGCCGGTCTCCGCCTCCACCTCATCCAGCCCCGGCAGGCACGGGGCCGCCGTCCGCCGCGCGAGGGCCACGGCCCGGACCTTGTCCCCGAACAGGGACAGGGCCGCGGGCGACGGGCCGATGAAGACGAGCCCGGCCTCCGCGCAGGCCTTGGCGAAGTCGGCATTCTCGCTCAGGAAGCCGTAGCCGGGATGCACCGCCTCCGCCCCGCAGGCCGTGGCCGCGGCGATCACGGCCGCGATGTCCAGATAGCCCGCGGCCCCGCGTCCGGGCAGCCGCACCGCCTCGTCCGCCAGCCGCACATGCAGGCTGTCGGCGTCGTCGTCGGTGTGGACGGCGATGGCGCGCAGGCCCATCTCGGCCACCGTCCGGCCAATGCGGATGGAGATCTCGCCGCGATTGGCGATCAGGACACGCTGGAAGGTCATGGACGGGGCCGGACGTCTGAGGATTGGGATCGGTCCTCAGGCTGGCTTGCAGCGGCGCGCGCGTCCAGCCCTAACCGCAGCGTCACCCGGTCCGGGAAACCGGGAACAGGAAATTGCGGGGCCGACGCTGCGTCACCCCGCAAAACCCCTTGCCACGCGGGCGCGACCGGTAATTCTAGGCACCCGTCGGGGCGATGATCCATCACTGCCGTCCGGCGCCCAGACAAGGATCAGGAAACGCGATGGGTCTCGAGATCGAAGCCGACTACGTGGTGGTGGGTGCCGGAAGCGCCGGTTGCGTCCTGGCCAACCGGCTGAGCGCGGACGGGCGGTTCAAGGTCGTGCTGCTGGAGGCCGGCGGCGACGACCGCCCGACCCGCAACCCCGGCCAGTTCCTGTCCAACCTGATGATCCACATGCCGGTGGGCTATTCCCAGACCCTGAAGGACCCGAAGGTCAACTGGCTCTACACCACCGAACCCGACCCCACCTCCGGCAACCGGCCGCATGTGTGGCCCAGGGGCAAGGTGCTGGGCGGCTCCTCGTCGATCAACGGCCTGCTTTACATCCGCGGGCAGCAGGCGGACTACGACAACTGGCGCCAGCTGGGCTGCGAGGGGTGGTCCTGGGAAAACGTCCGCCCCTATTTCCTGCGGTCGGAGAATCAGGAGCGCGGGGCCGACGGGGACCATGCCACGGGCGGTCCGCTGAACGTCTCCGACGTCACCACCCGGCATCCGGTGTCCGACGCCGTGCTCGACGCCTGCGGCCAGGCGGGCATTCCGGTGGTGAAGGACGTCAATGGCGAGAGCCAGGAAGGCGCGTCCTACTACCAGCTGACGGTGAAGAACGGCCAGCGCTGCTCCGCCGCTGTCGCCTATCTGCATCCGGTCATGCACCGCACCAACCTGCAGGTGGAGACCAACGCCCTCGCCCGTCGGGTGCTGTTCACCGGCAAGCGCGCCACGGGGGTGGAGTTCTCCCAGGACGGCCTGACCCGCACGGTCCGCGCCCGTCGCGAGGTGATCCTGTCCGGCGGGGCGGTCAACACGCCCCAGCTTCTGCAGCTGTCCGGCATCGGCCCGGGCCAGCTGCTGCAGGAGCACGGCATCGAGGTGGTCGCGGACCTGCCCGGCGTCGGCGAGAACCTGCAGGACCACTATGTCATGGGGGTGCGCTATCGCCTGAAGCCGGGGGTGATCTCGGTGAACGAGCTGACCCGCGGCACCCGCTTCCTGGGCGAAACACTGAAATACGTGTTCCAGCGCAAGGGCCTGCTGACCCTGTCCGCCGCCCACATCGCCGTCTTCTGCAAGTCGAGGCCCGAACTCGCCGCCCCGGACATCCAGTACCACATCCTGCCCGCCACCATGGACATGGAGAAGCTGGCCGCCGAGCAGAAGATGGAGCTGGAAGCCGAGCCCGGCCTGACCATCGCCCCCTGCCAGCTGCGCCCCGAGAGCCGCGGACACATCCGGATCAAGTCGCCGGACCCGACGGTGCATCCGTCCATCTTCGCCAACTACCTCTCCGACCCGATCGACCAGCAGGTGGCGGTGGCGTCCCTGCGGATCGGACGCAGCATCGGCACCCAGCCGGCGCTGGCCCCCTATGTGGACCACGAGATGCAGCCCGGCCCCGCCTTCAAGACCGACCGGCACCTGCTGGAATTCGCCAAGGCCAGCGGCACCACCATCTATCACCCGGTGGGCACCTGCCAGATGGGCCACGGGCCGCAGGCGGTGGTGGATCCGCAGCTGCGGGTGCACGGGGTCGAGGGGCTGCGGGTGGTGGATGCCTCCATCATGCCGCGGCTGGTGTCCGGCAACACCAACGCGCCCACCATCATGATCGCCGAGAAGGCCTCCGACATGATCCTGGGCCTGGAGGCGGCCCAGTCCGCCGCCTGACGGACCCGGCGAGGCTCACGACGACAACGGACAAGAAACGACAGGGGAGACGATCCGAATGGCTGCCATTCTTGCCTGGGGGGCCTATGTCCCGCGCCTTCGCCTGAGCCGGCGCGCGGTCACCACCGCCAATGCCTGGGTCGCCCCCAACCTCGCCGGCAAGGGCAAGGGGGAGCGGTCCATGGCCGCCTGGGACGAGGACGCCCTGACCATGGCGGTGGAGGCGGCCCGCGACGCCCTGGGGCCCGAGGATGACCGCAGCCATGTGCGCCGCCTGGTGTTCGCCTCCACCACCGCCCCGTTTGCCGACCGGCTGAACGCCGGGATCGCCGCCGCGGCCCTGACGCTGGACGGGGACATCCGTTCCAGCGACGTGGGCGGTTCCCAGCGCGCGGCGCTCGGGGCGCTGGGCGATGCCCTGGAGGACAAGGGTCCGGCCACTTTGGTTGTCACCGGAGAGATGCGCCGCACCCGTGCGGCCTCCGCCCAGGAACTGGACTTCGGAGACGCCGGCGCGGCCTTCCTGGTGGGGGACGGCCCCGGCTGTGCCGAGCTTCTGGGCCGGGGCGTGGTCACGGCGGACTTCGTCGACCACTTCCGCGCCGCGGACCAGGAGATCGACTATGCTTGGGAGGAGCGCTGGATCCGGGACGAAGGGATCGCCAAGCTGGTCCCCGCCGCCGTACGCCAGGCCCTGTCCGCAGCCGGTCTGACGGCGGATGCGGTGGATCACTTCTGCTTCCCCTGCGTGTTTGCCGGACAGGCGGCCAGCCTGGCCAAGGCGCTGGGCATCCGCCCGGAGGCCGTGCGCGACAATCTGGCGGCGGTGATGGGCGAGGCCGGGACGGCGCACGGCCCGCTGATGCTGGCCCACGCCCTCGAGGACGCCACCCCCGGGCAGGTGATCCTGGTGGCCCAGTTCGGCCAGGGCTGCGAGGCCCTGGTGCTGAGGACGACGGCCCAACTGGCCAGGGGACGCCCGGCCCGGGGCGTCAGCGGCAGCCTGAAGGACCGCAAGGAAGAAACCAACTACCTGAAGTTCCTGACCTTCCGCGGCCTGGTGGACTGGGACAAGGGCATGCGGGCGGAGAAGGACAACAAGACCGCGCTCACCACCCTCTACCGCAACTCCGACCAGATCCTGGGGCTGGTGGGCGGCCGCTGCCGGGAGACCGGCGTCGCCCAGTTCCCCCGGACCCGCATCTCGGTCGCCCCCAACAATCCGGCGGTGGACACCCAGGAGCCCTACAAGTTCGCGGAGCGCCGGGCGACCATCCTGTCCTGGTCCGCGGACTATCTGACCTTCTCCATGGCCCCGCCCAACCACTACGGCATGATGGTGTTCGAGGGCGGCGGCCGCATCTTCATGGACATCACCGATGTGGAGCCCGGCGACGTGGACTCCGGCATGGACGTGAAGATGATGTTCCGCCTGAAGGAAACCGACGAAAAGCGAGGTTTCAGAAGGTACTTCTGGAAGGCTGTTCCCGTCCGGTCGTAAGCCTCGCGAGCGGGGTCAGGCGGCCTGCAGCTGCTGCTTGACCCGCTCCGCCAGCACCTTGATGTCCAGCGGCTTGGCCAGGAAGGTCACCCCGGTCTCCCCCTCCAGCAGGTCGGAGAACTCAGCCTCCGCATAGCCGGAGATGAACATCACCGGTGCCCCGTCCAGGTACTTGCGCGCCTTCTTCAAGAGGGTCGGGCCGTCCAGGCCCGGCATGATCACGTCGGAGATCAGGAGGTCGATCTTTCCGGCATTCTCCTCGGCCAGCAGCAGGGCCTCCTCCCCGTCCGCGGCCTCGATCACCTCGTAGCCCCGGGCGCGGAGCAGACGGGCGGCAACGCCCCGGACCACGTCCTCGTCCTCCACGAACAGGATGCGACCGGCACCGGACAGGTCCCGGGCGGCGGGCTTGGGCTTGGCTGCCTTGGCCGGTGCCGACGGATCGGCGGCCTGCGGCACATGCACCGGCAGGAAGATGCGGAAGGCCGCCCCCTTGCCCGGCGCGGAGTCCACATGGATCCAGCCGTCCGCCTGCTTCACCACCCCATAGACCATGGCAAGGCCCAGCCCGGTCCCCTCGCCCACCGGCTTGGTGGTGAAGAACGGCTCGAAGATCTTGGCCATGGCGTCCGGCGGGATGCCGGGGCCGTTGTCCGCCACCTCGATCATGGCGCAGCCCTCCGCGGGGCAGGCGGGGAAGCCCAGCTTCACCGCCTCGTCCCGGGTCAGGCGCTTGGTCTGGATGCGCACCTCCGCCGGGCCGCCGTCATTCGTGCCATGGCTGCGCAGGGCGTCCCGGGCGTTGACGGCCAGGTTCATCACCGCCGTCTCCAGCTGGCTCTTGTCGGCGCGGACGAAGGGCAGGTCGCGGCCGTAGTCGGTGACCAGCCGCACATCCTCGCGCAGGAGCCGGCGGAGCAGCACCTCGAACTCGCTGATCAGCTCGCCCAGCGGCAGGGTCTCGCGCTGCACCGTCTGCTTGCGGGAGAAGGCCAGGAGCTTGCGCACCAGGTCGGCGGCACGCACCCCGGTCTGGCGGATCTCGGTCAGGGCCTCGTAGCTGGGGTCCCCCACCGGATGGCGGTGCAGCAGCTCGTCCAGCCGCAGCTGGATGGCGGTGAGCAGGTTGTTGAAGTCGTGGGCCACGCCCCCGGCCAGCTGGCCGATGGCCTGCATCTTCTGGTTCTGGGCCAGCTGCAGTTCCAGCTGCTTCTGGTCGGACACGTCCAGCAGGAAGGCCGTCACCCGCCCCCGGGCGTCTCCGGCCAGGTACAGGTGCGCGATCCGCGGCTGGCCCGTGGACTGCTTCGCCGCCAGTCGGACCTCCACCGGTCCGGCCGGGCGGGTGGCCAGCCGCTCCCGCAGGTCGGCCATGCCCGCGGGATCGAGGATGGCCGTGAACGGAACCCCCGGCCGCGCCGCGCCGTCGGTCAGACCGCTGAGGGCCGGATTGAGGTCGGCCATCACTGCGGCAAAGGGGTCGCTGCCGCTGAGCAGGCAGGCCCCGAAGGGCGAGGCGGCGGCGAAGGCATCGAGGCTGGAGGGGATGGCGGCGTCGGTTCCGGCCTCCGACGGGCTTGCCACCCCCTGGGGGGCCTCCGCCACCGACGGGGCCGCAGCGGCACGCAGGCGGACAAGAATGCGGCGGCCGTCGATCCGCGCAGCGCTGACGATCTGGTCGCCGGACAGGGTGCCCTCCGCCGCCTCGCCCGCCTCTGCGCGCCGGAGAATGGCGTAGATCACCGGGCCGTCGGTCCCGCTGCGGGGCAGGCGCCCGCTCGACCCCATGGCGGCGCGCCAGGCGTCATTGGCACCGAGGGTGCGACCATCGACGGAGGCCACTGCCGCCGGGTCCGCCAGTGCATTGACCAGATCCTCCAGCGAAGGCTCGTCCAGCCGCGGCTCCGGCCGATGGGCGGCGGCGAAGGCGAAGACCCCGAGGAACGAGGTCCCCGCCACGCCGATCAGCAGCAGCAGCGCCGGCCAGCTGGCCTTGCCCGAGTGCAGGACCGGCGCGGCCAGGGCCAGCACCGCCACCAGGAACAGCCCGGCCGCGGCCAGGGCGGCCCCGTCCGCGAGCGTGACCGGGCGACGACGGCCAGCCTCGGCCCCCGCTCCGGTCGATCCGACGCTCTTCTGGGTCATGGTGGGGTCCTTCCAAAGGGTCTCAACAGGTCAAAAAATCGTGGGCGGGGTCCGGTGCCGCTAGAGCCCGGGGGATATCCTGGCCGGTCGCGCCCGCTCCCGGGCCCGGGCGAGGATGAAGCCGATCAGCTTGGCCACCGCCTCGAAATGCTCCGTCGGAATGGTCTCGTCCAGCTTCACCGTGGCGTAGAGGGCCCGCGCCAGGGGGGGGTCCTCGATCACCGGCACCCCGTGCTCCCGTGCCAGGTCCCGGATGCGAAGCGCCAGGCTGTCCACGCCCTTGGCCACACATTCCGGCGCGGCGGTCTCGCCCTGAACATAGCGCAGCGCCACGGCATAGTGGGTCGGGTTCATCACCACCACGGTGGCGGTGGGCACGGCCTGCATCATCCGCTGCCGCGCCCGCTGGAACTGGATCTGGCGGCGACGCTGCTTCACGTGAGGATCGCCCTCCATGTCCTTGTTTTCCTGCTTCAGTTCCTCCCGGCTCATGCGCATGCGGGTCATGAAGCGTTGCCGCTGCCAGAACCAGTCGATGCCTGCCACCGCCGCCATCATGGCCAGCACCGCCAGCAGCACCTGACGGATCACGTCCACCGCCACCGGCAGGATGGCGGTGATCTCCAGACCCGCCATCATCGACAGGGCCCCGGCCTTCGGTGCGATGATCCACCAGGCGATCAGCCCCACGGCCACCAGCTTCAGGAACGACTTGAAGGTCTGGGCCAGGCCGTCGATGCCGAACAGCCGCCCGAGCCCCGTCATGGGATTGAGCTTGCCGAAGTCCGGCTCCAGCTTGGCGGGGGCCCAGATCAGGCCGGTCTGCAGCACATTGCCGGCCAGCCCCGCCACGGCCGCGGCGACCAGCACCCCCACCACCGGAAGCCCCGCCCGCAGGGCCTGGAGCGCGACGGACTGCCCGCCAAGGCCGGTGAGGTCGAAGGCGTCCGGATGGGCGATGAAGGGCAGAAGCTCAGCCGAGATCGCCCGGGCAATGTCGCCTCCGTAGATCAGGCTGACCATGGAGGCCGCCGCCAGCGCCATCAGCGGCGCCACGTCCGGAGACTTGGCGACGTCGCCCTTTTCCCGCGCGTCGGCAAGGCGTTTGGCACTGGGATCTTCTGTGCGGGAGGCCTGGTCGGTGGTGTCCTCGGCCATGGCCTAGACCCACTGACCGGCAAGGGCGCGATACCGCTCGATCCAGACCATGCCCATGCCGCCGAGGCTCATGGCGAACACGGCCAGCCCCAGAAGGACGGTCAGCGGCGTGGCGATGAAGAAGATCTGGAACTGCGGCATGACCCGGGCCACCAGACCCGCGGCGATGTTGAACACCAGGCTGAAGATCAGCACCGGCGCGGCCAGCTGGACGCCCAGGCCGAAGGTGTCGCCCATCAGCTTCACCGCGGCCCGGTTGAAGTCCGCCATGGGCACGCCGTGCCCGGGGGGGAACATCTGGTAGGAATGGACGATGCCCGCGATGAACAGTTCATGCAGGTCCGTGGCGAAGATGGCCGTCAGTCCCACCAGGGTCAGGAAGGTGGTCACCGACGCCGTCGGCTGGGCCTGAAGCGGATTGGTGGTCTGGGCGAAGGACAGGGTCGTCTGCAGGGAGATCACCTCCCCCGCCACCGCCAGGGACTGGGTGAACATCCGCAGCAGCGTGCCGAGCGCCAGCCCGATCACGATCTCCGCCACGATCTGGAAGGTCATGGACCAGACGTCCGACGGCTCCGCCGGGAGGTTGCCCGCGAGCGCCGGATAGAGGGCGATGGTGACGATGAAGGCGAAGGCCAGCCGGATGTTGGTAGGCACCGTGCTCTCCCCGACCCCGGGCATGGCCACGAAGAACGAGCCCAGCCGGGCAAAGATCAGGGCACCGCCATAGACCTGGGACGCGAGGGCATAATGCTCCATCTGGCGTCTCCCCCCTCCCCGGTCAGAGCCCGGCGATCTGGTTGGCGATCTTGTGCATGAAGTCCGCCATCAAGACCCCCATCAGCGGCATGGACACCAGCAGCGCGATGAACACCGCCACCACCTTCGGCACGAAGATCAGGGTCTGCTCCTGGATCTGGGTCAGGGTCTGCAGCAGCCCCACCACCACGCCGACCAGCAGGCCGACGATGAGCATCGGCGCCGCCAGCTGGATGGTCAGCCAGATGGCGTCCCGGCCGAGATCAAGCACCTGAGTCCCGTTCATGCGAAAAATCCCCGTGGGAGCGTACAACGCAGTCAATAAGTGAGTCGGGACAAGGTCCCCACCCTGCGTCGAGTTGCGGCGAACATGGTTAACAAACGGGTTACGCACCGGCCGGGCTGCACGAAAGCCTTTGCCGGAGGCACCGGAACCGCTAGAGCACCGCCATGGTTCTCGACCCCGCCCTGCAGATCATCGCCCGCGGCCCCCGCGCCCTCGCCGAGGCCGCCGCCCGCGACATCGACGCCCATCCCCTGCTGGAGGGGGCCACCTACTCCATCCTGGAGGAGGACGAGGATCACGGCCTGTGGCGGATCGACGCCTATCCCACCGAGCCGGAGGAGGTGACGGCCCTCGAGACAGTGCTGGCCGACCATCCGGGTCTGACGGTCACGACGGAGGTGCTGGCCGATGCCGACTGGCTGGCCATGGCGCTCTCCGGCCTGCCGCCGGTCCGCGCCGGTCGCTTCTTCATCTTCGGGGTCCATGACCGGGGCCGCGCACCGGTGAACGCGGTCAATCTGCGCATCGAGGCCGGCGCGGCCTTCGGCACCGGCCACCACGGCACGACGGTGGGCTGCCTCATCGCCTATCACCGGCTGCTGAAGCGCCAGCGGCGGTTCGAGCGGGTGCTGGACGTGGGGGCCGGGACCGGCGTGCTGGCCATCGCCGCCGCGCGCACGGGGGCGGAGGTGGCCGTGGGCACCGACATCGACCGGGTGTCGGTGCGGATCTCCCGGGAGAATGCCAAGGTGAACAAGGTGCGCGCGCGGTTCGTCCATGCGTCTGGCCTCGGCCACACCCTGGTGTCGTCCCATGCGCCCTATGACCTCGTCTTCGCCAACATCCTGGCCCGCCCCTTGGTCAGTCTCGCCCAGCCGATCAAGGGCGCGCTGAAGCCCGGCGGCGTGGCGATCCTTTCGGGCCTGTTGCGGACGCAGGAGCGCTATGTCCGGGCCGCCTATCTGAACCGGGGCTTCCGCCTGGTCGGCCGGGTCCGCCGGGACGCCTGGGCGACGCTGGTCGTGCGCAAGGCCCGGCAGAGGCCCGCCCCGGCGCAACGCGTTTAGGCTCTGGTCCAAAGGCAGCGGCGGCGCTAGTTTCGCCGCATGTTCCAGACCTTTGATGACCATGCCGACCCCAGCTTCGGCGAGAAGCACCTGCCCCTCATCCGCACGGCCATCGCCGCGGCGGGCCTCGACGGGCTGATCGTCCCGCACGAGGACGAGTACAACAACGAATACCTGCCGGCGGCCAACGACCGGCTGGCCTTCGCCACCGGCTTCACCGGCTCGGCCGGGGCGGCGGTGGTGATGCGCGACCGCGCCGCCATGTTCACCGACGGCCGCTACACCCTGCAGGTCCGGGCCCAGGTGGACAGCCGCCTGTTCACCTATCACGACCTGGTGGAGGGCGGCGTGGCGCTCTGGCTGGAGCGGGAGCTGAAGCCCGGCCAGACGGTGGGCTATGACGCCCGCCTGCACACGCCGGACAGCCTGGACCGGCTGAAGGCCGCGGCCCAGCGCGCGGGGGCCCGCCTCGTGGCCGTCGATCCCAACCCCCTGGACCTTGCCTGGGCGGACCGGCCGCCCCAGCCCCTCGCCCCCGTCGTGCCGCATCCGGAGGCCATGTCCGGCGAGACCGCCGCCGCCAAGCGCACCCGGATCTCCCAGGCCATTGCCGAGGCGGGGGCGGATGTGACGGTGCTGACCGGCCCGACCTCGCTCGCCTGGCTGTTCAACATCCGCGGCGGGGACGTGATCCGCTCACCCCTGCCCCTCGGCCAGGCAATCGTCGGGGCCGACGGCCAGGCCAAGCTGTTCCTCGATCCGGGCAAGGTGACGGAAGACCTCCCCGCCTGGCTCGGCAATGCCACCGAACTCCTGCCCCCCGAAGCCCTGGTTCCCGCCCTGAAGGCGCTGGCCGGCAAGCGGGTGCTGCTGGATCCGGCCAATGCCTCGGCCTGGTATTTCGACACGGTGGCCGCGGCGGGGGGCATCGTGCTGCGCGGGGCCGACCCGTGTGCCCTGCCAAGGGCCGCCAAGAACCCGGTGGAGGTGGCCGGTGCCCGCTCCGCCCATGTGCGGGACGGGGCGGCGGTCGCGCGCTTCCTCCACTGGCTGGCGACGGAGGGGCAGACCACCCCGCCGGACGAGATCGAGACGGTGACGAAGCTGGAAGGCTTCCGCGCCGAGACGGGCCAGCTTCGGGACCTGTCCTTCGACACCATTGCCGGGGCCGGTCCCAACGGGGCCGTGATCCACTATCGCCCCACCCGCAAGACCAACCGCCGGGCCCGCTCAGGCGACCTGCTGCTGGTGGATTCCGGGGCCCAGTACCTGGACGGCACCACCGACATCACCCGCACCGTGGCCATCGGCACCCCCAGCGGCGAGATGCGGGACCGCTACACCCTCGTCCTCAAGGGCCACATCGCCCTGTCCCGGGTGCGGTTCCCGCCGGGGGTGACCGGTCATGCCCTGGACGTGCTGGCCCGCGCGGCCCTGTGGGAGCGGGGCCTCGACTATGACCACGGCACCGGTCACGGGGTGGGCAGCTATCTGGGGGTCCACGAAGGGCCGCAGCGCATCGCAAGGGCCGCCAACAGCGTGGCCCTGCTGCCCGGCATGATCCTGTCCAACGAGCCGGGCTACTACAAGGAAGGGGCCTTCGGCATCCGGATCGAGAACCTGCAGGTGGTCACCCCCGCCGAGCCCGTGCCCGGCGGCGAGCGACCGATGCACGGCTTCGAGACCCTGACCCTCGCCCCCTTCGACCGCCACCTGATCGTGGTCGCCCGGCTGACGACGGACGAGCGCGACTGGGTCGATGCCTATCACGCCCGGGTCGTGCGGGAGATCGCCCCCCTGGTCCCCGCCCCCGTCGCCGCCTGGCTGGCGGAGGCCTGCGCGCCCCTCTAGGTCGCCCCTCTAGACCACCCGTCGGCCGGGGGCCGGATGGCGGTCCATCCACCAGGCCCAGACGGCCGTGGCGATGTAGGCCAGCAGGGCCGTGCGGGCCATGGCCTCCGGCGCGCCGTCGCCGGGCAGCAGGGCATTGATCATCTGCAGGCCGACCAGCAGGCCGACGAACAGGGCCGCGGGCCAGGCGTGACGCCCCTCCGCCTTGCGCTGACCTGTCCAGAGCACGGCGGTCACGGCCACCAGGCCCAGCTCCAGGATCAGCTCCGGCATCGGATAGTTCCAGAAGCCCAGCCCCAGCTTCGGCCCGCCGGGATAGAGCAGCAGGTCGGGGCGATGCACCAGGAGGTCCCCCAGCCAGTGGGAGAAGACCACGGCCCCCAGCATGGCCGCCGCGGCCCACGGCACCCGCAGCACGAACCGCCCGAGCAGTGCCCCGCCCACCGACCAGGCCAGCGCCCCCGGCAGGCTGTGGGTCCAGGGCATCTCGTCCAGCACCAGATGACTGCCCGGCAGGGAGGGATCGAGATGCAGCTTCTCCACCCCGGCCATGACCAGACAGCTCCAACCCCAGTCCACCAGCTGGCTGGCGACGATGTAGCTCCACAGCGGGGCCCGGGGCTCCGCCGCCTTGGCGGCCAGCGCCGCCGCATAGTGTCCGACAAACATGATCCTGCGCCCTCGCCCCGCGTCCGACATCCGAGGCCCCATTGACGCACAGGCTTGCACCTTTGAAAACAATCGAGCATGGGGGAGAGGCTATGCATTTCTGCATGAGGACATACGGGTCATGAGCCGCGCCGCCGTCAGCTGGGACCACTACCGCGCCTTTCTGGCGGTGGCGCAGACCGGCAGCCTGAGCGCGGCCGCCCGGCAGATCGGCCAGACCCAGCCGACGCTGGGCCGCCAGATCGATGCGCTGGAGCGCGCGCTCGGTCTCAGCCTGTTCGTCCGCTCCCCTGCGGGTCTGACCCTGACCGAGGCGGGACAGGACCTGGTGCCCGACGCCCAGGGCATGGCCTCGGCGGCCGAGGCCCTGCTGCGCAGCGCCAGCGCCGGGCGGGACGAGACCGCCGGCGTGGTGCGGATCACCGCCAGCGAGATCATCGGCGGCGTGGTCCTGCCACCCTTGGTGGCGGCGCTGCAGGCCGCGCATCCCGCCCTGGTGGTGGAACTCGCCCTCACCAACCGTTCCGAGGACCTGCTGCGCCGGGACGCGGACATCGCGGTGCGCATGGTACGGCCGGAGCAGAATGCCGTCATCGCCCGCCAGATCGGCCGGGTGGCCCTGGGCCTGCATGCCCACACCGCCTATCTGGCCCGCCGCGGCACCCCGCAGAGCCTGGAGGAGCTGTCCGCCCACACCCTGATCGGCTTCGATCGCAATGCCGCCGCCGCCCGGGCGCTGGACGTCGATCCGGCCTGGGACCGCAGCCTGTTCCGCTTCCGCAGCGACAGCGACCTCGCCCAGCTGGCCGTGCTGCGGGCCGGGGGCGGCATCGGTGTCTGCCAGGCCCCCCTGGCCCGGCAATGGCCGGAGCTGCAGCCGGTGCTTGAGGAGACGGTGCGCTTTCACCTGGACGTCTGGCTTGCCATGCACGAGGACCAGCGGCGCAACCGGCGGGTGCGCGTGACATTCGACCATCTTGCCGCGGCCCTGCGGGCCTATCTAGACTTCCGCCCCCTCCCCACGGCCACGGGAATCATCGAATGACGTCCGCCCCCCTCCCCCTCATCCCCGCCCTCCTGACCGGCGTGCTACTGGTCAGTGCCGCCCCCGCGGCCAGCGCCAGTCCGGCGGCCGGCCAGTGGCGCAGCCACGACGAGGACGGCATCATCGAGATCTATGACTGCGGCCCCAGGCTCTGCGGTCGCGGCCTGCCCACGCCGGAGGAGAAGGCCACGGTCTCCACCCTGCGGGATTCGAAGAACCCGGACCCGGCGCTGCGCAACCGCCCCCTGACCGGGATCGAGGTGCTGCAGGGCTTCACCGGCGGGCCGAAGGTCTGGACCGGCGGCTCCATCTACCGGCCGCAGGACGGCCACACCTACAAGGGCCGGATCGAGCTGATCGACGAGAGCACCCTCAAGATGACCGGCTGCGTGATCGCGCCCATCTGCAAGTCGATCATCTGGAAGCGCACCTCCTGATCCGACGGGTCTGAGACGATCCTCGAGCCTTTTGCGCACATTTTCGCATCGCGTCCCGGCCAAGATCGCCTATATCACTCCCTCATTCTGCAATCTGCGGTCAGACCGGGAATAGTCTCATGGCGCAATACGACGTGGTCATCATCGGCGGCGGGCCGGGCGGGTACAATGCGGCCATCCGGGCCGGTCAGCTGGGTCTGTCGGTGGCCTGTGTCGAGGGCCGCGCGACCCTGGGCGGCACCTGCCTGAACGTCGGCTGCATCCCGTCCAAGGCGCTGCTGCACGCCTCCGAACTCTACGAGCTGGCGCGCAAGGACTTTGCCAGCCTGGGCATCAAGGGCGCGGTCGAGCTCGACCTTGCCCAGATGCAGAAGCAGAAGGGCGACAGCGTCGGGGCCCTGACCAAGGGCATCGAATTCCTGTTCAAGAAGAACAAGGTCGAGTGGATCAAGGGCTTCGGCCGCATCACCGGACCGGGCAAGGTCACGGTCACGGGTGCCGGCGGGGACACTGTGCTCGACGCCCGCAACATCGTCATCGCCACGGGGTCCGAGCCGTCCCGTCTGCCCGGCGTCGAGGTGGACCAGGCGCGGATCGTCGATTCCACCGGGGCGCTGGCCCTCTCCGCCGTGCCGAAGTCGATGATCGTCATCGGCGCCGGGGTCATCGGGCTGGAGCTGGGCTCGGTCTGGCGGCGCCTGGGGGCGGAGGTCACGGTGGTGGAATATCTCGACCGCACCCTGCCCGGCGCGGACGCGGAACTGGCCCAGGCCTTCCAGCGGTCCATGACCAAGCAGGGCATCACCTTCCGCCTGGGTCAGAAGGTCACCGGGGCCAAGACCTCGGCCACCGGGGTCACCCTGAGCTTCGAGCCCGTGGCCGGCGGCCCGGCGGAGAGCCTGACGGCGGACGTGGTGCTGCTGGCGGTGGGTCGTCGCCCGGTGACGGCGGGCCTCGGCCTTGAGTCCGTGGGCCTTGCCACCGACGCCCGGGGCTTCATCGCCACCGACCATTTCCGCACCGCTGCCCCCGGCGTCTGGGCGATCGGTGACGTGACCTATGGGCCGATGCTGGCGCACAAGGCCGAGGACGAGGGCGTGGCCTGCATCGAGCTGATTGCGGGCAAGGCCGGTCACGTGAACTACGGCATCATCCCCGGCGTGGTCTACACCTACCCGGAAGTGGCCTGGGTGGGTAAGTCCGAGGAGGAGCTGAAGGCCGCGGGCGTGGCCTACAAGGTCGGCAAGTTCCCCTTCACCGCCAACAGCCGGGCCAAGGTGAACCATGAGGCCGAGGGCTTCGTGAAGGTGCTGGCCGATGCCACCACCGACCGGATCCTGGGGGTGCACATGCTGGGCCCGCAGGTGGGGGAGATGATCGGGGAATACTGCGTGGCCATGGAGTTCGGGGCGGCGTCGGAAGACGTGGCGCGGACCTGCCACCCCCACCCCACCCGTTCCGAAGCCCTGCGCCAGGCGGCCATGGGCGTCGAAGGCTGGACCATGCAGGCCTGACGGAAGGCCTCAGGCGTCCACGCGGTTGATGTTGGTGACGCCCACGGCTTCCAGGGCGGCGATCAGCTCCACCACGGTGGCTTCCACCTCCTCCGCATCCCGGCCGCGGATGACGAGGTTCGCCCCGTAGCCGTCGGCGGAGAAGAACGGATAGCTGCCCAGGGACTCGGTCGGGTGGTTCTTCGCCACCGCCTCCAGCGGCGCGGCGATGACCCCCTCGCCGAAGCCTTCCACCCGGACCGTGCGGGCGATCACCACCGTGCCGCCCTTCAGCCGGTGACCCACGTCCTGCAGCATGCCGCGCATGATCGAGGGCACGCCCGCCAGCACGAACACATTGCCGATCTGGAAGCCCGGCGGGCCGTTCACCGGATTGACCACCTTCGACCCGCCCACGGGGATGCGCGCCATGCGCCGCCGGGCCGCGTTCGGCGGCTCGCCGAAGCGGGCGGTCATGGCGGCGATGATCTCCGCATCCTCCTCCAGCTCGACGCCGAAGGCCTTGGCCACGCAGTCGGCGGTGATGTCGTCATGGGTGGGGCCGATGCCGCCGGTGGTCACCACATAGTCGTAGCGGGTGCGCAGGGCATCGAGGGCGGCGATGATGTCCCCCTCGTCGTCGGCCACCACCCGCGCCTCCGCCAGATCGACGCCATAGGCCCCCAGATAGGTGGCGATGGCGTTCAGGTTCACGTCCTGGGTCCGGCCGGACAGGATCTCGTCGCCGATGATCAGGACCGCGGCGGTCACTCGGTCGGATGCTTGGCTCGCCATCGGGCACGTTCCCCTCTATGGACGCTGGTGCAGCGCATTCACTCAAGGACAGAGACCTAGGCGGACCATGGACTTCACGCAACCACTGGAGAAGGCCACCCTGGTCCGCCGCTACAAAAGGTTCCTGGCCGATGTGGTGCTGGAGGCGGATGGATCCGAAACCACCGTGCACTGCCCGAACCCCGGGGCGATGCTGGGCCTGGCGGGTCCTGGCCTCACCGTGTGGCTGTCCCGCAGCGCGTCTCCCACCCGCAAGCTGCCCCTGACCCTGGAACTGGTGGAGGTGGACGGAGGTCTCGTGGGCATCAACACCATGCACCCCAACCGGCTGGTGGCCGAGGCCCTGGCCCGGGACGGGATCGCGGAGGTGGCAGGCTATGACCGGGTGCGGCCCGAAGTGAAGTACGGGGAGAAGAGCCGCGTCGACTTCCTGCTGGAGCGGGACGGCGCGCCCCCCTGCTGGCTGGAGATCAAGAACGTCCACCTGATGCGACAGCCGGGCCTGGCGGAGTTCCCCGACTGTGTCGCCGCGCGCTCCGCCCGGCATCTGCGGGAGCTGTCGGCCCGGGTGGCGGCGGGGGACCGGGCCGTGGCCCTGTTCGTGGTCCAGCGCACCGACTGCGACCGGGTGACGGCGGCGGCGGACCTCGACCCCGGTTTTGCCGCGGCCCTGGGCGATGCGCTCAAGGCAGGCGTCGAGGTGCTGGCCTATGGCTGTACGATCGCCACCGATCGGGTTAGCCTCTCCCATCGTCTGCCGGTCGTTTTCCCCGGCACCTGACCGGCTGTAGGCCCGGATCAATTCGGACGGCGTAGCGGCGACCACCACAGGGCCGGACGCGACCGCGACGGCCAGGACAGCGGGGCAGACATGACCTTCCAGCAGGCGATCCAGAGCGGTTTCCGCAACTATGTGAATTTCGAGGGCCGGGCGTCGCGCTCGGAATACTGGTACTTCGTGCTGTTCACCTTCCTGGTCAGCATGGCCCTGAACATCGTCGACCTGATGCTGTTCCATTCCAGCACTGGCAGCTTCCACATCAATGCGCTGGGGGCCCTGTTCTCCCTCGCGGTGCTGCTGCCGTCCCTGGGCCTGGCCTTCCGTCGCCTGCACGACACGGAGCGGTCGGCCTGGTGGCTGCTGATCAACCTGACCATCATCGGCGGCCTGGTCACCCTGGTGTTCAACTGCCTGCCCGGCACTCCCGGTCCCAACAAGTACGGCCCGGACCCGCTGCAGTCCTGAGGGGGCGAAAGGCGGTCCCTTTCGCTTGGCGGGGAAAGTCCCTATTCTGAGGGACGTCCCTGCCCTGCGAGCCCGCCCATGACCGACCTCCAAGACGCCCCGTACCGCGACGGGGCCATCAAGCTGCACAGCGCCGCCGATTTCGAGGGCATGCGCCGCGCCGGCAAGCTGGCGGCGGAGTGTCTCGACATGATCGGCCCGCATGTGCAGCCCGGCGTGACGACGGAGGCGCTGGACGACCTTTGCCGCACCTTCGTGCTGGATCACGGGGCGCTGCCCGCCTGCCTCGGCTATCGCGGCTACAAGCACACCGTCTGCACCTCCATCAACCACGTGGTCTGCCACGGCATTCCGGGCCCCCGCGCCCTGCGGGAAGGCGACATCGTCAATATCGATGTGACGGTGATCGTCGATGGCTGGCACGGGGATACCAGCCGGATGTACGGGGTCGGCAAGGTCTCCCCCCGGGCCAAGCGGCTGGTGGACATCACCTACAAGGGCCTCGAGCTCGGCCTGGCGGCTGTGAAGCCCGGCGCGCGGCTGGGGGACGTCGGCCACGCCATCCAGAGCTATGTGGAGGCGCAGCGCTGCTCTGTCGTCGCCGACTTCTGCGGCCACGGGGTCGGGCGGGTGTTCCACGACGCCCCCAATGTCATGCACTTCGGCCGCCCGGGCACGGGGGAGGTCCTGAAGCCCGGCATGTTCTTCACCGTGGAGCCGATGATCAATCTCGGCCGCAAGGAGGTGAAGGTCCTGTCCGACGGCTGGACCGCGGTCACCCGGGACAAGTCCCTGTCCGCCCAGTGCGAGCACAGCGTCGGCGTCACCGAGACGGGGGTGGAGATCTTCACCGCCTCGCCCACCGGCCAGTTCCAGCCCCTGATCGAGACCTGACCGGCCCCGCGACCTTTTCGCCTCTTGCCGCCGGCGTCCCGGGCGCGCCACTCTGGCCGCCATGCCCCGGACGCACGCAGACCCCGGCCTTGCGGGCCACAGGCTGAGGCTTCGCCAGCGGGCCCGGACAGCGGGCCTTGCCGCGCTTCCGGACTATGAGCTGCTGGAGCTCTATCTGTTCCGCACCCTGCCCCGGGGGGACGTCAAACCCCTGGCCAAGGCCCTGATGGCCCACTTCGGTGGCCTGGCCGAGGTGATGGGCGCGCCGGAGGGGGAACTGGCCCAATGCCCGGGCATCGGCGATGCCACGGCGCAGGACCTGAAGATCGCCCAGGAACTGGCCGTGCGCGCGGCCCGGGCGGAGGCCCGCAAGCGGCCGGTGATCTCGTCCTGGTCGGCGCTGATCGCCTATGTCCGCGTCTCCCTCGCCCAGGAACGGCGGGAGCAGTTCCGGGTGATCTTCCTCGACCGCAAGAACCAGCTGCAGAGCGACGAGATGCTGGGCCAGGGCACCGTCGACCATGCCCCGGTCTATCCCCGGGAGATCATGCGCCGGGCGCTGGAGCTGTCGTCCTCCTCCCTCATCCTGGTGCACAACCACCCGTCGGGCGATCCCACGCCGTCGTCCGCCGACATCGCCATGACCCGGGAGATCGTGGAGGCCGCCCGCCCGCTCAAGATCACCATCCACGACCACATCGTCGTCGGCCGCGACGGGGTGGTCAGCCTCAAGGCGCTGGGCCTGTTCTGAGAGCCGACGGCGACAAAGGCCTTGCCAGGGTGTCACGGACCCGTCGTCATGGGCGGCTATCCACCGTGCTTCGTCGGAGATCACAGTCCCATGCGCCTCGTGTCCTGCCTCATTGCCGGGCTGGTCAGCCTGATCGCCGGTCACGCCCTGGCCGCGCCCGTGCTGATGATCTCCATCGACGGCCTGCGCCCTGCGGATATCCTGCAGGCGGACGCCCGCGGCCTGAAGGTGCCGAACCTGCAAGGGCTGGCCCGGGGCGGGGCCTATGCCACGGGCGTGCGCGGGGTGCTGCCGACCCTCACCTATCCCAGCCACACCACCCTGATCACCGGGGTCTGGCCGGTGAAGCACGGCATTGCCAGCAACCTGACCTTCGATCCCTATGTGAAGAACCAGACCGGCTGGTACTGGTATGCGGAGGACATCAAGGTCCCCACCCTGTGGGAGGCCGCGCACGAGGCCGGGCTCAAGGTCGCCAATGTCCACTGGCCGGTGAGCGTGGGGGCCCGCGGCATCGACCTGAACCTGCCGCAGCTCTGGCGCACGGGGACCGAGGACGACCGCAAGCTGAACCGGGCGCTCGCCACCCGCGGCCTGACCGAACGGCTGGAGGCGAAGCTTGGCCCCTACGCCCAGGGCATCGACGAAAGCGTCGAAGGCGACGAGATCCGAGCCCGGTTCGCCGAGACGCTGATGGCGGAGGACGCCCCCGGCTTTGCCACCGTCTATCTCACCGGCCTCGACCATGTGCAGCACGAGAGCGGCCCGGACACGCCCGAGGCCCATGCGGCGCTGGAGCGGATCGACGCGGCCGTGGGCCGTCTGGTCGCGGCTGCCCGAAAGGCCCAGCCGGGTCTGGTGGTGGTGATCGTCTCCGACCACGGCTTCGCGCCCGTCGCCCATGACGTCAATCTGATCGCCCCCTTCGTCCAGGCGGGCCTGATCCATATCGACCTGGCCAAGCGGGAGATCACCTCCTGGGAGGCCGAACCCTGGTTCGCCGGCGGCGCAGCGGAGGTGAAGCTCGCTCATCCGCAGGACAAGGCCGTCCGCGCCCGGGTGGAGGCCCTGCTGGACAAGCTGAAGGCCAATCCGGAGCTTGGCATCGATGAGGTGATGGGCGAGGACCGGATCGCCAGGCTGGGCGGCGCAACCGACTACCAGTACCTGATCGGCTTCAGGCTGGGCTACGAGATGGGCAAGGACCCGCTGGGTCCGGCGGTGGGGCCGAGCCCGGTGAAGGGCATGCACGGTTATGCCCCGGCCTTCCCGGAAATGCGCGCGACCTTCCTCGTCAACGGCCCCGGCGTGCCCGTGCACGGGGCCCTGGGTGAGATCGACATGCGCGACATTGCCCCGACCGTGGCGGGACTTCTGGGGACCCGCCTGCCGACGGCGGACGGCAAGCGCCTGTTCTAGGAAGCCTCAGACCGCGTCGAGGCCGATGTCCAGCACCGGGGCCGAGTGGGTCAGGGCCCCGACGCTGATGGCGTCCACCCCCGTGGCGGCGATGGCGGCCACGGTGTCGAGGCTGACGCCGCCGGACGCTTCCAGCCGGACACGACCCTGACAGCGGCGCACGGCCTCCGCCAGGTCCGGCAGGGTGAAGTTGTCCAGCATGATCACGTCCGGGGCAAAGGCCAGGGCCTCGTCGAACTGGTCGAGCGTGTCCACCTCCACCTCGATCGGGGTCAGGTGACCGGCCACGTGCCGGGCCCGCTCCAGCGCCTGGGTCACGCCGCCGCAGGCCGCCACGTGGTTGTCCTTGATCAGGATGGCGTCATCCAGCCCGAACCGGTGATTGACCCCGCCGCCGCAGCGGACGGCGAACTTCTCCAGGGCCCGCAGACCCGGCGTGGTCTTGCGGGTGTCGACGATCACCGCATCCGTCCCCTTCACCGCCGCCACATAGGCCGCGGTCAGGGTGGCGATGCCGGACAGGCGGCCGAGCAGGTTCAGGGCCGTGCGTTCGGCGCTCAGGACCGAGCGGGCGTCACTGCTGACCCAGGCGATGACGTCCCCGGCAGCGACCGCGTCCCCGTCGGCCAGGCGGGCCTCGAACTGGGCATTGGGGTCCAGGGCGGCGAAGGCCAGACGGGCGCAGGCAATGCCCGCCACCCGACCGGGACGCCGGGCGGCCAGCACCGCGGTCAGGGTCTCCTCCGCCGGGATCAGGGCCGCGGTCAGGTCCCCGCCCCGGCCCAGGTCCTCGGCAAGCGCCTGTTCCACGATGGGGCGGATCAGGAGGTCAGGCAGGCTGAGCATGGGGGGCTTTCTCCTGGGGGCAGGTCTGTGGCGGGGGCCGCGGAGGGGCAGGCTTCGACCCGGTCCACCGAACCGGAACGGGTGCGCGTGTGCTTCGCCGTCGTCGCGGGCGCCGGATGGTCGGTGCGGAAGTGGGCCCCGCGGCTTTCCCGCCGGGCCAGGGCCCCGGAAACGATCAGCCGGGCGGCGGTCAGGGTCGGGGCCTCGCCGAAGGTCCGGGCGAGATCGTCGATCTGCGCCAGCACCCGGCTCAGGCCCTCGGCACTGCGCTCGACCCCGGCCTCGCGGCTGAGGCTGCGGCGCAGGTCGTGGAGCGCCGCGTCCGGCAGGTCCGGTGCCGGCTGGGCAGCAACCGGAGGGGTTGCAGAGGCTTCGAAGGCGGCGGCGGCCCGGCCGGCGCGGCGTCCGAAGACGGCGGCCTCCAGCAGGCTGTTGGACGCCAGCCGGTTGGCCCCGTGCACGCCGGTGGAGGCACACTCCCCCGCCGCATAGAGGCCGGGCACGCTGGTGGCCCCGTCCGCGTCCGTCTCCACCCCGCCCATGTGATAGTGCGCCGCCGGGGCCACGGGGATCGGCGTGATCCGGGGGTCAAGACCATGGGCCATGCAGGCGGCGAAGACCCCGGGAAAGGCCTCCGGAAAATGCTCGCCCACGGCCTCGCGGCAGTCGAGGAAGGCCCCGCCCCCCGTCCGCCGCTGGCGATGGATGGCCCGGGCGACCACGTCCCGGGGCGCCAGCTCCCCCCGCGGGTCATGGTCGGGCATGAAGGGTCGGCCGTTGCGGTCCACCAGCCGGGCCCCTTCGCCCCGCAGGGCCTCGGTGGCCAGCGGGGCCGGATCGACGCCGAAGTCCATGGCCGTCGGGTGGAACTGCACGAACTCCGCGTCGGCGATCACCGCCCCGGCCTGGGCGGCGAGGCCGAGCCCCTCCCCCCGCACTGCGGCGGGCGTGGTGGTCTCGGCGAACAGGCCGCCCACCCCGCCCGTGGCCAGCACCACGGCTCGCGCGGTGACGGAGATCAGTTGGCCGTCCCGCTCGATCAGGGCCCCGCGCACCCGGCCGGTCCGGTCCTGCAGCAGCCGACGGGCCCGGGCCCCGGACCAGACGGTGATGTGCGGCGCGGCGGCGACAGCAGCGATCACGGCCTGCATGATCGCCTGGCCCGCCTGGTCGCCCTTTACCCGGGCCACCCGGGCGCGGCTGTGGGCGGCTTCCAGGCTCTGGACCAGCCGTCCGTCGGAGTCCGTGTCGAAGGGCGCGCCGAGGTCGATCAGCTCTGCCACCGCGGCCGGTCCCTCCGCCGTCAGCAGGGCCGCGCGGTCCGGCATGACCAGGCCCGCCCCCGCCGCGACGGTGTCCCGTGCATGCAGCGCGGGGGAATCGTCCGGTCCCAGGGCCACGGCCACACCCCCTTGCGCCCAGGCCGACGAACAGGCTGTGCCCAGCGGTCCGGCGGAGATCACCCACACCGGCCCCGGACCGGCGGCCAGGGCGGCGGACAGGCCGGCCAGCCCCGCGCCCAGCACCAGCACCCCGTCGAGGGCACGGGTCTCGGACACGTCGGAGGAAGAGGCGGTTGCGGCCATCCGGCACGCTCCTGCGGGAGGGAAAGGGCGGGGTCGCCGGGCTCTAGATCAGTTCCACGTCCACATGGTGCCGCGCCTTGACCAGGTCGTAGCGCGCCGGAACCGCCGGGGGCGGCAGGTCGATCATCCGCTGTACCGCGGCCCGCGCCCGTTCGATGACGGCGGCATCCACCGTCACCTCGTAGCGGTCGTGCCGCAGGGCCTCGTAGATGTTCTCGAGGCTGATCCGCTTCATGTGCGGGCACAGGTTGCAGGGCCGGACGAACTCCGTCTCCGGGGCGTCCACGGCCACATTGTCGGCCATGGAGCATTCGGTGATCAGCACCACCTGGGCGGGCTTGCGAGTGGCGACGAAGTCGCTCATCGCCGCAGTGGAGCCGGTGAAGTCGCTGGCCTCGATCACGTCGGTGGGGCATTCGGGATGGGCCAGGATCTGGGCCCCGGGATAGGCGGCGCGCAGTTCGGCGATATCCGCGCCGGTGAAGCGCTCGTGCACCTCGCAGCGCCCGGCCCAGGCGATGATCTTCACCGCGGTCTGGCGGGCCACGTTGCGGGCCAGGAACTCGTCCGGGATCAGGATCACCCGGTCCACGCCCCACTCCCGCGCCGCCTGCTCCACCACCTGCACGGCATTGGCGGAGGTGCAGCAGATGTCGGTCTCGGCCTTCACCTCGGCGGTGGTGTTCACATAGGTCACCACCGGCACGCCGGGATAGCGGGCCTTGATCATCCGCACGTCGGCGGCGGTGATGGACGAGGCCAGGCTGCAGCCGGCCAGCAGGTCCGGGATCAGCACGGTCTTGTCCGGGCAAAGCACCTTGGAGGTCTCGGCCATGAAGTGGACGCCCGCCTGGACGATGACGGCGGCGTCGCTGCGGGCGGCTTCCCGCGCCAGGCCCAGGCTGTCCCCCACATAGTCGCCGACCCCGTGGAAGATTTCCGGCGTCATGTAGTTGTGCGCCAGGATGACGGCGTTCTTCTCCCGCTTCAGCCGGTTGATCTCGGCGATCAGGGGGGCGTGCAGCCGCCATTCCAGCGGGGTGACCCGGCTCTTCAGCTTGTTCCAGATCGGGGCCGTCGCGGCCTCCACCTCCGCGGTGAAGGGGAACCGCGCAGGGGCGATGCCCGCCGCCGGAGACGTCGATTCGAGGGTCGTGCCGTCCGCCATGGTCATCTCCTTATGCTCACGTTGAGCATTAGGGGGTCAAAAGAAACACGCCAGCCTTGCGGGGCCGACGGCTTTGCGAGCGACTTATGCTAAAGTTGAGCATAAGCACCCTCTAGATATAGACCCAACAGTTCTGGACGACAAGTCCGGTCGCGGACAATTTTCCCCAATGGCGCGTGCCGGATCGGCTCACGCCGCGGAAGCGCCTGCCTTTTCCGGGGCTTGCGCCGCCGCGTGGTCCTTGTGGGTGAGGAACCGGGCCGCATCGAGCGCCGCCATGCAGCCCATGCCCGCCGCGGTCACGGCCTGGCGATAGGTCTCGTCGGTCACGTCCCCGCAGGCAAACACGCCGGGCAGCGAGGTCTGGACCGTGCCCGCCTTGACCTTGATGTAGCCGGTCTTCGACATGCGAAGCTGGCCGCGGAACACCTCCGACGCCGGGGCGTGGCCGATGGCGACGAACACCCCGTCGACGGCCAGGTCCTGGGCCGCGCCGCTGAGCGTGTCGCGGACCTTCACCCCGTGGACGCCGGCCGGGCCGAACGCACCGGGAGCGATGGTGGCATCGCCGAGGATTTCCTCCACCGCGTGGTTCCACAGCACCTTGATCTTCGGATGGGCGAACAGGCGCTCCTGCAGGATCGGCTCGGCGCGGAAGCTGTCCCGGCGGTGGATCACGGTGACGCTGGCGGCCAGGGTCGCCAGATAGAGGGCCTCCTCCACCGCCGAATTGCCGCCGCCCACCACGGCCACGGCCTTGTTGCGATAGAAGAAGCCGTCGCAGGTGGCGCAGGCCGAGACGCCGAAGCCCTGGAAGGTCTGCTCCGACGGCAGGCCCAGCCACTTGGCCTGGGCCCCGGTGGCGATGATCACGCACTCGGCCAGGATCACCTCGCCGGAGTCGAGGGTCAGCCTCGCGGGCTGGGCCTTGAGGTCGGCCTTGACGACGATGTCGTCGATGAATTCCGTCCCCACATGGGCGGCCTGGGCGCGCATCTGCTCCATCAGCCAGGGCCCCTGCACCGCCTCGGCAAAGCCGGGATAGTTCTCCACGTCCGTGGTGATGGTCAGCTGGCCGCCGGGATCCTTGCCCGAGATCAGCACGGGCTTCAGCAGGGCCCGGGCGGCATAGATGGCGGCCGTGTAGCCCGCGGGACCGGATCCGATGATGGCGAGGCGAACAGAACGGGTGGCAGGCATGGGGTTTCACGTCCTTCGGAGCATTCCGGGGCTATGTAGGGATGATTCCGCCCGGCTGCGACCTCTGTCGAAGGCGGGGCGCGGTCGATCCGCAACCATTGCGTCGGCTGCGCGGGACTGCTAGCCCATGCGGGACGATTTGAGCAGCCCCTTGCGCCCTGCGGGACCGGACGCCCCATGCCCTCACCCCTTGAGCCGACGCCCCCGACCCGCGATCTCGCCGGCAAGGTGCCGTTCCGGGACCTGCTGACCTTCGAGCGGGCCCTGACCCGCCCGGTCACCTTGCTGATCTACTGGTCGGGCCTCGGCCTGATCGCCCTGATCGGCTTCGGCCTGATCGGCGTGGCCGTCGGTGTCGCCCTGCGCGGCGACGGCTGGGAGGCCCTGCTGGCGGTGCCCGCCTTCGTGTTCGGGGCCCTGCTGGTGACGGCGCTGGCCCTTCTGTGGCGGGGCGCGTCGGAGTTCTATGTGGCGGTGTTCCGCATTGCCGACGAACTCACCGCGGTGCGCCAGCGCCTGGACCAGCTGGCCGAGGCCCCTGCTCCTCCTTTGGCCCCTCCCGTGGCCCCGCCCGTCACGACTTCAGCACCGGCCGAGCCCCGCCCCCTGCGCAATCAGGCGCTGAAGCCGTAGGCCTGGCGCGTGGCCTCCAGCCGGGCCAGCTTGGCGGTGAACGGTTCCCAGTCATCCCTGTCGGCGATCGCGGCCCACAGGCCCTCGATCTCGTCGATCAGCAGTTCCTCCGGCTCGCTGCGGGCAAAGACGGATGAGGCCAGCCGCTCCGGCCGGTCCGGCTCGAAATCCCGCACCAGATCACGGAACGCGGTGAACGGTGCCGTGCGATAGAGCGCCCCGCGGGGCCCCTGCAACGCCCGGTCGGCCGAGGCTTCGCCGCCGAACCAGTCGTGGAAGAACGGCTCCCAGCGCAGCTCCGCCCCCCCTGCGGCCAGGGCGCGGAAGGCGGCGCTGACCAGGGCCTGCTCCGCCCCCACATCCCCGCTCCGCACGCCCAGCCGGCGCACCATGGCCCGGCGCAGCGCGTCCCGGTAAAGGTCCGGAAACCGCTCCAGCGCCGCCGCCAGCCCGCCCTCGTCGGAGATCAGCAAAAGGCAGCCCGCCAGCTGGCGCAGGTTCCAGTAGACGGCCTCCGGCTGGCGACCGAAGGCATAGAGCCCCGTCTGGTCGAAATAGGCGGCGACGAAGTTGGGGTCGTTGAACGGCAGGAACCGGTAGGGCCCGTAGTCGAAGCTCTCGCCGTTGATGTTCATGTTGTCGGTGTTCAGCACCCCGTGGACGAAGCCCGCGGCCATCCATCCGGCCACCAGCTCCGCGCAGCTCTCCACCACCCGGTTCAGCAGGGCCGCGCCCGGGTCCGGCGCGCCGACGAGGTCCGGCTGATAGACCGCCAGCACGTGCTCGGCCAGTTGCCCGACGAGATCCGCCCGGTCATGGAAGGCGTGGCGCTGGAACCCGCCGAAGCGGATGGAGCTGTGGGTCCGCCGCACCAGCACGGCCGAGCGGGTGGGCGACGGCTCGTCATTGCGCTCCAGGGCCTCGCCCGTCTCCATCAGCGAGACGGAGTGGGAGGTGTTCACCCCCAGCGCCTCCAGCATCCCGGTGGCCAGCACCTCGCGCACGCCGCCCTTCAGGGTCAGCCGCCCGTCGCCGGAGCGGGAATAGGGCGTGCGGCCGCTGCCCTTGGTGGACAGGTCCGACACCCGGCCGGTGCCCACCTCCCGCAACTGGGCGAACAGGAAGCCGCGCCCATCCCCGAGATCGGGATTGTAGGTGCGGAACTGGTGACCGTGATAGCGCACCGCCAGGGCCTGAGGCTGGGCCCCCGGCAGGGGCGCCAGACGTCCCAGATGGCGCCTGATCTGGGTCTCGTCCAGCTGGTCGAGGCCCAGCTGCCCCAGCACCCGGTGATGGACGAAGCGGGGCACGACCATGGGAAAGTCCGCCGGTCGCACCGGGTCGGCGAAGTCCGGCCCCAGCGCGCGGAACAGGCTCTCCGGCCGGTAGGTCTGCGAAATCAGCATCGGGCCGCCCTTCCGGGGGCCGTCACTGGGAGGACACCAGGACGAGGTGGCGGCGCTGGCGCGGCAGGTCCGGCGGATCGTAGGGCGTCGGCCGCACCACCGTCCGCCCGCGCCCCCGCACCACCGACGGAAGCAGGCCCGCCTCCACATGGGCGGCGGTCAGACTGAGCCGGGCATCGCTCCATTCCAGGATGTAGCGGTTGTGCCCCCGCCCCGGCGGGGCCACGCTGACGACCTTCTTGTGCGGGAACTGCTGCTTCAGCACCCGGGCGGTGGCGGCATGGTCGCCGTCGGCGGTGATCAGATAGGCCACGTCGAACAGGTTGGCATGGGCGTCGTTCAGCACGCTGAGCGCCATGTTCACGTCCCCCTGCTTTTCCGTCCAGGAGGTCCAGCGATGTCCGCAGGCGTTGCAGCCATTGGTGTGGGCCACGAAGTGCCCCAGCATGCAGTTCACCCCCCGGGCCTCCAGGGCACTGATATAGGCGGCATGTCGCAGCTGCCGGTCGCGGCTGGCGGGCTTGAAGGCCGTGCACCAGACGGTGCGCTTGAGCACCTGGCTGCGGGGAATGACGCTCCGCATCATCCCGGGAATGTCGAGCCACTTCAGGTACGGGCGCTTCAGGTCGTCCAGGGCATGGTAGAGATTGAACCCGTCCACATAGACGGCTGCCCGCTTGCGGAACACCGGCGGACGCCAGCCGCCCCGCTCGATCTCGGCAATGTCGCGACCGGTCCTGCGCGAGGGGGCCCGCGACGATGCAGGCGATTCCTCCGCCGGTCCGGTCCCCCGTGCCTCTGGTCCCGCCATGACTGTTACTCGCACCGCCCCGACACGCCGGAACGGAACAGGTTAACAAATCCCTACATCCGGTCCGGCGACTCGATTCCCAGCAAGCGGAGCGCAGAGTCAAGCTGATCCAGCGTGACTTTTGCAAATCCCAGGCGCGACGCCCGGATATCTGCGTCCTCCGCCACCAGAATCGGGCAGGCGGCGTAGAATTTCGAGAAGGTCTGGGCCAGGCGATAGGCGTGCTCGGCGATCAGGTTCGGGGCGCGCTTGGCATAGGCCTCGGTCAGGGCCGTGTCATAGGCATCCAGCGCCAGGGTCAGCTCCCGCTCCGCCGGATCAGCAACCAGTATGGGACCGGCGGCCAGCCCCTGCTCCGCCGCCTTGCGCAGCACCGACTTGATCCGCACGGACTGGTACAGGAGGTACGGCCCGGTCTTGCCCTCGAAGCTCATGAAGCGGTCGATGTCGAAGACGTAGGACGTGCCGCGGAAATTGCCGAGATCGGCGAATTTCAGGGCCGCCACGGCCACCTTGTGCGCCGTGTCCTCGAAGGCCTCGGCGGACAGCTCCGCCCCCAGGCCCGCCTCCCGCAGGCGCGCGCGGGCCTTTTCCCGGGCCATCTCGATCAGGTCGTGCAGCTTCAGCACGCCACCCTCGCGGGTCTTGAAGGGCTTGCCGTCCGGGCCGTTCATGGTGCCGAAGCCGATATGCTCCAGCTCCCCCTCGGCGGCGTAACCGGCCAGCCGGGCGGCGCGGAACACCTGCTCGAAGTGGTCCGCCTGCCGCTGGTCGACGACATAGAGCATCAGGCCGGGGTCCAGGCGCCGGCGGCGGTCGAGGATGGTGGCGAGGTCCGTGGTGCCGTACATGGCCGATCCCTCGGAGGAGACCACCAGCAGGGGCGGCAGCTCCCGCTTGTCACCCTCCCGAGCCACGCGGACGATCCGGGCCCCCTGGTCCAGTTCCAGGAGGCCCTTGGCCTCCAGTTCGGCGACCATGCCGGGGATCAGGGGATCGGCATCGCTCTCCCCGTTCCAGAGGTCGAACCGGATGTCGAGGGCGTTGAACTCCCGCTCCAGGGCCGTGCGGCTGACCTCGACGAAGCAGCGCCAGAGCGCCCGGTAGCCGGGACGGCCGCCCTGCAGCAGGGCCGTCGCCCGGCGGGCCCGGTCGCGATAGTCGGTGTCGGTCTTGGCCCGGGCCGCGGCCAGGGGATAGAGCCGCTCCAGATCGGCCAGGCTGACCGGGCTTTCCGCGGGGAACGGCCCCTCCCCCTCCGCCAGGAACGGCAGGTCGGGCTGCTCGTCCCCCACGGCGACGATCAGCAGGCCCATCTGGAAGCCCCAGTCGCCGAAATGGGCGTCGCCCCACACCTGGTCGCCGCGGAAGCGGAACAGGCGCTTCAGGCTCTCGCCGATGATCGAGGCGCGCAGGTGGCCCACATGCATGGGCTTGGCCACATTGGGCCCGCCATAGTCCACCACCACCCGCCGCGGGCTGTCCGCCAGCGAGGCCCCCAGCCGCGGGTCGGCGGCGATCTCCTGAGCGCGCCGGGTCAGTTCGGCATCGGTCAGCACCAGGTTGATGAAGCCCGGCCCGGCAATCTCCAGGGAGGCCAGGCGCGGATCGGCCCGCAGGTGGCCCACCACCTGCTCGGCCAGGGCGCGGGGATTGGCCTTCGCCGCCTTGGCCGCTGCCAGGGCCCCGTTGCACTGGAAATCCGCCAGGTCCGGCCGGTCGGACACGGTGACGCGGCCGAGGGCGCCGTCCAGCCCGGATGCGGTAAAGGCGGCAGAGACGGCGTCGCTCAGCCGTCGCTTCAGGTCGGTCATGGCGCTGCGTGCCTGGGTCTTGACGTCTATTTGGGCGCGGCGGCCGCAGCCGGGGCGGCCGCGGGTGCGGCGGCGGCCGGGGGGGCCGGCGGGGTGGTCGGCGGGGTCGCAGCCTTGGCGGTCGCGGAGCTGAAGGCGTTCATGCGGAACCGCTTGCCGTCGCGATTGAAGGCCGCCATTTCCGGCGTCACGTCAAAGCCGACCAGCACTTCGAAGTTCGCGCCGTTCACCGTGGCCGTGGCCCGGGGAATCTCGATCCCGTCCAGATTGTCGACCATCAGCATGCGGTCCTCGCCCGGCTTGAAATTGGCGTGGAGGTTGAAATACTCCTTGGCCAGCACCGCCCGGTTGCGCAGGGTCACCGCCACCCAGTAGCGATAGTCCTTCGACTGGCCGGCCGCCTGGGCCCCGCGGCCGAGCGCAAAGCCCACCGCGATCTTCATCTTGATCGGCTCGGCCCCCTTGTAGCTGCACGACGCGCGGACCCCCTCGATCTCGCCGGTATAGCCGACGGCCTCCACGGACTCCTTGTTTGCCTTCAGCTCCACATAGCGCCCGGCATCATAGAGGACGCGCACGAACGGGCACGGTCCCGCGGCATTGATCTTCGGCAGCGGGGCCTGGCCGAGGGACCATTCCTTTTCCTTCTGCTTCTTCTTCTTGTCGGCCTCGTCCTCGGCCTTGCGGCGCTCGTCGTCTTCCTGCTGGCTACGCGACTGGGCATAGCTCTTCGAGGTCGGGACCGCGACCATGAGGCCGATGCCGAGAAGGGCGAACAGGAGACGACGCATGAGCAAGATCCGGGTCGGCCGCGCTGGACTGCAGAAGAAGGGCGCGTGGGTCACTGGCATGTCCTTTATCCACTTCGCGCCCGCCCCGCAATCAAACCTGAGCGACAAGCCTGCAACACCGCTGGCGCCGGGCCGGTGGCGGCCTTAAGTTCGCCGCATGACTGCGCCCCCCTCCCCTGTTCCGCCCGCGCCCCGCGCGCCCCTGACCATCCGGCTGGCCAGCCCGCGGGGTTTCTGTGCCGGCGTGGACCGGGCGATCCAGATCGTGGAACGCGCCCTCGAGAAGTTCGGCGCGCCGGTCTATGTGCGCCACGAGATCGTCCATAACCGCTATGTGGTGGAGCGCCTGCGGGCCATGGGCGCGGTGTTCGTCACCGAGCTGGACCAGTGCCCGGACGACCGGCCGGTGGTCTTCTCCGCCCACGGGGTGCCCAAGGCGGTGCCGGCGGCGGCCCGCTCCCGGGACCTGCTGTTCCTCGACGCCACCTGCCCGCTGGTCTCCAAGGTCCACCTGGATGCGGAGCGTCACCACGACGCCGGTCGGGAGATCGTGCTCATCGGCCACGCCGGACACCCCGAGGTGATCGGCACCCTGGGCCAGCTGCCGGACGGGGCCATCACCCTGGTGGAGACGGTGGACGACGTGGCCGCCCTGCAGCCGAGGGACCCCGGCAATCTCGCCTTCGTCACCCAGACGACCCTGTCGGTGGACGACACGACGGAGATCGTCGCCGCCCTGAAGGCCCGCTTTCCGCAGGTGGTTTCGCCCCATCGGGAGGACATCTGCTATGCCACCACCAACCGGCAGGAGGCGGTGAAGCGCATCGCGCCGGGCTGTGACCTGGTGCTCGTGGTCGGCTCGAAGCGCTCGTCCAACTCCCAGCGGCTGGTGGAAGTCGCCGTGCGCAGCGGGGCCCGCCAGGCCTATCTGGTGGACAGCGCCGAGGACATCGATCCCGCCTGGCTGGTGGACGTGCGGCGGGTGGGGCTGACCGCCGGGGCCTCGGCGCCGGAGGTGTTGGTGGACGGGGTGCTGGATCACTTCGCCCAGGCCTTCGACGTGACGGTGGAGGAACAGGGCGCAGTCCGGGAGACAGTGACCTTCAAGCTGCCCCGGCTGCTGACAGAGGCGGACTGACCGCCTCCCGACCGACCCTCAGCCGCGCGTGGCCCCTTGACCGCCGGGGTCCGCCCGACGATCAAGCGGCATGGCCGTCTATACCCACATCACCGACTCGGACCTCGCCGCCTTCCTCGCCGACTACGACCTCGGCCGCCTGCGGGCCTGCAAGGGCATTGCCGAGGGGGTGGAGAACTCCAACTACCTGGTGGACACCGACCGGGCCCGGTTCATCCTGACCCTCTACGAGCGGCGGGTCTCGGCGGCGGACCTGCCCTATTTTCTCGGATTGATGCGACATTTGGCCGCAAAGGGATTTCCCAGCCCCCTGCCGCAGCAGGACCGGGCGGGCCGGATGCTGAAGACCCTGCAGGGTCGCCCCGCCGCCATGGTCAGCTTCCTGCCCGGCGTCTCGGTCAGCGCGCCGACCCCCGTCCACTGCCGGGAACTGGGTGCCGGCCTTGCCCGGATGCACGACGCCTCCGCCGACTTCACCGGCACCCGGCCCAACAGCCTGGGACAGGCCAGCTGGGCCGGTCTCTTTGCCCCCCATGCCGCCGAGGCGGACACCCTGCAACCGGGCCTCGACCGCCTGATCGCAGACGACCTGGTGGCGGTGGCGCGGCTCTGGCCGACCGACCTGCCGGTGGGCGTGATCCATGCGGACCTGTTTCCCGACAATGCCTTCTTCATCGAGGACAGCTTCTCGGCGGTGATCGACTTCTATTTCGCCTGCAACGACATCATCGCCTATGACCTGGCGGTCTGCCTGAATTCCTGGTGCCACCGGCCGGACGGCAGTCTCAGCCTGCCCCACGCCCGGGCCATGATCGAAGGCTACGAGACCCACCGCCGGCTGAGCGATGCCGAGGTCGCGGCCCTGCCGGTGCTGGCCCGGGGGGCGGCCCTGCGCTTCTTCCTGACGCGGCTGATCGACTGGGGCTCGACCCCGCCCGGTGCCCTGGTCAAGCCGAAGGACCCCATGGAATACGCCGCCAAGCTCGCCTTCCACCGGGCCCATGCCGGTGATCCCGCCGCCTATGGCGTGCAGCGATGACGCCGAAGGTGATCATCTATACCGACGGGGCCTGCAGCGGGAACCCGGGCCCGGGCGGCTGGGGGGCCATCCTGATGTCCGGCGTCCATGAGCGGGAGATCTGCGGCGGCGATCCCGCCACCACCAACAACCGCATGGAAATGATGGCCGCCATCCAGGCGCTGGAGACCCTCAACAAGCCCTGCCGGGTGGAGTTGCACACCGACAGCCAGTACCTGCGCCAGGGCATCACCGAATGGCTGGCCGGCTGGAAGAAGCGGGGCTGGAAAACCGCGGCGAAGGAGCCGGTGAAGAACGCCGACCTGTGGCAGAGGCTGGACCTGGCCCGGTCCCGGCACGAGGTCAGCTGGCACTGGGTCAAGGGCCATGCCGGTCACCCCCTGAACGAGCGCGCCGATGCCCTGGCCCGCCAGGGGCTGGAAACCACCCGCCCCGGACGCTGACACCGCCGATCGCATCGCCGGAACCCGGCAGATGACGAAGGCGGCGACTTCGGCTTATGATCGGACCATGGCCGTACTCGACTGGCTCGTGCAGGAACCCTCCCTCACCCTCTCCGGAGAGGGTGTCATGCTGCGCGCCCCGCGCATGGCCGACTATTCCGACTGGGCGGAACTGCGCCGCAGCAGCCGGGAGTTCCTGCAGCCGTGGGAACCCACCTGGCCCGCCGACGACCTGACCCGGGGGGCCTTCCGCCGCCGCCTGTCCATCTACAACCGGGATTTCGACCTGGGGCTGGGCTATGCCTTCTTCGTCTTCCGCCGGGACGACGATGCCCTGGTGGGCGGGATCAACCTGCGGGACGTGCGCCGGGGGGTCAGCCAGTCGGCGGCCGTGGGCTACTGGGTCGGCCGGGGCCATGCCCGACAGGGCCACACCCTGGACGCCACCCGCACGGTCCTGCGTTTTGCCCTCTATACCCTCGGCCTTCACCGGATCGAGGCTGCCTGCTGCCCGGAGAACGACGCCTCCAGCCGCCTCCTGCGTAGGGCCGGGTTCCAGGAGGAGGGTCTGGCCCGGGCTTATCTGAAAATTAACGGGGTCTGGCGCGATCACTTGTTGTTCGGACTGGTCCGCGGCGACCATCCCGACGAGGACCTTCGACCCTTCGACGGATAGACTGAGCATGCCAAGGCCGATCCCGTCCCGGAGGGGGCGTCCCGCCCCTGTTGCGGGGACCTCCGGCCTTGCCGCCGCCGTCGGCCGGGCAGGCGTGGTGCTGTTCCACTATGACGCCCGCGAGGATCGCCTGAGGCTGTCCGGGCCCGTGGCCGATCTGGGGCTCCAGGGCCTGGGAGCCCGCGCCGGCGTCGGGGCCCTGGCCCGGTTCATGACCCCCGCCGGTGCGGAGGCCCTGCGCAGCCTGCAGACCCCCGGCCTGTCGGGTGCCTCGGTTCGCCTGGACCTCACCACCCTCAGCGGCCGCTCCAGTGCCTGGCGGGGACGCTGGCTGGAGGATGGGGCGGCCTGTGCGGGCGTGGTGCTGCCCGCCGACTGGACCGATGCGGACCCCGCCGCCGTCGCCGGGACCCCGGACCGCCGGGAGCGGGACGCCCTGACCGGCCTCTACACCCGGTCCGGTTTCCTGCAGGCCCTGGCCGTCCGCCTCGACGTGTCGCCGAAGCTGCGGGTGGTGGTGGCGGACGTGGCCCGGGTGCGGCGGATGAACGAGGCGCTGGGCTTTGCCCTCACCGACAAGGTCCTGGCCACCCTCGCCCGGCGACTGACCGAGGCCTTCGGCGAGGGTGCGCTTCCGGCGCGGGTGGGAGACAACACCTTTGCCGTAGTGGTGCCGGGGGACGATCCCGACGCGGCCCGGCGGCTGCGGACGGCCATGGAACATCCGATGCAGCTGGACGAGCTGACCCTGCATCCCACTCTCGAGACCGGCGAGGCCGCGCCCGCCCCCCTCGACGGCCCCGGCCCGCAGGACATGCTGCGTCGCGCCGAGGCCGCGCTGGGTCTGGCCAAGATCGCCTCCCGAGCCCGGCTGTCGGGACAGGACGCGGCCCACGGCCATGACAGCCTGACCCGCCTGACCCTGGAGGACGACCTGCGCGGGGCCCTGGTCCGGGGCGAGATCGAGCCCTTCTACCAGCCGGTGATCCGTCTCGGTGACGGCCGTCTGGCGGGGTTCGAGGCCCTGGCCCGCTGGCGTCATCCCCGCCGCGGCCTGATCCCCCCCGATGACTTCATGGGGATGGTCAGCGAGACCGGCCTGATGGCGGATTTCGGCCGGTTCATGGTGGGCGCGGCCTGCCGCCAGATCGCCCTGTGGCGCGCCGATCCCCGCATGCCGGAAGACCTGTCCGTCAGCGTGAACCTGACCACGGCGGATCTGGAGCGCAGCTCGGTGGTGCAGGACGTGGCCGCCGTGATCCGCCGCCACGGCCTCGCGCCCGGCGTCTTGAAGATCGAGATCACCGAAGGCGAGGTCATGCGCGACCCGGACCGGGCGGCCCTCCTGCTGGCCGACCTGCGCGCGGCCGGTGCCACGGTCAGCCTGGACGACTTCGGCATGGGCTATTCCTCCCTGTCGTGGCTGGCCCGGCTGCCGATCTCGACCCTCAAGATCGACCGCTATTTCGTCCGGACCATGGGCAGCAACGAGGGGTCGGCCAAGATCGTGCGGTCGGTGGTGGCGCTGGCCCGGGACTTCGGCCTCGACGTGATCGCCGAGGGGATCGAGACCCCGGCCGCCGCCCGCGACCTGCTGGAGCTGGGCTGCCAGTACGGCCAGGGCTTCGGCTATGCCCCGCCCTTGTGCGCCGAGGAGGCGGAAGTCTATGCCGTCGCGCACGCCCTCGCCGGGCCGGCGGCCCCGGACGGGACGCTTCAGGGGGCCTTGTAGCCGTAGAGCCAGTCGAACCGCGCGGCCGTGCCTGCGGGATGAAGGCTGTCCGCGACCCCGGCGGCCAGGAAGGCGGCCCGCTCCAGCACCGGCGGCAGGTGGAACAGCCGGGCATTGAAGCGCGAGGCCGCCTGGACCCGGCGGGTGCGCGCCAGCCGGTCCTGCTCGTAGGCCTTCAGGGCCTGAGGCACGTCCGCGGCCGCCTCGAGGCGATGGGACAGGACCGCCGCATCCTCGATGGCCATGGCCGCGCCCTGGGCGAGAAAGGGCAGCATCGGATGGGCCGCATCCCCCAGCAGGGTGACCCGCCCCTTCGTCCAGGCGGGCAGCGGCGGCCGGTCGAACAGGGCCCAGCGGAAGGGCGTTGTCGCCGCCGCGCAGATGGCCCGCACCACCGGCGGCCAGCCGGCAAAGTCCGCCTGCAGCTCGGCCGGGTCCCCCGGTTCGGTCCAGCTCTCCTCCCGCCAGTCGCGCTCAACCACGCCGACGAAGTTCACCGCCTGCCCGCCCCGGACATAATAGTGGACGAAGTGCCGCCCCCGCCCGGCCCAGACCGCCGCGACGGGTGGAACCATGCCCGGCGCGAGGCGGTCGATCGGCACGACGCCCCGCCACGCCACCTGCCCGGTGAAGCGCGGCGCGCCGTCGCCGAACAGGGCCTGGCGGACCCCGGAGCGGACACCATCGGCACCCACCGCGAGATCGGCCTCGAGCGCCGTTCCGTCGGACAGAATCACGCGGACGCGGTCGGTGTCCTGTTCGATGCGCAAGACCGAGGCGCCCAGCCTCACCGCGCAGCCGGCGGCCAGAACCGCGTCGTGCAGCAGCGCCTGCAGATCCGCCCGGTGGAGCTGCAGATAGGGCGCCCCCCAGCGGGCCTCCGCCGTGGTCCCCAGCGCATTGCGCAGCAGCAGACGCTGATCCGTCGCCGCGCGGATCTCCGCGGCCTCCGGCGCAAAGGCCTTGGCGACAAGGGTTTCCCCGAGCCCCAGGTCGAACAGCACCCGGGTCGCATTGGGGCCGAGCTGCAGACCGGCCCCGGCCTCGCCCAGAACGGGCGATCTTTCCAGGACGGTGACGGACACGCCGCGGCGGGCAAGGGCCAGCGCCGCAGCCAGACCACCGATGCCACCGCCGATGAGAATTGCGCGCACGCTCTTGACTCCGAACGTCGGTTGAAGCCGGGATTAGCCGTGGTCGGCGTTTCGGTGTCGCGGGTCAAGACCTGCCTCCAGCTTTGGGCCGGGGGCGCGCTTGCGGCGTCGGGCGGGATTGATCTCGACCGAGCAATATCCGACGGTGGCGGGGCAGTCCTCGCGTGCCGACGGCCGATGGGACCGGCGCCTGCTGTGGGCGGGACGACAGAGGATGGGGGACCGTCTTGGTTCTGCAGTGGCGTTATGATGCGGGCGTATCGTCCGGTGCCGATGCGCCGGAAGGCGAGGTCCAGACCGGCTGGAATGAGTCCGTGGCACGGCCGGGGGCGCGCACCTCCCATCTGGTGGACACGACCATGCTGTTCGCCCCCCGCTCCGGCGGCGTGAAGCGCTACCTGCTGGCCAAGCGCGCCTGGATGGCCGAGAACCGCCCGCAGGTCCGCCACACCCTGGTCGTCCCCGGCGACAGCACCGGCAACAACGGCAAGGGCACCCAGACCGTGGCCGCCGTGCGCCTGCCCTTCGGCGACGGATATCGCTGGCCCACCTCGACCCGGCGCTGGGCGGACCTGCTGGTCGGCCTGCAGCCCGACCTGATCGAGGCGGGCGACCCCTACGGCCCCGGCCATGCGGCGCTGGATGCCGGAGAGCGGCTGGGCGTGCCGGTGGTGGGCTTCTGCCACTCCGACCCCGCAGCCCTGGCCGCCCTGCATCTGGGCAGCTGGGCCGAGCCGCCGGTGCGCCGCCGCTGGGCCCGCCTGTTCCGCCGCTTCGACCGGGTCGTGGCCCCGTCCCGGCACATTGCCGACCGGCTGGACGCGGCCGGGGTGTCCAATGTCCATGTGCAGCCCCTGGGCGTCGACACCCAGCTGTTCTGCCCGTCCCGGCGCGACCCGGAGCGCCTGCGCACGGAGCTGGGGCTGGGCCCCGACACCCGCCTGCTGGTCTTTGCCGGTCGTCCGGCCCGGGAGAAGAACGTGGACGTCCTGCTGGAGGCCATGGACCTGCTGGGAGACGAGTATCACCTGCTGCTGATCCATGCCGGCCAGGGCTGCCGTCCGCAGGAGAATGCCACCTTCCTCGACTATGTGCGGGAGCCGCGGGAGATGGCGCGCCTGCTGTCCAGCTGCGACGCCTTCGTCCATGCCAATGACCGGGAGCCCTTCGGCCTGATCGCGCTGGAGGCCATGGCCTGCGGCCTGCCCATGGTCGGGGTCGCCTCCGGCGGCATTGCCGAGCTGGTGGACGAGGATGTGGGCCAGCTGGCCCGGCGCGCCACGGCCGAAGCCATGGCCGAGGCGGTCAGGGCCCTGTTCGAGCGGGACACCGCCGCCCTCGGCACCGTCGCCCGCGCCCGGGCGGAGCAGCAGTATGGCTGGCACGCCACCTTCTCCGGCCTGTCGGCCCTCTACGGGGAGCTGTGCGGCGTGACACGGCCTTCCGCCGGGCCCGCGGCCGCCCCCCTGCCCTTCGTGCGCGAGCGGCCGTGACCAACCGACTGCTCGGTGAGCTTCCCACCACCATCTTCGAGGTGATGAGCGGGCTTGCCCGGGACCACAATGCCGTCAATCTCGGCCAGGGCTTTCCCGACGACCCGGGGCCGGAGGACATCCGCCGGGCCGCCGCAGAAGCTGCGGTGAACGGTGACAACCAGTACCCCTCCATGATGGGCCTGCCGGTGCTGCGGGAGGCGGTGGCCACCCACTATCGCCGCCGCCAGGGCCTCGACATCGACCCGTCGCAGGTGGTGATCACCTGTGGAGCGACCGAGGCCCTCGCCGCCGCCATCCTCGGTCTGGTCGAGCCGGGGGACGAGGTGGTGATGTTCCAGCCCCTCTATGACAGCTATGCCCCCATGGTGCGCCGGGCCGGCGGCGTGGCGAAGTTCGTGACCCTCGCCCCGCCGGACTGGCGGATCACCGCCGAGGCCCTGGAGGCGGCCATCACCGAGCGCACCCGGCTGGTGATCTTCAACAATCCCCTGAACCCGTCCGCCGTGGTCTATGGGCGGGACCAGCTGCAGCTGCTGGCCGACGCCTGCATCCGCCACGACCTGATCGCGATCTGCGACGAGGTGTGGGAGGAGATCGTATTCGGAGACCCGCCCTTCGTCCCCCTCCACGCCCTGCCCGGCATGGCGGACCGGTGCGTGAAGATCGGCTCGGCGGGCAAGATCTTCTCCCTCACCGGCTGGAAGATCGGCTGGACCATCGCGGCGCCCCCCCTCACCCGGGCCATCGCCAAGGCGCACCAGTTCCTGACCTTCACCATCGCCCCGCCCCTGCAGGCCGCCGTGGCCGTGGGGCTTGCCAAGGACGATGCCTATTTCAGCGGGATGCAGGGGGAGTTCCGCCGCTCCCGCGACCGGCTGACCGAAGGGCTGCGACAGGCGGGCTTCGTCGTGGCCCCATCCCAGGGCACCTATTTCCTCACCATCGACCTGCCCGCCTCCGGGATCGACATGGCCGACGACGCCTTCGCCCTGCTGGCGGTGAAGGAAGCGGGGGTGGCCACCATCCCCGTCTCGGCCTTCTACGACCGCGACCCGGTGAAGACCGTGCTGCGCCTGTGCTACGCCAAGAAGGACACCACCCTGGACGCGGGCGTGGAGCGGCTGGCGAAGGCGCGGAGATTGGCCGGGGGGTAAGCGGCAAAAGCCACCAACGACCTGCCTATCGTCCCGGAATCACGGGTGTTTCCGGCGAATGTGGTCCCGGCACCCATCCCGCCGGAACGTGCCTCTGCGCACTAACAACGTGCTTATTCTGATCATCAAAAAATATGTGCGCGCCGAATGCTTGAAGAAACGGACCCTTATCCGCAGAACCTACGAAATGAGCCTCATCCACGGGAGTGTGCCAATCTCGAAAAGTTCTAATTACTCGCTCATGTGCAGGTGCATTCCGCGCAGTAAACAACCCAATTCTGACGCGACTTGAGCCGTCGCTTCGCATCACTTTTGCTCTGACGATAGCGAGTCTTGCGAGAAACCTCGCGAACGGCCCGCGTTCCAGCGGAACACTCCCGTGATCCGATTCGTGCTTTAGGAATGCTTCGAGGCCGTGCGCCTTATAAATCTCATCAGATTCCGGATCGAAAATGACCGAGTCACCATCGAGCGCTATGCGCACTTCATCCTCTGCAATCGCAATTTGGGACGATGGCGGCTCAAGCAGCGTTGCCGATGCAACATCATTTGCAGCAGCCGAATGAACATCTTCGGCATGATTTGAGAGAAATAGGTCGATTCCCCAAGCAGTTGCGTACGGAGCGACTGGCCGACCACTTACAAAGCTGCCCCGCTCAATCGCCAAACCATATTCATTGACCGCATTGAATGCACGGAGTGAAAGCTCAGGAAAATTTCGCGACATCAAAACAACGTCGACTAGCTTTTCAGAGCCTGGCGAATTCAGTTCAAGAAGACGTCGAACAACCTCAAAGGCGGCACCTTTCTCTGGAACAGACCGCTCCCGAGAGAGTTGCAACTGCGCATACGCCTCCACCCCTTGCGCCTCAAAAACGCTATGCTCCTCTTCAAGCCGAAAGAGCGCACGTGTAGAAACGCCAATAGTCAACGGTTTGGGTAGGGTGACCATTCCGACACCCTAACCATGAAATTTATGATTCGCAACCTTCGCGCGCGAACCAGCCTCGATCTGAAGGCAATTCGCGCGCGAAAGTCGCAGATCACAGACCCGTGGGCATGTCCTTGAAGGCCACGTCCTTGTCGACGCGGACATCGCCGGGCAGGCCCAGAACCCGCTCGGCAATGATGTTCTTCAGGATTTCGTCGGTACCGCCGGCGATGCGCAGGCCCGCCGACCACATGACCGACTGCTGGAACCCCGCCTCCAAGGGTGCGAGTTCCGGATCGGAGAGAATGCCGTACTGGTCGAGCACCTCCATCGCCTCCGACGACATGGCCTGGAGCTGGTTGGCGGAAACGATCTTGCCGATGGACGCCTCCGGCCCCGGGGTCTGGCCGCGGGAGAGCGCGGTGATGGAACGGAAGCGGGTCAGCTTCAGCCCCTCCGCCTGCACGTACCAGTCGGCCAGCTTCTCGCGGAAGGCCTGGTCCTCCAGCGCCGAGCTGTCCCCCGACGGGGTGGAACGGGCCAGGGACAGAAGCTCCGGATAGTTCGGGCCGGTGGCACCGCCCACGGCCAGGCGCTCGTTCATCAGGGTGACCAGGGCCACCTTCCAGCCGTCGCCCACCGGGCCCAGGCGCTGGCTGTCGTTCACGCGGACATTCTCGAAATAGACCTCGTTGAAGTTCGAGCCACCGGACATCTGGTGGATCGGCTTCACCGTCACGCCCGGATCCTTCATGTCGATCCAGAACATGGTCAGGCCCTTGTGCTTGGGCACGTCCGGGTCGGTGCGGACCAGCACGATGCCGAAGTCGCAGTAGTGCGCGCCGGAGGTCCAGACCTTCTGGCCGTTGATCACCCAGTCGTCCCCGTCCCGCACCGCCTTGGTGCGCAGGCCGGCCACGTCGGAACCGGCCGACGGCTCGGAGAACAGCTGGCACCAGATCTCCTCGCCGCGGACGGCGGGGCTGACGAAGCGGGCCTTGGTCTCGTCATTGGCAAAGGCCATGACGGTGGGGATGCACATGCCCAGACCGATGTCGAAGAACCCGCGGGGGGCGCCGACCTTGGCCTCTTCCTGGCCGAAGATCACCTGCTGGATCGGCGTGCCGCCGCGACCGCCCAGCTTTTCCGGCCAAGTGATGCAGGCATAGCGGGCCTCGGCCTTCTTGGCCTGCCAGGCCTTGGCGTGCTTCAGCACCTCCTTCTCCGGCATGCCGGTGAGGTTGAGCTTGGGCGCATTGGCCTGCAGCCAGGCGCGGGCCTCGGCGCGGAAGGCGGCTTCTTCTGCGGTGTCGTTGAAATCCATGATCTCTTTCCTCAGGCCGCGTTGCGACGTTCAAGCTGGCTGACAAGGCGCTCTTTCCACGAACGGGCGGCGCCGGCGACGAGGCCGAGCTGCTTGGCCCGGCGATAATAGAGGTGGGCGTCCACGGCCCAGGTGAAGCCCATGCCCCCGTGGGTCTGGACGTTTTCCTTGGCAGCGAACCAGAAGGCGTCGCAGCCGGCGATCCGGGCGGCCGACGCGGCGATCGGCAGCTCCGGCGCGGAGGTGTTCAGCGCCCAGGCCCCGTAATAGGCGTTGGAGCGGGCCAGCTCGTTCTTCACATAGATGTCGGCCAGCTTGTGCTTGATCGCCTGATAGCCGGCGATGGTCCGGCCGAAGGCGTAGCGGCCAAGCGCATATTCCTTGGCCATCTCCAGGCACTTGTCGGCCCCGCCCACCTGCTCGAAGGCGATGAGCACGGCGGCGCGGTCGAACACCGCCTCCATCAGGGCGATGCCGTCGCCCACCCCGCCCAGACGCTCCGCCGGCTGGCCGGAGAAGGTCAGCTTCGCCGCGCTGCGGCTGGGGTCGAGGGTCTTCAGCACCTCCTTGCCCGCCGTGGCCAGGTCGACGATGAACAGGCCCGGCTTGCCGCCCTCGCTGGCGAGCACGATGGCCTTGTGGGCGATGTCGCCGTCCGTCACCGGGATCTTCACCCCGTTGATCGACCCGTCGAGCACGGTGGTGGACAGGCTGGCCGCCGTGGCGGCCCCGGGTCCTTCCGACGTGGCAAAACAGCCGATCAGTTCGCCCGAGGCGATCTTCGGCAGCAGCTCGGCCTTCTGGGCCTCGGAACCCGCCAGCATCACCGCCTCGGCGAAGAAATAGACGGTGGAGGCGAAGGGGATGGGCGCGACCACGCGGCCCAGCTCCTCGGCGATGGCGCACAGGTCGATGTGGCCAAGGCCCAGCCCGCCGAACTCCTCGGGGATGGCCGCACCCAGCCAGCCCATCTCGGCCACGGCCTTCCACAGCTCCGGATCGTAGGATTTCGAGGCATCATCCAGCACGGCCCGGTTCACCTTGGCGGTGGCACGGGCGTCGAGGAACTTGCGTGCCTCGGATTTCAGAAATTTCTGGTCGTCGGAATAATCGAAATTCACCGGCTTCGCTCCCGTCGCGCGAACGGCCCTGACGGCCTCGCGTCCTTGTGGGCGGGAGCATAGGCTTCTCTATTGAAAGGGAAAAGATTGACCCTGCGTCAATGATTTCCCCGTAAAACACGACCTCCAGTGGCTTTGGAGTGACCCGTCCGGATGGCGAAGGCGCAGTTTCACAGACACCAGCGGGTATGGGTCGAGTGCGTCGGGGCCTGGGCCACCATCGACAAGATCACGCCCATCTGGGCCAAGGGCTTCGACGAGCCGGTGCGGATCACCTACGACGTGGGTTTCGGCCGGGAATTCCTCGGCCACGAACTCCAGGCCGAGGCCCCAGCGGAGACCCCGGGCCTGGACCCCAAGGACCCTGCGTGGCGGATTCTCAGGACCCGCAACAAGTGGCAGCAACCCGAGGACTGCGCCCATCACCCCTTCCCCGGAACCTATCCGGTGGTGGTGACCGACGCCCAGGACTGGGGCGGATGGCGGGTGCCGGGCTCGGAATATGACCGCGACCCGGCGCGCTTCGAGAAGCAGGCCCGGCTGATCTCCGCGGCCCCGCAGATGGCCCGGCTGGCCCAGCGGCTGAAGGCCCTGGTGTCGGAGGCTCCGGAGGACGCCCCCCCGGCCGTCATGGAACTGGCCCGGGAAGCCCACCGGCTGCTGAAATACGTCTCCGGCGGGCGGCAGACAGGCGAGCGGCAGGACGCGACCCTTACGACCGAACCGGTCGACTGAGCCGCGCCCCGCCGGGCCCGCTGTTCCCTCAGGTCAGAACTTGTAGCCGACCCCGGCAGACACCACCCACGGATCGAGATCCACGCTGGAGGTCAGGGCCCCGCCATTGATGGAGGCCTTGGTGTTGAAGAACACCTTCTTCACATCGACATTGGCGCTCCAGCGACCGCCCAGGCCGTAGTCGAAGCCCGCCTGCAGCGCCGCGCCGAAGCCGTCGTCCAGCTTGGTGGTGAAGCCGTTCTTGTTCTTGCCGCTGTAGAAGATCATGTAGTTCACGCCCGCCCCCACATAGGGGCTGAACCGGGCCTTGGGGGCGAAGTGATACTGCAGGGTCAGGACCGGCGGGATCACCCAGGTGTCATAGGCCTCCACGTTCACGCCGGTCCCGGTGGCCTTGACCTTGTGGTAGGAGGTGCCGAGCACCAGTTCCGCCGCCACGTGGTCGGTGAAGAAATAGTCGATCCCAAGCGTCGGGACATAGCTGTCGGACACGTCGGCATTCAGCCCGGTGGCCGCACCGGCGGAGGTCTTGATGGCATTGCCGGCATCGGGGGCGACATCGGTGACCCGCATCTGGAGCATGATGTGGCCGGCTTCCTTCGGCACGAAGGCCTCATCGGCCAGGGCGGCGGTTCCGGTCGCGGCGAGGGCGGTGGCGGCGACGAGGGCGAGGGCAAGCTTACGGGTCATGGAGGTCCCTTTCAGATGACGTTGCGGCTCCGCGCACGGCGGCCACCGATCCGGTGGGAAGCGCCGCCTCCAGACGAAGCGGCCTTCTCGAAGGGGGTTGAACGCCCGTTCTGACCCGCTGACTTTGACGTCGCGCAACTGTTGCATCCGGGTGGCGTCGGCGTGTCCGCAGAGCTACACTCCCGCCATGCGCACAGACACCATCGCTCCGATCCAGCTGGCCGACTACCGGCCCTTCCCCTTCCGCATCGACAGCGTCGAGCTGGACATCTCCCTCTCGCCCCACGCCACCCGGGTCCGGTCCCTGCTAACCGTGACCCGCACCGGCGAGGCCGATGCGCCGCTGGTGCTGGACGGGGTGCGGCTGAAGATGGTGTCGGTGGCCATCGATGACGTGCCCGTGGCCGTGGAGCGGCTGACCCGGACGGACGAGCACCTGTCCCTGCGCGGGGTCCCCGATCACTTCGTCCTCGCCACCGAGGTCGAGATCGATCCCGAAGGCAATACGGCGCTGGAGGGCCTCTACATGTCCGGCGGCCGCTTCTGCACCCAGTGCGAGGCGGAGGGCTTTCGCAAGATCACCTATTATCCCGACCGGCCCGACGTGCTCAGCACCTTCCGGGTGCGGGTGGAGGCGGACCGGGCCTTCGCCCACCTGCTCTCCAACGGCAACCGGGTGGAGCAAGGCGTCCTGCCCGGCGGACGGCACTTTGCGGTGTGGAGCGACCCCTTCCCCAAGCCCTGCTACCTGTTTGCCCTGGTGGCGGGGGAGCTGGACGTGCTGGAGGACAGCTTCACCACCGTCTCCGGCCGCGAGGTGGCGCTGGCCATCTATGTGGACCCGGGCCAGGCCCCGCGGGCGGCCTATGCGATGGACGCGCTGAAGCGGTCCATGCGCTGGGACGAGGAGGCCTATGGCCGGGAATATGACCTCGACCTGTTCATGATCGTGGCCGTCCGGGATTTCAATTTCGGGGCGATGGAGAACAAGGGGCTGAACATCTTCAACTCGTCCCTGCTGCTGGCGGACGAGGCCACGGCCACCGACACCGACTTCGAGCGGATCGAGAGCGTTGTGGCCCACGAATACTTCCACAACTGGACCGGCAACCGGATCACCTGCCGGGACTGGTTCCAGCTGTGCCTGAAGGAAGGCCTGACCGTGTTCCGCGACCAGAGCTTCTCCGCCGACATGCGGGGCGAGGCGGTGCAGCGGATCAAGGACGTGAAGATGCTGCGGGCCCGGCAGTTTCCGGAGGATGCCGGCCCCATGGCCCACCCGGTCCGCCCGTCCAGCTATGTGAAGATCGACAACTTCTACACCGCGACCATCTACGAGAAGGGCGCGGAGGTGATCCGCATGCTGAAGACCCTGATCGGGCCGGAGGCGTTCCGCGCAGGCATGGACCTCTATTTCGAGCGCTGGGACGGCCATGCCACCACGGTGGATGCCTTCATCGCCTGCTTTGCCGAGGCCTCCGGTCGCGATCTGGGCGGCTTCTTCGCCTGGTACGAACAGGCCGGAACGCCGGACCTGGACATCCGCCGGGATTATGACGCCGAAGCCGGTCGGCTGACCCTGACGCTCGCCCAGTCCCTGCGGGCCACGCCGGGCCAGCCCACCAAGGCCCCGGTTCCGATCCCGGTGCGGATCGGGCTGCTGGACAGCCAGGGCGCGGAACTCGACGCCACGCTGGACGGTGTCCGCGGCCGGACCCACACCCTGGTGCTGGACCAGCCGAAGCAGAGCTTCGTGCTCGAGGGAGTCGCCGCCCCGCCGGTGCTGTCGGCCCTGCGCGGCTTCTCTGCCCCGGTGAACCTGACCACCGACGCCGCCCCGACCGACGGCTATGTGCTGATGGCCGCCGATCCGGACCTGTTCAATCGCTGGGAGGCCGGACAGGCCCTGGCCCGGGGCCTGATCCTGGCCCGCACCGCCGGGCGGCCCGACGAGACCGGCGAGGCGCGGTTTGCCGAGGCCCTGGGCCGGGCCCTGGCGGACGAAGGGGCGGGAGATGCCTTCCGGGCCCTGATGCTGGGCCTGCCCACGGAATCCGACCTGGTCATGGCCGTGGACGGCCTAGTGGACCCCTGGGCCCTGCACGACGCCCGCGAAGCCCTGCGGATGCGCATTTCCGCGCACCTGGCCGAGCCCCTGCGGGCCCTTCACACCGGGCTGCAGATGGTCGCGTCCTTCTCCCCCGATGCGGAGCAGGCCGGGCGTCGGGCCCTGCGCAATGCGGTGCTCGACCTGATGGTGGCGGTTCCGGACGGGGACGCCGTCAGCCGGGCCGTCGGCCATTTCGCCGCCGCCCGCAACATGACCGACCAGATGGGGGGGCTGTCGGCCCTCACCCTCGTCGGCGGCGAGGTGCTGGACCGGGCCCTCGCGGCCTTCTACGACCAGTGGAAGACAGAGCCCCTGGTGATCGACAAGTGGTTCGCAGTCCAGGCCCGCAGCCCGGCCCCGGACGCCTTCGGACGGGTGCTCGGCCTGACGGCGCATCCGGATTTCGACAGCCGAAATCCCAACCGCCTGCGGGCCCTGGTGATGGGCTTCGCCGTGGGCAATCCCTACCGCTTCCACGCCCCCGACGGGGAGGGATACCGCTTCCTCACCGACCAGATCCTGGCGGCGGACGCGGTCAACCCCTCCGTCGCCGCGCGCATGGTCGAGCCCCTGTCCAACTGGGCGCGGTTCGAGCCGGGCCGGGCCGAGCAGATGCGTCAGGCCCTCACCCGGGTGCTGCAGCATCCGGGCCTGTCGAAAAACGTGGCAGAGATCGCGTCGAGGGCAATGGGCAGGTGACAGGCCGAGGCCAAATCAGATTAAGCACAGCCATTGATCCTTGATTGAAGGAGGCCCGCGGTTTGGCGGCACCCGCCCACCACCGCGAGAAGAAGCGCAAGACGCCGCCGCAGTTGACCGGCGTCGGCGATCACGAGCCTGCGCCGTTTCCCGTCACCCTGCGGGTGCTGGTTCTGTCGCTGCTGCTGCTCCTGTCCGCCTACACGGTGTTTGCCGGGCTGCGGGTGCGCCGCGCCGCCGACGCGGCGCTGGGCAACCAGAAGCCGGTCATCTCCCTCGTGGTGCAGGCCGACGGCCGGGTGCTCAATCCCGAAACCGCCGGGGGCGAGCCGGAGGCGAACGGCACGGTGGAGCAGGTGTTCGGCGTGCCCCTCCACCAGTTGCTGGAGGACCAGAAGCACGGCCACGGAGCCCTGGTGACCATGCGCGGCCAGACCGGCCAGCAGTCCCTCAGCATCACCCATCTCGCGCCCAGCGGACTGCTGGTGATCACCGCCACCCCGGTGGTCCAGCACACCGCCGCCGAGCAGCGCTCGCTGATCGAGGACACGATCGCGCTGCTGGCCCCGCTGGCCATCGGCCTGTGCCTGGCCATCGTCGTGTTCCGCCAGACCAACAAGGCGGAAATGGCCCAGATCCAGCGCCGGGAGACCGAGCGCCGGTTCCGCTCCGCCGTGGAGGCGGCCCATTGCGGCATCTGGGAGTGGCGGATCCGGGAAGACATGGTGGACCTGTCCGACGTCACCGGCGTCATGTTCGGCTGGGGCGGCGGCGGCATCGCCACCGGGGCCGACGTGCTGAGCCGCATCGCGCCGGAGCACCGGGAGCGGGTGCGCCAGGCCCTGGTGGACGCCGCCGAGCACGGGGCCTTCGACGTGACCTTCCGCGTGCCCGGGGCCTCCGGCGATGCCTGGATCGACGCCCGCGGCCAGGGCATCGGCGAGCGGGACGAGCTGGGCTATGCGGCGATCATGGGCGTGGCCCTGGACGTGACCGAGGAGCATGTGGCCCAGGCCCGCGGGCTTGCCGCCGAGGCGCGCCTGAACGACGCCATCGAGGCCGTGTCCGAGGCCTTCGTCCTGTGGGACCGGCACGACCGGCTGGTCATGTGCAACCGCAACTACCGGGAGTTCTTCTCCCTCGACCCCCGCCTGCTGAAGCCCGGGGCCAGCCGCCAGACCATCATGCACGTGGCCGAGATCGCCGTCCGCGGGGAGCGCCCTGCCCCCGATGCCCGCGCCGGCATCCGCGAGGCGGAGATGATCGACGGTCGCTGGCTGCAGATCTCGGAACGCACCACCGCCGACGGCGGCACCGTGATGACCGCCGCGGACATCACCGCGGTGAAGCGCCAGGAAGAGGCCAGCCGCCGGAACGAGATCGCCCTGAAACGGGCCGTCGTCCGCCTGGAGCAGAACGGTGGCCAGCTGGCGGAGCTGGCAGCCAAGTACGAGCAGGAGAAGATCCGCGCCCAGCAGGCCAATGCGGCCAAGAGCGAATTCCTGGCCAACATGAGCCACGAGCTGCGCACGCCGCTGAACGCGATCAACGGCTTCTCCGAGATGATGGCCAGGGAGATGCTGGGGCCGCTGGGCCACCAGCGCTACGTGGAATATGCCAACGACATCCACGCCTCCGGCCACCATCTGCTGGCCCTGATCAACGACATCCTGGACATGGCCAAGATCGAGGCCGGCAAGCAGAGCCTGAACCTCGAGGACGTGAATCTGGCGAGCCTGATCGAGGACGCCATGCGCCTGATGGGCCCCCGCGCCACGGAAGGCAGCCTGACCCTCAGCAGCGACATCCCTCCCCTGCCGCCGATGGAGGTGGATCACCGGGCGATCAAGCAGGTGGTGCTGAATCTGCTCTCCAACGCCATCAAGTTCACCCCCCGCGGCGGTCGGGTGAAGATCGTGGCCCGGCAGGTGGACTACCGGGTGATGGTCAGCGTGATGGATACCGGCATCGGCATCTCCAAGGAGGACCTGGCCCGCCTCGCCCAGCCCTTCCAGCAGGTGGAAAGCCAGCTGGCCAAGACCCAGCAGGGCACGGGCCTGGGCCTCGCCCTCTCCAAGTCCCTGATCGAGCTGCACGAGGGCCGCTTCGAGATCGCCAGCGAGCCGGGCCGCGGCACCACGGTCAGCTTCATCCTGCCGATCCGCCAGCGCCAGACCCGGGACCGCAGCGGGGCGCGCCTCGACATCGAACCGGGCGACTATACCGCCACCCGCTCCCACGGCTGACGGACCCGGCGCGGCCGGCGATTGCGCCCTGCCGGAAACTGTGGTCGCCTGAGGGGCCACTCAACCCGGATGTCTCCATGTCACGCCTGCGTCACGCCCTCTGCGCCTTCGCCGCCATCGGCAGCCTGGCCCTGTCCATCGGCCCCGCCCATGCAGCCCCGGCCGGCGATTCGACCGAGCCGGCCTTCCGCGCCCTCTACAAGGAGCTGGTGGAGACCAACACCACCCTGTCGGCGGGCAGCTGCACCCTGGCGGCGGAGCGGATGGCCGCCCGTCTGACGGCGGCGGGCTATCCGGCGGCGGACATCCGGCTGTTCTCCGTCCCGGACCACCCCCGGGAGGGGGGGCTGGTGGCCGTGCTGCATGGCCGCGACCCGTCGGCCAAGGCCATCCTGCTGCTCGCCCACATCGACGTGGTGGAGGCCAGGCGCGCCGACTGGACCCGCGACCCCTTCACCCTGATCGAGGAAAACGGCTACTTCTACGGGCGCGGCACCTCCGACGACAAGGCCATGGCCGCCAGCTTCACAGACGCCATGATCCGCTTCCGCCAGGAGGGCTTCCATCCCCGGCGGGACATCAAGCTGGCCCTGACCTGCGGCGAGGAGACGACCGGGGCCTTCAACGGGGCCGACTGGCTGGCGACCCAGCACAAGGACTGGATCGACGCCGACTTCGCCCTCAACGAGGGGGCCGGCGGGCTGCTGGACGCCCACGACCGGCCCGTCTATCTGGGCATCCAGGCGGGGGAAAAGGTCTATCAGGACTTCCGGCTGGAGACGACCAACCCCGGCGGGCACTCCTCCCGCCCGACCCCGGACAACGCCATCTATCATCTGGCTGCGGCGCTGACCCGGCTGGCGGCCTTCGATTTTCCGGCCCAGCTCAGTGAGACCACCCGGGCCTATTTCTCCCGCACCGGGACCCTGATCGGCGGGGAGAGCGGCGCGGCCATGATCGCCCTGGCCAGGGACCCGACCGACAAGGCCGCGGAGGCCGTGGTCTCCCGGGATCCGAGCTGGCATTCGATGCTGCGGACCACCTGCGTGGCGACCCTGCTGGACGGGGGCCACGCGGCCAATGCCCTGCCCCAGCGCGCCGGGGCCAATGTGAACTGCCGGATCTTCCCCGGCGTGTCGGTGGAGACGGTCCGCAGCACCCTCGCCGACGTGATCGCCGACCCGAAGGTGACCGTCACCCCGTCCGGGGAGCTGAGCCCCACTCCGCCGCCGCCGCACCTGTCGGCCAAGGTACTGGGCCCGGCGGAAAAGGTCGCCCACGACATGTGGCCCGGTGTGCCGGTGATCCCGACCATGTCCACCGGGGCCACGGACGGCCGCTATCTCAATGCCAACGGCATCCCCACCTATGGACTGTCGGGCATGTTCGCCGAACCCTCCCGGTCCGGCGTGCACGGGCTGAACGAGCGGATCGCCGTGAAGTCCCTGCTGGACGGGCGGACCTATCTCTACCGGGTCGTCAAGCTCTACGCCGACGCCCGGTAGGGACGGGTGCTGCTCAGTCCGCGCGGGGCTTGCGGTAGATCGAATTCTTCACCTGGGAAAAGACCCGGTGGACCATGGGCTCGAACACCTCCAGCGGCAGGCTCTCATAGCTGGGGTCGAAGGCGCTCTGGTCGTACAGGTGGCAGAACTGCGCGCAGTACTCGAAGTGCGGGTGTCCGCGGAACTGCTCCCGCATGTCCCGGTCGAGGCCGAGATAGTGGAAGAAGTAGTAGCCCTGGAAGATGCCGTGGTGCGCGATCATCCAGTGATTGGCCTCCGACACGTACGGCTTGAGGATGGCCGCCGCCACGTCGGCATGATTGGCCGATCCCAGGGTGTCGCCGATGTCGTGCAGCAGGGCGCAGACCACATATTCCTCGTCCCGCCCGTCCCTGTGCGCCCGGGTGGCGGTCTGCAGGCTGTGCTCGTACCGGTCCACCGAATAGCCGCCGTAGTCGCCCTGCAGCAGCTTCAGGTGGGTCAGCACCCGGTTGGGCAGGTCCCGCTGGAAGGGCTTCATCTCCTCGGAAATGACCTTCCAGTCCTCGGCCGTGCCCTCGACCATGGACTTGAAGCTGGCGTGGCGGGGTGCTGCGTCGTCATGGGCCATCTTGCCCTCCTCCCGAAGGTTGCGCCGGTCGCGCTTGTTTTCACCGTGCCGTCGGGGACGGCAATCCGTCAAGCGGTCCGGGTTCCTCGGGATCAGCGGAAGCCCGGCGGCTCCTCCATGTCGAGCCAGCCGTCGAAGAAGTCGAACACCTTGCCCTTGAACAGGGCGTGGGTGATGGTCCCGAAGTGGTCGCAGCCCGGCAGGGTGACCGCATGGGCCCCCGGAATGGCCTCCGCCAGGCCCTCCGGACTGCCGGCCAGCAGGTCCCGGGACCCTGCCACCACCAGGGTCGACACGCGAAGCCCGGCCAGGTCCTCCGGCGCAAAGGCCCGGCCCGGCCCCTCGCTGCAGGCGGCCAGGGCCAGACGGTCCTCCCCTTGCGCATCGGCAAACTGGCGGAAGCTGCGCAGCAGGGGCTGGTCGATGGCCTCGGCGTCCGGCGCCCGCATGGCCCTTGCCATGGCACCGGGGTCCCGTGGCGGATCGAACAGGCGCATGCCGACCCCGCCGAGCACCAGATGCTCGAACCGCCCAGGATGGTCCAGGGCGCAGGCCAGGGCGAGCCGCGAGCCCATGGAGAAGCCGATCAGGCTGGCCCGGCCGACGCCCAGATGGTCCAGCAGGGCCACGATGTCGGCGGCCATGTCCGTGGGATCATAGTCGGCCGGGTCGTGGGAGCGCATGCTCTCCCCGTGCCCGCGCAGGTCGAGGGCGATGCGCCGCTCCCGCCGCGCGTCCAGGGCCGCGTACCAGCCGGTGCGCTGCCAGCCCTCCCGGCGGTTGGAGGCAAAGCCGTGGACCAGGACCCGCGTGGGCAGGTCCGCGGCACCGGCCTCGTCATAGGCCAGTCGCAGGCCTGCCTCAGTCTCGAAGATCATGCCCGGCTGCCCTCGGCGGGAACCCCGGGGGCGAAGCGCCCGCGCACCGTGTTCCAGGCACACAGGGCGAACACCCCCACCAGCCCGAGATAGGACAGCTCCCGCCACGCATGGGCGAGGCCCCCCAGCAGCGTCGACAGGAAGCACAGGCCGCAGCAGGCCAGCGCAAGTCCGCCATACCGGCCGGCGTCCCGCGAAAGCCCCGTCGGCCGCGCGGCCAGGGCCGCGATCACCCCGGGCCCCAGGGTGAGGACGTCGTAGCACATGATCCGCGGGAACATCAGGACGCCGATCGCGCCCCCCAGCCAGATCCGCTGCTCCCGGTCCAGCTGGCCGAATTCGGCCAGGGCCACGCCGCTCACCAGCAGGGTCCCGCCATAGAGGGCATAGAGCGGGGCCTGGCCGAAGAGGCTGGTGACCCCGATGATCTGCATCATGTTGGTGAAGCCGCCGCCGCGATCCGGCCCGGACATCATCGTCACCACCGTCTCCCGCCAGGCCAGGATGTCCGGCGAGGTGACCAGCATGGAGGCCAGGGGCAGGACCGCACCGGCCGCTATGACCAGCGCCTTGCGCCTCAGGCTACCCGGCGAGAACAGGGTCAGGGTGAACAGCAGCAGGTAGAGGGGCTTGATCAGCGACACCACGCTGACCACGGCGGCGAACAGCAGGCTGTCGGCGCCTGCGACGAGGGCCGCGCCATAGACCGACGCATGGACGAGGACGGAGATGTTGCCGAACGCCACCGGCCCCCCGGCGATGAAGCCGAGGAAGGCCACCCGGTAGTTGAAGGTCCGCGTCTTCAGCGGATAGCCGAGGGCGAACCAGATCAGGGCAGCCACGGCGGCCACGAACAGGGCGAGATAGACGGCCATCAGCCCCCCTCGCCCCAGCAGCGCCATGGGCCCGGCAAAGGCATCGGCCACCCACGGGGGATAGACATAGGGCGCGGCGACCACCCCGGCGCAGGTGGTCTCTCCATACAGGGGAAGGTGGTGCAGCCGTCGCTCCGCGGCGCAGGCGATCTCCTGGTAGTCCTGGAACACGGTGCTGTGCTTCACCAGCCGCCCGACCACCCCGGTCCAGAGCGGAGCGCCCCAGAACAGCAGCAGCGCCACGCGGGTGCCCATGGGGCCGAGGCGGCGTTCGATCGCCGCCAGCGCACCGCCGAAGACATGGGCCACCGGCGCGAAGGTGCGGCCGAGAAGGGACTGCGGGGGGGTCGCGTCTGTCACGTCTGTCCTGCGCCTCGTCGTTCGGCCCCGGCGGCTCGCCGGTGCGCACCCAAACTGCCAGCATCGGGCCGCCCGTGACAGGGCCTGCGTCGATTCCGCGAGCCCTTATAGGGTTTCCGGTCGCCTCCCAGAAGAACTTCCGTCTAGGATCGGGAAAACAACGTCCAGGGAAGACGCGCGACATGTCCAGGATTCACACAGCCCTGACGGACACCCTTTCGACCGCCGCAGCCACCGGCCGCACGCCGGGCTTCGTCGCCGCGGTCTGGCAGGATGGTCGCCCCCTGTACTCAGGGGCCTTCGGAACTCTCCACATCGGAGGCACCGACCCGATGCGCGAGGACGCGGTCTTCTGGCTGGCCTCCATGACCAAGGCCCTCACCTCCGTCGCGGCCCTGCAGCTGGTGGACCAGGGCCGGTTGTCGCTGGATGCCGATCTCGGCGAGCTGCTGGCGCCCCTCGCCCGGCCCCAGGTGCTGGAGGGCTTTTCCGAAGACGGCCAGCCGAGGCTGCGTCCCGCCCGCACGCCGGTGACCCTGCGCCGCCTGCTGAGCCACACCTCCGGCTTCGGCTATGACATGTGGAGCGCGGACCTGGGCCGGTACATCGAGGCGACCGGCATGCCCGGTCTCGGCACCGGCCAGAGGGCGGCCCTCGAACTGCCCCTGCTGTTCGACCCGGGCACGGACTGGGCCTATGGCATCAGCACGGACTGGGTCGGACTGGCGGTGGAGGCGGTCACGGGCGAGGACCTGGCGAGCTGGATGTCCACCCATCTCCTGGCCCCACTCGGCATGACTGCGACCGCCTTTGCGCCGACGCCGGACATGCAGGCGCGGCATGCGGGGCTCAGCCTGCGCACCCCCGACGGCACCCTGGTTCCGTTCGAGCTGCCCCCCGCCCCGGCCCCGGACTTTGCCGGGGGCGGCGGCGGCCTGCATGGCACGGCGTCGGACTATCTGCGCTTCCTGCAGATGCTGCTGGACGGAGGGAATTCCCCCGGCGGCCGCATCCTCAAGCCGGAAACCGTGGCGGAGATGCAGCGCAACCAGCTGGGTGACGTGAAGATCCGCAAACTGGCGTCGGCCGCGCCGTTCCTGACCCATGATCTCGACATGGCCGACGGGGGCCCGGCGGAATGGGGGCTCTGCGGCATGCTGCACCCGCAGGGAGGGCCGAACGGGCGGCGACCGGGAAGCCTGTCCTGGGCGGGCCTTGCCAACACCTATTACTGGGTCGATCCGGCGGAGCGCCTGTGCGCCGTGATCCTGACCCAGATGCTGCCCTTCGCGGATCCGGACTGCCTAGCCCTGGCCGCCACCTTCGAGCGGGCGGTCTATGCCGGGATCGCGGTCTGAGCACCGCGCCTTCGCCCGCCCGACGGACGGGAGCGCGAAACGGGCTACTTCACCGCATTGGCGATGTTGTTGAACTTGTTCTTCAGGTTGTTGCCGACGGTCCCGACCGAGCCGATCACCACCAGGGCGATGAGGGAGGCGATCAGTCCGTACTCGATCGCCGTCGCGCCCCGCTCGTCATCGACGAAGCGCAAAGCGAACCCACGTGCATTGTCCACAACTGACCTCAATTCATTCCTCCCCAGGTCCGAACCAGCGACTCCACCGGACCTGCGCGAAGGGGCAGAATGGTCGATCTTGGAAAACAACGGCTTAAGCCACGTGGTTTCAAGGCGTTAAGGTGCCGTGGCGGTTTGTCGCACCCCGGTCCCTGGACGGTCAGTCAACACGGGCCGGATGCCGCTGAAGGTCGAAGGCCACCACCAGCCGCTCCCCATCGCTGAACGGCTGCGTGCCGTGCCACATGTGGGACGGGAACAGGACCAGCCGCCCGGGGCGGGGTTCCACCTGCGCATAGGGGTCGAGGGACAGGCCCAGCTCCGGCGGCGGCGCGCCGAAGGTGATCCAGCCGGCCGGGGCGGGCCCCATCTGTTCCGGCGGCGGAAGGGACACGTAGTAGACGGCGCTGATCCAGCCCACCGGATGGGTGTGGGCGACATTGTACCCCTGCCCTGCCAGACGCACCGACCAGCTGCCGGCGATCCGCAGGCGGTCCCGCCGCAGACCGAGCAGCGGATGGCCTGCGTCCATGGCCGGCAGCCCGGCCACATAGTCCGCCACGCCCTCCAGCAGGTGTCGCCGCAGCCGCTGCAGCTGCGGCTCTCCCCGAAGCAGGATCGAGCGGTCCGTCTGGGTGCCCCCGCGGACGGACTGCTCCGCATAGGGCCGCTCCAGGGTGTGCAGATGCCGCAGGAGGTCGGCAAGCCCCTCGCGCTCGCGCCGGTCGAGACCCAGGTCCAGGGTCCGGATCATCCGGGTGGGCCCGTCCAGCCACTCCGCCCGGTCATCTCCCAACAGCCGCCAGGCCAGGGACAGATAGGGCCAGAAGGTCATGGCCGAGGGGCCGGTGGTGCCGGGCAGCGCCATCGCCGCCGCCTCTGCCGCCCGTCCCTGTCGCAGCAGGGCCCGGACGCGGCAGAGAGTCACGCCGTCGCCCTGCAGCTCGGCGGTCTCCTGCATCAGGCGACCGGCCTCGTCCGGCGTGCCCCCCTCCGTCGCCACGAACAGCCGGGCGGCCATCAGGTCCGGACCGTGGCCGCAGGCGGCCTCGGCCCGGTCGAGGATCTCCCGCGCCCGGTCCCAGTCGCGGATCTGGGCGGCGCTCTGGAACCAGGCCAGCCACAGGGACCGCAGACCGGGGACGGCGGCCAGGGCGGTCGGAAAGGAGGCGTCGTGCTCCCCGGCCCTTCCGCTGACCCACAGGAGCCGGGACAGGACCCGGTGCCCCTCCAGCCAGTCCGGTCGCTTGGCGAGCTCCGCCCGCAGCAGGGCCTCGCCCCCCGGCGCATCTCCTTCCGACAGCCGGGCCTGGGCGGCGTTGCTGAGGGCGGCGAGGCGGATCTCCTCCCGACCGGGCGGCAGCAGGCGTCCGGCCTCGAGAAAGGCCTCCGCCGCCGGCAGGCCCAGCTGATAGCGGGTCTGGGCCGCGGCCAGGGCCAGCATGGGATCGGTCCCGTCCAGCCGACGGGCGGCGGCAAAGGCCCGGCCCGCGGCGGTCAGGGACTGGGCCTGGCGGTGGGCATGGCCCAGCAGGGACAGTGCCTCCGCACTCGCCCCGGCCCGTTTGACCAGGGTCTCCAGCAGCGGGACGACCGCCTCCCCGTCATCGACCGCCAGGCGAGCCTGGATCTGGGCCAGGACCTCTGCCACCAGCGCCGGGGTCGGGGGCGCGCGCCCCAGGCGTCGCTGAAGCTCCCGCAGGGTGTCGGACGACGGGGCGGCGTCCGGGCGCATGGTCAGGCCTCGGCGCAGAGGCGCGCGACATAGGCCTCGTGGGTGGGAAGGCCGCGCGCCGCCTGGTCCATGGTGTCCCGCATGCGCGCCATCCAGCCGGCGGAGTCCACGTCGCGATAGGCGATCATCGGGTCGAGGGCCTCGGGCCGGTTGAACTGCCCCATGTGCACCGCCAGCCAGCTGGGCGGGCCGAACAGGTCCATGTCGCTGGGGATCAGTCGGCCGTACGCGCGGAAATGCCGGATCTTGTGCGCCAGCGTGTCGGGGATCGGCATGGCGGCGCAGTAGCGCCACAGCGGGCTGTCGTCCCGCTCGGTCAGCTTGTAGTGCAGGATGATGAAGTCCCGGATGCGCTCGTATTCGGCAATGGAGATCCGGTTGAACTCGTCGGTGACCATCGGGTCGAAGGACTGGTCCGGGAAGAAGGCCAGGATCTTGGAGATCGCCGTCTGCACCAGGTGCAGGCTGGTGGATTCCAGCGGCTCGAGAAAGCCGGAGGCCAGGCCGACGGCGATGACATTGCGGTTCCACAGCTTGCGCCGCCGCCCGGTCCGGAACCGGATCGGACGGGGATCGGCCAGGGCCGGATCGTCCAGGTTTGCCAGCAGCAGGTCCGCCGCTGCCTGATCGTCCATGAAGGCCGAGGCATAGACATGTCCGTTGCCGGTGCGATGCTGCAGGGGGATGCGCCACTGCCAGCCGGCCGGACGGGCGGTGGAGCGGGTATAGGGGGTGAACGCCCCCCGCTCGCTCGGCACGGCCAGGGCCCGGTCGCAGGGCAGCCAGTGGGACCAGTCCTCGAAGCCGGTCTCCAGGGCCCCCTCGATCAGCAGGCCGCGCAGGCCGGAGCAGTCGATGAACAGCTGCCCCTCCACCGACTGGCCGTTCTCCAGGGTCAGCCGCTCCACGAAGCCGGTCTCCCCGTTCAGCGCCACGTCGGCGATCTTGCCCTCCACCCGGCGCACGCCCCGGGCCTCGGCATAGGTCCGCAGATGGGCGGCATAGAGGCCCGCATCGAAATGGTAGGCATAGTCATAGGTGGACAGGACGTTGCGCGGATCGCCCACGGGCGGCGCAAACCGGCCGTGGCGGGCCGCCGCCCAGGCCATGCAGTGCACGTCGAGGGGGGCCGCCTGCCCGGCCGCGTCGGCCTTGAGCCAGTGCTGGTGCGGCTGCACCAGGTCGAAGGGGCGCCCATAGGTGCCGAAGGGGTGGAAATAGCGGTGCCCGACCCGCCCCCAGTTCACGAACTGGATCCCGAGCTTGAACGAGCCCTTGGTCGCCCTGAGGAAGGTGGCCTCGTCGATGCCCAGCATCTGGTTGAAGGCGCGGATGGGGGGGATGGTCGCCTCCCCCACCCCGATGGTGCCGATCTCCTCGGACTCGATGAGGGTCAGGCTGCAGTCCTTGTGGATGTTGCAGGCCAGCGCCGCGGCGGTCATCCAGCCGGCGGAGCCGCCGCCGACGATCACGACACTTGAAACGGGACGGGACGACACGCCGTTCTCTCCTCGAAATCGGGCCCGGGCCTTCTCGGAGCCGATGGCATTGGCGGCCGGTGCCGGGCGCATTTCAACTGAAAAGGGGGGCACCGCAAGGCACCCCCCTCTCCGAGTTCAGACCACCCCCATGCGATCCGGGATCGGCACGGGGCGGGTCAGGGTTGTCAGAAGCGGTACCGCAGAGACGCCGTGATGGTGCGCCCGAAGGGAATGCTGCCGTCGAAGATGCCCTGGGTCGCGTTCAGCTTCTGCTGGATGGCACCGCCGCCCACAGGTCCCAGACGGTCGAACAGGTTGTTCACGTTGACGCCCAGTTCCAGGTCCTTGGTGATCCGGTACTTGGCGAAGGCGTTCACCAGGTCCGCGGCCGGGGCCTTCTGGGTGTTCTGGTCGTCCAGATAGACCGAGCCCTGGCCGGTGACGATCAGGCCCGCGGCATAGGTCCCGTTATCCCAGGACGGGGCCAGGGTGTAGTTGTACCCCGGAAGACCGTTGGGGGTGGTGTTGAGGTTCACCAGGGTGGAGTCCGTCACGGTCAGGTTGGCCACCAGGTGGAAGTCCCCGTACTGGGCCGTGCCCGCGAATTCCACGCCCTTCGAGCGATAGATGTTCGAGATGTTCGGATCCAGCGGCGGATTGTGGCTCGCCCGGGTGAAGTCGTAGTTGTGCTCCGTCAGCTGGGACTGGAAGTAGGTCAGTTCCGCCGTATAGCGGACACCGGCATACTCGCCCCGGCGCTTCACGCCGATTTCCTGCTGCAGCAGGAAGTTCAGGGCCACCGCATCGCCCTTCTGGTCCAGGCCGCCGCTGGCGGTGAAGTTGCCGCTGTAGGTCAGACGGTCGGCATTGAAGCGGCCGCCGCGGCTGGAGCGCACGAAGAACGAGGTGTTGTTGTCGTATTCGTACAGGCCGCCGATGGACCAGGAGGTGTAGGACTTGGTGTAGTTCAGCACTTCCGACGGCGCGGCCGAGGTCACCAGGGTCGGCAGGCTGGCCGTACCCAGCGCGTCAGACACCGAGATGTTGGCACCGGCCACCGGCGCATAGGTGGTCCCGCTCGCCTTGACCGAGTCCTGGCGGACGCTGACGTCGAGGTCGAACTTGCCGTACTTGGTGTCCGCCTCGAGGTACGGGGCGTCGTCGGTGTAGGTCAGGTCATAGGTCCGACCGCCCGGGCCACCCCACTGGGTGTTGTAGCCGGTGACGCCGTCCGCCGCGAGCTGGGCCCCCGTGCCGTTGGCACCGGCGAACAGGTCGAGGGGCACCGAGTTGCCGCTGGAGTTCAACGAATAGGTGGCGTTGTTGATCCGCCAGTCCATGTTGATGTGCTGCAGCATGTGGAACCAGCCGCCCCGGGCCGTGACCTTCACATCATCCGAAACGGCGAACTTGCCGTTCAGGGTCAGGTCGTTCACCGCATTGCCCACGTCGTTCATCGTCGTGTAGGCCTGCGCGCCGTTGTTGATGTACGGGCTGGTGTAGAGCTGGCCCTTGTTCGGACCGGCGGCATAGACGATGGAGCCCACCGTCGGGGTCGGCGAGGCCGCGGTCCCGTTAAGCGAGCTGATCGGCGAGCCGAGGATGTTGCTGGTCAGGTTCTCGGTGGTCCACTGGTTGGCGAACACCCCGCTCATGTTGGTGAAGCGGAAGTTGTCCGTCACGGTCAGCATGTCCGACACGTTGTAGTGGAACTCGCCCCCGAAGGACGTCACCACCGGGTGGATGCCTTCCATGGAGACAGTCTTCAGCGTGCCGTCCGCCGCCAGGACCTTGAAGGTCTGGTTGTAGATGCCGGCCGACGAATAGCGCCCGGCATCGATGCCCGGCAGGTTGCCGAAGCCGGTGACATTGTTGCCGCTGAGCGTCGCCAGGGTCGGCATGGAGGTGTTGGTGGGCTCCTTGTCGTCCAGGCGCTTGAAGTTGAAGCGCAGGAAGCCCTTGCCGTCGTCGAAGTCCTTGGTGATGTTGGCCTTGATCTGGTAGCCGTTCTCGGCGTTGTAGCCGATGTGCGCCGCGCCGGACCCGTCCTTGTAGAAGCCGCCCACGTGGAAGCGCAGGGTGTCGTTGATGTGGTCGCCGTAGTCGAAGTCCAGCCGGGTCTCGTTGAAGTTCAGGCCGGAGGAGACGGCCACCTCGCCGCCCTTGGTCTCACCGGTCTTCGAGATGTAGTTGATCACCGCGCCCGGCCCCTGCGAGGCGAAGGTCGAGGCCGAACCACCGCGCACCGTCTCCACCCGGGAGACGTTGTTGTCGAAGCGGATCCAGTAGTCGTTGTTGCCGAACTGCACATCGCCGAACAGGATCACCGGCAGGCCGTCTTCCTGGATGGTCACGTATTCGGAACCGCCGGTGGACACCGGAATGCCGCGGACGCCGATGTTGGCGTTGCCGCCCGGGCCCGCCGTGCCGCTGGCCTGGAGGCCGGGGATCAGCTTCAGCACTTCGGCTTCGGAACGGGGGCTGAAGTCGGTGACGGTCTCGGTATCGACGCTGGTGACGGAGATGGAGCTCTTCAGCTTGGTCTTGTCGCCGCCGGCGGCGGTCACCACCACGGCGGACAGGGTGTCCACGTCGGCCGGTGCGGCGGCAGCGGCCTCCGCCGACCAGGCGAAGCCCGGCGCAGCAATGGTCAAGGCGGCACCGATCGCCGCCAGCGAAACGCCCGAAGTCATACGAATCCTGGACATGCCCTAATCTCCCCTATGGTGTTTTTTTAGCATCTGGCGGCATGAGCGGGTCAGACGACCGAGGTAAAGGGCCGAAGGACTCATTCATGCAAACGATTGCTTTCCACGCTTATGCCGCCTTTTTCCGCAAATCAACACAAAATTCGCCTTCCCTTTCCGCACCTTCATCGCCGCGTGGCAATTCCGTCACGATGACGCGCCCCGACAGCCCCGCGCGGGACGGACCCGGACGCCGTTCAGGGATGTTGCTATTTCCTGTTGTTTTTCAGCGTCCTAACGACCTGTTCGGCAGCGTTGCTTGAACCGCACTCGGCGGAAACGCCGTCGCAGGCAGGATCCGGCATGGCGAGGCTGATTCCACCTCAGGCAGCATTCAGGCCCGGCTCACGGAGACACGTCCCGTTGAGGGCGAACGGACCCGTCAGGCACGAAATCCCGGCGTGTCGAACGCGGACAGGGCGGCCAGCACACCCGCCCGGTCGCCCTCCACCGTCGCCGATCCGCTGTCGAGAAGCGCCGCCAGGGTCGCGTCACCGGCGAGCACCGACGCCAGGTCCGGCCAGGCGATCCGCACGGTCGCGCGCGCCCCCTCGCCGTCCGTCGCCACGGACACGCTGTTGCGCAGGTGCAGACCGGCGCGCCCTCCATCGGGAAAGACGAAGGCCAGATGCAGGTCGATCCCCGCCGCGCGATCGGGGTCGAGCAGCACCCGCAGCAGGTTCAGGGCGGCGGCCGGCGTTCCCGCGCGCAGGGTCGCGGCCCGCAGCCGGTGGCCCCGCAGCCGGGACAGGTCCGTCGATCCGTCCAGGTCCCGCGCCTTGGTCAGGCACCAGTTCCGGATGTTCGCCGCGGTGGTGCGCGCGGCGATGTCCCGCAGCACGTCGGCCTGGGCCTGCCGGTCTTCGTCGACGGCCTCAGGACGGTCCGCCAACCATCCGGCCAGCTCCAGGGCCCAGCGCAGGTCGTTGTCCTGCCGCGCCGCCGCCACCCGCGCCCGCACGGCCTCGGCACCGCCGAAGCCGTCCACCAGGCGGGCGGCCCGGTCCGCGGGTGCCAGGGGGAACAGTTTGCCCGGGTCCCCGTCGAACCATCCGCGGATTCCGGCGGCGATCTGGCGGACGTGATGCTCCGCCACCCCATAGAATTCGGAGGTCAGATAGTCCGCGTCGCAGGCGGCGGGCAGAGCGATGGAATGGGCCATCTGGTCTGCCGTCAGGCCGTTGTTCATGCCCCGGACCGTCTGGTCCCAAAGGAACTGGATGCTGTCGCGGTAGCGGATGGCCCGGTCGCGCAGGGTGCCGTCGTCCGACAGCGGGGGCCCGTGGGTGCCCACCAGATGCTGTGCGCCCAGCGAGATGACGTGGTCGAGGCCGGTGAGCAGCCCCTGCGGGTCCCGATAGGCCTCGCCCCGGATGGCGAAGATGTTGAACAGGGTCGGCCACAGGATGTTGTGGACGCAGACCCCCAGGTCGGGAAACCACAGGGTCAGCGAATCGTCGGAGTCCGACGGGGCATGGGTCACCTGGAGGCGCAGCCCGGCCAGTACCAGGTCCTCGCCCCCGCGCCAGAACACCGTGGGCGGCACATAGCCCGGGGTGAAGGGCGCATGTTCCGGGTTCCGGAAGCGCAGGCCGAGCCCGACATTCACCTGGCCGTCCGGCCCCTCCTCCGGCAGGCGGATGCCGAACTGGTGGATCAGCCCGCTGGCATAGGCCGGGCCGATCTCCGCCCCGGTCCGGGCCAGGTTCAGGGGGATGCGTTCGTGGCCATGGACCGGCACCGGCCCGCCCGCGGCCTCGAACACCGCCCGCGTCCCGGCCAGGTAGTGGAAGTGGGTGTAGATCACCGCCACCACCGGCGCGGCGGTCACGGTGCGCAGCTCCGCCAGGGCGGCGCGCATCTCCTCCACGGATTCGCCGGTGTCGATGGCGATGACGCCGCCGGGGCCCTCGATGAAGGTCTGGTTGGACAGGCCGTTGCCCACCAGGCACCAGACCCCGGGCCGGACTGTGTAGAACCGGCGCTGCAGCCGCTCCGACTGTTCCAGGGCCCGCCGGTGCACCCGCTGTCCCGCGGACTCGGTGACGGTCACCGCGGGATCGGAGGAGAAGCTGCGGTGGATCGACGCCGCTGGATCAGCCATGTCAGAGAACCTTTCGTCCCTCGCCGCCGGGGGTGCGGCACTCCGAGGGCCCGGACCCGCCCACATCGTCCCCGCGTGAGACTAGGTCTGCGTCCTGTCCCGTGTCATGTGAAAACCGGACCGGTGCCCGGAGGCGCGGTCGCCCCATGCCACTCCAGCGTCGGAAACGGTCCCTTGTCCCCCACCCGCTTCTCCCCCCTGCTCGGCCGCATCTCCGGAACCAGTGCCGGTGCCTGGGAGGTGGGCGACCGCGCCACCGTCCAGATCGGGGAAGGCCGGGACGTCATCCACCTGGGGGTCGGCGACCCGGACCTGGATGTGGCCCCCGCCGTGCGCACCGCCACCATCCGGGCGCTGGAGGCCGGACGGACCCACTATTCCCCCCTGGGGGGCGAGCCGGCCCTCAGGTCCGCCGTGGCCGCCCATGCCACGGGGCTCTACGGCCGGGACGTGTCGCCATCGGAGGTGGCCGTCTGTTCCGGGGCGCAGGGGGCGCTGTTCTCCCTGTTCCAGCTGATCGCCGGGCCGCAGGACGAGGTCATCGTGCTGGCCCCCTACTATGCCACCTATCCGGCGGTGGTGACCGCGGGGGGCGCGGACATGGTGACGGTGGAGCTGTCCTCGGAGTCGGGCTTCCGCCTCGACGCCGACCACATCGAGGCGGCGATCACGCCGCGGACCCGGGCGGTGCTGATCAACTCGCCCAGCAATCCCACCGGTCAGGTCCTGTCGCAGGCCGACATAGACCGCCTGGTGGAGATCACCCGACGCCACGGCCTGTGGCTGGTGTCGGACGAGGTCTACTGGTCACTGTGCTTCGGCGCACCGCACGTCTCCCCCCTCAGCCGGGGGCAGCCGGGGGACCGGATCGTCGTCATCAACAGCGTCTCGAAGTCCCATGCCATGCCGGGCTACCGCATCGGCTGGATGATCGGCCCGCAGGACCTGATCGATGCGGTGACCCTGCTGGCCCAGCCCCTGCACTTCGGGATCAGCGCCTTCGCCCAGGATGCGGCGGCCGCCGCCCTGTCCGATCCCACCCTGACGGAGCCCGTGACCGCGGCCTTCCTGGAGCGGCGGGATGTGCTGGTGGAGGCCCTCGGCACCTGTCCGGGGCTGCGCTTCTCGCCCCCGCAGGGCGGCATGTTCCTGCTGGTGGACGTGACCGCCACCGGGCTCAGCGGCGCGGCCTTCGCCGAGGCGCTGCTCGAGGAGGCGGGCGTGGCCGTCGTTCCGGGCTTCGGATTCGGCGACAGCGTGGCGCACATGGTGCGGATCGGCTTCCTGCCGCCCCCGGCGCGCCTGCGGGAGGCGGCCGCCCGCATTTCGGGGTTCGTCGCCCGCCGCCTCCCGTCCCGGGGTTGAGGCCGTGGCTGACGCACCACCGGCCTCCCGGACGGAATCCGCCGGTCAGTCGAAGCCGAGGAAGCGGACCTGCTCGTCCAGGGGCACGCGTTCCCGCTGGAAGCTGTTGACCGGGTCGGTCTCGTCGCGCCAGCCGATGGCCAGGCCGCAGAACAGCAGGGTGTCGTCGGACAGGCCCAGATGCGCCTTGATGGTGCGGCCGTAGGTCCCCATGAACTCTTGCGGACAGGTGTCGAGCCCCTCCTCCCGCAGCAGCAGCATGATGGTCTGCAGCCACATGCCCACGTCGGACCACTGGGCTTCCTTCATGAACTTGGGAAAGTGGCACAACAGCAGCACCGGCGCGCCGAAGGACCGGAGGTTCGAGGTGGTGAAGTCGGCCCGGGCGGCCTTGTCGGCGCGGTCGATCTGCATGGCCCCGTACATGGCCGCGCCGACCGCCTGCAGGCGCGCCCGGTACTTGGGCTCCTTGCCGGGGGCGGACCAGTCATATTCCTGCGGGTCGTCGGGCTTGGCGGCGAGGAGCGTGTCCTGCAGCGCCTTCAGGGCCGGACCGGCCAGGACCACGGCCTCCCAGGGCTGGTAGTTGCAGCCCGACGGGGCCATGCGGGCCTCGTCGAGGATGCGGCGCAGGGTCTCGAGGGGAACCGGGCGGTCAAGGAAGGCGCGCACCGAACGGCGCGTGGCCACAGCGTCTGAAACTTTCATGGGAACTCCGAACGGGATGCGTCACGAGGGACGCCTTTGGGCGTGTCGCGCGGCACGATGGCCGGGTGACGGACGCCTTTCAAGGCGTGCCCCAACGGCACCCCGGCGAAAATCCGCGCGCGGGCCCTCGGGACATCCCCGCTCAGTCGTAGAAGCGGACATTCTCCGACAGGGGCGCGCGGTCCGTGCGGGCCGCATCGGACGGATGATCGTGGTCGGGATAGCCGAAGCTGATACCGAACAGGCAGATCAGCTCGTCGTCGATCTCGAGAAGCTCGCGCACGACCCCCATCTGGTGGCTGAGCGCCCCCTGCGCGCAGGATCCCAGGCCATGGGCGGCCAGGGCCAGCATCAGGGTCTGGGCATACATGCCCACATCCGCCGCCTCCCGCAGGCCCTGATAGCCGGGCATGAACAGGAACAGGGCGTGCGGTGCGTCGAACATCTCGAAATTCCGCAGGAACGAGCGGGTGCGCGCCTCCATGTCGTTGCGCCCGACGCCGGTGGCCTCGAACAGGGCCTTGGCCGCGCCGATCCGCCGGTCGCGATAGATGCCCTTGTAGGTGTCCGTCAGGGGCACGTCGGGGGTGACGGTGCCCGACCGGGCGGCCGCGACCAGGCGTTCGCGCAGGGTGTCCATGGTCTGTCCCGACACCACGTGCACGACCCAGGGCTGGGCGTTGCAGTTCGACGGGGCATGCCGGGCCAGGGTCAGGACCTGCTCGATCACCTCCCGGGGGACCGGGGTGGGCTTGAAGGCGCGGATCGAGCGCCGGGCCCTCACCGCATCCTCCAGCGACATCGAGGCAGCGGTCTGGGGAGCGGACATGGGCAATTCCTCTTGGAAAGTCAGAGTGTTGAGCAGATTCAGCGGATTCGGGAGAACGGAAGGCTACCAGTAGTCCGCCATGATTTCGGCGGCCCAGGCGGGTTCGCGAACCTCTCCCCGGGGCAGGAAGCCCGTCATCACCGGCTTGATGTCGAGGACCGGTGTTCCGTCGATGGCGTCGAGCCCTTCCACCTGCAGGGACAGGCCCTGCACGCCGACCACCCGGCAGGTGCACAGGCCCAGACGGTTCGGCCGGTTCTTGCCCCGCTGGGCGAAGATCCCGACCATCGGCCAGTCCTGGCGCCCCCGGGGATGCCGGGCCCCGGTCTCGATCTTTGCTTCCGGCACCTTGTCGAAGAAGAAGATGACCTCGACATGCGAGAAATCGCCCAGACCGGCGAGGGCATCGGGGGTGAAGGTCTGCGGATCGAGATCGATGGTGGAGCGGTTCCCGCCCCAGTCATCGTCGATCACTTCGCTCCGGCCGCCACGCACGCGGCCGATGGGCACGAGGGAGATAGGGTCCTGGGTCATGCGAGCCTCCGAGCGCCGCGCCGAGGACACACAGGGTCAACGGCGGTCGCGAGCAGGTGTGACGATCCCGCAGATCGGAGCGATTGGCAAGCCATGCCGGGCCACAGGCACCGCCCTCCAGACGACGCAACGACGCCGCTGACCTAGGTCGGCGGCGTCGCGGGGCCGTCAGCAGGGCGCCCGTGCGGAAGATCAGGGCTTGCCGCCGGTGGTGCGCTGGTGGTGGATCTTGGCGCTGCCGGCGTTGAGGCGGCGGTTGAGATTGCGCTGCTCGGCCTTGGTGATGTGGCCGTTGTCGCCCGCCATGTCCTTGTTCAGGCTCGCCTGCTCGCGGGCGAGCTTGGCGTCATCCCGCGCCGCCTGGTTGGCATTGATCTGCCCGGCAGACACGCCCTTGTCGACGCGCGCCTGCTGGTTGTCGATGCGCCGTTCCACCTGATTGACCCGGGGATGACCAGGATCGGGGACCGTCGTCTGAGCAAAGGCCGCACCGGCACCGGCGACCATAAGACCTGCAGACAGGGTAAATGCAGTGATGGACTTGAGATCGAACATTTCGAATTCCTCCCGAGGGGGCTGATGTATTGGTATCTTCATCTGAAGATGTATTCTTTTTAGTTTGGGTGACATGAACCGATCCTGAACACCTTTGTCAGAATTCACCGGCCCGCATCTCAGGGCACCAGCCCGAAGAACCGGGCCGCCCGGCGAGACAGGGTGTCGCCGTCTGCCGCCACCAGCGCGGATTCGATGTGATCCAGATCGTGATCCGCCCCGGGTATGACCGTCAGGGTATAGCTGGCACCGCTGGCGACGAGCCGGCGGCGGGCGGACTCCTCGGACTGGAAATGCACATGGGAGAGGCCCTTGCTGCCCTCCCCGCCTGCCAGGGGAACATTCTCGTCCGCGGCCCCGTGCAGGGCGAGGATCCGCGCGCCGTCGGCCCCCGGGCAGACCGCGTCGGGCAGGTTCAGCGGCCCCGAAACGGCGACCACCGCCGACAGCACCCGGGTCTCGCAGACCATTCGCTGGGCCATCATGGCACCGTTGGAATGGCCGACGGCGAACACCCGGTGCGGGTCGACTCCATAGCGCGCCTCGAGATCGCGGACCGCACCGGTGATGTAGGCGACGTCATCCACCCCGTTGCGGGCCGACAGGCCGCAACAGCCACCCCCGGCGTTCCAGCCAAGGGCCTCGGCCGCCTGGAAGCGGGTTACCGGCGTTCCGTTCAGATAGGCGACGATGAAGCCGTCCCGATCGGCCTCGTCGTCCATGTTCAGGGCATGGCGGGTACCCGGACCGGCGATCCGCCGGGCATTGCCGAGCCCCCCGTGCAGGACGATCACCAGGGCCCGCGCGCCGCCGGGCGGCAGCCGGGACGGAACGTGCACGATCAGGGATCGACCGGCCTGGGTCAGGGTCTCCGACGCCGACACCCCTGTCGGCACCGTCGCCAGGGCCATGACGAGGCCGACCGGAAGGACGGCCCGGCGCATCGCCCGGCGAAACCCCTGCAAGGGCTGGCGTTCCATGATGCTCCCCCGCGACGGGCCCCGTGGCGCACCCTCGAAAGAGTGAGGCGCCGCAGGGGCCGTCGTCCTGTTGAGTTGGGGACCTAGGGCACGTAGGCGGTGTAGCCCCGGTCGGTCATGCACTTGGCCTCGATCTTCTCGCGGACCTGATTTTCATGTCCCTGGGCCATGCCGCCACCGGCAGCCGCCCCGGCAATGCCGGCCGGGATCAGCACCAGCCCACCCGTGGCCACCACCAGACCGGCGGTTGCCACGGCCGCACCGGCGCCCACCGCCGCGGAGGTGGCCCCGTTCCCCGCCCGGTACTGCCGGGCGAGATCCCGGCAGTCCTTGCGGTCCTGGGCATATTTCTTCTGATCCCCGACCGACTTGGGGTCGACGATCACCTGCGGCCCGGCGGCGCAGGCGGTGAGGCTGAGGACCAGGGCCCCGCTGACCAGTCGTTTCATCGTGAGAGCTCCTGTCCCCGTGACGGCGCAGCGCCGGTTCAGAACTGATACTTCAGGGAGGCACCGCCGCCATAGTCCGGGCTGCCGTCGGAGAAGCCGGCCAGGCCATAGCCCTGCAGCTTCCAGTGCTTGGCCACACGATAGGCGGCAAAGACCGTAAGTTCCTTCGTGTCGGAGGAGCTGACACCCTGGGCCGCCTGGCCGCCGGCATCATAGCTGAGCCCCATGGAAAGCTTGTCCGTCGCCCGGTACAGCGCGCCGGCCGAATAGCTGACGAGGTTCTTCTTCAGGGCGATGTAGCTGGACGATCCCATGGCCGTGTAGCCCACATCGGCCGTGACGGTCAGCGGTCCGAACGACTTGAAGGCCCCGACTCCCAGGGTGAAGTCCGTCGCGCCGTCGCCGAGCCCCTGCCCCTTGTCGCCGGTCCCGAACTTCACCTTGCCCGACAGGTCGAAGCCGAACTTGTAGGTGTCGTTGGTGTAGGCATCCCAGGTCCCCTCGGTGATCACGTCGCCGATGCCGGTGGCCGAGCCCGTGGCCGCGCCGGTCTTGGCGCGCTTCTTCGGGTTCTTGTTCACCACCCGGCCGAGACCGGGAATGACGTTCGGGTCACCATTCACGTTCATGAAGGGAACCGTGACATCCAGGGTGAAGTCCCCGTATTCGACGCTGGCCAGCAGCGGCGCGGACTGGATCGTCGTGGTGGTCGCCGTGCCGTACTTGCCGGAGGAATAGTTGTATCCGGTGCCGAGGAAGACGCCGATGTCGACCCCCTCGCCGGTATCGGCCGCACCCGTGGCCGGGGCGTCCTGGGCTGAAGCCACCGGGGCAAGGGTCATCGGGGCAAGCCCCCCCACGGTCAGGGCCAGCGAGGCCGCAAGTATCGTCCGATTCATCGTCTCTCCTCGTCAGGTCTGCGCCAATCCGAGGATGCCCCCACGGTGGTCGCTGCAATACAGGTGGCGGAGCGCCGCGGATTGTGCGGCGCTCCGGTCAGGGCAGGGTTCAGTGCCGCTTGGCCTTGGCCGCGCGGGCGGTGCGCAGGGTGTCCTTGGCGTCCTTGAGCGCCTGCTTGTCCGCCTTCACGGTGGCCTTGTCCTGGGCCAGCTTGGTCTTGTCCGCGTCGATGGTCGCTTCCGGCGCATTCGCGGTCTTGTCGGCGACGAGGGTGACCTTGTCGGCCTTGCGCGTGGCCTCATCGGCCTTCAGTTCGGCCTTGTCGGTCTGAACATCGGACTTGTAGCCAGCGACGGTCGGATCCTTCGGCGTCGGGGGCGTGGTCGACGGCGTGGTCTGGGCCGAGGCGACGGAGGCCAGGCCGACGATCAGGCCGGCGGCGACGAGTGCGTGACGAAGCTTCAAAACGAGTCTCCCTGGGTGGATCAGGCGGCACGACGCCCCTGCTTCGCGTCGAACATCGCGAGCGCCACATGAACCGCTCATGAATAGATTCGTTCACCTACATGTAATCGAGATTGACCCAGCAAAAGATACGATTTCGTTAACCAATATTCATGGGTCCGACTGACTTCACTCGACTTTTGACGGGTGATTCTCCCGTGCGGCGAACTTTCCCGACGCGAACCCCGCGCCCTCAGATCAGATACGACCTGTGGATACACAGTTCCGGCAGCGCCAGGCGATGGAACCGCCGCGCACCGGCGATCCGTCGCGGAAAGTCGGGATGCCGAAGCTCAAACCGTGCAGACGCCTCAGCCTGTTGAAACTCAGACGCGGGAGGCGATAGCCTTCGGATCAGGTTGACCCAGACACGCGCGAGGCACCCGATGATTGATCGCAGACTCCTTATCGGGGGTGTAGCCGCCCTCGCCCCGACGGCCGTTCGCGCCGAACATCCGCAGCCCCTTCGGTCGCGCCTCATCGGGTCCTGGCGACTTAAGGACGCCGTGACCGTCAGCCTTGCCAACGGCGAGACATCTCTGTTCTTCGGGTGGCAGCGGCCCTACTCCGGCATCCTGACGTATGATGCGGGCGGAGCCATGTCGGCGCAGCTCTGCGCCAACCGGGCGACCGCAGCCACAGGCAGCACCTTCAAGGGAATGGAGCCATCGCGGCGGATCGCCTACCTGGACACATATTACGGCTATTTCGGGCGCTTCGAAGTGGATGAAGCGCAAAGCCGGGTTCATCACTTTGTCGAAGCGTTCCTCGATCCAACCGAGGTGGGACTGGCCTATGTCCGTCTGGTCGAGTTGAAAGACGACCTGTTGACGCTGTCCACGACGGAGAAGCGTTTCAGCACGGGGACCGGCACCGTGAACCGACTGACCTGGACGCGGGCCTAGGCAGGCTCCGGCACGGCAGGACGTCGATCTCCGCCCCGAAATGGGCATGCATCGCCCGTCAGGTAGAAGGAGGAACTCGACCGCGATCTCACGAACATGGGAAACGTTGTGTTAGTCCCATTTGAGCATTCTCTCAGTCATCAGACGGATAAGGTGCGATTCGACGTGTCAGGCACCCAGGGGGCGGCGAGTATGTTCTGGCGATGGCTCCCCCCCCGGCCGGGCGAGGCCCCCCGTGGCTGGAAGACGGCCGTGGCGCTGACCGTGACCTTCGCGGCCCTGACGGCCCTTGCCCGGTTCGCCTGTACCGATTCCGAAGGCAATGTCGGCTTCTGGCCGGCCAACGGGGCACTGGTCGTGGCGTGGCTGGTGCTCCCGAGACGCCTGTCGCTGGCCGTGTCGCTCTGCAGTCTGCTGCTGAACATCTGGATCAACGGGTTCTTCCGATACACCCCGTTCCAGAACATCCTGTACGCGGGGCTGAACACGGAGGTGAGCCTCGTCACGGCCATTCTGGCCAAGCGGTTCTGCGGCGCGGCCATCGATCTGTCCCGCCTGACGCGGTTTGCGGTGTTCTCCGTCTGCGCCGGGGTCGCCTGCGCGTCCGAGGCCGCCGTCGGAGAGGCCTTCAACGGCGTCACCGTCGGCTATACCTCCATCGTCCACGAATGGCTGCAATGGACCCTGTCGGACACCATCGGGCTCATCATATCGACGCCCGCCATCCTGCTGGCCGCCCGGTTCCGCGCCCATTCCAGGTACTTCCCCACCTCCGACCTCGAGCGCGCGGGCCTTGCCGTGCTGACCATTGCCAGCGGCTGCTGGGCCTTCAGCCAGGGAACCAGCACGGCCTTCCTGTTCACCTATCCGGCCCTGATCCTGACGGCGTTCCGCGCCGGTCCGCCGCTGGTCCTCCTGAACGCCCTGGCCCTGTCGGTCATCGCGTCTGCCTATACCGCCCACGGCCTGGGCCCCCTCGGAACCATTGCCGGGCCCGGACTGGTGGACCGGCAGGAGGCGCTGCAGCCCTATCTGATCTCCCTGTTGCTGTCGGCCCTGCCCTCGAACAGTGCCCTGGGTGAACGCAACCGCAACGCCGTCAGACTGACCCGCCTGCATGGCCTCGCCCGGGACGCCCGCGCCGCCGCGGTGGCCGCAAGCCGGGCCAAGACCGACTTCATCGCCAACATCAGCCACGAGATCCGCACCCCCCTGAACGGCATCCTGGGGATGACCGAGTTGCTGATCGCCCGCATCCCCGATCCGGACCACCTGGCCCGGCTGCGGATCCTGCGGGACTCGGGCACCGGGCTGCTGACGGTGCTCAACGACATTCTCGACATCTCCAAGATCGAGACGGGGGCCGTGACCCTCGACCCGGTGGACCTCGATCTCGAGCGGCTGGTGCACGATGCCGTCTCCACCTTTCGCGCCCTGGCGGAGCGCAAGGGGCTTCACTACGCCCTCGACATTTCCGCGGCGGTCGCCGGCAGCTATGTGGGCGACGAGGGCCGGATCCGTCAGGTCCTGAACAATCTCATCTCCAACGCCATGAAGTTCACCGAGGCGGGCGAGGTCCGGGTCGCGGTCACGCCGGTGGAGGGCGGGGTCGCGTTCGCCATCTCCGACACGGGCATCGGCATCTCGCCGGAGCATGTCCAGCAGCTGTTCCAGCGCTTTTCCCAGGCGGACACGTCGACGACCCGGCGCTTCGGCGGCACCGGCCTCGGCCTGGCGATCAGCTCGGACCTGGCCACCCTGATGGGGGGCCAGATCACCGTCGCGACCGCCCCGGGCCAGGGCTCGACCTTCACCTTCCAGCTGCCCCTGGCCCGAAGCCATGCCGCCCTCGCCCCCGCGCCGGAGGAACCGTCCGAGACCGCGGTCGACCGGATGCCGCCGGGCCTGCGGATTCTGGCCGCAGAAGACAATCACGTGAACCAACTGGTCCTGGCGGCATTGCTGGAGGCGGGCGAGGTCGAGCTGTCCCTGGTCTCCAACGGGCAGGACGCCGTGGAGGCCTATGGACAGAGCGGGTTCGACCTCATCCTCATGGACATGCTCATGCCGGTGATGGACGGCCCGCGCGCGATCTCGAACATCCGCCAGCTGGAGCGCGCGCATGGCCGGGCCAGGACGCCGATCATCGTGCTGACGGCGAACGCGATGCAGCATCAGCTGGACGGCTATTCGAACCTGGACATCGACGGCGTCGTCGCCAAGCCGGTCAATGTCGGGGCCCTCTACCACGCCATCGCGCAGGCGATCTCCGCCGACAGCGGCCGCGGACCGCTTAAGGACGTGGCCGATCAGCCCGGTGCCGCGGTGAAACGCGCCCGGTAGACCGACGGCGCGGTTCCCTGCATCGCCTTGAAGGCCCGCTGGAAGGCGTCGATGGAGCCGAAGCCGCTGCGCTCGGCGATCCGGTCCAGGGCCCAGTCCGACCGCTCCAGCAGGTCCCGCGCGTGCTCGACGCGGACCCGTGTCAGGAACTGGCCCGGCGTTGCCCCGACCTCCTTGCCGAACTGGCGGATGAACGTCCGCTCGCTCATGCCCGCCTGTGCGGCCATGTGGGAAATCCGGATCGGCTGATCGAGATGCTCGGCGGTCCACTGCAGCACGCGGCTCAGTCGCGGCGACGCGGCGGCCTGCGCCGCCAGCATTCGGCTGTACTGGGACTGCCCGCCCGAGCGCCGGAGATAGACCACCAGGTCCCGCGCGATCTCCGCCGCCACCGTGTCGTCCAGGTCCTCCGCCACCAGCGCCAGGGCCAGATCGATCCCGGCCGTCACGCCCGCGGAGGTGTAGACGCCATCGAAGGCATGGATCGCATCGGCGTCCACCCGGGCGGCGGGAAACAGCGCCTGGAGCCGCTCGCAGCCGCGCCAGTGGGTCGTGGCGCGGCGTCCGTCCAGCAGCCCGGCCCACCCCAGGAGGAAGGCCCCGGTGCAGACGCTTCCCACGCGCCGCGCGGTGCAGGCTGTGCGGCCGAGCCAGTTCGGCAGGTCCGTGGCGGCGGCGGCCAGCAGGGCCGCCTCCGGCCCTCCGGCCACCAGCACCGTGTCGCAGACGGCGGGAAGCTCGCCGAGCGCGCGCGTGCCACCGAGGGCGATGGCCCCGGAGGTGGCGACCGTGCCCCCGCCGACCGACGCGATGATCACCTCGTAACTGCCCGCGCGCAGCGCCTCGGCCCGTTCGAACACCCCGGCGGGTCCCGCCACGTCCAGAGCCTCGACCCCGTCATAGACGAGGAGGACGACGGCTCGCCGCGCGGCCGGTCTGGCAGGATCTGCGGTGCTTGGTGCGATATTGCCGGTCATGCCGAAGGGTGTACCGGCCACGGCCGCGGTGGCAAGTGGGCGAAGGGCGGATCGGGGGGGTTGGCGAAATCTGCGGCTGGTTTGTCATTCCTGCCAGGCCGGCCCTGCCATAGGCTTCACCCGATGATACCGATGGGGGCCTCAATGTCGGACACCGGCTGGCTGTATCCGTTCAACGAAATCGCGTCGGCCCTGCCGCCGGAAACCGAGCCCTTGAGATTCGCCATCGCGGGGCGCCACGGCTCCATGACCCTTGGCCTCTACGCGCCGCGTGGCGAAGACGTTCAGACGCCCCACGAGCAGGACGAGCTCTACGTGATCGCATCGGGCTCCGGCACCTTCGTCAAGAACGGCGAGCGCCGTGACTTCGTCGCGCAGGACGTGATCTTCGTCGAAGCCGGCGTCCCGCATCGCTTCGAGCAGGTCAGCGACGACTTCTCGGCGTGGGTGGTCTTCTGGGGACCGCCGGGCGGGGAACACTGACCGCGGGGCACCCGCGCATCGCAGCCTTGCGCGCAATGACGCATGGCGCAGAATTGACCAACCGGAGGAACGATCCATGCTGACCCTGAAGCCCAACTGCGAATGCTGTGACAAGGACCTGCCGGGAGACGCCGCCGCCCGGATCTGCAGCTTCGAGTGCACCTTCTGCCCCGACTGCGCGGACAGCCGCCTCGGCGGCGTCTGCCCCAACTGCGGCGGTAAGCTCGAGGTGCGGCCGACCCGGGTCGGGCCCGCGCTGGAGCGCTTCCCGGCGTCGACCGAGCGGCACGTCCGCCCAGTGCCGTGCCCCGGCGGAGCGTCATGAGCCCCGGCCCGCACATCGGCGCGGGCGTGACCCTCGACGACCCGGCCTTCATCCATCCGACGGCCCTGATCCACGGCAAGGTGAGGATCGGTCGCGGGGCGTCGGTCTGGCCCTATGCCGTTTTCCGCGCAGAGATGTTCGAGATCGTGGTGGGGGAGCGCACCAACATCCAGGACTTCGTGATGGTCCACGTGGGCAACCGCACGCCGACGATCGTGGGACGGGACTGCTCGATCACCCACCATGTCACCCTGCATGGCTGCGAGATCGGTGACGCCTGTCTCGTCGGAATCGGCGCGACGGTCATGGATGGGGCGCGGATCGGTGCCAACTCCATCGTCGCGGGCCATTCGATCGTCACCGAGGGCAGCGAGTTTCCCGAGAATTCGATCATCGGCGGCGCACCTGCCAAGCTGATCAAGACCCGGGACAACGGCGCGGCCAATCGGCGGAACGCCCTGTTCTATCACCTCAATGCCCTGAACTACGCCCGCGGCATTGATCGCCTTCAGCCGGAGGATCTCGAGCAACTGCGGCTCGCGGCGGAGGAGAGCCCTCGCGCCTGAGCGGCCTCGCCCGGACCCTCTTGGACGAGACCCTCCCGGACGGATGTCTGGTGCCCCAGGCCGGACTCGAACCAGCACGCCTCTCGGCAACAGATTTTGAGTCTGCCGCGTCTACCATTTCGCCACTGGGGCACAGGGCTGCGTCAGCGGATAACGGAGGCCGTCGGGTTAGGCAAGCGGCCGTCAGGGCGCCTGCCAGACCACCTGGCCGTCGACCATGGTCAGCACGGCATGTCCCTTCGGGATGTCAGCCTCCGGCGCGGTCATCAGATCGACGCTGAAGGCCGTCAGGTCCGCGCGCTTGCCCACCGCGATGGTGCCCAGGTCCCTTTCCGCAAAGCGGGCATAGGCCGCCGCCGAGGTGAACAGGCGCAACGCCTCCTCACGGCTGAGGGCCTGTTCCGGATGCCAGCCGGGGCCGGACTGTCCCTTCAGGTCCTTGCGGGACACGGCCCCGTAGAATTCGATCAGGGGATCCCCCCGCTCCACCGGTGCGTCCGATCCTCCGGCGATCACGGCCCCCGCCTTCAGCAGGCTCTGCCACGGATAGGCCGCCGCCAGCCGGTCCTGGCCCAGGCGCGCGCCGGCAAAGTGCAGGTCGCCGATGGCGTGGCTCGGCTGCATCGAGGCGATCACCCCCAGCTTCGCGAACCGGGGCACATCGGCGTTGCGGATGTTCTGGGCATGCTCGATCCGCCAGCGGGGGTCCGGCCCGGCCTTGGGCAGGGCCTCGGCATAGAGGTCGAGCACCCGTGAATTGGCCAGGTCGCCGATGGCATGGGTGCAGACCTGGATACCCCCCGCCGCCGCCTCCGCCAGCACTGGCCGGGTCTCCTCCGGCTTCAGGCGCAGCAGGCCCGTGGTGGAGGGCTCGTCGGCATAGGGCTCGAACAGGGCCGCCCCCCGGGAGCCCAGCGCCCCGTCGGCATAGAGCTTGATGGCCCGGGTGACTATCCGGCCATCACCGGCGGTACGCCGACCCGATTTGAACAGCTTGTCCGCATCCTCCCGGTCCACGGCGGCATAGACGCGCAAGGGGGCCTCGCCCCGGGCCGCCAGGGTCTCCAGCGCCAGGACATCCGCCCAGGGCGCACTCATGAAGTGCACGCCGGTCCAGCCGTAGCGGTTCTCCACTTCCATGCCGACCTTCAGGGCCTTCATGCGGGTCTCGGCCGTCACCGTCGGGCGCACCCTGGCGAGGAGGGCCATGGCATTGTCCACCAGCATGCCCGTGAGATGGCCGGACTTGTCCTTCAGGATCGCGCCGCCGAAGGGCACGGGGGTGGCCTCGGTGATGCCGGCCAGACGCAGGGCCGCGCTGTTGGCGACGATGGCATGGCCGTCCGCCCGCTGCAGCAGGACCGGGTTGTCGGCGGAGATCGCGTCGATGTCGGAGGCCTGCAGGAACCGCTTCTCCGGCCAGCCGGTCTCGATCCAGCCGCGGCCGAAGATCACCTCGCCCGGGCGGGCCGACGCCAGCCGGACCTTCAGCCGGGCCGCCACCTCCGCCGCCGAGGCCGATCCCTCCAGATTGAGGGTCAGCTCCCGCTCGCCCACCCCGTCCAGATGGACGTGGCTGTCGGTGAAGCCGGGGAACAGGGCCGCCCCCTTCAGGTCGATCGTCCGGGTCGCAGGTCCGACCAGGGCCGCGGCCGCCGCCCGGTCTCCGACAAGGACGATCCGGCCGCCGCGGACCGCCACGGCCTGGGCCGTCGGACCGGCCGCTTCGCCGGTGTAGACCGGGCCGCCCCAGATCACCGTGTCCGCCGGGGCCGGATCGGCCGCCTGTGCCGCCGGACCGCCCGCAAGCAGGCCCGAGACTGCCAGCGCCACAGACGCTCCCACAAGCCGCAGTCGCAGCCCACTCCGTCCTGTCATGTCATGTCCCCCCGAGGTCGCAGCCGTCTCAGCCGCCGACCGTCTGTTCAATGGCACCGAACAGCGAGCGTCCGCGGCCGTCCGGCATCTCGATCCGCACCACGTCGCCTGGCTGCAGGAAGGGCGTGCGCGGGGCCCCGTGGGCCAGGGTCTCCACCGTCCGCTGCTCGGCGATGCAGGCATAGCCCACGCCCCCGTCCGCCACCGGCTGGCCGGGACCGCCGTCGGGGCCGCGATTCGACACCGTACCGGCCCCGATGACGGTTCCTGCACCCAGGGACCGGGTGCGGGCCGCGTGCTGGATCAGGGTGGGGAAGTCGAAGGTCATGTCGATGCCCGCGTCCGGCGCGCCGAACAGCTTGCCGTTCAGATAGACCTCCACCGCCCCGTGCAGGCGTCCGTCGCGCCACCGCTCGCCCAGAGCATCCGGCGTCACCGCCACCGGCGAGAAGGCCGAGGCCGGCTTGGACTGGAAGAAGCCGAAGCCCTTGGCGAGTTCGCCGGGGATCAGGTTGCGCAGGGACACGTCATTGACCAGCAGCACCAGGCGGATGGCGGCAGCGCACTGGGCCCGGTCCGCCCCCAGGGGCACATCGCCGGTGATCACCGCCACCTCGGCCTCGAAGTCGCAGCCGAAGGCCGGGTCCGCCAAGGGAATCGGGTCCCGCGGGCCGAGGAAGCCGTCCGACCCGCCCTGATACATCAGCGGATCGGTCCAGAAGCTGTCGGGCATCTCCGCCCCCCGGGCGCGGCGGACCAGGGCCACGTGGTTCACATAGGCCGAGCCGTCCGCCCACTGATAGGCCCGCGGCAGGGGCGAGGCGGCGTCATGCTCGTGGAACCGGTCCCGCGGCAGGGCCCCGCTCTCCAGGCTGTGGCTGAGGGCGCGGAGCATGGGCTCCGCCCGGTCCCAGTCATCCAGCGCCGCCTGCAGGGACGGCGCGACCGTGTCCGCCGGCGCACACCACGCCAGATCCTGGGACACCACGACGAGGCGGCCATCCCGGCCGCCCTTGAGAGATGCAAGTTTCATGACCCCGACCATACACCCCAGGTCGCCTCTGGGAAGTCCGTCGGCGCGCACCTCGCCGGGGGATCACGGCCTCGTGTGTTGCCTCTCGTCCCCGCGGCAAAAGCCTGATAGTCGTGACCGCCTCCGAAACGGCCCGGGAGGCTGGACGTTCGTGCTGCGCAAGACCTATGACCGCGTGATGGTCCTGGCTGAAAGCCCCCAGGCCGTTCGCTGGCTGGCCCTGCACGCCTTTGCAGAAGGCATCTTCTTTCCGATTCCCCCTGACCTGATGCTGATGCCCATGGTGCTGGCGCGGCGGGACCGGGCGTGGCTCTATGCCGCGGTGACGGCCGTGTGTTCCGTGCTCGGCGGGACCGTCGGCTACTGCGTGGGCTTCTTCCTGCAGGGCTTCGGCCAGTGGATCCTCAAGCTCACCGGCACGCCGAACGGGCTGGAGAAGTTCCACGAGATCTACAGCCAGATCGGCCTGATCATGCTGGCCCTGCCGATCCCCTTCAAGCTGCTGGCCATCGCCTCGGGCCTGGCGCGGTTCGACTTCCCCACCTTCATCATCGCCGCGGCCGTCCTGCGCAGCGCGCGCTTCTTCGGCGTCGCCGCCCTCCTGCGGATCTATGGCGAGCCGGTGCGGGAATTCGTGGAGAAGCGGCTGGCGCTGGTGGTCTCCGCCGCATCGGTGGCGCTGGTGCTGGCGCTTCTGGCGCTGAAGGCGCTGCTGCACTAGATAATCGCACAGGGCCCGCGCCTCGGCAGGGCCCCGGACATCCGGAGGCCCCTGCGTGTTCTTCCTGACCCACCCCTTCTGGCTCATCCACCCCGTGCGCTGGGTGTGGACGGCGCTGGCCTCGGCCCTGTTCCTGCTGGGGGCGGCGCATGCCTTCGAGACCTTCGGCCACATGCCGCCCTGCGAGCTGTGCCTCAAGCAGCGGGAGGTCTACTGGGCCGCCGCGGCCGCCGGGGTGGCGATTCTGGTGGCCGCGCGCCTGGTCCCGGCCTGGCCCGTGGCCCGGATCGGCTGCGGGCTGCTGGCCCTGATCTTCTTCGGCGAGATGGGGGTGGCGGTCTATCATGCCGGTGTCGAATGGAAGTTCTGGCCCGGTCCCGCCGCCTGCACCGGCGGGCCGCATGTCCATGTGACCCTGGCGGACCTGCAGGCCTTCGCCCACGGCAAGCGGTTCGAGGTGGTGCGCTGCGACGTGCCCGCCTTCCGCTTCCTGGGCCTGTCCATGGCCGGCTGGAACGTGCTCTTCGCCCTGAAGCTGGCGGTGCTGAGCGTCTGGTCGGCGCTCACGCGCACATCGGCGGAGGCCACGGCTTGAGCGACGCATCCGCCCCCCCCTCCCCTGCGACACATCGTCCAAGGCTGCCCGGCCCCGGGGCCGCGGCACGGCGTCTGGCGGAGATCCTGCGGGTCGACCATGCGGGGGAGCTGGGGGCCGTCTACATCTATCGCGGCCAGCGGGCGGTGCTCGATGCCCGGGGCGGGACCCTGCCCGCCCAGCTGGCGCACATGGAGGCGCAGGAGGCGGTCCATCTGGCCGCCTTCGATCGGCTTCTCCCGGAACACGGGGTGCGCCCGACCCTGTTCACCCCCTTCTGGCGCCTGGCCGGCTTTGCCCTTGGCGCGGGAACCGCCCTGTTGGGCGAGACCGCGGCCCATGCCTGCACCGAGGCGGTGGAGACCGTGATCGAAGGCCACTATGCCGGCCAGATCGACGAGCTGAGCGACACCCACCCGGCCCTGGCGGCGGAGCTGTCCGGCTTCCGGGACGACGAGCTGGCCCATCGGCAAGACGCCATCGACGGGGGGGCGCACGAGGCTCCGGCCTATCCCGTCCTGAGCGGGGCGATCCGCGGCATCTGCCATCTGGCCATCGCCATTTCCGAAAAACTGTAGTTTCCTCGTCCTCCACAGGCATTTCGCCGAGACGAGGACACCCATGGCCCTGGACCTTGCCGCCATCCGGCTGGCGGCGGAACATCCCGTCCCGGCGGACCGGACCACCGTCGCCGCCGCCGCCGATGACCTCAGCGCGGCCTTCGCCACCGACCCGATCCTTGACTGGTTCCTGCGCGAGGATGACCGGCGCGACAGCGCCCGGCTGCGGTTCTTCCGGGTGCTGATGCGGGAAAGCGCGCTTGCGGACGGGGAGATCGAGCGTCCTGCCACCGGCGGCGGCGCGGCGGTCTGGCTTCCCTCGGAAAAGTCCGGGGCCCAGCCCCTGCTGCGGGAGCTGCGGGCCTTGCCCATGCTGCTGAATGCCACGGGCCTGGCCCGCTTCCCGCGACTGACCCAGCTGCGCGATGCCATGGACAAGCACCACCCGATGGACCAGCCCCATGACTATCTGTGGTTTCTGGGGGTCCACCCCGATGCCCAGGGCGCGGGCGTCGGCTCCCGCCTGCTAAAGGCTCGGACGGACCGACTGGACCGGCTCGGGCGGGCTGCCTGGCTCGAAACCGCCACACCGCGCAATGTCCCCCTCTATCAGCGCTTCGGCTTCCGCACCCGGGTCGAGTACCGGCCGGGCGCGGACGGGCCGCTGATCTGGGGCATGTGGCGCGACCCGCAGGTGGACCACACGGCCTGACCTCGTGAGGTCGGCCAGCACCTCCGCCGACACCTCGGGCCGGTCCTCCGGCTCCCCGTCCGCCTTGCCGCCGTACCAGAGCTGCTCCACCCGCTCATAGGACCGCCGATGGGCCGGCTGATCGTGGATCCACGCCTCGAACGCGGTCCAGTCGAACTGGTCCAGCGGGTCACAGTGGAACCGGATGAACCAGGAAATGGCCTCTGCGTCGACCTCACGCCCAGGGCCGGTCACGGCGATCCGCTCCCGCCCCAGTTCCGTCGAGAGGTGAAGAAGGATCACCTTGCGGTCCGCCTGCGCCTGTTCATCCGAGCCCGGCTGTGGTCGTTTCTGCCCCAATCTCTCACCTCCAGCGGACGACCCGGCCCGCGCCTTTCAGACCGGATTCATTTCCGTCGAATTCAACCTTTGATAACTTTTCATGGAAAACTGCAATAACAATCTTCAACATACTTCTACCTTCACGCGTAATTTACGCATTGCACGGGAGCCTAGAGAGTCCGGAGGAACAGACCGACGGCGAGGAGCAGGCCCAGCGCCACGATTCCCCCCTTCAGCCAGCGTTCGTCCACCCGGCGCAGCAGCCACACGCCTCCCCAGCCGCCCACCAGGGCGCCTGCCGCCACCACGGCGATTCGCACCCAGTCGAGCCCGGGGGTGAACACGAACAGCAGCACCGCCGCGCCATTGATGAGGGCGATCACCAGGTTCTTCGTCGCCCCGGCGGTCTTCACCGCCTGTCCGGTCAGGGTCAGCAGGGCCAGCATCAGAAACCCGTTGCCGCCCCCGTAATAGCCCCCATAGACCCCCACGGCGAACTGGGCGGCCAGCAGCCGGTTGCGGCCCAGCGGCGGATGTCCCTCCGGCCTCGGCCGACGCAGGAAGTTCCCCCAGTAGAAGATCCCGGTCGCGAACAGGACGAGAAACGGGGCCAGCCGGGCAAAGGCGGCGGCCGGTGTGACCAGCAGCAGCACCGCACCGCAGACGCTGCCCGTCAGGCTGACCAGCACCAGGTCCCGCAGGCGAAGGCCCGCCACGCCCTGTGCCTCCCGCCGTCCCAGGGCCCCGGCACTGACCTGCCCCGGAAACAGGGCAAGCGTCGAGGTGATGTTGGCGGTGCGGGCGTCCAGCCCGGTGAGCATCAGGGCCGGCAGGGTCACGAAGGACCCGCCGCCGGCCAGGGCGTTCTGCGCGCCTGCCCAGACAGCGGCCAGGGCCAGCAGGAGATAGGTCGGCGGCATGGCGGCATCCCGGCAGGCGGACCCGATGGCCGCGGCCCTCCTCCTAGCCCCTGCCCCCGCGCCCCTGCAAGGCGCGCCGCCTCACGCCTCCAGTTCGATATCCCGGTAGAGGCAGAGAGATCTTCAATTTTCACTTTAAATTTTGCAAGTTGACTAGCGTAGAAGACCAACTCTTTGGGACTGGTCAACACATGGTCATCAGGGTGATATCGCCCTCGGCTCAAACCCTACAACAGTCACAGGTGCCGCATTGCGCGCAGCGCATGGTCCTGCTAGTGGATTTTTATCCCTTCGTTGCCATATAAGACCAGAAGGAGAATGGGATGCCCTCTAATTCCACCTTTTGGCCCGCATTCTATGTCGGCCTCACTGCGCCGGTGGCACTGTTTTGTCCGATGCCCGGCTACAGCGGTTTTACGTCCCCGGTGACTACAGCCCAGAGCTTCGCGGCTGTGGGCGCCCTTATGACAGCGGCCGCCAAAAAGGTTGAGGATGAGCAACTCGGAAAGTCCGAACGGGCCGCTTGAACCAGAATCTGCGTCAGCGCAGCAGCCTTCACCTGGCGAAGCTGTCCCGGCCTTTATGATTCCGCCGGGCGCGGTTGCGGGCGCTCAGCAGATCTCAATGCAACAAGTCCAGTTTTGGCAGGGGCAGTTTCCGCCCCCTGACGCCATCGAAAGATATGAGCGAACGCTTCCCGGCTCATTTGACCGCCTCATTTCAATGGCGGAACGCGCTCAAGCTGCCCAGATTGACGCGAACAATACGGCGATGTCACATCAGGCGGCTGATAACAGACGCGGGCAGATCCTTGGCTTCCTGGTGACAGTCGTGGCCATTTTGGGGGCCATCGGTTGCGCGTTTATCAATCAGCCAATTATCGGGTCGCTGCTTGTCGGAGTTCCCGTTCTCGCCGTGGCAAAAGCCTTGGTAGATAGTGCGCAGTCCGGGCGGTCTCGGGCCAAAACTCAATAGTCTCTGTAAATTTGGCCCTTGGACATACAAGCACAAGAGCAAGATTTTCGTCCGTCGCTGGTCACCACTTGGTCATCAACGCGCGTCAAACACCTACGCACCGCCAATCTCGACGACAGCGCAAATCGCCTGATTTCCAGGAGTCCACTCACGGCAAATTACCCTCACGCCTCCAGCTCGATGTCCCAGTAGAGGTAGTCCATCCAGCTGGCATGGAGGTAGTTCGGCGGGAACCGGCGACCCAGGTCCTGCAGTTCGTAGGCCGTGGGACGCCGCGCCGGGCGGCGGAGGGCCATCTGCGCCTCCCGCGGGGTGCGCCCGCCCTTGGTCAGGTTGCAGGGGGCGCAGGCGGTGACGATGTTCTCCCAGGTCGTCCGCCCGCCCTTGGACCGGGGGATGATGTGGTCGAAGGTCAGGTCCTCCGACAGGCCGCAGTACTGGCAGGCGAAGGCGTCGCGCAGGAACAGGTTGAACCGGGTGAAGGCCGGGGGGCGGTCCTGGGGCACGTAGCTCTTCAGGGCCACGACGGAGGGCAACTGCATCTCGAAGGAAGGGGAGCGGACCATCTGGTCATAGGAGGACACCACCTCCACCCGATCCAGGAACACCGCCTTGATCACCTCCTGCCACGGCCAGGTGGACAGGGGATAGTAGGAGAGCGGCCGGAAATCGGCATTGAGCACGAGGGCGGGCCAGCCCGATGGCGGACGGTCGAGGATCTTCATGGCGGGCCAGCCCCCACGGGGACATCGGGCCCGGCGACACGGCCTTTGAGGGTGACAGCGGAGAACCTGAAGGCAGAGCTCCTTCTAGCTGTAGAACCGCATGCCCGGCGAAGGGGGGGGGTGAAGCCTCACCCCGTGTCCGCCGACAGTCTCAGTATGGCCGATTCGACGACGGTGGGATGACGGATTCCGGCGGGGCGGCCTCCCCGCGCTTCAGGGCCCCGTAATAGGCCCACAGCAGGTGCGCCGCGACGCCGCGGTACGGCCGCCACGCCTCGGCGGTCAGGTAGAGCGCCTTTTCCGCCGCGCGGTCGCTATGGCCGGCGGCCACCCGGTGCGCCTCCTGCAGGGCCACGTCCCCGGCGGGAAACACGTCCATCCGGCCGTGGCAGAACATCAGATAGGTCTCGGCTGTCCAGCGGCCGACGCCCTTGAGGGCGGTCAGGGCCGCCACCGCCTCGGCATCGTCCAGCCGGTCCAGGCCCGCAAAGTCGATCCGCCGGGCCCTCACCGCCTCCGCCAGTCCCAGGGCGTAGCGGGCCTTGGGCGCGGAGAGGCCGAAGCTCCGCAGGGTCTCGAGGTCGCGGGCGAGGACGGCCTCGGGGGTCACTTCCGCAAGACCCGTCTCCACCCGCCGCCAGATGGCTGCGGCCGAGGCGATGGAGACCTGCTGTTCGACGATCATCTTCAGGAGCCCGGAAAATCCGCCGGGTCGGAGCCGCCAGGGAAAGACAGGCGCGGCGGCATGGGCCCGGGCCACGACCGGGTCCCGCGCCGCCAGCCATCGCCGGGCGTCGGCGATGGCGGCGGGCGAGGTCCGCTCCGATCCGGCCGGGGTCGCGTCTTCGGGGGAGGACGGCGCGACCGCCGGGGCCGGTGGGCGGGTCTTCCGGTCATCGTGGGAGGACGGACCGGAAAACGGGGTGTGGGAAGGATCGGAGGTTCGGGCCATGCCCCAGACTAGCCCGGACCCATCGGCGGCGCGAGGCCGCCGCAGGAGGACGGCCTAGAGGCCGACGGTGGCACCGGCGGTGGCGACGCCCAGCGCCAGGAGCATCAGGACGCCAGCGCGGTCGAACATGCGCTCGACGATGCGGATCACCAAGTTGCGGGCCTTGTCTTGCGTGGTCATGGAAGTATCCCCAAGGATCGGGATCTGCGGGGCGTCCGGACCATTCCGTGGCCGCCGCTCGATCTTGACGATGCTTAGATAGCAATTCATCTGAACGCTGTCAAGATGATCTTTACGGCGTTTGGATATCGTCCTAGACATGGGACGTACAAAGGATTTCCCGCGTGACCGACACCCTGCCCCCGGAAACGGACGCCCAAGAAAATCGCCCCTATCACCATGGCGATCTCAGACGGGCCCTGATCGAGGCGGCGCGGACCATCGTCGTGCGCGACGGGGCCCAGGCCCTGTCCCTGCGCGGCGTGGCGCGGGAGGCCGGGGTCTCCCCCGCCGCCCCCTATCACCACTTCAAGGACAAGCAGGAGCTGGTGCTGGCCGTGGGCAAGCTGGGCTTCGAGGAGCTGGGCGAGGTGATGGCCGCCGAGATCCACCGGGTCGGCGGCACGGTGGCCGAGCGGATCACCGCCATCGGCGTGGCCTATGTGCTGTTCGCCCGGGACAATCCGGCCCTCTACCGGCTGATGTATGACTGCAGCCGGAACATGGAGGCCCTGCCCCCGGAGATGCACGAGAAGGAGCACTCCGCCTATGCCATCGTCCGCAACGCCATGATCGAGGCGGGCCGCGCCTCGCCCGACAGCGAGATCGACGTGGAGCTGGCGACCATCGCCGCCTGGTGCTCCGCCCACGGGATTGCAGAGATGGGTGGTTTCGCCCAGTTCGCCCCGCTGAAGGAGGCCCTGGGCGGGGAACTGAACTTCTATCGCGAGCTCCTGCGGCGCACCGGAAACTTCCAGGCCCGCTGAGGCCGTGGTGGTGCGCGCATGGACCACCCGGTTTGCCCCCTCGCCCACGGGGGAGCTGCATCTGGGGCACGCCTTCTCCGCCCTGACCGCCTGGGACGCCGCCGTCGCCGCCGGAGGGCGCTTTCTTCTGCGGATCGAGGATATCGACGCAACCCGCGTCCGCCCGGCCTTCGAGGCCGGGATTTTCGAGGATCTGGCCTGGCTGGGCCTTCGCTGGGAGACCCCGGTCCTGCGCCAGTCGGAGCATCTGGCCGACTATCATGCTGCACTTGAGGATCTGGCCGCCAAGGGCCTGATCTATCGCTGTTTCCGGACCCGGGCGGACGTGGCGGCCGAGATCACCCGCGCCCCCCACGGCCCCTCAGGCGCCGTGTTCGTCGGCGGCCCTCTGGCACCGGACGAGGAGGCCGAACGCCTGGCCCGGGGGGAGGCCTTTGCCTGGCGGCTGTCCCTTGCCGCGGCGCGGCGTCACCTGGGACCGGCAGCCTCCGCCCTCACCTTCCTCGAGGACGGTCACGGTCCAGAGGGGGAGCACGGGGTGATCCGGGCCGCGCCGGAGCGGCTGGGGGACATCGTGCTGGCCCGCAAGGATGTGGGGGTCGCCTATCATCTGGCGGTGGTGGTCGACGATGCCCGCCAAGGGGTCACCGACGTGATCCGCGGCTGCGACCTGTTCGAGGCGGCCCATGTGCAGCGCCTGCTGCAGGCCCTGCTCGGCCTGCCGACGCCCACCTATCGCCACCATCCCCTGCTGATGGGTCCCGACGGCAAGCGACTGGCCAAGCGCAACGGCGCGCCGGCCCTGCGGGCCCTGCGGGAGGCGGGAGAGACGGTGGCGGATGTCCGGCGACGGATCGCCGAGGCCGTCGGGTCGTCCTAGCGGGTGGGGACCGGGGTCTCGCCGCGATAGTCATAGAAGCCGCGACCGGCCTTGCGGCCCAGCCAGCCGGCCTCGACATACTTCACCAGCAGCGGACAGGGCCGGTACTTGGAGTCCGCCAGGCCGTCGTGCAGCACGTTCATGATGGCCAGCACCGTGTCCAGGCCGATGAAGTCGCCCAGTTCCAGCGGCCCCATGGGATGGTTGGCACCCAGCTTCAGGGCCGTGTCGATGGCGTCCACCGTGCCGACGCCCTCGTACAGGGTGTAGATCGCCTCGTTGATCATCGGCACCAGCACCCGGTTGACGATGAAGGCGGGGAAGTCCTCGGCATTGGCGGTGGTCTTGCCCAGGGACTTGGCAAAGCCCACGGCGTTCTCGTAGGTGGCCGGATCGGTGGCAATGCCGCGGATGATCTCCACAAGCTTCATCAGCGGCACGGGATTCATGAAGTGCAGGCCGATGAACTTCTCCGGCCGGTCGGTGACCGAGGCCAGCCTTGTGATGGAGATGGACGAGGTATTGGAAGCCAGCAGCGTGTCCGGCCGCAGATGGTCGGTGAGGGAGCGGAAGATGATCTTCTTGATCGCCTCGTCCTCGGTGGCGGCCTCGATCACCAGGTCGGTGTCGCCGACCTCGGCCGGGGTGACGGCGGAGGTGATCCGCGGCATGGCCCCCTGCAGGGCCTCCACCGTGATCATGCCCCGGGCGGCCTGACGGTTCAGGTTGCGCTCGATCGCCGCGAGGCCTGCGGAAATCCGGTCCGCGGACACGTCGTGCAGCCGCACGGAATAGCCAGCCAGCGCACAGACATGGGCGATTCCCGCGCCCATCTGCCCCGCACCGATCACGCCTACCGTCTTGATCTCAGCCATTCAAACGCCTCGCCGCCGACACAAGGCCGGACCTGTACTGTTCTGGAGCAGATTCTGCCCGCCTATCGTTAAGGCTTTGCTGCGATGCAAACAAGGGGCCCGGTCCGATCGCCGGATGGTTCCACCCCCTGCCGGATCAGGCCCGCACGAGCTCCCGCATGGCCCGATCCAGGCCGTCGAGGGTCAGGGGGAACATCCGCTCGCCCATGATCTGCCGCACCACATTGATGGACTGGGTGTGGTCCCAGTAACGCTCCGGCGTGGGGTTCAGCCACACGCAGCTGGGATAGATCTGCATCACCCGGTCCATCCAGATGGCCCCCGGCTCCTCGTTCCAGTGCTCCACCGAGCCGCCGGGATAGGTGATCTCGTAGGGGCTCATGGTCGCATCGCCGACGAAGATCACCTTGTAGTCGTGCGGGAACTTGTGCAGCACGTCCCAGGTGGGGATCTTCTCCACGTCCCGGCGGCGATTGTCCTTCCACACGGACTCGTACAGGCAGTTGTGGAAGTAGAAGAACTCCAGGTTCTTGAATTCCGTCCGGGCGGCGGAGAACAGCTCCTCGCAGAGCTTGATGTGGCTGTCCATGGAGCCGCCGATGTCGAAGAACAGCAGCACCTTGATCTTGTTGCGCCGCTCCGGCCGCATGACGATGTCGAGATAGCCCTGGCGGGAGGTGGCATCGATGGTGCCGCCCAGGTCCAGTTCGTCCGGCGCGCCCTCCCGGGCAAACTTCCGCAGGCGGCGCAGCGCCACCTTGATGTTGCGGGTGCCCAGCTCGACGGAGTCGTCGAGGTTCTTGTATTCCCGCTTGTCCCAGACCTTCACCGCCTTGCCGTGGCGGCCCTTGTCCTGGCCGATGCGCACGCCCTCGGGATTGTAGCCGTTGGCCCCGAAGGGCGAGGTGCCGCCGGTGCCGATCCACTTGTTGCCGCCCTCGTGGCGCTCCTTCTGCTCCTTCAGGCGCTCCTGCAGGGTCTCCATCAGCTTCTCGAAGCCGCCCAGGGCCTCGATCTGGGCCTTTTCCTCGTCGGTGAGGAACTTCTCGGTGAGCTTCTTCAGCCACTCGGCGGGGATGTCCGCCATCAGGTCCTCGTCAACCCGCTCGAAGCCCTTGAAAACATGGGCGAACACCCGGTCGAACTTGTCCAGGTTGCGCTCGTCCTTCACCAGGGCGGAGCGGGACAGGTAGTAGAAGTCGTCCACGTCGAGGCCGATGACGTGCTGGTCCATCGCCTCCATCAGGGTCAGGTATTCCCGCAGGGACACCGGGACCTTGGCGTCGCGAAGCTCCGAGAAAAAGCGCAGGAACATGCAGGCGGGACCTTTGTTACGGGCGTTCAGTCTGAAGCTAATCCCCCGCGCGTCAAGCGCAAGGCCGAATCCGGAGGCGCGCCCTCATCCGGCCGGCGGGGCATCCGGGATCAGCCGCTTGCCGAGGCTGACCACATCGTCCTCGCCATAGCCCAGCCGGTCATAGAAGGCGACGGCGGCCAGGTTGGAGCGCCGGACCTGCAGGTTCAGCTTGGGACAGCCCTGGGCGAGAAGCCACGCCTCCCCCGCGTGCATCAGGGCCCGGGCATGCCCCTGGCGCTGCAGTTCCGGCCCCACGGCCAGATAGTTCACCCAGCCCCGGTGCCCGTCATAGCCGAACATGGCGCTGGCCCGGACGGTGCCGTCCGGCAATTCGCCCACCAGAAAGCCGTCCGGCTGCTGGGCCAGCTTGCGGGCAATGTCCCGATGGGGGTCGTTCCAGCTGCGGGTCAGGTCGCAGTCGCGCCAGAGCGCCACCACCGCATCGCTGTCACCGGGCTGGAACGGCCGGATTCTCATCCTGCACCTCCCAGCCGCCGCAGGGCGTCCCCGTGCAGGCGACGGGTGGTCCAGCCGTCCATGGCATCGGCCCCCAGGCTGTCATAGAAGCCGATGGCGGGCGCATTCCAGTCCAGCACCGACCATTCCAGCCGACCCAGCCCCTCGGCCACGCAGCGCTTCGCCAGCCCCTGCAGCAGGGCCTTGCCGGCCCCGGCCCCGCGGGCCTGCGGAAGCACGAACAGGTCCTCCAGCCAGATGCCGCAGCGGCCGACGAAGGTGGAATAGTTGTAGAACCACAGGGCAAAGCCCACGGGGGCCCCGTCCAGCTCGGCAATGTCGCAGAACACCCGGGGCGCTGGGGCGTAGAGCTCCGCCGCCAGCCCGTCTTCGGTGGCCACCACCTCGTGGCTCAGCTTCTCGTAGTCGGCCAGCGCCCGGATGAAGCCCATGACCAGCGGGGCCTCTCCGGGGCGGAGGGGTCGGATGACGAGACTCATGCGCGCTTCAAGCCCCCGTGGCCGACTGGGACAGGGTCCACAACCGGTCCGCCAGCACGGGATCGAGGGCATAGTCCTCCACCCCCCGCATGCGCGGGGCCTCCGACGCCGGCAGGGCCTGGGCGCAGTCCTCCAGATAGAGGCCGCCGATCCCCTCCAGTTCCGCGCCCAGGGCCGCCCAGACGCTGGTGGAGGCCCCCTGCTCCGGTGTCTTGAAGCCCTGGGCCAGGTTGCCGTCCTCGTCCATCCAGCCCATGCCGATCATCTCCTCCCGGGGCAGGTGACGCTGCAGGGGGGTCATGATCCCGCCGGGCATGACCGCATTGGCGGTGATGCCATGACGCTTGAAGCGGTTGTGGAAGCCCACGGCGAAGAGGGCGTTGGCGGTCTTGGACTGGCCATAGCTCTCCCACTTGTCATAGGGGCGCTTCAGATAGTTCGGGTCCTCGAAGTTCACCCCGGCCCGGCGGTGGGCGATGGAGGACAGGGCCACCAGCCGCACCGGCCCGCCCCGGGCCTGCGCCCCGTCCATCAGCGAGGGGGCGAGGCTGACCGCCAGCAGGTAATGGCCGAAGTGATTGGTGCCGATCTGCATCTCGAGGGCATCCTCGGTATAGCTGAGCGGACAGGCCATGACCCCGGCATTGTTGATCAGCAAATGCAGCGGCCGCCGCCCCCAGCGGTCGGCAAAGGCGCGCACGGACGCCAGGCTGGCCAGGTCCAGCAGCTCCACCCGCGGCTTCGGCCCAGCAGCCGTCCGGCCGATCTCCTCGGCGGCGGCGGCCCCCAGCTCGGGCTTGCGCACGGCGATGACGATCTCGCAGCCCCGCTCGGCCAGGGCCCTGGCGGTCTCGATGCCGATGCCCGTGGCCGCCCCGGTGATCACGGCGGTCCAGCCGGTCAGGTCATGGGCCGCCGCCACCTCGCGGGCGGTGCTGAAAGGCCCGAAGGCCGAGGTGATCCGCGCCGTCATGTCCATTCTCCCCACTGTTGCGTCGTTTCTTCGACCCGCTCCCTCAGGCGGCCCGGTACCAGACCACCCCTTCGGCGTCGGTCTCGCAGACCACCCGTCCCCGGTGAATCAGGCAGTTGATGTGCGCCAGGCTCTCCCCCGTCGCCATGCCGATCAGGTCCGGACCGATGGGCCGGGCGAACAGGGCCCCGAACACGTCGATGGCCCGCTTCGGCTCGGCCAGCGCCCGGTGAAGGCGGATCAGGGAGCGCTCATGGCCCCGGATCAGATGCTCGATCCGGATATGCAGGCCGTGGAACGGGTCGTTGTGCGCAGGCAGCACCAGCACGTCGGCGGGGACCTCCGCCTGGACATGGGCCAGGGAGGTGAGCCAGTCGTCCAGCGGGTCCCCGTCCGGCTCGGTGGGGAAGACCGACACATTGGACGAGATCTTCGGCAGTACCTGGTCGCCGGAGATCATCAGGCCAAGGTCCGGGCAGTACAGGCAAGCGTGCTCCGGCGAGTGGCCGGAACCGACGACGATCTTCCAGTCATGGTCGCCGATCCGGATCACCTCCCCCGCCGAGATGCGGCGATAGCTGTCCGGCAGGGGGTAGAGCCCCTTGCCGAAGCCGCCGAAGCGGGTGCGGTAGGTCTCGATGGCCTCCTCGGACCATCCGGCGCGCTTGTAGAAGCGGATGCCGTCCTGCGGGGCCTCGCGGCCCGTGTCGGCGGCCAGCATGCGGCAGGTGATGTATTCCAGCCGCGACATCCACAGACGCGCATCGAACTTGCGGACCAGCCAGCCGGCCATGCCCACATGATCCGGGTGCATGTGGGTGACGAACACCCGGGTCACGGGCAGGCCGCCCAGCGCCCCCTTGAAGGCCGCGCGCCAGGCGTCGGCGGTCTCCTTGGTCTGGATGCCGGTGTCGACGATGGCCCAGCCCTCCCCGTCGCGAATCGCCCAGACATTGATGAACTTCAGGGAGAAGCTGAGCGGCATGCGCAGCCAAAGGACCCCCGGGGCCACTTCCACCGCATCGCCGGTTCCCGTCTCGGGAACGGTTTCGAAGGGATAGACAAGGACCGGACGACGTTCCTCGACCTCTGCATCGTCGCTCAAGATCGCCTCCAAGGTGGTACGGACTTGCGCCGCGAGGACGCCCGACGTCAAACTAATGCCATCACGGGCTGCTTGACCATTGGTTCCGGACACGGCTTAAGACGGAAAACACGTACGGCCGTTGGCCGCTCAGGAGAAAAATCGGATGAAACGCTTAGGAATGGCGCTGGTCGCCGTGGCTATCGCCGCCCTCGCGCCGGTCGCGGCCCAGGCGGCGGCACCGGAACTGCCGAAGATCACCAAGGCCGATATCGACCGGGGGATGAAGGAAGCCCCCGCGGTGGTCGCCGACAGCGGCGTGGCCTGCACCGTCGTCAATGCCCGTTTCATCGGCACCATGACCATGACCCCCACCGGGGCCGATCCCAAGGCCAAGGACACCAAGCCGGTCCCCGTCGCCGGCTATGAAGTCGCCTGCAAGGAAGGGCTCGGCTACACCGTCCTGACCATGAAGCCCAAGGCCACGGCCAATGACTGCATCGCCTCGTCGCTGAGCCCGTCGCTGGCCTGCCGCCTGCCGGAAAACGCCGATCCGAAGTCGGGCCTGGTGCCCTTCATGGCCGAGGCCGGTCGCCCCTGTCCGGTCACCGCTGCCAAGTACCTCGGGGCCACCTCCAGCGGCACGAAGTTCTATGAAGTGGCCTGCAAGCCGGGCGAGGGCTATCTGATCATCCGCGATCCGGGCAAGCCCACCGCCGCGGCCCCCTGCGTCAGCCAGATCGGCAGCAAGCTCGCCTGCTCCCTGACGACGGACGAGCAGTCCATCGCCTATGCCAAGACCCTGGCCGCCGGGGTGAAGAAGCCCTGCGACGTGAAGACCGTGCGCTACATCGGCATGACCTCCAGCGGCCTCGACGGCTACGAGATCGCCTGCAAGGCCGAGAATTCGGGCTTCATCTACACCATCAGCCCCGTCGGCGAAGTGAAGCAGCAGGTCGATTGCGCCCTGGCCGCCAACTTCCTGGGCGGTTGCACACTGACCGACACGACCAAGGCCGAAACGGCGGAGAACGGCATCTACACCGACCTCGCCAAGAAGGCCGGCTTCAAGTGCCAGGTGAACAAGTACCGCCTGATCGGCGTGAACCCGTCCAACAATGCCGACGTGGTCGAACTGGCCTGTGCGGACCGTCCGGACGGTGCCGTGGCCGAATTCGCGGAAAACGCGGCCCAGTCCAAGATCCACGACTGCGTCGAGGTCGGGGCTCTGGGCCAGTCCTGCAAGCTCGGCACCTCCCTGACCCCGGTGTTCGACAAGCTGTCGGCCTCGCTCGCGGCCAAGGGCAAGGGCTCCTGCAAGGTGGCCGGTGCCCGCTACATCGGCGGCTCGGCCAACGGGGCCTCCTTCTACGAGACGGCCTGCGCCGACGGCGGTTCCGGCTGGGTGGTGAAGACCGCCGGGGCCGGTTATGTGGCCGACTCCCTGATCCCCTGCGCCACGGCGACGGGCGATCTGGCCTGCAAGCTGCCGACCAACATCAAGAAGTAGGACGGCACCTTCCTGAACGACAAAGCCCGCGGGGTTCGCACCCCGCGGGCTTTTTCCTGGCCGGAACGGCGGCCGGGATCAGCCGAGCACGGCCTCGATCAGGTGTGGCCCCTGCCCTGCCAGCGCCCGGGCCAGGGCGGCGTCGAAGGCCTCCGCCGTATCGCAGCGGGTGGCGGCCATGCCGAAGCCCTGCGCCATGGCCACCCAGTCCATCCGCGGATCGCCCAGGTCCAGGAGCCGCCGCGCCTGGGGCCCGGCATTGCCCGACTTGGTGCGGGCGAGCTCGATGTTCAGGATGCGGTAGGCGTGGTTGGCGAAGATCACCGTCACCACGTCCAGGTTCTCCCGGACCATGGTCCACAGCCCCTGCACCGTATAGGCCGCCGCCCCGTCCCCGTTCAGGGACAGGACCTTGCGCCCCGGCGAGGCGATGGCGGCACCCACCGCCACGGGGATGCCCTGGCCGATCGCCCCGCCGGTCAGGGACAGCCAGTCATGGGGCCGCGCCGTGCGGGTCTGCAGATAGACCGGCAGGCCCGAGGTCACGGCATCGTCGGAGATCACGCTGTGCTCGGGCATGTGCCGGGCGATGGAGGTGCCGATGGAATAGGGCGTCAGGTCCCCCGTCGGCGCGGCGTCGGCGATGTCGGCCAGGGCCGTCACCGCCTGCTCCGGCGCGGCCATCAGGTCGGCCAGGGCCTGCAGGGCCCAGACCCCGTCCTGCGCGGGAGTGGCCAGGGTCATCAGCGCGCATCCCGGGGGCACCAGCACGCTGGGCATGTCCGGATAGGCGAAGAAGGCCACCGGGGTCTGGGTCCCGGCCAGCACCATCAGGTCGGACCCGTCGAGGTCGGCCATGGCCATCTCGCCGAAATACATCATCTTGTCGGGAACGAAGCGCCCCGCCCCCCGGGGCTGGCGCGCGGTGAAGGTGTCCACCAGGACCCGCACGCCCACCAGGGCCAGGCGACCGGCGGCGGCGATCCCCGCCTCCGTCAGGGCCCCCGAGCCGACCAGCAGGACCGCCTTCTTCGCCGCCTTCAGGGCCCGGGCCACGGCCTCCACCTCCCCTTCGGCGGGACGGGCGCGGGGCGGGACCACGGCCACCGGTCCGCTGCGGGAGGCAGGGCTCCAGGCGGCATCGGCGGGCAGGATCAGGGTCGCGGTGCCCCCGGCCCCGGTCTGGCAGGCGACGATCGCCTCGGTGGTCAGGTCGGCGGCGGCGTCCGGCGTCTCGCCCGCCTTCACCCAGACCGAGTTGGGTCCCGCAAGTCCTGCAATGTCGGAGGTCAGGGGCGCGTCATACTGCCGGTGATAGGTGGCATGGTCGCCGACGATGTTGACGATGGGGGAATAGGCCCGGCGGGCATTGTGCAGATTGGCCGAGCCGTTGGCCAGACCGGCCCCCAGGTGAAGCAGGGTCGAGCCCGGCTTGCCCGCCATCCGCGCATAGCCGTCGGCCGCGCCGGTGGCCACGCCCTCGAACAGGCAGAGCACCGGGCGGACCCGCGGCTCCCGGTCGAAGGCGGACACCATCTGCATCTCGCTGGTGCCGGGATTGGAAAAGCAGACCTCGACCTCATTGTCTGCGAGGGTCTTCAGTATGGCTTCGGCGCCGTTCATGCTTGGGTTTCCTCAGGTGATCTTGAACCGGACGAAGCCCATCAGCTCCGCAGGATGTGAACCATAGGCCGCTCCCGCCGCGTCGGGAACGGCGTAGAGACCGGCGAGGCCGCCGATCCCCAGCTTCAGGTGCGGGGCCAGGGACAGGTAGCGCACATAACCCGCGGACACCTCCCCGACCCGGAAGCTGCGCCCGGCCAGCGGGGACGGTGGTGTGAACAGCTCGTCCTTGTCAGCCTGCTCGATGCGGGTGAAGACCACGTTCGGCCCGAAGCCCAGGGACGCCTCGGCGAGCCAGGCATCGCGGGTCCGCCCATCGGTGAACCGGTTCCGCCCCCAGGCGACCGTGCTCTGCCACAGGACGTCGCCCAGAGCCGTCCGCGTCAGCGGCAGGCTGTGGGAGACCGACGCCGTGGTGCGGGTGACATTCTCCCCGGGGGCCAGCTGCTCGGGACTGACGATCCAGCCGCGGCTGACCTGCATCGACCACGCCCATGCCGGATTGAGGGTCAGGCGAACGGAGCGGCTGTCGAAGCGCGGGCGGTCAAAGGCCCAGCGGTCCTGGTCCGGCTCCCGCCCGGTGAAGGTCGAGGCGTCCAGCTTCACCGGCCCTGCCACCAGCCCTGCCGTCGCCACACCATAGGCCACGTGGGTGGAGTCCAGCCAGTGGTGGCTGATGGGGGCCGAGGGGTTGTCCGACCCGGACCCACGATGGAGATAGGCGATAGGCCCGAGTGCAGGCTCTCCCGGATATCCCGCATAGACGAAGCCGGACACCCCGGCGGCAATCGGTGCGGACAGGATCACCGCCAGCTCGCCGACCGCGTCGTGGGGGTGTTGCCGATCGATCAGGCCGTGGGTCCCGTCGGCTGTCTCCCCCGTCTGCAGGAGCTTCGGATAGCCGCCCTTGCCCATGAACGGGTCGGGCGACACCATCAGCCGGAAGGTGATCCGCGCAGGGCCGAGATCGTGACCGGCACTGGCCATCACCATGCCTGAGATAAAGGTCTTGTCCCCGCCGCGGGGGCCGGACTGATGATCCGCGACGACGGAGACATCCCCGTGCACCATGGTCATCCAGCCATCGGCACGCATGGCCATCCATCCCTCGTGGCCGGACGTTTCCGGTTGCCAGGAGGTGCCGGAGGCTTCCCGCGACATCGGGGTGTCGGAAAGGGCCGACATGCGGCCCATGGCCATGCCCTCCCCATGCTCCATCCCGTGATCCATCCCGTGATCCATCCCGGGCATGTCCGCCATGTCGTGCATCCCGGGCAGGGTCGGGGGAACCGACTGGGCCAGGGCCGGACCGGCGGAAAGGCTCAGCAACAGGCCGAGGAACCCCGGTCGCCTCACAGCTGTATGACTTCCGGATCCGGGTCGGCTGCGAACAGGCGCGCCACGTCCGCCGCCCGCCGGTCCCGCGCCATGGACTGGTTGATGTAGCCCTTGTCGGTCAGTTCGCCGGAATGGGCGTGGGGGGCGTCCCGCTGGATCAGGGCCCGGGTGACCCGCGCCGCGCCGCCGCCCGCCTCCCGGTTCAGCCGGGCGAGCCCCTCCGCCACCGCCGCCTTCACCGCCGGGTGATGGGCAAGCGCCTCCAGGTCATCTGCGTCCCCCGCCAAAGTGCGCGCCTGGGCGGGGTTGAGGAAGACCAGCAGGCCCACCCCCGCCTGTCCCTCGCCGCAGACCACCGCGTCGGTGGCCACCCCGCCCATGGCCGACAGGGCGGCCAGCCGCAGGGCCCCGGCCGCCACGAAGGTGCCGCTGGCCAGCTTGAAGTTCTCCACCAGCCGGCCGTCGAAGACGATGCCCTGCATCGGATCGTCCGGGTCGGCCAGCTTGGCGGCGTCCCCCAGGCGGTAATAGCCCTCCTCGTCCAGGCTCAGCGGGATGAGGGCACCGTCCGCCCCGCGATAGCCGGGGGAAATCTGCGGCCCCTTGACCCGCACCTCCAGCTTCTCGCCCTCGGGCGCGAGCTTCACCGTGGTGCCGGGGGTCGGCAGGCCGCACAGGCCCGCCCGGGTGTTGATCCAGTGGACATTGCAGGCCGTGGGCCCCGTCTCCGTCGAGCCATAGCCCGCGGCGAAGGTGATCTGCTCCCCCGTCAGGCGCGCGGCCAGGGCGCAGACCCGGTCGCAGACCGACTGGGGAAGCCCCGCCCCGCCATATTGCAGCACCCGCACCCGGCTGAAGAAGGTCCGCGCCAGGGCCTCGTCCGCCTCCAGCGCGTCGGCCAGCAGGGCCCAGCCCGCGGGGACCATGTTGTGATAGGTGGGGGCGATCTCACGCAGGTTGCGCAGGGTCTCGTCGAACCGCCCGGCCACCGGCTGGCCGTGGTCGATATGGAGCGTCCCGCCCCGGTGGACGATCATGTGCAAGATGGCGTTGGCCCCCAGGGAGTGGCTCCAGGGCGCGGAATTGACCACCACCGGCGGGTCCGGATCGTCGTAGCAGGCCTGGATCTGGGCGGCGTTGAAGCTGACATTGGCGTGGCTGCAGATCACCGCCTTGGGCTTGCCCGTGGAGCCGGAGGTCAGCAGCAGCTTGGCCGCCTGCTCCGGCCGGGCGCGGTTGTCCGTCGGCCGGGCTGCATCGAGGGTGGCGAAGTCGATCTGGCCCGGCTGCACGGCCCGGCTGGCGATCACCGGCAGGTCCTTCAGCACCTCATCCCGGGCGATGGCCACGGCGGCGGCCGCTCCGTCCTCCACATAGATCGCGGCGGGGCGGATCAGGGCCGCCGCATGGGCCAGACGGGCCGGATCGGCGCTGGCCTGGCCATATTGCGGCGACAGGGGCGCGATGGGGCACCCCAGGCGCATGGCCGCATAGGCAATCAGGGCATGGTCGACCGTGTTGCGGGCGAGGATCAGCAGCGGCCGGTCCGGGCCGAGGCCCAGGTCTGCGAGCGCCGTCGCCAGCCGGGGCACCCGGTGACCGGCCTCGCCGAAGGTCACGCCCCGCCAGCCGTCCCCCGCCCGCTCCGCCACCCACAGGCGGTCCGGGGCGGCCTGGGACCAGTGATCCAGGGGCGCATTGGTGGTGGCAAAGCGATCCGACCAGGGGGTCGTGTTCCGCAGCACCAGCGCGCCGTCCCGCCGGTGGGTCACCTCCAGCCGCCGGGGCGCGTAGCGGGGCTCGCGGAAGGGGGCGTCTCGCACTGCGCTTGGAACCCGGTCGCCGTCCATGAAATGTCCGCTGTCTTCGCCGACGCCTGCCGCCGGGCGCATCCGGTGCCCTGTATAGAACGGGACCGACACGGACCGTAACCCCCCCTTGCCGCCGCCGCGGGGGGCTTTAAGCTCAGGCCCAACAGAACAGGTCAGGGAGAAGCGCATGTCCGTCCGTCCGGAAACCGTGGGATTGTCGTCCCAGCGACTGGCGCTGGCCGATCGCTTCTTCCAGGAACGCTATGTGGACAAGGGGCGGCTGAAGGGGCTGGCCTACGGGGTGTTCCGCGGGGGGCAGCTGGCGCACATGGCCTGCCTCGGTCAGGCGGACGTGGAGCGCAATGTCCCCATCCGCGACGACACCATCTACCGCATCTATTCCATGACCAAGCCCATCGCGTCGGTGGCCCTGATGATGCTGGTGGAAGAGGCGAAGATCGCGCTGGACGATCCGGTGCACCGCTACATCCCCTCGTGGAAGTCCCTGGGCGTCTATGTCAACGGCCTGCCGGGGGAGTATGTGACCCGGCCGGTGGAGCGGCCGATGCAGGTGGTGGACCTGCTGCGCCACACCTCGGGCCTGACCTACGGCTTCCAGAACCGCACCACCGTGGACGCCGCCTATCGCAAGGCCAATATCGGCGTCATCGGCAAGACCGTCGGGCTCGACGATCTGGTGGAGACCCTGGCCTCCATCCCGCTTGAGTTTTCGCCGGGAACCGCCTGGAACTATTCGGTTTCCACCGACATCGTCGGGTATCTGGTGCAGAAGGTCTCCGGCCAGAAGCTGGAGGACTTCCTGGAGGAGCGCCTCTTCCGTCCCCTGGGCATGGTGGACACGGCCTTCATGGTGCCCCCGGAAAAGCAGCACCGCTTTGCCGCCTGCTATGCCCGCGGGCCCGGCGGCGTGGTGCTGCAGGACGACCCGGCGCGGAGCAGCTATCTGGAGCCACCGGTCCTGGTCAGCGGCGGCGGCGGGCTGGTCTCGACCTTCGACGACTACATGCGCTTCTGCCGGATGATCCTGGGGCGCGGCACCCTGGACGGCCACACGTACATCAGCCCCAAGACCCTGGCCCTGATGGCGGCGAACCACCTGCCGGGGGGCAAGGACCTGGCGGCCTGCTCCCAGTCCCTGTTCAGCGAGGCGACCTATGCCGGAGTGGGCTTCGGGCTGGGCTTTGCCACCACCACCAACCCCGCCGCGACCCTGATCCCGGCGAGCTTCGGGGACCTGTGGTGGGGCGGTGCCGCCTCGACGGCCTTCTGGGTGGACCCGGCCGAGGACATGGCCGTGGTGCTGATGACCCAGCTGATGCCGTCCGGGGCCTATCCCATCCGGCGGGAGCTGCGCACCCTGGTCTATTCCGCCTTCACCGAAAGCCGGATCTAACCGCCCCGGTGGATCCGGGCGACGATCTGCTTCACCAGCCGGGCGGCGACGGTGGCGGTGGTGCCGTTCACGTCCCGTGCGGGGGCCAGCTCCACCACATCGGCCCCCACCAGCTGGCCCGGCAGGGCGTCGATGATGCGCAGGGCCTCACGCACGGTCAGGCCGCCGGGCTCGTGATGGTTCACGCCGGGGGCAAAGGCCGGGTCCAGGCCGTCCAGGTCGAAGGAAAGGTAGACCGGCCCGTCTCCCAGGGCCGCAATGGCCATCAGGGCGGTGTCGATGTCGTCCGGCGGATAGGTCCGCACGCCGAACCGCTCCGCCTGGGCGCGCAGGTGCGGCGTGTCCGCCCGGATGCCGATCTGCAGCAGCCGCCGGGCCAGTCCCTGCTCCATGATCCGGGCAAAGGGCGAGGCATGGCTGAGGGGGTCGCCCTCGAAATCGTCATAGAGGTCTGGATGGGCGTCCACATGCACGATCCGCACCCCGGGCCAGCGGGCGGCCACGGCCCGCAGGATCGGATAGGTCACCGCATGGTCTCCGCCCAGGGTCAGCAGCGCATCCCCGGACTCCAGCACCGCCGCCGCCGCCGCGGTGATCCGGTCCGCGTCGTCCGCATCCCCGGCCAGATGACAGTCCCCGTGATCATGGAGAATGTCGGGATCGAGCACGTTGGTGAGATCGGCGGCAAAGGGGTTGCCGGCAGGATCGTGCAGGGCCGCGCGAATGAGGGCCGGGGCCCGCGCAGGCCCGCGCGCATGGGACGAATGGTCGTCCCAGCCGACGCCGAGTAGTCCTGTCCGCATGCCGCCTGCCCTCCGCCACCGGTCGAACCGTGCGGCGGGCCGCCTCGAAAGTCCAGTGCGACCGGGATCAAGCCCTAGGTGCGAAAGCTCAGATAGCCCCGCTCGACCATGCGGCGCATGCCCTCATAGGCCTCCGACAGTTCCTCGTAGCTGCGGCGGAGCTCGGCCAGGCGCGCGGTGCGTTCCGGCGGCACGGTCAGGCCGGCGCTGGTCACCGACAGGGCCTCCGCCACCCAGTTGGCCCGGGCCTGGGCACAGGCCACGGCCAGCCGCTGGAACGCCTGGGCATCCACGGGTCCGACCATCTGGCCGATCACCTCGCGATTGCAGGCATAGGCGGTGTAGTCGATCTTCTCGAGCTGGCCGCGCATGCGGCGCTGGGCGGCAGGATCCTCCGAACTCTCCGGCTGGAAGTGATCGCTGCGCTTCATTGTGGTGCTGTATTGTGCCATGACCGCGCCTTTCCGGCGTTTTCTCGTCCCTGGACCATGGCACAGCTGGCTTAATCAGGGGTTTAGGACAGATGACGCCGTCAGCGGTCAGGCCCGGGTCGCGGTCAGCTCCGCCACGAAGGTCGCAAGGCCCGGCTGACGCCGGCGGCGGTGCTGTTCCCCCAGATAGATCTGCCGCAGGGCCTCATAGGCCGTCTCGAACCGGTCATTGACGATCACATAGTCGTATTCGTCATAGTGGGCGATCTCCCCGGCGGCCCGGGTCAGGCGCCGTTCGATCACGTCGGCGGCATCCTGGGCCCGTCCCTGCAGGCGCTCGCGCAGGGCCGCCAGGCTCGGGGGCAGGATGAACACCAGCACCACGTCCTCCCGGGCCCGGGCGGTGATCTGACGCCCCCCCTGCCAGTCGATGTCGAAGACCACGTCCCGTCCGGCCTCCAGCGCGGCCATGACCGGGGCGCGGAGTGTGCCGTAGCGGTGATCATGCACGTCCGCCCATTCGAGGAAGGCGTCCTGCGCCACCAGCTCTTCGAACCGCTCCGGCGTGACAAAGTGATACTCGACCCCGTCCGTCTCACCCGGCCGGGGGGCGCGGGTGGTGCAGGACACGGACAGTTCGAGCCGCGCATGCTCGGCGATCAGCCGCCGGGACAGGGAGCTCTTCCCCGCCCCCGACGGGCTCGAGATCACCAGCATCAGGCCGCGGCGCGGGGCGGTTTCGACCTTACTCGACATTCTGGATCTGCTCGCGGAACTGCTCGATCGTGGCCTTCAGCTCCAGCCCGAGGGCGGTCAGGGCCACCGTGGCGGACTTGGAGCACAGGGTATTGGTTTCCCGCATGAATTCCTGGATCAGGAAGTCGAGGCGCCGCCCCGCGGCCCCGTCCCCCGTCAGCAGGGCGCGGGCGGCATCGATGTGGGCGGCCAGCCGGTCCAGCTCCTCGCGGATGTCGGCCTTGCCCGCCATCACCGCGGCCTCGGCCAGGATCCGGTCCTCCAGCGGGCGGGGATCGGCGATCAGCTCGGCCATGCGCCGCTCGAACCGCTCGCGGATGGCGGCGGGCTGGGCGGCGGCTTCGGCCTCCGCCTGCTGCACCAGCTCGGCGATGCGGTCGACCTGGGCCGCCAGCACCGGTGCCAGGGCCGTCCCCTCCGCCAGCCGGGAGGTGGCCAGGCCGTCGAGGACCGCCAGGATCGACTGGCCCATGGCCGCCTCCACCGCCGCGCGGACCTCCGGCGTGTCGGTTTCCTCCGCCACCTCGATCACGCCGCGGATGGCCATGAGGCCGTCCAGCCGCGGCCGGTCGACGCCTGGGCGCTCCCCATAGTCGGCGGCCAGGCGCACGAGCTGGTCCAGAAGCTCGCCATTGATCCGCACGCCGCCGCCGGACTCCGCCCGGCGGGCCTGCAGCGCGATCTGGATCTGACCCCGGGAAAACCGGGCCTGGGCCCCGTCCCGCACCACCCGCTCCAGGGCATCGAAGCCATTGGGTCCGCGGAACCGGGCCTCAAGGTTGCGGCCATTGACCGACCGGGCCTCCACCGCCCAGGACCAGGCCCCCAGCGCCCCCTCGACCCGGGCAAAGCCGGTCATCCCCGACAGGGCCACGATCAGCGCACCTTGCCGAGGCTGGGACGCAGGCCCGCCGCCGGGGCCGGTGAGGCCGCGGCCGCCGACCGGTCCTTCTCGATGGCCCGCCATCTGGCCACGTTGCGCTCGTGCTCCTCCAGGGTGGAGGCGAAGGCCGCCCCGCCGGTGCCGTCGGCCACGAAATAAATCTCGTTGGTGTGCGGCGGATCCAGCACGGCGGCGATGGACTGGCGACCCGGATTGGCAATGGCCGTGGGCGGCAGCCCGGCATGCAGATAGGTGTTGTAGGGGGTGTCCGCGGCCAGTTCCGACGCCTTGATGCCGTGCCCCAGGGGCAGGCCGCCGGTGATGCCGTAGATCACCGTGGGATCGGCATCGAGCTTCATGCCCAGCCGCAGCCGGTTGATATAGACCGCCGCCACCCGGGGACGATCGGAGTCTCGCGCCGTCTCCTTCTCCACGATGGAGGCCAGGATCACCGCCTCCTCCGGGGAATGGACCGGCAGGTTCGGCTGGCGCCGGGCCCAGAACTGGCTGAGCTGGCGGTCCATGGCCGCGGTCATCCGCTGCACCACCGCCGCCCGGGTCTCGCCCCGGGTCACGTCATAGGTCTCGGGCAGGATGGTGCCCTCCTCCACCTCCGGCGTGGTGCCGGTGAGCACGTCAGCATGGTCTAGGATCTCCACCACCTGCTTGGCGCTGGCCCCCTCGGGAATGGTGACGTGATGGTGGACGATGTCCCCGTTGCGCAGCTTGGACAGGATCAGGGCGATGGAGGCCCCGGACGGTACCAGGTACTCCCCCGACTTGATCCGGTGGGCCGAGCCCGTGATCTCCGCGAGCGCGATGAACACCGGGGCGTTGGGAATGACGTGGGACGAGGACAGCTCCCCGGCGATCTCCGCGATACCGGCCCCCTTGCGCAGGATCACCGTGGTCGCCTGGGCCCCGTTGGCGGCCCTGGGCCCACCTCCGTAATAGGCCAGCAGACCCGCGCCCGCGATCAGGGCGGCGATCACCGTGAAGGTCACCAGCGCGCTGGCCAGACCGGCCAGGAAGCCCCGCCCGGGCGGTCGGCCCGCGGGCGGCCAGGACGACGAGGCGCGGTTCCGGCTCACGGGACCTTTCCGAGCAGCAGGGACGCGTTGGTGCCCCCGAAGCCGAAGCTGTTGGACAGGGCCACGTCGATCTTCATGGGCTTGGCCTTGTAGGGCACCAGGTCAATGGCCGTCTCGACGGAGGGATTGTCCAGATTGATGGTCGGCGGCGCGATCTGGTCGCGGATCGCAAGCGCGGTGAAGGCGGCCTCGATGGCCCCGGCGGCGCCGAGCAGGTGACCGGTGGCCCCCTTGGTGGCACTCATGGTGGCCTTGCCCGCGGCGTTGCCCAAAAGGCGCTCCACCGCCCCCAGCTCGATCTCGTCCCCCACCGGGGTCGAGGTGCCGTGGGCGTTCACATAGTCGATGTCGGCGGCGGTGAGCTTCGCATCCCGCAGGGAGGCCTGCATGGCCCGGAAGCCCCCGTCTCCGTCCAGGGCCGGCGAGGTGATGTGATAGGCGTCCCCGGACAGGCCGTAGCCCAGCACCTCGGCATAGATCTTGGCCCCGCGGGCCTTGGCGTGCTCGTACTCCTCCAGCACCAGCACCCCGGCCCCCTCGCCCATGACGAAGCCGTCCCGGTCCTTGTCATAGGGGCGCGAGGCCCGCTTGGGATCGTCGTTGAAGCCCGTGGACATGGCCCGGCAGGCGATGAATCCGGCGATGCCCAGCTTGCAGATGGCCGCCTCGGCCCCGCCGGCGATCATCACATCGGCGTCCCCGTACTTGATCAGCCGGGTGGCGTCGCCGATGGCGTGGGCCCCGGTGGCGCAGGCGGTGACGACGGAGTGGTTCGGGCCCTTGAAGCCGAACCGGATGGACACATGACCCGAGCACAGATTGATCAGGGCGGAAGGGATGAAGAACGGGCTGATCCGCCGGGGGCCCTTGGCCTCCAGCTCCACCGCCGTGTCGGCAATGGTGCCGAGCCCGCCGATGCCGGAGCCGATGATCACGCCGGTGCGCTCGCGCCCCTCGTCATCCTCCGGCATCCAGCCGGAATCCTCCACCGCCTCCACCGCCGCGGCGATGCCGTAGATGATGAAGTCGTCCATGCGGCGCAGTTCCCGCGCCGGCAGGATGCTTTCCGGATCGAACAGGCCCTCCATGCCCGGGGCCCCGCCGCCGCGGCCATTGGCCATCGGCACCTCGCAGGCCACCTGACAGGCATAGCCCTCCGTGTCGAAGGCGGTGATCCGGCCTGCCCCGGACTCGCCGGCGAGCAGCTTCTGCCAGGTCCTTTCCCGACCTGCAGCCAGGGGGGTGACCAGACCAATTCCGGTGATGACGACACGACGCATCGGCAAGACTTTCCTGAACGCGATTCCCACGGTGTGGACGCCCAGTGTGGCGCCAGAACCGGCAACTTCCCAGACCCGGGCCTATCCCCGGGGTGCGACAGGCCGATAAAACCGGCCCGAAAACAGCTTCGGCGCGTCACGCATGCCCGCAGGGACATGGGCGTGACGCGCCGATGTTCGGCCCTGATGGGCGAGGACGCCGGGCATCTGCATGCCCGGAACCCCGATCAGATCATCGGATCAGGCGCCGAGGCGCTCCGCGATGAACTTCACCGCATCGCCCACGGTCTGGATGTGCTCGGCCGCGTCGTCGGGGATTTCGATGTCGAATTCCTCTTCGAAGGCCATCACGAGCTCGACGTTGTCGAGGCTGTCGGCACCCAGATCGTCGATGAAGCTCGCCTTGTCGGTCACCTTGGCCGGATCCGCATCAAGGTGCTCGATCACGATCTTGCGCACGCGCTCGAGGATATCGGACATACAGTTAAACCCTTTGTGGTTGGGAGGCGGTGTTGCAGATCCGTATGGGGCGTCCGCCGCCTGGGAGGTTGGTTGACTGGTTCGACCGTGAAAGGACCGGTCGCCCCGGGAGAGACGGTCGGGCAAAGCGCCTTGTCAGCGCCCGGACCCGACTGCCGTCGTGGCATGAGCTAGCACACTAATTTTGACCATGCCAGCACCCGGCGCGGGTCAGATCATCGCCATGCCGCCGTTCACGTGCAGGGTCTGTCCGGTGACGTATCCCCCGGCCTCGCTGGCGAGGTAGACGCAGGCCGCGGCGATGTCGTCCCCCGACCCCAGCCGCCCGGCGGGAATTCGGCTGAGAATCGCGGCCCGCTGGGCCTCGTTCAGGGCATCGGTCATGGGGCTGGCGATGAAGCCGGGGGCCACGCAGTTCACCGTGACGTTGCGCCCGGCCACTTCGGCGGCCAGGGCCTTGGAGAAGCCGATCATGCCGGCCTTGGAGGCCGCATAGTTGGCCTGGCCCGGATTGCCGGTGACGCCCACCACCGAGGTGATGCCGATGATTCGCCCCGACCGGCGCTTGAACATGCCCTTCAGGGCCGCGCGGCTGAGGCGGAAATAGGCCTCCAGATTGACCTTCTGCACCAGCTGCCAGTCCTCGTCCTTCATCCGCAGCAGGAGGCCGTCCCGGGTCAGCCCGGCATTGGACACCAGGATGTCCAGGGGCCCCGCGGCCTCCTCCGCCCGGCCGACCAGGCTGTCGACGGAGGCATCGTCGGCCAGGTTGGCGGCGGCGACGAAGGCCCGCTCGCCCAGCTCGGCGGCGACGGCGGCCAGGGCGTCCTCCCGGGTGCCGGACAGGACGACGGTGGCACCCCGGGCGTGGAAGGCGCGGGCGATGGCCCCGCCGAGGCCGCCGGACGCCCCGGTGACAAGGGCGGTCTTGCCGGTCAGGTCAAACATGGATCGATCTCCGAAGGGATGGGGCGGCCGCGGGGACGGGCCGCGCTCAAAGGGACTGGGCGAAGGCCTCGAGGTCCTGGGGGGTGTTCAGGGACACGGCCTCGGCCCCGGGGGCGATGCGCTTGGCCATGCCGGACAGCACCTTGCCCGAACCCAGCTCGGCAAAGCGGGTGACGCCGCCCTCCTCCGCCAGCCAGGTGATGCTCTCCCGCCAGCGGACCCGGCCGGTGACCTGCTGGACCAGCAGGGTGCGGATGGTCTCCGGATCGCTGACAGGGCGGGCGGTGATGTTGGCCACCAGCGGGATCAGCGGCTCGGCCACCGAGGTGCCGGACAGGGCGGCGGCCATGGCGTCGGCGGCGGGCTGCATCAGCGGGCAGTGGAAGGGGGCGGAGACGTTCAGGGGAATGGCCCGGGCGCCCAGCTCCTTGGCCCGGGCAATGGCCCGCTCCACGGCGGCGACCTCGCCGGAAATGACGATGTTGCCCTGGTTGTTGTCATTGGCCACGGCACAGACCCCGCCGCCCTCGCATCCCGCGGCGGCGGCGGCCTCGGCCAGCGCCAGGTCCACCTTCGGCCCGATCAGCGAGGCCATGGAGCCCGCGCCCACCGGCACGGCCCGCTGCATGGCCTGGCCGCGGAGCTTCAGAAGACGCGCGGTGTCGGACAGGCTGAGCGCCTCGATGGCGCAGAGGGCGGAATATTCCCCCAGGCTGTGGCCCGCGGCGAAGGCGGCCCCGTCGATGGCCACGTTGAAGTCCGCCGCCAGCACCCGGACGACGGCCATGCTGACCGCCATCAGCGCCGGCTGGGCATTCTCGGTCAGGGTCAGCTCGTCCTCCGGCCCCTCCTGCATCAAGCGGAACAGGTGCTGGCCCAGCGCGTCGTCCACTGCGGCGAACACCTCCCGGGCACTGGCAAAGGTCTCGGCGAGGGCAGCGCCCATTCCGACGGCCTGACTTCCCTGGCCGGGAAACAAGAGGGCAAGGCTCATGGACGGCATCCCGATCGTTGCTTGTCTGTTGCACGCACCCCTAATGCGCCCCGCGGCAAAGGGGAAGAGGCGGCAAAATCCGCCCCGCCCCTCATTGCGCCCGGACGGTGCCGCCCCCACGTCCTCTGACACACCGTCGTGACCGGAGCCCGACCCCATGACCCGCCAGCCCCTGAAGCTCGCCTTTGCCGCCGCCGCCACCCTCGGCGCCCTCGGCCTCGCCCTGCCGGCCACTGCGGCCCTCAAGACCGGGGCCGTGGCCCCCGACTTCAAGACCAGCGCGGCGCTGGCGGGCAAGACCTTCGACTTCAAGCTGTCGGACGCCCTGAAGAAGGGCCCGGTGGTGTTGTACTTCTTCCCCGCCGCCTTCACCTCGGGCTGCACCAAGGAGGCCCACGACTTCGCCGAGGCGACGGAGGACTTCGCCAAGCTGGGGGCCACCGTGGTCGGCGTGACCTCCGGCAATGTGAATCGGGTGGCGGAGTTCTCGAAGGTCGAGTGCCGCGACAAGTTCGCCGTCGCCGCCGACCCGGACAAGTCGATCTCGAAGTCGTACGACTCGGTGATCCCCGTGGTCGGCTATACCGACCGGGTGTCCTATGTGATCGCACCGAGCGGCAAGATCACGCTGGTCTATTCCTCCATGAACCCGGACCAGCACGTGGCCAGGACCCTGGCCGCCGTCCAGGCCCTGAAGTCCGGAAAATAGCCGCCGACCCGCCCGGACTGAGCGAACGCAAGGACCCGGCGACGAAAACCTGTCAGGATGCGGGCCTTCGATCCTGAGGCCCGACCCCCCGTGACCGCTGCCGCGCCGCCCACCACCCTCGCCCCCAAGCTGTGGCTTGTGCTGCGGCAGGGCTATGGCTGGCGGGACCTGCAGACCGATGCCCTGGCCGGGCTGACCGTGGCCGTGGTCGCGCTTCCCCTGTCCATGGCCCTGGCCATCGCCTCTGGTGCGACGCCGGACAAGGGGCTGGTCACCGCCGTGGTGGCCGGGGCCATCATCTCCCTGCTGGGGGGCAGCCGGGTGCAGATCGGCGGGCCGACGGGGGCCTTCGTGGTCATCGTCTCCGGCGTCATCGCCCAGCACGGCTATGCGGGTCTGATCGCCGCGACCCTGATGGCCGGCGTGATCCTGTGCCTGGCCGCGGTCCTGCGCCTGGGTCGGCTGGTCCACCGGGTTCCCGAGCCGGTGATCGCGGGCTTCACCACCGGCATCGCCATCATCATCGGCGTCAGCCAGTTGCCGGACGCGCTGGGCCTGCACCTGCCGAAGGGCGCGGCGGAGGTCCTGCCCAAGCTGGCGGCCCTGTCCACCCGCCTGTCCCAGATCGCGCCGGCGGCCCTGCTGATGACCCTGGGTGCGATCCTGGCCATCGAGCTGATGAAGCGGTTCGCGCCGAAGCTGCCCTCCCTGCTGCTGGCCACCGCCCTGGCCGCGGCCGTGGCGGCGGGGCTGCACCTGCCGGTGGAGACCATTGCCAGCCGGTTCGGGGACCTGCCCCGCGCCCTGCCCGCACCGCAGTTGCCGGTGCTGTCCCCTGCCCTGCTGGTCAGTCTCGCCCCCGCCGCGTTCAACATCGCCTTCCTGGCCGGGATCGAGTCCCTCCTCTCCGCCAAGGTCGCCGACGCCCTGACCGGGGGCCGTCACCGGGCCAATGCGGAGCTGCTGGCCCAGGGCGTGGCCAATGTGGCCTCGGCCCTGTTCGGCGGCCTGCCCGCCACCGGGGCCATTGCCCGCACGGCCACCAACATCCGGGCCGGGGCGAAGTCCCCCCTGGCCGGGGTCTTCCACGCGGCCTTCGTGCTGACCGCCATGGTGCTGTTCGCCCCGCTGATGGGACTGGCCCCCATGGCGGCCCTGGCGGCCATCCTGCTGATCGTGGCCTGGAACATGAGCGAGGCGCACCGGCTGCCCGCCGTGCTGCGCGGCCCCTGGCCGGAGGCGGTGGTGATGTTCACGACCCTGATCCTGACCGTCACCGCCAACCTGACTGTGGCCATCTTCACCGGCATTGCCCTTGAGATCGGCCTGGGCTGGTGGCGACGCCGCCGGGAGGGCGCGGCAGGGTGAGGCCGATTTCGCCTTGCATTCCCGGCATTTCCGAGTATTTTCCGCCGCTTCCCTGAGGAGCGGTCCGCCGCGGTCAGTTTTCGGGACAGGCGAAGGCCTGCCCGGACCGTGCTGGAGCCATCGCAGAGCCCGGATCTTCCGCCGGACCCCGCGCCGCCCCTCGCCCACGGAAGAGGACACACATGGCCTATTACGAACACGTGGTCATTGCGCGGCAGGACATCTCCCCGCAACAGGCCGAAGCTCTCAATGACACGCTGAAGGCGCTCATCGAGGAACATGGCGGCACCGTAGCCAAGATCGAGTACTGGGGTCTTCGCAACCTCGCCTACCGGATCAAGAAGAACCGCAAGGGTCACTACTCCCTGATGGCCATCGACGCCCCGGCGCCGGCCGTGAAGGAGATGGAGCGTCAGCTGGGTCTCAACGAAGACGTGCTGCGCTACCTGACCGTGCGGGTCGAGGAACTCGACCTGGAACTGTCCCCGGTCCTGGCCCGTCGCGACCGCGAAGGTGGCCGTGAAGGCCGCGGCGACCGCGAAGGCCGTCCCGAGCGTGAGCCGCGCCCCGAGCGCAGCTACGACGACGCCGCCATCTGATCAGGGAGCTCATCACCATGACCGATACGAACGACGCTCCCGCCCCCGGCGCTGCCGCCGGCGGAGCCCGCCGCCCCTTCTTCCGCCGCCGCAAGGTCTGCCCGTTCTCGGGGGCCGGCGCGCCGAAGATCGACTACAAGGACGTCAAGCTCCTGCAGCGCTACATTTCCGAGCGCGGCAAGATCGTCCCCTCGCGCATCACCGCGGTGTCGCAGAAGAAGCAGCGTGAACTGGCCAAAGCCATCAAGCGCGCCCGCTTCCTGTCGCTGCTGCCCTACGTCGTGAAGTGAGGGGGACAGCACCATGAAAGTCATTCTTCTCGAACGTGTTGACCGCCTGGGTGCCATTGGCGACGTGGTGTCGGTGAAGGACGGGTTCGCCCGGAACTTCCTGCTGCCCCGCTCCAAGGCCCTCCGCGCCACCAGCGCCAACCTCAAGGTCTTCGAAGCCCAGCGCGGCCAGATCGAAGCCCGCAACGCCGAGGCCAAGGCCGCGGCGGAGCGTGCCGCCGAAAAGCTGGACGGCGCCACCTACATCCTGATCCGTCAGGCGGGTGAAAGCGGCCAGCTGTACGGTTCGGTGTCCGGACGGGACGTGGCCGACGCCGCGGCCGCCGAAGGCCACAAGATCGAGCGCAGCCTGGTCGTGCTGGACCGTCCGATCAAGACGATCGGCGTCCATCCGATCAAGATCAAGCTGCACGCCGAAGTGACGATCACCGTCTATGTGAACGTCGCCCGCTCGCAGGACGAGGCCGAGCGCCAGTCCCGCGGCGAGGACGTGATCGCCTCGCAATTCGACGAAGAGCGTCTGGCCGCCGAAGAGGCTGCCGCCGACCTTCTCGAAGGCGGTGCCGGTCAGGCCATGGCGGATGCGAGCTTCGACGACCGCTGATCCGGTCTTCGAGCCACTGAGACAGACGACGGCGTCGGGCCCCTGCCCGGCGCCGTTTTCTTTTGTGCGTCGAAGCTTCCGCAATGCCCCTTCACAGGCTCGCGGCAAAGTGGATGATCGTCCCCCACAGTGACATCTCCCGGACACCGCCCATGCCTGCTGCCCTGCTGACCGCCCTCGCCCTGGCCGCACCCGCTGCCGTCCCGGTGCCGCAGATCGTGGATGCGCCGATCCAGCCGGACCTGGTGGCCATCGTCCGGGCCGTGAGCGCGGAGGAGCAGAAGGCCTTCCTGACCCGGCTGGTGGCCTTCGGCACCCGGCACACCCTGTCGGACACCACCTCCCCCACTCGCGGGATTGGGGCGGCGCGGCGCTTCGTCAAGGCGCGGTTCGAGGACTATGCCAAGGCCTGCGGCGGCTGCCTGGAGATCGTCACGCCGGAGGAGACGGTGACCGGGACCCGGGTGCCGACGCCTTCCGTGATCCAGGACGTGCTGGCCATCCAGCGCGGGACCACCGACCCGGACCGGGTGGTGATCATCGCCGGGCACATCGACAGCCGGGTCTCCGACGTGCAGAACGCCACCTCCGACGCGCCGGGGGCCAATGACGACGGCTCCGGCGTCGCGGCGGTGATGGAGGCTGCGCGGGTCCTGTCGAAATACCGGTTCAACGCCACCATCGTCTATGCGGTGCTGTCCGGCGAGGAACAGGGCCTCTATGGCGGCAAGGTGCTTGCCCACTGCGCCCGGGCCCATGGCTGGAAGGTGGAGGCGGACCTCAACAACGACATCGTCGGCAATATCCACGGCCAGGGCGGCGAGACGGAAGCGGGCTTCGTCCGCGTCTTCTCCGAGGGCACCAAGGCCGTGGAGACCCCGGCGGATGCGGCCCGGCGGCGCTACAATGGCGGCGAGCTGGACAGCCCCTCCCGCAACATCGACCGCTACATGGCAGGGCTCGCGGCCCAGTATCTGGACGGCTTCAAGGTGCGGATGGTCTACCGCACGGACCGGTTCGGCCGGGGCGGCGACCAGACCCCCCTGCTGGAGGCCGGCTATCCCGCCGTCCGCGTGACGGAGGCGGCGGAGAACTACACCCGCCAGCACCAGGACCTGCGGACGGAGAACGGGATCGCCTATGGCGACGTGCTGTCCGGCGTCGATTTCCCCTATCTGGCGAATGTCACCCGGCTGGATACGTTGACGCTGGCCAGCATCGCCTGGGCACCTGCCCCGCCGGAAGGGGTGAAGATCGAGGGGGCCGTCACCCCCGACACCCACATTTCCTGGCAGCCGGACCCGGCGGCGGCGGGCTATCGGGTCTGGTGGCGGGAGACCACGGAGCCCTTCTGGACCCACAGCCGCGACGCCGGCCCCGCGCCCTCGATCCAGCTGGGCGGCGTCGTCATCGACGACTGGTTCTTCGGGGTGCAGTCCATCTCGCGCAACGGCTTTGCCAGTCCCGTGGTGTTCCCGGGCCCGGCGGGGGACTTCGTCTCGCCGCCCCCGGCGACCTCGGCCCCTGCGGGGAAATAGCCGCTATTTCAAGGCCCTGGCCAGCTCTGTGAAGGCATCGCCGCGGACCTCGAAGTCCGGGAACTGGTCGAAGCTGGCGCAGGCAGGGGACAGAAGCACCACCGCATCCTGGCCGGTCGCGCGGGCGTCCGCATGGGCGGCCGCCACCGCGGTCGCCAGGTCACCGCAGGCCACCGCCTCGGCATGGCCCTTCAGCGTGCGGGCGAAATCCGCCGTCGCCTCTCCGATCAGATAGGCCTTGGCGATGCGCGGAAAGAGGTCGGACAGGCTCTCGATCCCGCCTGCCTTGGCCCGGCCGCCGGCGATCCAGTGGAAGTGCTCGAACGTCGACATGGCCTGGCGCGCGGCGTCGGCATTGGTGGCCTTGCTGTCATTGATGAAGCGCACCTTGCCCACCCGCGCCACCTCCTGCATCCGGTGGGCCAGGCCGGGGAAGCTGAGCATGCCCCGCAGGATCTCCGCGGACGTCAGGCCGAGCGCCAGGCAGGCGGCATAGGCGGCGGCGGCATTCTGCCAGTTGTGACGGCCGAGCAGGGCCCGGGCCCGGCCCAGATTGGCCACCTCCACCGACCGCTCCCCCGTGGCGTCGTAGAGCGCCCCCTGCAGCACGTAGAAGCCCCGCCCCATGGCCCGCCCCGAGGAGATGGGCCGGATGGTGCGCTTGTTCAGGGCGGTGATCTCCGTGCAGATGCGCTGACCCCAGGGGTCGTCCACGCCGATGACGGCGGTGTCGCCCTTGATCTGGTTGCCGAAGATGCGCCGCTTGGCCTCCACGTAGTTGTCCATGGACCCGTGCCGGTCCAGATGGTCCGGCGAGATGTTCAGCAGCACCGCGGCGTCGCAGCGCAGGCTGGCCGTCAGGTCGAGCTGGTAGGAGCTCAGCTCCAGCACATAGACGGCCCCGCCCTCGATGTCGTCCAGCCCCAGCACGCCGAAGCCGATGTTGCCCCCCACCCGCACGGGGCGACCCGCCTCCCGGCAGATGTGGCCGATCAGGGCGGTGGTGGTGGACTTGCCGTTGGTGCCGGTGATGCCGCAGACCTTCGGCCGGTCGTGGGGCGGCAGGGCGTTCACGGTGCGTGCGAACAGCTCCACGTCGCCGATGATCTCGCATCGTGCGGCACGGGCCTTGTCCACGCTCCAGTGGGGCTTCGGATGGGTCAGGGGCACGCCGGGGGACAGGACCAGGGACTGGATGCCCGTCCAGTCCGCCGTGCTCAGGTCCTCGACCGGCAGGCCCTCAGACCGCGCCGCCTCGACGGCCCCGGCATTGTCGTCCCAGACCGTGACCTGCGCCCCCGCGGCGACCAGGGCACGGGCGGCGGCCAGACCCGTCCGGGCAAGCCCGAACACGGCCATCCGCTTGCCTTCGAACCCGCGCAGGGTGATCACGACCGGTCTCTCCTCTCAGGCCTCAGCGCAGCTTCAGGGTGGCCATGCCCAGGAGCGCCAGGACCACGGCCACGATCCAGAAGCGGATGACGATGGTGGACTCGCTCCAGCCCAGCTTCTCGTAGTGGTGATGGATCGGGGCCATCAGGAACACCCGCTTGCCGGTGCGGCGGAAATACAGGACCTGGATGGCCACCGACAGGGTCTCCACCACGAACAGGCCGCCGACGATCCCCAGCACGATCTCGTGCTTGGTGCAGACCGCGATGGTGCCCAGCAGGCCGCCCAGCGCCAGCGAGCCGGTGTCGCCCATGAAGATCCGCGCCGGCGGGGCATTGTACCAGAGAAAGCCCATCCCCGCCCCGATGACGGAGCCGCAGACCACCGCCAGCTCCCCCGCGCCGGGGACGAAATGGATCTGCAGATACTGGGCAAAGACGAAGTTGCCGACCAGATAGGCGATCACCCCGAAGGCCGTTGAGGCGATCATCACCGGCACGATGGCCAGGCCGTCCAGCCCGTCGGTCAGGTTCACCGCATTGGAGAAGCCGGCGATCACGAAGGCCCCGAAAGCCACATAGAACCAGCCGAGGTCGATCACGAAGCTCTTGAACACCGGGAAGGTGAGCGAGGTGGAGAAGTGGCCCATGGTCGAACTCACCGGGCTCATCCGGATCAGGATCAGGGTCGCCAGGCCCGCGATCAGGAACTGGACCACGAGCTTCATGCGGCTGGAGACCCCCGCCGTGGTCTGCTTGGTGACCTTGGCGTAGTCGTCCATGAAGCCGAGGATGCCGTAGCCCGCCGTCACCAGCAGCACGACCCAGACATTGATGTTGGTGAGGTCCGCCCACAGCAGCGTGCCCACGGCCAGCCCGGCCAGGATCATGAACCCGCCCATGGTCGGCGTGCCCTTCTTCTCCAGCACGTGACGCTCGATCCCGTCGGTGCGGATGGGCTGGCCCTTGCCCTGCTTCACCTTCATCCAGTTGATGAAGCGCGTGCCCATGGCGATGGCCACCAATTGGCCGGTGAACAGGGCCATGGCCGCGCGGAAGGTCAGATAGTGCAGCAGGTTCAGCAGGGGGATGTGCTGATGCGCATGCTCGAAATAGTCGTACAGAAGGTACAGCATCAAGGACTCCCCCGGCCGGTCAGCGCTTCGACGATCAGCGACGCGCGCGACCCGTTCGATCCCTTGACCACCACAACATCACCCGGCCGAACAGCCTCTTTCAGCTCCGGGGCGAGCGCATTCGCGTCCGGCGCGTGGCCCCCCCGCAGTCCGGGGGGCAGCGCCTCCCAGAGGGACCGCATGAGCGGGCCCGCGCAGAACACCAGGTCCACACCGGCCGTCCGGATATCCTCCGCCAGCGCCGCGTGCAAGGCCGGTCCCTCGGCACCGAGTTCCAGCATGTCGGTCAGAGCCAGAATCCGGCGACCCGTCACCTGCCGCGCGCCCAGGGCAGCGATCACCGCCTGCATGGACACGGGATTGGCGTTGTAGCTCTCGTCCACCAGGGTCCAGGTGCCGCCGGGCAGGGCCATTGTCCGCTCGGCCCCGCGGCCGCCCAGGGGCCCGAATGACGCAAGGGCCTCCAGCACCGTCGGGCGATCCACCCCCAGGGCCTCGGCGGTGACCAGCACCATCAGGGCATTCAGCCCCCAGTGGTCGCCGGACTGGGCGATGGGAAAGCGCAAGCTGTGCCCGGCCACGTCCGCCGTCACGATCTGGCCCGCGCCGTCCGGGGCGAGGTCCAGGAGGCGCGCCACGCTGCCTGCCGTCCGCCCGACCGAGACGATCTCCGCGGATCGGGTCAGGGCCTCCTGCCGGAGGGCGTCGAACCAGCGGTTGTCGGCATTCAGCACCGCGCGCCCCCCGTGGACGAGGCCGGAGAAGATCTCCGCCTTGGCCCGGGCGACGCCGGCCTCCCCGTCCGCGAAGTTCTCGATATGCACCGGCCCCACCGTGGTCACCACGGCCACGTCCGGGCGGATCATGGCCACCAGGGGGGTGATCTCGTCCGCGTGGTTCATGCCCACCTCGAACACCGCCCGCCGGGTATCCCTCGGCATCCGGGCCAGGGTCAGGGGCACGCCGATGTGGTTGTTGTAGGACTTGACCGAGCTGTGCCCGTGACCGGCCCGGTGCAGGGCGGCGGCAATGGCCTGGGTGACGCTGGTCTTGCCGACGGAGCCGGTGACCGCGGCACAGGCCAGCTGCGGCGGCCGGGCCCGGGCGGCGCGGCCCAGGGCCTCCAGGGCCGCGAACACGTCCGGCACCCGCACATGGGGCCCCTCCACCGGGCGGACCACCAGGGCCCCTGCGGCCCCGCGGGCCCGGGCCGCGGGCACGAAGTCATGGCCGTCGCGCGCGCCGGACAGGGCGACGAACAGGTCCCCCGCCTCCAGGGACCGGGTGTCGATGGAGACGCCGGTGACCTCGAACGGCGCGCTCGCCACGCCCCCGACGGCGGCGGCGATCTCGTCGGCGGTCCAGAGCGGCGCCCGCTCAGTCACGGGCCGTCTCGCCGCCCCGGGCGACCAGGGCCTGGGCCGTCTCGGCCACGTCGTCGAAGGGATGGGTCACGCCGGCCACGGTCTGGCCCTGCTCGTGCCCCTTGCCTGCCACCACCAGGATGTCACCGGCGCGCAGCTGCTCGACCCCGGCGCGGATGGCAGCCCGGCGGTCGCCCACCTCCACCGCATCGGGGCAGCCCTGCAGCACCATGGCCCGGATGGCGGCCGGGTCCTCGGATCGGGGATTGTCGTCAGTGACGATGGCCAGGTCCGCCAGACGGGCGGCCGCCTCCCCCATCCGCGGGCGCTTGGAGGTGTCCCGGTCGCCACCGGCGCCGAACACCACGATCACCCGGCCCCGGGCATGGGGGCGAACGGCCTTGAGCACGGTCTCCAGCCCGTCGGGGGTGTGGGCATAGTCCACATAGGCCTCGCCACCGTCGGGGGTGCGTCCCACCCATTGCAGGCGGCCGGGGGCCCCCTTCAGATGGGCCAGGGCGGAGATCACATCGTCCGGCCGCTCCCCCGCCGCGATGCACAGACCCGCCGCCACCAGGGCGTTGGAGGCCTGGAAGGCCCCCGCCAGCGGCAGGCGCACGGAATAGCCGCGCCCCCGGAAGCGCAGGATCAGCTCCTGTCCGTAGGGCTCCGGCCGCCGGTCCGCCAGATGCAGGCCGTGGCCCGCCTCGCCCACCGAAAACACCGTCTGGCCATAGAGATAGGCGGAGGCGGCAAAGGCTGGAAACTCCGGACTGTCCGCATTCAGCACCGCCGTGGCACCGGTGGGGGCAAGGGTGTCGAACAGGCGCAGCTTGGCCGCCCGGTAGGCGTCCATGTCCCCGTGATAGTCCAGATGGTCCTGAGTCAGGTTGGTGAAGCCCGCCGCGGTGATCCGCAGTCCGTCGATGCGCCTTTGATCCAGCCCGTGGGACGAGGCCTCGATGGCCAGATGGGTCACGCCCCGGCCCACCAGGTCCGCCGCCATGCGGGCCACGGCCTCCGCGTCCGGGGTGGTGAGACCGGGACCGGTGAGGTTCTCGTCGGCCAGCTCCAGCCCCAGGGTGCCCAGGCTCGCGGCCTTGCGCCCCAGATGGGTGAAGATCTGGCGGCAGAAGGTCGCCACCGACGTCTTGCCGTTGGTACCCGTCACCGCCACGATCACCGGGGGTTGCGCCCCCCAGAACCGCGCAGCGGCCAGGGCATAGGTGCGCCGCACGTCGTGGGTGCGGACCAGGGCCCCGGCCAGGTCTTCGGTATCCTCCGGCGCCAGCACCGCCACGGCCCCCTGCTCCAGGGCCCGGGGGATGAAGCTGCGGCCGTCCACATGAGTTCCCGGCAGGGCGGCGAACAGGGCCCCCGGGGCGACCCGGCGGCTGTCCGCGGTCACGCCGGTGATCAGCGGATCAACCTCCAGCGGTCGCTGCAGAAGATCGGAAAGACGGCGGGACGGCTGGCTCATTGCGCATCCGTGCTGACATCTTCCACGAGGGGCTTGTCAATGGGGCGCGCGGCCACCTGGGTCAGGTCACGCTTCACATTGAGCATGGGCGCGATGCGGTTCACCACCCGACCCGCGGTCGGACCGGCATTCCAGGCGGCCTGGGCGTTGCCGGAGCTGGCCGCCGTCGCCTTGGGCTCGTCCAGCAGCACCAGCACCAGATAGCGCGGCGCATCCAGCGGACCGTCCGTGGGGAACACCGCGGCAAAGGAGGTGAACAGCCGCTTGCGGGCATACTGGCCGTTGATCACCTTCTCCGCCGTGCCGGTCTTGCCGCCCATGCGATAGCCCGGCGCTTCCTTCTCGGCATTGCGGCCGGTGCCATCGGTGACGTTCTTGCGCATCAGCTGCAGCAGCACCTGGGAGGTCTGGGGCGAGATCACCTGCGGCCCGGTGGCGGCCCCGGTCGCTTCGCGACGGCGGATGGTGAGGGGCAGCAGGTGGCCCCCGTTCATCAGGCCGCCCACGCCCTGGGCCACCGCCAGGGGCGTGACGGCGATGTTGTGGCCGAAGGAGACCGAGACGCCGGAATCCTCGTTCCACTCCGCGGGGGCGAGGGGCTTCACCGACTCCGCCAGCTCGATCTTCGCCCGGTCCAGCACGCCGAAGTTCTGCAGATAGCTGTGCAGCTTCTCGATCCCCGCCATCCGCGCCAGCCGCGCCGTGCCGATGTTGGAGCTTTCGAGGAACACCTCCTCCATGGTCAGGTTCTTGCCGGCGGCATGGCTGTCATGGATGGTCCGCGAGCCCAGCTGCAGGGGATGGATCGTGTCCAGCACCGTGTCCAGCCGCGCCACATGCTCGTTCAGGGCCATGGCGAAGGTGAACATCTTGAAGGTGGAGCCCATCTCGTAGCGATAGGCCCCGGCCCGGTTGATCTTGGTCAGCGGGTCGCCGTCGCCGGGATGGTTGGGGTCGAAGTCCGGCAGGTTGGCCAGCGCCAGCACCTCCCCCGTCTGGACGTTGGTGACCACGCCGATGGCGTTCTGGGCGCCATAGAGCTCCACGGCCCGCTTCAGCTCGGCCTCCAGGGCCCCCTGGATGCGCAGGTCCATGGACAGGGCAATGTGCCCGCCCGCGGCGGCGGCCCCGTGGATGTCGGCATCCAGCGCCTTCTCCGCGCCGGACAGGCCCTTGCCGGAGGGATCGGCGAACCCGATCAGGTGGGAGGCCTGGTGATCCAGCGGATAGGCGCGGCGGGGCTCCTCCTGGAAGCTGACGCCGGGCAGTCCCAGGTCATGCACCTGGTCCCGCTCCTCGGCCGTCAAACCGCTCTGCAGGAGCACGATGCGCTTTCCGGACACGGCCTCGTCGATCTTGGCCACGGGGACATGCGGCAGCACGGTCACGAGACTGGTCTGGGTTTCCTTGGCGCTCCACACCTCCCGGCCATCGAGATAGACCCCGTAGTGCGGCACATCGAGGGCCAGGATCTCGCCGTTGCGATCCACCAGGTCGGCCCGGTGGATGGAGGGCGTGGGCCCCTCGACCCCCACCTCCACATGGTTCAGCAGGGCCACCGCACCCGCCTTCACAGCGAGGAACAGGAACAGCATGCTGAAGATGACCAGGACGCCGAAGATCCGGACCCGGGTGTCGTCCACCGGCCGGTTGCGGGTTCGGCTGCGCTCGAAGGCGTGCTCGATCCGCCAGAGGAATTCGATCACCAGACGCCACGCGCGGAACAGGTTCGGCGGGGCGCGATAGAGGTCATCGTGGGGGCGCTGCATCAGTGGGCTCCCGTCACGGGCGAGGTCGCGGGCGCGGCACTGGCCGCCGCCGGAACGGGCACAGCCGGGGCCGGGACGGCCGGTGCCGCGCGCCGGGCAATGGCGTGCAGGTCGGCCACCTGCAGCTCCTGCTTCACGGTCACCGGCTTCAGGCCCAGCATGTGATCGGACAGCTGTTCGATGCGGGCGGGCTGCTCCAGTCGGCTCAGCTCCTCCTGCAGGCGGCGGACATCGCGCTGCTCCGCCAGGATGTCCCGGTTCAGCTCGTTGATCCGGGCGCTCTCCTGCCCGGCCCCGGCCTTGAACAGGTAGACCGCCAGCATCAGGGCCACGAGGCAGGCAAAGGCCAGTGTCTCGAACAGACTGACCCCGCGGACACGGACCGTCAGGAGACGAAGGATCGAAGCGCTCATGCAGCCCTCCTCCAGACCGGCGCGGCGGTGCGGATCGCGGCGCGCAGCTTTGCGGACCGGGCCCTCGGGTTGTCGGCCAGCTCCGCGGCGCCCGGACCGCGGTGACCGTTGAACAGAAGCTCGAAGCTCGGCGCCGCCCCGCGGGGGGCCTGCGGCAGGTGGCGGGACCCGGCAGGCGTACGCCCGGCCCGCTCGGTGAGGAACGCCTTCACGATGCGGTCCTCCAGGGAATGGAAGGTGACCACGGCCAGGCGACCGCCCGCGGGCAGCACCCGCTCCGCCGCGGCCAGACCGGCCTCCAGCTCGCCTAGCTCGTCATTGACGGCGATCCGCAGGGCCTGGAAGACCCGGGTCGCGGGGTGGGTCGGTGCGCCCTTGCGACCGCCCACGGCCCGCTCGATCTCCTCGGCCAGCTCCAGGGTGCGGGTGAAGGGCGCGGCCGCCCGGCGGCGGACCAGGAACTGGGTGATGCGGCGGGACGCCCGCTCCTCCCCGTAGACCCAGAACAGCCGGGCGAGCTCCGCCGGTTCGGTGGTGTTGACGAGGTCGGCGGCCGTCGGCCCCTCCCCGCCCATGCGCATGTCCAGGGGGCCGTCGCGCATGAAGGAAAAGCCGCGGTCGGCCTCGTCCAGCTGCATGGAGGACACGCCGATGTCGAAGACGATGGCGTCGCAGCCGGTCCATCCGGCGGTCTCCAGCGCCCCTTCCAGCTCGGAGAAGCGGGACTCCACCAGCCGGAACCGGTCGGCAAAGGCGGCCTCGAGGGGGGCGGCGAACCGGCGGGCCGTAGGGTCGCGATCCAGGGCCAGCACCTGCGCCCCGGCGTCCAGCAGGGCCCGGCTGTAGCCGCCGGCACCGAAGGTCGCATCGATGATCCGCAGGCCCGGCCCTGGTGCCAGGGCCTCGCAGACCTCGTGAAGCAGGACGGGCAGATGGGGTTGGGCGGTCATGCGGCCCCTCCCGCCGGGCGGCCGAGGCGCTGGGCCTCCCGAAGCGCCGCCAGCCCCTCCCGCGCTGCCTTGCGGGCCGCGTCGCGATGGGCGGCAAAGGCGTCCGGCGCCCAGACCTGGAACCGGTCGCCCAGCCCCACCAGGACCACCTTGTCCGTCAGGCCGAAGGCCTCGCACAACTCCTCCGGCAGGGTGATGCGTCCGGCCGTATCGAAGGACAGCTTGTGCATGCCGCCGAGCACCACCGTCTCCAGGGCGCTGCGCAGGGGGTCGCCGAAGGACAGCTCGCCGATCAGGGACTGGTACTGGTTGAACAGGGCGACCCCGCCCCCCTCCAGGCAGTCCGCCTCGATGGCGGGAAAGCAGAACACGCCTTCGAACGGCCCGGCGGCCAGAGCGCGGAAATCCGCCGGCACCACGATGCGCCGCTTCTGGTCCAGAGGCTTCTCGAAGGTCGAGAGAAACACCCTTGTCCGTCCCCATTCGGGCGCAGCCAGCCCAGCGCGCCACCTGAGAAATGGGTTAGCATGGGATTAACTGGGATACAATGACACCAAAGCCCCGAAAATGGGCTCTACACAGTCAAGTTACGGGCTGTGACTTGTTCGGCGAAACAACTCACAGAACATACATGGAACATTCGAGGCGAAGGACCGCTCGGACACGGGATGGCGTCCCCTGCCCGCGGCGCGGCCAGGGGGGATCGGTCGGTCGGTGGGAGGCAGCGGTCGGGGGATGCGCCGGCCCTCAGGACCGGGCGGCGGTCCGGATCAGCAGGTCGTGGAAGGCCGCGAACAGCTTCTTCATGGCCGGGCCCTTGTAGGGAAAGAGCTCCGGCTCATCCATGGAGTGGACGATCATGGCCACGTCCGCCTCGAACAGCAGCAGACGCCCGTCGGCGGTTTCGGCGGCGTCGATGGCGAAATAGTCCAGGGGGATGCGCTGGCACAGCTCGGCCAGCGCCGCCTTGTGACGGACGGCGAAGTCCTCGTCGAAGGTGGCCATGGCCAGGGCCTCCTGCTCCCGCTTGTGGGCGCTCTCGGCCATGCCGGAATTCAGGTAGTGGACCATCCAGTGCTCGGAGATAGCCAGGTGGCTGATGTAGGGCACGCCCGCGATCAGGGCGATCCGGTACTTGCGATAGAGGCCGTCGGCGCTGGCATAGTCGACGAACGGAGCCACGAAATATTCGAGGGCATTGGACGTCTTCAGATAGTCCGTCAGGGCGGCTGCATCGGGGGTCAGGGACAGGTCCTGCCCGGCATGGGAGCCCACGGGCCGGATGATCAGGGGAAAGTTGAGACCGGCCTGCCCCAGAAGGTCGCCGGTCCCGCCGGCCGCAAACCCCACCACGGCGTCCCGGTCCACTCGGACGGTGGGCGGGGCCAGCACCTTGTCCGAGCCCGCGAACAGGGCCGCGACAGCGTCGCGACCTAGGCAGGCGGTCGCCTCGACATCGGCGTTCAGCACCGGACGGGGCCACACCTTCAGCATCGGCTTGAGACTGCGCAGCACCGCGCGGGTCTCGTCGGACTCCCCCACGGCGACGAAGGCGAGATCGTGCTCCGGCACCGGCGGCAGCGGCTCCCCCTCTCCCACATAGAATTGGATCAGATGGGTGGACGTCCCCTCCAGCAGGAAGTCCAGGGGCGTATTGGCCATGAAGTCGCCCGGCGTGACGAAGGCCAGCAGCCGCAGCCCCCCCGGCGCACCAGGACGGACATAGACCTTGTGCAGGGCCAGGGCGTGGCGCTGGGCGTCGAGCCCCTGGGCCTTGTCGCCGGTCAGCTGCAGCAGGACGCCCATGTCCATCAGGGCCGCCGCGTCATAGGGATCCTGCCGCACCCGGGCGAGCAGCCCCGCCCAGATGGGTTGCAGGTCCATCCCGGCATAGGCCCCGTGGGTCAGGGCGGCCAGGCCGATCACCTCCCGGGGGGCACCGGCATCGGCTTCTGCGGCGTCGCCTGCGACGGGACCTGTCATGGGTTTGCCTTTCCGGCCAGTGCGGCCCCCTCGAAGCGGACGCCATCCACCAGCGCATTGATGTCCGAAACGGTTGCCCGGGGGTTAAACAAGGCCGCCCGCAGGGCCACCTTGCCGTCAATTCGCGTCAGGGAGGGCGCGACCCGCCCCTTGAGCTGCAGGTGCCGCGCGATCCGGCGGTTCTGCTCGTCCAGAAGCGCCGTGGTGTCGCCCCCGCCACCCGGCATCCCCCGCCAGCGGAAACAGACGATGTTCAGGTCCGATGGTCCCAGCTGCTCCAGCTCCGGCACCTCGGCGATGCGTCGGCGCAGGAGATCGGCCAGGTCGAGCCCCCGGTCGATGGCCGCCCCGATGGCCTCGACCCCGCTGCTCCTCAGGATGAACCAGGTCTTCAGCGCCCGGCAGCCCCGGGACAGGTCCGGGCCGTAATCGGTGGGCCAGAAGTCCCCGGCGGCCAGCCCCTCCGGCTCCCGGGACAGGTAGGCGGCGGGGGAGGCAAACACCTCCGTCAGGTCCGCGCCGTCGGCAACCATCACGAACCCGGCGTCATAGGGCACCTGCCCCCACTTGTGAAAATCGAAGGCCACCGACTGGACCCGGTGAAGCCCCGCCAGCTTCGGCCGCACCCGCGCTGAATGCACGCCCAGCGCCCCGAAGGCCCCGTCCACGTGCAGCCAGATGCCGTACCGGGCGGCCAGATCGGCCAGGGCCTCCAGATCGTCGAAGGCCCCCACATCCACCGACCCCGCCGTCGCCGTGATCAGGAAGGGGCGGAAGCCGGCCTCGACATCCGTCTCAATACGGGCCTCCAGGGCCTTGATATCCATCTGGAAATCCGCGTTCAGCGGAACCCGCCTGAGAGCGTCCCGCCCGAGCCCCGCCATCTCCATGGCCCGGACGACGCAGGCATGGGCCCCGTCCGCCGCATAGGCCGTCAACCGGGCCTCGCCCAGTCCATGCGCCCGAACCTCCGCCCCCAGCGCCCGGGACCTTGCCGCCAGACAGGCCACGAAATTGGCCATGGAGGCCCCGGTGACGAACAGCCCCTTCGCGCCCTCGGGAAAGCCGAACCAGCCCCGGACCCACAGGCCGATCTGCTCCTCCAGGGCGATGCCCACATGGTCGCGCCCGCCGCAGTTCATGTTCAGCCCGGCGGCCAGCATCTCCGCCAGTGCCCCCACCGGCGCGCCGCCCCCCTGCACCCAGCCCATGAAGCCTGGATGGCGATTGCCCCCGGCAAAGGGCACCACGGTCTCAAGATAGTCCGCATAGACCTGCTCCACCGGCACCGGGGCGGCCAGCGACGGCGCGCGGAAGGCGGCCCGGACCGCGTCCGGCATGGGCTGCCACACCGGTCCGTCCGCCAGACCCTGCAGCTGGTCCACCAGATCGTCGACCATCCGCCGCCCCAGGACACGGAACGCCTCCCAGTCCTGCGGATCGAAGGCGGACGGGCTATCCACAGGGGAGATGTCGGATTGGGTCATGCAGGAGCCGTCCGTCTGAGTCCGTGAATCAATTCTTAACCCTCCTGCGGCCATCTGGAACCGAAACCCGTCGTCCGAAAAACTCGACGACCCCGTTCCCGTTTGCCGGAGCCCACGAATGAGCGGCCAGATCCTGATCGGTGATTGCGTCGAGATGATGCGGACCCTGCCCGACCGGTCCGTCGATCTCGTCTTTGCCGATCCGCCCTACAACCTGCAACTCGGCGGGGAACTGACCCGTCCGGACCAGTCCCGGGTCGATGCGGTGGACGACGAGTGGGACCGCTTCGACAGCTTCGAGGCCTATGACACCTTCACCCGCGCCTGGCTGACGGAGGCCCGGCGGGTGCTGAAGGATGACGGGGCCCTGTGGGTCATCGGCAGCTATCACAACATCTTCCGCGTCGGCTCGACCCTGCAGGACCTGGGCTACTGGATCCTGAACGATGTGGTGTGGCGCAAGTCCAACCCCATGCCGAACTTCAAGGGCACCCGCTTCGCCAACGCCACGGAGACCCTGATCTGGGCCGCGAGGTCCCGGGGCCAGAAGCGCTACACCTTCAACTACGACGCCCTGAAGACCGCCAATGACGACCTGCAGATGCGGTCCGACTGGCTGATCCCCCTGTGCACCGGCGAGGAGCGGGTGAAGGACGCGGACGGCAACAAGGCCCATCCGACCCAGAAGCCCGAAGCCCTGCTGCACCGGGTGCTGCTGGCCTCCACCCGGCCCGGCGACGTGGTGCTGGACCCGTTCTTCGGCGTGGGCACCACCGGGGCCGCGGCCAAGCGCCTGGGCCGGCGCTTCATCGGCATCGAGCGGGACCCCGGCTATGCGGCGCTGGCCGAAAAACGCATCGCCCAGGTGCTGCCCACGGCCCCGGAAAACCTGGCGGTCATGGGCTCGAAGAAGACGGAGCCGCGAATTCCCTTCGGCATGATCCTGGAAGCCGGGCTGCTGAACCCGGGGGACGAGCTCTACTGCCCCAAGGGCGCGCGCCGGGCCCAGGTCCGGGCGGACGGCAGCCTCGTCCACGGGGACCTGTCCGGCTCGATCCACAAGCTGGGCGCCCTGGTGGAGCAGGCCCCCGCCTGCAACGGCTGGACCTTCTGGCACATGAAGACCGATCGCGGCCTGACCCCCATCGACGTGCTGCGCACAAAGGTCCGCGCCAATCTGGGCTAAAACCTAGGGGTCCGCCCCGCAGGTCCTGCCGAAATCGTCCGACCCTGCTGAAATCGTCCGACGACCGATTGACGCCGCGCCGTGACTCGCGACCATGGCGGATGAGTTCTGTCGGGAGTGGGTGGGCCGTGCTGGCTTGGATCGGGGCGATGATGCTGGCAACCGCACCGGCTGCCGCGGCGACGTGCCAGGGAAACCCCCTTCTGGCGGCCGCGCCCCGGCAGGTGCCGGTGCAGACCGCCGGCGGCACGCGGATCGGGACGATCAGCTATCCCGCCACGGCCCCCCTGGCGGACCGGGAGGTCGCCCTGACCTTCGACGACGGTCCCGACGGGGAGCACACCCGCCAGGTGCTCGAGATCCTCGAACGGCACTGCGTCCGCGCCACCTTCTTCCTGGTCGGCCAGGAGGTTCACGACGACCCGGACACGGTCCGCGCCATTGCCGCCGCCGGTCACACCCTTGGGGCCCACAGCCAGACCCATCCGGACAGCCTGCCCGCCCTGCCCGCAGAACTCGCCCGCAGGGAGGTCACCGACAGCTTCGCGGAGATCCGCGCCGCCCTCGCTCCGGCATCGGCCCAGGATCAGGGACGGCTGCAGCACTTCTTCCGCTTTCCCAGCCTGATCCACAGCCCGGAACTGGACGCCTGGCTGGCCGAACAGGGCTATGCGGCCGTCTCCGCCGACCTGGATGCCGACGACTGGTCCGACCTGGGGTCTGAGGACATCCTGGCCCGGGCCATCCTGCGCACCGACGCCCGGCGCGGCGGCATCCTGCTGCTGCACGACTACAATCCGGAGATGATCGCGGTGCTAGACCGGCTGCTCCTGGCACTGGAGAACCGCGGCTACCACTTCGTCCAGCTGGTCGAGGCGAAGGCCCCCGCCAGCTAGGCCAGCCCCCGCTGCAGGGCCTTGGCAAAGACGCTGGGCAGGCCCGTCGCCGCCTCCGACACCGGCCGCCACTCGGCCCCCGGCACCTCGGCCGCTCCCACATAGACATCCAGGGTCAGGGAGAAGTGAGTGAACACGTGCTCCACCGACCCGGCGAGGCGCCAGTCCGCCGCCGCAGGGGCACTGGACGCCAGCTCCGCCGGACTCCACGGCCGGTCCCGCCAGTCGCTGGTCGGCAGGGCCAGCATGCCGCCCAAGAGGCCCCGCTCCGGCCGCCGGACGAGCGCCACCGCCCCGTCCTTCAGCGCTACAAAGGCCACCCCGTGCCGATGCGGCCGCGGGGCCTTGCGCAGCTTCAGGGGATAACGCTCCGGCATGCCGCCTGCCCGGGCGGCACAGCCCTGCGCCAGCGGACAGGCCCCGCAGTCCGGCACGCCTGGACGGCACACCGTCGCCCCCAGGTCCATCAGCGCCTGGGCCCAGTCCCCGTGGCGGTCGGAGGCGGCATCGATGAAGCCCGCCGCCCGCGCCCTAAGCTCGCCCCTGGCCGTCGGCAGGGGCGTCTCGATGGCGAACAGGCGGGACATGACCCGTTCCACATTGCCATCCACCACATTGGCGGGCTGGTCGAAGGCAATGGCCGCCACGGCCGCAGCGGTATAGGGGCCGATCCCCGGCAGGGCCAGGAGTTCGGCTTCCGTCCCCGGAAACCGCCCCCCGTGCTCCGCCGCCACGGCCCTTGCACATTTCAGCAGGTTGCGGGCGCGGGCGTAGTAGCCGAGCCCCGCCCAGGCCGCCATCACCTCCGCATCCTCCGCCGCGGCCAGGTCCGAGACGGTGGGCCAGCGCGTCGTGAACGCCAGGAAGTAGGGCATGGCATGGGGCACGGTGGTCTGCTGCAGCATCACCTCCGACAGCCAGACGAAATAGGGATCGGTGCGCGAGCCGGACCCCGGCCCCGCCCGCCACGGCAGGGACCGGGCGGCGGTGTCGTACCAGGCGAGCAGACGCCGACGCAGCGCGGAAGGTCCCGCATCCGCCACCGGAGGCGGCGAGGTCTCACCCGATTTCACATGCCCTCCGCCCGCTGCTTCGCCTATAGTGCCGTTCCATGACCCGCCGCGACCTGCCCGATGTGAACGAGACCGCGCTGATCCTCGCCGCGCGCCGGACCCGGCCGGCCAGGCGTCCCCCGCCCAGTGCGGGGCGGGTCCTGACCCGGCTGCTCAAGCCCCTGGAGGACCGCTTCGGGGAAGGACCGCAGGCCCTGCAGGCGAGGTGGCGCGAGATCGTCGGCGATGTCCTCGCCCGGCACACCGAACCCGTCAAGCTGTCCCGTGGCCGGGGCGGCGGACCCGGCAGTCTGGAAATCCGGGTCAATGGCCCGGCGGCGGCGCTGATCCAGCACCAGGCCCCGGAAATCCTCGAACGGGTGAACCTGTTCCTGGGTGCAGGCGCGGTGGACCGGCTGCGGATCATCCAGGGGCCGGTGCGGGCGCTCGCCCCACCCCCGCCCCGCCCCCGCCGACCGCCGCCCCTCGATGCGGCGCAGGAGGCGGACCTGGCCCGGGGTCTCGAAGGGGCCCCCGACGGCGGCCTCAGGTCCTCGCTGCTGGAACTCGGCCGCGCCATCCTGCGGGACGAGGCGCGGACCGCCCAGGACCGGGCGCGCAACCGGCCGCGGACCTGACAAATTCTCGCCGCGGCCCTGTCGCAGGCTCGCCAGCGCTTTCGCCTCGCGTTAAAGCGGGGAATCGCGATTAACTTTTCGTTTAGACCTCCGGGGACGTTTCCATGAAGAACCTTGTTCGCACCCTCGTGATCGCCGCTGCCGCCGTCGGGCTGGCGACAGCCTGCGGCAGCAAGTCGTCCACCTCGGTCGCCAATGGCGGCGACATGGACATGGGCAACCCCAACTCGCCGGTCACCCTGGTGGAATATGCGTCGGCCACCTGCTCGCACTGCGCGCGGTTCGACCGCGACGTCTTCCCGACCCTGAAGGCCCGCTACATCGACACCGGCAAGATCCACTATGTCTTCCGGGAGTTCCTGACGCCCCCCGTGCCGGTGGCCGCCGCCGCCTTCGTGCTGGCCCGCTGCGCCGGGAAGGACAAGTACTTCCAGGTGGTGGAAGCCGTCTTCCGCTCCCAGGAGGAGATGTTCGCCACCCAGGACAGCCGCACGCCCCTGCTGCGCATCGCCAAGTCCATGGGCATGACCGAGGAGAGCTTCAACACCTGCCTCAGCGACTCGGCCGCCCTCGATGCGGTGCAGAAGCGCATGGACCGCGGCATCACCGAGGACAAGATCGAGGGCACGCCCACCTTCCTGGTCAACGGCAAGCAGGTGGCCAGCGGCGAGACCACCCTCGAGGTCCTGGCCAAGGCCCTCGACACGGCCGCCGCCGCTCCGGCGAAGAAGTAGGCGCGGGGGGCCCGGCGGCCAGATCATGCAGTTCCAGCGACTGCGCATATCGGGCTTCAAGTCCTTCGTCGATCCGATCGAATTCCGGATCGAGCCCGGCCTGACGGGGGTCGTGGGGCCGAATGGCTGCGGCAAGTCGAACCTGCTGGAAAGCCTGCGCTGGGTGATGGGCGCGACGTCTGCCAAGGCCATGCGCGCCGAGGGCATGGATGACGTGATCTTTGCAGGCGCCCAGGGTCGTGCCTCGCGCAACCATGCCGAGGTGCTGCTGCAGATCGACAATGCCAGCCGCAAGGCCCCGGCCCAGTTCAACCACCATCCGGTGCTGGAAGTGGTGCGTCGCATCGACCGCGGGGCCGGGTCCACCTACCGGGTGAACGGGGTGGAGACCCGGGCCCGGGACGTGCAGCTGCTGTTCGCCGACGCCTCTACCGGGGCCAACTCCCCCTCCCTCGTCCGGCAGGGGCAGATTTCCGAGCTGATCGGGGCCAAGCCCTCGAACCGCCGGCGCATCCTGGAAGAGGCCGCCGGCGTCTCAGGCCTGCACAGCCGCCGGCACGAGGCCGAGCTGCGCCTGAAGGCCGCCGAGACCAATCTGGAACGGCTGGAGGATGTCACCCGGGAGCTGGACCAGACCCTCAACCGCCTGAAGCGCGAGGCCCGCCAGGCGGAGAAGTACAAGCGCCTGTCGGCGGAGATCCGCGCCCTGCAGGCCGCCGCCCTGATCTCCCGCTGGGAGGAGGCCCGCGCCGGTCTGGTGGCGGCCCGCCAGGCCCTGACCGAGGCGGAGGCGGCGCTCGGGGAGGCCAGCGCCGACACCGCCCGGGCGGAGACCGAGGCCCTGACCACCGCCGAGGCCCTCAAGCCCCTGCGGGAGGAGGAGCAGATCGCCGCCGCCGTGCTCCAGCGCCTGACCATCGAGCGGGACCGGGTGGACCGGGAGGAAGCCCAGGCCCAGGCGGAGGTTGCCCGGCTGAAGGGCGAGATCGCACGGATCGACGCCGACCGCGCCCGGGAACAGCAGATGATCGAGGACGCCGCCGGTTCGGTGGAGCGTCTGGCCCGGGAGCTGGCGGACGTGGAGCGCCTGCTGGCCGATGCTCCGGAACGCATCCCGGCCCTGGAGGCGGCCCTGGCCGCCGCCGAGGCCGCCCGCGCGGATGCGGATGCGGAGGTGGAGCGGCTGGCCTCACAGGCCGCGGCGGAACAGGCCCGTCGCCGCGCCGCCCAGCTGCGCATCGAGGAGGCCGGGCGGTCCCTGCGCGCCGGTGAGGGCCGCGCCGAGGAGGCCCGCGGCCGCGTTGCCCGCAACGAGCGCGCGCTGGATCAGGCCCGGACCGATCGCGCCGCCCTGGGCGAGGCGATCCCGCCCGATGCCGCACAGGCCACTGCCCGGCTGGCGGAGGCCGATGCCGCCCTGGCCGCGGCGCGGGCGGCGCTGGAAACCGCCGAAGCGGTCCGGGCCGACGCCCAGATGGCCGAGAGCGATGCGAGGGACGAGGCCCGGCAGGCCGATGACCAGCTCCGTCGCCTGAAGGCCGAGGCCCAGGCCCTGGCCGCCGTGACCCGCAGTCCCGCCAAGGGCGGCTATCGCCCGGCGCTGGAGGACGTGAACCCGGCCCGGGGCTACGAGACGGCCTTGGCCGCGGCCCTGGGCGATGATCTGGAGGCCCCGCTGGACCCGGCCGCGCCCGCCTTCTGGGGCGGGGCTGACCGCCGGGACGCCCGCTGGCCGGAGGGGGCCCAGCCCCTGTCCGACCTGGTCCAGGCCCCGCCGGCCCTGGCTGCCCGCCTGTCCCTGACCGGCCTCTGCGCCCAGGCCGACGGCGACCGGCTGGCCCGCCAGCTGGCCCCCGGCATGCGTCTGGTCTCCGTCGAGGGGGACCTGTGGCGCTGGGACGGCTTCGTCGCCCGGGCCGCGGCGGAAAAGCCGGCCGCCCGCCGCCTGGCGCAACGGGCGCGGCTGGATGACCTCAATGCCCAGATCGAGGCCCTGGTTCCCCTCGCCGCCGCGGCGACGACCACCCACCAGCAGGCGCAGGAGGCCGTCCGCGCGGCGGAGGCCGCCGTGCGCGCCGCCCGGGCCGAGCCGGTGCGCTTCGAACGGGCCGTGGCCGAGGCCCGGGAGGCGGTGGAACGCTTCGCCCGGGACGCCGCCCGCCGGGATGCCCGCGCCCAGTCCCTGGACGAGACCATTGCCCGCTTCGCCGCCGAAACCGAAGCCGCCCGCGCGGCGGCAGAGGCGGCGCAGGGAGAGGTCGCGGCGCTGCAGGCGGCCGTGGCAGAGGCCCAGGCCGATGCACCGGCCGAGCCGGGGGCCGCGAACGATGCCCCCCTGGCCGCCGCCCGCGCCGCCTCCGCCGCCGCCCGGCAGGGCGATGCGGAGGCCCGCGCCGCCCTGGAGGCCGAACGCCGTGCCCGGGAAGGCCGCCAGCGCCGCCGGGAGGGCCTGGCCCGGGACCTGGCGGACTGGAAGCGGCGGACGGACACCGCCCGCGCCCGGACCGCAGAACTGGAGCGGGACCGGGAGCGGACGGAGACGACGCTGGCCAAGGCCATCGATCTGCCCAGCGAGATCGCCGCCCGGCGCCAGCGGCTGCTGGACGACTTCACCCTGGCCGAGCAGCGCCGACGGGCCGCGGCCGATGCCCTGGCCGAGGCGGAAGCCGCGGCCACCGCCGCCGACCGGGCCGGACGCGCGGCGGAACAGCGGGTCGCCTCCGCCCGGGAGGCCCGCGCCGCCGCCGCTGCCCGGCAGGAGGCGGCCCACGACCGCCTGGCCGCCGTGGCCGACCAGGTGCGGGAGACCACCAAGCTGGAACCCTCCGCGCTTGCCCAGCGCCTGGCGGAGGAGGCCGTGGCCGTGCCCGGCGATGCCGCGGGCGTGGAGCAGCTGCTGCGCAATCTCGAGCGGGACCGGGAGGCCCTGGGGGCCGTCAACCTGCGGGCCGAGGAAGAGGCGGCGGAACATGCCCTTCGCCTGGAGGCCATGCGCTCCGAACGGACGGACCTGACCGCGGCCATCGCCCGCCTGCGCGGCGGCATCGAGGAGTTGAACGGCGAGGGCCGCGAGCGCCTTCTGGCCGCCTTCGAGGTGATCAACGAGAGCTTCAAGGCCCTGTTCCAGACCCTGTTCGACGGCGGTCAGGCAGAGCTGCAACTGGTGGAGTCCGACGACCCGCTGGAGGCCGGGCTGGAGATCTTCGCCTGCCCCCCCGGCAAGCGGATGGCCGCCATGAGCCTGATGAGCGGCGGCGAGCAGGCCCTGACCGCCACGGCCCTGATCTTTGCCGTGTTCCTGGCCAATCCCTCCCCCATCTGCGTGCTGGACGAGGTGGACGCGCCCCTTGACGACGCCAATGTGGACCGGTTCTGCCGGATGCTGGACGAGATGCGGCGGCGGACCGAGACCCGCTTCATCGCCATCACCCACAATCCGGTGACCATGAGCCGCATGGATCGCCTTTTCGGCGTGACCATGCCCGAGCGCGGGGTGAGCCAGCTGGTGAGCGTGGACCTGCGTCAGGCGGAACTGCTGGCCGCGCAGTAACGGCCCGCCCCCGGGCCGGTCGGGGTCAGGCCGCGTCTGCGGGGTCGGCCACCAGACCTGCGTCCGGATCGGCCCAGTTGACCACCTGCCGGATGTACTGGCGGCGGCGATGGCGCAGATACCAGCCGAGCGCCACGCCCACCACCTCGACGATCCCGGAGGTGGCGGTGTCGACCTTCAGCAGGAAACACAGGCCCCCCGGCGCCATCAGGGCAATGCTGAGGACCCAGGCGAGGACCCGGCCGCCCTGCTGGGACTTCTGCCAGCGGGTGAAGTCGTCGTCCGTCGAACCACGAAGCTGGGCCCGGGCCTGGGCGCGGAAGGCCTCCGCCTCCGGGCTCAGGGGCTGGGACACGGTCTGCGGCGACAGGATGTCCGCTGCCGCGGCGACCGGCGCACGGGTCGGGGACGCGGCGGGCCGCGCGGACGGCACCGGGGTCTGGCGGCGCCCGAAGGTGGGGGATGTCGTCACGTCGGAGGTCCCTCTTTGCGCAGTCAAGGCTACGCAGACGGCGTTATCACGACGTAAATGTCAGGAAATCCTACTTCTCGCCGCCGAGAATCTTGCCGATTTCCTTGGTGATCGAGCGCGGCTTGAAGTTCCTGATCTTGCCCTTTTCCGAGTGAGTTCTCGGCATGACCGTCCCCCGTTCGAATGCGATCACGCCGTCATAGAAGCTGATGCCGAAGGTCGAATGGGTCATCGGGCTCTCGGCGATCTTGCCGCGGGAGTTCATCGCGTTGATGTCGTCGATGAAGGACTTGGAGATGTTGATGAAGGTGTCCGGATTGTCGACCCCGCCGCCGAACTCCTCCCAATAGGCCGTGTGCAGGTCCTCGACGATGTAGACGCCGTTCTTGGCCATCTTCTCGTAGAGGAAGTTGAACGAGGCGGAGACGTGCTTCATCACGTGGCTGCCATCGTCCAGGATCACGTCCGGGGTGCCGAACTCCTCCAGCACGCTGGCCAGGAACTTTTCGTCGCTCTGGTCACCGATGCGGACGTGGATGCCCGGGGCCTCGTGCTCCATGCAGCGCTCGTTGATGTCCAGGCCGACAATGGTCGCCATCGGGCCGAAGAACCGCTGCCACATGGCCAGCGAACCGCCCTTGCTGACCCCGATCTCGATGAAGGTGATGGTGGTGTTGCGGAAGCGGGCGAGGTGCTTCTCGTAGATCGGGAAATAGTGATGCCACTTGTCGACGACCTTGCCCTCGTTGAGCATGAAGTCCTGCCACAAATTCATCGTCGGCTCCTCGAAGGGGTCGCGACGGCGGCAGAGAAGCCCTGCGTCGCGAAAATCAGTCGGTCAGGGCGTGACTCGCATATCCGGCGCGCTCTAACAACGGTTCACAGCAGTGGTCCTGCGGCGTGGCGATGCGCGCCGCATCTCGGAAGGGGACGTGTCGCCCATGCATTCAGGCCTGACAACACGGCTCGCCACCGCCGCGGACATCCCGGTGCTGATGCCGCTGATGCAGTCCGCCATCACCGAGCTGCTGTCGCCGGTACTGAGCCCCGAACAGGTGGAGTCCAGCCGGATGATCATGGGGATCGATACACAGCTGATCGCGGACGGCACCTATTTCGTGGTGGAGATCGACGGCCAGGTGGCCGGATGCGGCGGCTGGAGCCGCCGGAACACCCTCTATGGCGGCGACCACACGCCGGGCCGGGAGCCCGCGCTGCTGGACCCGTCGCGGGAGCCGGCCCGGGTGCGGGCCATGTACACCGCCCCCGCCTTCACCCGCCGGGGCGTGGGCAAGTCCATCCTCGCGGCAGCAGAGTCGGCGGCCCGGGCGGAGGGCTTCCAGGCGGTGGAACTGGCCGCCACCATGGGGGGCTTGCCCCTCTACCGCGCCAGCGGCTATCGGGAGGTCGAGGCCTTCACCGACGCCAGCGGCGGGGTGGCCGTGCCTCTGGTGCGCATGCGCAAGGCCCTCTAGACATCTGCCGATGACCTCCTCCTCCCCTGCGCCGCGCGGTCCGCAAGGCCTCGCGATCCTGGCCGTGATCGTGGCGATCCTGTCGCTGCAGGGGGGCGCGTCCCTGGCCAAGCAGCTGTTCCCCGCCGTCGGGGCGCAGGGGGCGGTCAGCCTGCGCCTGACCTTTGCCAGCCTGATGCTGCTGGCCTTCTGGCGGCCCTGGCGGACGCGACCGGCCCGGGGCAGCCTGAAGTGGATCGTCGGCTATGGCGCGGTCCTGGGCTGCATGAACCTGACCTTCTATCTGTCCCTGCGCACGGTGCCCCTGGGGCTGGCCGTGGCGCTGGAGTTCATCGGCCCCCTGACCGTGGCGGTACTGGCCTCCCGGCGGGCCATCGATCTCGTGTGGGTGGCCATGGCGGCGGCGGGGATCCTGCTGCTGGTGTCCCTCGGGCCGGTCACCGCGCGCATCGACCTGCCGGGCGCAGGGCTTGCCCTGGCAGCCGGGGTGTTCTGGGGCCTCTACATCATCCTCGGCAAGCGGGCGGGGGCGGCGAACCCGGGGCACGCGGCGGCCTATGGGGCGCTGGTGGCGGCCGCCATCGTCATTCCGGTGGGCATCGCCCATGCGGGGGCGACGCTGCTCTCCCCCGCCCTGCTGCCCCTCGGCCTGGCGGTCGGCCTGCTGACCAGCGCCCTGCCCTATTCGCTGGAGATGCTGGCCATGGCGCGGATGTCGTCGCGCACCTTCGGCGTGCTGATGAGCCTGGAGCCTGCCATCGGGGCCCTGTCCGGCTTCCTGTTCCTGCAGGAACGGCTCAGCCCCGTGCAGATGGCGGCGGTGGCGCTGATCATGGTCGCCTCCGCCGGCGTGGTGCTGGAACCCCGGCGGGACTGAGCGGGCGCCGGTTCAGACCAGCTCCACCGCCATGGCCGTGGCCTCGCCGCCGCCGATGCACAGGCTGGCCAGGCCGCGCTTCAGCCCCCTTGTCTGCAGGGCGGAGATCAGGGTGGTCAGGATCCGGGCCCCGGAGGCCCCGATGGGATGGCCGAGCGCCGTGGCCCCGCCGTTCACATTGACCTTCCCGTGGTCGAGGCCGAGTTCCTTCATGGCGATCATGGCCACCACGGCAAAGGCCTCGTTGATCTCGAAGAGGTCCACGTCCTCCGTCGTCCAGCCCGCCCGCTTCAGGGCCTTGCGCATGGCCGGAACCGGGGCCGTGGTGAACAGGCCCGGCTCGTGCGCGTGGGCGGCGTGGGCCACCACCCGCGCCACCGGGGTCAGGCCGAGGCGCTTGGCCACCGACACCCGGGTCATGACCAGGGCCGCCGCCCCGTCGGAAATGGACGAGGCATTGGCCGCAGTGATGGTACCGTCCGCGGCGAAGGCCGGGCGCAGGGTCGGGATCTTCGCCGGGTCGGCCTTGGGGGGCTGCTCGTCGGTGGAGATCACCTCGACGCCCTTGCGGCCCTTGACGCTGACCGGAACGATCTCCCGGTCGAAGCCGCCGGACGCCTGGGCCGCCAGGGCCCGGGAGAGGGAGGTGATGGCATAGGCGTCCTGGTCCTGGCGGCTGAACTGGTAGGCCCGGGCCGCATCCTCGGCAAAGGCCCCCATCAGCTTGCCCGGCGTATAGGCGTCCTCGAGGCCGTCGAGATACATGCTGTCCGACACCGTATCGTGTCCGATCCGCGCGCCGCTGCGGTGCTTGGCCAGCAGATAGGGGGCGTTGGTCATGCTCTCCATGCCGCCGGCGATGATGACGTCGGCCGAGCCGGAGGCCAGGGCGTCATGGGCCATGATCGCCGCCTGCATGCCCGAGCCGCACATCTTGTTCACCGTGGCGGCCTCCACCCCCAGCGGCAGCCCGGCCCCGAGCGCGGCCTGACGGGCGGGGGCCTGGCCCAGCCCTGCGGGCAGCACGCAGCCCATGATGATCTGCTCCACCGCCTCGCTGGCGATCCCCGCCCGCTCCACCGCCGCGCGGACGGCCGTGGCTCCCAGTTCGGTGGCCTTGGCCCCGGACAGGGTGCCCTGGAACCCGCCCATGGGGGTGCGGGCATAGGCGGCGATGACGACGGGATCGCGGGCGCTCATGGACATGGGAGGGTCTCCGAAGGGGATCAGGTGTCGGTCGGGAGGGGCAGGTCGGCCCGCCGGGTGGAGGCGATGAAGCCGCCGCCCAGAACTCGGCTGGGGGTCTGCGGGTCATAGAGCACGCAGGCCTGGCCGGGGCTGACCCCCTCCTCCGGTTCGTCGAAGCAGACGGACGAGACCCCGTCGATCAGGGTCAGACGGGCCGGGCTGGGATCGCGGGTGGAGCGCACCCGGGCCAGCACCGGACGCCCGGCCGCCGCCGCATCCGAAATGTCGGCTTCATCGCCCAGCCAGTTGATTTCCTTCAGGGAAAGGCTCTCCGTCAGAAGCGCCTCGCGAGGCCCGACAATCACCCGGCGGTTGGGCGCGTCCAGGGCCACCACGAACAGGGGCTCGCCCACCGCCACGTTCAGCCCCCGGCGCTGGCCGACGGTGTAGCGGGTCACGCCCTCGTGCTGTCCGAGCACGCGACCGTCCAGATGCACGATCTCCCCCGCCCCGGCGGCGTCGGGGCGCAGGCGGTCGATCAGGGTGGAGTACTTGCCTTCCGGCACGAAGCAGATGTCCTGGCTGTCGGGCTTGCTGGCCACGGACAGGCCCAGCGCCTCCGCCGCCGCGCGGACCGCGGACTTGGGCAGGTCGCCCAGGGGAAAGCGCAGATAGGCCAGCTGCTCCCGGGTGGTGGCGAACAGGAAATAGCTCTGGTCCCGGGACGGATCGACGGCTCGGTGCAGCTCCGGCCCGTTCGGCCCCTCCACCCGCCTCACATAGTGCCCCGTGGCCATGGCCTCGGCCCCCAGGTCCCGGGCCACGTCCACCAGGTCGCGGAACTTGACCGTCTGGTTGCAGCGGATGCACGGGATCGGCGTCTCGCCCCGCAGATAGGCGTCGGCGAAGTCCTCGATCACCTCCTGGCGGAAGCGGCTTTCGTAGTCGAGGACATAGTGGGGCGCGCCGATGGCCTCGGCCGCGGCCCGGGCGTCGCGGATGTCCTGACCGGCACAGCAGGCCCCGGCCTTCTTCACCGCCGCCCCGTGGTCATAGAGCTGCAAGGTGACGCCCACCACCTCGTAGCCCGCCTGCTTCAGCAGGGCCGCGGTGACGGTGGAGTCCACGCCGCCGGACATGGCCGCCACCACCCGCGCACCGGGGGCCAGCCCGGTGGCACGGGCCGCCGCCTCGCGGGCGGTCGTCAGGACGGGATCGGTCAGGACGCTCATGGGGCCCATGTAAGGCCTCCCGGCCGCCTTGGCGAGGGGGCCGCGGTGCCGGGCCGCCGACGGTTGGGCCTTTCCCGGCGATCCGATCCCGGCAATCATGGGGCGACACAGCCGTTCGGGAGACCTGCCCATGCGTCGACGCACCCTTCTGGGGGGCCTGATCCTGGCCCCCGCCGCATCGGCGGCCCTGGCCCAGACGCCGCAGCCGGACGTCCTGGGCTTCGTGCCCGATCCGGACATGGTGGCCCGGGCTACGGCCCTGCTGGAGCGGCACCCGGCCATCGACACCCACGCCCATCCCGGCCGGACCTATGCCCGCAGCCTGGCCGCCGACAGTGCCAGCGGGGACGCCGTGGCCTTCGAGGCCCGGGTGGTGGCGGACATGCGCGCCGGTCGGCTGGCGGCCGCGAGCTTTGCCGCCGTGGCCGATGCCGCCGTGCTCCGCCCCACCGCGGCGGGCATGGGGGTGGGACGGGACTTCCAGCCGGGGGAGGCGCTGGCCCTCTATCGCCGCCAGATCGCAGACCTGCACCGGGTGGCGGAGGTGAACGGCCTGCCGATCATCCGCACGCCCGAGGACCTGGACCGCTGCGTCGGCGGGGCCGCACCCGGCATGATCGTCACGGTGGAGGGCGGGGATTTCCTGTCCGGCGACCCGGCGGGCCTTCTCGCGGCCCGGGACCGGGACGATGTACGGATCATCACCGTGGTCCACTACCGGCCCAACGAGCTGGCGGACAACCAGACCGCGCCCCCCCGGTTCAACGGCCTGTCCCCGGCGGGCAGGTCGGTGGTGAAGGAGATGGCCCGGCTGGGCCTGGTGGTGGACATGGCCCATGCGGCGGAGCCCGCCGTGCGCCAGGCCATGGAGATCACCGGCGGCCCGCTCTTGTGCTCCCACACCCACATCAAGACCGCGGCCTATGACCATCCCCGGTTCATCACCGTGGAGACGGCCCGGGCCATTGCCGCGGCCGGGGGCGTGGTCGGCTCCTGGCCCTCCGGCTTCGGCGGCAGCACCCTGAAGGACTTCGCCGACCGGATCTTCGCCCTGACGGAGGTGGTGGGGCCGGAGCATGTGGCCCTGGGCACGGACATGGACGGAAACTACCGCCCGACCCTGTCCAACTACCGGCAGCTGCCCCTCCTGGTATCGGAGCTGCTGCGCCGGGGCTATGGGGAGGGCCCGGTGATCGCCCTGGTGGGGGGCAACATGCGCCGCCTGTTCCGGGCGAACTGGACGGCCCGCAAGGCCTGACGCCCCCGCTCAGCCGCCGGACTTGCGGAAGAAGCCGTGGATGCGCTCCGCCAGGGGCTGGGAGACGCCGTCCACCTTCATCAGGTCCGCGACACTGGCCCGCTCCACCCCCCGGGCGGAGCCGAAGGCGTGCAGCAGAGCCCGCTTGCGGCCCGGCCCCACCCCCTCGATCTCGTCCAGGGGGCTCTTGACCATGGCGGCGCTGCGGCGGGTCCGGTGGGCGCCGATGGCGAACCGGTGAGCCTCGTCCCGCAGGCGCTGGAGGTAGTAGAGCACCGGCGACTTGTGATCGAGCATGAAGGGGGCACGGCCCGGCATGAAGAAGTGCTCCATGCCCGCATCCCGCTCCGGCCCCTTGGCCACGCCGACGATGGGGATGTCGTCCACCCCCAGCTCGGCGGCGACCTCGAGCACTGCGTCCAGCTGCCCCTGCCCGCCGTCGATCAGGATCAGGTCCGGGCGGGCGCTACTGTCCCCCGCCTCCTCCTCCTTCACCAGGCGGGAGAAGCGGCGGCGCAGCACCTCGCGCATCATGCCGTAGTCGTCGCCGGGGGTCAGCTCCGTCCCCTTGATGTTGAACTTGCGGTACTGGCCCTTCTGCATCCCCTCGGGCCCGGCGACGATCATGCCCCCCACGGCGTTGGTGCCCTGGATGTGGCTGTTGTCATAGACCTCGATCCGCTCCGGCGGGGCGTCCAGGCCGAAGGTCTCCGCCACCCCGGCCAGCAGCCTGCCCTGGGCGGAGCCTTCCGCCATGCGCCGCCCCAGCGCCTCCCGGGCGTTGGTGAGGGCGTGGGCCACCAGTTCCCGCTTCTCCCCCCGCTGAGGCATGGCGATCTCCACCTTGCGGCCCAGCTTTTCGGAGAAGGCCTCCTCCAAGAGCGCCCGGTTGGGCACCTCGTGGCTGACCAGGATCAGGCGCGGAGTGGGCTTGTCGTCGTAGAACTGGCCGAGGAAGGCATCCAGGATCTCCCCGTCTTCGTCCGCCCGGTCGACCCGCGGGAAATAGGCCCGGTTGCCCCAATTCTGCCCGGCCCGGAAGAAGAACACCTGCACGCAGGCCTGGCCGCCCTCCGAATGCAGGGCGAAGACGTCCGCCTCCTCCAGGCTCTCGGGATTGACCACCTGCTCGGCGGTGATGGCGGCCAGCGCCCGGATCCGGTCCCGCAGCCGGGCCGCAGTCTCGAACTCCAGGTCATCGGACGCCGTCTGCATGTCCGTGGACAGGCGGTCCAGCACCTGGCGGCTGCGGCCCCGCAGGAACTGGTGCGCCTCCTCCACCAGCTCGCCATAGGCCTCCAGGCTGACCAGGCCGACGCACGGCGCGCTGCACCGGCGGATCTGGTGCAGCATGCAGGGCCGGGTCCGGCTCTCGTAGACACTGTCGGAGCAGGAGCGCAGCAGAAACGCCTTCTGCAGGGTGTTCAGCGTCCGGTTCACCGCCCAGGCCGAGGCAAAGGGGCCGAAATACTCCCCCTTGATGCTGTGCGCGCCCCGGTGCTTGCGGATCTGCGGCGCGTCATGGTCCCGGCGGATCAGGATCTCCGGAAAGCTCTTGTCGTCCCGCAGCAGCACGTTGAAGCGTGGCTTCAGGGACTTGATCAGGTTGATCTCGAGGAGCAGGGCCTCGGTCTCGGTCCGCGTGGTGACGAACACCATGGACCGGGTCAGATGCACCATGTGGGCGATGCGCTGGGTGTGGAAGCGGCCCTGGGCGTACTGGATCACCCGTTTCTTCAGGGACCTGGCCTTGCCCACATAGAGCACGGCCCCGTCCTCCCCCAGCATGCGGTAGACGCCGGGGGTGTCCGGCAGGCGGCGGGCCTCGTCGGCGATCAGCTCCGCCCCCACCAGCCGCGGCGGCGCTGCGTCCCCGGAGGCGGCATCCGGCGGCGGGAGGGAATCTGAGGGAACCATCGCCGCAAGATAGGCGCGAGGGGTGCGACTGCCAATCTGGTCCGAACACCGCACGTCCGGATCAGACGGTTCTTGAAGCGCCGCGCCTTCTCCAAATATGGTGCCGGGCTTCAACGCCGAGGACGCCTGCCCATGACCATGACCCCTGTTCTGTTCCTCGGTGCCGGCCGCATGGGCGCGGCCATCGCTGCGGGTCTGGCGGAAGCCGGTGCCGTCCGCGCCGACGACCTGATCCTGATCGAGCCTCATCCGGGGCCGGATGTGGCCGCCCTGGCCCGCCGTGGCGCGCGCCTCAATCCCGGTCGCGACGTGCTGGCGCAGGCACGGACCGTCGTCCTGGCGGTCAAGCCGCAGATGTGGCGGGCCGTGGCCGAGACCTATGCGCCCCATCTGGCGGCCGATGCCCGGATCGTGTCCATCGCCGCCGGCGTACGCACGGACGCCCTGGGCAAGGCGTTTGGCGGTCGTCCGGTGGCGCGGGTCATGCCCACCACCGCCGTGGCCGTGGGCAAGGGTGTGGCCAGCATCTGGGCCGCCGATCCAAGGGACCGGGCCGCCGCCCGGGCCCTGTTCGCCCCCCTGGCCCATGTGGTCGACCTGCCGGACGAGGACCTGATGGACGCCGCCACCGCCGTGTCCGGGTCGGGACCGGCCTATGTCTATGCCCTGGTGGAGGCGATGGCGGAGGCGGGAGTCGCCGCAGGCCTCAGCGCCACCGCGGCGGCCGAGCTGGCGCGCGCCACGGTGATCGGGGCCGCGGCCCTGATGGAGAAGAGCCCCGAGACGCCGGAGGCGCTGCGCATCCAGGTCACCTCTCCCGGCGGCACCACCGCCGCGGCCCTGCAGGTCCTGCAGGGGGAGACCGGCCTCGGACCCCTGATGACCGCCGCCGTGGCCGCCGCCGTGGCCCGGGCTCGGGAACTGGGCTGAGTCCCGGGGGCCTCCCCTTCCCCCTCAGGGTCCGCGGCCCTAAATGGAAGGTGAGAACCGGAGCGCGCCCATGTCCGACACCACTGCCGCCGACACCACCGCCCAGCCGGTTCCGAGGACGGAGGTGCTGGACCGCGCCGCCGACGCCCTGCTGACCCTGGCGGAGGAACGCCTGTGGTCGGAGATCACCCTGCGGGACATTGCGGTGGCCGCCGGTGTCGGCTTTGCCGAGCTCTATGCCCGGGCGCCCGGCAAGGCCGCCCTGCTGGAGCGCCTGGGGGCCCGCTTCGACCGCGCGGCCCTGGACACGGCGGAGCTGGAACCCGCGCCGGACGCCCATGACCGGTTGTTCGAGGCCGTCATGGCCCGGCTGGAGGCGATGGAGCCGCACCGGGCCGCCCTGATCGCCATCGGCCGGTCGGAGGGCCTGGCCATGGTCGGCCCCCGCCTGCCGCGCACGGCCCGGGCCCTGCTGGAGGCCGCCGGGATCGACACCTCGGGCCTCAGCGGCGCGGCGCGGGTCGCGGCCATGACCGCCGTCTGGACGCGGATCCTGGTGGTCTGGCGGGACGATGAAGGGGCCCTGAACCGCACCATGGCCGAGATCGACAAGCAGCTGAAGCAGATGCGTCGGGGTCTGGAGCGGGTCCGGGCGGGATTCTGACCGGACGTGCGTCCTTCGAGACGGGCCGTTCCGGCCCTCCTCAGGATGACGCGCGTTTGTTCCACACGCGGATCAGGATGTGGGCTCGATCTACCACTGTCGTCATGGTGAGGAGCCCAGAAAGGGCGTCTCGAACCACGCAGGCGACCCCAAACGCAAAACGGCCCGGTACGCGACCGGGCCGTCTGACTTGCGATGCAGCCAACTCCTACTGCAGGCGGGTGGCGATCTCGGGGATGGCCGCGTCGATCTGCGGGTCGGACTTCAGGCCCTTGATGCGGGCGGTCAGCAGAACCTCGGCCGCCTGGGCCGCCAGATCGGCGGCCGCGGCCTTCACTTCCTGGGCGGCCTGCTGTTCGGCGAGCTTGATCCGCTGTTCGGCCAGCGCCGTGCGGCGGACGATCTGCTCCTCTAGCTTCACCTTGGCCTCGGCTTCCAGCCGCTTGGCCTCGGCGTGGGCTTCGGCGAGCATGGCCGCGGCCTGACGCTCGGTGTCGGCCCGCTGCTGGCGCAGGGAGTTCAACAGGACCGTGGCCTCGTCCCGCAGGGCCTGGGCCTCGTCCAGAGCGGCCTGGATCTTGGCCGCCCGGTCGTCGAGGGACTTGCCGGCCGCGCCGGGGACCTTCAGCACGAACAGAAGGCCGAAGAACAGCACCAGGCCGACGCCGACCCAGGCTTCCGCATCCTGGAAGATCTCGGTGAAATTCATGACCGTCGTCTCCTAGTTGGCCGACGCGACGGCGCTGAGCGCGGTCTCGACATCGGCCGCGGCGGGCGCTTCCCCGGTCAGCTTTTCCGAGATGGCCACCACCGTGTCCGCGGCGATGCTGCGGACATTGGTCATGGCCTGGTCCCGGCTGGCGCGGATCTTGACTTCCGCATCGGCGATCCTGGCGTTGAGGTCGGCTTCCAGTGCCGCCTGACGGGCCTTGGCTTCGTCCGCGGACTTGGCCTTGGCCTCGCTGGCCGTGCGCTGGGCGCGCAGCCGGGCGTCGGCGATCTCCTTGGCGGCGGCATCGGCCTGGACCTGAGCCTCCGCACGCAGACGCCGTGCCTCGTCCATGTCGCCGCTGATCTTGGCCGCCCGGGCCTCCAGCGCCGCCCGGACCCGCGGCAGGAGCACGCGGGACAGGACGACATAGAGGCTGACGAAGATGATCAGCGCCCACACGATCTGGCCGGGCCAGACCGCGAAGTCGAATTGCGGCATGCCGCCCGAGCCCTTTGCGGGGGCTTCGGACGTCGCTGTCGTTTCTGCGGTGGCTTCGGCCATGACGGGTGTCGAGGCCTTAGACGAAGAGGATGATGAAGGCGATCACGAGGGCGAAGATGCCCAGAGCTTCGGTCAGCGCCATGCCGAGGAACAGCATGGGACGCTCGCCGGCGGCGGCCGACGGATTGCGAAGCGCGCCCGACAGATAGTTGCCGAACAGGATGCCGAGGCCGATACCGGCGCCGATCATGCCCAGCATCGCCAGGCCCGCGCCGATGTACTTAGCGGCATGTACGTCCATTTGGGTATTCCTTTTTAGGTAAGGCTGGAGGTCATTAAGGGTGAAGAGGTCCGGCGTCTAGTACAGTCCGATCAATGGCTGTGCAGATTGACGACGTCGTTGAGGTACACGCAGGTCAGGGCGGCGAACACGAAGGCCTGCAGGAAGGCCACGATGAACTCCAGCGCCAGCAGGGCCACGACACTGCCCAGGGCCACGCCGGCACCCAGGAAGCCCAGGGTCGCCACGCCGCCGGCCAGGCCCAGGAGGCCGAGGGAGACGACGAAGCTGCCGAAGATGTTCAGCACCACGTGCCCGCCCAGCATGTTGCCGAACAGTCGCAGCGCCAGCGTCAGCGGCCGCACCAGGAAGGAGATGATCTCGATCGGCACCATCAGCGGCAGCAGCGCGATGGGCACGCCGGAGGGCACGAACAGCTTGAAGAAGCCGAAACCGTTCTTCCAGAAGCCCACCACCACCACGATGGCGATGGTCAGCATGGCGAGCGTGGCGGTGACCGCCAGCTGCGAGGTCGGGGTGAACGGCACCACGAACATGCCCAGGAGGTTCATGGTGGCGATGAAGCCGAACAGGCTGAACACCAGCGGCATGAAGGACTTGGATTCGTGCCCGATGATGGAATGGGCCAGGTCGTCGATCAGGCTGAACAGGAGCTCGCCCACCGACTGGGCGCGGCTCGGCACCACCGACGGGCGGGCAAAGGCCAGGGTGAAGAACCCGGCCAGCACCGTGGCGGAGATCGCCATCCACACGGTGGAATTGGTGATCGACACGTCCAGGCCCGCCACGTTCAGAGGAACGAGGGTATGGACCTCGAATTGCTTCATCGGCTCGGCCATCGGCGCGAAAGCCCCCTTCTTGCGCGTCCGCCGCCTCCGGAGACCGGACGCGGCGGGTTGAATTCATCGCCGTGCGGCCGACCGCCTGCGCGGGTCACCCCACAGACCGTCAGCCCTCTTTCCCCGGATCCGGCCCCCGGGAGGCATCGCTCATGGCGCTCGCACTGCGAACCACCAGCGCGACCCCGATGCCCGCCCCGATCAGCACGCCGCCGATCAATCCGAAGGGCGACGTGTGGAGAAAACGGTCCAGCAGCCAGCCGAAGCCCAGGCCCCCGAGAACGCCCCCCACCAGCTCCGCCACCAGACGGTAGGCCGCCCCAGAACCACCCGGTTCGAAGGACATGACCTTGCGGGTCTGGCTGGCCTCCAGGGCACCGAGCCGATCATCGAGCCGCCGAAGCGCCTCTTCCGTCGGGTCTTCCGGCGCCGTCATGTTGGCCCTGCCAGAGTTGGCCCCGGGACACGTTCCCTGGGCCGGTTGGATCGCGGCGGAACCTATAAGGGCGAGTGCACTGCGTCAAGGCGGGAAGTCACGCCGGTCAATTCCGGAATAATCCAACAGATACAGCTTGTTATCCGTCAGCGGTCAGGCTGCCCCCTCGGCAGGGGATCCTTCGAGGCCGGGATCCATTCGTCATGATCGTCCGGCGGCAGGCGGAACCGCCCTGCCCCCCAGTCGGCCCGTTCCCAGTCGGCCTTCGCCTCGGCCAGGGTCTCGGCGCGGGAGGAGACGAGGTTCCACCAGATGAAGCGCGGGCCGACGGACTCGCCCCCCAGCGCCATCACCGTGGCCGGGGTCAGGGCCGTCACAACAGGTTGTCCGGCAGGGGAAAACACCGCCATCTGCCCGGCCTTCAGGGGGTGGCCGTCCACCTCCACCTGTCCGTCCACCACATAGATGGCGCGCTCGGCATGGCCCGTCGGCAGTCCGGCCCGGCTGCCGGCCTGGAGGTCCCAGTGGATGTAGAACATCGGCGAATGGGTCGCGACCCTGGCCCGCGCCCCGTAGGCCTCCCCCGCGATCAGCCGGGCGAACAGCCCCCCTGATTCGTAGGACGGCAGGTCGTCGCCCTCGTGGTGGGCAAAGGCCGGATCGGTCTCCTCGAACTCATCCGGCAGGGCGACCCAGGCCTGCAGGCCGTGCATGACCGTTCCCGTGGCCCGCAGGGAGGGGTCAGTCCGCTCCGAATGGACGATGCCGCGTCCGGCGGTCATCCAGTTCACCTCGCCGGGCCGGATCACCTGCTTCACGCCCAGGCTGTCCCGGTGGGTCATCTCGCCCTTCAGCAGATAGGTGACCGTCGACAGGCCGATGTGCGGGTGCGGGCGCACGTCGATCCCCTGCCCCGGCTGGAAGGTCGCCGGCCCCATGTGGTCGAAGAAGATGAAGGGACCGACCATCCGGTGGGTGGGAAACGGCAGGACGCGCCCCACCTCGAAGCCGCCCAGGTCCCGGCGGCGTCCTTCGATGACGAGATCGATCATGTCCCGGGCTCCCGGCGTGACTGGCTCACGCAGAGCCTACCACGTCAGGCCGGGGAGACGAGCCCGAGAGGCACGGCGGTGGTCGATTTCACGGAGCGCATGACAATGCGGCTGACCACGTTGGAGACCAGGCCCAGGGACAGGATGTGCTCCCGCAGGAACTCGTCGAAGGTGTGCATGTCCCGGGTGACGATGCGCAGGACATAGTCCTCCCCGCCGGTGACGGTGGCGCAATGGGTCACCTCCGGCCAGCGGGCGACCTCCTTCTCGAAGGCCTCGAGGTTTTCCCGGGTCGGCAGGCTGAGCTTGACGGTGGCATAGACCTCGAAGCCCAGGCCGAGCTTCTCCTGGTCCAGCAGGGTGACCCGGCGCTGGATCACGCCGACATCCTCGAGGCGCTTGATCCGCCGCCAGCAGGGGGAGGAGGAAAGGCCGACCCGCTCGGCGATTTCCGCCACGGACAGTCCCGCGTCATTCTGGACCAGATCCAGGATTCTGGTGTCAACGGCGTCGAGCAGTTCCGACAATCTCACCCCCGAAGTGCAGTTCTTGCATGAAATTCACCCGAATTACGGGGAAACGCCACGTGGTTTGGCAAGTTTCTTCCAGCATCGCGACGAAAAAAGCAAGCTGCTACCTGAAATCGGGCCAGGACCGCGCGTCCCGGCCCGGGGCGTGGGGCCCGCAACCCCTGCCCCCGCAATCGATTTGCCTCCCCCGCCGGGGATCGTCCGACGCAAGTTTGTCGGTCGCCCGGAGATTTGTCGGTCGCCACGGGATCGACACCGGCGTTAACCCTTAGAAAAGGTGAAGCACCCCCCATATGGCGGAGACAGCCGCATCAGGGGTCGCACACACATGCAGACGCGCAATCCGTTCCTCGACGAACTCGCCAAGACCATGGAAGGCGCTGCCAGCATCGCGCAGGCCGCCACCGAAGAGGCCCGCGCGGCCGTGCGGGCCCAGGCAGACCGCTGGGTCGCCGATCTGGACCTTGTCCGGCGGGACGAGTTCGAGGCCCTGCGGGACCGGCTGACCGCGGAAATCGACGCCCTCAAGGCCGAGATCGCCAAACTTACCTTGGCTGGGGATATCGTTCGCCCATCGGATGACGCCGGTTGAGCCGACCGTGCCACTGCGGATACGTTGAAGTCGGGACTGATTCCGCTGCTTGGCATTAACGCCTTGGGCGGGTCTCCCACGGGGACCACAAGATGGACACGCGGCAGACCGAGGACGGTGAGTTCGGCTTTGACCCGCTCGACGTGGTCGAACACGTTCTGACGGCGGAAAATCTTGAATTCGACCGGACCGAGGACGGGGACCTGGCCTTTGCCCTCACCGGGGACTGGAAGGACTACGAACTGTGGTTCGCCTGGCGGCCGGAGGCGGACTGCCTGCAGCTGTGCTTGTCCCTGGACCTGAAGGCCGGCAAGGCCCTGCGCGTGCAGAGCCACGAGCTTCTGTCCCTGATCAACCAGCGGGTGTGGCTCGGCCATTTCGAGGTCTGGGCCGAGGACGGGGAGATCATCTTCCGTCACGCCATGGCCCTGCCCCCGGGGGAGCGCCCGACGCTTGCCCAGGCAGCCTCGATGATCGATGCGGCGGTGGAGGCGGCGGACCGCTTCTATCCGGCCTTCGACTTCCTGCTGAAGGGGTCGCGCTCTCCGGAAGACGCCATGGCCGCCTGCATGTTCGAGACCGTCGGCCACGCCTGACCGGTCCCGGGTGGGCGGGGGCAGCTGCCCCACTACCCCCGGCGCATGATGAATTCGTGGTCCAGGGTCGATCCGACCTTGAAGCGGTATTCGCCCACGGTCCGGAACCCGTCCTTCTCGTAGAATCGCTGGGCCCGCAGGTTCTGCGACCAGACGCCCAGCCAGATCACATCATGGCCCAGGTCCTTCAGCGCGGCGATGGCCGCCCGGTGCAGGGCCTGGCCGGCACCGGTCCCCTGGGCGGCCTTCACCAGATAGATGCGCTTCAGCTCGCCATCCTGCGACCTTGCGTCCGCATGGGGCAGGCCGTTGGGGCCGACCAGGGCATAGCCGATGGCCTCTCCGTCCCGCTCGGCGATCAGGTGGACGTAGCGGGGGTCCGCCAGATAGCCGGCGATCACGTCCTCCCCATAGGCCTGGGGCAAGAATTCCGCGAGGTCGGCCTCGGTATAGGGCACCTTGAGTTCCTCCACGAAGGTGTGGACGAAGGTCTCGCGCCCCAGGCGGCTCAGGGTCGAAGTGTCCGCCGGGGTGGCGGTGCGGATGAGGATCTCGGTCACGGTTGAAGGCCTCAGGCGTCGGCGGCGCGGCGCCAGAGGCCGCGGAACAGGAGGTAGAGCCCCACCGGAAGGGGCACGGCGATCAGGCCCGACCAGGCCCCGGCCACGGGATCGTCCAGCACCAGGGTGGCGATCAGGGTGGCCTGCACCAGGGTCGCCAGGATCGCGATCCAGGGGAACAGGGGCATGCGATAGGGGCGCGGCAGGTCCGGCTCGGCCAGCCGCAGGCGGATGGCGCTGACGCAGACCATCAGGATCGCGCCGATGCTCCAGGGCGCATAGATCCGCACGATCCACTTGTAGCCGGTGTCCGGGGCCAGGATCATCGAGACGATCACCATGGTCAGGGACAGGGCCGAGACCAGGCCCAGGCTGGTCAGGGGCGTGCCGCTCTTCGCCACCTGGATCAGGAACCGGGGGGCCACGCCGTCCCGGGCCATGGCGAAGGGCACGCGGGAGGCGGCCATGATCTGCAGGTTGACGATGGCCACCAGGGAGAACAGCCCCATGGCGGTGACGAAGATATTGGCCGCAGGGCCCATCACCACGCCCGCGGCATCCCCCACCGCGAAGGTCGAGCCCGCCAGCACCGAGGGCGGCAGCACGTTCAGCGCCGCGGCATTGACCAGCACATAGAGCACGGTGACGAGGCCGATGCCCCAGAAGGTGGCCCGGGCGACGTTGCGCTGGGGATTGTCCACCTCCTCCGAGAAATAGATCGCCCCGTCCCACCCGGCATAGGTGGAGTAGATCACGCTGATGGCCGTCACCAGGGCCCCGATGGAGGTGATCGGCCCCACGGCCTTCGCGGTCTCCGCCACGACGCGGACGGCCGGCGGCGGATGGGGGGCGATGAACAATATGGCGACGAGGACGACGAAGGCCCCGCCCTTGATGGCGCTGCCGACGCTCTGGGACGTGCCGCTGATCCGGGTTCCGGCGGCGTTGAGCAGGGTGAGGGCCAGGATCAGCCCGCAGCCCAGCACCCCTGCATGCAATTGGGTCAGAAAGCCCAGCCGGTGCACGTATTCGCCGAACACGACGGAGATGAAGGCGTTGGACGCCACATACTGCAGGAAGGTCAGCCAGCCGTTGAGGAAGCCGGTTCCCGGCCCGAAGGCCCGGGCCGAGATGGAATAGGTCCCCCCCGCCAGCGGGACCGAAGCCCCCGCCTCCACCAGAGGCATGGCGGCGAGCATGGCGGCCATGCCGCCCAGCGCCCAGGCCAGCAGGATCGCCCACGGCTCCGTGATCGCCTTGGACACCTCCCCCGGCGCGCGCATGATGCCGGACCCGATGACCCCGCCCACCACCACGGCCAGTCCGAAGACGAGGCCCAGCACGCGCAGCAGCTGGGGCGGAGACTTGCGGGAGACGTCGGACATCATGAACCTGCGGGAAACGGGCCTTGAGGCGTCAGGCTAGCGGAGCGCGGCACCTGCGCCTAGTCGTCCGGTGACCGGGGCCCGACCCGACGGGGCGCGAAAATCGTCCGTCCGACCGGGGAACGCCGCCTCGCCCCCTTTTCCCGCGCCCGGCGGCGGGGCAATGTCCGGTCATGAGCCTGCCCGTTTCACCCATTCCGCCATGACCCGCCACAGCAACGGCCCCGACCATGCGGAGCGGCCGGAGCGTCTGGCCGCCGTCCTCGACGCCCTGGCCGATGCCGGGCTGGGCCGCGACCGCCGGGAGGCACCGGTGATCGACCGGGCGCATCTGGCAAGGGTCCATCCCGCCGCCTTCATCGACGCGATCACGGCCGCCGAGCCGACCAGCGGGCACACCCGGCTCGATCCCGACACCTCCATGTCCCCCGGCAGCCTGGAGGCCGCGCTCCGCGCCGCCGGGGCCGTTACCGCCGCCGCCGAGGCCGTGGCCCGGGGAGAGCTGGACCGGGCCTTCTGCGCCGTCCGCCCGCCCGGCCACCATGCGGAGCCGGAAGCGGCCATGGGCTTCTGCATGTTCTCCAATGTCGCCGTCGCCGCCCGGGCCGCCCAGGCCGCGGGTCTGGCCCGGGTCGCCGTGATCGACTTCGACGTGCACCACGGCAACGGCACCCAGGCCGCCTTCTCCGACGACCCGACCCTGTTTCTGGGCTCCATCCACCAGTCGCCCCTCTATCCCGGCACCGGAGCGGACAGCGAGACGGGGCTGGGCAACATCGTCAACGCCACGGTGGCGCCCATGGCCCCGCGCCAGGTCTGGCGGCAGCGATTCGAGTCGCGGCTGATGCCCGCCCTCGACTCCTTCGCCCCGGACCTGATCCTGATCTCCGCCGGATTCGACGCCCATGCCCGCGACCCGTTGGCGCAACAGTCTCTGGAAGCTGAGGATTTTGCCTGGGCCACCCGGGCGGTGCTGGCGGTTGCGAGGCACCGGTGCGGGGGACGGGTTGTCTCCACGCTCGAGGGGGGCTACGACCTCATGGCGCTGGGCCGGTCGGCCGCGGCGCATGTGCAGGCCTTGAGCGAGGGTTGAGGGGTTGGACCGTCCGGCGCGCCGCGCCATAGCGCTTGCCCGCCACGGGGAGCCGGCCTTGTCCCGCAAGGTCAAGCTGACCTCGTCGGGATACCGCGACTGGTGGGCCACCTATGAAGAGGGCGGCATCCGCAGGGACCAGTCCCCCCCGGACAGCCTGCGGGCCCTGGCCGCCCGCGCCGTGGCCGTGTTCTCCTCCACCCGCCGCCGGGCCATCGAGACCGCCCGGGCCGTGGCCGGGGATCGCCCCTTCACCTCCGACATGCTGTTCATCGAGGCCCCGCTGCCGCCCCCGCCCCTGCCGGACGGCTTCAAGGTCAGTCCGCGCAGCTGGGGCGTGATCGCCCGGGCGGCCTGGTGGCTGGGCTATGGGGAGGGCGGCGAGACCCGGGCCGAGGCCGAGGCCCGCGCCCAGGAGGCCGCCGAGCGCCTGATCACCGCCTCCGCCGACGGAGGCGAGGTGCTGCTGCTGGCCCACGGCTATTTCAACAACATGATCGGCATCGCCCTCCAGCGGCGGGGCTGGAAGCTGACCCAGGACCAGGGGTTCCGCTACTGGTCCGTCCGGCGATTCGAGCCGCGGGGCTGATCAGTGATTGCCCGCGGAGGGGAGGCTGCCTAATGTGCCCCCTTCCCTGGTCCCTTGGGTGACAACAGACCTGATGAGCGCGCCGCAGTCCCCTTCCCTGTCCGAGATGAGCTTCGAGCAGGCCCTGGCCGAGCTCGAGACCATCGTGCGGGCCCTTGAATCCGGTCAGTCCCCGCTGGAGCAGTCCATCGCGCAGTATGAGCGCGGGGCTGCCCTGAAGGCTCACTGCGAGGCCAAGCTGGCCGCCGCCCGGCTGCGGGTGGAGAAGATCGTCATCGGCACCGGCGGCGAGCCTGCCGTCGCCCCGGCGGACTTTGGCTGATGCGCCCGCTTGGGACGCGGCCCGAGGGGGTGGTCGGGTGAGCGTCACGCCCTCGCACAATGACCGCACGGTCCTGGCGGAGCGCATGGCGCACAGCGCCGACCTCGTCACCGTGGCCCTGGACGCGCTGCTGCCCCGGGCCGAAGGACCGGAACAGCGGCTGATGGAAGCCATGCGCTATGCGGCGCTGGGGCCCGGCAAGCGGCTGCGCCCGTTCTTTGCCCTGGAAGCGGCGCGGATGTTCGACATCGAGGAGCGTCCGGTGCTGCGGGCCGCCTGCGCCCTGGAATGCATCCACGCCTACAGCCTGGTGCATGACGATCTTCCGGCCATGGACGATGACGACATCCGCCGCGGCCGCCCGACGGTGCACCGGGCCTATGACGACGCCACGGCCATCCTGGTGGGCGACGCCCTGCAGTCCGTCGCCTTCGAGATCCTGGCCCATCCCGACACCCACGACGATCCGGAGATCCGGTCGGAGCTGGTGCGCCGTCTGGCCCGGGCCTCCGGGGCCCAGGGCATGGCCGGCGGCCAGATGATCGACATACTGGGCTTCCGCGAGGACCTGGGCGCCGTGGCGCGGATGCAGCGGATGAAGACCGGGGCCCTGATCGCCTATGCCTTCGAGATTCCCCTGGTCATCGCCCGCGCGGCCGACACCAAGCGCCACGCCCTGATGGCCTTCGCCCATGACCTGGGCCTGGCCTACCAGATCGTCGACGACCTGCTGGACGTGGAGGGCGAGGCCGAGGACGTGGGCAAGGCCGTGGGCAAGGATGCGGCCAAGGGCAAGGCCAATTTCGTGACCCTTCTGGGCGCGGACGAGGCCCATGCCCGGGTCGACATGCTGCGCGAGCAGTGCAAGGCGCATCTCGAAATCTTTGGTCCGAGGGCCACATATCTTCGAGAATGCGCGGATTTCGTGCTAGATCGCTGAAAAGCCCCGTCGTCCAGCTTGCATCCGCCCTCGATGCGGATCCCTTTGCGAGTCCAGATGCCCCCGCATACCCCCCTTCTCGACACCATTTCGTCCCCCGCCGACCTGCGGGGTCTGGGACTGCCGGAACTCCGTCAGGTCGCTGACGAGCTGCGGGCGGAAACCATCGATGCGGTGTCCGTCACCGGCGGCCATCTGGGTGCCGGTCTCGGCGTTGTGGAGCTGACCGTCGCCCTCCATGCCGTGTTCGAGACGCCCGACGACATCCTAATCTGGGACGTGGGCCACCAGGCCTATCCGCACAAGATCCTCACCGGACGGCGGGACCGCATCCGCACCCTGCGCCAGGGAGACGGCCTGTCCGGCTTCACCAAGCGCTCCGAAAGCGTCTACGACCCGTTCGGCACGGCCCACGCCTCCACCTCCATCTCCGCGGCACTGGGCTTCTGCGTCAGCCGCGACCAGCAGCACCGGGACAACAAGGTGGTCGCCGTGATCGGGGACGGGGCCATGAGCGCGGGCATGGCCTACGAGGCCATGAACAACGCCGCCGAGGCGACCCGGGGCCAGCTGACCGTCATCCTCAACGATAACGACATGTCCATCGCCCCGCCCGTCGGGGGGATGAGCGCCTATCTGGCGGGTCTGGTCTCCGGCCGGTCCTACCAGTCGTTCCGCAAGCTGGGCCGGTCCGTGGCCAGCGCCCTGCCCCGCCCCCTGCAGGAGGCCGCCCGCAAGGCCGAGGAATATGCCCGGGGCATGGCCACCGGCGGCACCTTCTTCGAGGAGCTGGGCTTCTACTATGTGGGCCCCATCGACGGGCACAACATGGACCACCTGGTGGCGGTCCTGAAGAATGTCCGGGAAATCAAGGACAAGCCGGTGCTTGTTCACGTGGTGACGCAGAAGGGCAAGGGCTATGCCCCCGCCGAGAACGCCGCCGACAAGTATCACGGCGTCGTGCGCTTCGACGTCGTCACCGGCGAGCAGTCCAAGGCCAAGTCCAACGCCCCCTCCTACACCAAGGTGTTCGGCACGGAACTGACCAAGCGGGCGGAGCGGGACGACCGGATCGTGGCCATCACTGCGGCCATGCCCTCCGGCACCGGGGTGGACATCCTGGCCAAGCGCTTCCCCGACCGCGTCTTCGACGTGGGCATTGCCGAGCAGCATGCGGTGACCTTCGCCGCCGGTCTGGCCGCGGACGGCATGCGGCCCTTCTGCGCCATCTATTCCACCTTCCTGCAGCGGGGCTATGATCAGGTCGTGCACGACGTGGCCATCCAGAGCCTGCCAGTGCGGTTCGCCATCGACCGGGCCGGTCTCGTCGGGGCGGACGGCGCCACCCATGCCGGCAGCTTCGACATCGGCTATCTGGGGGCCCTGCCCGGCATGGTGCTGATGGCCGCCGCCGACGAGGCGGAACTGGCCGGCATGATCGCCACCGCCTGCGAGATCGACGACCGCCCCTCCGCCTTCCGCTATCCCCGCGGCGATGGGGTGGGCGTGGACATTCCGGCCCTGGCCCAGCCCCTGGAGATCGGCCGCGGCCGCATCGTGCGGGAGGGCACGGCGCTGGCCATCCTGTCCCTCGGCACCCGGCTGGCGGAGTCCCTGAAGGCCGCCGACCTGCTGGCCTCCCGGGGCCTGTCGGTCACGGTGGCCGATGCCCGCTTTGCCAAGCCCCTGGACGAGGACCTGATCCTGCGCCTGGCGCGGGAGCACGAGGCCCTGATCACCGTCGAGGAAGGGGCCATGGGCGGGTTCGGGGCCTTCGTCCTCCAGCTGCTGGCCAGCAAGGGGGCGCTGGACCGGGGCCTGAAGGTCCGGACCCTGGTGCTGCCCGACCTCTTCCAGGACCATGACCGGCCGGAGGCCATGTATGCCGCAGCCGGCCTCGATGCCGAAGGGATCGTGGCCACGGCCCTGACGGCCCTGGGCGTGGATGCGGCCAAGGCCGTGCGCGCCTGACAACGATTTCCGAAGGGCACGGCTCCCGGCAGCAGAATTGTTGCCCCACGAGAGCAACTTCACCTTCCGACTGAAAATCTGACGGGTTTCCCAATTTTCGCCGCGTCACCGGTCAATTGGCATTACGCGCCCAAACTGGGCTTATTTCGCCCAAATCGGGCGAAATCTGGGGCATCGGGATCCGTCTATTCGTCCATTTCGGGGAAAGCTCCGCACCCTCGAGGCGAATACTAGACTTATGACGAAGTATACATCGAAGCATACACGCAGGTATGCCTCCCATTTCCACCGACGGTCCGTCATATTGTCTATATATTATGCTTCACTATTGAAATTTTCAGATTTGCGAGAGACATTTGTGTTCGGGAATTTTACGCGAACTCCCGCCATCGTATCGTCGGCACCCAGAACGGGCAGGATTTTTACCTCATAGACATCACGCAAGACACCTGAGGGGCAATGATTACTGGAGAGCAGATTCGCGCCGCCCGAGGGCTGGCCCGCCTGGATCAGGCCGAGCTCGCTGAACGTGCCGGCGTATCCCTTGAAACCGTCAAACGGCTGGAGCGGCTTCGGGGCCCCATCTCCGCCAATACCACGACCGAAGCGGCCATCCGCTCGGCCTTCACCGCCCTCGACGTGATCTTCCTCGAGGAGGACGGCCACGGCTGCGGGGTGCCCTTCCGCCTGCCCCGCACCGCCCGTTCCCGCAGCACCGACCCGGTCGAGGCCCCGCGGGTCGCCTGACCCCGCCGCAAATGCCGGGGCCTAGAACGGCGAGAACTTCTGCAGCAGGGACGTGCCCGCCGGAACGGCCTGCACGCGGCTGACGGTGCCCTGACCGCCGTAGGAGATGCGCGCCTCGGCAATCTGGGTGTGCTGGATGGTGTTGGTGGAGGTGATGTCCTCGGGCCGCACGATCCCGGCCACGGTCAGGATGCGTTTCTCCGCATTGATCATGATCTCCTGCTTGCCCTGGATCACCAGGTTGCCGTTGGCCAGCACCCCCGTCACCACCGCCGCGACGGTCAGGGACACGGTCTCCGACCGGTTCACGCTGCCCGAACCGTCATTGCTGAAGGACGAGGAGGTGCCCACGGCATTGGCCGCGCTGAACGACCGGGGCAGATTGTGCGCCAGGGTGCTCTCGAAGCCGAGAAGGTTCGGCAGGCCCAGCTGGTTGGCCCCCTTGCGGGTCGCCACGGTCTCGTTGGACAGCTTGGCCGCGTCGTTGATGTTGATGTTGACCGTCAGGATGTCGCCCACCCGGGCGGCCCGCTGGTCGTGGAAGAAGGCCCGCGCCCCGTTGCGCCACAGGCTGTTGGACGAGGCCGGACGGGCCCCGTTCTCCGGGGCCTGCAGCACGGCCTGTTCGGACGGGACGATGGCCGTCGGATAGGCCATGGCCGAGATCTTCGGGGTCGAGACGGCCTCGCTGACCGAACTGCAGGCCGCCAGGGGCAGCAGGGCGGCGACGAGGCAGAGGGGGCCGAGGGCGCGGGGAACGGGACGGAACATGATCAGACCTTTCAGCGGACGCTGGCATAGACGGAGGCGGGCGCCCGCGCGGGGGCGATCCGGATGGCATCGGCCTCGGGGCCGACAAGGGCCCGGCCGGGGCCCGAGGCGACGGCTTCCACCGTCTTCTTCGAGCTGAGATTGAGGATCTGGACGGGCTCGCCCACGGCGGCATCCCCCAGCGCGCGGCCCTGCAGGGACAGGGTCATGCCGTCCTCCCGGAAGATCACCGCCACCACGTCGTCCCGGTGGATCACCTTGGCCCCCACCAGATCCCGCGCCAGGGCCGGCGCGCCGGCGTGCAGGGGACGGCGGGCGATGCGGCCGGCGGCAAGGTCGGGATCGCCCAGGGGATCGGACAGGCGGGCGGCGGCAGGCACCTCGGCCCAGGTCAGGTCATCCGCGACCAGGGTCTCGCCCGCGGGAATGTTGCGCACATAGACCAGGGCCTGGGCCGTCCGGACCACCTCGGCGCGGGCCCGGGTGCCCAGAGCACCCCCGCGGGACTTCGCCCCGGCGGTCGGGCGGGGGGCGGCCACGGCGACCTCCGGCTCTCCGCCCTCGACGATCACCCGGCGCAGCCCGTGGGCGTTGTCCCAGTCCAGGCCCGCCTGATGCGCCACCAGCTGCACATGCCCGGCATCCAGCACCGTGGACTGGCCGGACACGGCCCCCTTGCCCACCACCACCTGCCCGGCAGGGCCGTCGACGCCCTCGAACAGGTCCGACAGGACGATGTCCGCGCCGCGGGACGCCGGGTGGGAGACCAGCTCCACCGGCACACCGGCGACGGCGGCGGACGGTGCCGCCACGAGGGCCGCAGCGTGGATCAGGATGAAGGCCGCAAGGGCGGTGAGAATGGCGCGCATGGGGTTCAGTCTCCCTTTCCGGACGGCGGGATCAGGTCTTCAGCTGGGACGCGGTGGACAGCATCTGGTCGGCCGTGGTCACCACCTTGGAATTCATCTCGTAGGCCCGCTGCGCCACGATCAGGGAGGTCACCTCCCCCACCGCGTCCACATTGGAGCTTTCCACGAAGTTCTGCTTCAGCTGGCCGAAGCCCGTGGAGGCCGGGGACGCCACATTGGGCTGGCCGGACGCGCCGGACTGCAGGAACAGGTTCGACCCGATGGCCTCGAGGCCTGCCTCGTTGAAGAAGTTGGCCAGCTGCAGCTGCCCCACCTGGGTGGTGCCGGCCTGGCCGGCCAGGGTCACCTGCACCTGGCCGCTGGCGGAGATCGACACGTCGGTGGCGTTCTGCGGAATGGTGATCTGCGGCAGGACCGAATAGCCGTCCGTGGTCACCAGCTGGCCCGTCTGGTTCACGGCGAAGTTGCCGGCCCGGGTGTAGGCGGTCTCCCCCGTGGGCAGCTGGACCTGGAAGTAGCCGCGGCCGTCGATGGCCATGTCGTACTTGTTGCCGGTCTGGGTGAGGGTTCCCTGGGTGGTGATGCGGGCCACCGCCGCGGTCTTCACGCCCGAGCCCAGCTGGATGCCCGTGGGCACCACCGTGCCCGTGTCGGAGGACTGGGCCCCCATCCGCTCGATGTTCTGGTAGAGCAGGTCCTCGAATTCCGGACGCTGCTTCTTGTAGCCCACGGTGTTCATGTTCGCGATGTTGTTGGACACGGTTTCGACATTGAGCTGCTGGGCAGCCATGCCGGTCGCGGCGATATCAAGAGCTCTCATCGGGTCAGGCTTTCATCTGTCTTGACGTGTGGGCGTGGGTTCGTGCGGGCATTGCGGCGGGCGCGGTCAGACGACCTTGCCCAGGGTGTTGACCGCCTGCAGCGACAGGTCGCTGGCGGCGTTCATGATCTGGGTGATGCGCTCATAGGCGCGGGAAATGGTGATCAGGTTGGTGATCTCGGTGACCGGGGTCACGTTCGACCCCTCCACCGCCCCCTGGCGGACCAGGCTGTCATTGGCCGGAAGCGGCGGGTTGCTCGGATCGGCCGAATAGAGGTTCGAGCCCTGCTTGGACAGGCCGCTGCGGTTGGCGAAGCGCACCACGGAGATCTTGCCCACGGCCACCCCGTCCTGGGTGATGGTGCCGTCCCGGCCGACGCTGGGCGGCGACTTCTTGTTGTCAAGCTGCAGGGGCGCACCGCCCGCCCCCTGGACGGCATTGCCGTTCTTGTCGAGCAGCGTGCCGTCGACGCCGACGGTGAACTGGCCGTCCCGGGTATACATCGGCCCGTTGGCGGTGTTGACGACGAAGAAGCCGTCCCCTTCCACCGCCAGGTCGAAGGGATTGCCGGTCATGGTCAGCGGGCCCGGGGCAAAGCTGCGGCCCACGCCGACATCCAGCACATAGTCAACCGCCGGGGCCGAGGGGTCCGGCGTGTCCAGGACGTCGGTATTGATCACCAGCGTCTCCACCTTGAACCCGGCGGTGTCCACGTTGGCGAGATTGTTGGCCGAGATTTCCAGAGCCCGCTGAAGAGTCAGCTGGCGGGAAAGTCCGACATAGATGGCCGTGTCCATGAACGCTCCTCGAAGGTCGCTCGGAGCAATGCAACCGTCGGGCCAGAGTTTTCCTCAATATTTTCAATGGACAAGCGGGCGGGGTCGCGGCGACTGGCCGAAAATGTCCCGGCAAGAATTGCCCCGGATTCGGCGATCGATTCCCAGTTCCAAACCGAACGTTAACCATGACCGATGTTAGTCAGGATCGGGCATCGGCTGCCGGATCGGCCACCGCTCCGCCCGTGCCGGTTCAGGGACCCCGTGGATGTCGAAGAAGAAAGAGCCCCCGCCCGAAGACGCCGAGAAGCCCGAAGGCGAAGAAGGCGAGGAAGGCGCAAAGAAGAAGCCGCCGCTGATGATCCTGATCGCCGCCGGAGTCGGCGCGCTGGTGGTGCTGGGAGGCGGCGGCACCGCGGCCTTCCTGATGCTGAGCCCCAAGCCCGATGCCCACGCCAAGGATGACAAGGGCAAGGAGGCCGCCAAGCCGAAGAAGGACGAGAAGAAGGGCGGCAAGGAAGGCAAGGAGGGCAAGGACAAGGGCCCGAACCCGATCAGCCAGGGTCCGGACGGGGTGGTCTACTACACCCTCCCCGACCTGGTGGCGAACATCCAGGCGGCCGACGGCCATCCCACCTACCTGAAGGTGAAGCTGGCGCTGGAACTGAAGGACGAATCCGTTGCGGAGTCGATCGAGCCGAACATGCCCCGGATCACGGACATGCTTCAGACCTTCATGCGCGAGCTTCGGCCCGAGGACATGTCCGGCAGCCAGGGGAACTACGAACTGCGGATGGAGTTCCAGCGCCGGATCAATCTCGTGATTGCCCCGGCCAAGGTGAACTCCGTGCTGATCGAGGAAATGCTGATCAACTAACAACGTCCACGAATTCTCAAGCCTCAGGGGACCTTCACAGACAGCCGACCGCCGCGCCCCGGCCTCGGCCCCCTCCCGGCACAGGGGTCAATCAGACTGAAGCATCAAGATCATGGCTGACGAAGAAACACCCGCCTCCACCGAAGACGAATTCGCCGCCGCCATGGCTGCGGCCGTCGCTGCCGATGCGGACGGGGTCGGGGCGGAGCGGATCCTCAATCAGGACGAGATCGACAGCCTGCTGGGCTTCGACCTGGCCGACGAGGAGAGCAACGACCGCACCGGCGTCCGGGCGATCATCAATTCGGCCCTGGTGTCCTACGAGCGTCTGCCGATGCTCGAGATCGTCTTCGACCGTCTGGTGCGGTTGATGACCACCAGCCTGCGGAACTTCACCTCCGACAATGTGGAAGTCAGCCTCGACAACATCTCCTCGATCCGCTTCGGGGACTATCTGAACTCCATCCCCCTGCCCGCCATCCTGGCGGTGTTCCGGGCGGAGGAACTGGACAACTACGGCCTGCTGACCGTCGATTCCAACCTGATCTATTCCATCGTCGACGTGCTGCTGGGCGGGCGCCGCGGCACGGCGGCCATGCGCATCGAGGGCCGCCCTTACACCACCATCGAACGGGTGCTGGTGCAGCGGATGGTGGAGGTGGTGCTGGCCGACGCCAAGGCCGCGTTCGAGCCCCTGACCCCCGTCCACTTCAACCTCGACCGGCTGGAGACCAATCCCCGCTTCGCCGCCATTGCCCGTCCGGCCAATGCCGCCATCCTGGTGAAGCTGCGGATCGACATGGAGGACCGGGGCGGCCGGGTCGAACTGCTGCTGCCCTATGCGACGCTGGAGCCCATCCGCAAGATGCTGCTGCAGCAGTTCATGGGCGAGAAGTTCGGTCGGGACAACATCTGGGAAAGCCACCTGGCCACCGAGCTCTGGACCACGCAGATGGAGGTCCGCGCGGTGCTGGACGAGCAGCAGGTCCCCCTGCACCGGGTGCTGAACATGAAGGTGGGGGACACCCTCCTGCTGAATGCCACGCCGGACTCCTCCGTGGAGCTTCGCTCCGGCACGGTGAGCCTGACCAAGGGACGCATGGGCCGCGCCAACCATCACCTCGCCGTTCGGGTCGAGGCGCCGCTGGCGCCCCCGGCCCGCCGGGCGATCACGCCGTTCAAGTAGTCGCCATGAGCCTGCTCGCCCTCTCCATGGATGTGTTCCTCGCCGTGCTGCTGATCGCGGCCCTGGTGATGGGGGTGCGGCTGAACGGACGCCTGAAGGCCCTGCGTCAGAGCCACGAGGGCTTTGCCCGGGCCATTGTCGAGCTGAACGATGCCGCCGTGCGCGCCGAGCGCGGCCTGGCCGGTCTCCGGGAAGCGGCCACGGAGACCCATGACAGCCTGCTGGCCCGGATCGACACGGCCCGCAGCCTTGCCGCCAAGCTGGACGGCCAGATCCAGACCGCCCGGGGCCTGGTGGAAAGCCAGGCCCTGACCCGCGCGCCGACACCTGCGCCGCCGGTCAATCACACTGCGGCCGCGCCGGTGCGGCCCGAGCCCACCCCTTCGGAGGCGGCGGCCCAGGACAGCCTACGGCGTCTGGCCCTGCGCTTCGGGCTTAGCGGCGGGACCGAGTCAGTCCAGCCTGCGGCGCAACGCCCGGCGGAGCCCCGGCCGGTCCGCCCGGCCCGCCCGACCCGTCAGCGCCTGCCGGAGGAAGACGACCTGTTCGAGCCCACCGAAATCCGGCCCGCCCTTCGACCCGGCCCGGCCGTGGCTTCCGCCGCCGATCCGGCCCCGTTCACCGCCGAGGACTTCGCCGCCCGCATCCGGGCCCGGCGCGACCCCGGCCGGGCGGCCCGCTGATGCGCGCCCCCCCGCTCCTGCCCCTGACGGCCATCGCCATCGGCGGGGTCCTGTCCCTGGCCGCCCTGCGCAACATCGATGCGGTGCCCAAGGTCATGCAGGCCATGACCGCCCAGGCCGAAGGGACCGCCCCCGCGCCGGCCAAGGGCGCGGCCAAGACGCCCGCGCCACAGGCGGCCTCGCCCCTGCCCGCACAGAGCGGAGCGCCCGGCGCGCCGAACCCGGCCACTGCCGCCTCCGCCATCCCGGTGTGCGCGGCTTCTCCGGCAGAGCTGGCCAAGCAGGCGGGCCTTTCCCCCGGAGAGCTGCAGGCCCTGCAGAACCTGTCCACCCGGCGGGGCCAGCTGGATGATCGGGAGCGGGCGCTGGACACCCAGCTGCAGCTGCTGGCCGCCGCCGACAGCAAGATCGACGGCAAGCTGAAGGCACTGACGGCGCTGAAGGCCGAGATCCAGGGCCTGCTGGGCCTGAGCGACGGCAAGGCCCAGGGGGAGATCGACCGCCTGGTGATCGTCTATTCCAAGATGAAGCCGAAGGATGCCGGGGCCATCATGGCCCAGCTGGACGACAAGGTCCGCATCCCCGTCGCCGCCAAGATGAAGGAGAAGGATCTGGCAGCCATCCTGTCGCAGATGCCCACCTCCGAAGCCAAGAAGATCACCGAGACCCTGGCCGCGCGCTTCAACAACGTGAAGCAGGTGGCCGAGTCCCTGCAGAACCCGCCGCCGGAGCCGCCGCCTGCCCCGGATGCGCCGGCCAAGCCCGCCCCGCGCAAGGCGCGCAAGGCCGCCAAGGCCGGCTGACCGGGCCTACTTGCCCTTGAACACCGCCGGGCGGCCCTCGAGCAGGGCGTCGACCCCCTCGATATGGTCCTCGGTCAGGTGGGCGATGGCCTGGGACGCGGCGGACATGTCCATCAGCGTGTCATAGGTGGACGTCACCCCGTGGCGCAGCAGGTTCTTGGCCAGGCGAAGCGCGTGCGGGGGCTGCTGGGCGATGCGCTGGGCCAGCTTCATCGCCTCGTCCATCAGGGTGTCGTGCGGGGCCACGCTGGTGACCAGCCGCCAGTCGAGGGCCGTGGCCGCATCGATCATGTCGCCGGTGTAGAGCAGCTGGGCCGCCCGGTCCTGGCCGATGATCCGCGGCAGCAGCCAGGCCCCGCCGTCGCCGGGAATGAGGCCGAGCTTCAGGAAGGTCACGGCGAACCGGGCCTTGTCGGAGGCGATCCGCATGTCGCACATGCAGGCCACGTCGCAGCCGAGGCCCACGGCCGCGCCATTGACGGCGGCGATGGTCGGCACCTCCAGCCCGTAGATGGAGCGGACGATGCGGTGGATGTTGTTGCGGTAGTTGTTGCGGATCTCGAACCCGCCGCCGCCGAAGGCCCCGGCCCGGGCCTTCATGGCCTTCACGTCGCCGCCGGCGGAAAAGGCCCGACCGGCCCCGGTGAGGATGACGCAGCGCACCTCCGGATCGGCATTGATGCCGTCGCACACCGCCTGGACCTGATCCCCGTCACCGGGCGCGCCGAGCGCGTTCATGTTGTCCGGCCGGTTCAGGGTGAGCACTGCCACCGCCCCGTGTCGTTCCACTGTCAAAAGGCTCATGGCCGCTGTCTCCCGCAGGTTTGTCCGTTGCGCCACGGGTAGAGCGCCGGGACGGGGCTGGCAAGCGGGGGGTGGCACAAGAAAAAAGGGGCCGGTTTCCCGACCCCTTTCCATCACCGGCTGTTGCGGCCGTTCTGTGAGGGCGTCCGCGGCGGGTTCTCGTACTCGTCACGGCGACGATGGGGGCCGAATACGCCTGTAAAGGCGAAGGACAGGATCGCAATCGGCAGCGAGGTCTGGGTGTTCTTCATGTCTGCGTCTCCTTGACCAGCAGGTTGAGCCAGAAAGAGACGCGGAGCGGCTCGCAGGGGACCTTCCCCCCTCACAGTCGGCAGCGCGTCGGGGTTGAATATGACGTCTGCGTGACAAATCGCAAGAACAAATCCGGGTTCGGATCATATTTTTATGATTCTTCTCCGTAAATATCCCGTTTTCATGATATTTTTCAATATTTTGAATGGTTTCCGATTAACTGCCCGTTTTCTGTGCAATCACGGTTTCTGACGATCCGTAGATGCGTCGGCAGACCGCTTCGGCGCGGGTCCGGGCGGTCTGGAGCACAACCTCCAGCTTGGAAAGGCTGTCGACTCCCCCGGCCCTGGCCAGAAGGGCCTGAAAGCCTTCCGGCTCCATGTCCGGCCGGACGCCGTCCCGCAGGGCCAGCTTCAGGGTCTGGGCCACCGCCTGGTGCAGGTGCCAGCTTTCGATCAGCACCCGGGCGGCGCGGGGCGACAGACGCCCCTCCTCCGCCGCGGCCCGAAGGGCTCCGACGGTGGACGGTGTCAGCTGTCCGCCCCGGGGGCCCCCGAGGATCTGCAGGGTCTGGGCGGCAAATTCCACGTCCACCAGCCCGCCCGGGGCCAGTTTCAGGTCCCAGAAGCCCTCCGCCGGTCGTTCCCGCCGCATCAGGGCGCGCATGTCGGCCACGTCCCGCCGGGTGCGGGCGGCCTGGCGCGGACGGCGCAGCGCCGTCTCCACCGCGCCCCGGCAGGTGTCGGCAAAGGCTGGGGAACTGGCCCACACCACCCGGGCGCGGCTCAGGGCCAGGAACTCCCAGGTGTCGGCATCCTTGGCATAATAGGCCTCGAACGCCGCCAGCTTCACGGCCACCGGGCCGGAGGTTCCGGACGGCCGCAGGCGCATGTCCACCTCGTAGAGCTCCCCCTCCGCCGTGGGCGCGGACAGGGCGGCCACCAGCCGCTGGGTGAAGCGCGCGAACCAGGTGTCCGCCGCCCAGCCGCGCAGGTCCGAAACCGCCTCAGGCGGCGCGGCATAGACGGTCATCAGGTCGAGGTCGGACCCGGCCGTCATCTCCCGCGATCCGGCCCTGCCCAGAGCCAGGACGCACACCTCCCCGCCCGGCAGGGCCCCGCCGACCCGCACGGTCTCGGCCACGGCCACGGGGGCAAGGGCGGCGATGCAGGCATCGGCCAGGGCGGCGAAGGCCTCTCCCGCCTCCTCCGGCCGGGCCATGCCGGACAGGACCTGGACCCCGACCCGGAAGGCCTGGTCCCGGTGAACCCGGCGGGTGGCGTCCAGGGCCGCCTCATAGCCCTCGGTCCGGGCCACCGCCTCGGCCACGGCCGCCGCCATCTCCCCCGCATCGATGGGGGAGAAGAAGTCCCCGTCCAGCAGGGCGTCCAGGGCCGCCGGGCGGCGGGCCAGGGTCCGGGCCAGTTCCGGCGACCAGGCCATCACACCCACCACCAGGGCGAACAGCCTGGGCTGGGCCAGGAACAGGGACTGGATCTGCACGCCGGAGGTCAGGCCGGAAAAGAACTCCGCAAAGCGCGCGAAGGCCGTATCCGGCGCGCCGGTGATCCGGGCGGCCTCCAGCAGTTGCGGGGCAAGGCGCGTGAACAGGGCGCGCCCCCGCTCGGTCCGGGTGGCGGCGATGCGCCCGTGGTGCCAGGACCGGATGGCCCCGGACACACTGGCCGGTTGCGAAAAGCCCATCCGCTCCAGGGTCTTCAGGGTTTCGGGGTCGTCATCGACGCCGGTGAACACCAGATTGCCGAAGCTGGACGACAGGGGCTCGTCATCGGCGAACAGTTCCCCGTACCGGCTGTTCACCCGTCGCAGGACCTGCGCCACCCGGTCGTCGAAGTCCGCGAGGACGGCAAAGCCGGCAAGGGCCGCCACCCGGGCCCGCACCGCATCCTCCTCCGGCAGGACATGGGTCTGCTCGTCCTCCAGCATCTGCACCCGGTGCTCCCACCCCCGCAGGTCGTGATAGGCGCCGGCCAGTTCAGAGGAGCAGTCGGGCGTCACATGCCCCGCCTGCTGCAGGGCGACGAGGGCCTCCAGCGTGCGCGGGGCGCGCAGGTCCGGGTCCCGCCCGCCGAGGATCAGTTGCTGGGTCTGGACGAAGAACTCGATCTCCCGGATGCCGCCCCGGCCCAGCTTCAGGTTCGCCCCCGGCGTCGAGAGCCGGTCATCCACCTTGTAGATGTGGATCTGGCGCTTGATGGCGTGGATGTCGGCAATGGCGGCGAAGTCCAGGCTGCGCCGCCAGATGAAGGGCTGCAGCGCGGTCAGGAACCCCTGCCCCGCCAGCGGGTCCCCGGCGCAGACCCGGGCCTTGATCATGGCGGCCCGTTCCCAGTTCTGTCCGACGCTCTCGTAATATTCCAGGGCCGCGGCCACGGGCATGGCCGCAGGCGTCGAGGACGGGTCGGGTCGCAGGCGCAGGTCGACGCGGAAGACATAGCCGTCCTCGGTCCGCTGCTGCAGCAGATCGGCCAGGGTCCGGGTCAGGCGCAGGGCCACCGCCGACGGCTCGCCCCCCTCAGGCACCGGCAACAGCTCCGGCACGTAGAAGACGGATACGTCGATGTCGCTGGAATAGTTGAGCTCGAAGGCCCCCTGCTTGCCCAGGGCCAGGCAGAACAGGCCGGGGGCCGGGCCGCGGGCCCCGTCCTCGGGAAGGAGGAGACGCCCCCGGTCCCGCTCCACCGAGGCCGCCACGGCCAGGGCCGCCTCCACCGCCGCGTCGGCAAACCGGGCCAGCGCCCCGGTGACGGCATCCAGTCCCCAGACCCCGCCAAGGTCGCACAGGGCGGTCAGCAGGTGCAGCTCCGTCTTCAGATGGCGAAGCGCGGGCCGGGCCGTGTCCGGATCGCAGGTGGCGACCTGGCGGGTGCGGGCCAGAAGGTCCGCCAGCCGGGCGTCGGGATCGGCGTCCAGCAGCGCGGCCAGCAGGGCCGGCGAGCGCCGCATGATGCCGCCGAGATAGGGGGACGCCCCGGCAATCGGTGCCAGGGCCGCGCGCACGGCGGGATCGGTGACCGCCTCCAGCACCGCCCCTTCCAGCACCCGGGCGGCCAGGGCGGGATCGGCCACGGGGCCGCAGGGACGAAGGCGATCTGCGAGGGTCATCCCCGCAGGGTAGGCGCAGCCCCTAGAGCTGGTCCAGCCCGTAGGCGGCGTGCAGGGCGCGCACCGCCAGTTCGGTATAGGCCGCGTCGATCAGCACGCTGATCTTGATCTCGGAGGTGGAGATCACCTGGATGTTCACGCCCTTCTCGGCCAGGGCCTTGAACATGGACTGGGCAACGCCGGCATGGCTGCGCATGCCCACGCCCACCACCGACACCTTGGCCACGTCCGCATCGACCTCCACGTCCTGGAAGCCGATGTCGGCCTGGGCGGCGCGCATCAGCTCCAGCGCCCGGTCGGCATCCCGCCGACCGACGGTGAAGGCCATGTTGGCATGCTCGGCGGTGCGGGCTTTGGACTGGACGATCATGTCCACGTTTACATTGGCGTCGGCCAGCCGCGAGAAGATCTTCGAGGACACGCCCGGCGTGTCGGGCAGGCCGAACAGGGTGACCTTGGCCTCGTCGCGGGAGAAGGCCACGCCGCTGACGATACGCTTTTCCATGATTTCTTCCTCGTCGCAGACGATGGTTCCGGTATCGATCGAGGCGTCCCCCGGCTCGATGAAGCTTGAGAGCACCCGCACGGGCACGCGCTGGGACATGGCCAGCTCGACGGAGCGGGTCTGCAGGACCTTGGCCCCGAGGGACGCCATTTCCAGCATTTCCTCGTAGGAGATGCGGGCCAGGCGCCGGGCCCGGCTCTCGATCCGCGGGTCGGTGGTATAGACCCCGTCCACGTCGGTGTAGATGTCGCAGCGGATGGCCTGGACGGCGGCGGCGATGGCCACCGCACTGGTGTCGGAGCCGCCGCGGCCCAGGGTGGTGATCCGCCCCTCCGGCGTGCGTCCCTGGAAGCCGGCGATGACGGCGATCTCGCCCCGGCCCATGGCTTCCAGCAGGGCGTCCGGCGGAATGTCCTCGATCCGGGCCTTGCCGTGGGCGTCGTCGGTCAGGATCGGGATCTGCCAGCCCAGCCAGCTGCGGGCCGGCAGGCCCATGTTGCGCAGGACCATGGCCAGCAGACCGGCGGTGACCTGCTCCCCCGAGGCGACCACCACGTCGTACTCGTCATCGCTTTCCGGCAGCCCGGCGGCGGCGCGTCCGGCGGCATCGGTCCAGGCGACCATCTCGTTGGTCTTGCCGGCCATGGCCGAGACCACCACCGCCACCTGATGGCCGCGCTTGACCTCCGCCTCCACCAGCCGGGCCACGCGGCGGATGCGCTCCATGTCGGCGACGCTGGTGCCGCCGAACTTCATGACGAGTCGCGTCTGGACCAAGCTCAGTTCCGTTCCCTAATGACTTGCCGGGCGGCGCGAGACCGACCATTTGCAGGAATGCAGCGGCTTCTAACCATCGAAGCCCGGCTTCGCAATGCACAATGACCCACGGTGGGAGCTCAGATGGCGGACGAAACCCAGGCGATCGATGATCGCGACAGCCTGACCGCCCGCGGCCCGAGCATCGATCCGGAGGATGTGGCGCGCTTTTCCCGCATCGCCGCGGAATGGTGGGACCCGCGGGGCAAGTTCGCGCCCCTGCACCGGTTCAATCCCGTGCGCCTCGCCTTCATCCGCGACCAGGCCCTGGTCCGCTTCGGCCGGGACGGAGATGCGCCGCGGCCGTTCGAGGGTCTGCGCCTGCTCGACATCGGCTGCGGCGGCGGCCTGTTGTCGGAGCCCATGACCCGGCTGGGCTTTGCCGTCACCGGCGTCGATGCCTCCGCCCGCAACATCGGCACCGCCCGCGCCCACGCTGAGGAGATGGGCCTTGCCATCGACTATCGCTGCGCCACCGCCGAGGCCCTGCTGGCCGCGGGGGAAGCACCCTTCGACGTGATCCTGAACATGGAGGTGATCGAGCACGTGGCCGATCCGGCGACGTTCCTGCGGGACACCGCGGCCCTGCTGGCCCCCGGCGGCGTGATGATCGTGGCCACCCTCAATCGCACCCTGAAGGCCCTGGTGACCGCGAAGCTGGGGGCGGAATATGTCCTGCGCTGGCTGCCCGCCGGCACCCACGACTGGTCGAAGTTCCTGAAGCCGGAGGAGATCCGCGGCTTCCTGAGCGGGGTGGACGTGGCCGTGCAGGGTCCGTTCGGCGTGGTCTACAACCCCCTGGGTGACAGCTGGCGGCTGGGGCCGGACGTCGACGTCAACTACATGATGACGGTCACAAGAGCTTTCGCGCCACCGCAAGGGTAAGCGCACCGGCCGGTGCATAGACCGCCGCCCCCCCGGCGGACAGCACCAGCAGCGGCCAGATCAGCTGGACCAGGGGCCGCACGGTGATGCCGGCCAGGATCGGCCAGACCAGGACGATCAGGGCTTGATCGGCGAAGGGATGGTTCGCGTTCACATAGAGGGCGCCGCCGACGGCGACCGCCCAGCCGACCCAGCCGACCCACCGGCTGACCCGATCATACATGCCCCGGAAATCCATCTTCCCCCGCCGCCACGTCCCGCTCATGACCGATGCCAGATTAGGCTTAACCCGTGACGCCTCATAGCCTGTTCGGGTGACAGGCGTATTTGATCGGACCCCGCAGCGGCGGAAATTCCGTCGGGCGCGGGATCAGTTCAGCTTCGGGCGCGGGCGCACGGCCATCGGCAGGGGGGCGATGGGCACGCCCTCGTCGATCAGGGCCCGGACTTCCTCGCCGGTCGCCTGGCCATAGATCGGCCGTTCGTCGGCCACCCCGTCGTGGATGTCCCGCGCCTCTTCCGCGAACCGGTCGCCCACATCCTCGAAATGGGTCTCCACATAGGTGCGGACCCGCTGGATCACCTCGAGCATGACGGCATGGACCTCCGACGGGGCCTCCGCGGCCAGATGCTGCAGCCCCTCCACCGCCGGGGCGGTCGCGGGGGAGCGGGCATTGACCACGGCCGGGGCCATGATCTGCTTGCGCACGGCCTTCGAGCCGCAGAACGGGCACTCCACCAGCCCCCGCGCCGCCTGGTCGTCAAAGGCGTCGGAGGATCCGAACCAGGCCTCGAAGGGGTGGGACTGGTCGCAGATCAGGGCATAGCGGATCATTCGGCCGCCTCGCTGGCCGGTGCGACGGGCGGGGCGAAGAGCCGGTCATTGACCAGGGCGGGAATGGCCGTGCGCGCCGCTTCCACCCGGGCGAGATCCAGGTCGGCGAACAGCATGCCGGGTTCGTCGTGGTCCAGCCGTCCGATCACCTCCCCCCAGGGGGCGATGGCCAGGCTGTGCCCCCAGGTGCCGCGGCCATCCTCGTGGAAGCCGCCCTGGGCAGGGGCGAGGACGAAGGACCCGGTCTCGATGGCCCGGGCGCGGAGCAGCACCTCCCAGTGCGCCTCCCCGGTCGGCCGGGTGAAGGCGGCCGGAACCGTCATCACCTGCGCCCCCGCCTTGGCCAGGGCGCGATAGAGATGGGGAAAGCGCATGTCGTAGCAGATGGTCAGCCCCAGGCAGCCCACCGCGCTGTCGGCCAGCACCGCCCGGTCACCGGGCGTGTAGGCGTGGCTCTCCCGGGCGCTCTCGCCGGTGGGCAGGTCCACGTCGAACATGTGGATCTTGTCATAGGTTGCAGCCACGGACCCGTCGGCCCGGACCAGCACCGACCGGTTGGCCGCCCCGCCTCCTTCCCGGCGAACCAGCGCCGAGCCGATCAGGATTTCCACCCGGAGTTCCGCCGCCAGGGCGCGCAGGCCCAGCACGACCTCGTCCTCGTCCAGCGGACGCAGGGCCGGAAGCAGCAGGGCGCGGTTGCGCTGGACCACATTGGTGCATTCCGGCGTGGCGATCAGCCGGGCCCCGCCCGCCGCCGCCGCGCGCACCAGCGGCTTGACATGGGCGAGCGCCGCGGCATGGGTGGCCGGAGTGCGGGTCTGGATCAGGGCGACTTTCAAGGACATCGACCTCGGGTCTCAGCCGTTCAGCAGCGCATCGAGGGCCCCGTCGCGCTCCAGCGCCATCAGGTCGTCGCAGCCCCCCACATGCCGGTCGCCGATGAAGATCTGCGGATAGGTGGACGCGCCGCCGGACCGGGCCAGCATCTCGCTGCGCTTCTCCGGATTGAACGACGCGTCGTCCACCTCGGTGAACGCCACGTTCTTGGACCGCAGCAGCGCCAGGGCGCGGGAGCAATAGGGGCAGAAGGGCCGCGTGTAGATCAGGACGGCGGGCATGGCGACTCCAGAGGCAGACCGAAGGTGTCCCCTATATAGACAGGGGAACGGCCTCGCGCACCCTCGCAACCGTCAGGACATCCACTGCCGTTGCCCCGGCCGCGCACAATGCCTCCGCACAGGCCTCCGCCGTCGCCCCGGTGGTGAGAACGTCATCAATCAGGACGATCCGGCGACCGGCCACGGTGGCCCGCCGCGTCGGGTCGACGGCAAAGGCCCCGGCCACATTGGCGTGGCGGCCCGAGGCGCCCCGTCCCCCCTGCCCGGTGGAGGCCCGGACCCGGCGGAGGCTGTCGGGCAGATAGGCCAGGCCGCACCGCCGCGCGAGGGGGCGTGCGATCTCGGCCGCCTGGTTGTAGCGCCGGGCCAGCAGGCGGCGGGGATGCAGGGGCACCGGCACCAGGGCATCGGCGTCGGCCAGCAGCTCCGCCCCCGCCCGCCGCATCCATCCGGCGAACAGTCCGCCCAGATCCGGACGATCCCCGTGCTTCAGCTTCAGCACCAGGTCCCGGGACCCCTCGTCATAGAGGCAGGCCGCCCGGGCGCGGGCAAAGGCCCGGGGCCGGGCCACGCAGGTCGTGCACCGGGCCCCCAGGCCATAGTCGAGTTCGAAGGGGGCCCCGCATCCGTCGCAGACCGGGGCCTCCAGAAAGCTGATGCGGGTGAAGGCTTCGGGGGACAGTCCCGCGCCCTGGGCAGGTGCCCCGCCATCCAGTGTCAGGGGCGGAAGGATTAGGTCGAGACTGCGATGGAATGCCCCTATAAGCTGGGCCATCGCCGAAGAGCGCCCGCCTGCGTCCCGCTGAAGGTCCATGCCCGCAACGCCCCCCGCCCTGTTCGACCAGTCCCTGCTGCGCAGGAGGCTGGAGCGCGCCGCACGCCGCGACGGGTTCGCGGGCTTTCTGCGGGACCGGGCGGCGGACGATGCCTGCGACCGGCTGTTAACCATTCTGCGACACTTTCCCCTTGCCGTCGAGTTGGGATGTCGGGATCGGGCCCTGATTCGCGCCCTGTCGTCCGGACCCGCGGGGGCATCGATCCGTACCCTGATCGAACTCGACCTGGTGGAGGCCTTCGCCCGGCCGGCCGCCCCCCTGGGCCTGGTCGGCGATCCGGAACGGCTGCCCCTGGCCGATGCCAGCGTGGACCTGGTGGTGTCCCTGCTGGTTCTTCAGTGGACCAATGATCTGGTGGGTGCCCTGATCCAGATCCGCCGCATCCTGAAGCCCGACGGCCTGTTCATCGGCGCCCTGTTCACCGGCTCGACCCTGACGGAGCTGCGCCAGGTCCTGCTGGAGGCGGAGGCCGAGGTCACGGGCGGGGCCTCTCCCCGGGTCGCACCGTTCGCGGACGGTCCCGACCTGGCGGGTCTGGCGCAACGGGCGGGGCTGGCCCTGCCGGTGGTGGACATCGACCGGATCACCGTGCGCTATGACCACCCGCTGCGGCTGATGGCGGACCTGCGGGCCATGGGCGAGACCAGCGTGCTGCGGGACCATGCCCGCCGCCCCCTGCGCCGGGACGTGCTGGCGCGGGCCTGTCAGCTGTATGCGGAGCGTTTTTCCGATCCGGACGGACGAATCCGCGCGACCTTCGAGATCTCCACCCTCACCGGCTGGGCCCCGCACCCGGACCAGCAGCAGCCCCTGCGCCCCGGCTCGGCCCGGACGCGGCTCGCCGACGCGCTCGGGGTGCAGGAACAGACCCTGCGCCCGGATGGCTCAGAGACAGTCCCTTAGCCAGGCGCAGAGCGGCTCGTCCGCCGGGGGCATGGGATAGTCGAACAGCCGCGCCGGCTTGACCCAGGCCATGTCCGCATGTTCCCGCCGGGTCACCTGCCCGTCCCAGCGCCGCAGCAGGAAGAGCGGCATCAGCAGGTGGAAGTCCTCATAGGCGTGGCTGGCGAACACGAAGGGGGCCAGGCAGTCCTTGCGGGCGGTGATGCCCAGTTCCTCCTGCAGCTCCCGGATCAGGCAGGCCTCCGGCGTTTCACCGGCCTCCACCTTGCCGCCGGGAAACTCCCACAGACCGGCCAGCTGCTTTCCCTCCGGACGCTGACAGATCAGCACGCGACCGTCCGTGTCGATCAGGGCCGCGGCGGCGACCAGCAGGAGTCTCGACGACATGGCGCTCTCCGGAGGGGACACGGGCGAGTGGCGCTCAGCTGCGATAGTCGCCGTTGATCTCCACATAGCGCTTGGTCAGGTCGCAGGTCCACATCACCGCGCGCCCGGTGCCGACGCCCACGTCGATGGCGATCTCGAGGTCCGAGGCCTTCATGTAGGCGCTCATGGCCGCCTCGTCATAGCCGGGGGCCACCATGCCCTCGACGGCGGCCAGCAGATGGCCGAAGCGGATGGCGATCTTCTCCCGCACGATGGGCTCGTCCGCCCGGCCGACGGCCATGACCAGGCGGCCCCAGTTGGCGTCCTCACCGGCAATGGCGGTCTTCACCAGCGGGCTTTCGCAGACCGTGCGGCAGATCCGCCGGGCCGAGGCGTCGCTGGCAGCGCCGGTGATGGTCACCTGGACGAACTTGGTCGCCCCCTCCCCGTCCCGGACCAGTTGCTGGGCGAGGCTGAGCAGCACGTCCCGCAGGGCGACCTTGAAGTCCGCGAGGCGCGGGTCAGCGGCCTCTGCCACCGAATCGTGGGCGGCCTTGCCCGTGGCGATCAGCAGGCAGGTGTCGTTGGTGGAGCGGTCCCCGTCCACCGTCACGGCATTGAAGGTCTCCGCCACCGCCACGGACAGCATGTCCTGCAGCGCCGCGGGCGGGAGGGCTGCGTCGGTGGCGACGAAGGCCAGCATGGTGGCCATGTTCGGCGCGATCATGCCCGAGCCCTTGGCGATCCCGGCGATCCGCACCGGCGTCCGGTCGATCTGGGTCTGGGCCACCGCGCCCTTGGGAAAGGTGTCGGTGGTCATGATCGCAGACGCTGCCGCAGCCCAGCTGTCGGCGTCGAGGCCCGCCACCAGCTCCGGCACCACCGGCTCGATCCGTCCGGCGTCCAGCACCACCCCGATCACCCCGGTGGAGGCCAGCATCACCTGATCCGCCGCAACGCCCAGGGCCGCACCGGCCGCTTCCGCCGTGCGCCGGGCCGCGTCGGCCCCGGGGGCCCCGGTGAAGCTGTTGGCGCAACCGGCATTGCAGACCAGGGCGCGGACCCGGCCGCCGTCGGCCTCCAGCGCCGCGCGGCACCAGTCCACGGGAGCCGAGCCGACCCCGTGCCTGGTGAACACCCCCGCGGCCGTGGCCCCGGGGTCGAAGGCCATGAGCAGGAGATCCGGACGCTCATGCCGGTAGAAGCCCGCGTGACCGATGGCCAGGCGCACCCCGTCGATCACCCCCATCTCCGGCAGGGGAACGGCCAGGGGCGAGATGGCCAGGCCGGGCTTTCCGGGAGCGGCGGCGGCGTCGGTCATGAACGGGTCTCCGAGGGCGTCAGTGAGCGGCGGTGAGGGGCGGCCGAACCGTGGAGGCCCTGGCCCCCGGGGCCGGCGCAGCCTGGGAGTTCAGGCGAAGCTGGGCACCCGGAGCCGGCGCGGGTGCGGCCGGCGGCGCGGCCGGTCCGGCCGTCTGCGGAGCGGCACTGGCCGGTTCCGTCGGACCGCCCGGCACCTTCACCGGCGGCGGCAGGGTCACCTCCACCCGGGTCGCGGCGCGGAGCTTGGCCAGGAGGGTGCGGATCTCGTCATAGGTCAGGAAGCGCACGATCTGCGGCCGGGCCTCGTCCAGGCTGATGGGCTGCTCCGGCCGCCGGTCCTCAACCTTGACCACGACGAAGCCCGCCGCGGTCTCGAAGGGGCCCACCAGTTCCCCCGGCTTGGCGGTCTTCAGGGCCACGCCATAGGGCTCGGGCATGGCATCGAGGGTGAAATAGCCCAGGTCCCCGCCGTTGAACCGGGTGTTCTGGTCGGTGGAGCGCTGCATGGCCACCGCATCGAAGGAGGCCCCGGTGGTGAGCAGCTTCTTCACCCCGTCCGCATCGGCCTGGGTGGGCACCACGATCTGGCGGGCGCGGATCTCTTCGCCAGTCTTGGCGAGGCGCTGCTGTTCCGCATAGAGGGCGCGGATGGCGGTCTCGTTGACGGCCTTGTCCACCCGGCCCTCCACCAGCACGTCGCCCAGCACCTTCTCCCGGGCCGCCTGGACCCGCCGCGCGGCGCGGGGGTCCTTGTCCAGCTTCATGCGCAGGGCCTCGCGGGCCAGCAACTTCTGGTCGATCACCTCATCCAGGGTGGACCGGAACTGGGTGGAGGCCGGATCGAGGGGCTCCCCCTCGCTGATCACTCCCTGGGCCACGGCCTCCCGTTTCACGTCGGAGGTCCAGATCACCTCGTCACCGACCCGGGCCACGACCTTGTCGCCGGGCTCCGGCTTGCCGTTGGGACCGCCCCGTTCGGAGCAGGCGGACAGGGCCAGGACGGCCACCAGGGCGGCGGCCAGGGCGGTGCCGAGACCTGGGAGAGCGCGGTGGGCGATGGGGGTCATGGTCTTCGTCCCGGCACTGGCTACGCTGGCGGACAAGCGCTTTGTCCCGGAGGCGCGCATGGTCCGGCCACCGGCTTCGCGTTGACACACCCCCGGCCGGTGCTTAAGTCTCGCGCGCGTGCAAGTCGAGCGGTTTTTGGCCGTTCAACGGGCGATGCGGTCGTGCCTGCAACAGGGGATTCCTCGCAGGGGAATCCGGTTCTCCTGACGCCGTGCATGGCCGGGCAGCCCGAATCCTGTGCGCAGACTGCACGACCACGCCTCGGCCGACAGCGGATCCTTGCCGGCCCTTCTCGGACTTTCGGAAACTCCATGCTCTCTCTGGCGAAAAAGCTCTTCGGCTCTTCCAACGAACGCAAGCTCAAGGCGATGCGCGGCCGGGTGGCCTCGATCAATGCGCTGGAGCCGTCGATGGCGAAGCTGTCGGACGCCGAACTCGCCGCCAAGACCGTGGAATTCCGCGAGCGTCTGGCCAAGGGCGCAACCCTCGACAGCCTGCTGGAGGAAGCCTTCGCCGTGGTGCGGGAAGCGTCCAAGAGGGTGCTGGGCATGCGCCATTTCGACGTGCAGCTGGTGGGCGGCATGGTGCTGCATGCGGGGGGCATCTCCGAGATGCGCACCGGCGAGGGCAAGACCCTGGTGGCCACCCTGCCCTGCTACCTCAACGCCCTGACCGGCGAAGGGGTGCACCTGATCACAGTGAATGACTACCTCGCCCGCCGGGACGCGGAGTGGATGGGCAAGATCTACGAGTTCCTGGGCATGACCACCGGCGTGATCATCAATGGCCTGAGCCAGGGGGAGCGCAAGCGCGCCTACGCCTCCGACATCACCTATGGCACCAACAACGAGTTCGGCTTCGACTATCTGCGGGACAACCTCGTCTATGACGTGGACGAGATGGTGCAGCGGCCGCACAACTTCGCCATTGTCGACGAGGTGGACTCCATCCTGATCGACGAGGCGCGCACGCCCCTCATCATCTCCGGCCCCACCGAGGACCGGTCCGACTTCTATCGCACCATCGATGCCGTGGTGCGGGAGCTGATCCAGGACCCGGAGACCTTCGACCACGACGAGAAGCAGCGGCAGGTCATCCTCACCGAGTACGGCAACGACAAGGTCGAGGAACTGCTGATCGCCGGCGGCCACCTGGGGGAGGACACCACCGGCCTCTATGACGGGGCCAATGTCAGCGTGGTGCACCACGTGAACCAGGCCCTGCGGGCCAATGTGCTCTACCAGCGGGACCGGGACTACATCGTCAAGGCCGGCGAAGTGGTGCTGATCGACGAGTTCACCGGACGGATGATGACCGGCCGTCGCCTGTCCGAGGGCCTGCACCAGGCCATCGAGGCCAAGGAAGGCGCCACCGTCCAGCCGGAGAACCAGACGCTGGCCTCCGTCACCATCCAGAACTACTTCCGCCTGTACAAGAAGCTCAGCGGCATGACCGGCACCGCCGCGACCGAGGCGCAGGAGTTCGGCGACATCTACAAGATGGACGTCTCCGAGATCCCCACCAACCGCCCCGTCGCCCGGGTGGACGAGGATGACGAGGTCTACCGCACCGCTGCGGAGAAGAACCACGCGGTGCTGCTGCAGATCCTCGACTGCTACACCCGCGGCCAGCCGGTGCTGGTGGGCACGGTATCCATCGAGAAGTCCGAACAGCTGTCGGAGCTTCTGAAGTCCCACGAGTTCGAGCTGGACGGCAAGAAGCGCAAGGGCATCCCGCACCAGGTGCTGAACGCCCGCTTCCACGAGCAGGAGGCCTATATCGTCGCCGATGCCGGTGTGCCGGGCGCGGTGACCATCGCCACCAACATGGCCGGTCGGGGCACCGACATCCAGCTGGGCGGCAATGTGGAAATGCGCATGGGCCGCTGGCGCCAGGAGCAGCGGGTCGCCGGGATCATCGTCACCGACGAGATGGCCGCCGCCGAGCTGGCCCGCATCGAGGCCGACGTGGCCGTGCAGAAGACCAGGGCCCTGGAGGCCGGGGGCCTCTATGTGCTGGGCACCGAGCGCCACGAAAGCCGCCGGATCGACAACCAGCTGCGCGGCCGGACCGGTCGCCAGGGGGACCCGGGACGCTCCAAGTTCCTGCTGTCCACCGAGGACGACCTGCTGCGCATCTTCGCGGGCGAGCGTCTGGACGGGATCATGCGCACCTTTGGTGTCGCGGAGGGCGAGGCCATCACCCACCGCTGGCTGAACGGCGCCATCGCCACCGCCCAGCGCAAGGTGGAGCAGCGCAACTACGAGATCCGCAAGAACCTGCTCAAGTACGACGACGTGGTGAACGACCAGCGCAAGGCCGTGTTCGAGCAGCGCCAGGAATTCATGGTGGCCAAGGACCTGTCCGAGGTCGTCGCGGAAATGCGCCGGGACTCCATCGAGGACTTCGTCTCCCGCTTCCTGCCCCCCAAGGCCTATGCCGAGCAGTGGGACCTGGCGGGCCTGGAGGAGCGCCTGCTCTACGTGCTGGGCCTGACCCTGCCCCTGGCCGACTGGGCCCAGGAGAACGGCGTCGACCAGGCCGAGATGCTCAAGCGCATCACCGAGGCGGCGGACCAGCGCGCGGCGGAACGCGAGGCCCTGGTCGGGGCCGACGGCATGCGGGAGCTGGAAAAGAGCTTCATGCTGCAGATGATCGACATGCAGTGGCGGGAGCACCTGATGCACCTCGACCATCTGCGTCAGGTCATCGGCCTGCGCGGCTACGGCCAGCGGGACCCGCTGAACGAGTACAAGACCGAGGCCTTCTCCCTGTTCGAGAAGCTGCTGGTGGACCTGCGCCACAACGTCACCCGCTGGGTGATGACCGTGGAGATCACCTTCGAGCAGCCCGAGGCCTTCCAGCCGGAGCCGCCGCAGTTCCAGGAGATCCACCTCGATCCCCTGACCGGCCAGAACGAGCGCGGCCCGGCGGGCTTCGGCCTCGGCAGCATGACCGGCCTGTCGCCGGAACAGCGCGAGGCCCTGCCCGCCTCTGCCCTGCCCGGCGGATGGGAGCAGACCAGCCGCAACGCCGCCTGCCCCTGCGGCTCAGGCAAGAAGTTCAAGCACTGTCACGGACGGCTGGTCTGAGGCGAGCGCCTCAGAAGTCGTAGCCGAGGCCGATGGTCGCCAGGGGATAGGTCTTGAAGTGGCTGGCCTCCCGGCTGACCTTGGCGGCTTCGGCCGCGAGGTCGATCAGGCTGACCCCGGCACCGGTCGCGGTGAGGGTCGTGGTGGGCTGGGAGCCGAAGGCCGCGCCGAGGTCGGCCTTCAGGAACAGATGCTCGCTCAGGTGCTTGCGCAGGCTCAGCCCCAGATAGGGCGTGACCCGGGTCAGCCGCACCTGGCCGGTCAGCACGCCCACCTGGGCGGGCGTGTAGGTCACGCCATTGATGACGAAGCTGGAGGCCGGGGTCCCCAGCAGGCCCAGGCGGCGCAGGCTGGTCTGATAGCCCGCCACCACGGCCAGGCCCACCGCCCTGGACGGCTGCCAGTCCACATAGAGACCGGTGTCCTGCAGCTTCAGATCGCCGGAATAGCGGATGTTGTCGTAGGTGGCGTGGTCGGAATAGGTCAGCCCCTCCGCCGCGGCGCGCAGGGCGACATCGCCGCCGCCGATCAGCCGGTGCAGGGCCACCTCCACCCCGGCCCCGCCGGTGCCGGCGGTCACGGCCAGGCTGACCGGCTCGGCCTGCGCCGCGGACGCTCCGGCCCCGACAAGAACCGCGCACACAGTCATGAGCGAAAGTTTATTTCCGAATATATTCAACATGCTCCGCCCCATCACCCCACAGGTCTGATGTCGCGCAGATGGCGGCAATCCCGTGAAAGACGGCTTAAGATGCCGGGGCTGAAGGCGGATTCTTCGAGGTCAGGGCCGGGCTGCGGCCTCGCCGGCGGGCCTCAGTGCGCCACGCCCCCCCGCTGGTACCAGCCCCCCTTCACGCAGGTGGGCGGGCCGGTCTCGGGCACCACCACCGTGGCTGCACCGTCGCCGGTGAGGAAGTAGTAAGCCCCCCCGGGACCGGTCAGGGCCACCTTCCGCGGATGGGCGAACTGGCAGACGGGGGAGGTGTCGAGCCAGACATTGTCCTTCAGCATCACGTCCTCGCATAGGCGTCGCCGGAATTGCGCATGAACAGGAGGTCGCCATAGACCAGCTTGAGATTGGTGGCATAGGGGCTGATGGCGAAGGGGTCCGGCGTATTGGAGAACACCTCCCGGCTGACGCTCTGGCAGGGGGTGCCGGAAATCCGCCAGCGGGCCGACTCCTTGCTGAGGGTGGCATAGTGCTGGCGCCAGTCCGCCCCCATCACCCCGAGGCTGATGACCACGCCCAGGCCGATCACGACCAGGGCGGCGGTGCGGCCCGGGTTCCCCTTGCGCGACCTGGTGGCCATGACACTCAACTCCCCCTAAGAACTCCGGCCAGATAAGCACAGGCGGACGCCCCCTGTCAGGCCCCCTCGCGCGCGCGCCGCGCCCCCTTGAAATCCCGCGGCCGCGATCCGACATAACTGGCACAGCATTTGTGCCAGTTCGGCCCGGTCCCGTCCAGGAGTTCCCCGCATGATCCTCCACAAGCCGTTCGCCCGCCTCGGCGGCGCCGACCATGGCTGGCTGAAGGCCCGCCACCACTTCTCCTTCGCCAACTATTACGACCCCCAGAACATGAACTGGGGGGCGCTGCGGGTGTGGAACGACGACGAGATCGCGTCGCGCAGCGGCTTTCCGCCCCATCCCCACGCGGACATGGAGATCATCACCTATGTTCGCGAAGGGGCCATCACCCACCAGGACAGCCTGGGCAACCAGGGGCGCACGGTGGCGGGCGACGTGCAGGTGATGTCCGCCGGGACCGGCGTACGCCATGCCGAGTACAATCTGGAGGCCGAGACCACCCGCATCTTCCAGATCTGGATCGAGCCGACGGAGCGGGGCGGTGCGCCGTCCTGGGGGGCGCGGCCGTTTCCGAAGGGGGACCGGGCCGGTCGCTTCGTGGCCCTGGCCTCCGGTCTGCCCGGGGACGGGGACGCCCTGCCGATCCGCACCCAGGCCCGGGTGCTGGGGGCGACCCTGAAGGCCGGGGACGCGATCACCTATGAGTTCGATCCCTCCCGCCACGCCTATCTGGTGCCTGCGGTCGGCTCCGTCGAGGTCAACGGCCTGACCCTGGCGGCCCGGGACGGGGCGGCGATCACGCAGGAGACGGCGATCACCATCCGGGCCCTGGAGGATGCGGAACTGGTCATGGTGGACGCGGCCTGAGCCCCGCCACCGGGTGCTCCGGGGGACTGCGCGGGGGTGACGCTACGGCGCCGTGGCGTCCCTGCCCGCGATCCCGTAAGCTGGCGATCAGAACACCTGAACCCGGTAGATCAACGCCCGGGACACCACATCCGACTTGAAGGAGACTGCCATGACGGAAGCCTGGATCATCGACGCCGTCCGCACCCCCCGGGGCGTGGGCAAGGTCGGCAAAGGGGCCCTGGCCCATCTGCACCCGCAGCATCTGGCCTCCACCGTGCTGAAGGCGCTGGCCGAGCGCAACAACATCAAGACCGCCGAAGTCGACGACGTGATCTGGGGCACCTCCACCCAGGTGGGCGCGCAAGGCGCGGACATGGGCCGGATGGCCGCCCTCGATGCGGGCTATGACATCAAGGCCAGCGGCATGACCCTGGACCGCTTCTGCGGCTCGGGCATCACCACGGTGAACCTGGCCGCGGCCACCATCATGTCGGGCATGCAGGACCTGGTGATCGCCGGCGGCTGCGAGATGATGAGCTACACCGCCCAGCTGCCCCCCTCCGGCGCGCCGCTGATGGACCGGGGCAACCTGCACCTGCGCGAGATCCATCCCCAGTCGCACCAGGGCGTCTGCGCCGACGCGATTGCGTCCATGGAAGGCATCACCCGGGAAGCCGTGGATGCGCTGGCCCTCGAAAGCCAGAAGCGCGCCGCCATCGCCATCGCAGAGGGCCGCTTCGACAAGTCCCTCGTGCCCGTCTACAACCTCGACGGCACGGTCGCCCTGGACAAGGAGGAGTTCCCCCGTCCCCAGACCACCGCCGAGGGCCTGGCCTCCCTGAAGCCGTCCTTCACCCAGATCGCGGACATGCCCCTGGACGAGAACGGCACCACCTTCCGCAAGCTGATCAACCAGCGCTATCCCGACGTGAAGATCGAGCACATCCACCATGCGGGCAACTCGTCCGGCGTGGTGGACGGGGCGGGCGCGCTGCTGATGTGCTCGCCGGACTATGCGAAGAAGCAGGGCTGGAAGCCCCGGGCGAAGATCGTGGCTGCCATCAACATGGGCGACTGCCCGACCCTGATGCTGAACGCCCCCGTCCCCGCCGCGAAGAAGGCCCTGGAACGGGCCGGCCTCACCGTCGATGACATCGACCTGTGGGAAATCAACGAGGCCTTCGCCGTGGTGGCGGAGAAGTTCATCCGCGACCTGAAGCTCGACCGGGACAAGGTCAATGTGAACGGCGGGGCCATGGCTCTGGGTCACCCCATCGGTGCCACCGGCTCCCTGCTGATCGGCACGATCCTGGACGAGCTGGAGCGCCGCGACCTGAAGCGCGGCCTGGTCACCATGTGCGCCGCCGGCGGCATGGCACCGGCCGTGATCATCGAACGCATCTGACCTCGGGGCCGTTTGCGCCCTCACGGCACGGCAACAGACCGGCGCGGACCCGTCCGCGCCGGTCTTTTCCTGCGCAGCCGCCGCAGTTGGCTGCGCATGTCCTATGGCGACCGTGCAGGCACATGCTATAGCAGGGTTAATCCGTCGACGAGGTCAGAGGCTGAGGCGTGAAGGAACTGGGCGAACTCAGCGCGATGACCCGACCCGGTGCCCCCCGGGAATCGTCCATGGACGCGCCGCCCTCCCCGCCCATGACCCGGGACGACTAGCCCGTGGGACTTGTGGAACTTGCCGCAGCCTTTGCCCTGATCTCCGCGCCGGTCCCGGCGGCGGTGCCGCCTGCTCCCGTGTCATCCCCCGTCGCCGCCGTGTCGGAAGCGGTCTCGAACGAGCCGTCTCCGCCGACGCCACCCGCTGCACCCGTGGCCGCGCCCCCCGCGCCCGTCGAGCCGGTCGCATCAGTGCCGCCCGCCGCGCCCCTGCCGACGGAGACGGCCATCACCCCCGCGTCCAGCCGCGAGGACCCGCTGGAGGGCGTCAACCGCCGCCTCTACGGCCTCAATCTGGTGCTCGACCGCTACCTGTTCCGGCCGGTGGCGGTGAGCTACAAACGGCTGCTGCCCAAACCGGTCCGCAAGGGCATCCACAATGCCCTGCGCAACTGGGACGAGCCGGGCATTGCCATGAACGACGTCCTGCAGCGCAGATTCAGCGATGCGGGACGCTCCGCCTTCCGCTTCGGCGTCAACACCACCGTCGGACTGGCCGGGTTCCTGGACATCGCCTCCGCTCAGGGGGTGATCCACCACGAGAACGGGTTCGCCCTGACCCTCGCCCGCTATCGGGTGGGCAACGGGGCCTATCTGTACCTGCCGTTCGTGGGGCCGACCACGGCCCGGGAGCTGTTCGGCGCGGTGGTGGACATTGCCACCAACCCCCTGACCAATATCCGGCACATCAAGTCCAAGGCCCTGGAAAAGGCGCAGACCGTCGTCAGCGTGATCGATACCCGGGCGACCCTGGATGACGATCTGCACGACATTGCCGTCTCCGCCACCGACCCCTATGCGTCGATCCGCTCCATCTATCTCCAGACCCTGCAGTCCCAGGTCCGCGGCGACGTGATCTCGCTGGAGGAGTCCCCGGACATTCCGGGCGCCCCCGAGCTGCCGGATCGTCGCAAGGCCCCGGACGCTGCCCCGCCCTCGGTCGCGGCACCGCCGGTGTCCGTGCCGGACGCCTCGCCAGCCCGGCCGCAGCCCACGCCGGACCCGCCCGGACCTGCCGCGTGACAGAGCCGGTGCTGCGAGTCCTGCCGGAGCGCCTGGTCCGGATGGCCCTGGCCCGTCCGCGGCTCACCCTCGCCGCGGCCCTGGTGGTCGCCGCCCTCAGCCTCGCCTACCTCGTGGGACATTTCAGCGTCCGCACTGACCTCGATTCCCTGATCTCCCGAGACCTGCCCTGGCGAAGGACGGAGACCGCGCTCGAAGCCGCCTTTGTCAGCCAGGGAGAGGACCTCACCCTGGTGGTGGATGGCGCCACGCCGGAGCTGGCCGATCACATCGCCGACCAGCTGGCGGACCGCCTGGCCCAGCGCACCGATGTGTTCGCCGTGGTCCAGCGCCCCGATGGCGGTCCGTGGCTGGAGAAGCAGGCCCTGCTGTTCCAGACGGTGGACGAGGTCCGCCAGGGCACCACCCAGCTGATCGCGGCCCAGCCCCTGATCGGTCCGGTTGCCGCCGATCCCAGCCTGCGCGGCCTGGCCGGGGCCGTGGAGACGAGCCTCACCGATGCCGAGAAGGACCCCGCACGCCTCGACCGGCTGGCCCCCGTGCTGCGGGCCCTGAACGGGGCCCTCGCCGACGCCGCGGCCGGCCGCACCACGCCCCTGTCCTGGCGGCAGCTGGTGACCGGCGAGAAGGCGACGCCGGGGGATCGGCGCCGGATCGTGGCCCTGACCCCGAAGCTCGACTTCGACCTGATCGAACCGGCGCGCCCTGCCCTGGACGCGGTCCTGAAGGCGGAGCAGGAGATCGGCCTGCCCGGCGGCCATGGGGCGGATGCGGACATCAAGACCACCGGCTCCGTGGCCATGGAAACGGACGAACTCCACAACCTGGCGGAAGCCACCGGTCCCATCGCCGCTTTCTGCCTGGCCCTGATGGGCGGGGTGCTGTTCTGGGGCGTCCGGTCGGCCCGGGTGATCCTGGCCATCGCCGTGACCGTGCTGACCGGCCTGGCCCTCACCGCAAGCCTCGGTCTTCTGGTGTTCGAGCGGTTCACCCTGGTGTCCGTGGCCTTCCTTCCCCTGTTCGTGGGGCTGGGCATCGACTTCGCCATCCAGTTTGCCATCCGCTATCGCGCCGAGGCCCTGACCCTGCCCCATGACGCAGCCCTGCTGGCCACGGGGCGGGTCGCCGGGCCCGGGGTGGGGCTGGCCGCGGCCGCCACGGGCTTCGGCTTCCTGGCGTTCTTTCCGACCCCCTACAAGGGCGTGTCGGAGCTGGGCCTGATCGCGGGCACCGGCATGCTGATCGGGGCCTTCTTTGCCCTGACCGTCCTGCCCGCGGCGCTGAAGCTGCTGGGGGCCGGGGCGGCCTCCAGCGATGACGACCTGGACCGGTTCGATCGCCTCTACCAGATCGCCGAACAGCGCCGCCGCCCGCTGCTGCGCGGCGCCGCCGTGGCGGTGGTGGCCGGGCTGGCCGTGCTGCCGCTGCTGCGGTTCGACTTCGACGCCCTCAGCCTGCGCAGCCCCCGGGACGTTTCGGTAAAGACCTTCCTGGAGCTGACCCACAATGCCGATCTGACGCCGAACCGCCTGCAGGCCCTGGTCCCCTCCCCCGCGGCGGCGGAGGACCTGGCGCGGCACCTGCGCAAGAGCCCGGCCATCGGCGAGGTCTATACCGTCGGCAGCCTGATCCCCGCCGACCAGGACGCCAAGCTGGCCCTCATCCGCGATGCATCCCTCATCCTCGACACCACCCTGTCGCCCTTCGACGTGGCCCCGCCCCCGACGGATGCGGAGATCCAGCGCAGCCTTGCCTCCGCCGCGGCCCGCCTGGCCAGCGTGGCCGGGCAGCGCACCGGTCCCACCGCGGACACGGCGCGCCAACTGGCGGAACGGCTCCAGCGCCTCGGCCAGGGACCGGTGGAGGGCCGCAACCGGGCGACGCGGGTGCTGACCGCCAGCCTACCCGCCGCACTCGACGAGGTGCGCGCAACCCTGACGGCGGAGCCGGTCAGCCTCGACACCCTGCCGCCGGAGCTGAAGCGGGAATGGGTCAGCGCCCGGGGTGCCGCCCGGGTGGACATCGCCCCGTCGGGGGATCCCGCCGATCCGGCCAACCTCGCCAGGTTCATCACCGCCGTCCGGGCGATCTATCCCGACGTCTCCGGCCCGCCGGTGGCCGTGCTGGAAGCGGGCCGCACCATACTGGGGGCCTTCATCGAGGCGGGTGTGCTGTCCACCCTGGCTATCGGACTAATGCTGGCGGTGATCCTGCGCCGGGCCACGGATGTGCTGCTGACCCTTGCGCCGGTGATGGCCACCCTGGTCCTGACGCTTGCGACCCTGGCCGTCACCGGCCAGCCGATCAATCTGGAGAACCTGATCGCCCTGCCCCTGCTGCTGGGCATCGGCGTCTCGTTCAACATCTATTCGGTGATCGCCTGGCGGGATGGTTCCAGCCGCCAGGCCCGGGCGAGCCTGAGCCACGCCATCCTGTTCAGCGCCCTGACCACCGGCGCGTCCTTCCTGGCCCTGGCCCTGTCGGCGCATCCCGGCACGGCCAGCCTCGGCCGCCTGCTGCTGATCACCCTGGGCTGGACCCTGGTCGGGGCCCTGTTCCTGCAACCGGCGCTGCTGGCCAGCATTCGGCGGCGGTGAGCCCCTACGCCCAGTGGCCTAATTCAGGGCGGCCTATTTCAGCCTGGCCGTGGACTGGTCGAGGCTGCGGATCAGGGCCGCGGCCCCGCCCTTTTCGAGCGCGGAGGCGAAGTCCGCCCGCTGGGTCGCGAGCTGGCTGACGCCGTTATAGATCACGTCGATGATCCGCCAGGTGCCGCCATAGTCGCGCAGCCGGTAGCCGACCTTCAGCGGTGCCTCGCCCGCCTCGCGGATCTCTGCCCGGACCAGCCGGTCCAGCCCGCGTGTCTGCACCACCGGATCGATCACGATGGTCTGGGTGTCGAAGTCCCGGAACTCGTAGGCATAGCGGGCTTCGGTATAGCGACCGAGGGCCTCGAGCACGCCGCTCCGGTCGCTGGCGGACAGGTTCGCCCACGGGGCCCCGACGGCGAACTGGGCCATCACCGGCAGGTTGAAGGACTGTTCCAGCAACTGCCGGACCCGGGGGCTGCGAAGCTCATGCGCCCGCGCGGCGCTGACCAGACCATCGTCCAGGGCCTGGATCCGCTGGACTGCCGGATCGGTTTCGGCACGGGACACGGCGGGGACCGAGACGGCGGCGATGGCCGCCACCAGCGCCAGGGCCGTGGCATGAGCGCGACCCGGGGCCTTGCGTACGATCTGACCTGCCACAGGACCCTCTCCCTACCGCACCCGGGGCTGATTCCGCACCGGGCCAACTGTTGCATCATTGAAATATAGAAGCATCCGGAATCGATGCCAGTCCCGACGGGGGGACATAGCGATTTCCCCTTTCGCCTGCAAATGGGGCGACACCGCGTCGACCTGCGGGGCGGTGAATGTCACACTCGGAACATAGCCTGGAGTTCCCCCCATGACCGAAGACCTCTCCCAGCTGGCCCACGCCGTGGCCCGGCATCTGATCGCCCGACGGCAGACCGTGGCCGTGGCCGAATCCTCCGCAGGGGGCCTGATCTCCGCGGCCCTGCTGTCGGTGCCCGGGGCCTCGGCCTTTTATCTCGGCGGCGGCGTCATCTATACGGGCCGGGCGCTGAAGGGCCTGCTGGGGGTGGAGCGCGGCGACCTGGAGGGCATGCGGTCCTCGTCGGAGCCCTATGCGAGCTTCCTGGCCGAGCGCATCCGCCAGACCCTGCGGGCCGACTGGGGCCTGGCCGAGACAGGCGCTGCCGGGCCCACGGGCAACGGGTACGGGGATGCGGCGGGGCACAGCTGCCTGGCCGTCTCCGGACCGTCGGCCACGGTGCGAACACTGGAAACCGCCGCCACGGACCGCGCCGCCAACATGGAGGCCTTCGCGCGCCACGCCCTCGGCCTGCTGCTGGCGGAGCTGGAGCGCGCCGAGGCGCCTTGACCCTTGCATCCCGCCCCGGGAGGGATAGACAAAAGCGGCCCCCCATCACTGGCCCCAACACTGGCAAGGATACCGGCGGATGAGTTTTCGGCTGACGATCAACGGCAAGGCTCGGACGGTGGATGTCGATCCGGACATGCCGCTCCTGTGGGTGCTGCGGGACGTGCTGGACGTGAAGGGACCCAAGTTCGGCTGCGGGGCCGGGCTGTGCGGGGCCTGCACCGTGCATCTGGACGGCCAGCCGGTGCGCAGTTGCCGTACGCCGGTCTCCGCCGTCGGCACGGCAAGGATCACCACCATCGAGGCCCTGGACCAGACACCCCTGGGGCGGGCGGTGCAGAAGGCCTGGCTGGACCTCGACGTGATGCAGTGCGGCTATTGCCAGGCGGGACAGATGATGTCCGCCACGGCCCTTCTGGCCGCCAACCCCTCCCCCACCGACGAGGACATAGACTCCGCCATGTCCGGGAACATCTGCCGGTGTGCCACCTACAACCGCATCCGCGCCGCGATCCATCAGGTCGCCGCCGCCCATCGGAAGGGTTGAGCCATGAGTGACGGATCCCACATGCCCGAACGCGCCCCCCAGCCGGATCGCCGCCTGTTCCTGAAGGTGGCGCTGGGCACCGGCGGGGCCCTGGTGCTGACGGCCGGGATGGGCCGGGCGGAAGGCAGGGGCGAGGCTGCCCTGTCGGCCTATGTCCGCATCGGCGCCGACGGCACCGTGACGCTGCAGTCCAAGAACCCGGAGATCGGCCAGGGAATCAAGACCTCCCTGCCCATGATCATCGCCGAGGAGCTGGACGCCGACTGGTCCCGGGTGCGGATCGAGCAGGCCGACACCGACGCCACCCGCTTCGGGGCCCAGTTCGCGGGCGGCAGCCTGGCCACCGCCCTCAACTATGACCAGATGCGCCGGGTCGGGGCCGCGGGGCGTGCACTGCTGGTCGCCGCCGCCGCTGCCCGCTGGCAGGTTCCGGCCACCGAATGCCGGACGGACCCCGGGGTGGTGGTGCACACGCCGACGGGGCGCAGGCTGGGCTATGGCGATCTGGCCGCCGACGCCGCCCGGCTGCCCCCGCCGGACCTCGCCAGTGTGCCGCTGAAGGACCCCAAGACCTTCCGCATCGTCGGCCAGCCGCACGGCGGCATCGACAGCGCGCGGATCGTGCGGGGGGAGCCGATCTTCGGCATCGACACCGTCGTGCCCGGCATGCTGTACGCGGTCTACGAGAAGTGCCCCGTCTACGGCGGCAAGGTGGTCAGCGCCAATCTGGACGAGGTGAAGGCGCTGAAAGGCGTGCGCGACGCCCTGATCGTCCGCGGCGGCACGGCCCTGGAAGGTCTGCTGGACGGGGTCGCCATCCTGGCGGACAGCTGGTGGACCGCCAACCGCGCCCGCCAGACCCTGAAGGTGGTCTGGGACGAGGGTGCAACCGCCTCGGTCTCCAGCGAGGGCATCGCCGCCACCGCCGCGGCCCTGGCCCGGCAGCCCGGCACCAAGGTCCTGCGCAAGGACGGCGACGTGGCGGCCGCCCTGGCCGCGGCAGCGCACGTGATCGAGGCGGACTACAGCTATCCCTTCATCGCCCACGCGCCGCTGGAACCGCAGAACTGCACGGCCCTGATGCAGGACGGCAAGCTGGTCATCCATGCGCCGACCCAGACGCCCCAGGCCGGCCGCACCCTGGTGGCCAGGACCCTGGGCATGGCCGAGGCCGATGTGATCGTCCATGTCACCCGATGCGGCGGCGGGTTCGGCCGACGGCTGAACAACGACTACATGGTGGAGGCCGCGGCCATTGCCCGACAGTCGGGCAAGGCAGTGAAGCTGCTGTGGTCCCGCGAGGACGACCTGCGCCACGACTTCTACCGGCCGGGTGCCTTCCACACCCTGAAGGGCGGACTGGACGCGCAGGGGCGGCTGATCGCCTGGCACAACCACTTCATCAGCTTCGGCCAGGGGGACAAGTTCGCCCCCAGTGCGGGGATGAGCGGTTCGGAAACCCCGGCCCGCCTCGTGCCCAACTGCCTGATCGAAGCCTCGCTGATCCCCGCGGCCCTGCCCACCGGCGCGCTCCGGGCCCCGCAGAGCAACGCGCTCAGCTTCGTCTTCCAGTCCTTCCTCGACGAGCTGGCCCACGCCGCGGGCAAGGACCCGCTGGACTTCCAGCTCTCCCTGTTCGGCGAACCCCGCATGGTCGGCACCGACTTCGACACCAGCCGGGCCATCGACGTCCTGAAGGCGGTGGCGAAGATGGCCGACTGGGGCCGTCCGGCAGCGGCGCGACCGGGCCTGCGCACCGGCAAGGGATTGGCCTTCTATTACAGCCACCGGGGCTATTTCGCGGAGGTGGTGCAGGCCTCCGTCACGGCAGGCGGAGAGATCACCGTCGACAAGGTCTGGGTCGCCGGGGATGTGGGGTCACAGATCGTCAACCCGTCCATGGCCCGCAACCAGGTCCAGGGCGCGGTGCTGGACGGACTGGCCCAGGCCCTGGGGCAGGAGATCACCTTCCGCGACGGCCGGGCGGAACAGTCCAACTTCGACGGGTTCCCGCTGCTGCGCATGCCGCAGAGCTGCCCGGTGGAGGTGCAGTTCGTCCTGTCCGACCATCCGCCCACGGGACTTGGGGAACCTGCCCTGCCCCCCGCGCCACCCGCGCTCTGCAACGCGCTGTTTGCCGCCACGGGCCACCGGATCCGTCGGCTGCCCATCGATACCAGCGCCCTGAAGGCCTGACAGTCACGGCCCTCAACGCAGAAAGGCCCGCCGTCCGACCGCTGAAGCAGCCGGATGACGGGCCTTGCCATGGTGTCCCGCCGGACGGCGCGAACCGCCCGGCAAATCTTCACTTCAGGGTATGATCAGCGCGGCGGGCGCGGAGCGCGCGGCCGGGCATCGCCCTCGCCGGTGACCCGCAGGTTGCCGGCGGACGCCTTGCCCGTGCGACGATCCTGTTCCAGATCGTACTCCACCAGCTGGCCTTCGTTCAGGCTGCGCAGACCGGCGCGCTCGACGGCCGAGATGTGCACGAACACGTCCGCACCGCCGTTGTCCGGCTGGATGAAGCCGAAGCCCTTGGTGGTGTTGAACCACTTGACGACGCCGGAGCCGGAACCGCCCACGGAGACCGAACGCTCCCCGTCGAACCCACCGGACCGGGGCGGCGGCGCGCGACGCTGCGACGGAGGGGCCTCGCCCAGGACTTCGATCTGACCGGCGGACATCTTGCCCGAGCGGCGATCCTGCTCAAGTTCATAGGCGACAATCATGCCCTCATCCAGACCAGCGAGCCCAGAGCGCTCGACGGCCGCGATGTGAACGAATATGTCGGGTCCACCATCATCCGGCTGAATAAAGCCGAAACCCTTCGCCGGGTTGAACCACTTAACCACACCGTTAGCCATCTCGTCCTCAAAACCCATCACGCGCCCCTCTAGGTCGCGTGAGCCTTTCATAAGGGCTCACCCATTGAGCCCAAGAATTCTATTGTCACGCACACGGCAGGCAGCACAACCGCTATCGGGAAGAATTCCCGCCGGAACGCCGCGTAAAATTCAACTTTTCGCGAGCACTGACCCCGAAAGCCCCCCGGCAATGGCCGAAATGCATTGCAGACGGGCCGCGGTACCTGGACCGGACGATCGGCCCCTCCCCCCGCCTGCCGCAAAAAAAAGCCGCGCCTTTTGAGGGGCGCGGCTGAAAGTCTGCGGGAAGAAGACGCCCAATCGGGCAAGACCAACATCCCAGTTCCTCCCGGCATCGTCAAAGACTGGCAGGCGATCCGACGGGACTTTCATGTATACGCCCAAAAGCGAGGCACCGCCCCTCGTTGCCGAGGGACGGTGCCTGCCGATTGAGCAAAAAAGGGGGCGACGAGGGCGAACCCCCGTCGCCCGAGGCGCCCGAGGCGGGATCAGAAGTGGTAGTGAATTTCCGCGCCAACCAGGCGGGGCGGGGTGATGTCGTAGGTCCGCTGCTGCGTGTACTTCGGCGTGCTGCCGGGGACAGTACCGTAGGGTTGGTTGGAGATGTTCGCGCCCGAGGCGGCGTCGTAGCCGATCGAGTCGAACAGGTTCTTCACATAGCCCACAATCTCGTAGTTGCCGTGGTTGGCCGTCCAGGTCGCCCGCAGGTCCACCTGATCCCAGGCGGGGGCAGAGTCATAGGCCCGCTTGAAGATCGAGGAGTAGGACACGTCCTTCCAGACATAGGATCCGGAGAGGGTCAGGTTGCCCGGCTCGAATTCGAAGGTGTAGTTCGTGTTGAACGCCACCTTGTTTTCCGGCGCCTGCGGCAGCGGGTTACCCTTCACGCTCTGCGGCACTTCCGGCGTCTTGGTGAGCGCACCGGGGACCAAACCGAGGCTGGAAATGCCGTAGGGCACCGCCGTCGAGTAAGCGCTGTAGTTCGCCACCGTCGTCCCGCGCGGCTTCGCGGAGGGATCGAGCGCCAGCGGGTCGGCCGGGTCGATGAAGCAACCCGCATTGGCCGTGGTGATCAGACCGCTGTTGGTGCAGTCCGTCAGGATCTCGGTGTGGTTGTAGCCGTAGGTCAGCGAGAAGTGCAGCTTCCGGATCGGGGTCCAGTTCGCCGTCAGTTCCACACCGTCGGCCACGGCCTTCGGGATGTTGATGAACTGGTTCAGCGTGGTGGTGCCCAGAGTGTAGATCACCGGCTGGCCGAGCTGGAGCTGGTCGTTGGTGTAGTCGTAGTAGAAGGCCGCGACGTCCACGGTCAGGGTCTTGTCGAGAAGGGTCTTCTTCAAGCCCATTTCATAGTCGTTCACGTGTTCCGGCTTGGCTTCCACGTAGTTGCCGACATAACCGGCGTTCAGCGCCAGGGCCTTGTAGCCGCGGCTGAAGCGCAGGTAACCAAGGGTATCCTTGTCCGGCGTCCAGTCGAGGCTGACGGTGCCCGTCAGAGCCTGGGAGTGGTCACGCAGGGTGCGCACCGCATCCCCGGCCCACCGGCCGGTGCTCGGATAGCTGACCGCGCTGGCCACACCGCGCTGCTGGACATTGGAGATCAGGAACGGCGTCAGGTCGACCGCCGGGGTGGCAGCACCGAACAGATAGGACGGTGCCACGTCGGAGAAGAAGATGTAGCGGGCTTCTTCATGCGCGGACTTCAGGTCGTAGGAGTAACGCAGACCCGTGGTCAGCTTCCAGACGTCGTTGAACTTGTAGTCGGTCTGCAGGAAGCCGGCCAGCGTGTTCACGTGCGCCTGATAGTCCAGGAGCAGGAACTGCTGGTTCTGGTAGGGGTTGTAGATCGCGTTGCCGCCCGAGGCGGTGTTGTTGGCATAGAAGGTGTTGAAGACGTTGGCATAGGCCGCGTCCGTCAGACCCGCGACAGTGCCGGAGATCCCCGGATAGTTGCTCAGGTTCTTGTAGAGCGTGCCGAGGTTGATCACGTTCCAGTTGGTGCCGCCAAGCTGCGGCTGCTGGTTGGCGAACTCGGTTTCCGGGTTGTCGTCGGTTTCGTCGAAGTAGTAGGCCCCGGCGATCCAGCTCAGCTTGTTGTTGGTGGTCGAGCTGGCCACCAGTTCATGGGAGTACCACTTGGTCTGGGTGTCGAAGGTGAAGCCCTGTTCCGGGAACACCGTCAGGTTGCCCAGCAGCGGGCTGGCCGACGGCAGCTTGTAGGACTGGACGTCCGACGGCTGGTTCAGCTGGCTCGGCGAGGACAGGCTGTAGTGGTACTGGGTGTAGCCGCCCACATACTTCAGGTCCCATCCGTCGAAATGGTGGGTCCAGTGGAAGTTCAGGCCGAACGCCGCCCGGACCTTCACGCTCATCGGCACGGCCGTGCTGACGGTGCGGTTGTCGGTGGTCGACGGGTTCACGCCGCCGGTGCCGCCCACGACCGAGCCGGGCACCACGCTCTGACCGAAGGCGGCCTGCGGGTTGTAGAACAGGCTGTTGGAGCCCACCAGGCGGGTGTCGTACGGGCCGACGGCAGGAATGCCCAGCAGGGCACCCGGACCACCGCGGTCGTTGTTGAACGACAGGTCATAGGCCATGAACCAGATGTCGTCCTTGTCGGTCTTCCGCTCGAGCTGAAGTTCGACATAGGGGTCGTGGTGCACTTCGCCGAAGGACTTGCCGCTGAGGTTCTTGAAGTACCCCTGGTCCTGCTCGACGTTGTAGCCGCTGAGGCGGAAGTTCACGCCCGGGACGAAGGTCGGGCCGGTGACGGTGGCTTCGAACTTCGAATATTCGTAGTTGCCCACCGCGGCGCGCACTTCACCGCCGAAGGTTTCCGACGGACGACGGGACTGGGTGTTGATGACGCCGCCGATGGAGTTACGGCCGTACAGGGTGTTCTGCGGGCCCAGCAGCACTTCGACCTGATCCACGATCATGTCGTCGCGACCGACGAGGAAGGTCGAGTTGGTGAAGAGGTCGTTGTCGTAGACGCCCACCGAGCTGTCAGCCAGGTAGATGTTGGTCGTCCGCGCCAGACCGCGCATGACCGGACGGTCCAGCTGGCTGGAATAGGTCAGACCCGGCGTGAAGTTGGTCATGTCCTGAACGGAGTTGATCCCGATCAGGGCCCGCTCCTTGGCGGTGAAGGCGGTCACGGCCACCGGCACCTGCTGGATGTTCACCGAGCGCTTTTCAGCGGTAACCACGACTTCCTGGACGGTGTCCGCGCCCTTGGCGGCGGGGGCCGCGTCGGCCGCCGCATCGCTTGCAAAGGCCGGAGACGCCATGACAAGGGCAGTCACCGACGCCCCCGCGAGCCACAGACCACGCATACCAAAACCCGTTCCCATAAGCATTTCCCCCTGAAGGCGCCCGCATTGATGCGACGCGTTATTGATTTTTGTCTGCTTCCGGCGACGTCCGGGAGCCGCAGCCCTCTCCCGTTCGGCAAGGCCCGTACCGCACTGCAGCAAACCTTCTGCTGCAACGCGGCGAATCCTTGGGGGCCCAAAGATTCGACGCAGGGTCTCGCCCGATTACTCTAGGACATGCATTTACATATAAGTTTGACAATTTGCGCAATGTGCATGACGTTTTGCGCAAAAGAGGGCGGGACATGATCGGCGGTATGGTAAAGAGCATAGCGTTGCGCGGGTGTCACAATCTGATCGCCGAGCTGGGCGGCACACCGGATCGTGTGGCCCGTGCCGCCGGGATTCCCGCCGAGGCCTTTACCAATCCCGACATGTCCATCGACGGTGCGGCGCTTGCGTCCTATTTCGAGCTGTCCGCCATGCACTGCAGCACGGAGGATTTCGGCCTGCGGCTGGCCCGTCGCCAGGGCCTGCAGATTCTCGGGCCGGTCTGGGTGCTGGCCCGCAGCGCAGGCTCGGTGCGGGAGGCGCTGGGCGATATCTGCGGCTACATGGGCTATTTCTCCAGCATGACGGTCATGCGCCTGGACGACGAGGATTCCAACGTCGCCCTGAGCTACGACCTGCGGGTCCCGGGGCCCGTCTCGACCCGCCAGAGCGTGGAGCTGGGCCTTGCCAGCTTCTGCCTGGAACTCCGGTCGAGCCTCGGGCCAAACTGGCGGCCGACCGCGGTCCAGTTCCGCCATGCCCCGCCCGCGGACCTGTCCGCCCACCGGCAGGTGTTCGGCGACATGGTGCTGTTCGATCAGGACCGGAATGCCCTGCTGCTGGACCGGGCGGCGACCCTGAAGCCGATGCGGGATCACAACGAGCGGGCCTACCGGGCCATGGCCGCGTCCCTGCGGCTGCAGTCCCCGGGGGAGGCCCCCTGCGACGAGGTCCGGGTCGAGCTGGCGGTCCGGGCCCTGCTGCCGTCGGGCCGCTTCGACCTGCCCGCCGTGGCGGCGGAGATCGGGGTCTGCGCGCGCACGCTGCAGCTGCGGCTGAAGCGCCGGGGGGCCTCGTTCCAGGGGATCGTGGATGCCGTGCGCATCGAGCTCGCCGAAAAGTACCTCCGCCACTCCCGCCTGAGCGCCGCGGAGATCGCCGAGCTGCTGCACTTCGCCGACAGCTCCGCCCTGTCCCGCTTCATGCGGACCAAGGCGGGCGCGACCCCGAGCGAGATCCGCCGGGGGGCGGCCCTGTCCCCGGCCCGGCTGGGCACGGCCCCCTCTGTGGCCGCCCTGGGTCACGGGCCGGAGACGACGGGCGGTTGAAGCCGACGGAGAGCCCCGGAGGGGTCAGCCCCCCTCCCCTCGCCGGGCATGGGGGGCCAGGATGTCGTCCAGGCGCGCAGGCACGGCCGGGTCCCGCTCCAGCCGGGGATAGCGAAGCCCCCCGTGATAGTCGATGCGGACGATCTTGAAGTTGTCTCCCGTCCGCACGATCAGCTCCAGGGGCGGCGTCCCCTCCGCCCGGGCCGCGCGAACCGCGTCCTTCAGGGCATCCCCGTCGAAGGCCACGCCGTTGAGCGCCACCAGGGTCGCGCCGGGGGCGAGGCCTGCCTTGTAGGCGGGCCCGTCCCAGGTGACTTCGCGGACCAGGCCGTGCTGGTCGACGCTCAGCCCCAGGGAATAGGTCAGGTCACAGCCCCGGCGGCGGGCCTCGTCCAGCCGGAAGCTGTCATTGGGCTGATCGGCATAGACCAGCCGGTATCCGCCCCGCGACAGCCCGTCGAGGGGGGCCGACGCCCCCGCCCCGAACCGGTCCAGCCGCGCGCGCAGGAAGCCCGCCCAGTCATAGGGCAGCACGGCGTTCAGGCCCTGCACCACATCGTCGAACGCATAGGTGCGCACGGCCCCGTCACCCGCCGCCGGTCCGAAGAAGCCCCGGGCGAAGTCGTCCAGGGACCGCTGGCCCTTGGTCTGCTCGCGGATCAGGGTGTCCACGTCGAGCCAGATCAGCGCCCCCTCGCCGTAGTAGTCGGCCCCCCGCTGCCAGCTGGGCCAGATCTTGGGGGCCTTGTAGGCGATCACCGGCTCGTTGGTGGTGTCCTGCAGCGGCCGCCAGCGCCGCCCGACGCGCGCCTCGAAGGCGGCGGCGTCCTGGGCCAGCATGTCCAGGGCCTGCTGGCGGGTCACCAGCCCCGCCCGGGCCGCCAGCACCCGGCCCCAGTACTGGGTCTGGCCTTCATAGACCCACAGCAGGCTGTCCCGCATCGGTGTCTCGAAGGTGGCGGTCTGGAGATCGGCGGGCCGACGGAACTTGCCGTTCCAGCTGTGGGTGAACTCATGCGGCAGGAGGTCCCGCTCCGCCGCCATCTTCTCCCAGTCGCTGAAATAGCGCAGGGGCACGCCGTCCTCGCTGGACCGGGCGTGCTCCAGGCCGATGGGGCTGATCTGGTCCGACAGAGCCATCAGGAAGTCGTAGTGGTCGAACCGGTGATTGCCGAACAGGCGATAGGCCTCCCGCACCAGATTGCGGTGCGCGGCCAGCTGGTCGGTACGCAGGACCATCGCTTCGGGCTTGTCGGCGAACAGGCTCAGCCGCACGGGCACCGGCCCGCCGGGATCGAGGTCGATCTGCGCGGCATAGGCCCCCGCCAGCACGGGGGAATCCACCAGGGTCTCGAGGTCGGTGGGATGGAAGGTGGCCATGTCCGGCCCGGGACTGTCGGTCTCCAGCGCCGTGGCGTACTTCCAGCCGGAGGGCAGCACCAGCCGCGGCGCGATCGTCACCCCGTGGCTGTAGTAGCCCTGCGGATAGAGCACGACGCTGCTCCACTGCAGGTCCACCATGCCCGGCGACATCACCACCCGGCCGTCCTTGGGGTCGATGGGGGTCAGAAGGTCGAAATCCGCCTCGATGGACGACACCCCGGCGGGCAGGGAGACATGAAAGGCATAGACCTCCAGCGGATCGCGGGTCCAGGCCAGCCCCTTGCCATCGGCCCGGAACGACAGGCCGGCCAGGTTGGCCAGGGGCCCCGTCGGCGCATGATTGCCCGGCAGCCATTTGGGCAGCAGCAACACGATCTCCCCGCCCCCCTTGGCCGGTTCCGGCAACGGCACGGATTCCGAGACATGGAAGGCGTGGTGGTCGAGGTCGGTCGCATCCACCGTCAGGGTGATCAGGCCGGGATAGGGCCGGTCCTGTGGCTCGCCCGGCCCCGGCGCGACCGGGACCGCGACCGGCGGCGGGGGCGTCGGCACCGGCGCGACGGCCGGAGCGCTGGCCGCAGCCTTGGCCGCCGAAGCCTTAGCGGCGGGCGCGGCCTGCGCGACCGAGCCCGCCGTCCACAGGCCCAGGACCAGAGCGGTCAGCGCCACTTTCCTGGCCCGTCCCCCGGACCGGGTCTGCCGACGGCTGGATCGCAAGATGCCCCCCATGACTCCCCCCGGGTTCCCCCGCACATTCCCCGTCAGTTCCCGACCCGATCCCGGGACGGACACCTTGGCCGGAAAGGATCAGGGGCTTTGCCGGGGAAGTCCAGTGTCGCCGCCGCCGCGCCCGTCCGACGGGTCACGAAAACTTGTCCCCAAGTCCGGATTTTTCCTGTGAGCGATTCGTCTGTGGCTCACGCCCCGTGTCGTCGAATGGGCTATGCAACAGATCATGTCATCCCCCGCCCGATCCCTCTCCCTGTCCGACGAGTCCGACCTGTCCGCCTCCCGTGCGCCTTGCAACATCGAGGCGGAACAGGCGCTGCTCGGCTGCATCCTCTACGACAATGCGGCCTATGAGCGGCTGACGGACAAGCTGACGGCGGAACACTTCTACGAGCCCTTCCACCAGCGCCTGTACGGGGCGATGGAGGAATACATCCGCAAGGGCCAGCTGGCCGAGCCGATCGTGCTGCAGGAGCGGTTCCGCCGGGACCCGGCCTTCGAGGAGATGGGCGGCCTGCGCTATCTGGCGGACCTGATGGGCCGCGCGCCCCCCGCCGCCAATGCCGCCGACTATGCCCGGGTCATCTATGACCTGGCCATGCGGCGGGAGCTGATCCGCATCGGCGGCGACATCGCCGTGGCCGCGTCCTCCGACGTGGACCGGGACGCCCGGGACCAGATCGAGAGCGCCGAACAGAAGCTCTATTCCCTGGCGGAGAGCGGGACCGCGTCCTCGGGCTTCCAGAGCTTTGCCCATGCGCTGGAGGGGGCCGTGCAGATGGCCGCCGCGGCCTTCGGCCGGGACGGCAAGCTGGCGGGCCTGTCCACCGGCCTGATCGACCTGGACCAGAAGCTGGGCGGCCTGCACCCCTCCGACCTGCTGATCGTCGCCGGCCGCCCGTCCATGGGCAAGACCGCGCTCGCCACCAACGTCGCCTTCAATGTCGCCCGTAACTATGCGTGGGAGCCGCAGCCGGACGGGTCGCGCAAGACCGTGAACGGCGGGGTGGTGGCCTTCTTCTCCCTGGAAATGTCGGCGGAGCAGCTGGCCATGCGTCTGCTGGCCGATGCCTCCGGCGTCTCCTCCGACCGGCTGCGGAAGGGCGAGATCGACAAGTCCGAGTTCGGCCGGGTCCGCGATGCCGCCCTCGAGATCCAGGAGGCACCCCTCTATATCGACGCCACCGGCGGCATCTCCATCTCCAAGCTCACGGCCAGGGCCCGGCGGCTGAAGCGTCAGGTGGGGCTCGACCTGATCGTGGTCGACTACCTCCAGCTCGTCACCGCCTCGGACAACAAGAAGGGCGAGGGCCGGGTGCAGGAGGTGAGCGAGATCACCATGGGCCTGAAGTCCCTGGCCAAGGAGCTCAGCGTGCCGGTCATCGCGCTCTCCCAGCTCTCCCGTCAGGTGGAGGCCCGGGACGACAAGCGGCCCCAGCTGTCCGACCTGCGGGAATCCGGCTCCATCGAGCAGGACGCCGACGCCGTCATGTTCGTGTACCGGGAAAGCTACTACAAGGGCCGGGCGGAGCCCCGGGAAGGCACGCCGGAGCATCTGGCCTGGCAGGACGAGATGGACGTGCTGCGCAACGTGGCCGAGGTCATCATCGGCAAGCAGCGCCACGGCCCCATCGGCACGGTGAAGCTGAGCTTCGACGAGAACATCACCAAGTTCGGCAATCTGGCCCGGGACAGCCGCTACAACAGCTACAGCACCGGCGGCGACGAGTAGGCGCGGCGGGCTGCCCCTTGCATCCGGGTCCGGAATGGGGGCATTCAGCCCTCCTGTGATCCCAGCTCCGGACGTTCGACATGACCGCCAGCCCCGCGCCCGCCTCCGGGCCCCCCTATGACGCCGTCATCGTCGGCGGCGGGCACAACGGCATGGTCTGCGCCTATTACCTCGCCCGCCGCGGCCGCAAGGTGCTGGTGCTGGAGCGGCGGGAGGTGGTCGGCGGCGCGGCAGTGACGGAGGAGTTCCACCCCGGCTTCCGCAACTCCATGGCCGCCTACACGGTGAGCCTCCTGGCCCCCGACGTGATCCGGGAGATGGAACTGGCCCGCCACGGCCTGACCTGCGTCCTGCGCAAGGCGTCGAACTTCCTGCCCACGGAGGACGGCCGCTACCTGCTCACCGGCCGCGGGGCCGAGGCGGACCGGGCGGAGATCGCGAAGTTCAGCACGAAGGACGCCGACGCCTATGTGAAGTACGGCGAGCGCCTGGACCGCATCGTGCCCGCGCTCCGCAACATCCTGCACGCCACGCCCCCCAGCCCCAAGGGCGGGCTGATGGACATCATCAACGCCGCCCAGCTGGCCTACCAGATGAACAAGCTGGACATCGAGGGCCAGCGCGACCTCCTCGACCTGTTCGCCCGCAGCGCCGGGGAATGGCTGGACGAGTGGTTCGAGAGCGACCCGATCAAGGCGGTGCTGGGCTTCGATTCCATCGTCGGCAACTTCGCCAGCCCCTACACGCCGGGATCGGCCTATGTGCTGCTGCACCACGTGTTCGGCGAGGTGAACGGCGTGCAGGGGGCCTGGGGCCATGCCATCGGCGGCATGGGGGCTATCACCCAGGCCATGGCCCGCGCCTGCCGTGAGGCCGGGGTGGACATCCGCACCGAGGCCGAGGTGGCCGAGGTGCTGGTGGAGCACGGGGCCGCCATCGGGGTCCGCATGGCGGACGGCACCACCCACCGGGCGCACAAGGTCATCGCCAATGTCCATCCCAAGGTGCTGTACGAGCGGCTGATCCCGCCGCAGGCCCTGCCGGAGACCTTCCGCAACCGCATCGCCAACTTCCGCTCCGGCTCGGGCACCTTCCGGATGAACGTGGCCCTCAGCCGACTGCCGGACTTCACCTGCCTGCCCGGGACCGGCGACCATCTGACCGCCGGGATCATCATGGCCCCGTCCCTCAGCTACATGGATCAGGCCTGGGACGATGCCCGCAAGCTGGGCTGGTCGCGCAAGCCCATCGTCGAGATGCTGATCCCCTCCACCCTCGACGACAGCCTGGCCCCTCCCGGCCAGCATGTGGCGAGCCTGTTCTGCCAACAATTCTCCCCCACCCTGCCGGGCGGCCGGTCGTGGGACGATCACCGGGACGAAGTGGCGGACCTCGTCATCGACACGGTGGACAGCTACGCGCCGGGCTTCAAGGCCTCGGTGCTGGGCCGGATCGCCTTCACGCCCCTGGACCTGGAGCGCCGCTTCGGCCTGGTCGGCGGCGACATCTTCCACGGCAAGCTGAGCCTCGACCAGATGTTCTCCGCCCGGCCGATGCTCGGCCACGGGGCCTATCGCGGGCCGCTGAAGGGCCTCTACATGTGCGGCGCGGGCACCCATCCCGGCGGCGGCGTCACCGGCATCCCCGGCCGCAACGCCGCCCGGGAAGTGCTGCACGACCGGTAGGGGACTGCGTCCTTCGAGACGGGCCTCACGGCCCTCCTCAGGATGACGACGGTGGTGGAGCAACAGCGGTCGTCATGGTGAGGAGCGGGGAACCCGCGTCTCGAACCACGCACACGCCTCTCGCCCGCGCATCGCGTACCTGCTAAGGCCCGGGCCGTGACGCGCAACCTGCCCGACCCTTCAGAACCCTGGCTGACCGTCGATCTCGACGCGATCGTGGCCAATTATCACGCCATCGCCGCCCGGGGCCCGGGGGCGGAGGTCGCGCCCGTGGTGAAGGCTGATGCCTATGGCACCGGGGCCGCGCCCGTCGCCCGTCGCCTGTGGGCGGAGGGGGCAAGGACCTTCTTCGTGGCCCGGGCGTCGGAGGGCGTGGCCCTGCGCTCGGCCCTGGGACCGGCGCGCCCGGCCGGCATCCATGTGCTGGACGGCTGCCCCGCAGGCGCGGCACCCCGCCTTCTCGCCCACGACCTGGTGCCGGTGCTGAACGGCCTCGATCAGGTGGAGCACTGGAGCGCCGCCGCGCCGAGGGGCACGCGCCTTCCCTGCGCCCTGCACATCGATACCGGCCTGAACCGCCTGGGCCTGCGCCCGGAGGAGGCCGCGGCCCTGGCCGATGCGCCGGGACGGCTGAACCGGCTGGACGTGGGGCTCGTGCTCAGCCACCTGGCCTGCGGCGGCATTGCCGACCATCCGATGAACCCCGTCCAGCGGGACCGGTTCGTGGAGGCCGCCGCCCTGTTTCCCGAGGCGCGGCGGAGCCTTGCCAGTTCCGGCGCCGCGTTCCAGACCGAGGACTACAGCTTCGACATGATCCGGGCGGGGATCAGCCTCTATGGCGGCGGGCCGTTCGATGCGCCCGACCCGCGGATTCGTCCCGTGGCCACCCTCGACGCGCCGATCGTGCAGGTCCGCCACCTGCGGCCCGGCGAAACGGTGGGCTATGGGGCGACCTACAGTGTGGACCGGCCGCTACGGCTGGCGGTGATCGCGCTGGGCTATGCCGACGGTGTCTTGCGCAGCTTCAGCCCCGGAGGCTATGGCTGGCTGGCAGGGCGACGCTGCCCCCTCTTGGGCCGGATCTCCATGGACCTGATCGCAATGGACGTGAGCGAGGTCGCCGACGCCGCCCCCGGACAGCGGGTGGAGATGTTCGGACCCAACCTCCCCATAGACGGGGTGGCCCGCCAGGCCGGAACCGTGTCATACGAGCTTCTGACCCGCATCGCCGCCCGCGTGCCCCGGGTCCATCTTGGAGAGACGCCAGAATGAATCCGGTGCAGGCGGTCGGCCGCTCCACCCTGGGACTGCTGCGCACGGCCGGTTCCGTGGCGATCTTCGCCGGGCGGGGCGTGGCGGCCAGCGTCTCGGCCCCGTGGTTCGGCGGCCAGATGGCCCGCCAGGTGGTGGCCATCGGCTATCTGAGCCTGCCCGTGGTGGGGCTGACGGCGGTGTTCACCGGCGCGGCGCTCGCCCTGAACATCTATACCGGCGGCGGGCGCTTCAATGCCGAGCAGATCATGCCGCAGATCGTGGCCCTGGGCATCACCCGGGAACTGGGCCCGGTGCTCGCCGCCCTGATGCTGGCGGGCCGGGTCTCCGCCGCCATTGCCGCCGAGATCGGGGCCATGCGGGCGACCGAGCAGATCGACGCCCTGCACACCCTGTCCACCGACCCCTTCCGCTATCTGGTGGCCCCGCGGCTGATTGCCGCCGTCCTGACCCTGCCCCTGCTCACCGCCGTGGCGGACACCATCGGGGTGGCGGGCGGCTTCCTGGTGGCCACCCAGACGCTGGGCTTCTCCGGCCCGCTCTATGTGCAGAATACCTGGAACTTCCTGACCAGCTGGGACATCCAGAGCGGGCTGATCAAGGCCGCCGTGTTCGGCTTCATCGTGGCCCTGATGGGGGCCTATCACGGCTACAACGCGTCCGGCGGTGCCCGGGGCGTGGGCCGGGCGACCACCCATGCGGTCGTGTCCGCCGCTATCCTGGTGTTCGCCGCCGACTACATCCTGACCAGCCTCTTCACGGCGAAATAGCCATGAGCGCACCCGAAACCCCGATGCTCGAGCTGCGCGGCGTGCGCAAGGCCTTCGGCGACAAGGTCGTGCTGGACGGCGTGGACATCCCCGTGGCCCGGGGCCGGTCCCTGGTGATCATCGGCGGCTCCGGCCAGGGCAAGTCCGTGACCATCAAGATCGCCATCGGCCTGATGGCCCCCGACGCCGGTCAGGTGTTCGTGGACGGGCAGGACACCTCGCAGATCCGCAGCGCCGCCGACCGCGCCGCGCACAATGCCCGCTTCGGCATGCTGTTCCAGGGCGCGGCCCTGTTCGACAGCCTGACCATCTGGGAGAACGTGGCCTTCCGCCTGATCAACGCCGACAAGGTCCCCCGCAAGGAGGCCCGGGAGCGCGCGGTGGAGGCCCTGTCCCGGGTCGGCCTGCCCGCCTCCGTCGCAAATCTCTATCCGATCGAGCTGTCGGGCGGGATGCAGAAGCGCGCCGGTCTCGCCCGCGCCGTGGTGGCCGCCCCGCAGATCATCTTCTTCGACGAGCCGACCACCGGCCTCGACCCGATCAATGCCGACGTGATCAACGACCTGATCGTGGAGCAGGTGAAGCGCCTGGGCTGCACGGCGGTGTCCATCACCCACGACATGGCCTCGGCCCGCAAGATCGGCGACGAGATCGCCATGCTGCACAAGGGCAGGATCGTCTGGCGGGGTCCGGCGGCGGACATCGACCGGTCCGGCAACGCCTATGTGGACCAGTTCGTGAACGGCCGCGCCGACGGGCCGATCAAGGTCGAGGTCTAGCCCCCCTCCCCCCTGCGACACCGACGGTCCGGCAGGCCTGTGGCGAATCACGCCAGAGTCCCGCTCCCTCAGTCATTCGGGAATGTTCCATGGCCCGCGACGGCGCGATCTATGCCTGCCAGTCCTGCGGCGGGGTCCAGTCCAAATGGTCCGGCCAGTGCCCGGCCTGCGGGGCGTGGAACACCCTGGTGGAGGAGCAGACCAGCGCCCGCCCGCCCGGCGCGCTGGCCCCCGCCCGCTCCATGAAGTCCCGGGGCGCGGGGCTGGCCTTCGAGACCCTGGACGTGGAGACCCCTGCCCCGCCGCGGATCATCACCGGGGTGGCCGAATTCGACCGGGTATGCGGCGGCGGGGTGGTGCCGGGATCGGCCATCCTGCTGGCCGGGGACCCAGGCGTGGGCAAGTCGACGCTGCTGCTGCAGGTCGCCGCCCATGCGTCCCTGAATGGCGCGAAGGTCGCCTATGTGTCCGGCGAGGAGGCCATCGAGCAAGTCCGCGCCCGGGCCCAGCGCATGGGCCTCGCCCAGGCCACCGTCCAGCTGGCGGCGGAAACCAGCCTGCGCCTGGTCATCGACGGGGTGAAGTCCGGCGACTTCGACCTGGTGGTGATCGATTCCATCCAGACCATGTGGAGCGATCAGCTGGAGGCCGGTCCCGGCTCCGTCACCCAGGTCCGTGCCGCCGCCGGAGAGCTGGTGCGGCTGGCCAAGAAGAAGCGCATCGCCATGATCCTGGTGGGCCACGTGACCAAGGACGGCCAGATCGCCGGGCCCCGGGTGGTGGAGCACATGGTGGACGCCGTCCTCTCCTTCGAGGGGGAGCGGGGCTATCCCTTCCGCATTCTGCGAGGTGCCAAGAACCGCTTCGGCGCCACCGACGAGATCGGCGTGTTCGAGATGGGCGACCAGGGCCTGCGGGAAGTGGCCAATCCCAGCGCCCTGTTCCTCAATGACACCGGGGAGCGCGCGGCGGGGGCGGCGGTGTTCGCCGGCCTCGAGGGCTCCCGCCCCGTGCTGGTGGAGTTCCAGGCCCTGGTGGCCCCCTCCGCCTATGGCACGCCCAGACGCGCGGTGGTGGGCTGGGACACGGGGCGCCTGGCCATGGTGCTGGCGGTGCTGGAGGCCCGCTGCGGCATGAGCTTCGGCGACCGGGACGTCTATCTGAACGTGGCAGGCGGCCTGCGCATCTCCGAGCCGGCGGCGGACCTGGCGGCGGCCGCGGCGCTGGCCTCCTCCTTCGTCGACCGGCCCCTGCCGCAGGATTGCGTGGTGTTCGGCGAGGTCAGCCTGTCCGGCGACGTGCGCCCCGTCAGCCGCATGGAGGGCCGCCAGAAGGAGGCCGCCAAGCTGGGCTTCGGCTGCGCCCTGGCTCCGAGGCTGGCCGCCGACAGCGCCACCCTGGCGGTGCACGGGGTCACGCGGATGGCCGAGGCCATCGACCGCATTGCCCGGGGAGACTGGTAGGCCGCCCCGGAATTTCCCCTTTCGCACGAATCCGTCCCCCCTGTTCCCCGGGTCCGGCTATGAATGGTCTTCACCCCACGCGCACCAGCGGACCGATCCCATGACCCTGTTCGACATGATCGCCCTGGGGCTGCTGGCCCTGTCCGGCTTTGCAGGCTTCCGCAAGGGCGGCGTGCGGGAGATGGTCGGCTTCGTGGGCTTCACCGCGGCCCTGGTCATTGCCGCCTATGCCCTGCCCTTCAGCGCGCCGTTCGTCCGCCGGTTCGTGCATCCGGCCTGGGCGGGCGCGGCGGCGGCCCTGGTGGCAGGCTTCGTGGCGAGCTTCATCCTGATCAACCTCCTGGGGGAATGGATCAGCAAGTCGATCGACAACTCCGCCTTCGGGGGATTCGACCGGGCGGTGGGGCTGGGCTTCGGCGTCGTCCGCGGACTGATCGTGATGGGCCTGTTCATGCTGGCCTTCAACGCCCTGGTGCCCCGCAGCATGGCCCCGGCCTGGATCACCACGGCCAGGCTCTATCCCGTGGCCAATGCCGCCGCCAATCTCGAAGCAGCCCTGGCCCCCAAGGGCTTTGCCTTCTCCGACGGGGTCACCCACACGGTGACCGACCGGGTGAAGGCGAGCTTCTGACACCGCATCCCGCCACCCCGTGACAGAATCGTGAATAATCCGCACGCGGCGCAGGGTTGCGCCCCTATCCGAGTCGCGCGGAAAGGCTTACATACGCCCCGCAGTTCCCATCGGGCCGCCCGTGCCCCTCTGACCGTCGCGCCCTCGACGCGCATGTGGAGCCACAGCGATGAGCCAGATCGACCATTACGCCACCGGGCCCTACGCCGGCTCTGACGACGACACGCTGCGCCTGGAGTGCGGCGTTTTTGGTATCTGGGGCCATCCCCAGGCCTCCGGCGTCGCGGCGCTGGGCCTGCACTCCCTGCAGCACCGGGGCCAGGAAGCCTGTGGCATCGCCGCCTGTGACGGCCAGCGGTTCCACACCGAACGGCACATGGGTCATGTGGGCGAGGCCTTTTCCGGGACCGGGGTGGTGGATCGCCTGCCGGGCTTCGGTGCCATCGGACACACCCGCTATTCCACCGCCGGCGGCAGCTTCCTGCGCAACGTGCAGCCCATGTTCGCCGACCTGGAAGCCGGCGGCATCGCCATCGGCCACAATGGCAACCTGACCAATTTCCTGTATCTGCGCCACAAGCTGGTGGCGGAAGGGGCCATCTTCCAGTCCACTTCGGACTCCGAGGTGATCCTCCATCTCATCGCCCGGTCGCGGAAGGCCAAGGTGGTGGACCGGTTCGTGGACGCCCTGTCCCAGATCGAGGGCGGCTATGCCCTGGTGGCGCTGACCAATACCAAGCTGATCGGGGCCCGCGATCCCCTGGGCATCCGCCCCCTGGTGCTGGGGGACCTGGACGGCCGTCCGGTGCTCGCCTCGGAGACCTGCGCCCTGGACGGCGTCGGGGCCAAGTTCGTGCGGGACATCGAGCATGGGGAGGTGGTGGTCATCACCGACGAGGGCGTCGAGTCGATCCGCCCCTTCCCCGCCACCCGGGCCCGGCCCTGCCTGTTCGAATACGTCTATTTCGCCCGGCCGGACTCGGTGGTGAACGGCCAGTCCGTCTATGCCGTGCGCAAGCGGATGGGCGCGCGCCTGGCCGCCGAGACCGGCGTCGATGCCGACGTGGTCGTGCCCGTGCCGGATTCCGGCGTGCCCGCGGCGCTGGGCTACGCCCAGGCCAGCGGCATTCCGTATGAGCTGGGCATCATCCGCAGCCACTACATGGGCCGGACCTTCATCCAGCCGACGCAAGGCGTGCGGGAGATGGGGGTGCGCATGAAGCACAGCCCCAACCGCGAGGTGCTGGCCGGCAAGCGGGTGGTGCTGATCGACGATTCCATCGTGCGCGGCACCACGTCGGTGAAGATCGTGCGCATGGTCCGCGAGGCCGGGGCCAAGGAAGTGCACCTGCGCTCCGCCTCCCCGCCGATCAAGTGGCCGGACTTCTACGGCATCGACATGCCCGACCGGGAACACCTGCTGGCGGCCACCCGGTCGCTGGAGGAGATGCGCCGGATGCTGGAATGCGACAGCCTGGGCTTCCTGTCCGTGGACGGCCTCTATCACGCCATGCAGGCGGGCCCGCGGGATCCGGCCTGCCCGCAGTTCACGGACCACTATTTCACCGGGGAATATCCGACCCGGCTGCTGGACCGGGAGATCGCCGACGCCACCGACGACGACGCCGACCGGCAGCTGTCCCTGCTGGTCAGCGCCTGAACGGCTCCGGGAACGGAAACGGCTGCCTTCCCTTTGTCGGCAACGCCGTCTAAGACGCGCGGATGACAAGCTCCTCCCTTGAAAAGCCCCTCGCCGGACGCATCATTGCCGTCACCGGCGCGTCCCGCGGCATCGGCCATGCCTGTGCCCTCGCCCTCGCCAATGCCGGTGCCCATGTGGTCGCCATCGCAAGAACCCAGGGCGGGCTGGAGGCACTGGACGACGCCATCCTGGCCGCCACCGGCACCCGCGCAACCCTGGTTCCCATGGACCTGACGGACGCCAAGGCCCCCGACCTTCTGGGTGCCACCCTCTATGAGCGCTGGGGCCACCTGGACGGACTGGTGGCCGCCGCCGGCGACCTGGGCGTCCTGACCCCCCTGGGGCACATGGAGCCCCGGACCTTCGACCGGGTCATGGCGGTGAACGTCACCGCCAACTGGCGCCTGCTGCGCTCCTTCGACCCCCTGTTCAAGCGGGCGAGCCATGCGCGGATCGCCGTGCTGACCAGCGGCGTCGCCACCGCCCCCCGGGCCTTCTGGGGGGCCTATGCGGCCTCCAAGGCGGCGCTGGAGACCCTGGTGGCCGTCTATGCCGACGAGGTGGAGAACACCCCCATCCGCACCACCGTTCTCGACCCCGGCCCGATGCGGACCAAGATGCGCGCCGCCGCCTTTCCGGGAGAGGATCCGGACACCCTGACCCCGCCGGACGCCATCGGCCCCCTGGTGGTGGACCTGATGCGCCCCGACAGGACGCCGCCGGCACGGGTGCGGTTTGCGGAGTGGGCGGCGGGCTGAGGGGGCCTTTGCGTCCTTCGAGACGGGCCTGACGGCCCTCCTCAGGATGACGCGCGTTGTGGCACGACCCTGATCGGAGGTGGGCTCGATTGCCCCGCCGTCGCCAGGGTCACCGCACCGTCGTCAGGGTCATCCCACCTTCGTCATGGTGAGGAGCCCCGGAACGGGGCGTCTCGAACCACGCTCATCCGGACGGAGGTTCCCGGCTCAAGGCCGGGAATGACGAGGTGAAAAAAGACAGTCGTCATTCCCGGGCGAAGACCCGGGAACCTCGATCAGGACAGGGCCCGAACCCCATTCATAGCGCCCTACCCAACAAGATAGCCCGCTAATTAACCCTAGGATCCCTTGCGCCCCTTGCCGCCGCCCTTGGGCGTGGACGCAGGGGACTTGTTCACAACCCCGCGGCGGGTGACCTGGGCGGCGGAGGCGCGGACGAGGCGGGTCTTCACCTTGGCCACGCCCTTGGCAGACAGGCCCTTGGCCGGGGCCTCGGCCTTGGCCCGGGCCTGGGCGGCCTTCACGGCCACGGCCCCCTTGGCCGCCACCCGCTTGGCGGCAGCCCGCTTGGTATTGGCCGCCCCCCGGGTCGGTCCGCCGGGCTCGCCGAAGCCCTGGCCCTTCACCTTGTCCGGCTTGGCCCCCCGGAACTTCTTGGTCAGGGGCCGGGACCGACCGTCGCTGGCCTCCGTCTCCTGGAAGGGATTGGCCCCGGACTTGATGGTGATGCGGATCGGCACGCCGGGCAGGTCGAAGCTCTCCCGCATGGAATTGATCAGATAGCGGCGATAGCTCTCCGGCAGGTGGTCCGCCCGGCTGGCGAACAGCACGAAGGTCGGCGGCCGGGCCTTGGTCTGGGCCATGTACTTGGGCTTGATGCGCTTGCCGTTCACCGCGGGCGGCGGATGGCGCTGCACGGCCATGGCCAGCCAGTCGTTCAGGTCCCGGGTCTTGACCTTGGTGGACCAGTCCCCGTGCAGCTTGAACACCGCCGGCATCAGCCGGTCCACATGGCGGCCGGTCTCGGCGGAGAGGGCCACCAGAGGCGTGCCCCGCACCTGGGGCAGCATGCGTTCGGCCACTTCACGCAGTTCGGCCAGGCGCTCCGCCGGGTTTTCCACCAGGTCCCACTTGGTGATGCAGAAGACCAGGCCCCGGCCCTCCCGCTCCACCAGGTCGGCGATCTGCAGGTCCTGGGTCTCGAAGGCGTTGGCCGCGTCCATCACCAGGATGACGATCTCGGCAAAGGTGATGGCGCGGATCGTGTCGGCGGTGGAAAGGCGCTCCAGATGCTCCTGCACCCTCGACTTGCGGCGCAGGCCCGCCGTGTCCACCAGGCGCACGGCACGGTTGCCCCAGTGCCAGTCCACCGGGATGGCGTCGCGGGTGATGCCCGCCTCCGGCCCCACCAGCAGGCGCTCTTCCCCGATCAGGCGGTTGACCAGGGTGGACTTGCCCGCATTGGGGCGGCCGACAATGGCGATCCGCACCGGCAGGGACAGGTCCACCGGCGGAATGTCGGCCTCCCCTTCCAGAAGGTCCGGCTCGATGTCGCCATCGTCGAAGGGATCCAGGTCCTCGGGCGGTGCGGTCTCCTTCGGCATCAGGGAGATCAGGGCCTGGAACAGGTCGCTCATCCCCTCCCCGTGCTCGGCGGAGATTCCGATGGGATCACCGAAGCCCAGGCCATAGGCCTCGGAGATGCCGATGTCGCCCGCCTTTCCCTCGGCCTTGTTGGCGGCGAGGATGACGGGGGAGTTCCGGCGGCGCAGCAGGTCCGCGAAGATCCGGTCGAGGGGGGTCACGCCCTCCCGGCTGTCGATGACGAAGACGCAGACATCCGCATCGTCGATGGCCTGTTCCGTCTGGGCCCGCATGCGGGATTCCAGGCTGTCGTCGTCCACATCCTCGAAACCGGCGGTGTCGATCAGCTCCAGGGTGATGTCCCCCAGCTGGCCGGCAGCTACCCGCCGGTCGCGGGTCACGCCGGGGCGGTCATCGACAATGGCGAGCTTCTTGCCCGCCAGACGATTGAACAGGGTCGACTTGCCGACATTGGGTCGGCCGACGATGGCGAGCTTGAGCGCCACGGCAGGACTGCTTTCTCAAAGGATGCAAAGGCTCGCTATAGCAGGAAAATCACTGCCGTCGTCTACCGATTGCAGATCCGGCCCGGACAGATGCCCCGGACCCTGCGGCCTAGCGGATGGCGATCAGCTCGCCATTGTCCGCCATCACATAGACGAGCCCGCCCGCGGCGATGGGGGAGATGAAGGCCGACGGCCCCAGGTGAAGGGACGCCACCTTCTCGCCGGTGTGCGGATCCAGCGCCCGCAGCTCACCCCGGGAGGAGACGATCAGCAGCCGCTCCGACGCCAGCAGCGGACCCGACCAGACCGAACGGAACTTCTTGCGCAGCCCCTTGTTCAGGCCCTGGATCCAGTAGGCCTGACCCGCATCCCGGCTGAGACAGATCACCTGCCCGGCCTGATCGGTGATGTAGATCACGTCTCCCGACACCCACGGGCTCGACACCGAGGTGATCGGCTGGGACCAGCGGGGCTGGCCGGTGTGGATGTCCACGGCTGCGAACACGCCGGAATGGCTGCCGGCCACCACGTCCCCGCGATAGATCACCGGCAGGCCGGCAATGTCGCGGATCTCGGACAGGGCATTGTTGCGGTTGGTGAGGGACAGGACGAAGGACCAGGCGTCATTGCCGTTGGCCGTGCGGACCGCCGTCAGCTCTCCCGAGGCAAAGGGCGATACGACGATGTCGCCTTCCACCGCGGGGCTGGAGGCCACCTGCATCCGCGCCGGCTCTTCCAGCGCCTGATAGGTCCAGGACTCGGCCCCGGTCGCGGCGTCCAGGGCGTGGAGCTGGTCCAGGGTATCGACCACGAACAGCTTTCCGGCAGACACGTTCGGGGCCCCGTGCAGCGGCGTGTTGGTGGCCGTCTGCCACTTCACTGCCCCGGACTTCAGATCGAGGGCCGCGGCGAACCGGTAGCCGGAGGTCACATAGAGGGCCGACTTGTCCACGGCCAGGCCGCCGCCGAAGGCATCCTTGGCTGCCGCCCGCTTCGGGGCCAGGTTCACCGACCAGATCGTGGCCCCGGTCTGGGCATTCAGCGCCGTGATGCGGGCGTGCCCGTCGAGGGTGTAGATCACCCCGTCCTGAACCACCGGCTGGGCGGTGATGTGCGCATCGACGGAATCCCCGTCACCGATCCGCTTGCGCCAGGCGATCTTGAGGTCTGCCCCGCCCTTCACATGCTCCATGGAGTGGGTGGCGTTGCCGCCGGCCATGGTCCAGTCGGTGTTTTCCTGCACCGGCGCGATGGAGAAGCCGATGCCCTTCAGGGCGGGCGACGGCTCCAGCGGCTTGTTGAGGCTGAGCACCGGGATGCGCTCGCCCTTCACCTTGGCCTTCGCGGCGGCCGCCTTCTGCTTGTCGGTCTGGCCGAGGAAGGGGATGCCGGGCGGATGCAGGGGGCCGCAGGCGGCCAGGCCGATGCCGGCCACCAGCGCCACGGCCACGCACCGCATCGCCTTGATCTTGAACAGGGACATCTACTGGGCTCCGGCGGGGTCGGCGATCGGCGGCATCATGGGTGCAGCCGGCGGGGGCAAGGTGCGGGCCAGCTTCAGCGCCGCAGGCAGGTTCGCGGCCGCGCCCGAGTCGATCAGGGCGACGGCGGCCTGCGCCCGGTTGCGGGTCGCATCATCGGCATCCAGCATCAGGCCGAGCGCCTGGAAGTCGGCGCGGGCATCCTTGGCCTTGCCGGCCGCCAGGCGGGCCATGGCCAGCGCCTCCCGGGCGGACACGTGATACGGCCGATCCACACCGGTCAGGGGGGTGATCCGGGCCTCAAGCTCTGGCAGCGGCATGCCGCTGTCCATGGCAACGAACGCCGCCTTCAGCCGCGCGACGTCGGCCAGGACCTGGTCCGGGGCCACCTGGGCCGCCTGGTCGAACAGGGCGATGGCCTCGGCGGTCTTCTTGTCGGCGAGGCGAAGGGCCCCTTCCTGCATCAGGGCCAAGGTGCGGTAGCCGCGGGGGCCGCTCTTGGCCACCGTGCCGAATTCCGTCTCCGCCTTGGCCCGGTCCCCGGCCGCCACGGCATCGAGGCCGCGGTTGTAGGCCTCCGACGCGCTGGCCTGCAGGCTCGACTGGTGCTGGTCCCAGGCCCAGAGCCCGAGGGCCAGCAGAAGCGCCACCCCGGCCGCGCCGGCGGCAAACGGCCAGCTGCGCTTGGCGATGGCGATGTAGCGGTCCGAACGGAGCTGCTCTTCGACTTCTTCAAAAATATCAGCCACGCGCGCTCGGCTCCACTCTGGACAGGATCAGGTCAATTGCAGGGTCCGCCGGCCCAAGAGTCCCGCCGGGGCCGCGGCAAACTATCGTCCTTGTCTCCCGCGGGCAATGCGCCTTGGAAAATCCCTTGGACACGCTGCGCGCCGTCGATCCACGCCCGTTCACCATGGCGGAAATGGGGCCGCGCGCCCGTCCCGCGCCGTCGATGCCCCGTGACACAGCCCGAGGGCTCAGAATTCCTCCAGCGCGCGGGTGGCCAGCAGCGCCGCCGCCACGGCCAGAAGCCCCATCGCCAGCCAGATCACCTCGTTTCCCACGGACGGAATCCGCAGGCCCCAGGATTGCCCCACAAGCGCCAGCACATCCGGCGCGCTGCTGGCCGTCTGCTGCGCGGCATTGACCGACGCATGGCTGGCGGACAGGACGCGACCGATCAGATTTCCGCCCAGGCCCTGGCCCGCGGCCACCATTCCGCCCACCAGCCCCAGAATGCCGATCACCAGCCGCCGGAAGCCCCAGCCCCGGTCCAGCCGGGCCTCCACCTTCCGGGCAAAGGCCACCTGATCGGGAAAGGCCGGGTGTTCGGCGAACATCCGGGCCAGTTGCGCGTCGAATTCCTGGTCAGCCATGTACCAGCCTCCCTTCATCCGTGTCCGGCGACGGCGGGGCCGCCTCGGCCGCCATCCGTCGCTTGAGTTTTTCGAGGGCGCGCTTCACGTGCGACTTCACCGTACCCAGGGGCGCACCCGTGGCCTCCGCCGCCTCCGTGTGACTGAGGCCCGCCCCGTAGCAGAGGGAGACGTACAGCCGTTCCGTCGCGCTGAGGTCCTTCAGGGCCTGGTCCAGATCCAGACGCCGGTCCGCAAGTCCGTCCGCCGCCGTCTCGTCCGCCTGCTCCGCCCCCTCCGGCGCGGGGTCGAGCTCCGCCCGCCGCCGCCAGCGCTTGATGTAGAGCCGGGCGGCGATGCGCTTGACCCAGCCGGCGAAGGAGCCTTCCCCACGGAAGTCCGCAATGGCCTCGAAGGCCGCCAGAAAGGCGTCCTGGGCCAGATCGTCGGCCAGGGTGGCATCGGCCCCCATCCGGCGCAGCAGGGCCCGGACGGCCGAGCCGTGGCGCCTGGCCAGTTCGCCGAAGGCCGGGCGGTCGGCGGTCATGGCCAGCTGCGCCAGCTCCACGTCGTGGAGCCCCGTCAGTGGCTTGGTGGGCGCGACCTTCGCGCCGGGCGGACCCCCCATCGGGCCGTCTCCTGCATCGCCGCCGGGATCAGCGGCGGGTCTTGTCGCGGGTCAGGAAGTAGATGATCAGATAGGCCAGCCCCACGAAGCCCGGGAAGCAGGCAAAGCCCATGAAGGCCCCGGTGGTGTCGTTGGACGGGTCATAATAGTAGAACGCGCCGCCCGCCGCGAGCAGGGCCAGCGCCCAGGCGATCCAGAACAGTCCGCGGCGCAGGTCCCGCTCCGGCCCGTAGGTGGGCTTCAGCGGCCGCGGGTCCGTGGTCATCATGGCCAGCAGCTCCGGCTGGACGGTCTGCCCGCGCTCATAGGCCGCGCGCAGGGTGTCCTGCATCTGGGTGCGTTCCTTGTGACGGAAGTACCGGTTCCCCACGACGATCACGCCGATCATCACGAACAGGACCACGGGGACCAGCTCTCCCGTCACTTCTGCAATTTCATGTCCAGCCATCGTCCATATCTCCGTCTGTCGTGGCGTCCCGACGCGGTTCCGGCGGCGGTGACATCCTGCGGCAAGCACCCTTGCAGGGCGCTCTCCCTAAGTCAGAGGCGGATCAAGACCCCTTTGGATGCGAAACACCTCATGAAATCTTTGTAAGGTCTTTCCGGCGTCCCGCAGGGGTGATTGTCCGGGACGCCATATCCTGCCCCGCGATGTTATTGTTTGGATGACCAGAAGTTGCTAGTGATAATCGCTCGCGACAAAGAGTGCCCGTGTCCCCCGTGAATTCCGTGCCCCTGCCCCCGACCGACCGACCATCCGGCCCCGCCGTCGAGGGACTGGTGTCCCTGGCAGACGGACGCCGCGGGCTGTGCGGTGTCATTGCCTCCGTCGGCGCGGCCCCCCTGGCCTCCGACGCGGTGCTGGCCGACGAGCTGGAACGCCGGCTGCTGGAGATGGGGTTCGTGGAAGGGGCCCGAGTGGAGATCCTGCACGAGGGTTTCATCGGCCGCGACCCCATCTGCGTGCGGCTGGACGACATGCGCGTGGCCCTTCGTCGCCGGGAGGCCCGGGGCGTGATGGTCCGCACGGACCCGCGCCCATGACCCCTTCGGCCACCACCGCCCCGGGACCGATGACGCCCACCGGCCCGGCCGCCGACGCCCTGCGGGTCGCCCTGGTCGGCAATCCGAACTCGGGCAAGACGGCCCTGTTCAATGCCCTGACCGGATCGCGGCAGAAGGTGGCCAACTATGCCGGTGTGACGGTGGAGCGGAAGGAGGGGCTGGTGATCTCGCCCTCCGGCCGCCGGACCGTCGTGCTGGACCTGCCGGGCACCTATTCCCTGCGCGCCCGCAGTCCGGACGAGGTGGTCACCCGTGACGCCGTCCTCGGGCACCTGGCGGGCGAAGTGCCCCCCGACGTGGTGATCTGCGTCGCCGATGCCACCAACCTGCGCCTGGTCCTGCGCCTGGCCCTGGAGCTGAAGGCGGTGGGACGCCCCGCCGTTCTGGCCCTGAACATGGTGGACATCGCCCAGCGCCAGGGCCTCGACATCGACACCGACCGGCTGTCGGCGGAGCTGGGCATGCCGGTGATCGGCACGGTGGCCACCCGCCGCCGGGGGATTTCCGAACTGGTCACGGCGGTGGAGGCGCGGGCCGAGGCCGACGCCGCCGCCGACGCCGAAACAGGCCGACCCCAGTCCGGCGGACATGGCTGGACCGAGCCCAGCGCCGCGGAGATCCGCCACCTGCACCGGGAGGCGGAGCGGATCCTGAAGGCCTGCGTCCGCCCGCCCCGGCGGCCGGACACCTGGACCGGGCGGATGGACGACGTGCTGCTGCACCCGGTCTGGGGCATCGCCATCCTGCTCGGCATCCTGTTCGTGATGTTCCAGGCGGTGTTTGCCGGGGCCAAGCCGGTGATGGACCTGATCACGGCGGGGTTCGACGCGCTCTCGGCCCTGGTGGCCCAGCGGCTGCCCGAGGGCCTGCTCCGCAGCCTGATCTGCGAGGGGATCATCGCAGGGGTGGGCAGCGTGGTGGTGTTCCTGCCGCAGATCCTGATCCTGTTCCTGTTCATCATCCTGCTGGAGGATGTGGGATACATGGCCCGGGCGGCCTTCCTGCTGGACCGGATCATGGGGGGCGCGGGCCTGCACGGACGGGCCTTCATCCCCCTCCTGTCGAGCTTTGCCTGCGCCATCCCCGGGATCATGGCCACCCGGGTGATCGACAACCGGCGGGACCGGCTGACCACCATACTGGTGGCCCCGCTGATGACGTGTTCCGCCCGGATTCCCGTCTACACCCTGATCATCTCCGCCTTCGTTCCGGCCCGCCAGGTGCTGGGGGGGCTGAGCCTGCAGGGACTGGTGTTCTTCGGCCTCTATGCGGCCGGGATGCTCAGCGCCCTGGCCGTGGCCTGGGCCGTCCGCAAGGTGTTCTGGCGCAGCGCCAGCGAGCCGTTCCTGATGGAGCTGCCTGCCTACAAGGTGCCCGATCCGGCCAATGTGCTGCGCAACGTGGCCCTGCGCGGCCACATCTTCCTGCGCCGGGCGGGGACGACCATCCTGTCGATGATGGTGCTGATCTGGTTCCTGTGCACAGTGCCCGGCAAGCCCGCAGGCGCGGCGGGTCCGGCCATCGACTACAGCTTTGCCGGTGTCATCGGCCACGCCATCGGGCCGCTGCTGGCCCCCATCGGCTTCTCCTGGCAGATGACCGTGGCCCTGATCCCGGGCATGGCGGCGCGGGAGGTGGCGGTGGGGGCGCTGGGCACCGTCTATGCCGTCTCCGGCGGCGAGGAGTCGAGCCGCGTGCTGGGGGCCAGCCTCGCCCACCAGTGGTCCCTGGCCTCCGCCCTCGCCTTCCTGGCCTGGTACGTGTTTGCGCCCCAGTGTGCCTCCACGCTCGCCGTGGTGAAGCGGGAGACCAATTCCTGGCGCTGGCCGCTGATCATGTTCGGCTACATGACCGGCCTCGCCTATCTGGCGGCCTTCATCGTCTATCGCACCGCCGTGGCGATGGGAGCGGGTTGAGATGGGGGAGGCCCTGCTCGTCTACCTGATCGTCGCCGCCGCGGCGGGCTGGACCGCCTGGACCCTCGTCCTGCGCGGCTGGTGGGCGCGCCGCGCGGCCGCACAGCGGGTGGCCGACACGGCGGCAAGGGGCTGCGGTCCGGACTGCAGCTGCGGGAACTGACGGCGACCGCCTATTCCCACTCAATTGTTCGATAGCGCCATAATATCCTGTTTTTATTCAGAAAACAAAACGCTCCACTCAGCTTTTCCCGTCAGCCATACCGTCAAAAAGTCGGGCTGTTGATTTCATTGGGATATTTAGAACTCTCAAAAATTCATCCTATCGCCGTCTGTCGGCAGCAGTCTCAAGCTCGCCTCTTCGTTTCGCCCCAACCGAAATAACCTGCGGTAAGAACAGCCGACCAAAAAATACCGTCAGAACGACGAAAACACCTATTTCTTCAGATAGCTCTACAACTACATGCGATGCCGCCGCGCGATCGCTGAACTTTCGACACCGTCACCGCGTTTCTCAACAAAAATAGCAACAGATCGAAAACTCAATAACGGGCGGCCGGGTCGATCGCGCCATCTACACCGCAATCCGAAGACGGCTGATAACCAAGCGAGGGGGCTTCCCGAGCGCGTACTCCAGTCCAATGTTGACGCGGCCGACGGTTCGGACTGTCGCGCCTGACCTGGCGCGCCCAAAAGCAGACTCCGCCAATTTCCGGGTCGGGGGGGAAGCTGCCGTTGCCTTTTGGATGTTTAGTGATCGCGGTAGCGAAAAAAGCGCCCGGTTGCTCCAACCTCAACCGCCTTTCACATCTCACGCGTTCAGACCTATTCCGAGGTAGCCGTACACAGCGCGTCTGACCCGTCGCTCGAGTGATGTGGTGTCGGTTTCACCAAAAAGACCGGCTGTGTCGACCATGCCGCGCGTCAAGGCAGAGAGGTCGCGGGCAGCAGTTGCCGGATCGGGCACGCCGTGCAGCGCAAGGGCTGAGGCGACGGTCTCGGCGATCGAGCGCTTCAACGCTTCGGTTTCGGCATCGATCGGCAGCATCATCTCTGCGTATTCCAGGCTGGTCGCAAGCCGCGGCCGATCGAGCTGATGAGCGATGGCGGCGCGAATGAAGCCATTGACGACGGACGGAAGGTCACGCTGCTCAGCGGATGCCGCCTCGCGCTGGAGGCCGTCCATCAGCTCTGAGCGCCTGCGCCGGATCAGTTCGGCCAGCAAAGCCGTTTTGCCGGGAAAGTACTGGTAGAGGCTGCCGACGCTGACGCCGGCCCTTTCGGCCACGGCGTTCGTGTTGAACGCGGCAAGTCCCCCGTCCTCAAGAATGCGAGCCGCCGCTTCCAGGATCGCTTCGACCATTGCGGCAGAGCGCGCCTGGCGGGGACGCTTCCGAGCGTTGAGGGGGTTGGATGGAGCGGTCATCGAACGCGAGTATGGAACACGAGCAATTACACGTAAAGTCCGTGGCGTCTTCCTCGTAAATCGGGTGTCGCAATGTCGGAGTCCAAGCTGCGCTATTCCATCTTCGTCTGCCTTAGGGCGCTTCCGGCCTGGTTGGCCTTGCCGCGGTGGCGTCGAAGCGAGATCGGCGAGACGGCAATGTCAGACGCCCTGAAGGGGTCGCCGGTGCGCCTGCGATACTTCGACGCCGAAGCCTACTCGGCCTATTGCTCCGATATCTCCGTCTTCGAGACGGATGATCTGACTGCCTACTATTTTGTCATGGAGCGGCTCCGGGACACGCCGTTGTTCACGACGCCTTACTTCGAACTGGTGCAGATCATTCCGGCGATCGAAGACGGCTTCCGCCACTTCGAGCAGTCCGAAGCGTGAGACGGCGGCATGAAGCTCAAGGGCAAGGTCGCCCTCGTCACCGGGGGTAGCACTGGCATTGGCCGCGAGATCGCGCTTCAGCTCGCCGCCAAGGGCGCAACGGTCATCGTTGTGGCGCGGGACGAGACGCGGGCGCTGGACACCGTCGCGCTTGCGAGGGGTCGAATGATCGTGAAGCGCGCCGATCTATCACGGACCGACGAGCAGGACCGGGTTGTGGCGGAGGTTTCGCGCGAGTTCCCCGACCTGTCGATCCTGGTCAACAACGCCGGGATCCAGGTGACAATGGATGACACGGGGATCGGCGACGGTGGCTTGATCGCAAGGTTTCGGCAGGAAATCGAAGTCAACCTCACGGCGCCCATCGCCCTGAGCTTTGGGTTGATGCCGACATTGGCGCGTCAGCGGGAAGGAGCGATCGTAAACCTCGCATCAGGTCTCGCTATCGCGCCCAAGCGGACGGCTCCGGTGTACTGCGCGACCAAATCAGCAATCCGGACCTTCAGCCGCGCCTTGCGTTATCGGTGCGAAGACGCAGCCCCGTGCCTCCGCGTTGTCGACGTCGTGATGGCGCTTGTCGATACGGGCATGACGTCAGGGAGGGGAACCGGCAAGCTATCGCCACAGGCTGCGGCTCGCGCCGTGGTGAACGGTCTCGAAGCCAATCGGCAAGAAGTCTGGGTGGGTCAATCGGCTCTGCTTGACCTGTTGCACCGGATCTCGCCTGGACTCGCCTACGGCAGATTGAGAAATGGGTAGCGGGGAGCGCGTGCTGATGCGCGACCAACCCACTGTCGGCTTCGGGTCGATTCCTCGCCTTGGATCCGCGCCCAAAACTGCCCTTGGCGGCGTCGTCGCCGCCGAGAGGCGAACGGCAAGTGTACGGCGGTGTGCCAACTTCCGGTGTTGGCGCAGAGTCACCATCCGGCCCGATGTGAATGTTTCGCTTTTTCCCTCTGATCTCAGCTCGAATGCTGTCGTTGGCGTACGAACCGGCCTCGCCAACTTTACCGTTCGGGAAAGATCAGAGATCTTGGATGACGCCGGAGACAAAATTTCCCGCTCGGGAAAGCGCGTCCTAGCGAACCAAAAATACCGTCAGGCCCAGCTTGGCGATTTGGCGGTATTATCGATTGGCGTCACTCGGGCGCATTCAAAGACCGTCAGAATTACCGTCAAATGGTTTAGCTGTGGAGAAACCCAACGTCAGGCGAAAATTGATTTGCTAAATAATTCAGATATTTAAAAAATCGTGTAACGGATTGACCATCGATCTCGGATCATCAACGAAAGGGACGCTAAACCACTGCTTTTTATACGATATTCCACGCCAACCTACGCCAGACTACGCTATTCCCCTCACTCCCACTCAAATGTTCTACAGCCCCGTAAGGGGCTGTTTTTATTTACAAAAACTTCTCACGCCGCTCCACTTTTCCCGTCAGCCATACCGTCAAAAATTCGGGCTGTTGATTTCATTGGGAAATTTCGAACTCTAAAAAATTCATTCTATCGCCGTCTATCGGCAGCAGTCCCAATCTCGCATCTTCGTTTCGCCCCGACCGAAATAGCGTGGGGTAAGAACCGCCGACCAAAAAATACCGTCAGAACTGCGAAAACACCCTTTTCTTCAAATAGTTCTACAGCTCCCTGTGATACTGCCCCGTGATTCGCTGAACTTTCGACACCGTCACCGCGCTTCTCAGGAAATAGCAGCAGATCGACAACTCAACAACGGGCGGCCGGGTCGATCGCGCCATCTACACCGCAATCCAAAGACGGCTGATAACCGAGCGAGGGGGCTTCCCGAGCCCGTGCTCCGGTCCAATGTTGACGCGGCCGACGGTTCGGACTGTCGCGCCTAACCTGGCGCGCCCAAACGCAGACTCCGCCAATTTCCGGGTCGGGCTCTGAGCTGCCGTTTAGAACGTCCACCTTCTGCATCTTCCTCCGGCAATGTGGAACGGCAGGTTTCCGGCAAATGCTCACCGTAGGTAGCGACCCTTATCACACATTGGCGAATGCAGGTCGGGCGGCATTGAAGATTAGACGCAATCCAGCGTGGAATGCTTTAAAATTTCACAACACATGTCATTGACATTTCAGACAACATGTGAATTTTCGATTTGAAATATGCCGCTGGATCGCGCTTTTGCCGATCCGAAGTCAACCTGCGGCGTGCCAATTGCCAAATCCCATTTCAGCCGATGACCACCTGGTCCGTGCCTGCCCTGACAGCTCGCTTGTCGACGCAGCTGTGGAAGCGATCAGGTTGGCCGAGGCGTCAATCGGCTCCACGGCTCCCAATCCGCCAGTCGGCTGCGTCGTACTGGACGGGGCGGGCCGCCAACTTGCTTCGGCTGCGCACAAGGGCGCCGGGACTGCCCATGCCGAGGCTGCGGCCCTGGCGGCCTGCCAGATCTCGGGGCGGATCGACGAGGCTCATACCCTCTTCGTGACCCTCGAGCCATGTAATCACCACGGACGTACCGGCCCCTGCACCCAAGCCATACTGGCGTCGCCCGTTCGTCAGGTGATCTTCGGCGTGGCCGATCCGAACCCCGACGTCGCAGGCGGCGGACAGGTCCGGCTTCGCGAGGCCGGCATCCGTTGCGAGGCACTCGGCGACGCGATGCCGGGCCTGAGACACTTGGCCGACCAGTGCGCAGATCTGATCGCACCTTTCACTAAGCACTGCCTCGAGGGCCTTCCCTGGGTCACGGTCAAGGAGGTACGTGACCGTAGCGGTAGCATGATCCCGCCCCCGGGGTGCAAGACCTTCTCCTCCGACGCCTCCCTGGACCACGCCCATCTCCTTCGGCGCAGGTCGGACGCCATCATGACTGGGGTCGGCACCGTCCTCGCCGACGCGCCACTCTTCACGGTGCGGCGGGTCGATGACCACCCGAACCGTCGAAGGCATCTGGTGATCATGGACCGCTCCGCCCGGACGCCGGCAAGCTTCCTCATGGCAGCCTGGACCCGGGGCCTCGATCCGATGGTCGGCCAGGACATCGAGACATCGCTCCGGGAGCTCGCACGGAAGGGTTGCCTGAGTGTCCTGGTGGAAGCGGGCCCTCTGCTGACGCAAGCCATCCTTGCCACCGACCTCTGGGACGAACGGGTCCTCATCCGCCAGGGGGCATCCGCCACGGATCCCGACACCATCGACGTGGAGCGCAGACGCGACAGACGCGACAGACGCAGGGGGATCGATTGCGCTGCCCCGGATCAAGAGGAATCCAACTGAGATGTTCACAGGGATCATCGACGCACTTGGCACGGTCGGCACCGTCGAACGGGAACCCGGGCACTGCCGCGTGAGCATCGCAACGCCCTATCCCGACCTTGAGCCGGGAGAGAGCGTCAGCATCAACGGGGTCTGCCTGACCGTCGTTTCGCGAAGCGACGAGGGCGGAGCGGACTTCTTTGTCAGCGCGGAGACGCTGGCGAGATCCAATCTCGACCGACTGGATGCCGGCCAGGTCGTCAATCTCGAGCGCGCCGTATCGCTGTCGACGCGCCTCTCCGGACACATGGTCCAGGGCCATGTGGACGGCAAGGGCCGCCTCGCGTCCGTGGCGGCGACCGACGGGGCCTGGCGGTTGTCCGTGGCGCTTCCGGCGACACTGCACGGGTACTGCGTCGAGAAGGGGTCCATCGCACTCAATGGCATCAGCCTGACCCTCAACAGCGTCGGGCGACCAGACGGCTCGGAAGCCTTCGAGGTCGGCCTGACGATCATTCCCCATACCTGGGACCATACGAACCTGCACGCCCTGTCCGTGGGCGACGATCTCAATGTCGAAGTCGACGTCATCGCCAAATATGTGGAGCGCCTATGTCAGCCCTATCTGTCGCGTTAGATCGGCTTGCCGCTGGGGGCTTGATCATCCTGGTGGATGACGAGGACCGGGAGAACGAAGGTGACCTCGTCTGCGCCGCCGAGTTCGCCACCCCCGAGGTCGTGAACTTCATGAGCCGCTTCGGACGGGGGCTGATCTGCCTGTCCTTGCCCCCGGAACATGTGGACCGGCTGGGCCTGCAGCAGATGGTCGCGACGAACCGGACGGCCCGCCAGACCGGCTTCACGGTCTCGATCGAGGCTCGGACCGGCGTGACCACGGGGATTTCCGCCTTCGACCGCGCTCGCACCATTGAGGCTGCCATCGCCGAGGGTGCCACGGGTGCCGACATCGTGTCGCCCGGCCACGTCTTCCCCCTCCGCGCCGTCGCCGGCGGATGCCTGCAGCGCGATGGTCACACAGAGGCGTCCATCGACCTCGCCCGGATGGCGGGTTTCAAGCCCGCCGCGGTCATCTGCGAGATCCTCAAGGATGACGGCACTATGGCCCGTCGCCCGGACCTGGACCTGTTCGCCGCGCAGCACGACCTCCCGATCCTGTCGATCAGGGCGCTGATCGAGCATCGCCTGTCGACGGAAAGCCTTTTGGAGGAAGTGGCCGACGCGCACCTGCCCGTCCGCGGCATCGACGCCGACTTCCGGATCCGGGCGTTCCGCAACCTTGTCGACGGATCCGAACACGTGGCGATCACCCTTGGTGACATCGGCACGGGCTGTCTCGTCCGCGTCCATTCCGAGTGCCTCACCGGCGACGCCTTCGGCTCCCTGCGGTGCGACTGCGGAGACCAGCTGACCCAGTCCCTGAAGCGGATCGCCGCCGAGGGCGCAGGCGCGGTTATCTATGTCCGTGGCCATGAGGGACGCGGCATCGGTATCGCCAACAAGGTCCGCGCCTACGCCCTCCAGGACGCCGGATGCGACACGGTGGACGCCAACGAGGCCCTTGGCCTTCCCGTGGACGGGCGGGACTATGCCGGCGCCGCACAGATCATCCGCGCCCTGGGTGCGCGGTCGATCCGCCTTCTCAGCAACAATCCCCGCAAGGCCGAGTCCCTCACCCGATACGGCGTCGAAATCCTCGAACGCGTCGCGGTGAGGGCGGTCGCCAATCCGCACAGCGCAGGCTACCTGGCCACCAAGCGCGAGCGCCTGGGACACGATCTGGGCGACATGACCGCGCCCGTTTCAGCCCTTACCCCCACTCACTCTCCCGGCCCGCAAAGCGCCGATCACTCTGCTCCGAGGTTTGTCGCATGAACGAAGCACCCGCCATCCGTCTCGGCGTCGTCGTCAGCCAGTTCAACCCGGACGTGACCGGAGGCCTGCTCGCAGGTGCCCGGCAGTATCTGGCCGAGGAGGGCCTGGAGCTGGCCGACGGGGACATCTTCAGCGCCCCCGGTGCCTACGAAATCCCCATCATCGCCCGCGCTGTCGCCCTTTCGCGGCCCCTGGACGGGGTCATCTGCCTGGGTTGCGTGATCAAGGGCGACACGGCGCATTTCGAGTTCATCAGTCTGGCTGCAACCATGGGGCTGATGACCGCATCCCTGGAAATCAACAAGCCCCTGAGCTTCGGCATCCTCACGACCTACACCGATGAACAGGCCGAGGCGCGGAGTGCGGACGACGCCCACAACAAGGGTCGCGAGGCCGCGGCTGCCTGTCTTCAGACGGTCCGGGCGCTTCGCTCATTTTCTCCCCGCGGATCATAGAACAGGTGCAGGCTGGCGCGCTGGTCCTCGAATTGTTCGAAGGGTCGGCGGCACAGCCGGTGGCTTTCGACATGCTTGACGGTGAAATTCAGGATGTCCGAAGCCGGAACGCCCCGGCTGTCGCTGGCCTATCTTCGGCCTCGACCTCGGCCTAGAGCGGTTCACGGCCTGATTGAATCGAATGGGATTCCCCTGAACGCCGAATAGTGGTTCACGCTACCTGTCGGAACGGGAGGCCGACATGGATGGTGAGATCTCTGTCGATGGACCTGCGGAGCCGGGTCATTCAAGCGGTCAATGAGGGGGCTTCTCGCCGGGAGGCCGCAGCCCGGTTAGGCGTGAGCCCAGCCAGTGCGGTGCGATGGTGTGCCCGACTGCGCGACACGGGCGATGCTTCGCCCAAGCCGCAGGGCGGTGACCGGTCATCCCATCGGATCGAGGCCCACAGCGAGCTGATCTTGAGCCTTCTGGACGAGACGAGGGATCAGACGCTGTTCGAGCTGCGCGACCGATTGGCTCAACACGGCGTCCGGACGAACCACACGACCCTGTGGCGGTTCTTCCGCCGTCACGGGATCACGCGCAAAAAAAGACTGCCCACGCCGCGGAGCAGGATCGACCTGACATCCTGAGTCGCCGGCAGGCCTGGTTCGATGCGCAACTCGACCTTGATCCCGAACGCCTTGTGTTCATTGACGAGACTTGGGCGTCGACCAAGATGGCGCGGACGCATGGCCGGGCCGTCAGGGGACAACGGCTAAGGATGAGCGTGCCGCATGGTCACTGGAAAACGACCACCTTCGTCGCCGGCCTTCGGCTCACCGGCATGGTCGCGCCAATGGTCTTGGATGGGCCAATCAACCGCGAGGCGTTCGAGGCCTATGTGCAGCAGTTCCTGGTCCCCGATCTGAGGCCCGGCGACATCGTCATCATGGACAATCTCGGCAGCCACAAGAGCCCCCTCGTGGAAGCCGCAATCAAGGCTGCCGGCGCAGAGCTGATGTTCCTGCCGCCCTACAGCCCGGACTTCAACCCGATCGAAAAGGCGTTCTCGAAGCTCAAGGCCCTGCTGCGCAAAGCCGCAGAGCGTACGGTCGAGGGGCTGTGGAACGCGATCGGTCGCTTCGTTGACGCCTTCACCCCCCAAGAATGCGCCAACTTCTTCGCCGCCGCCGGATATGACGCTATCTGATCGTGAACCGCTCTAGGGTCCCGACGCATGCCGACGCGGACGAGCGAGAAATACAATCTGTCCGGCGCTGCTGTGCTGATCGTCGATACCAATCTGCACACATGCAAGATCCTGGTCCAGATCATGCTGGGGTTAGGCAGCAAGAACCCCGTGACAGCCAGCAGCGTCGAAGGCGCGATGCAGGACGTGCGGTCGGCGGATTTCGATCTCATCCTGGTACGAGCGCGGCTTGGCGAACATGATGGGTATGACTTCGTCGAATGGCTGAGGCGCTCACATATCGAGCCGAACTGTTACACCGCGATTATCCTGCTCTCGTCGCACACGCCCGTTTCAAAGGTCGAAAAGGCACGCGACAACGGCGCAAATTTCATCGTCTCGGTCCCGTTTGCACCGATATTGCTCCTTGAGCGGATCATCTGGATTGCAACTCAGCCGCGGCTATCGTTGCAGAGCGCAAGCTATTTTGGGCCAGATCGCCGGTTTCACAGCATTGTCCCGGAGCCGCCTTCGACCGGGAGGCGGTCAAGCGACAACGCATCAGACGATACCTCAGACCCGGAGACTGATTAGCGGAGCAACCCGATCACAATAGCATCTGAGCCGCATCTCTCGCTACTAGAGCACGCGGCGTCCTGAGCACGCGCCTCGATGGCTCGGCGACTGTCCCGCTTCTGCATATTAATCAGGCCGAGGACCCGACAGCAGCAAGTGGGTGACTGTGGTTTTCAGATTGGCCGATCAAACCACTTTCTAACCCTATGAGGCAGCGCCCGTGGCGGCGACTGCGAACAGAAGCATGAAACCGGCGAACGGATCAGAACCGAACATCATTGGCTCAACCCGTTGCAGACGAAGGGTCCATTCGCAACCACCCCGCAGCTAGGGGTTAACTCAACTCTATGCAATATGGAGAAAATCGACCAATTAATACGGCAATAACATTTCGCCTCACCTTTAGCCTATTCCCATTTAAATGATGCCGCAAAATCACCGACTATTATGCAATACGCCAAATAATGCAACACTTTATTTGCAATAATATCAAACTATTGAGCTGAAAATTCACGCACAAAAGGAATCACATTTTTTATATCACCATATTGAATTTTGAAAATGTACTTTCCATTTATTCCCTGCTCAACGACACCGGTTTCAATCAAAGAAATAAGCTTTCGCCGCACAGTTTCTCTGGGAATATCCGTCATTGCGGCCACACTTGCAACGGAAAGTTCCGACGACAATTCAAACTGCAAGCCTTCCGCAGAGCTACCCCCACCGTCCACCCGCGCATCGCGCAACGAGTCGGTTGCCGCAGCCAGCAAACAAGCAAGACAGATGAAATACTTTTCCAAATCACCATCAAATTGAGAAGATCCACTTTTCAAAATTGAGAATAATTGGCGACTTTGAAAATGTAATTCGTATAGCTTATCCATTTTCCTAAACCCCCATCTCCACATTTCGCAATTACGATGTCGATCAAAATTACAACAAATTTCCACTCACGAGCAATTGCGAAATTATCAATAATTATTTTTTAAACATTGCGACCGTATTTTTTGATAATTCTCTTTGCCCTCGATATTGATGATCGCAAATAGAACGACGTAGACGGCATAACATATATGTTGCCTCGCCTAGCGCCTTCTTTATTCTCGAACAAATAATAATCGCTGCTTATTTGCTCAAATGCACCAATGACCTCAATAAGACTGCACATTAATTCCTCTTTGGCGTGGTGAATATCTATAAATCTTTCGGTTTTTTGAAATTCTCTGTAAACATAATCATCGTATGACCTTTTCGTCTTTAGAATTATAACGGCCTTTAAAAACGGCAATTGCAAAATCACGATTCACTCTCCACTTCACACCATTTCGACCACGCACTGTGAGTTCTATCTGATGTTTTTATTAGCAATTGATAGTAATCATACGCATTATACGCACCATCCAGCGAACTGCTGACTGACAATCCCAGACCTAAATCTCTAATATCCGCCATCTTTTTCATGATTTTAAGAAATTCGATTGACCCATACGCCTTCCCAACATGGAATAGATTTATAAAATTGGCTGCGGGAAAAATTTGCTTTGGCACATGCGTTTTTCCCTTTTCATCATTAAGATAATATATGATAGCAGGGTTCAACTCCCGCCGTACTTCAAGTGCGGCAACAGATGAATAGAAATCCATTTCCCACTGTTTTGTTTCCCAGGATTTTATATAGTGCGCTGTAAATATAGAGACTGGTGTACAATCATAATCAACTATCGCGTAATTTGCCTTGCCATCAAAATCGACCCCTCTGCGATATGACATTCCGATGAAAAAAATGCCACCGGGACGCTTCCTGAAAATTTTTGAATTGTCGGTATTCATATTTATTGCCTTTTTATTCGATTTTTTTTCGCCTTCTATTTCTGCGATTTAATTGCAATTCACGGGCCCCGAATTTATCGTATAACTCTATCCAATTGAAAAGCTCCTCGGCCGACAAGTCGAAGACCTCTATTATATCGATTACTCGCACCCTATTATTCTTTATGGCCAATATTAACTCTAATTTCGATTTTGCTGTCCACCTCTGAATACGCCTCGACATGATATCTTTTGCACCAAAATAATCCCCGCTATATTCTGAATTATTAGAATTTACGTTATTAAGATCCATCATCTATCTCCGCTATCACATGATTATTGCGTAGACGATTTTTTCTATCAAAATGAATACCAATATTACGAAAATCCACGACAATATAGACAAACTTATTGTTATAAACAGTATCTTCCGTGGTGAATATTTATTTGATGCCTCAACTGAATTTTGATAATTTGGACATTTTCCACAATTTCTATATGCCCCAATGAACTCTAGTTCATTGTGTCGCTGGCATTGGCAATTGATGTGATGATGATTGATGGTCACGCTTGTACCGTAAGGGCTGTTTAATTGAGCGAATATCTCAATGTATTCGACCGAATTAAATTACATTTATAACTATTTTAGTTCAATATCACTTACGGTGGGTCTAATTTGACTCAGTTTAGGCGCTTACATCAAATCAATCTCGAAAAATCTACTATTTGTAAGCTTCCCAAGAAAACCATTCCCTTGGACCGCGTGATTGATTGGACGCCTTGGTAAAACTGCATCTCACGATACAGCCTGCGGGATGGCCGTTCTTTGGTGCCAATCAAACCAACTCCACGCCCCTCCGTTGGAACTGTCAGGAATTTCGGGTGTGAGCCGGGCGGCGCTCGATCGCGGGGTTTCAGAGGAATAACTGGCGCGCGCGCTGAATCTGGACGTCAAGGCAATCAAAAGGCGGCGCAACCTGCTGGATGGTGTCTGTCCGGAGGTGATCGAGCTGCTCGGCGACAAAACCGTCAGCGCACGCGCATTCGAAGTGCTGCGCAAAATGAAGCCGATCCGGCAGATTGAAGTCGCCGAGCTGATGATCGCGGCGAACAACTACTCGATGGCCTATGTGCAGGCGCTGCTCGGCGCGACCCGCCAGGCCGATCTCGTCAATCCAGAAAAACCGAAGAAGGTTGGCGCTTTGACGCCTGAACAAATGGCCCGCCTCGAACGAGAGACCGCCATGGTCAACCAGGATTTCAAGGCCCTCGAAGAAAGCTACGGCGACGACGTGCTGAACCTCGTCGTCGCGTCGGGCTACGTCGCCAAGCTGGTCAGCAACGCCGAAATCGTCAGGTACCTGACCACGCGACACCCCGAGCTCTTAAGCGAGCTTCGCGTGATCGTCGGGGCAGTCTCGCTGGACCAAGGCGGCACGCTGGCGGCATAGGCGCGCCTTAGCTCTGAGCGTGGGGACCGGGACCCTTTAAGCGCCGGGACCGCAGGAGACGCCGTCGTGTGGGACGGATCAAGTGCTGTGGCGGGGAAGACGGCGAACCCGTTCTAAGCCCGCTAGGCCGGCCAGCATAGGGCCGGCCGCCCCCCTTTTTTTCCTCGTCCATGGGAAAATCCTTTGCAGCGGCGCGAACCCGCAAAGGTTTCGTCACAATCCAAATCGCTGCGGCGATCAACCGTTGAGCCGAATCTCAAGGGCGGCGATGGAGTCCATCACTTCTTCGAATGTGGGCGGCGCGCCAAAAATCATCCCGCTCATCGCGCCGTAGTCCCGAGCCAGCCGATCTCGCATTTCCCCTGAGGGCAGAAGCTGGAACGCCCCGGGCTTTGCAGAGGCGAGATCGAAGTCCGGACGGCTGAAGAACATGCGCGCGTGGCGAACGCAGTCGTCCCCGAGCGCGAGGTCGGCGGCGGCGTCTGCAACATCGGAGGCCAGGAGGCGATGTAGGTCATAGTAGTGGCGTGAAACGCGCTGGCCTTCCTGACGAAGCTGACCCCGGATCTCGAACCACCGCCGCAGACCGTGGACGATGACGATCTTGTCCCAGAACGTCCGCCGCGGATCGACGGTCACGACATTTGGAATAGCGAAATCAGTGTCCGGCATATCGCCTTCGACATAGGGTCTGATAACGCGCGGCGCATTCGGATCCAGAGCGGACTTGGCGCCGGACTCGATCCGCACGATCGGCTCGACGTATCCGTCGCCATCGTCCGTCACACTCGCATACCGGATCTGCAGCCCCTGGCCTGTCGGATCTTCGGGGTCAGGAACGATTTCGACCGGCGGGTGCCCTGCGGCCGCAATGAGAGTGCTGAAGATGTCGGTGAGCTGCGCGCGGAGGGTGCCGTTGATGTACGCTCGGCAAGCGTCGCGGATCGCGTCCAATCAGCCGTTTCGCTGCTTGCCGCTCAGGCTGGCGAGCTCTTCGACGGAGCCGGGCTGACCAAGATCGTCTCGGAAAACCGTGATATCGATGTCCTCGGAAAACCGCGAGATCAGCCCATAGGCTTTGGAAAGCGAGGTCCCGCCCTTGAAGAGGAGCCGAGGCCCGCCCGGCTCAAGTCCGTTGAACAGCACGTCGAGTGTCAGACAGACCCAAAAATCCTTCTCGACGTTGCGTTCGCTCGTACCAAGGCGACGGGCGGTGGCCGCAAACAAACCACGACGCGTTTCTGCGTCCGCGCCCAGGACGTTCGCAAATGCAGGATTGATCGCCATCAGTCGGCCAACGCGTGCGGATGATCGTCACCAGCATCATGATCATGATCATCATGGTCATGATCGCTACGGCCATCATCGGTTCCGCCAGAAGACTGGTCCGAAAGGAGCTCCCGCACGATCGATTGCATCCAGATCGGCATAACCGAAAGGCCCGCGCGCAGATCGGTGGCAATCTGCATCCCATGGCCGTCATGGACGAGTAGATTTCGCAGGCGCTTGATTATGACGGGCTGATCTGTGGGCAGGACGTCATGCAGCCAATAGAGCGCTTGCACCACGCGCATTCCCGGTCGGCCGGCCCAGTAGAGTCGGCTTGGGGCGGCTTGTCGAAAACGGATCTGCTGCGCCCCAAATTGAAGTGGCCGCAGACGCGCATCGGTCAGCACCGTCACCTGTGCGGGAACGGCGGTCGTCAGACCGAGATCGTTGGCGGCTGTCATGCCATCGACGACAACCCGCGCCTGGTCGCGGCGAACCACGGCGTCGATAATAGCTCGTGTATGGGGATCCGACGGCTTCTTGGTCAGGCTGTTGAGCTTCGGACGGTCGTAGAGGCCGCGGTCAAGGCGGCGAATATCCCCTTCCGCAGCCAGCCGCTGCAACGCCTTGTCGACCGCGGCGCGGGCGCCCAGGTCCAGAAAGTCGACGGGCGTCCAGACTGCGGCCGTCTGGCCACCGATTCGATCGAGGATTTGTCGCTTCAGGTCTGTGCTGGGTCCGCGCATGGGTCACCTTTGTCCGAACGGTACTGCATTTTTCGGACAAACGCAAGTTCGCGGTGGATTAGTCCGATCCATACCGCATATTTCGGACAAATTATTGGAGCGCCGCCCCCGTCGTTCCTGCACCCCCGGCCGGCCCAGCCGAATGAAATCAGAGTTGGAGGCGCGCCGGGGCTCCGTGACGGGTTGAGGGCGAGAGAGAGTCTCTTAGCCGGCCGTCGCGGAGAAAAGACATGGCTCAGATTCAAAGAATTCATGCGGACCCAGCACAAACCGCAGCGTCGGCCCACCACGGTCACGAACCAAAGTCACACCGAGAGTCGCCCGAGCTACGGATACGAACTGGCCCCCCGCAGATGATCCGCCGCAACCAGCTCAAGCTTTTGGTCCCGCTGGCCGACAGCACGATTTATGAGATGGAGCAGCGCGGCGATTTCCCTCGCCGCTTTAGCCTAACGTCCCGCTGTGTCGTCTGGGATCTTGCGGACGTCGAAGCCTGGATCGAACAACGCAAACGAGATTCCTACGCCGCTCGCGTTCAACGCGCGCCAGCGCCCGATGTTCATATGCGGCGGGCTCGTCCGACCTCAAAATCTAAGCGATCGGAGCAATGACGGGTGGGCCGTCTGGACGTGACGATTCCTCTGCTGTTGGCTGCATGAGCAGGGGTTTTGTCACATCTCTAGCAAACGGCATGAGAGTGAGAGATCGGCCGGGTTGGCCGTGACGGGTTAGGATCGCGAGAGAGGCTCGCGGTGCCCGTCGCGGAGACCTGCGATGTCACATTCTGCCGCTCGCGCTCGCCCCGGTCAGGACCGGGTGAGTCTCTATGAGGAAATCACCAACAAGATCATCACCGAGCTCGAAGCTGGGCGGCTTCCCTGGGTCCAGCCCTGGGGTTCGAGCGGCGTCTCCGCGCCGCTCGCCTTGCCGAAGAACGCAGCCACGGGCCGCGGCTACTCTGGCATCAACGTGCTCATCCTTTGGGGCGCCGTCGTCCAGCATGGCTTTCCGACACAAAGCTGGCTGACCTTTCGCCAGGCGCTCGGCCTCGGCGGCAATGTGCGCAAGGGCGAACGTGGAACAACCGTCGTTTATGCCGACCGCTTTGTTCCCGATGATGAACGCCGCCGGTCCCGCGAGACCGGCGACGAAGCCGTCGCCATCCCATTTCTCAAACGCTTCACGGTCTTCAACGCCGCGCAATGCGACGGTCTGCCGGAGGATCTGGTCTCGGTCCCGCCGCCGATCCCCGAAGGCCTGATCATGCCCGACGTCGAGGAGATGATCCGCGCCAGCGGCGCCGATCTACGCCTTGGCGGCGACAAGGCCTTTTACGCGCCGGGGTTCGACTACATCCAGACGCCAAGACCGGAGAGCTATTTCGAGCCGATCAACTGGCACCGTACAGCGCTGCACGAGCTCGGCCACTGGACGGGTCACCCATCCCGATTGGCGCGCGACCTGTCAGGCGGGTTCGGTTCGAAATCCTACGCACGCGAGGAACTCTGCGCGGAAATGACCTCCGCTTTCTGCTGCGCGACGCTGGGCATCATCCCGACCGTCCGGCACGCCGACTATATCGGCTCTTGGCTGGAGGTTCTGCGTGAGGACAATCGCGCCGTCATTCGGGCCGCGAGCGCGGCATCCAAAGCCGCAGATTATCTGCTCGCCTTCAGGCCAGGCGCCAGCCTTGCGCTCGACACCGGGCAGGAGGCCGCGTGATGGGCGGGAGCACAGAGCCGGAAACCCGGAAAAGCGGTTTTTCGCAGCCCGGGGAATACGACGCCTACATCGCCCGGGCTCTGGCGACCGAGGGCGGCCACCTCTCCATCGGTCGCGGCGGCGCGACCCTTCATTTCGAGCGAGGCCGGCTCAGCGGCTGCGCCGTGGATGCCATCAAGACCGCGGCGATTGCCGCCGGTCTCCCAGTGATAGATAGCCGGAATATGCCGTTTGACGAAGTCTGGGCGCTCGCAGTGCGCGGACCGATGATTGCTGTTGGCGAACCGCCAAGTTCGCCGCCCTATCATGCGCTCTCCTACGCGCCGCTCGCCTTTGTGGCGGAAGCCTACCGAGCGGCGGGCGCGGAAGTGTCCAACATGCCGCCGCCGGCTGACGGGACGCAGCGAGAGTGAGAGGGCTGCGCCGTTCTTCGTGACGGGTTGCAGGTCGAGAGAGGGTCTCCCGGCCTCCCGTCATGGAGAATGACCATGGCTCAAGTTCAGAAGATCGTCCTCAGTTCCTCCCGGGACATCCCGTTCAACAAGCTCCTGCTCAGCCAGTCCAACGTGCGGCGGATCAAGGCTGGCGTCTCGATCCAGGAGCTGGCCGAGGACATCGCCCGTCGCACCTTGCTGCAAAGCATCACGGTCCGGCCGGTATGCGACGCCGACGGCAACGAGACCGGCATGTTCGAGATTCCCGCCGGAGGCCGCCGCTATCGGGCGCTGGAACTCCTGGTGAAGCAGAAACGCCTGACCAAGACGGCGCCCGTCCCTTGTGTCGTTCGTGAAGGCGGCATCGCTGAGGAGGATAGCCTCGCCGAGAATGTCCAACGCGCGCCGCTTCACCCCCTCGACCAGTTCCGCGCATTCCAGGCCCTGCGCGACAAAGGCCAGTCCGAGGAGGATATCGCCGCCGCATTTTTCGTGGCCGTGTCCGTCGTGAAGCAGCGTCTGCGACTGGCGTCAGTCTCGCCCAAGCTGCTCGATATCTACGCCGACGACGGAGTGACGCTCGACCAGCTCATGGCGTTCACCGTCAACGCCGACCATGAACGTCAAGAACAGGTATTCGAGCGGCTTTGCCAATCCTACGCCAAGGAACCGCACA
>CAISEP010000002.1 GCA_903884425.1 uncultured Caulobacterales bacterium | reverse complement strand
GGGTCCTCTTCCTCAATCCCAGCGGGATGCGTCCGTATAGTCCTGCGGACGGGGCTCGATCCAGCGGCTGCCGTCGGCTTCGTGGCTTTTCTTCCAGAAGGGGGCCCGGCTCTTCAGCCAGTCCATCATCTGGTCGCAGGCCTCGAAGGCGCTGCGGCGGTGCCGGGCGGCCGTGGCGACGAAGACCACGGTGGCGCCGGGGTCCATCCGGCCGATCCGGTGGACGATGCGCCAGTCCAGCAGGCCATGCCGTTCCGCGGCGGCGGCGGCCATGGCGTCGATCTGCCGCTCGGCAAAACCGGGATAGGCCTCCAGCTCCAGCGCTGACACGGCCCCGGCCTCGGCCCGGACCAGTCCGGTGAAGCAGACGATGGCCCCGGTCTCCCCGTCGCAGGCGCGCCGGGCGGCTTCGAAGGCGGCCAGCTCATCGGCGGCGACCAGGGGGGCTGAGGTGAGGCGCGTGGTCATCGGTCTCGGAGGAAGGCAGGGTGTCGGACGCCGGCGGGCAGGGGACCGGGGTCGCTTGCCCGGAGCGTGGGATTGGTCCACCAGAGATTGGACCCATTCCGTCGCCATGCAAGGCCACCTTTGTTCATGCCTTTGACCGATCTGCCTCCCGTGACCGCTCCGCCCGCGCCGCTGCTCGAGGCCGTGGTGGTGGCGGACTACCGCCGGCCCCCCGTTCCGGACCTGACGGGCCTGTCCTGGATCCGAATCGACACAGACGTGCTGTCCGGCAGCGCCCGGATCGATGATGCCCTGACGGCCACCCCCGGTGTCTCCCTGTTTCGCCGGGCGTCCAGCCAGGCGGCCAATCCCACGACCCAGGGCATCTCTGTGCGCGCCATCGCCGGTACTGGAGCCGGGCGGGCGCTGGTGACCCTGGACGGCGTGCCGCAGAACGATCCCTTCGGCGGTTGGGTGATCTGGTCGGCCATCCCGTCTGCGGGGCTGGCCTCGGCCGACATCGTCCGGGGCGCAGGATCCGTGCGCGAGGGGCCGGTGGCCCTCACCGGACTGATCGCGCTGGCCCGGTCCGACGATCCCGTGCTGGCGGTGCGGGCCGGCGGGCTGGGCGAGCGCCAGGCCTTTGCCCAGACCGCCCTGGCCGCGGTCGGCGGTCATGTGTCGGCGGACCTCTCCCATGACAGCAGCGACGGCTGGATTCCCGTGGTGCAGGGGCGGGGGGCTGCCGATCGGGCCCTGACCCTCGATGCCACCTCGGCGGCGATCCGCTATGACGGGGACCTGGGTGACATCTATCTGTCCGCCCGCCTGTCGGGCTATTCCGAGCGGCGGGGATCGGGCATTGCCGGGGCCCTGTCCCGCTCCACCGGGGAGCAGCTGGCGATCACCGCCGGAACCTCGCCCGCGAGGGGCGGCTTCGGCTGGCGGGCCCAGGGCTGGGTGACCGGGTCCAACCTCTACAACACCTCCGTCGCCACCTCCGTCGGCCGGGCGACGGCCACCCCGGCCAACCGGCAATACGACACGCCGGCCCTGGGCTTCGGTGCGAGCCTGGAGGCCCAGCTGATCCAGGGTGGGCTGACCCTGCGCAGCGGCATGGACCTGCACGGCGCATCGGGGGAGAGCCGGGAGCAGTTCCGCTATCTGACCGGCACCTTCACCCGCAACCGGGTGGCGGGCGGCGATGCCGACATGGTGGGGATCTTTGCCGAGGCCGCGACGCAGGGGAAGGACTGGACCCTGGGCGGCGGCGTGCGCGCCGACGACTGGCGGGACAGCCACGCCCATCGCCTGGAAACCAATGCCGCGACCGGTGCCCGGACCCTCAACCTGTCCGCCCCGGACCGGGACGGGGTCGCGCCCACCGCCCGGCTGGCGGGGACCCGGACGCTGATGGACGGCCTGACCCTGCGGGCCGCGACCTATGTGGGCTTCCGGCCGCCGACCCTGAACGAGTTGCACCGGCCCTTCCGGGTGGGCAATGACGTCACCGAGGCCAATCCCGCCCTGAAGCCGGAGCGACTGTCCGGGGCGGAAATCGGACTGAACGGCAAGGCCGGCCTGTTCCGCTGGACGGCCGGTCTCTTTGCCAACCGGCTGGCGGACGCCGTGACCAACGTCACCGTCGCCAGCGGGCCCATTACCGACAGCGTGGCAGGCTTCATTCCCACAGGCGGCGTCCTTCGCCAGCGCCGGAACGTGGACGCCGTGAACGCGACCGGCGCAGAGCTGTCGGCGCTGGCCCGCCTGAGCGACGATCTGACGCTGACCCTGTCCGGTGCCCTGACCCGGGCCAGGGTCGACGGGGGCAGCGGAGCGCCCCGCCTGACCGGACTGAGACCGGCGGGGACACCGGACATGGCCATCGACGCCCGGCTGGACTGGCAGGTCGCCCCGACCGTCCGGCTCAGCGGTGACGTCCGCCGGGAGGGACGGCGCTTCGACGATGACCAGAACCAGCGGCCCCTGCGGGCGGCGACGGCGGGATCGGCTCAGGCGGCCTGGACCTTCCAGCCGGGGCGGGAGCTCTGCATCGCCGTCGACAATATCGGACAGCGGGCCCAGACCGCCCGGGACGCCAACGGCCTGTTGTCCTATGGACCGCCGACGACGGTGCGGATCTCCCTCACCCTGCGACACTAGCGGGGCGTGCTAACATGACCCGCGAATCGGTGCGGAGACCTGAGCAGATGGGCGGGGGACGGAGGGTCTGCGGGGGAATCGCCGCCGTGCTGTTGGCCGGGACGGCCGTAACGGCTGCGGCGGCCTCCCGGTCGACACCGAAGGGGGATCCCCCCTCCAGGTTCGACCTGGATTGCAGTCTCCAGCACATGGTCAAGCGTCGCATGGTGGCGGTCAGGACCCATCTGCGCGTGGATCTCGAACAGCGCCGCTGGTGCGAGGACACCTGCGAGACGGTGAACGACCTGACCCTGCTGGCCGACGTGGCGACCCTGACCAGCCGGCCGGTGACGGAGGGGCCCGTCGTGACCAGGCGGACCCTCAGCATCAATCGCCGCTCCGGGCACATGAAGGACGAACGGATCGCGACCCTGGACCAGGATACGGTGATGGACGATGTCCGGGAGGGCGTGTGCCGCGTCCGCCCCTATACCGACATCGATCGCAAGCTGTTCTGATCAGATCTCCCGGCGCAGGCCGAAGAACAGGCCCCGGCGGGCCCCGTACTGGGGCGCGCCGACGCCCACGCCGCTGCCGTCCCGGATCTCGTAGATCTTGTCGAAGGCATTGATCAGGTCGACACGGGCGGTCCACTGGCCCAGATGGCCGGTGTCGAGGCTGTGGCTCACCGACAGGTTGACCACCGTATAGGTCGGGCCGGACCGGCCGTTGGGGATGTCGCCGGTGCGGCGCAGGCCCGAGCCATAGACCAGGTCGGCGCTGACGGTCGTCGGGCCCAGCCGGTAGGCGGCCCCGGCGGATCCGGTGAACTTCTGCGCGTGGTCGAGATAGATGTAGTGGTTGCGGATATAGGCCAGTTCCGCGGGGTCGAAATTGAACTGGCTGGAGATGATGTTGCGCCCCCGGGCGATGCCGTAGGCGAGGTTGGCATAGCTCGACAGGGGCCCGTGGGCGTAGCTCGAGGACAGTTCGATCCCGTACTGCAGCCCGTTGGCATAGTTGAAGGGCGTCAGGATGATCGGTGCCCCGAACTGGCCCTCGTCGATCAGGTCGTGGCTGGACTTGTAGTAGGTGTCGAGGCCCAGGCTCAGGCCTGCGGCAGGCTGGGTCTCCACGCCGATGTCGTAGTAGTTGGATCGCTCCGCATAGGGTGTGGTGTCCAGGGTGCCCGGGGAGGCGGCGGTCGTGCCCGCGAACTTCGCCACCGAGGTCGAGCCCACCAGCTCGAAGGGCGGCGGGGTGAAATAGCGGGAATAGCCCGCATGCACGGTCGTCGCGGCCAGGGGCTTCCAGACCAGATTCACCCGCGGGCTGACCTGATCCTGATCGCGGAAGCCGTTGAAGCGGTCATAGCGCAGACCGTAGTTCAGGGTCAGGTCCGGTGTCAGGGCCCATTCGTCCTGGACATAGAGGCTCTCCGTCGCCGAGGTCTGCGCCCCGTTATCGGTGACGGCGACCGGCTGGCTGCCCAGCTGGGATCCGTCCGCTGCCAGGGGGATCACCTGCGAGGCCGTGCGGCTGGTGGAACGATCCACCTGGACGATCAGCCCGGTCCGGATCGTGTGGGCCGCATCGGCGTGATAGACGCCCTCGGCCTGCAGACCGCCCGCCGTATCGGACTTGGACGCCGTCTGGCTGATGCCGTTGAACAACAGGTCGCCCTGGGCATCAGGGGTGAAATCCAGGGTGGAGTAACGGGCGAACAGGGAGACCTGTCCCGTGAACCGCTCGCCGGAGCGCAGATAGCTGACCACGCCGTAGTGGGTCAGTTCCTTCTGGGTCTGGTTCAGTCGCGCGCTGTCAAAGGTGGTCTGGCCATTGACGGTCAGCGGGGTTCCCCCTCCGGGACCCAGCCGCAGGCCCGGCGTCTGTCCTGCCGTGTCCGGGATCTGGAACCGGTCCACCGAGCTGCCGAGGATCAGGGCCAGCCGGCTGTCCGGCCCCACGACCTTCTCGAGATAGGCAAAGCCGTTCACCTGGTCGGTGCTGTCATGCAGGGGCGTGGACCGGGCATTCGGACTCTCGATGCCCAGGTCGCTGTGCATCCACGAGCCGGAGACGAAGCCGTTCACGTCTCCCTGGTTGAAGCCGTACTCGAAGCTGGGCTCCACCTGCCCATGGGAGCCGCCATAGAGGCCGACGGAGCCGGCATTCTCGAACCGCGCCTTGGTGGAGATGTCCACGACGCCCGCCGTGCGCAGGCCGTACTGGGCGGGCAGGGCCCCGGTGATCAGTGCCACCTTTCCCGCCAGCCGGGGACTGAGAGCCTGGCCGAACACGCTGAGACCTTCGGGCAGGATCACCCCGTTCAGCCGGTACTGGAGGCCGTTGTGCTCGCCGCGGACGTGCAGCTGGCCGAAACTGTCCTGAGCCACGCCGGGCGCCTGCAGCACGACCTGGTTCAGGGACACATTGTCCCCGCCGGGGATGTTCTGGATCGCCTGGGTGTCCATCGTGTAGACCGACGCCCCGAGGCTGGGCTGGATCTGGTCCCGGGCCGCGTTCAGCCGGGCGTTGACGTGCACCGCCTCCACCGTCTGCGTGGGGTCGGCGGCTGCGTCCGCCGGCGCCGTCTCGGCGGCGCGGGGCGACCCAGCCCCCGCCAGGCTGGCCAGGACGAGGACGGAGGTCGACAGCAACAGGAACCTGGACATTTCGGGCGACGCACTCTGCACGGACGGGTGGAACCGGTTGTCGAACCAGTCTTACTGGGTTTACGGATATCGCGGTCAAGTCGCCATGGGGCGGCTTCCCGAGTTTGTCGGGAATTTTTCCCGATCCCGCGCGCTTTTCCGGCAAGGGGCCCATCCGGTTGTCTCGAGGGTTGATCTCGTCCGTCCTGGCCTGGCCGCGTGCCCTGCGGTCCCGCGTGCTGCTGGCCGTGGGCGCCACCTTCGCCCTGAGCCTGGTGGCGGGGGCGATCGGGGCGGGCCTGCGGGCCCGGGACAGCCTGCGGGATGAGCTCCAGGCGGCTCTGGACGGCGCGCGTCAGAGCGCGGCGGAGCCGTTCGGCGACCTTCGCCAGTCCGGCCACGCCACCCAGGATCTGGTCCGCTTCGTGCAGTCCTTCGATGGGTCCCGGCACATACTGGCGACGGCCTTCGACGGGCAGGGGCGCGTACTGCAGCAGTCGCGGCCCCAGCTTCCGACCCATCCGGCCCCGGACTGGTTCGTGGCGTGGATGCGGCCGCAGCCCTCGGCCTTTGTCCTGACGGCGGGCCCGGCGCGGACCGGAACCGTCCGTCTCCAGGCCCTCGAGGCCGCGGACGTGGCCGATGCGTGGAGCGAGCTGGCCCGCATGGTGGCGGCCTTCGCGACCTTCAGCCTGCTGGGCGGCGTCATGATCCATGCGGTGATCGGGGCGGCGCTGCGCCCTCTCACGCAGCTCTCCCAGGCCTTTGGCCGGATCGGTGACGGGGACTACTCCGCCCATGTCCCCGCCCGCGGCGTGGCCGAGCTTGCCACGCTGGGAAGCGGTTTCAATACCATGGCCGAGCAGCTGGCGGACATCGACCGGCGCAACCGCAATCTCGAGGCGCAGCTCCTGACCCTGCAGGACGAGGAACGGGCCGAAATTGCCCGGGACCTGCATGACGAGATCGGCCCCTATCTGTTCGCGGTGAGCCTGGATGCCAGTCTGGCCGGGCGGCTGGTGCGTGCCGACCGGGTGGCGGAGGCGGAGGAGCGCCTCGCCTCCATCACCGCGGCGGTGGATCACATGCAGCGTCAGGTGCGGGGCATGCTGAACCAGCTGCGTCCGACGCCGGAGGTGGATCTCGGCCTGCCCATGGCCCTGGCGGACGCCGTGGCCTTCTGGCAGGCCAAGCGTCCCGACATCACCTTCACCCTTCGCTGCGAGATCGGCGACGAGGAGGTGGAGACCCGTCAGGCCGAGGCCCTGTGGCGCGTCACCCAGGAGGCTCTCAGCAACGCCGTGCGGCATGGCCGGCCGAAGGCCGTCGGGGTGGACCTTTCCGTGCCGGACCCCGGTCGCATCCGCGTGCAGGTGGTTGACGACGGTGGTGCCGGTCCGGCGGAGCCCCGTGCCGGGTCCGGCTTCGGCCTGCGCGGCATGCGCGAGCGGATGGCCGCCGCCCGGGGCGAACTGAGGATCGACGCCACCCCCGGTCGTGGCTGGACGGTGGAGGCGGTGGCACCGGCCCGGGGACCGGCGGAGCGCTCCGATCCGACGGCCGGGCAGGAGGTCCTTCCCGGATGAAGATCCTCATCGTCGACGACCACGCCATTGTCCGCGACGGACTGCGCCGGATGTTCGCCACGATCCAGGAGGTGGGCGTCGTGGAGGCGGCCAATGGGCGCGACGCCCTGGCCGTGGCCCGGCAGGAGCGGCCGGATCTGGTGATCCTCGACCTCAATCTGCCGGGGCTGGGCGGGCTGGAGCTGATCTCCCGCCTGCTGCTCGACGACCGGTCCCGGCGCATTCTGGTGCTCAGCATGCATGCCGAGCCGCTCTACGCCGCCCGTGCCCTCGATGCCGGGGCCACGGGCTATCTGAGCAAGAACGCTTCGCCGGACGAGCTGCTCGAGGCGGTCCGCAAGGTCGCCGCCGGCGGGCGCTATGTGGAGGCGGACATCGCCCAGGCCATGGCCGTCGGCCGTGCGACGGCGGGGGAGCCGATCAGCCGTCTGAGCACCCGGGACCTGGAAATCCTGCGGCTGCTGGCGGCGGGCAAGAGCCTGGCGGAGATCGCCGAGGCCCTGGGGGTGGGGTACAAGACGGTGGCCAATACCTGCACCCAGATCAAGACCAAGCTGGGCCTCTCCCGAACGGCGGACCTGGTCCGGTTTTCCATCGAGATGGGGGTCAGCTGAGCGCGCCGGGGTGGCGGCGGGGGCTCAGTTCTGGACGTGCAGCCGCAGGCCGAGAACCGACACCGGACCGTTGTCGCGATTGTAGGCCGGGTTGAAGATGGCCTGATAGTCGACAGTGACCTGCAGCCATCGGGCGACGGCCCGCTTGTAGTAGACCTCGGCGATCTCTTCCGTCCCGGCGTGGCGAAGCTGTCCGTCGCCCACGAGAATCCCAACGCCCCCGGCCGCCAGATAGGCCTGGCGCGGGTGGCTCGCCATGTTGGCGATCAGGGCCAGCCCTGCGGTGTCATCCGGTGCGCCCCAGCGGGCACCGGTGCTGGAAAGGCCCGCCGCGACCGCCCGGTCCACGTCGGTGAACTCATAGGCCTCCGAATCGCCGCCGGCGACGCCCGCCCGCAGGAAACCGCCCAGGCCATCGGCCAGTTCCTGTTCGACCGTCACGCTGACCCCGCCCCGACTGGAATAGGTGCGGACGGCCGCCACGTCCGGAGGGCCGCCAGAGAGGTCCGCTGCGCGAAGGGCGGCAGAGAAATGGCCCATCCGGCCCCGGGTCAGGAACCCGGTCACCCGGATCGCACCGGGGCGACCGCCGAGGGTCTGGCGATGCTCGATCTCCGCGAGGGTCTGGAACTGTCCCAGGGTCGGGTCGAGGCGCTTGCTGTTGGGGACGTCCGACAGGTCGAACAGCCCGGCCCGGAACGTCCACGGCCCCTGCCACAGCTCTGCGGCCCCGCCCCAGGTGTAGCCCCAGGCGTCGGCCGCATAGTCGAAGCTGGCCGTGTCGATGGCGGCCCAGTTCATGAAGTCCGCCCGGGGGTCGTGGGCATAGCGATTGGTATCGAAGATGTCGACGACACTGATCCGACCCGCCGTCAGCACCAGGCGGTCGCGTGTCCGGGTCCCGGCCAGCACGTTCTGATCCGCAGCCACGGACTCGCTTTCACCGCCGAGGTTCACGGTCTGGCGGAGGAACCATCGCTGGAGCCGGAAATACGGATAGTTCCGGCCGACCTTGTAGGCTTCCCCACTGGGAAACCCGGCCACGCCCAGGGTGTTGGAGAGGCCGAACCCGTCATCGAGTTCCCCGTCCAGCCAGACCTCGCCGCCCGCCCATGGACGGTAGCCCAGGAACAGGGTGGCGTCGTTGGTGGTGTTTCCCCGGCTGCCCGGATCGAGACTGTTGGGCCCCCGCACGCTGGAGCGGAAGGCCGGGTGATACTGGGTCAGGCTGGTGGCCTGTACGCTCACCGACCAAGGGGCATCCTCCGCCGCAGACGCAACGCCGGGCCCGGCGGCCAGGAGAACAGCCGCCAGGAGGACCAAAGATCGGATCATTGCCTCAGTCCGCCCGCGCGCTCACATCATCGGTAAGGCGACCCAGCGCCGACAGGACCGATAGCACGAGGCGGCTGTCCGGGTCGAGGCGGTACAGCTTGCCCGTGTCCGGGGCCAGTCCAGCGCGGGTGTCGGCGGCGACGTTCAAGTCGACCGGGACTAGGTCCCGTACTTGCCCCAGACGAACCTCGAAGACAGGGCGAAGTTCCAGACGGACGCGAGAGCGATCCCGCAGATGGCTGCCGGCAGGGCGTCTATTCCGCGACTCATCAGGATGCTCGAGACGCCGATATTCGCGACCATCCCCACGGCGCAGGCTGCGGCAAACTTCGCCCAACCCGTAAGCAGGGGTATCAATCCGCGGAGACGCTTATCAGCATAGGTGAGTTCGTTGTTGAGCTCGAAATTGAAGGTCATCGCCGTGATGGCCGCCACCGTTTGTCCGACGATGAACGCGGCCTCCTTGGACGTCGTGACGCCCGCGGGACTGGCGGAGACCAGCCAAAGTGTCAGGGCCAGCACGGCCAAATGAACCACGGCGCCGATGGCGCCGACGGTACCGAAGAGGGCGAAGCGTGTCGGAATGACCCGGCCCAGCCATTTGTCGTAGAGGCCGACGAGGAATTCGAACACGATGGTCCGGTCAAGCTTGCTCTCGCCGGCCACCCGCGCGGCGAAGTCGAGGGGGAACTCCTTCACCCGCATCGGGGGGGAGACCGTCGCCAGAATGTCCAGCAGGATCTTGAAGCCTACGCCAGACAGTCCGCCGGCGTGCTGCCGGAGCGTCTCCGCGCGCATCATGAAGTAGCCGCTCATTGGATCGCTCAGGTCAACTCCTGTGACCCGGCGGGCGATGGCATTGGCCAGTCCCGACGCCTTGACCCGGCCCGGCTGCCCCCATTTGTCCGTGCTGGCGCCTTCCGCGAAGCGGCTCGCGTAGGCGAGATCGTATTCGCCGGACCCGATGGCCTTAAGCATCTTGGGCAGCAGCGCCGGATCGTGCTGGTGGTCTGCGTCCATGACGGCGACGACCGGTGCCGCCGTGGCGCACATGCCCTCGATCGCGGCACTGGCGAGACCGCGCCGATCAATCCGCTGGATGCAGCGGATCCGGGGGTTTTCAAGGCTCAGCGCTCGGGCTTCGTCTGCCGTGCCGTCCGGGCTGTTGTCATCGACGATGATGGCTTCCCAGTCCACGCCCTCAAGGGCCGCCGCCAGTCGCCGCTCCAGTCCACGGAGATTTCCCCGCTCATTCAGCGTCGGCAGGATGACCGCGAGTTCAAGCGTCATGTCGGATGTCCGGGCTCGTTCGGCGTAGTTTAGTGGCATATTAGCAGTTGTTTTAAGTAACCATGAATGACAGGGGCCATCGAGTGGTTGATAATATAAATGCAATTTATGCAAATAAAATAGTACCAAGTACGCCGTGAAATTTCACGCTATATCTATTATGTGATTGAAAGCCAAATATAAGAGGATAAAATGAATTGGTATTCGTGAAATGTGCTACATTCGTGTTTCAATCGAATATTGAGACGCAATCTCTAGTGAGCTTCGCTCGAACTGGGTCGGGGTCAAGTCTCGTTCCAATCGAAAGCGTTGGCTCTGATGACGATGTCGCGCACTGCCGGGTCAGCCGACAATCGGATCATTGCCTCAGTCCGCCCGCGCGCTCACATCATCGGTAAGGCGACCCAGCGCCGACAGGACCGATAGCACGAGGCGGCTGTCCGGGTCGAGGCGGTACAGCTTGCCCGTGTCCTGGATCACGGCCCCGATGCCGATCAGGCGCTGCATCTTGCGCCGCACGGTTTCCCGGGGAATATCGGTCATCTGCGAGATGGTGTGGGCGCTGGCACCGCCGGCACGCCGGGCGTCCGCACCGGTCAGGCGGTCGGCGTCAGCCACGAAGATCAGGCAGAGGATCAGATAGATCTCGTCGATCTCCACCCGGAAGTTCGCGCGGATATCCCCGGCCAGCACGAACAGTTTGCGGAGAAGAAGGTAGTTCCGGCGCAGCGAGCTGCCGGGGCCATCGGATCCCTGCGTGTCCACTGCTTTTGTTCGGTCCTGCGAATCGAGATCAGCCAAGCTCATCACACCAAGACTTCGACCTGCCCATTTTGTGGCGCTGGAAAGCGCCACTCAGCATACGGTCGTGATTGCTCCACTCGTTCCGCCCTGAAAAGATCCAGCACGGCCCATTTTGGGCATTACAATCACCATATTGCTGCGGCCTTTTCAAGTCTCGCGCGGGATCCGTCGCCGAAGAAAATTTCCGGGGTGAAATTTATTTCTGATCAAACCCTGATGTCGTTTCATGATCAACAGTGAGCAGGAAAGCGACGTTCGCCAAAGTCGGCCAAATAGAGAATCGGGCATGCACAATCCGGACTGAAAATATTCTGAGAAAATAATTGGAGATGGAATGCTGGACGAATTTTTCTCAATTGAGTGAAAAAGCAAAAACGACAGGCCATGGTGGCATTTGATTCGAAAATATCTGTCCAGTTGGCATTTTTTATTTGGCCGGAGTCATGATGGCTGCTCAAAGCTTGACGTGACCCCTCGCGTCATCCACGCCGATCCCCGGCAGGTCCGGGTGCCGGGCGAGCGGGTTTGGCCCGCGATCCGGGCGGCATTTGCGGTTTGTGTTTGTTTGCGTCAGAGATCGTGAAAATGTCGTCGTGTGATCGATGGCCGGCCGCGGCAGTCCAGTTCGCGGGCCCGAATATCCATGCGGAAGTTGAGGAGCGTCACCTTGTCTCTGTCCATCGACGCGGAAACGCTGGCCTTCCTCTTTCCCGCCTACCTGCGGACGGATGCGCGCCTGCGGATCCTGGCCATCGGCCCGGCATTGACGCGGCGATCACCCGCCGTGGTTCCGGGATCTGCGCTGACGGACCACTTCATCCTTGATCCGGCGACCTCCGTGGAGGCGCTGCCGGGTCTGGTCTCGGCCCGGACGCGGGTCACGCTGCGGGGGCGCGGCGAGGACATCCTGCTGCGGGGCAGCCTGAGCCCGACGGAGGGTGGCTATCTGTTCCTCGTCGGATATGCGGCCCTGACGGCCAGCGGCGATCCGGTGATCAACAGCGTTCCCCCCCTCACTCCAGCGGACCTGTCGCCGAGTGATTCGGCCCGGGACGGAGCCCACGTGCTCGCCGCACAGGCGACCTTGCTGATCGCGGCGCGGGCCCTGGCCGACGAAGCCCATGGCGACCGGGACGCCGCCGAGGCGGCCAGTCGCGCAAAGACCGAATTCCTGACCCTGATCAGTCACGAACTGCGTGACCATCTGCACGGAGTGATCGGTCTCGTGGGAGCGCTGGGTGCGGGTCCGCTGACGCCGGAACAGGCCGAGATGGTCTCCTTGATCGCGCACTCCGGTGCCGCCCTGACCCGCGTCGTCGATGACGTCCTGGACTTTGTCGGTGGATCGCCGGGGGCGGCCCAGAAATCCGCCGACGAGCGGCGGTCGGCGGGTCCGGGCCGGGCCGGGGTCTGGGAAGACCGGACCGATCCGGGGGACGAGGCGGAGGACGCGCCCGTCCGCGCGCTGGTGGCGGAGGATCACCCCGCCAATCGCCGGATCATCGAACTGATGCTGGCCCCGATGGGGGTTGATGTGACCCTCGTGGCCAACGGCGCGGAGGCGGTGGAAGCCTTCAAGCGCCATGACTGGGAACTGGTGCTGCTCGACATGCAGATGCCGGTGCTCGACGGCGTCAGCGCCGCCCGCGCCATGCGGGACCTGGAGGTGGGGCTAGGACGGTCCCGCACGCCCATTGCCATGCTCAGCGCCAATGTCCTGCCGCGGCATGTGGACGACGCGATGCAGGCCGGTGCGGACCACTTCATTGCCAAGCCCGTGACCCCCGCAGCGCTGGCGCAGGGCCTGGACGACCTGATCCGCGCTGCCGCCGCCAATGCCGAGATCGCAGGTCCGGGCTAGGTCCGGGGCCGGCAGAGCTGGATTGCGCGATGAGACGGCGGACGCGGCCCGGATTTTGCAGGTCCGGGGACTATTGCTGGCGGGGAGATGCGGATGTCGAAACTTGACGGCCTGATAGTAGTCCGCTGTGGAGACGCGTCACTGCATCGGGAGTGGCTGTCTGGTGAACTGGAGTGGGACCTCGCGGTCAGCTACTTTGGGAACGACGACGACGCGGCGTTCCCGGAAGCGGCGTATGTTCACCGATACCAGGGCGGGAAGTGGGATGGTATATTCGACTTCTTCGCTCGAAATCCGGAATGCCTTGATAAATATGAATATTTCTGGTTGCCAGACGACGATATCAGCGCATCGCCTGCCGATCTGAACCGGTTGCTGGGGTACATGCGCAGGGAGCAGTTCGAACTCGCTCAACCAAGCCTGAGGGCGGGGAGCTACGTGTCACACCTCACGACCCTAAATTCTCCGCTCTATGAATTCCGTAATGTGAACTTCGTCGAGTTGATGGTCCCGGTTCTGTCGGCCGGCATGCTCAGGAAGGTCCTGCCGCTTTTCCGGACGGCGAAAACCGGTTTCGGCATCGATTTCGTCTGGCAGCGGTTTACGTCCGATCCGCGGACGCGTGTGGCCATCATCGACGCCGTTCAGGTACTGCACACGCGTCCCGTTGGCGGTGCCCTCCACAAGATGATCGCGGAAACGGGAAGCACGCCCGCTGAGGTGGAGCGGGACAGGTTCCTGCAAAGCTATGGGCCGGTGCACAAGGAAGTTCTGACGTTTGGCGGGCGCACCCGCGCGGGCTTGATCGTAACCCAGCGGCATCTTGCGACGACGGTGGCTGCCCTGGGGTGGCTGACTCGACCCTTCGGAAACATGGGGTTTCGGGGCAGTATCGATCCCGTGCGGTTCTACTGGTGGGTTCTGCGGCACTGGCGCTCCGGGCTTATAAGGCCCATCCAATGGGGGAAGCTGGAGCCCGTCATTCCTGTCGAAAAGAAGGGTTGAGCGCAGGTCAGCGGATGGCAGCGAATTATGAGGGCTTGAGTTCCTTTTTCGGCTCGAACCGCCGCTTCCACGCGAGCATCGGTTTTTCTACCCAGCGGTAGGACTGGTCTGCGACCAATACGGATAGAAGGACTGCTAGAATGCCAACCATCTGCTCGTGACCGATCGATCCGTCATGCTTCTCGAGCGGACCGCCGCCATAGAGGTACCGTGCGGTCAGCAGAATCGGCCAGTGCCATAGATACAGGCCGTAGGAAATCGTGCCGATCCAGGCGATCGGTCGCCAACTGAAGAGCTTTGAAAGTCGCCCCTCCCGGTTCTGAGTGACTTCACAAAGCAGGATCACCGAGGCGGCCGCCGTGGTGACAAAGCCGGGACCAGCAAACCAGAGGCCTGGATAGTATCCGATCAGGACAAAGTATGCGATGGCCCCCAGGGCCAGCGGCCAAAGCTTCCCCAGGTTCGTCAACAGCTGCTTTGAGCGGGAATCCTGCGCCAAGAGCGCGAGCCCTGATCCAATGAGAAGCTGGTCGGCCCGGGTGTCGAAAGCGTAGTAGATCCGCATTTGGGGCGCATTGGTGGCGTAGAGGTAGTACCGCCATACAACGACCACGGCGATGAGGACCCCGGTGATGAGGCCCTTCCGTGTTGGCCATTTCCCGAGCAATCCCAAGAGGCAAAATGGCCACAGAAGGTAATACTGTTCCTCGACCGCCAGTGACCATGTGTGCCCGAGGGTCGATAGATCAGCGTAGTGCGACGTGCTTCTGATAAAATCCATCGAGAAGGCCAAGGTCACGGCGCCGTCAATCAAGGGGTGGTGGCCCGGGCCCCCGACGAACTTGGACACGATCGTTGCCGTGCAGACCACCAGGACAATTGCGGGCAAGAGGCGAATGGTGCGCCTTGCGTAAAAGTTCCTAAGCGAAATTGTTCCAGTATTTTGGAATTCGCGGGCCAGTATCGAGGTTATCAGGAAGCCACTTATGACAAAGAATATGTCAACGCCGATCGCCCCCCCGGGAAACAGACGGGTGCTGAGATGGACGGCCATGACAGCAAGGATTGCCAAGGCTCTGAGGCCGTCGATTCCGGAAATATATCTCATCTAGAGGTTCTCTCCGGTTTGCGCGGCATCTGGAGTCTTGGAAACGTAAGACATCCATCGATTTGCGAATGTCGACCTATCGAATGCGTTCCAGGGCGTGTGGATTGTGCCATGGTGTCAGCGCCAACTCGGGTCGCCGTTGCCGCTCTGGACATGCCTGAGGTGCGCTCGCAGCCATCCGCTCCGGGACAGAAGACCTTTCACATACGGGTCATAGGAAACGGCGACAGCCCACGCGGCCGCAGACGTCGCGCAAACCGTTCCGGCGAGAACGAAACGCCGCTCGAGTTCGCCGAGGTTGTGCACCACAGGCAGGCTGTAGATTGCGCGAATGATGGGATGGTGGATCGCATAGACGGGAAATGAAATGATTCCTGCAGTGATCAGGATGCGCCCGAAAACACCGGTCGGCTGCCGGGCGCAGACTGCAACGCTAATGATCAATGGAAAATACAAAAAAGTATTTATCAAATAGGTGAATGAATTCTCAGGCTGTCCATTCAGTAGTATAAAAGACAATATGATTGCCAGAAATACAATCGAAATTCCTGGAATCTTGTTTTGAAGCGCATCAAGAAAACGTGCTCGGCTCAGCGCGACGCCTGCGAAGAATGAGAATGACACTCGCAGACCGCCTAGTGGGAAATAGACCGGCCCGAACGCCCCCTGATTCAGCACAATCGAGCTTGCGGCGAGGAGGGTCGCGCTGAGCAGGACGACCCCCAGCAGGCGAGCGGGTCTCCTCAGTGCAGAGAAGGTCAGAGCAAAAATGAGGCTCACTCCGAGTTCAAAAAACATGGACCACAATGGGGGGTTCAAGTCGAAGACACGGATGCTGTAGTCGCTGAGATAGAAGCTCGGCAGCACGAAGAGTGCACAGAGGGTGTCGACGCCGACTTGGGCAAAGCCTGGATCGTGACGTGTTATCGCCCGCACAGTTAGTGCTGCAGATCCCAGCAAGACACCGAGAAAGATGAGCGGATACAGCCTGGTGAAGCGTCGCGCCATGAATTCGGTGGCCGTCAGCTTGGGAAGCTTGGGGTCGTAGGTCCGGGAAATCACGTAGCCGCTCATCATGAAAAAAAATCCACGGCTGAAAAGGCCTGTGCCGGAACCCATTTCAAAGAAAAGATCTGCGTTCCGTGAAGCAGAACCACGGCCAGCGCGGCGACACCCCGAAGTCCGTCGAGGGCCGTCAAGCGCGCGGATTGGGGTTCCGAGTCAGCGTTGATCAAGGCGGTTTCTCTCGGTGGCTGTTATGCGAGCGTCAGAATTGAGGCTGTTGATGTCATGGGGATCCCATTGATCCAGCGCGCCTATTTTCGCTGATAGGCATTGATGTATTCTATATCCATCGATTGATTGCCGTGCAGGTTCGAGATTGGCCACCCCCCTCCCAAGGCAAGGTTGGCGAGTAGGTAGAATGGCTGATTATATTCCCGAGGCGTTTTCTCGGAATGAACGGGTCGGCGGTTGAGGAAAAAGGTTGTGAAATCCGGTTCGATCGAAACGCCGAACGTATTGTAGCCAGTGGTGAGGCTGTGGCGGGGAACCCGGATTAACGTATTTTCGGACCTGTCTCCGCCTTTTCCCCAAATGTGAGTTGTTGCATGATAATATTCGGGAAATCGACCATAGTACTCAATCACGTCGATTTCTGAGGCAGCCCCACTCTTGTCGACACCGATCAGCCAGAATGCGGGCCACACGCCGTCGCCATCCGGAAGCCGCGCCTTTATCTCGAAGTAGCCGTATGTCTGCGCGAAGCCGCTGCCTCCATATCCGTCATGATCGCGGGAGGAGATCAATCCCGAGCGCCAGATCCCGTCGCTCCCCTTTGAAGCCGTGATGCGCATGCCTCTCGGAAGTTTGACGAAAGGTCCACCTTGCCCTGGATCGACAAACTTCGCGTCTCCAAAGTCTCCGTTCCAAGGTGTGTGGGCGAACCAACGGGCTTGAGACCCCCGTTCACCGGAGATGCTTAGTTCGGAAAAACTCTCGTGGAATGTTGGGCGGTACCGGCTGAGATCAATCTCTGCGGCAGCGTCGCTGCTTTGTGTTTGACTGCCTGCGGGAGCAACAAATATTAGCAGTGTCACGGCCGCCAGTGATGACGCAAGGCCGACAACAGCGACCAGGACCGAGCGGTAACCCCTTCCCCGAGAACTCAAAATCTATACTCCTTGCATGACTCTATCCCGGGAGGAGCTTACTGAATTTTTCGATGAAAGTCGCATGGTCGAAGCGCTGCGACTGCTGGCGGCACAACTCCGGTCGAAAGTTTCGCTCTTCGGCCTCATATGTGAGTATGGCGGCCATCAGCCCCTCGACTGTGGGTTCGTCATAGAGGATCCCGGTTTCACCGTGAACCACCGTGTCCATGGCGCCTCCCTTTCCGCGGGCGATTACCGGGCGACCGGACGCCATGGCCTCCACCGGGATGATCCCGAAATCCTCCACGCCGGGAAACAACAGGGCCCGCGCCCGCGCCAGGGTCGTCCGGTAGGCGTCGTCCGGCAGGCGTCCGAGGAATTCCACGAGCGGGCCGGCACTGCGGACCAAGTCGGTGCTGGCACCACTGCCGATAATCTTCAGGCGTCGCTTGAGCCTGTTGCAGGCCTCGATGGCAACATCCGCACACTTGTAGCCCCGCAATTCGCCGGCAAAGACGTAGTAATCGTCAACGTCAGGACGAATCGAGAACTGCTCGGTGTGAACCGGAGGATGAATGACAACGGAATCGCGCCGGTAGTAGGACTCGATACGTCTAGCAACGAAGCTGGAGTTCGCGACAAACTGATCGACGCCCAGCGAGGAGTGTTGGTCGGATTTCCTGAGATGCGACGAATAGAGTTCCGCTATCGGGTGGAGGATTCGCGGAATTTTTTTCTGGTATACCTTCCTCTGGTCCCAGATATATCTCAATGGCGTGTGGACATAGCAGATGTGATGAGCATCCGGGTCCTTGATGACCCATTTCGCCGGGCCGGACTCGCTTGAAATAATCAGTCCGTACTCGGACATGTCGAGCACCTCAAGGGCGATCGGCATGAGCGGCAGATAGGCGGCATATCGTCGGCGTGCGAACGGTAGCTTGTGGATGAACGTCTGCCGGGTTTGGCGCCCCGCGAGGGGACCGACGAGGAGTTTCTCGTCGATGACATGGCTGATGAGGTCGGCATCTGGAAGAATTTCCCCTAGCGCATCGAGAACATGTTCGCCGCCACGGCGGTTCACCAGCCAATAATGGACGAGTGCGGACTTCATTATATTTCCCGATGAAAGCAGAGGCGCCTTTCCGGCCGGAGATGGGAGCGTCTTGTCGGATTGTCGCAAATGTCGTCCTTTTTACCGAACAGGTTTCGGGCGACAGTCGGTTGATACAGTATAAAAATGAAGCGTTCGCAAACGCCGTCTTTTGATATGTGTCGTGGGTGCTGGCGCTGCGGGACGGGGCCAAATCGGACGAGGGGCGAGAGCGGCGGATGTCGATCGGCCGGAGTTTTAAGGGCTTCCATATCTCACAGCACATAGCGGGATTTCTAAAAAAATTAGGATATTTCCGTGTAGGTGCAGGATAGGGTGTCTGCTGCCACATCGATCTAACGAGGGTCCGGGGTGTTAAAAAATATATTTTCATTGTACGTTCTCCAATTATTGTCTTACTTCTCTCCGCTTTTTATTACGCCTTATCTTGCGCGCGTCCTCGGTGTTGAGATGTTTGGTCTCCTCGGGGTCTGCGGCAGCATCGTCGCCTATCTCTCGCTAGTGGCGAACTGGGGGTTCGATCTGTCCGCGACCCAGCAAGTTGCAAGATCTGCCAATGACCCCGCGGCGCTCAGATCGATTTTCTGGAATGTTGTTGTCGCGAAGTGTGGCCTTGGCATTGTCTGTGCGATCGCCTTGACGGTCGCGGTAGCCTTGTTCCCGACCCTGCGGACCTACGGCTGGGTCCTTGTGGCGTCGAGCGTCGCGCTGGCTGGCAACGTGCTGGGGGTCGGCTTCTTTCTCCAAGGGGTCGAGCGCATGGGCATCTTCGCCGGAGCGTCGATTGTCGGTCGCTTGGCAGCCGTACCCTTGACGTTCATCTTTGTTCACTCGCCACACGATGCGGCGATGGCCGCCCTGATCCAGGGCCTGGCCCTGCTGGCCTCCTCCGTCGCATCTCTCGTGCTCGCCGCACGGATCGCGCCGCTGTTTCCTATACGATTTTCGATATCCGGTGCCCTCAGCCAGATCCGCCAAGGCGGAACCCTCTTCATATCGACGGGCGCTGTCAGCCTTTACACCTACGCTAATGTCGTCATGGTCGGGTTTCTCGGGGGGAGCGGGCAGGCGGGTCTGTTCGACGGAGCCGACAGACTTCGGCGTGCCGGGCAATCCCTGACGGCACCGATCAGTGCGGCAATGTATCCCCGGATTAACGGGATGCTCGTGCACTCCCGCCACAAGGTTGCGGGGACGATGCTCCGTTTGTTTCTCGTTCAGGGTGCCCTCTCGCTCGTCCTAAGCGCCGGCCTGTTCTTCACGGCTCCGTTTGCGACGATACTGTTTCTTGGCAAGGGATATGCTGCGGCCATTCCGGTTGAGCAGTGTCTTTCACTCAACATATTTCTGATCGGTGTCAGTAATGTGCTCGGGGTGAACGTGATGCTCCCGCTCGGTATGGCGAGGGCCTACACGTGCATTCTTCTGGGTTCAGGTATACTCAATATTCTACTGCTCCTGTGGCTCGTGGCACTTCACGGCGCACTCGGGGCTGCAGAAAGTGTCACCATCACCGAAACCTGCGTGGCCGTGTCCATGGGAATCTGGTTGTGGCTCAAAAGGCGGCATGGCCTTTTGCCGACATAAATACGCCGGTCAGGCTGGGCGGATTTGGAAGTCATTTGGCTGGATTGATTTATCTTCCCCTGTCCACGGGTTTCATGTTTGATCTTGTCAGCTAACGTCCGCCTGGTGGCTCGCTGTACAGGTTGAGGATTCAAAACGGCCATCTCGCTTTCGGCGGATCGGGAATTTGTTGAGCACGAATGCAGATCGATAAACTCGAAGATTTTTCGCCGGGTCACGAGTTTTTCTGCGATCTGGTGATCGTGGGGGCTGGCCCGGTGGGCCTGACAATTGCGAGTGAACTGGCGGGCTCTGGGCTGAACGTGCTCGTGCTGGAGAGCGGGCTCACCGAGGAAACGGAAGTCCATAACAGATTGCTGGACGTGGAGTCGGTCGGCGCACCCAATCCCGCGGGCCAGTTGAAGCGGCGTACGTTCCACGGTGAGGCCATGAAGTACTGGTCGGCCGAGGGCCAGGGCTATGGGCTGCGGTGCCGTGCGCTGGGGGGCTCTACGGTCGCATGGGCGGGGAAGTCCGCCACGTTTGACGATATCGACTTCGAAAGGCGGACCTGGGTCGAGAACTCTGGATGGCCGCTGAAGCCGGCGGACCTGACGCCGTTCCTGGATCGTGCGGCGAAGCTGCTCAACCTCGGTCCGAATGTCTATGATGATGGGTTGTTCAAACTGCTGCGGGTACGACCACCGGAGCCGGAGCTTCGGGATACGGTGTTCCGGTCCTTCTTCTGGCAATTTGCGAGGTCGCGATCAAATCCGATCGATGTGATGCGGTTCGGCTCGGAGATCCCGGATCAGCGGGCGGACAACGTCAAAATCCTTCTGAACGCGACCGTCACACACATCCACACGACCTCCGACGGTAGCCGCTTCACGGGTCTCGAGGTTTCCACCCTTGCTGGACAGCGGTTCGAAGTGAAGGCGCGGCGCTGCGTCCTGGCGGCCGGTGCGATCGACAATCCCCGGCTTCTGCTGGCCTCCCGCCGTGTTCGGCCCAAGGGCGTCGGGAACGATCTGGATGTGGTGGGGCGGTTCCTCATGGACCACCCCAGCGCGAGACTCGGCGTATTTTCGAAGGAGGATGGCGAACAGATCGCGCGGCTGTTCGGTTTCTACGGGGTGCGTGCCCACGGACGGTCGCACATGTACGCCAGAGGGCTGAGCTTGACGGACGGGTTCCAGCGGGAGGCCAAGCTCCTGAACGCGGCCGTATATTTCCTGGAACTCCGCGCCCCGGATGATCCCTGGGACGCGCTGAAGCGGCTCCTGACCGGGCAGAGTGCGCGACCGTTGAGTGACCTCGGTGTCGCGCTCAAAAGCCCGGCGCTCCTGATCAAGGGACTCGGTCTGAAGTTCGTCAGCAGTGAGCGCCTGCCGCGGCGATTGCGGGAATTGGTCATCGGTCTTGTCATTCAGATCGCACCGGACCTGGCGGTACACGAGTTTCAGGACCGCGGCCTGCCGCACAAGATCGTCGGGCTCGCCGTTGATGCCATCTCCGAACAGCCTCCGCGCCGTGAAAGCCGGATCACGCTGTCGGATCGCGTGGACGCTTTGGGGGTCCCGCTGGCGCGGGTTGACTGGCGTCTTGAGAACCAGGAACTGGAGACCTTGTTCAGGGTCGCTTCGGCACTCAGGACGGAGTTCGCAGCCGTAGGGCTACCTCTGCCGCAATTGGAGCCGTGGCTCGAGCAGCACGACACCGCTTCAGCCCCAATCATCGACATGGGGCATACGTCAGGATCGACGCGAATGTCGCAATCGCCGGAAAGCGGCGTGGTAGACATGGACTGCAAAGTGCATGGCGTTGATGGATTGTATATCGCTGGCAGTTCGGTGTTCCCGACGAGCGGACACGCCAATTCGACGCTGATGGCTTTGGGCTTGACGGTCAGGCTGGCGGATCACCTGAAAAATCTTTGAACTGATTTAAAAGCAAAACGGGCGAGTTGTGCCCGGTGTCGGCACAATGACCATGGGGCGAACGTCTGGATCGCCCGTCGACCGCCGGTGCTGGGGCTGGAGCCAAAAAATTCACCAGTTCACTGTATTGACCGATCGTTGCACCCGTGGCGCGAGCTTCTACGAAGGGCCAGATATGTTAGGATCCTTTGCACCGGGATTTGATCGGGGGAGAGGGACGCGATGATGGACAAACGGAGCGACGCGGTCCCTCTGCGTGTGGGTGTCGTTATCGCGACCTTGGGCCGACCTGACGAGTGCCGGGATATCGTGCGTCATCTGCTGGATCAGTCGGTCGCTCCGTCACGCATTGTGATCTCCTCCGTGTCTCAGGCCGACGTGCCGGCAGGTTTGCCCGCGGAGGTCGACGTCGTTCTTGGCTCCAAGGGGCTCTGCGCCCAGCGAAACCGTGGCGTCCACGCCGTCCGCGACGATTGCGACGTCATCGTTTTCTATGATGACGACTTCATTCCGTCAGCGCGGGCGATCGAGGGCATCGAGCAAGTGTTCGCTAGCGATCAAAGCATCGTTGGCGCAACCGGGCTGGTGCTTCTGGACGGTGTGGGCCGCGGCGGCGTGTCTCTGGTTGACGCCGAGGCAGCCGTTTTGAGCTATGATCAGCGCAGCGGAGCTTCTGCTGTTCTCCAGCGCGACATCGTCACTGCCTATGGGTGCAACATGGCTTTCCGGGTCTCGGCGATGCAGGGTGTCGAATTCGATGAAACCCTGCCGCTCTACGGCTGGCAGGAGGATGTCGATTACGCCGGCCAGATTGCCCGAACAGGCCGGGTGGTTGAAACGAACGCATTCGCAGGGGTCCACCGAGGTGTCTCCAACGGCCGGACCCCAGGCGGAAAGCTCGGATTTTCTCAGGTCGTTAATCCCGTTTATCTCGCCAAAAAGGGGACGATGCGCTGGTCGCATTCCTTGCGAATCATCTTCGGCAACCTGATTGCGAACCACGTGCGAATGTTCTTCCCTGAGGCGCATGTGGATCGCGTCGGTCGGGCCCGCGGGAACTGGCTTGGCTTGCTCCATCTCATAAGCGGACGGCTCGACCCGCGAGAGATGCTCGAGATCAGTTAGGAAGTGGGCGGTCCTAGTGTGTTGAATGGTACCCCGGGTAGGAGGAATTTTCGAAGGTGAAAAATGGATGCGTCTGCTACGTCATAAATAGTGCTTACTTGTTTCCGACGCTCGTAAGTAGTATTCAGGCGCGTAAGCACGTTCCAGTCGAGGTCGCTGACGTAGTAATAGTGTGTATTGGAGAATTGAATCAAGACGTGCGGGTTGCCGAGGATGTGGCATCTCAGCATGGCGTAAAGTTGAAATATATCTCTAAAAATGTAATAGATAATATGCACATCATGTTTGGGCGCCTTTTTATTCACGTTTTCTTCGGGGATGAATACGACAGAATTGTATACATTGATGGCGACACACAGGTTGCGGGATCTCTCGCCCCGCTGTTCGATGTGGTCATTCCGTCGGGCGGGTTCCTGGCCTGCCGCGATCCCGCCGGTCTCTTTGCCGATCTGTCGTCAGGGTGGCGGGGGCGTGTGGCGGCGGAACGACGTGCGATCGGCTATGGCCAGCCGCTGAACCGGTATTTCAACAGCGGTGTCTTGGTCGTCGATCGGTCCAGCTGGCCCGAAATTGCGGCGGAGTGCCTCAAATCCATCGGGCAGTTTGGGCAGAAGATGAAATATCCCGATCAGGACATTCTGAATCTGGCTGTGGGCGACCGATGCACGCTGATCGCAAACCGTTGGAACTTCCCGGGCTTCCTAATCGGAACGGCCGCGGAGCAGCGGGTTAAACCTCACATCTATCACTTCATGTCCAATCCGCGCCCCTGGAAGGAGCAGGTGGCCCCCTGGGGAGCCAAGTGGGCCAAGCCGTACCGGGATCTGTTGGCAGATCACCCAGCGCTGGCCGCTCTGACACCAAGGCCGGAGATCAAGATGACGCCGCGCTATGTCCTGCAGCAGCTCTATAAAGGGGTCCTGGAATACCGGAGGGTCGCGCGCATTCTGGAAGCGGCGCCTGACCTTGAGGTCTGAGGCGTCAACCGGCCGCGCGGTCGCGTTTCGCTGGCCAGCGAGCTTGCAGAAACAACTTCGCCATCTGGAAATCGCGCCGGACATTGCCGAAGTCGACGATCACGAGTGCAATACAGAACGACAGTCCTGCTCCGAGGAGCACAAGCGTCAGACCTTCGAGACCGCTGACGGTGATCGTGCGACTTAAGCTGACAGCTGCCGCCGCCCCGATGGCTGAGGCAATCAGGGGGCCCCAGAGCGAGCGGAGGATATGTCCCGTCGACCACGACAGGCTGAACTTCGCGTTGGCTACGCCGATGATGAAGTAGGCGAGGTTCGCCCCAGCGACCGATATCGGAACCGTTCCCCAGTCGCCAAATGGAATCGCCACCGCGGCGAGGCGGAGGGCCGAGTAGGCGATGGTGATCCACGTCTGGGTTAGTGTTCGTCCCCTGGCATACAGGACCGAAGAGTAGAGCTGCCCCAGCGTTCCGATGGCCTGTGACGGGAAAATGCAAGCGATCACGAACGCGGTGGCGGCCCATTTCTCGCCCAGCAGATCAGAGATCAACCTTGGCGCGGCCCCGGCAATGATCGCGGTCGCCGGCAATGTGGTGAGGCTGATCACCCGGATCATCTGAAGGTGAAGCTTTTCCAGCGCCGCGTTGTCGTTTTCGCCCAGGCTCCTCACGAACAGGGCCGTCCCGGCGGGGTTGTTGACGGACTGCACGATCGACCAGGCAGCCTGGCTTGCGAGGGAGTAGGCTCCCAGGCTGGGGGCGCCGAAGCGGCGGTTGATGAAGGTCGGCTCCAGCATCCTCCCGATGCTTTCGGCAAATTTCGTGATGACGATCGAACCGCCGAGCATCGTGTGGGGGGCGATCGCTTTCCAGCTGAAGGCGAGGCTCGGGTTCCGGAACGCAAGCGTGTTGACGCCGATCGCCCGGATTAGATAGAGCGAAATGAACTGGGCGGCGAGGCTCCAGACCCCGGCTCCCAGGAGAGCGAAGCCGATCGCGATACCGGAACCCAGAACGTTGGCGGCTAAATCGATGACCGCCGCGTCCTGGATGCGTCCCCGTCGCGTGAGGCGGGCGGAGGGCGTTACGCTGAGTGTCATCAGTACGATGCAGAGGCTGAGCGTCATCATGATCGGCGGCAGGTGCTGCTCGTGGGCGATCCATGAGAGCGGGAAAGACCAGAGGCTGACGGCAGCCGCCATCAGAATGCCGAGCCCGAGAAGCAGCCAGAAGGCAGACGACCATGTCGTCGCTTGGTCTTCCGGTTCACGTGCGAGTGTCTGTCCGAGCCCGCCATCTGCCAGCATCATCACAAAAATGATGCTGGGCAGAGCCAGGCTGTACAGGCCGAAGTCCCGTGGGCCGATAATGTGCGCCAATATCGGAGTCACGCCGATCTGGACGGCGATCTTCGCGATGTTGCACATCGTCATCAGGGTTGCGCTCGCCGAGAGCGATCCGGGTTTCCGTGCGTGACTGTCCACCATCAATATTTTTCTGCGAAGGGGGGGCGGTATTTCGACATTCACGGAATGAATTTCTGGAACATATTTGTTACTTACTGGGAAGGTATTCGGAGTAGAGGTCGATATATTGCTGAGCGACTCGCTTGACGCTCATATACTCGATATTTGTTTGGCTTTTTTCCCTGAGAGCGGCGAGTTTTTCAGGGCTTCCTAACGTGTCCAGAAGGGCGGCGGCAAGATCCTCCGGCGCGTTCGCCGCGATCAGCGTTCCCGCCCGGCCATCTTCTAGGAGTTCTGGAATGCCGTCGACGGCCGTCGCGATGATGGCGAGTTTGGCTTCCCTCGCTTCCGATATGACCAAGGGGGCGGGGTCCGCGATGGAGGCAAGGACGAAAACGTCGGCGGACTGCATGTACTTGCGTGGATCCGATGTGGCACCTTCGAAGTGAATGTGGCCGCGGTCCTGTTCCTCGATCGCGGCCGCGTAGGCTTCGCCGCTCGGCCCCTCGCCGACCAGGTAGAGGTGGATGTCTGGCCGCGAGCGCCGCGCGATGGAAACCCCCTTTAACAGGTCCGGAACGCCCTTTCGAAAGTGCAGGCCGCCGACGAACAGCACGGCCGGCCGTTGGAGCGGCGCGGGATCTGGAAGCACTGCCGGCAACCGGGCCGAACCGATCGTGCCGTTGAGGATCGTGCGCAACTTTGAGGTGCTAACGCCGCGCTTCGCCATAGAAGCCGAGACCACGCGACTGACACCGACCACCCGGTCCGCCAGGCCCATGAGCACGGCACTTGGTTCGAAGGCGTTATGGACGGTGGCGAACAGTGGCTTTCGATGAAGCCGGGTCACCGCCCAGGCGCTCAGCACACTGCCCACCATGTGACCGTGCACCACGTCCGGGCGAAATGTCCGGATCAACTTGTCGATTGCAATCATGTTGCCGATGAAGGATCGAGGCGATCCGAAGTTTTGCCGCGTATTCAGGTCGACGTTGTGAGCCTGAAAGGTGTCGTCAAACGAGCCTGCCCTATGCAGGACCGCGACGTCATGGCCAAGATCAGCTTGAGCGCAAGCAATATCAACAACGGCGTGGGCATTGCCGTTCAACCGATAGGTGTGGTTCACAATATGAAGAACGCGCAATCTATACCACCTTTGTCTGGGATGCCGTCACGGTTGCCTCGGAGAATTCGAGATCGGTCTTGAAGGACCGGAAAGCCGCCTTTCAAGACTGGCGCCAAGCAGGGGGCTGGATGGTGTTTTCCCGCGAGATGGATGCGGGCCCCGCGGACTTAGGCTTTGGAGCGGCGTGATCAAGGCCAGCGCCAGGCCAATAATGAACGCATTGCCCAGGCCGTACCCGACAGAGGTACCGGAAAGGGTCGGCACGAGCATGCCGGGAATGAGGCCAAGTTTCAGGGCGAGGAGCAGTTCGCGCTGGGACTGTTCTGCCGCCTTTGCAAACATCACCTGTACCATGAAGACGGAGAGCAGGATCGCACCCGGCGCGCCGAGGTTACTGAGCACAGCAAATACCCAGCTCGACGCTCGTGCGCTCCCGAGCCCGACGCCGAGCCCATAGGACTGGAGAAAAGCATTGTAAGCGACTGTATTCCATTGGCTGCGCTCGATGTAGGACTGAGAATGGGTCTTCTGCAGGACCATTCCGTCCACAAGGCGTGCCACGGATCCGGAGACCTCCGGCGACAAGAGAATGGTTCCAACCGCAACCGTGATCGACACCAAGATGCAGAAGAGCCCCACCACTGCGGTTTGGCGGCCCAGCACCGCACCGCGGGCGAAGTTGGCAGTCACCAGAATACCTACGACCCCGAGCGCAACCAGCCCCCCCGACGAAGTGGAAACATAGGTCATTGCCGCCAGTGAAACGGCGAGTGTGATTCCGAACCACGGGGCGCCGAAAATGGCGGATGGTCGGGAGGGCAGGAACACGAGCAATCCCAGAAAGGACAGCGTTAGCCCTGCGTAGGCTGATGCCTCGGATGCAAGGCCGATGACCCGCTTTGCGCCGAGCATCGAGTCATCAACCATGATGGCGTAAGTGGCGTTACGGAAGGGTGACAGCAGGAAGGCGAGGCCGGTGCTGCTTGTCAGAAGGTCTGCAAGGCCTGTGACGACCACAGTGATCGCCCCCCATCGAAATGCAGAAAACAGCAGTCTACGACCGTCAAGTGTGCTGGCCGTAAAATAGATCGCGATTGTAAAAAGTGTCGTCAGTATAAAATATCCGGACTGTGTGATATTGGCAGCTGAAAAAGCTAGGAAGGTCACTCCCTGAGCATCGAAATTCAGGCGCATGAGAATAACTTCGATTTTGCCTACGAATAGGTTCGGTAGTATCAGTGCAGATGCCACGCCATAGATGGTGCAGAGGGTGAGGGCCAGAAAAAGCTTCGGCTCTAGCGCGATGGACATGATCTCGGCACCGGAGCGTCTCTGAAACACCTTGGCCACGACTATTGCGGTGCAGACCCATGGTGGCGTGATATTTGCGCCGACGAACGCAGGAAGCACTGCTAGCGTTCCGAATGACCAACTCACGAAGGCCAAATAGTAGGCAAACTCCAGCCGCGAAAAGAGGGCGCAGGCAGCCAGAAGCCAGAATAGGACCGTTACGACGTCCACGCTTTGCTCCCTACTTCGACGAACTTTACTACGATGTCACACAAGGGGTGTCACTGGCGTGATGATTTGGCGCCGCTCGAGATTGCCCCCTGGCTGCCCGGGTGACGGTGGCCGAAGATCGTCTGACCCCGCGGTCGGTTTCGGTCTCGCGTCTTTGGGTCCGGATTGGCACATTGTGTCGGCCGCGGGCGTGGGGTCGGGCGGCGGAATGGCACATGTCTTGCTTGCCGCCCCTCGCCAACCTTGTCGCGATCGGTCATCGCCATTAGGCTCTTGTAGAAGAAAATCACGAATTTGACCTTAATATTACACATCCGCAGTGAGAAAATGAACAAAAATTATGACAGTTGAGAAGAAATATTTTTCAGCTATGGACGGATTGCGCGGTGTTGCAGCATTAGCCGTGGTTGCTCTGCACCTAAATGTTCTGCTTTTGAATTGTTTGGACCTTCAGTACGCGCATTTATCGGTCGACTTCTTTCTATTGCTCAGTGGCTTTGTAATCAGCCACTCCTATGACAGTAAATTCGCCGCTGGCTTGGGTGTCGTGCGGTTCATGTCGGTTCGCGTCGCGCGCCTCTATCCGATGATCATTGCGGGTTCGATGTTTGGCAGTATCGTCATACTGGCGCGCGTCATATTATACAAGGATTTGGCAGTGGCGGCTGCTTTTGTCGCCATCTTGATGAATTTCTGCATGGTGCCGACCGCCCAAATTCTCAGTCTGCGCTCATGGGGTTTTCCACTGAACTCGCCGTTTTGGTCACTTTCTGTCGAGTTCATTGCAAATTTCGCCTATTGCATGGCGTTCCGCTATCTCCCGACCGTCGCTGTTGCTGCTGTGGCGCTGCTGGGGGTGGGGACCTCAGTGTGGGCGGCGAGCGTGCACCACACCCTAGATGTTGGGCCCAGCTACGCCGAATTCGGGCTTGGAGTGGCGCGGGCCGTATATCCGTTTTCGATGGGAGTCCTTATCCGGCGCGTTGGCTCAAGGCTTCCCGCGCCGCAGTTCGGGCTTTTACCGCTCGCGCTCGTGCTTGCTGGGGCTCTCTTTCTTCCTGTCGCCCGAGATTGGCGCATCGAATTGGCTCTGACGATCATCGTATTTCCGGCAATTATCGTGATGTCGCGAAACGCCGAAGCGGACGGGGTTCTGGCTCAGGTCAGTCGGTGGCTGGGAAAGTTATCCTTCCCGCTCTACGCGACGCATTATCCGATCATCGTGATTTTCGCTCAGGGGATCCGGGCGATGCATCTGGGTGGGGTCTTGGCCCAGAGCCTGGAGGTCCTGTGCATTGCAACAGTGATATGTATCGCTGTGACCCTCGCTAAATGGGTTGAGGAACCGGCCGTCGCTGCCCTCCGCCAAGGGATGGATCGTGTGTTCGCCGTGCCGCGGATGGACAAAGCCGCGCCCTCCTGAAGAGGCCCGAGCCGGCATCGCAGGCGAAAGGTAGACAACGCCATCGATTGCACCTCGAGGGTCGCGCGGACCGCATCCGAAAGGGGTGCCGACAGTGTGGGCTCATACCCTCGCCCTCGGCCCCTGGCCGCGGTCAGGCGCGTCCGAGACGCTTGCGGAGGCTGCTTGTCTCGTAGGGATCGACGATGTGGAATAATGCGGTTGACCGTATTGCCGAGTGGTCGCACGGCTCGTTCGCATGCAGAGTACGGCAGCCCCAAAAAAAGTAGATATTACCGGGCTTCAACTTTACTTTAAGCGGCTTGATCATGTTGCGCACAGTGAGATATTTCAGGATTTTCTGTGACAGCGCCGTTTCCAGTAAGATCTTGTCGACTAGATTGCGCGCGTAATATTTCCATGTCGGTCGGGAGTTCGGAAACATGATCAGATCCCCGGTCTTGTCTCCCTCGGGAATGATTACAGGGATCAGCGCGGTAATGACATATGAGTCATAGTGGAAATAGTATCCGTGTCTGTCGCCTGTCGCGCCTGACAGGCACCTCAGCACTTGATAAAACTCGTGGGTTCCGAATGTCTTGCCCACACCGCGTTCATAGATGTCCTTGCACAATGCCATGAATTCCGGCGATTTGCCGATATCCCAGAACAGGCTGCCCTTGACCTGATCGGCACCGCTGAACGCGACGTATTCGCCACCAGCGGCCTGCACGGCCGATTCCACAAACGCCCGCAACTGCATGAGTGCGTCCGGGGGCACCGCGTTCTCAATCACGCCATAGCCCAAGGAGCTCATGTCGGCCGCGATCTTCTCGCTATTCGCGCCTTCGAGGGTGATTGGCCAGCCTGTCATGGACCCCATTCCAATTTATTACGGTAAGTGTAGAGCAGACGGTCGGAAAATTCAATAATTATACGCGATGCTGAGCATTCCGAATGTCTATCATTCATTGTTACCGATTATAGTTTATTGCTGCATAGATTCGAGAATTTGAAACGGGATTGTCCGATGGTGGAGCGGCAATCCGACGAAGCGCTATTTGAACAGATCGGGCGGATCAACGCAGCTGCGGTTGCTGTGGCTGGTTCGGTCCTGTGCGTTGAAATGCCGCGGCGATGAGACCGTTGGCTGAGCGCATAGTGGTCGGTTGGCCCCCGCGCTGGCTCAAACCCTGTCCAGAAGCGCGAGGAGCTGGTCTGCGGCTCTTCGCCAGGTGAAGGCGCTGGCGTGGCTTTGCAAATCAGCACGTTGCTGCGGCTCTTGTCCCCGGCCTTTCTGCTCGAGAATGGCTGCGCGCCAGGCGTCGGGCCGGTCCGGGTCCGCATAGATGGCCGCCTCACCGCAGACTTCCGGCACGGCTCCCATTGGCGCGACCACGACAGGACAGCCCAGGAGCATGGCTTCCAGCGGCGGCAGGCCGAAGCCTTCTGTGGTGGACGGGAATGCCAGGCAAACGGCACTTTCGAGCAGAGAGCGGACCGCGCCATCTGACAGTCGGCCTGCGAGGAGAACATCAGGGATTGCATCGAGGCCGTAGTGGCTTTTAACGCCGTCCCAGTCGACGTCTCCGATCACGACCAGTTTCAACCGGTCCATGTAGCCGCGGGCCCAGAGGCGGAGGATGAGCTCGAAATTCTTGTGCTTCTGAAAATTCGCGAAGATGACAACATAATCGAATGGGACAAGCCCCAAGTTGCTGCATGTCTCCGGGATCGCGGGAAAACTAAGCACATGGTCTATTCCATTGTGGATGACCATGATCTTGTCTTCAGGCGCAACGCGGTTCTCGACGAGGATCCGCTTTGAATATTCCGACACGGTCAACACGAACTTGGCTCGTGCGCAGATGCGTGGCTGGGAAAATCGGTACCATCCTGCAAACTTCCGGGAGTAGGATTCCGGAGTGATGAAGACCTGACCGTCGTGGATCATCGTCACCGCACTGTCCGCCAGCAACGGGGCGGCATTGCAGAAATTGATCAGCTGCCCTCGTCCAGACGCGGTTGGAAGGGCGAGTTGTTCCCATACTTGGCCGGTGCTGCGGCCAATTTCACGTATCGGAATGCGCGCGGTGGGGAGAGACCGGCGCGGACCGGCCGGTGTCAGGACCTCGAACTCCTGTGCTGACCCGCTACTCGCCTCAAGTATCGAGTCAAGGCTGCGGATCAAATTGTAGGCGACGCGCTGAACGCCCGTCGGTGCCGCGTGGAGGAAGCGTCCATTGATGCTGAAGTCAGGTGGATGAGTCATTCTGTTCTTCTTCAGGGAGCGGGGGGTTGCTCGAGAACAATCCGTAGGGCGAGACCCACCGGGGCCGATGCGTAGTCACGCGCTAGACGTTCGAGCCAGGGGCGGGCACCCCAGATATCCCTTTCAGCCAAAACCTCGGCCAGGACAGCGGTATGCATTTCAGGCGACAGCCTCGCCCACTCCCGCGCGGCGAACGCTGTTCGCCATTTGAGGAGGTCTGGATCGAATGGATCGCTTTGATAACTGCGCTGGAACGCCAGCAGGCCGCTCGCAGACGTCTCGTCTGTAGCCGCCAGCACGGTCCACGCGTAGGCGTCGGTCGGGGCGAGGCGCAAAGCCGAGTTCGCGGCTGATCGCACAATGCGTCGCTGAGGCTCCGAAGCTGGCACCCTGGCCGCAATCTCCGCCAGGCGTTCGTATGCGGTTGTCAGAACAATCGGAAAATGTCGCTGCGCGGCGTTCAGCCCGCTGGCCCATAACACGAGCAGCGCGGCGCACTCCGTGAAGGCCCCGAGGGCTGCGGGTAACCACTTCGTAGCCGGACCGAATTTCGCGTCGGAGCCTCCCCGTAGTCTAGCCTGCTCGCGCGTGCCTCCAACGGAGACGCCGAAGGCCAGGCCGAGCAGCAGGCTCCATGTGAGGCTCACAGCAGGAATTTGCAGCGTGAAGTCAGTCATTCCCTGCACGATCAGGACCGCGCTAGCGCAAATTATGCCCCGCATAATCGCCCTTGAGCTCCGTCGAACTCTCAGTCCGATGAATATTTCGAGTAATATAGTGCCAATTATGATGCAGATGAGGCTGGTTCCAATAATGCCAGTTTCTTCTAGCCATTGTAATATAACATTATGGCTCGCGCGCAGATACCACAGAGAGCCAAAGTTGTTCGGATTTGTTATCAGTTTGTTGACCGCAGAAAAGCAGCCTGCGCCGTATCCGGTAATCGGCGCCATCAGGTAGGCATCCCAGTGTGCGGCGAACACCGCCAAGCGTCCATTGCCGTCGGTCTGCATTTCGTTGAGCCGGGTCATCAAAAACTGACCGGAAATGACCAAACCCACCATGAGCACGACGGCGGCGAATTGCGGCGACACCTGCTTCCATCGCTCGGGATTGGTGGCGCCCGCCCACGGGTACAGCAGGAAGCCAACGCAAAGTCCCACGATCGCAGCGATCGCGCCCATGCGTGAGGCGGTCAGGACGACGCAGCCGAGGACGAGTGTAGCGCTGGCAAATTTCAGTATATCGACCACCTGGTGTCGAACGAGCGCGCGCTCCGGGCCCCTCCGGACATCGATTGTCGCTAGGATGAGCATGGCCATGGCACCAAGGAAGCCGGCAGCCGCATTTGCGCTGAAGAATGATCCGGTGAGCCGGCCAATGAAATTAAACTTTGTTGATAGCAGAACCTTCGAGGGTGCAAACACGTGCTGGCCTAGAGCCCATGCGGAGTACAGGCTGACCGCGACACACAGCGCGTTGAGCGCTAGCCGGGCTTGGCGGTCTGACCTTGCGAGACATAGTCCGGTCGCGAATGCGGCTGCGAGGCCGAGTAGTTTTATCGCCTCCACGAGCGTAGCCGAGCGATCAAGCGTGCCGGCCGAGTCTCCGACCCAGCTCCAGACGCCAGCGCTGGCCAACGGAAATCGCGATGACAGGGAGAACAGGATGTAGCCAAGGAGTATCGAAAAAGCAGTCGCGATCAGCCGGAGCGACCCTAGGGCGAACAGGCTCGCACGGAGCGGGCTGCGCCCCATGGCCACGATCAGGGCGACGCCCCAGAAGGCGTCAATGATCAGCGACAATTCGGCGCTATCGGCACCATAAAGCATCCAGCTTGAAAAGCAGAGCAGGGTGACCGGCGCTATGACGAGGACATCGTTTCTCCGTACATCTCCCAGGATACGGCTCGACGTGTTGCCGCGTGGACTGGCCGCCCGGCCGGAACCGGCTCCTCCGGTCAGCCATCCCAGGGACGCCCGGAAAGGCTCGAAAGCTCCGAGATTTTTAAACGGGGCTTTGGAAGCCCGTAGGTTCAACGGCCCGTCGGCGTTTCTCAATGGAACAATCCCGTCAAGCGCCGCCGCCCCTAACGGTCGCTCGCCCTATTCGGCATAGTATTTCTTATAAGTCTTATAATATGCCGACGGGTCAGACTGCGAAATGGATCGAATTTCGCGGAGATCGACCTGGGTGAGGGCCGCACCGCTCAGCGGCGCATTGGCCGTGCGCAGGAGCTTCAGGGATGCACCGACCGCACGCTTCGAGGTCTTGCGCCAGCGCACAAGCAGAATGCACGCGTCCGCCATGGCGGTCAGTGTCCGGGTTTCGGTGACGAGAAGCACCGGAGCCGTGTCGAGCACCACGATATCGAACTTTTCCCGTAACTGCTCTAGCAAGTCCGACATCGCCTTGGATCCGAAGACGTCCCGCGGCGTGTAAGCCCGATCCGAGAGCGGAAGAAAGCTTGCGCCCGACAGGTCGTCGGGGACGAGCGCCTGTTCGAGTGTCACGTCACCATTGAGAACCTCGAGAAGTCCCGCTTCCGGTGCGGTGCCGAGGACGCGCTTGACGGCCCGTTGACGGAGGTCGCAGTCGACCAGGACGACGGACTTGCCGGCAAGGGCCAAGGTGCGCGCGAGACACACAGATGTGGTTGTCTTGCCTTCCCCTGGGAGCGACGAGGTGACCGCAACAACTTTCGTGTCCTGTCCGAGGCGCGAGAACAGGACGGACGCATTGATGCTGCGGATGGCTTCGGTGAAACTCGACAAGGGCCGCTCGACGACGAAGCGCTCTGGCCCCATCCGTGCGAGTTCCGGAGTGTCGGCGGTCGACGACAGGAGGGGGATCGCACCGAGGTAAGACGTGTCAAGCTCGCCTTCGATCATCTCGCCGTCTGAAATCACGTTGTCCAGTAGCTCCGCGACCATGATCGACGCAACGCCCGCCGTAAGGGCCACAAGAACTCCGAACAGCATCTCGAGGCCCTTGCGCTGGGACGGAGAGGTCGGGATCGCGGCTGCTGAGACGATATGCGCATCCGTTTGCTGAAGTCCCTTGTCGATGCTGGTCTCTTTGTAGCGATTGAGCATCGTCTCATACAGGGCGCGTGCGGCGTCGGCGTTGCGCTGGAGTTCGTTGAGACGCACAACCGCGCGATTGTTTCCGACGAGCTTGCCGCGGGACTGACCGACGCTGGCTTCGATCGATGCCGTCCGCTGCCGCGCAACCTGCGCCTGAGCTTCGAGATTGGAGATGATACGCTGGATTTCTCCCTGGATCTGACCATCAAGATCAGCAAGTTCCCGCTTGGCCTTCAACATTTCCGGGTGCCGGTCACCATAACGACCCTGGAGGTCTGCCACGGTCTTCGACGTGATAGCCCGTTGCTGGCGAAGCTGCTGGATCACTGGTGAGCTCAGGGCTTCCCCGACGTCTTCACCTGTAGACCCGCTCGCCAGCTGACGTCGCGCCGTCTGCAGCCGGGCCGTCGCTTCCGCTTCCTGAGCCCGTGTCAGGGCCAGCTGCTGGTCGAGGGTCGAGATCTCCTGCTCCGTCAGGGTGGCACCCTGGGAGCTCATCAGATTATTGGCGATTTTGTACTGCTGGAGGTCCGTATCCGCTGTCTCGACCTGCGCGCGGAGCTGTTTGAGCCGGTCGCTCAGCCAGTCTGTGGCATCCGTCGATGCATTGGATTTGCTGTCGAGCTCGGACGACAAGTAGGCGCGAACAAACCCGTTGGCGATCCGTGCAGACTTCGCCGCGTCAAGCGCCGTGTAACTGACGTTGATCAGGTAGGTCAGGCCGGCCCGGTTCACCTTCAGGCCAGTCATGAGTGCGTCCGTAGACGATTCGATGTCCGCGTTTTGCCGCACGGGAGCGGCTGCACCGGCTGGGGCCAGTCCCGAAATGAACTTCCGGATGGAGCTCACCATTCCGGCCGGCCGCAGTCGCGGATTGAATTCGGCATCCTGGTCCAGATGAAGGTCACGGACGACGCGTTCAGCCAGCGCCCTTGAGCGGAGGACTTCAACCTCCGTATCGACGCCGCTGGAGTCCGGTGCCTGGTCCGGGACGGCGTTCGGGGTGGCCGTCACGACCGGTTGCTTCTTGTTGTTGAGGCTTAGGGTTGCCGTGGCCACATACTGCGTCGGCTGGCTGACGATCCAGACCATCGCCACGGCCAGCACGACCAAGACGACGCCACCAAAGAGGCGAAGACGACGCCGGAAGATCGAAATGAGGCGCTGCAGTCCATCCTCGGCGGCTCGATTTGTGCCGTCGTAACCTTGGCTAGCAGTCACTGTCATTCGAATGCCTAACTTTTTCGGGTCTACCAGACTAGCGGATCATTGAACGGTTCGCTTCGCCGCCGATGCAGCTTGAAACACGGAAAACGGCAAGAGTGGTCACCGTTGAAGCACGAGCGAGACGAGGAGCTCATTAACACGGTAGCTGTTAATTTTATCCAATCCCGCAGACGATATGTCGATATAGTTGTAATACACGCTCACGCCAATATTGCGGTTCAGGAGATAGGAGCCACCAATGCGGGCACCCCAGCGATCATCTTGGCGATCAATCCCCTTGTATTCATCGCGGGCGTAGAAGACACGCCCCAGCAAAATGACGTTCCTGCGTAATTCGTGGTCAATCTCGACCCCGCCGTTGGTTGTCACGAAGCTGGACGCCCGCGGATCAGCGGCGTCTCCGACGGAACGATCGGCTGTGACGGTCGTCGTCGTGAGCGGAGACAGGAAGAAGTCCACCTTCCCGTGCAGGGACAAGCCATCCACTGTCCGGAAGACCGATGATGAGTAGGACTGGTTCAGGTAGCCGACACGGACTTCCCCTCTCGCGAGGTGAGACAGATCGAGGCGGACCCCGGCAGACAGGACATAGCCGTTGGAGTCCCGGTCATAGAGCGACGATGGCGGCTTAAGCTTGTAGCTGCGCTGGTTCAATTCACCGAGCAAGAAGACGGACGTGTCGGGGCTGACCGCATATTCCGCGCGTCCCGATTCGAGCCACTCCGTGCGGTTCCTGTCCTTTTCCAGAACAGGCGCACCCAATACGGTGCTGGCGTTGTTGTAGCTGTAGTCCTGAAGTTCGACGCCCTCGATCAATCGCAGACGGTTGAAGACCTGGACGCCACCAAAATGCAGATCCGTCAAGTCGAACTGGACCGGGTGACGGACGTTCTGAGTGGTGGTCGTCAGATAGCGCGGCTCCATGAGGTGAGCGAACTGGGCACCCCCATTGACGTTCGACGCGTCTCCGAGATCGTAGCGACCTGCGAGGCGAAGCTCGTATTCGCTGGTGTTCTCGGATCCATTTGAAGCGTATTCATCAAATGTCGCCCGGGCGTAGGCTTCTACCAGATTTCGCGACCAGTCGGAGCGGATGGTCACTTCGGGCTGGATCAACACGACCGTGTCCGACGTCTTCGTCGTTGATCCGGCATATATGTTGTCGTCAAGATCTAGGGTCGTCGTGATCTTCGGCAGGATGATGAACGCGCCATCTCTGAGTCCCGTCGCGTCGTAATCCGGCCGCACGCGGTCGAGAACGCCTTCGTTCCGCTGCGGGCTCGCCGTGGCTGCCGCGGGGTCAAAGGTCTGCGCAAAGGCTGATCCACCACCCAAGGCGATGGCTGCCACCGTACAGATCAACAACGAGCGAAACGCGGTGCACGCGTGAGTGTTCATGTGTACGCCCTTCAGGGAGTTGTTAGCTGCAGACCATAGCGCACCCGCTCGGTCGATCCAGCCTAATTGTGCCAAAACTAGGGTGTGACAACGGTAGATCGATAGGACGCGACGCCGAGATTCCCCGGAGAGGGGAGCCGGGGATTGGCGATGGGGGCGTCGCCAGGGCCTCCGATCGTTGTCGGCGTATCGTAGTTGATCTGCGCCCGTATGACGGATGCCGTTCCATTCAACGCGGCCAGTGCCGCTACATTCCCCGTGCAGTCACGCTCGGCGAGTTGCAGTGACTGAACTGCTGACAGGGCATCCTTGGGCGACAGGTTCGAGGCAATCAGGGAGGCTTGAACGGTCTGGCGAAGCAGCGCCTCCGTTGCCGGCTCGCTCAGGCCCCGGCGCTGGGCCTCGGCCTCCGCCGCGGCCAGAGCCTGGCTGAGCGTCGCCGAGAAGCCACTTTGCAGAGACAGGGTCCGAAGTGCCGGGCAGGCGGGGATCGTTTCATAACGGATCTGCGCCTGGATGCTTCCGCCCTGGGCCCGCGCGCCGCCGCCGAGCAAGCCATTGCCGAAAAGCAGATTGCTGCGGGTGGCCGGCCCACCGAGGGTGGCGCGACGAAGCACGGTCACCGGCCGGGGGCCACCTGACAGGGCTTGGCGGGCATGTGCCTTTCGCCCCGCGACGCTGGCAGTGGCGTGGCCTGATTTGGAAAGATGCGGGTCACTCGGGGAAACGCCGAGGCTTGTCGCCGTGGCGGTCAAAAGGAGACTCGTGCCTTGCGGGCGGGTCTCGGCGCCAGACGACACGGTCACGAGCAAGATCGCCGCGACGAAAGCCGAGGTGATCTCAGCCGCAGGAAGCGTGTCAGCCATGGTTTGGCGGATTGCCACCCAGCTCAGTTGGTTCGGCATCTGTATCTCCCAGGGCACCGGCGGACTCCCGACAGCCCAAATTCAAACGTCTGGCCTTCGCGGCCCCACTCCCCGAAGCAATTTATGTGCCAACGTACGCGGCCACCGGAACAAACTCTGACGCGTTGGCTTGTCAGCCCGTTTTCTTGACGGCGGCTAGAAGAAACGCTCGGGAATGCGTACCGTGTCCCCCGGGGCGATGGTCGTTTCCGATGTCAGCGGAAACTCCTTCTCTCCACCATCGTTCGCGCGTTTGATCAACACCCGGCGAGTATTGGCCCGATAGGTGAAGCCGCCCGCAGTGGCAACGGCATTGAACACGGTCAACCCGGACGTGTAGGGATACTGGCCCGGTTTAGCGACCTCTCCGAGAATGTAGAAGGGCCGGAAGGTGAGGACTTCGATGCTCACCTTGGGGTCCTTGAGGTAGCCTTCCTTGAGCGCCTTGACGACATTGTCACGGAAGTCGCCGAGGGTTCGACCCGCCGCAACCACATCGCCCGCCAGAGGAAGGCTTACGGTCCCGCTAGACGATACCAGATATTCACCTGTCAAAGAGGGCTCGCCGTAGACTGTCAGGCGAAGCTTGTCGGCCGAGCCGAGGACGTAGTCCGCGCCCACGTCAGCGGCAACGCTGCCCGGGGTCGTGTTCGGAGGCGCTATCGGTGCGGCGGGGGATGAGGCGGCAGCAAGCGGCGTCGGCTGGGCCCCGGCGGGAACCGCCAGACATTGCCATACCGACACTGTTGCCAACAGCGCAAAAGACCTGAGCGCGTTCGCCATTCCTGAGCCCTCGCGGCAAAAACCATCTAGAAGCGGCATATGCCATATCACAGAATTATTGTAAACGGCGAGTTAGTTGGTGAATGGAGGCGTCAATATCGTTTACCAACCTAATTAATCAAAAATCATAGCGAGCGATTAAATAGGAATGGAGATTATATAGGCCGGTGTCATCGCGTATGGACGGCGTCTAGAAATGAAAAATCTAGTAATTCTGTCTGCTGCAATCTTGTCGATGTCTCTATCGATGCCTGCATTTGCGGATGTTGGCGACGCCCGGTTCGTTCCGGCCAGGTCTCTCGCGCCGCCGCCGGAAGCCTTTCGTCCCCGCGCGGAGGCCGCCGCCTACGATTGGCGGATGGTTTTTGCTGCCAGCAAAGCTCCCGGGGCCGACCCGTCTGAAGCCGGACGGGTCACGTCCCTCTTCACGCCAGGCGCGGCCCTGATGGTCCGGATCGACGAGGTCAACGTCCGCCAGAATGCAATCACTCGGACCGAGTCGGGAGGGCGGCGGGACTGCGTTGCCTACGTCAAGGCCAAGAGCGAAGCCCTCCAGCGGATCGGGGTTCCGGAAAGCGCCCTCTCGCCGGCGGTTGTCTTAACCCACGGCGGGATCGTCCATGCCGTGCTGATTCTGACCACCAGCGCCGGCGACGTGGTGCTGGATAACCTGTCGAGCTACATCCAGCCGTGGGGTGCCGTCGACTATATATGGGTGAAGCGGCGGTTGGCGTCTGATAGCGAGGGGCATTGGGCCTGGGTCGGTGAGCGTTCTGGAGACACTGTTCAAAAAATTGCGTCGCGGTGATCTATAACTGGCTAGTTGCGTTGGTTGATCGAAGTGGCGACCTAATTTTGCTTTCAGGCTCAGTCATTTTAACTTAAATTGCGCCATTTTGAAGCGCAAGGATTCTCCCGGACGTATTCGGAGAGCAAAATATGTTTGCTTTTTCGTATCTCTACTTTGCCAGAAGTGGCGGATCATATAATTATTCGTGGCTTCCGGCGACTGAAGATGGCGCATTCTCGGGAGCAACAGGAGGGCTGCGGCTTCAAAGTGGGGCCGTCAGCGACCGGTTTTGATCTGGGGGACGGTGACATTGACCGGGCGAGTCTACGATCACATCGTCCTCGGATGCGGGATCAGCGGAATAACTGTCGCGTATGAGTTGAGCCGGGAGGGGGCTGAAACCCTGGTTCTCGACAGCTATGACGGACCCGGCGGCAACCACATGTCGATCGATATCAATGGATACAGCTTCGACAGCGGGTCCATTTTCTTCTGGGATGACAACCCCCAGTTCGTGATGTTCCCGGGATTGTTGGAGCGGTGCGTTCCGGTGGACTACGCGCTCAACAAGCTCCGTCCAGATGGGCGCGTTTCGAACTATCCCTTCTCCCTAGAGGAATTTTTTTCGTACGGCCTGTTGTCGTTGCCCAGGATTTTCACGAGCCTCCTAATTTCAAAATGGAGGAGCCGGAAAATAAGAACTGCCAAAGAATTTATGGAATATTACGTTGGTCGATATTTCAATATCATCAGCGGTTTGGAAAACTACGTCCGGCGATTCTATAATCTTGATCCTGCATTGATCGGTTCGGATTTCGCCTCGGCAAGAATGGGCTGGATCCGTGACAACGGCAGTTTTCGGAGGGCCCCGCGCAACGTCTGGCTTCGATTGTTCCCGAGCCGCCAGCGCGAGCATACCCAGGCCCAAACCGTCGTTCGTCCAAGGGCCGGCTTCGCGGACTATTATGGGTTCATGACCGATGCACTGGGCGCATCGGGTGTCCGGTTTCAGTTCGGAAGGGAATTGCAATCAATAAAGCGGGTCGGCGATATCTTCGAAGTGAGAGCCGGCGATCAGTCTTTTTTAGCGCACCACATTACTTCGACAATTCCTGTCGATATTGTTCTGAAATTAGCAGGCCTGAGAGCATTTCCGGGTCTGAATAGTTCTAGATTGATAACTCTTTGTTGTAGTTTTGTTGGAAAATGCAAATCATCTTCAATCGTTCTCTATAATTTTGACAAACAAGGAGTGTGGAAGCGCCTTACAGTTCATTCCAATAGCTACGGAGAAGTCCGTGGCGCTCAATATATGAGCATAGAATGCCTATGCACTCCGGAATTGTTTGATGTAAATCAACTTTTTAGCGATTTTGTTTCACATGTTAATTCAAGGAAAATATTTCAAGGCGAAATAAATTTAGAGTACGCGTTTGAATTAGATTACTCATACCCAATATATACGGTCACTTCTCAGAAGGAACGCGAATTAGCCTTGTCGACATTGAGGGAGTTTGGAATTAACTCGGTCGGCAGGCAGGGCGGATTTAAGTATATTCCCCACTCAACGCTCATCATCGATTCAATCAGGCGCTGGCGTCGGACGTTGGCTTAGTGATCCGGGGTACGATCAAAGCGGCGTATCGACTTTTTACCTCGCGGGAGCCGAGCGGATGGGGGGGCGTGGCCCCACGATCCGACAGTTCGAGTGTGGGCGGTCTCATAACCAACGGTAAATTCGTTCGATGTAGATTGCCCAGGTAGCGGCAGGCCCGGGAACACTTTGGCGCTCGCGGCCGTCGGAATGAGGCAGGTGACCGTGTTCAAGTTTTGGCGCTCTCGCAAGCTGAAGTCGGAGCCGGCGGCGTCCACCGTGGGGGACTGCCTCGTCTATGCGATCGGTGACATCCACGGACGGATCGATGTTCTGGACGTCCTGCTCGGGCGTATCCGAAGCGACCTCCTGGAACTGAAACCCGCCGATCGCCCCAGTCTTGTGTTCCTGGGCGACTATATAGACCGTGGTCCCGGCTCTCGGGCTGTCATCGATCGCGTTCTGGAGTTGGGGTCGGAGTTCAACGTGATTGCCCTGCGCGGAAATCACGAGGATGCGCTGATCCGCTTTCTTGAGGATCCCGAAGCGAACACGGGGTGGCTGGATCACGGCGGCGTGCAGACTTTGCTCGCCTATGGCGTCAATCCACCGCAGAGGGCGGACCAGCTGCCGTGGACCGACCTTCGGGACCGGTTCGCCCAGGCCTTGCCGGACAACCATCTCCGCTTCTTCCGGCAGCTTGAGCACTACGCCGAAATTGGAGATTACGTCTTTGCCCACGCGGGGGTGAGGCCTGACGTCGCCCTGGATCAGCAGACGGCCCACGATTTGATGTGGATCCGGAAGCCCTTTCTCGAGGCGGACCAAGCCATGGATCGGGTGGTCGTGCACGGCCACACGCCAGCAGAGACACCGCACATGGGTCGCTGGCGGATCGGCATAGATACGGGTGCCTACGCCACCGGCGTGCTCACTGCCGTTCGACTACACGGCACGGACCGGTCATTCATCAGCTCGCGGGCCGGGCCCGTTGGGCCATGACCCCCACCCGCAAGCAGCTGGAACCTAGTAGGATCCCTTCCGCATCAGAACCGCCGGCACCGTGGCTGTCAGGATTTTGACGTCAAGCATTAGCGACCTATTCTTGACGTAGGCGCAATCAAGAGCAACCCGTCGGCGGTAGGACACATCGTTACGACCGCTGATCTGCCACAGGCCGGTGATGCCGGGACGAACGGCGTAATAGTGTAGGATCCTGTGTCCGTAGCGTGGCACCTCCGCGGCCACGATGGGGCGGGGGCCAACGAGGCTCATGGTTCCGGCAAGCACATTGAAAAGTTGCGGCAACTCATCGAGGCTGGATTTTCGGAGAAATGCGCCGACCGGCGTGATCCGCGGATCAAATCGGAGCTTGTGGTCGCGCTCCCATTCTTCGCGGGCTTCCGCGCTTTCCGTCAGCAGACGTTCCAGCCGCACACGGGCGTCCACTACCATCGACCGGAACTTGTAGCACCGAAACACCCGACCGCCCCGGCCGATCCGCTCCTGGGCGTAGATCGGGGAGCCACCATCCTGAAGCCAAACGAGCGCAGATATCAACATCATAAGGGGGAGAATGAAAATGATCACAGCGCCAGCGACCACCACGTCGGCCGTTCTGCTCACGGTCCCATACATCCGCGAGTTCCTAACGGGCGCGCCGGCCACCTTCACGGCCTGATCCACATCAAAATGGTCAACAAGCATCATTTCGAGGCTCACCACACTCACCGTTGCCCAAGGTCCCCCTCGTTTGGCGAACCTCAAGTTGATTCGCTTCCTGAGTGTGCCAATCAGACACTGGACCCGGCTGCCGCCTAAGGCTCAGGCAAGGTGTCTGCCAACCGCTCAGTCCGGCGACGGTGCCGGACGATAGGCCGGAGTACGGATGGCATGCACAGCCTCACCGGCCCCTCACGCCCTGTCCCCAACGACCAATGGCGCTTACGCCTCAGGCACCGGTCAATGATCGTCAGGTATCAGTCGCGCCAACACCTGCCCCTCCGTGACCTGGTCGCCTTGATTGACTGAGTTCAGCGTGACCAGGGCATCGAACGGGGCCGTCAGGACATGTTCCATCTTCATGGCTTCCAGCACAATCACCGACTGTCCCCGCAGAACGGTGTCCCCATCCTTGACGGATACGGCGACAATCCGGCCGGGCATGGGGGCCAGCATGACACCGTCGCTCACCGGATCATCCTGCCCGTATTGGGCGGAAGCCGCGTCGAACACGAGGGCCTCCCCCTCCTCGAAGGCCACCCATGTCCCATTCCGGGGCATGAGGACGGGGTGAGTCGCCCGCCCCCCGACACGGGACCGGTCCGATACGTCAGGCCCTCCCGGGATGAGGCCCACGTCGAAGGCCGTGCCGCCGCAGACCACCGACTGCCGCCAGCCGGCGGGGGCGTTCATCCGGAACCCCTCGAGGGACGTCCAGGGTCCGCCATCCGACGGCGGCAGAAGGGACTGCCCGATGGCCTGGAGGGTTGCAGCGGACGGCGGCGGGACCGCGACCAGTCTTGGCTGGTGCGTCTCGATGAACCGCGTGTCCACCTCGCCGGCCATAAAGTCGGGCTCCGCCACCAGCCTCGCCAGGAAACCGGCATTGGTCCGGACCGGCCAGACCTGCACGGCCTCGCAGGCCCGGACAAGGCGATCCGCCGCCGTGGCCCGCGTGGCGCCGTGGCTGATCAGCTTGGCGATCATCGGGTCGTAGTGCGCCGTGATCTCGCCGCCCGGCTCCACGCCGGAGTCCACGCGCACCGTGTCTGGCAGCACGAAGTGATCCAGGGGGCCTATGGACGGAAGGAACCCGGTCGCGGGATTTTCCGCGTAGAGCCGCGCCTCCATCGCCCAGCCCTGGATCCCGATCTGGTCCTGGGTCAGCGGCAGGGGCTCCCCCGACGCCACCCGCAGCTGCCACTCCACCAGGTCCTGGCCGGTGATCATCTCCGTCACCGGATGCTCCACCTGCAGGCGGGTGTTCATCTCCATGAACCACATCCGGTCGGGGCGCAGGCCTTGGCTGGCGTCGGCGATGAACTCCACCGTACCGGCGCCCTCATAAGCCACAGCCTGCGCCGCCCGCACGGCGGCGTCGGTGAGGACTGCGCGGGCCTCTGGCGTCATGCCCGGCGCGGGCGCCTCCTCGATCACCTTCTGGTGCCGGCGCTGCAGGGAGCAGTCCCGCTCGAACAGGTGGACCACCTGGCCGTGACGGTCGCCAAACACCTGCACCTCGATGTGCCGCGGGCGGGTCACATAGGTTTCCAGCAGTACCCGGTCGTCGCCGAAGCTGGCCTGCGCCTCCCGCCGGCAGGAGGCCAGCGCCGCGGCGAAGTCGTCGGCCCGGTCCACCTTGCGCATGCCCTTGCCGCCGCCCCCAGCCACGGCCTTGATCAGGACCGGATAGCCGATGGCGTCCGCCTCGGCCTGCAGCCGCCCTTCGGACTGGTCCGCGCCCAGATAGCCCGGCGTCACGGGCACGCCGGCGGCGATCATCCGCGCCTTGGCCTCGTCCTTCAGTCCCATCGCCGTGATCGCCGACGGCGGCGGGCCCACCCAGATCAGGCCGGCGTCGATCACGGACTGGGCGAAGGCGGCGTTCTCGGAGAGGAAGCCATAGCCCGGATGGATCGCCTCGGCGCCGGTCTTGCGGGCGGCGGCGAGGATCCGGTCGCCCAGGAGGTAGCTCTTCCGCGCCGGCGCCGGGCCGATGCGCACGGCGGCGTCAGCCTCCCGCACGAACGGCGCGTCGGCGTCGGCGTCGGAATAGACGGCCACAGTCCGCACGCCGAGCCGGCGGGCGGTGCGGATGATGCGCCGGGCGATTTCGCCGCGGTTGGCGATGAGCAGGGAGCCGAGCATGGGCGTCACATCCGGAAGACGCCGAAGCGGGCGTCGGCTATGGGGGCGTTCAGGCTCGCCATGAGGGCCAGCCCCAGCACGTCACGGGTCTGGGCCGGGTCGATGATCCCGTCGTCCCAGAGGCGGGCCGTGGCGAAATAGGGGTCTCCTTCCGTCTCGTAGCGCTCCCGGATCGGCGCCTTGAAGGCGGCCTCCTCCTCATGGGACCACTCGCCGCCCCGGGCCTCGAGCCCTTCCCGCCGCACGGTGGCCAGCACGCTGGCAGCCTGCTCGCCGCCCATAACGCTGATCCGGCTGTTGGGCCAGCTGAACAGGAACCGGGGGGAGTAGGCCCGTCCGCACATGCCATAGTTGCCCGCGCCGAAGCTGCCCCCGATCAGCACGGTCAGTTTGGGGACATTGGCTGTAGCCACGGCCGTGACCATCTTGGCCCCATCCTTGGCGATACCGCCCGCCTCGTACTTGCCGCCGACCATGAAGCCCGAGATGTTCTGCAGGAAAAGAAGCGGGATCTTCCTCTGGCAGGCCAGTTCGATGAAGTGGGCCGCCTTCTGCGCACTTTCGGAAAACAGCACTCCATTATTGGCGAGGATCGCCACCGGGCAGCCCCAGATATGGGCAAATCCGGTCACCAGGGTCGTGCCGTAGAGCGCCTTGAACTCGTCGAATTCCGAGGCGTCGACGATCCGGCCGATCACCTCGCGGACGTCATAGGGCGCACGGACATCCCCAGGGATGACCCCGTAGAGCTCCGCAGGATCGAGTTGCGGCGCGCGGGACGGCCGAAGCGCCACCGGTGCCGTGACCTTCAGGCCCAGGCGCGCCACGATCGACCGGACGATCTCCAGGGCGTGTTCGTCATTCTTCGCCACGTGGTCCACCACGCCCGACCGTCGCCCGTGGGTGTCGGCGCCGCCCAGTTCCGTGGCGGAGATCACCTCCCCGGTCGCGGCCTTCACAAGGGGCGGACCACCAAGGAAGATGGTGCCCTGGCTCTCCTCTCCCGACCCGCGGACGATCACCGTCTCGTCGGACATGGCGGGCACATAGGCGCCGCCGGCGGTGCAGCTGCCCATGACGCAGGCGATCTGGGCGATGCCCAGGCTGCTCATCTGCGCCTGGTTGAAGAAGGTGCGGCCGAAATGGTCCCGATCCGGGAATACCTCCGCCTGGTGCGGCAGGTTGGCCCCCCCGGAATCCACCAGATAGACGCAGGGCAGGTGGTTCTGGAGGGCGATCTCCTGCGCCCGCAGGTGCTTCTTGACCGTCATCGGAAAATAGACCCCGCCCTTCACCGTGGCGTCGTTGGCGACGATCATCACCTCGCGCCCGGAGACACGGCCGATCCCGGTGATCAGCCCCGCCGCCGGGGCCTCCCCGTCATAGAGGGCGTAGGCCGCCAGGGCTCCGATCTCGAGAAACGGCGCCCCCGGATCCAGCAGCCGCTCCACCCGCTCCCGCGGGAGCAGCTTGCCGCGGGAGGCATGCCGGGTGCGTGACGCCTCCGGCCCGCCCTGCGAGGCCTCTCCGGTGCGAGCCCGGAGCTGCGCCGCAAGGCGAGCATTCAGATCCGCGTTGTCACGGAAGCTTTTAGAGGAGGTTGACAGCTTGGAAGTCAGTTGGGCCACGTTATTGCCTCGGAAGGGGCGGTCGGAGTGCGCGCCCTGACGTTCCGACTGCGCCGGTCCCTCGTGAGCGCGGTGGCTCGCAGGGAGCCTCGGATCCGGCTCCCGACTGCGAGGCGTCGATGTATCGACCGATTTATTGAGTTGATCAATCCCGGGGACGGCGGATTTGTCGATGGCTTATTGCCAGTCGGGGTCCGTCCTAGAGCAATATTTGCTCGCCGTTCTCCGGGGACTCGCGTCAGGGTCATCGCGTCGTGTCGGGTCCCATCTGCTCGGGACGGGGACGGCGGATTCATGGGTCGTTCTGAGGCTCTGACCCCTTTGGGTGGACAGGTGCCACGGCCGGGGCCTGTATCTTGCAGTGCTGCCAATATCGTTGACCACCTGATTGCCGCGACGGGGCGTTGATGAAAAAGCGTTTCATAACACTCCAGTATCTCCGCGCCTTTTGCTGCGTTACCGTCGTGCTGACGCATGCCGGACTTCACTTCGGGAATCCGATCCCGTTCGGAGAGGGGCGTGTCGCCTTGTTCTTCGTCATGAGCGGATTTGTGCTCTGGTGGGTGACGGCAGGCCGGGAGACCATTCCCTTCGAGTTCGTCGTGCGTCGCCTTGTGCGACTTGTTCCGACCTATTGGCTTGTCACGCTGATTGTCGTCGGCGTCTCCTGGGCGGGGGTGTCGCGATCGCCCGCCATTTCCATCGACGACGTGGTGAAATCCTTGACGTTCATCCCCTACGGGACGGGCTGGCACGGTCAGTTCTACCCCGCCCTGAAGCCGGGTTGGACGCTGAGCTACGAAATGGCCTTCTGTGTCCTGCTTGCGGCGACACTGCCCCTTCGAGTCGGCCCGCGTTTCACCGTATTGACCGCCATCCTCGGCACTCTCGGGTTGGCGGGCCTGCTACTGCACCCCACCGGGCCCGTTCTGGAAACACTGACCGGATTCCCGATGCTGGAACTCCTCACGGGGATCTGGGTTGCCCAGTATCTCCGCCACCTGGTGCTGCCGCGAACGGTCTGCTGGAGTCTGGTCATCGTCGGCGTCTTTGCCTCCTTCGCCATCCCTTTGTTCGTCGGAGACAGCCATGAAATCGTCGCGACGGCACCGCGCACGCTCTTTTCGGCCTTGCTGATCCTGGTCGGCGGGTTGGGATTGGAGCGGGACGAGGACACGCCTAATCGCTTTTTCGGCTACATCGGTGATGCTGCCTACTCGATCTACATATGGCATTGGCCGATCATGACGTTGCTGGTTACGGTTTTATCCGCGTTGCACGTGAAAATGGTTTCAGAGATTGGAATTCCGCTGGCGACTTTGCTGTCTATTGGAATCGGTAGTCTCATGTATGAAATATTCGAGAAGGCAGCGACCCGGATCTTGCTTTCGAAGGTTGAGAAGTGGAAGCGGCCGAATCTTTTGCGCGCACAGACCGTAAGACCTCGTCTGTCCTAGCCTGATCGCGCGCACGGCTATTTCCCCATCAGTTCCCGACCGATGAGGAAGCGGCGGATTTCGTTCGTCCCCGCCCCGATGTCATACAGCTTGGCGTCCCGGAGCAGCCGCTCGACCGGCCACTCCTTTGTGTAGCCCGCGCCCCCTAATGCCTGGATCGCCTCAAGGCACACCTTCACTGCATTCTCGCTAGCCAGCAGAATCGCCCCTGCAGCATCGAAGCGGGTGGTCCGACCGGCGTCACAGGCCCGCGCCACGGCGTAGACATAGGACCGGCTGGAGTTCAGCGCGACATACATGTCGGCCAGCTTGCCCTGCATCAGCTGGAAGTCGCCGATCCGCGTGCCGAACTGCCTGCGGTCCCGGACATAGGGCAGGACCACGTCCAGGCACGCCTGCATGATGCCCAGGGCACCACCCGCGAGAACGGCGCGTTCATAATCGAGGCCGCTCATGAGGACCCCGGCACCACCGCCAACGGGACCCATCACATTCTCGTCCGGAACCTCGCATTCTTCGAACACCAGTTCCGCCGTGTCGGACCCACGCATGCCCATCTTGTCGAGCTTCTTCGAGACGGAGAAACCCGTCATCTCCTTCTCAATCAGAAACGCCGTGACACTCCGCCCCGGCGCGCCCGCGGGGTCCGTCTTGGCGTAGACCACCAGCGTGTCGGCGTGCGGGGCGTTGGTGATCCAGAACTTGGTGCCATTCAGCACATAGCGGTCGCCTGTTTTCTCCGCCTTGAGCTTCATGCCCATCACGTCGGAGCCAGCGCCCGCCTCGCTCATGGCCAGCGACCCCACGTGCTCGCCGGAAATCAGCTTCGGCAGGTATTTGAGCCTCTGCGCGTCGGTGCCCCAGCGCCGGATCTGGTTGATGCAGAGGTTCGAATGGGCGCCATAGCTCAGGCCGACCGAGGCGGACGCGCGACTGACCTCCTCCATCGCTACCACGTGCTCCAGATAGCCGAGGCCCAGGCCGCCCCAGGTCTCCTCCACCGTGATACCGTGCAGGCCAAGCTCTCCCATCTGTGGCCACAGGTGGCGCGGAAAGCTGTTGGTCTGATCGATCTCCGCTGCGAGGGGGGCGATGCGGTCCGCGGCGAAGCGCGCGGTGGTGTCACGGATGGCGTCGGCTGTTTCACCGAGGGCGAAATCGAAGGTCGGTAGGGTCAACACGGGCGCAGGCCTAGAATGGCGATCGTCGGGTCAGCAGGTTTAGTTTGGATTGAACCAAACGCAAGCCAATCGAGCAAAATGGTCACAGCTTCTTCCAGATTTCGCGACAATGAGCCCAGCTAGAAAATGATCAATTCCCTTCCTATACAAATACAGAAATGTAAACAATTATACGATAAAATGTATACGAGCTATACGCGAATTATAAACAATTGTGATAAATCGAATACTGTATTAGTTGAAATAATGTTATCATATAAAGCCAAATCAATAGCTGTAATATGACTTTTTGGAATTTTTATTATGTATGAAAAAACTTTACGACGTTATTTAAAGATCATTTTACCAGAATTGGTTAGTCTGGTCCAACCACGAGGATTTAGGGCTCAAGCGACGCGTGGGCCCTTTCCGAATGGGAACCATCTCCCATGTTGGCCTGAGGCATGTTAATGTATCTTTTGGTTAGTCATGGGCGACTAACGCCGCAGTCTGGTGGCGTCACGAATGTCGGGGGCCGGACATGGTAGACACGGCAGTCAGCCAACGCCCCGCGCGCGTCCGTCCGGTCCTCGACCGTGCGGTCCGAAGCGTTGAAATGCGCCCTGCCGCCCCGACCACTCACCCCCAGCCTTGCCCGTGTCGAGACATCTTCAGCGAGGAATGGTGGCTGGACGCGGTGACGCTCGGCCGGATCGAACGGGTCGATGTGGCTTGGGATTCCGTGCCCGTCGGGACGCTCTACTATCATGTCGTCACGAGCGGCTTTTTGCGGAAGGCTGTTCTTCCGCCCTATACCCGCGTGATGACGCCGTACCTTGTGCCACCGGGAGAGCGGCCTTGGACGAAGGCAGCAAACGCCGTCAACATCCTCCGCGATCTCTACGCCAAGATGCCGGAGATGGACACTTACCACACGGTCGTCCGAAGCGATCCGGATCTGATCTTTGGCCTCCAGATGAACGGGTTCACACTTGGATACAAAGTGACGTTTCTGTCGGATGCCAGTGTCGACATGGACACTGTATTTCTGGGCATGGATCAAAAGTACAGGAACGTCATCCGCCAGGGAAACGCGCGATTTGCTTTGGAACGTCATGCGGATTTAGATCGTTTCCGGAGAATACGCGCCGGAAGCCGGCAGGCAGATTACAATGACTACCGCGCCCTTGGATCGCTTCTATCGGCTCTTGTTTCGCGTGGTGCGGGTACGTTTCTGACGGCGGTCTCAGACGCCGGCGAGGACCAGGCGACTGCGCTGGTGGTGTGGGATCGGGAGCGGCTGTATTACTTGGCGGCAGCGCGTTATGATGGAACGACCGCGAGCAAGGCGGCGACGTGGCTCTTCTATGAAGCGATTGCGTTTGCCAAACGCCTCGGCCTCGCGTTCGACGCAGACGGCTACGCCACTGTCGCCAGCGCCCAGTCTCTCCAACGGTGGGGACTGCCGGTGAGCCTTAATGCCAATGTTTCAAGGTCGAAATTGGCCTACCAGTTGGTGAAGCCGATAAAGGATCGGCTTGCCCCACCCCCGTTCTGAAGGCGAACTGATCGGTTTGACGCCCCTTGATTTTTGTCGTGGCGCTCTTGCGGTCCGCTTGACCGTGGAGGCCTTCTGAAGGTTGCCCTATGTCTAAGCGCGTTTTGGTGGTTGGTGCCGGGTTCGCAGGCGCGGTCTACGCGCGGACACTGGCCGATGCCGGCTATGTTGTTCAGGTGATTGACCAGCGCGACCATATCGCCGGCAATGCGTATGACTTCGTGGATGAAAATGGTGTGAGGCGCCACAAGTACGGCCCGCACCTCTTTCACACCAGCAACGAACGCGTATTCGATTGGGTTCGGAAATTCGGAGAGTGGGTTCCGTATGAGCATCGTGTCCGGGCAAGGTTGCGCGAAGAGCTTTTCGTTCCGCTTCCGATCAATATAGAGACGGTAAATTCTGTATTCAATAAAGATCTCCAGTCCGAAGAAGCGATGCAATCGTTCCTTAAGGGTGTTTCGGAGCCAATAAGTGCCCCGTCCAATGCCGCTGAATTTCTCTATGCAAACATTGGTCTAGAACTGACAAATCTATTTTTCAGGCCATATACCAAAAAAATGTGGTCTATGGATCTCGAGCAGATGTCCGCTGACGTCGTCAAACGTATCCCGCTTCGGTTCGACGCTGAGGATCGTTATTTTCCGAACGATAAGTACCAAATCCTGCCGCGTGACGGCTATACGAGTATATTCGAAAATATATTAAATCATGTAAATATTAACGTAGATCTGAGAGTGAGGTTCGATTCATCGATGGAGGATGAGTACGATCATGTATTCAACTCTATGCCGATCGACGAATATTTCGAGTGTCAATTTGGCGAACTACCATATCGGTCGATAAAGTTTCATCATTCGTCACAATCGGCGCGCGCCCACCAGGCGTGGGCGACAACAAACTACACGGACCACGGTCCACTGACACGCGGAACGCACTGGCACCTTCTGCCACACCACCTGGTAAAAGACACCGGAAAATATACATACACTGAAGAAGAGCCGTGCGATTACCGCGAAAATTCCATGGAGAGGTATTACCCCGTCAAGACCGCTGATGGTCGGTTTGATTCGATATATCAATTGTACAAGGCCCGGGCGGTCGAAAACACGAAAATAACGTTTATTGGGCGATGTGGAACCTACCAATACCTTGACATGCATCAGGTCATCAATCAGTCCCTGATGGGAGCTGAGGCGTGGATCGCGGGCCGAGGGCCCGCGGAGATCTGACGTTGGGCCCGATACCGACCCCTCTGTTCGGTGTCCGGACCGGGATTGCCCACGGGCACGAGCGTGGGGGCGCAGCCGAAGCGCGCCGGGGCGGAGCGCGGAGGTCTGGTGACCGGCACGACGACCCTCAAGGCACCGACCAGTGATGTTGGACATCCAGACGCACCGGGCCTTGGCGTCGCTCCAGTCCCTGCGCGACGAGTGGGATGCGCTCTACCGCGAGTGCGGAACCTCGCCGGCCCAGACCTTCGAATATGTGACATCGGCATTTCAGCATAACTTTGCCACGATGCGCTCATCCATCCAGGTCATATCCGTCCGGGCCGGCGATCAATTGGTCGTGGTCTGGCCGTTGGTTGCGGTCAAGGGCGTGGTCATTACTCGACTGCTTCATCCGGGCTGTGGAAGCGGCGAGGAATATGCCGCGCCGCTCGCGCGGCCAGGCCCGTGGTGCGAGCCGGCACTGGCCGCGGCGCTAGGCGTCCTGCGGAACAGTGCCGATATTTTGGAGATCCGGAACGTTCGCCACGACCACCCTCTGGTCAGGGTCCTCGAGACCCCGACCAGTCGGCTGCAGTCTGGCAGCGTTTTTTCGCCGGTAATCGCCGCCTGCCGCGACGGAGATTGGGAGGGTTGGCTGCAGACAAAAAGCCGGTCCTTCCGCCAACAGTTGCGGTACGGGCGGCGCGAACTTGAGAAGATGGGCCAGCTTAGCCTTTCCGACGTTCGTGATCCAGATGGGATCCGTCTCGCTGTCGATTGGCTCTTTGATCGAAAAGTCGATTTCATCAGGCATCAAGACATTCGAAAGAGCTGGGTTCTTAAACAAGAAAACAGAACATTTTTTTCAGACGTTATATTTTCGTGTCCGGACATTAAAATATACGTCCTGTGCATCGAAAATGAGATCATCGCTATGGGTGTTTGCTTCGATTCAATTGACACGTCCGAATATTATATGACTGCTTATAACGAGAAGTACGCCAGATATTCCCCGGGCAACATTCTGCTTGAAGAACTGGTCAAAGTTGCCTTCGAACGAAAGAAGGCGTTTGATTTCAGAATCACTCACGACGCGTATAAGCTCAGATGGACGGACTCCCTAGTCCAGTATCACAGATACTCATTGGCCTTTTCGCGCGTCGGGGTGATTGTGCATCGGGCCACGGTTTTCCAGCCCGAGTGGCACCGCTTCAAACGTGCCGTGAAGTTGACCCTCAATCGGGTGCGGAAAAGACGCACGCCCGACGTGGCCTAGCTGGTATGCGCATGCCTGCTGGCGGGTCCCCGTGCTCCGGGTAGCCGTCCAGGGTGTTGAGCGTGCGATTGACAGATCGCACCGGAAAAACCGTCGACGCGGGGAGGGGCTCGCCTCGGAGATCCGCTGACGGTCTCTGAGGGGGCGTCCCTCGGCGCTCCGACCCCGCAAATCTTTTGCGAGTGCTGGGCCAAACCCGGTTATCGGCGCTTTCTGCGCCGATGGGGGCTACTTGCGCTTGTTGAGGCGGGTCAAGCCGTAGGCACCCGCCACAGCAACGAGGCCAACAAGACCCATCGACAGTTCAGGGGCGGGCGACGGCTTCGGTCCGTCGTCGTTAAATTCCAGCCAAAAATAAGCAAGTTGGGTCGCGAATTGCGACAGCTGCATAAAGACGTGCATTTTCGCCCTCCAAAGAGATGTAACGCGAGGATGCTATTGTGGTATCAACAATCTGTCAAATCTATGTACGGGACTAATATATTTTCGCCTGGCAGGAGAATTGCGTGACGAAACTGGGTTTTCGGAGATCGTTCGCGGGTTTGTCAATTGAATTGCGGGATTTCATTCAAGCGGAGCTATTTTCTTGGATTTTGATATTTCTATTTTTGGACTATAATATATCTGGAGCCATTTTCTCCAGTAATTGGTACCAATATACTGTTAATATTGTTGAATTTGCATCGTCCGATTTTTTCATTCTCATCGGCTGGGTGGTGTGTATTTGGCGCCTTTTGCTTGGCGGTGCCCGTAGAATTAATAGTCGTGCTTTTGTTCTGGCGATTATATTCTGTATTGCCTCTATAATTACGTCGCAGCAGCTTTTGCCGGCGCTCATGGCGCTATTTGCGCTTTGGATCTGGGTGTCCGGTGGGCAGAATTCGCGCGCGGCGGCCGCAATCATGTTCGCCATGTCCTCACGATTGCTGTGGAGCCATCTCATATTCAATGCGTTTTCCAGGGAGATAGTCGATGTCGATACGTTCTTTGTCGGCAAGGCGGTCGTTTTTGCCGTGAAAGGGGCGGAGGTTCATGAAAACATCGTACGTGTTCCGAGCGGTCACTCGATCGCGATCATGGAGGGGTGCTCAAGTTTCGCGAATGTCGCGTCATCTTTACTGGGTTGGGTCATTTTCTCCAAGATTGAGCGAGCGGCCTGGTGCCGGAGAGACATATATGTCGGCGTCGCCATTGTAATAACTCAGGTATTTTTGAATGTAGTGAGAATCTTTTTGATGGCGCAATCGTTGGGCTATTACGAGTATTGGCACAATGGACTCGGATCACAGTTCTATGTATTTATAGCTGCGGCATCCGTTGTGATAATCAGCGTCAACGGTTCAAAATGGGCGGGGCGGTCGTGATGAGGCTCGAGCGCGCAGTCTTGTTGGCGCTCATCCTGGTCATGATCGGCTGGAAGGTGGCGCACCTCGGGGGCCACGCGGCGGCGATGGGGCCCGGAGCGCGGCTTCAGGCCGTCCTTGGGGATCGCCTGAGCGCGCCAGTGGGTCTCCGCCCCTGGGGCGCGGCGCGGTTCAATAGTGACATCCTGACCGTCCCGATGAGGGGATGCCCCCGGCCGCTTTTAATCGTGACGCTGCGGCCGAGCTTCCTCGCGCTTCCCGCCCTCAAGATGATGGAGGCGCGCGGCAGTCATCACTTCTTCGCCTACCTCGACTGGGTAACCGACACACCAGACCGGTGGCAGCTGCTTGCCCTCAGGGTGCGGCAGCGCGTCGCGGCCATGGCGGGTCTGAGTGCGTTCCAGGCTGAGGATGTGATGCTCTTCGTATCGGAACCGGCCGGATGCGATCAGGCGCGGTCGCTACCCTGGCTGCGGTACTGGCGAACGGCCCGCTGAGGCCCCGCCCCGCCGCGGAATTCTGGCCTCCCGGGTGGCGATCGCGGGAGCGTCTAAGCGGCGCGGGTCGGTTTCAAGCGGAAAGATGCTGCCGGACCACAAGTGGCCGCGCGCGCGCTTCTACTGCAATGGTGGCCGCCCACGCGGGACCGATCGGTGGGCAGATCATCTCCCAGTCAGCCACCTCTTCCGCGTCCCACCGGACGAGGCGCGGGCGTGCGTCGATCGACACCTCGATCATCGTCGGGTCGCCTGCGAAGCCCACCCCGGTGGCTTTGGTGATCGCCTCCTTGCGCGTCCATAGCCGGGCGAAAGCCCGGCGTCGGTCCCGAACAGGCAGCAAGGTGAGAGAAGCCAGTTCCTGGCGGGAGCAGACCGTCTCGGCCAGATCCAGATCGACTGCCGTCTCCATCTCGATGTCCACGCCGACCCGGGCACCGTCGCAGATCGCGATCAGCATCTGGCCCGAGGCATGGCTCAAGCTGAGATCTGTTGTCGGCGGCAGGTCGGGAAACGTCGGCTTGACGCCTCGGCGGCTGTCGATCCGTACCTTGTCCGGTGGCTGGCCGAGGCGACCAGACAGGCAGCGACGTAGCGCGGCCCTCGCCGAAATGAAGGCCAAGCGGTCGCTCTCGCGATGCAGCCGGCCGGCCCTGTCCCGTTCCGTCGGCGAGAGTTGGGCGACGTCGTCTGGGGTCAAGGATGTCGGGAGACGGAGTGACCACAGATCGACATGCAGTGGCTCCGAAATCAGCGCAGCGGTCTTTGTATGGGCTAACATAGTCACAGGACTACGCCATCGCGGACCGTATCGGCAATTCCCGGCCGCCGTCAGGCGGCGCTTTCGTCCAGCCGCTGAGGCGTACCACCCTGACCGGAGGCACCCGAGCCGTCCCCCGCCAGTACCGCCACGATCGCCTCATGCAGGAGGGCCAGTTCGATGGGCTTGGGCACCACCTCGTCGATGCCCAGGTCGTGATAGCTGCGGATCTGGTGTTCCATGGCGTTGGCGGAGACCGCGATGATCGGCGTCCGGCGCCGCCCGGTGGCGGCCTCCGCCGCGCGGATCGCCCGGGTGGCCGCCATCCCGTCCATGACCGGCATCTGGATGTCCATCAGCACCAGGTCGTAGTCTCGCTGTGACCAGGCCTCCAGCGCCGCCCGTCCATCCTCGACCATGTCCAGATCGTAGCCAAGGATGCTGATCATCGCCTCGAGCACGAGGCGGTTGGTGGCATTGTCCTCGGCGGCGAGGATGGTCAGAACCGGCGCGTCCTGGTCGATGGCCTCGACTTCGATCTCGTCCGGCACCGGCGCGGCCGGCTCTGGCGCCACCGCGCCCTCGCCCGTCTCTGCCCCCGGTGACCCGCTGTCTGTCCGGGCATCCGACAGGATCTCCTGCGTCGCGTAGGGCAGGGGCAGGAGCACGTGGAAGGCCGCCCCCACGGTCCGGGTCTCGTCCACCCAGATCCGTCCTCCCATCATGGCGCAAAGGTCATGGCAGATCGCGAGGCCCAGTCCGGTGCCGCCGACCCGTCGCGTGGGCGAGGCGTCCAGCTGGACGAACTTCTGGAACAGGAGGGGCATCTTGTCCCGCGGAATGCCGACGCCGGTGTCAGCCACCGTGATCCGCAGCGCCTCGTCCTCCACCGAGAGCAGGATCTCGACGCCGCCGGAGATGGTGAACTTCAGGCCATTGGAGATCAGGTTGTTCAGGATCTGCCGGATCCGCGCCGTGTCGCCGAGGCGCAAGCGGCTGGTATCGCCCTCGGTCCGCAGCTCAAGGCTGAGGCCCCGGGCCTCGGCCATGGGGGAGAACGCCGCCACGGTCTGGCGCATGACGTGGTCCGGATTGAACCGCATGCGGTCCAGGGTCAGCCGCCCCGCCTCGATCTTGGCCACGTCCAGGATGTCGTTGAGCACGTCCAGAAGGGCGTCGCCCGACTGCCGCACAATGGCCAGTCGGTCCCGCTGCCCCGGCATGAGGTCATCGGCGGCCATGACCTGCGCCATGGCCAGGATCCCATTGAGGGGGGTGCGGATCTCGTGGCTCATATTGGCCAGGAATTCGGACTTGAGGCGGTTGGCATCGTCGGCGGCATCCCGGGCGGTGATCAGGTCCGCCATGGTCCGCCGGAGGGCCACGTCGTGTTCGCTCAGGCGATCCAGCAGGGTGTTGAAGGCGTCGGTGAGGATGCCCACCTCATCCTCGGTGGTCCGGGGCGCGCGGGCATCCAGTCGACGGGAGCGTGCCACGGTGTGCATGAGGTCCGACAGCCGGCTGATGGGATCCACCACGTTCCGCGCCAGGCGACGGCCGACCAGAAGCGCCAGACCCGCCGACCCGAACAGCAGGGAGCCCGTGACGGCAAGGTACCTCGGCAGGGCACTGGTCAGGTCGCGGGAGGCGTCGACCACCTGCAGCGTCCCGACCTTTCGCCCCTCCAGGGAAATGTCGGCGTCCAGGGTCAGGCGGCTCTGACCATGGCGGTCATCGGCCGTCTGTCCCCGGGAATAGGAGGCCACCGAATGTCCTGCCAGATCGGTGATGCGGGCGGTCAGGACCTCAGGCGAGGCAGACAGGATGGCGAGGCTTTTCTCGGCGCTGTCGGTGCGTTCGGGGCCGGTGCGCGCGAGGGATGGAGCCGCCACGCGGGCCACCACCTGGGCCAGCTCCCGGGTTCTGCGGAGCTGGACGGCATTGTCCTCGGTGATGCGATCCAGGATGAACACACCACACGCCGCGATCAGCACCACGACCGCCGTCAACAGCGCCGCCGTCGCGATCCGGCTTTGCAAGGTTTCCCCCTGCGGTGTGTAGTTGTCAACGGTTTGCATAATCGAATTTTAAGCCGTGAACGGACCTTCCACGCATGGTGGATCGATCATCCCTGATGTCCGTTCATGATAAAGTCGACTAGACTAAAATTTGGATTACGAATTCGGCGGAAATGCCTTGGTTTCCGGGGGTTTTACACGTCACGGAGGGGTATTTTTGTGTCATACTTAATGAATATATAATCTCGCGGACATCAAGGGGGGGGCGGCGCGGCCCGGCCAGGCCGGCTTCCGTGCCAGGTCGGCTTCCGTGCCAGGGAGGCGCGGGCGTCTCGTCGCGGAGACAGGACCTTGCCGAAACGGGGCGAATTCCGGCGTATCCGCCGCGTCAAAACGTCGCGGTAGCGCTGAAAACCCGGAAACCAAAGGGGTTAGGGTTACTTTCCGGTTAAATTTTTCTTGCGTGAGGGGAACTCTTCACCCATAAACTGTGTCTGTTAACCTCGTTCAAAAGGGACAGAGCATGACGAAGCAGGAATATGCGCAGCAGATTGCTGACCAGCTGAAGGCCACTGAGCGGATGATGAACAAGGCCGCTGCGGAAGCGTCCAAGCTCATGTCCAAGATGGTCGAAGCCCAGATCGAATTCGATGTGACCGACATGGAAGGCGAGCAGGCCCTGTCGCATGTGGGCGCTTCGCTGCAGTCCCTGACGGAAGCCCGTGAAGCTGTGATTGCCGCTCACAAGGAGCTGGCGAGCATGCAGGAACGCCACAACGTGACGGTCGCGCAGACGCTCTATGAAGCCCGCCTGGATGTTGCCACGGCGGCGCGCCAGCTGCGGGTTGTCCGCTAACGACCTTCACCGGTCGTTAGTCACGCTTCTCATCTCCCTCTTAACCCACAACAGGTAGGCTGCGGCATCGATCTTTCGGATGCTGCAGCTTGCTTGCGTGGACGCTTCTTCTCTATGTGTTTCTTGCGGGGCTCGTTCTGTTCGGGACGGGCTTCATCGCTGTGCGTTACGGTGGTCCATCGGAGCGATGGGGTGCGGCGATTATCGCCACTGACTGGATCATGGGTGCCGTCATCCAGGCGGGCACCGGCCACCTTCCCCCCTACGTCCCCTACATCAGCATCGAGTTCTGCGTCGGCTTCTCGTTCCTGCTGCTGGCGTTTCGTTATGACGAGTCCTGGACGGCCTGGGTCATGGTGATGGAGGGAGGGACCCTGTTCCTCGCGGATGGCGTCGTGGACAGGATGCATCCCCTGCATCGGCTCTACTTTACCCTGTCCAACATCCTGGGCATCGCGATCGTCGGGGTGGTGCTGATCTCCATCCTCAGCGGCAAATGGCGTCTCGAGCGCCGTGCGGCCCGGCAAGAGGCCACCCGTGCGCGGATCCACCAGGAGACCCTCAGCCGGTTCGGCGCCGATCCCCCCCTCGAGATCTGACCGGGAGTTGAAGCAGTCGCCGGTAGTGTTCTGGCAACGCCGAGGCGTGAGCCGTTTAACGGGGCGGGGGACCCGCGTGCAGCCGGACGCCTCGCCACTGCAAACCGTCTGTGCCGCGGCCATTCACCGGACCGGTCTCCGCCGGCTATCCGACTTCGCCTTCCCAGGGAATGGCCGTGAGCTGAGGCGACGAACCGGATGCGGCTTCCGCCGCGCCTCAGTGGCCGTTGGCGCGGTGAGGTGCTCGGCGGCGGCGGCGAGGATTTCCTCGAAGCGGGCGAGGGTGGTGAAGACTGTAGTCTCACCCTGATCCGCGCGGATCACGAGGACGTCGCAGCCGGCGATCCACGACTTGAGTGTGAGCGGCGGAACGCGGCGGCGCTTGCACTCGAGGCGGAAGGCGCAGCTCCCGGTTTTGATCCGGAGGTCACCATGCCGCGCCTGGTGTCGACCCCAGCGGACCCCGGTCGCGCCTAGCTTTCCGCCCAACCCTCCAGCGCGAAGGGGTTCAGAAACTGGCGCCCCCGAAGAAACCGTCGGTCCACCTCGGCCAAGCCGGCCTCATCACAGACGGCGGACCACCGCGCCCGAATGGTCGCCAACTGAGCATCGATAATCGCCCGCGCCCGATCTGCGTTCAGAAGGAACTGCGGCGCCGCCTCGAGGCACACTGTGAGCTGGCTGAGCCGTCTGTTGCCCGTAATCAGCATGGCCTGGGTGGCTTCGCCGCCGGCGCGGCTTTGCGGGCAGATGTCGTAAGCGGGCGAGAGAGAGAGCATCTTGCCGTCCCAGAATGCGGCGTGGTTGCGCGCGTGGTCGTCCGTGTTGCCCGAGAGGACGTTGAAGACGACGCGCCCGAATAGCTCCTCCAGCGTCCGCCTGGGATCGGTGAAGCGATGCCGGATCGCCGTCGCCAAGTCTTCGTAGCTCGCATACCGGGCTTCTGTCTCATCGAGTTCGAGAATGGTGAGCGCGGACACCATCGCGCGCCTCGTCCAACCGTCTGCCCCACGTGTCCGGTCGAACCGTTCGATAAGAAGGACATCCTTCCCCAGCGCCATCGTCAGCGCCACAGTCGCGGTATTGAGGCCTACTTCCCGTGCGAGCTTCATCGCCACGAACTCCGCCTTGACGACATTGTAGAGGTCGCCGCTTGCGGAGAACTTCGCGATATGCTTGCGGTCGCTGTCTTCAATTAGCGCCTTCGGCCGGGCTCCGCCGAGGGACGTGCCGTGTTGGAGCGCCAAATCCAAATCGGGCGACAGAGGCATCCCCTGCTCGACCCGCTCCGCAGATCGGATCAGTTCATCAAGAGTGGCGTTGTTGCGTTCGCGCGCGACGTATTCCGTCGCCGAACTTTGAAAGTCCAAGGCGCCCGTCCGATCAGATCCGGACGCCAGGAGATACGTGAGTTCGTCGAGATCGACTGTGTCCGCCTCCCGCCCTTTGGGGCCCACGGTGCGGTTCATGATGACGCGCCGACCCCATGCATCTGGTGAGGCGTCGCGGATGCAGCTTGGCAATTGCATGTTCGCCCGAGGTCGCAACTCACCCGGTTGAAGCGGCAGTTCGGGCTCGTAGATCGAAATCGCGTCGCTACGAGCCAGATAGCTGCGGCCGTAGTTGAACAGCAGTCGCCCGTCTCGCAGACGCCCTATGCGTCCGGCGACAACGGGTTCAATGTTGCCCGGCAGCCAAATCCACACGTAGGCTTCATCGTAGTGAAGTTCAGAAGTCATCCTTCACCGCCTTCCGTGCCTTGTGGATCGCCTTCGGGAGGAGGCGAAGCTTTTCATCTTGCTGCGCAAGCCGTGTAGTCAGTCTGTCGCGATCGTCCTCAAAGAGGGTTACGCCCACCACTGAGGCGGCCTCGAAGGCAATGCCTATGGCGCAGCGCGGGTCGCCCAACTCGATCCGCCGCATCATGTCGCGTGAAACGCCGACCCGCTCCGCCAACTCGACAACGCTGAGTTTCCGCTCCAGACGGCTGATGCGGATCCGTTGCCCGAGCAACCTAACGGCCTCCCGTCCGTAGCGGGAGTATGTGCGCGTGACCCGCTCCATAGCGACCTACCTCCTGACCGCTCCACCCTATAATAGACTTATGTGTAAGTCATAAATCGTATTGAGGCTTATACGTAAGTCATATTGGGCCAAAAGTCCATGGCTGGCGCGGTTCGATAATTGGGATGTGACACATCCAGTGCCAGATGGCGGACACGGCTGATCGCCTAGGTGCGCTCGGTCTTCTTTGCTCTTGGCGCGACGTCAACCGGGATGAAGCGAGGTGGCGCGTCAACAGTGAAGCCGCGACGTCTCCGACGACGCGTGGATGAGTGGCGCGCCCGGAAAGCTTCGAACGTCGGAGCCTCATGTTCGTCGTCCGAGGATCTATGTCACATCAGAGCGTAATTCAGAGCCGCCGCCAGGCGGACGCCGGCCTGCTCGAGGCTGAGTGCTGCGGCGGCCTCAGCCTTCTCCTGGTAGGCCTGCGTCAGGAGTTCTGGGGCGGCGTGCGCCCCGCAGTTGGGTCTCTCGGGGAGGTCGTAGGCTGAGCTCTCGGCGGCAGCCAAGGATCCCGCTGCCCACTCGAGGACGGCCGCCTGCGTGATCTCGCCCCGGGGCGTCCAGGCGGCGACGTCGCGGGGTGTGATCTTGGCAATGAGTTTGGCGGCGACGGCGTCTGGCGTCTCACCAAGCCGCGCGACGACGGCTGTATCCCAGTAGGCGTGGAGGTTCGACGGCGCGGCGTCGGACGAGGTCAGCACCGCGACGCAGTTGCCGCCCCGGTCGTCGTGGTCGGCGGCGTGGAGGGGCTGGTGGACGTCCCCGATGAAGTGGATGAGGAACTTGAGCGCCAGGAGGCGCTCCGGCGCGGGCGTCGCGGGGTTGCGGAGTTCGGCCTCAAACTCCGCGATCTTGTTCACGACGCAGTCGCGCGCGGGGCCGGCGCTCGCGGCCTGTCCGGGGCTCATCGCTGGGTATCCGAAGCACGCCCCCGCGGGGTCTGGGCTGTCGATCTCGACGTCGACATAGTGCCAGAGTGACGTCTCCCGGTGGCCATTTCGGTATCGGTCCGCCCACGCCGCCCGGCTCGCGAAGTCTGGCGCGGTGAGGGTGTCCGTGTCGCTGGCGAGGAGGGCGTCGAGGGTCGCGCGTACCTTGGCCGTCAGGTAGTGCTCGGCGATGCGCGCGGTGACGGCGTGCCCCTCCTGTCCCCACGCGTGCGCCCGCGACGGCCCCGCGAGGAAGCCCGCGACGCCGAGGATGAGGAGGGCGAGGGGGAGAGGGAGAGGGAGAGTAATCCGCGTCATGGAGTGTCCCCTAACTCAACCGCGCGACCGCGTCACGACGGGAGCTTCTGAGGATCCGCGCAAGCGGAACTCTGGGCAGACCCGGCCGGCCGTGTGTAACTGCCAACCGTCAGAGCTTTGTTGTCGCCGCGCCGTCAACACGGCAACTGCGGCGAGGTCAGCGCCAAAAAAACGTGGGAGCGCCGTGGGATGAAGACGTCAGTCCGGATTGGTGGCGCGGGAGGCTTCCTGGGGGATAGTTCGGTCGCCGCGCCGCAGCTCCTGCGGGGCGGCCGCCTCGACTACATGATCCTCGACTACCTCGCCGAGGCCACCATGTCGTCGCTCGGCCAGATGCGGGCGGCCAGGCCAGATCAGGGCTACGCCCGAGACTTCACCGACTGGGTCTGGAGAGATAACCTCGCCGACTTCAAGGCGCGGGGCGTCCGCGTCATCACCAACGCCGGCGGCTTGAACCCGAACGCCTGCCGCGCGGAGATGGAGAAGATTGCCGCGCGGGCGGGGCTCTCGTTCAAGATCGCCGTCGTCGAGGGCGACGACCTGGTGGGTCGGCTCTCCGAATTTCGCGAGATCGGCGTCACGGAGATGGAGACCGGCGCGCCGCTCCCCGATTTGGCGTCCGTCTTCAGCGCCAACGCCTACCTCGGCGGCGCGCCCATCGCGGCGGCGCTGGCCGCCGGCGCCGACGTCGTCATCACCGGTCGCGTCGTCGACTCAGCCCTCACACTTGGGCCACTCATGTATGAGTTTGGCTGGACCGAGGAGACGCCAGATCTCCTGGCGGCGGGGTCGCTGGCGGGACACGTGATCGAGTGCGGCGCGCAGGCCACGGGGGGCCTCTTCACGGACTGGGAGGAGGTCCCGGACTGGGCTCACATCGGCTACCCCGTAGTCGAGTGCTTTCCCGACGGCGACTTCGTCGTCAGTAAACCCCCCGGCACCGGCGGCCTCGTCTCCCCCGCAGCAGTCGCCGAGCAAATCCTCTACGAGATCGGCGACCCCCAAGCCTACGCCCTCCCTGATGTCGTCTGCGACTTCACCGGCGTCACCGTCGCGCGGGTGGGGGCGGATGAGGTCCGTGTCTCCGGTGCCCGGGGCTACGCCCCCACGGGTTCCTACAAGGTCACCGTGACGTGGGGAGACGGCTTCCGCTTCATCGGTGCCATGCCCGTCGTCGGCCGCGACGCCGCCGCCAAGGCCAAGCGCCAGGCTGACGCCGTCATCGAGCGCATTGGCGACATGCTCCGGGAGCGCAACCTGCCGCCGCTCAGGGCGACGCGCGTCGAGATCCTGGGGGCGGAGGCCACCTACGGCGCGAACGCCCGGCCGGAGGCGCAAGGCACCCGCGAAGTTATCTACCGCGTCGGAGCGGAGCACGACGACGCGGATGCCCTACGCCTGATGATGCGGGAGTTCCAGTCGCCCACCACCAGCATGAGCGTCGGCACCACCGGCTGGTTCGGGGGCGCGCCCACCATCACGCCCGTCGCCCGCGTCTTCTCCTGTCTCATTCCGCGGTCGTCGGTGACGGCCACTGTCAGCGTCGGAGATCAGACGGCCACACTGACGGCGACGCCCCCCGCGGAGCCCCACGACCCCGCCGGGGTCCGCCGGCCGCCTCCGCCGCCCGCGCCGCCAGCTGAGCGGGGCCTCTCCCGGGTGCCCCTGATCCGTGTCGCGTGGGCGCGCTCCGGAGACAAGGGGGACGCCTTCAACATCGGCGTCATCGCGCGCAAGCCCGACTTCCTCCCCTGGATCCGGAGGGCGCTGACGCCGGAGGCCGTGGGAGCCTACTTCGCCCACGAGTTCGAGGGCGCAACTGACCCCAGTGTGCGGATCTACGACCTCCCGGGCTTGAACGCGATCAACCTCCACCTGATCCAGTCACTCGGGGGAGGGCAGTTCTCGAGCCTCCGCCTCGATCCCCTCGCCAAGGGCAAGGCGCAGCAGCTGCTGGACATGGAGATCGAGGTCCCCAGCCGCCTCCTCCGCTGAGGGGAAGGGTGCAGCCGGCGGCTCCGCCGTCCCGCAGCCGCGGAGGGCGGGGGTGCCGGCCGCCGACTTGGGATAGGGATAGGAAGAGGGAGAGGGAGAGGGAGAGGGAGCGCAACCGGGGGTTACTGCCGGTTAAGGAGACCGGCGAATACTTCGGGTCCCCAACTTCAGAGGTGACGCGCAGTGAGCCAAAACAGGAAGTCACCTCCGGTGGCCCGCGCCCGCCCCCAGACAATTGGCGACCGCCTCCGCGGGGCTCGGCTTGATGCCGGCTACAAGACCGCCGGCGACGCCGCCCGCGCCCTCGGCGTCTCTCCCCCCACCTACTACGCCCACGAAAACGGGACCCGTAAGCTCAAGGGCGAGAGTGTCGTCGTCTACGCTAAGGCATTCGGCGTCCCCGTGGGGTGGCTCCTGGTGGGTGGTGACGACGGCGGGGGAGCCGGAGTGGGCGGCGCCGCGGCGGAGGCACCCGCTGACGCCGTAGCGCCCCCCCCGGTGCCCCCTCCGGTGCCCCCTCCGGCCGCCGTCGCCCCCCCGGTGCCGGATCCAGCCGCCAGCGCAAGAGCCATCAGGAAGCCCCCCGGCTACTACACCCGCGGCGGCCGCACGCCGAGGGAGCCGCCGCCGCCGCCGCCGCCGCCTCCGCCCGCGGCCGCCGCCGTCACCGTTCCCGTCGTCGCCGAAGCCCGCCGGGGCTACTTCATGGATCCCAAATTCGCGCCGACCGATCTGGGGGAGGTCACTCTTGAGTTGCCTCCCGGTGAGAAGGCGGGGGCGCTCGTCGCGCTGCGCGTCGCCGACGCATCCATGGACCACGTCTACCCCCAGGGGTCAGTTGTCGTCTGCCGTAAGCTGTCGGCCGCCGCCGCCGTCGCCACCCTCAAGGTCGGCGACCACGTCGCCGTCCGTACCCAGCTCGCTGGCCTCACTGAGCACGTAGTCGCCGAGATCCGTCCGCGCGGCGACGCAACCGAACTCCACTTCCACACTGACGACGGACTACTCCGGGGGTCGGAGGACTACTACCCAGACCAAATCCTCTCCGGACAGATCGTAAATCCCTTCACGCGTCGCCAGCGAGAGATTGTGGGTATCGTCGTCGTCGCCCTAGGGGTATCATAGCGTCCGTGCTTGGGCGAACGCCGGGGGCCACTCAATTTTTGCTCCGTGTACGGAGTAATTTCAGATCGGCGCCTTATAGGGCGGAATAATTAAATTGTATAATTTCTAAAAAACGCAATTAAATCAATTTGTTAATTGTATAATTCTGGATTGTATAATCCGACCGCCCGGGCTCCGGGTAGTTCTCCATCCTCCCACTCAAAATTCAGTTGGCGCGAGGAGGAGGGCAGGCGAAGATCGGGCAAAAGAAACGTCGGCGAGGACACGACACCCATGACCGTGATTGACCCCCCGCAGCCTGCTGGCACCCGCGGCCTCGACAAGGAGGCCCTGCGCCGGAAATACGCGGAGGAGCGGGCCAAGCGCCTGCGCGCCGACGGCAACGAGCAGTACCTGCAGATCAAGGGCCGGTTCTCCCACTATCTGGACGATCCCTACACGCCCCTGCAGCCGCGGCTGCCCAAGACCGACCATGTGACCTTCGCCTTCATCGGCGGCGGGTTCGCGGGCCTGGTCACCGGTGCCCGCCTGGTGGAGGCGGGGGTGAAGGACGTGCGCATCATCGAGAAGGGCGGCGACTTCGGCGGCACCTGGTACTGGAACCGCTATCCCGGGGCCCAGTGCGACACGGCAAGCCTGGTCTACATGCCGCTCCTCGAGGAAACCGGGCACATGCCCACGGAGAAATACGCCCACGCGCCGGAGATCCTGGCCCAGTGCCAGCGGATCGGGAAGCAGTACGGCCTCTATGACAACGCCCTGTTCCACACCCAGGTGGAGGCCCTGAACTGGGACGAGACGCGCCGGGTCTGGGTGATCCGGACCAACCGGGGGGATGTCTTCACCGCCCAGTTCGTCGGCATGGGCACCGGGCCGCTGCACGTGCCCAAGCTGCCGGGCATTCCCGGCATCGACAGCTTCCGCGGCCATTCCTTCCACACCAGCCGCTGGGACTATGCCTATACCGGCGGCGACCCCCTGGGCGCGCCCCTCGACAAGCTGGCGGACAAGCGGGTGGCGATCATCGGCACCGGGGCGACCTCCATCCAGTGCGTGCCGCACTTGGCAAAGACCTGCGGCCAGCTCTACGTGGTCCAGCGGACCCCGTCCTCGGTGGATGTGCGGGCCAATGCCCCCATCGATCCGGAATGGTTCGCCAGCATCGCCACCCCGGGCTGGCAGCTGCGCTGGCTGGAGAACTTCACCGAGAACCAGGCCGGCGGCATTGCCGAGGTGGACCTGGTGCAGGACGGCTGGACCGACCTGTCCCGGCGCATCCGCACGAAGATCCTGCAGCTGCCGCCGGACCAGATGACCCCCGCCAACATGCTGGCGGCCTATGAGGATTCCGACTTCGAGAAGATGGAGGAGATCCGCGCCCGGGTGAACCAGATCGTGTCCGACGGGGAGACGGCGGAAAAGCTCAAGGCCTGGTACCGCCAGCTGTGCAAGCGCCCCTGCTTCCACGACGCCTATCTGCAGTCCTTCAACAACCCCAATGTCACGCTGCTGGATACCGACGGCAAGGGGGTGGAGCGGATCACCGAAACCGGCATCGTCGTGGCCGGGGTGGAATATCCGGTGGACTGCATCATCTATGCCTCCGGCTTCGAGGTGGGGACGGAGCATGAGCGCCGGGCCGGGTTCGATGCCGTGGGCCGGGGGGGCGAGAAGCTGTCCGAGCACTGGGCCGAGGGCATGCGCACCAAGCACGGCATCCATGTGCACGGCTTCCCCAATGCCTTCCTGGTGCAGCCGACCCAGGGGGCGAACCTGATCTCCAACGTGCCGCACAACCTGACGGAATCCGGTCGGACGATCGCCATGATGGTGGCCCACGCCCTGGCCCACGGGCATCAGGAGATCGAGGTGACCAAGGAGGCGGAGGACGCCTGGGTGGAACTGCTGCTGTCCGGCCCCGGCCTCCTGATCGGCTCCAACGAGTGCACGCCGGGCTATTACAACAACGAGGGGCAGGAGCGGGGACCGGCGGCGAAGTCCTATGTGGGCTATCCGGCCGGGCCGGTGGCCTATTTCCGCTACCTGGACAAGTGGCGCAACGCCGGGACCTTCGACGGGCTGGAATTCCGCTGAGCCCGGTGAAGGCGAAGATCGACGAGGGCATCGCGGCTGCAGAACTGGCTCCTCCTGCCCATGCGGAGGGTCAGGTGCTGCTGGGCATCGGCCTTCGGACCCTGGCGGTGATCGGCCTGGCGGCGGTGTCGGCGGGGGTGAAGTGGCTGGATGCGGCGGGGATGCCCCTGTCGCAGGTCATCTTCTGCCGCAACCTGTTCGCCTTCATCCCGATCCTGATCATGGTCCGGACCACGGTGGGCTTCGGGGCCCTGAAGACGACCCGCCCCCTGCGGCACCTGACGCGGTCCGTGGTCGGCCTGACGGCCATGGTCTGCACCTTCACCTCGCTGAAGACCCTGCCGCTGGTGGCCTCGGCGACGCTGGGCTTCACCGCGCCCCTGTTCATGACCATCCTGACCCTGGTGGTCCTGCGGGAGAAGGTGGCCTGGCAGAGGGGGCTGGCGGTGCTGGTGGGTTTTGCCGGCGTGGTGGTGGCCATGCACCCGGGGGCCGTGAAGCCCAGCCTGGGAGTGGCCTTCGGTCTCGCGGCCGCCCTGTTCACCGCCGGTGCCATGATCAGCATCCGCGGCATGCCCAAGAGCGAGTCCGGCCCGACCATCGCCTTCTATTTCACCCTGGCAGGCACGGTGGCCGGGCTGGCCGGCCTGCCCTTTGGCTGGATCACCCCCGATCCGACCACCCTGATGGTGATGGTGGCCACGGGGATGGCGGGGGGCGTGGCGCAGCTGCTGCTGACCACGGCGGTGCGGCTGGCTCCACTGCCGGTGCTGGCCCCCTTCGACTACACCCAGCTGGTCTGGTCGAGCGCGTTCGGCTTCATCCTGTGGGGCGAGCGGCCGGACGCCTGGCTGTTGCTGGGGGCGGCCATCGTGGCCGCCAGCGGCATCTACATCCTGTGGCGGGAGCGCCGCGGCACCCGCGGCTGACACGGCACGGGGCCGGACGGGGGCGACGACCGGATCGCCGCCGCCCCCGTTTCCGTTTCATGCCCGTTTCCGCCTTGGAAACGTCCGTCAGCGGGCGGCGATCTGCTTCTGCAGGTCCGCCAGGGCCCCGCCCTGCAGCCTGGTCCAGAGGGCCAGCTGGACCCCCAGATCGGTGTGCAGGGACTGGAACATCTCCCGGTGCTGGCGGGTCGGCGGGGTGTCGGCGTCCTCGAGGGCGGCGGCAAAGCCGGCATATTGCTCGTTCAGCTTGCCGGGGAAGGCGAGATTGGCCTCCGAGCCCTTCATGTTCACCTGCATCAGGGCCTCTTCCAGGGCCTGGAGCTGGGCGTCCACCGGGCGCACCTTGCCGGCCAGTGCCGGGCGGGCCTTCACCGCCGCCGCCAGGTCGGACCGGGCCGTGCGGACGCCGTTCACCGCCTTGTGCAGGGCGTCGATGTCCTGCAGCACCTGGACGGCCAGCCGGGTCTTCTCGGCGATGGCCGGGACGGCATTGGCCACCCGGGGATCGGCGACCACCTCCAGGGACTGGGTGCGGGTCACGCCGCCCACGGACAGCTTCACCTGATAGGTGCCGGGGGGCACCAGCGGCCCGCGGGGGGCGGAGCCGGAATAGAAGGCCCCGGGAATCTGGGCCGGGTCATCCATCCGCAGGTCCCAGACCAGCCGGTTCATCCCGGCCCGGGCGGAGATCAGGTCGCTGGGCACGATCTGGTCCGGCCATTCCGGCGGCTGGATCACCTTGCTGGTCTTCGTGCTCGACAGGTGCCGCATCAGGTGGCCCTGGGCGTCCAGGATGTCGATGGTCAGCTCCGAGGTGGGGGCCGACTTCAGCACATAGTCGATCATGGCCCCGGCCGGCGGGTTCTGGCCCACCGGGTGGCGGCTGTCCACGGCGTCGGGATAGTGCAGGCGCAGGGCCTTCTGCGGCATCAGCAGGGCCACGTCCGCGGTCGCGGTCGCCTCCGCCTGACGCAGGGGGGTGATGTTGTCGAGGATCCAGAAGGCCCGGCCGTGGGTCGCAACCACCAGGTCGTCGCCCTTGATCAGCAGGTCATGGATCGGGGACGGGGGCAGGTTCTTCTGCAGGGACTGCCAGTGCGCCCCGTCGTCGAAGGAGACGAACATGCCGATCTCGGTTCCCGCGAACAGCAGACCGGCGCGGACCGGGTCCTCCCGCACCACATGCACCACCGCGCCCGGGGGCAGACCGGCGGAGATGGAGGTCCAGGTCTTGCCCGCGTCCGTGGTCTTCCAGGCATGGGGGGCGATATCGTCCAGCTTGTGCCGGTCGACGGCCAGATAGGCCCGGGCCGCGTCATGGGGGGAGGGGTCGATCATGGAGACCGTGCCCCATTCCGGCAGGTCCTTCGGCGTCACATTGGTCCAGTGTCCGCCGTCATCGGTGGTCAGCTGCACCCGGCCGTCATCGGTCCCGACCCACAGCAGGCCCTTCTTCACCGGCGATTCCGACAGGGCGAAGATGGTGTCGTAATATTCGACGCTGGTGATGTCCTTGGTCAGCGGCCCGCCGGACGGGGTCTGCCTGGTCTTGTCGTTGCGGGTGAGGTCCGGGCTGATGGCCGTCCAGCTCATCCCGTGGTCGGTTGAGCGGAACACCGCCTCCGCCGCCGCATAGAGCACGTCCGGATCATGGGGGGACAGCATCAGCGGGGCCGTCCAGTTGAACCGGTGAGCCAGCTCGCTGGCCGGGTGGCCGGAATTGTCCACCGGATAGACGCTGATGTCCTGCGCCTGCTGGGTGCGGTGATCGAAGCGGGCGATCTGGTTCTCCGCGTCGGAATAGATGATCTCCGGGTCCCGGGGATCGGGCACCACGAAGCCGGACTCGCCGCCGCCGGCCATGTACCAGTCCCGGGGGCCGATCACGCCCTCGTCCGAGGCGCTGGCGACGGCTAGGTTGGTGTTGTCCTGCTGCGCGCCGTAGAGCCAGTAGGGGAAGCGGTTGTCCACGGCCACGTGATAGAACTGGGCGGTGGGCTGGTTGTCCTGGCTGGACCAGGTGTCGCCCCCATCGAGGGAGATGCTGGCCCCCCCGTCATTGGCGTTGATCAGCCGCTTCGGATCATTGGGGTCGATCCACAGGGCGTGGTGGTCCCCATGGGTGGCGGAGACCAGGTTGAAGGTCTTGCCCCCGTCGGTGGAGCGCAGCATGCCGGTGTTCAGCACATAGACCGTGTCCGGCGACTTGGGGTCGGCATAGGTCTTGGAGAAGTACCAGGCCCGCTGGCGGATGCGGCCGTCGTCGCTGACCAGGGTCCAGCTGGTGCCTGCGTCATCGGAGCGGTAGAGGCCGCCGTCCTTGGCCTCCACCATGGCGAAGATGCGCTTGGGGTTGGCGGCGGAGACCGACACGTCGATCCGGCCGAGGATGCCGGTGGGCAGGCCGTGGCCCTTCAGTTCCGTCCAGGTCTCGCCTCCGTCGGTGGAGCGGAACAGGCCGCTGCCGGGGCCGCCGCTGGAGAAGCCCCAGGGCTGGCGGCGCACCTGCCACAGGGCGGCATAGACGATCTTCGGGTCGGTGGGGTCATAGGTGATGTCCACCGCGCCGGTGTTCTCGTCGCGATAGAGGACCTTCTTCCAGGTCTTGCCGCCGTCGAGGGTGCGGAACACGCCCCGCTCCGCATTGGGACCGAAGGCGTGGCCCAGCGCCGCCACCAGCACATGGTCCGGGTTCTTGGGGTCGATGATCAGGGCCCCGATCTGGCGGGTGTCCTCGAGCCCCACATGGGTCCAGGTCTTGCCCCCGTCGCCGGAGCGATAGACCCCGTTGCCCCAGGTGATGTTGCCCCGCAGCGCGCCCTCGCCGCTGCCCACATAGATCACCTTGGGATCGGACGGGGCCACGGCCACCGCGCCGATGGAGGCGATCGGCTGGCTGTCGAAGATCGGCTTCCAGGTGGCGCCGGCATCGGTGGTCTTCCACACGCCGCCTGCCGCCGCGCCGAAATAGAAGGTGTTGGGCTCGGTGGGGGAGCCGGTCACGGCCAGGGCCCGGCCGCCGCGGAACGGCCCCACATTGCGCCAGGCCAGGTCCTGGAACCGGGCGTCCAGCGGCGGTGCCACGGCGCTGTCCGCCGCCCGGGCCGCGGTGACGGGCAGGCTGGCGAGGGTCAGGGAGGACAGGCCGAGGGCGGCCGAGACGAACAGGCTTCGGGTCAGGCGTGACGACAAGATCGGAACTCCAGCAGGACGGGGCGGGGACCGAAGGGTCCCGGCGACGCGGCGTCCGGTGCCGCACACTAGCAGGGATATTCTCCCTGCAAAGGGTCCGGGACCTGCACCTCTGCCGGTTATTGTGCCGCCGTCAGTGCGCGGTCCAGTTGGGTTGCCCCACCGTGTCCACCCGCACGGTGCGCCCGTGCAAGGCCACTTCCCGGAACTGGTACAGCCAGGCGGCGGTGGGCGGGTTCACCCAGTTGTCGGCGGCGTACATGCGCAGGATCGCCTCACCCCCGTCGGGATGCGGCTCCCGGCGCGGGGCCTCGGGATGATCGAGGTCGCTGAGGGGCACCTGCCAGACCCGGTCCACCTCCGACGGATTGGGGATCAGGGTCAGGGGCGTCGCCGACCACAGGATCACCGGCGTCACCAGATGCCCGCCCAGGGTGACGAAATCGTCCAGCAGACCCAGCGGCTCGCTCACGTCCGGGGGCACGCCCAGCTCCTCGTGGGTTTCGCGAAGGGCGGTCTCCAGCGGCGTCTCCCCCGGGTCGGTATTGCCGCCGGGCAGGGCGAAGTTGCCCGCCCCCCGGCGCAGTGTCAGGGCCCGGCGGGTGAGGGCGAAGGCGGGCCGGCCGTCCACCGGGGACAACAGGATCGCCACCGCCGCCCGGCGCAGATGGGCCCCCTCCACCGTCCGGCGCTGGAAGGCCGCCATGTTCAGCAGGATGCGGTGCCGCAGGGCCTGCATCCTCAGGCCTCGAAGGCGTCGGCAAGGGCGCGGATATGCGCCGGACCGATGCCGCAGCAGCCGCCGATCACCTCCGCCCCCGCCGCCTGCCAGGCCCTGGCGAAGGCCACATAATGGGGCGGGTCCAGGTCCTCGCGGATCGGGTCCAGCCCGTCATTGGCCTGGGCATCGGGCCGCTGGGGCGGGAAGGCATTGGCATAGACGCCGATCTTCACCGGTGCCTGGCCGATCACGGCCCGGGCCGCGGTGACGGCCGCCAGCATCACCTCCGGCTGGCTGCAGTTGAACAGAAGCGTCTGCGCCCCGATGGCCAGCGCCGTGCGGGCCGCGTCCGCCGCCGACTCGCCGGAGCGCAGCACCGCCACCGCCGGATCGCCGTCGTCCTTCAGGGTGAAGGAGACCCACAGGGGCCGCGGGTCCGGGCCCAGCACCTCGCGCACCATCCGGGCCTCGGCCAGGCTGCTCAGGGTCTCGGCCAGCCACAGGTCCACATGGGGGGCGAGGCCGTCCACAAGGGTGCGCAGCAGGGGGGCGGCCTTGGCCGGGTCGAACAGGTCCGGGCGGTAGGAGCCCAGCACTGGCGGCAGGGAGCCCGCCAGCCGACCGGGGCCGTCACCGATGGCGGCGCGACCCATGCGGCCCGCCAGGTCCGCCAGCCGCCCGCCGTCGGTGGCGAAGCGCGCCGCCCCGATGTGGAAGGGGGTCAGGGCATAGCTGTTGCTGGTGATCACGTCGGCTCCGGCCGCCAGATAGGCCGCATGGACCTGGCGGACGGCATCGGGGGCCTCGATCAGGGCCAGGGCCGACCATTCCGGCTGGCGGAACGGGGCCCCCACCCGGTGCAGTTCGCGTCCGGTGCCGCCGTCCAGCACGGTGATCGATCGGGTCATGGGCGCGCTCCGCTGTGGCCGTGTCTCTGCCCCGTCTGTGCGCCGGGCCGGGGGGAAAAGGCAATGCGCTTCGGACCGGTCACGCCGGAATCCGGGCGCGATGGGGTCTCGACTTTTCCGCCGGGTGTCGCAAGCTGGGTGCCATGGAACCGTTCTTCCGACTGCCTGAGGCGGTGCCCCGCGATCCTGCCGTGGAGGCCTGGCTGGCCGCGTCCGATCCCCTGCGCCTGCTGGTGGCCCCGTGGTTCGAGCGTCTGCGGGCGCTCGGGCCGGACCTGCGGGAGTGCCTCCATGACCACCAGCCCACAGCCTGCATCGGCGATGTGGCGCTGGCCTATGTGGACGCCTTCACCCATCACGCCAGTATCGGCTTCTTCTTCGGATCGTCCCTGCCCGATCCGGCGGGGCTGCTGCAGGGCACCGGCAAGCGCATGCGGCACGTGAAGCTGCGCTTCGGCCAGGAGATCGACGCCGACGCCCTGACGGCCCTGATCCACGCCGCCGACCGGGACCTGCGCCAGCGCCTGGAGGCCGCCGGACCCCGCGATTGACTCGAAAATTGGAACATGTTCCAAATGTCTGCGAGACGATTTCGAGGAGAAGTGCGTGGGCGAGCTTTCGCGGGTGCGTCGGTCCATCCTGCCGATGCCGGGTGACGGGTGGGGCGAGATCGCCCGGCGGGAACTGCCGGACGTGGCGGAGGCCGATGCCGTGTCCCGCCTGCAGAGCTGGAACCTGCACGTCTACATGCGCGCCACCATGCGTACCGGCGGGCCGGGCAATCCGATCCTTCCCAGCGACGTGATCTTTGTCGAGCCGCCGCTTGCCTCCGCATGAGCGGGGCGGTGATCAGCCGGGTGCAGCTGGGCGCGGCCCATGACGGGGACGCGGAGATCGTGCTGACCCTGCGCTATGACAATGGCGGCGAGACCCTGGTGTCCCTGGACCACCATGCGGCCAGCCACCTGATGACGGCCTGCGGAGCAGACCACCCCGATGCCCTGCTGGGCCAGGGCTGGGAGCGGGTCCGCGACGCGCTTGAGGCCTCTTCGAACAGATATGCGGCCGCCGGACCCGGCGGACCGGACAACAGATAGACAAGGGCAGGACGCACAGCGATGTATGATCTCGTGATCAGGAACGGCCGGGTCGTGGATGGCTCGGGGCTTCCGGCCTACCGCGCCGATGTGGCGGTGAAGGACGGGCGGATCGTCCGCATCGGCCATGTGGCCGAGGGCGCGCGCCGGGTGGTGGATGCCGCGGGCAAGGTGGTGGCGCCGGGCTTCATCGACCCGCACACCCACTTCGATGCCCAGCTCCTGTGGGACGGCTGCGCCAAGCCTGCCCTGTCCCACGGGGTGACCACCATCGTGCCGGGGAACTGCTCCCTGTCGCTGGCCCCCCTGCGGGCGGAGCACCGGATGAAGCTGGTGGGCATGTTCAACCAGATCGAGGAAATGCCCCTGAAGGCCTTCCGCGAGGGGGTGGTCTGGGACTGGGAGACCTTTGCCGAATACATCGCCCGCATCCGCAAGGGCCTGGCCATCAATGTCGCCCCCCTGGTGGGTCACAGCGTGCTCCGCCTTTGGGTGATGGGCGATGCGGCCATGGAGCGGACCGCCACGGCGGACGAGATCGCCGGCATGCAGGCCGTGCTGCGGGAGTGCCTGGATGCCGGGGCTGCGGGCCTGTCCACCAGCTATGTGGACATGGACGAGCGCCTGCTGCCGGTCCCCAGCCGCCATGCCGATCCGTCGGAGGTGGACGCCCTGGCCGCGGTGCTGGGCGAGTACGGCCGGATGCTGCAGATCGTGCCGGAATTCTATGACGCCGACCTGACCATCGCGCGGCTGGACCAGCTGGCGGAGCTGTCCATCAAGCACAGCATCCCCACCACCTTCTCCCCCCTGTTCGTCAATGCGGACAATATCGACGCGGTGAACCGGGTGATGAAGCGGGTGGACGAGCAGTTCGACCGCGGGGCCCGGGTGTGGCCGCAGGTGCAGACCCGTCCCATCGACATCAGCTTCTGCTTCGCGGTGCCGAGCCTGCTCTTCATCCGCTTCCCCGGCTGGTACCGGATCATGCGCTTCGGCAGCCATGAGGAGATCCTGGCGTCCTTCCGTGATGCCGACACCCGGGCGAAGCTGATCGCCGAGGCCGCCCCCCTGGCCGCCCTGTGGCCCCATCTGGTCCTGCGCCACGTGAAGTTCGACGCGAACCGGGCCCTGGTCGGCAAGACCCTGGGTGAGATCGCCGCCCTGCGGGGCGTGTCTCCCGTGGACGCCATGATCGACCTCAGCCTGGAGGAGGACCTGGACGCCCATTTCCTCGCCGCCAGCATGGGCCACAATGACGATGCGGAAGTCGGTCGCCTGCTCGCCCATCCCCGGGTGCATGTGGGGGCCAGCGACGGCGGCGCGCACATCCTGTCCTTCTCCACCTACGGGGACACCGGCTATCTGCTGGGTCACTTCGTGCGGGACGTGAAGGCCCTGACCCTGGAGGCCGCAGTCAAGAAGGTCACCTCCGATACCGCCGCCATCTGGGGCATTCCGGAGCGGGGCCTGCTGCAGCCCGGCTATGTGGCCGACATCGTGGTGTTCGATCCCGCCACCATCGACCGCGCCGTGGAGGACTATGTGGGCGACGTGCCGGGCGACGGGTTCCGCTATGTGCGCGCCTCGTCGGGGGTCGATTCCGTGTTCGTCGGCGGGGCGCTGGCCTGGTCCGCGGCCGAGGGCTACCAGCCGGCCCAGGGCGAGATCCTGCCGGGTCTGGCCGCGTGAGTGCCGACGGGGCCCAGTGGCCCGGTGTCACCCAGCGCCGGGTCGCCACCAACGGCATCCAGCTGAACGTGGCCGAGGCGGGCAAGGGGCCCCTGGTCCTGCTGCTGCACGGCTTTCCGGAGTCCTGGTATTCCTGGCGTCACCAGTTCGCCCCCCTGGCGGCGGCGGGCTGGCACGTGGCGGCCCCGGACATGCGGGGCTATGGCAAGAGCGACCGTCCGACGGAGATCAGCGCCTATAACCAGGTGGAGGTGGTGAACGACATCCTCGGCCTGGTGAAGGCGCTGGGCCACGAGACGGCAGTGGTCATCGGCCATGACTGGGGCGCGCCAACGGCCTGGGCCTGCGCCCTGAACCATCCGGACGTCTTCCGGGCGGTGGTGGGGCTGTCGGTGCCCTTCATGCCCCGCTCGCCGGTGCCGCCCATGGCCCTGATGCGGGCCATGTTCGAGGGCCAGTTCTTCTACCAGTTGTACTTCTACGACCCCGGCGTGGCCGAGGCGGAGTTCGAGGCGGACATCCGCACCTCCCTGAAGAAGTTCCTGGTCATGGGCGGTGGCGAGACCGACCTGTCCCAGCTGCCACAGAAGGCCCCCGGCGACGACATGCTGTCGGGCCTGCCCAACCCCGACACCCTGCCGAAATGGCTGAGCGAGGCGGACCTCGACACCTATGCGGCGGAGTTCACCCGGTCGGGCATTCGCGGGCCGCTGAACTACTACCGCAACCACGACCTGACCTGGGAGCTGACCGAAGGCGCGCCGACGGAGATCCGGCAACCCGCGGGCTTCATCGCCGGAACAAACGACGGGGTGGTGATGATGGCCCAGGCGGCCATCGACGCCATGCCGCACTTCGTCAAGGACCTGCGCCTCACCCGCATGATCCCGGGCATCGGCCACTGGACGCAGCAGGAAGCGCCGGATGCCGTCAACGCCGCCCTGCTGGACTTCCTGGGGACCCTGAACCCATGACCGAGACCGTTGCCGTGGTCGGGGCCGGAATCGGCGGCCTGTGCACCGCCCTGTCGCTCGCCCCCACCGGACGCCGGATCGTCCTGATCGACCGGGACGGCCCTCCGCCGGGGGACGATCCGGACGAGGTGTTCCACAACTGGAAACACGCCGGCGTCGGTCACCTGCGGCAGAGCCACGCCTTCCTCGCCCGCCTGCGGACCATCATCAAGACGGAGCATCCCCGCCTGCTGGAGGAGCTGCTGGCCCTCGGCGTGCGGGAACTGCCCTTCGAGGCCTTCCTGACCGAGGACCAGCGCCGCACCTATGTGCCCGCGCCGGAGGATGCGGAGCTGACCATCATCACCAGCCGCCGCACGACCCTGGAACTGGCCATCCGCCGCTATGTGGAGGGGTTGGACAATGTCTCGATCCGGGCGGGCTTCCATGCCCGTCGGCTGATCACCTCCCGCGCGGCCGACGGGGTGATCGAGGTCACCGGCGTCAGCGGCGAGGAGAACGGGGCCGGGACCGACCTCGCGGCAGACCTGGTGGTGGACAGCTCGGGCAAGAGCGGCTTCCTCATCGAGCAACTGATCGAGGAGGGGGCCCCCATCCGCGAGGAGAGCGAGTCCGCCGGGATACTCTACTTCACCCGCCATTATCGCCTGCGCCCGGGCCAGGCGGAGCCGCCCCGGGAGGGCGCGGCACCGGGCAGCGGCGACCTGGGCTTCCTGAAGTTCGGCGTCTTTCCCGGGGACAATGGCTGCTTCTCCATCACCCTGGCCGTGCCCGAGGTGGAGATGGAGCTGCGCAAGGCGGTGGTGGACCCGGACCGGTTCCACGCCATCACCCAACTGCTGCCGGGGCTGGCCCCCTGGACCGACGACGCGCGCTCCGAGCCGGTGGGCAAGGTGCACGGCATGGGCGACCTGATCAGCCGCTGGCGGGACTTCGTGGTGGAGGACAAGCCCGCGGTGCGGGGCTACTTCGCCCTGGGGGACCTGCTGGTCCGCGCCAATCCCCTCTATGGCCGGGGGTGCAGCTTTGCCGCCGTGGCGGCCCAGTGCCTGCGCGCGGCCCTGGACGAGACCGCCGACCCCGCCGCGCGCCTGGTCGCCTATCACCGCCGGATCGGCGCGGAGCTTCGCCCCTACTATCTCAACCAGCGCACCCAGGACCGGGCGGCGGTGAAGCGGGCGCAGCAGGCCCTGACGCCGGGCTATCGCAAGAGCCTGCGCCGCCGGATGCTGGAAGGCTTCTTCGACGACGGGGTGCGCATCGCGCTGCGCAGCGACGTGACCCTGCTGCGCCAGGCCCTGCGCGGCTTCCACATGCTGGAGCATCCCGACCGGTGGCTCGGCCAGCCGAAGAACCTGGCCACCGTGCTGGGCTACTGGGCGCGGGGACGGCGGCGCAATGCCGCGGCCTATCCGCCGAAGCTGGGACCCGGACGGGCGGAGATGCTGGAGGCCCTGTCCATCGACGTGGAGGCGGACATGCTGCCCCGCGTCCGGGCGGCCTGACCGGGTGAACGGCGGCGCGATCTCCGCAGACGGGGCCGAGAGCGGCCGCCGGGCCCAGGCCAAGGAGGAGCGCCGCTCCCGCATCGTGCGCGCCGCCCGGGACCTGATCCGCGAGACGGGCGACACCGACCTGTCCATGCGCATGATCGCCAAGCGGGCCGGGGTCAGCCTGACCACCCCCTACAACCTGTTCGGTTCCAAGCGGGCCGTGGTGCTGGCCGTGTTCGAGGACGAGCGGGACTTCGTCGTGCGCTTCGGCCGGCTGCAGGCCGCCAATGCCCTGGACCGGATCTTCGACGCCCATGACCTGGGCATGCGCTATTTCATCGAGGATCCGGACTTCTACCGCACCCTGTGGAAGGCGCTCCTGAACACGCAAGGGGCCGACTCCACGGGCCTTGCCACGCCGGAGCGGCTGGAGCGCAGCCGCGCGGCCTGGCGGGCCCTGCTGGAAGCCGCCCAGGACGAGGGCCTGCTGGAACCCGCCATCTCCGCGGACCTGCTGGAGCGCAGCCTGTCCAGCTTTGCCAACGGCACCATGCTGTCCTGGGCCATGGGGGCGGTGTCCACGGAGGCGCTGGGGCCGACCACGGCGCTCGGCTACGCGCTGGCCCTGCGCGGGGCGGCGACGGCGGCGGGGGCGGCTCTGTTGCAGGCGCGGATCCTGCGCTGCCAGGCACAGCTCGCCGGAGACTGACGGCGCGGCACAAGGGCGCATCGGGCGGTTGCGCCAGCGCATGGCCTGCGGGGCTCGGGACCTCTAGCATGAGACCATGCGGCCCGCGATCCGCGGGCGGGGAGGGCAGTGCGCATGGCCACCAGCAGGCGATCTCCGACCACCGCCGTGCCCGATCCGGGGCACGCCCTGGCCACCCTCGCGGCCCTGCCGGCGGATCAGGTCTGCCAGGCCCTGGCCTGCCCGGCCGCGGGTCTGGCGACCGCCGATGCCGCCGCGCGCCTGCAGCGTTTCGGCCCCAACCAGATCGCCCGCGAGCAGCAGTCCACCGTACTGGAGGAGCTGTGGGACAAGACCCGCACCCCCCTGAACGGGCTGCTGCTGGTGCTGGCGGTGGTGTCCTGGCTGCTGGCCCAGGATATCCGCTCCGCCGTGGTCATCGCCGCCATGGTGCTGCTGAGCGTGGGGGTGAGCTTCCTGCAGGAGCACCGCTCCAGCCGCGCGGCGGCGGCCCTGGCCAGCATGGTCCGCATCCATGCCAGCGTCCGCCGCCCGGACGCCGCTGGGGCCGATGTCGACGGCTATGTGGAGCTGCCCCTGGACGCCATCGTGCCCGGCGACACGGTCCGGCTGTCGGCGGGGGACATGATCCCCGCGGACCTGCGTCTGACCTCGGCCAAGGACCTGTTCGTCAACCAGTCCGCCCTGACCGGCGAGGCCATGCCGCAGGAAAAGTCCGCCGAGGCCTGTCACGGGGCCGACGGCGAGACCCTGTCCCTGCCCAATCTCTGCTTCATGGGGTCCAACGTCACCAGTGGCTTTGCCACGGGGGTGGTGGTGCATACCGGCCGGGCCACCGCCTTCGGCCAGCTGGCGGACGGGATCGTCGGCAAGCGGGTGCAGACCAGCTTCGACAAGGGCGTGGCCGGGGTGGCGGGCCTGATGATCAGGTTCATCCTGGTGATGGCCCCGCTGGTGTTCCTGGTGAACGGCCTGACCAAGCACAACTGGCTGGAGGCCCTGCTGTTCGCCGTGGCGGTGGCCGTGGGCCTGACGCCGGAAATGCTGCCGATGATCGTGACCGTGAACCTGGCCCGGGGGGCCATCGTCATGGCGCGGAAGCGGGTCATCGTGAAGCGGCTGAACGCCATCCAGAACTTCGGGGCGATGGACGTCCTGTGCACCGACAAGACCGGCACCCTGACCCAGGACCGGATCATCATGAAGCTGCATCTGGACGCCGCCGGTCACCAGGACGACCAGGTCCTGACGCTCGCCTATCTGAACAGCCACTATCAGAGCGGCCTGAAGAACCTGCTGGACCAGGCCGTGCTGACCCATGTGGAGCTGGAGACGCACCTGGCGGTGGAGACCGGCTATGCCAAGCTGGACGAGATTCCCTTCGGCTTCACCCGGCGGCGGCTGTCGGTGGTGGTGCGCAAGCCAGGGGCGGCGCCGCTCCTGATCTGCAAGGGGGCGGTGGAGGAGGTGCTGGCCGTCTGCACCCATGTCCGCACCCCGGACGGGGCCGCGGCCATCGCCGATTCCCGGGCCCCGGCGATCCATGCCCTGACCGACCGGCTGAACAGCGAGGGCTTCCGCGTCGTCGCCGTCGCCACCAAGGAGGCCCCGTCGGAGCAGACGCGCTTTTCCGCCGCGGACGAGACCGGCCTGGTGCTGCAGGGCTTCATCGCCTTCCTCGATCCGCCGAAGGAGACTGCCGCGGGGGCCATTGCCGGGCTGGGCGCCTCTGGGGTGGCGGTGAAGATCCTCACCGGGGACAACGACCTGGTGACGCGCAAGGTCTGCCACGATGTGGGCCTCGAGATCACCGGCCTCTTGCTGGGGGCGGAGGTGGCGGCGCTGGACGATGCCGCCCTGGGCCGCGCAGTGCAGACCGCCAACGTGTTCGCCAAGGTCTCCCCTGGCCAGAAGGCGCGGATCATCCAGGCCCTGCAGGCGACGGGGCACGTGGTCGGCTTCATGGGGGACGGGATCAATGACGGTCCCGCCCTGAAGGCCGCCGATGTGGGGGTGTCGGTGGACACCGCGGTCGACATCGCCAAGGAAAGCGCCGACATCATCCTTCTGGAAAAGAACCTTGCCGTGCTGAACGAGGGCGTCCTCGCCGGCCGGGAGGTGTTCGGCAACATCATCAAGTACATCAAGATGGGGGCCAGCTCGAACTTCGGGAACATGTTCAGCGTCATCGGGCCGTCGATCTTCCTGCCCTTCCTGCCCATGCTGCCGATCCAGGTGCTGACCAACAACCTCTTGTACGACATCTCCCAGACGGCCATCCCCACCGACCATGTGGACCGGGAATATCTGGCCAGTCCGCGGAAGTGGGAGCTGGGCAACATCACCCGCTTCATGCTGTTCGTGGGGCCGATCAGCTCGATCTTCGACTATGCGACCTTCGCCACCATGCTTTACGTCTTCCATGCCTGGGACAAACCGGCCCTGTTCCAGACGGGATGGTTCGTGGAGTCCATCCTGACCCAGACCCTGATCATCCATGTCATCCGCACCGCGCGCATCCCTTTCCTGCAGAGCTGGGCCAGCCCGCCGCTGATCGCCACCACCCTGGCGGTCTGTGCCGTGGCCATCGCCCTGCCGTTCACGCCGCTCGGGGCCACGCTGGGCTTCGTGCCGCTGCCGGGGAGCTACTGGCCGATCGTGGTCGGCTTCCTGGCCGCCTATGCGATCCTGACGACGGCGGTGAAGAGCTGGTTCATCCGCCGCTGGGGGGTGTAGCGCCGGAAGAGTATCTCAATTTCGCATGATTTTTATATGAACTATGCATTTCCGGTATGGACGTGTGGCCCCTAGTGTGCCTCCGGATCAGGAGGACATCCGATGAGCGAACGTATCGTCGTCTTCGGCCACGGCCCCGTGGGGGCCGCGACCACCCGGCAGCTGCTGCGGACCGGGGCAGAGGTGGTGGTGGCCCAGCGCAGCCGCCCGGCCGACCTGCCCGCCGGTGTCGGCTTCCAGCCCTGCGACGTGCTGGACGCAGAGGCCGTGCGGGCGGCCGCCGCCGGGGCGCAGCAGATCGTGGTGGCCATCGGCTTTCCCTATGAGGGCAAGGTCTGGGCCACGGCCTGGCCCCGGGCCATGACCCATCTGGTGGCGGCCTGCGAGGCCACCGGCGCGCGGATGGTGTTCGTGGACAATCTCTACATGTACGGCCTTCAGACCGTGCCCCTGACGGAGGAGATGCCCGCCCGCAGCTTCGGCCGCAAGCCGCGGGCCCGGACGGAGGCGACGAAGATCTGGCGCGCGGCCAGCGACGCCGGACGCATCCGCGCCACGGCCCTGCGCCCGTCCGACTTCTTCGGCCCAGGCGTGGGGGCAACGCAGCTGGGGGATGCGGCCTTCGGGGCCCTGGCCCGGGGCAAGGCGGCGGGTCTGGTGCTGCCGCCGGACCTGCCCCACGACTTTTCCTATGTGCCCGACATCGCCCGGGCGGTGGCGACCCTGGTCGCCGCGCCGGACAGCGACTTCGGCCAGGTCTGGCACTGCCCCAACGCCCCGATCCGAACCCCGCGGGAGCTGCTGAAGCTGGCCGCCGACGCCCTGGGCGTGAAGCTGGCGATCCAGGGCCTGCCGCTGTGGGCCCTGCCCATGCTGGGCCTCTTCTCGCCGCAGATGCGGGAGCTGGTGGAGATGCGCTACCAGTGGCGCAGGCCCTACCGGGTGGACAGCCGCAAGTTCGGCCAGCGCTTCTGGTCCGACGCCACGCCCTTCGAGGTCAGCATCCCCGAGACGGCCCGGTCCTTCCGGCCGGGCTGAGCACCCGCCTAGCCGCGCCGCGCCTTCAGCCAGGCCGCACCGGCCCGGTTGACGGCCTGCAGGGCCGCGAAGGGCGAGATGCCGGTGTTCGGCTGCCCGGTCCGGGCCAGGGCGTCGATCTGGGCATAGTACCAGTAGCTGACGGCAAAGCCCTCCATCGCCTGGATCAGCTTGATCCGGTTCAGGAAGCGCAAGGGCGCGGGCAGCAGGTGCAGGCGGGTCTCCCACCGCTCCAGGCTGTCGGCCCCGACCAGCAGCTTCGCCGGGCCCGCCGGATCGGCGCAGAGGGGGCGACCCAGCCCGATCACGTCCGCCCCGCCGCTCTCCAGGGCCTGGGTCATGGCCGCCCGGGAGCGGAACCCGCCGGTGACCATCAGGGGCAGGGTCAGGGACCCGCGCAGGGTGCGGGCAAAATCGACGAAATAGGCCTCCCGCGCGGCGGTGGAGGCCTTCACCGGCGGCATGTCCTTCGGCTCCATCCCGTCTATGTCCATCATGGCTGGCTGCTCGTAGGACCCGCCGGAGATCTCCAGCAGATCGACCCCGGCCTGCTGCAGCCAGCCGGCCACGGTGACGCTGTCCTCGAAGGCGAAGCCGCCCTTCTGGAAGTCGGCGGAGTTCAGCTTGACGCTGATGGGGAAGTCCGCCCCGACGCCCCGGCGGACCCGGTCCACCACCTGCATCAGCATGCGGGCCCGGTTCTCCAGGCTGCCGCCCCAGGCATCCTGGCGCAGATTGGCCCGGGGGCTGAGGAACTGGGACAGCAGATAGCCGTGAGCGGCATGGATCTGCACGCCGGTGAAGCCGGTCTCCCGGGCGGTTTCCGCGGCCACCCCGAACCGCTCCACCAGGTCCAGGATCTCCGCCTCGGTCAGGGCCACGGGCTGGCCGAACTGGTTGCCGGGCAGGGCCACGGCCACGGGGGAGGGGGCCTTGGGGTGCGGGTTCACCGTGGCCGGGGTCTGGCGGCCCGCATGGCTGATCTGCATCCAGAGGTGTCCGCCCCCGCGGGTCCCGGCGGCGGCCATGGCGCTGAGGGCCTCCCGTCCCGCCGCATCGGGGCGGCGGTCGAGGATCACATTGCCCGGCCGCTCCAGATGGTCGCCGTCGATCTGCACATTGCCGGAGATCAGCAGCCCGGCCCCGCCGTCCGCCCACAGGCCGTAGAGCCGGGCCAGCTCCGCCGTCGCCCGGCCCTGGGGGTCGGCCAGCCCCTCCGTCATGGCCCCCTTGGCGAGGCGGTTGGGCAGGACGGCCCCGCAGGGCAGGGCCAGGGGCGTGGCAAGGGGGTTGGCGGGGGTGTCGGCGGCGGCCGGCATGATGGCGCTCCTCAATCTTGACGCTGATTGGATCGCATCCGCCGTCGCTTGTAAATCGCGCACCGGAAAGGTGCCGCCCGCCCCCTCGGCCGGTCAGCCGACCAGCATGTCGATGGCCAGAAGCTTCACTTCCAGACCGGCCAGTTCCCGCTCCAGCAGGGTGATCAGCAACTGGCCGGACCGATGGGCTCGCCCCCGCGCCCCGGGGGGCGGATCGCCGAACACGTCGGTGCTGTCCATCAGATAGGCCACGGCGCGCAGGGCCTGGACCGAGGCGATGGCGTCGTTGACGGTCCGGCGCAGGTTGCCACCCGCCTCCGGCTCCTCCGGCGGGGGTCTATCCGTCCCGGTCATGGGTCACCAGCTCCGCGTCGTCCATCTCGTCCATCCGCGCCAGGGTCTGGACGAAGGTCAGGGCCGTGCGGCGCAGCTGGCGCCGCCGGATGCTGCCATAGGCGCTCAACAGGCTCTCCACCCCCTCCACCGGCGGGCCGCGGTCGGTGGGGGCGGGGGCTGTGGCGGCGGGATCGTCGCCCAGGCCGGCGATCATCCGTTCCAGGGGCATGGCCAGGGCCTGGCAGATGGCGGTCAGGGTCGAGACGCTGACCCGGTTCACCCCCCGCTCATACTTCTGGATCTGCTGGAAGGTCAGGCCGACGGCCCGACCGAGGCTGGCCTGGCTGAGGCCCAGCGCCCGCCGGCGGCTGCGAATGCGCTCCCCCAGCATCAGGTCGATCGTGCAGGCAGGATCTGCGGTCATGGGGGCAGGATATACACGTCATGCGCGCAAATCAACGGAGAACACACCCGCTCCGGGCGCTGTCTTCCGGTGCGTCGCCGTCCGCAGCCTTTACGGCCGGGGCCATTCGGGATTCACTGGCGGGACACCTGATTCGCGCCGGAGTTCCGCTCCGGTACGCCTTGAAACGGGAGCCGGACGGATGATGCAACGGACAGCCGTACTGACCGCCGCCCTCATCGCGCTGGCTGCGCCGGTCATGGCCGATGACGAGCAGGTGCTGCAGATCAAGCAGGCCTTCGAACCCGCGACCCTGACGGTGGCGACGGGGGCCAGCGTGGTCTTCGTCAATGCCGATGACGTCAACCACAACCTCCAGCAGACCACGCCGGAGGGGGCGAAGACCGATCTCGGGGTCTCCAAGCCCGGCGAGACCATGACCATGAAGTTCGCCACGGCGGGCGTCTATCTGGTCAACTGCCAGATCCATCCCCGCATGAAGATGAAGATCACCGCGAAGTAGCCCGTCCCCTCAGGGGTGCATGTCCATCCCCTGGGGCATGGACATGTGGTCCATGCCGGGCATGGCCGTGGGCGGCGGTTCGGCGGACCGCTCGGGATGCTTCGGATCATAGACCTCGATCATCTGCATCATGCCCTTATCCTCGTGCTTCAGCACATGACAGTGGAACATGAACCGGCCGACGATCTTCGGATCGGTAAAGGCGATGCGGATCACCACCTGGCCCCGCTCGGGAAGCCGCACCGTGTCCAGCAGGCGGTCGAAGGGCTGGGGCACGCCGTTGATGGACACCACCTGGAAGTGGACCTGGTGGATGTGGAAGGAATGCATGTCGTCGCTGTCGTTGCGGATCACCCATTCCTCGATGGAGCCCAGGGGCACGCGCACGTCCACCCGGCGGTGGTCGAAGGTCTTGCCGTTGATGGTGTAGACCTCCTCTCCCGGCCGCTGGGCGAAGGACAGGGTGCGGGTGGCGGTGATCGTCGCAGTCCTGAGGTCGGCCGCCATCATCGGACGGGGCGGAGCGGGCGGAGGCGCGGTCGTCGCCGCCGCCGCGGGGCCGGTGACATGGATCATGGCCAGTTCCCGGCTGGTGCGCAGGTTCCGGCCGGTGCCGGTCAGGGTGGTGCCGGACAGCAGGGGATAGTCCCCGGCGGCGGGGGCTTCCACCACCGCCTCGACCCGCATGGCCGGGCCGATGTCGAGCTTGTCCACGGGCAGGTCCTGCCCGGTGACGGCACCGTCCAGGGCGACGATGCGGAACCGGAAGCCCTTGATCGACAGGTGGTAATAGTCATTGGCGCTCTGGTTGGTGATGCGCCAGAACTCCCGGCCGCCGGCGGCCATGGTGATCTCGGAATGGGCCGCGCCGTTGATCGACTGGACGACCCCGTGCAGCCGCTTGAGGTTCGGGTCGGTCTCCGCCGTGTCCGCCCCCACCGCCGTGGGGGTGGCGGAAAAGCTCTTCAGCACCACGAGGCGCTGCTTCAGGTCCCGCACCTCCGGCACGCGGGCCTCCAGCCCCTCGACGATGATCGTTCCGGTGAGGCCGCGGCTGACCAGCTCCTCCACATTGCCGTGGATATGGGTGTGGTACCAGTAGAGGCCCGGCGGCTGGGACCGGGGCACGTCCATCACATAGTCGAAGCTCTCCCCCGGTGAGACCAGGATGTGGACATTGTCCCCGTGGCCCAGGGGCGAGCCGTGGGAGCCGTGGAAGTGCAGGTTGATCGGCTGGTCGATCCGGTTGACCAGGTGGATCAGCAGACGGCCGCCGGGACGGACCCGCAGCACCGGGCCGCCGTACTCGCCGTTGAAGACGTAGCCGTGCAGGGTCACCCCGTCGACGACCACGTCCTTCGGTTCCGCGACCAGGGTCACCGGCACGTCCAGACCCCGGGCCGACACCTCCGGCAGGGATCGGAAGTCCCCGGTTACTGGAGTTGCCGGGGCGTCTGCGCGGGCCGCGGCGGCGGTGAGGCCCGCAAGGCCCACGGCCAGGACCAGACCGGCCGCCCGGGCCGGGAGGCGCCGGGACGGATGAACTGAGGAACAGGCGGCCCGGTCAGGCCGCATTGCGTCCCGTCCCGATGTCGTCCTTCATGGAGAAGCGACTGACCAGATCGGTCAGCACCCCGGCCTCCTGGGTCAGGGTCAGGCAGGTGGCGGTGGCTTCCCCGGCCACGCTGGCATTGCGCTGGCTGAGCGTGTCCAGATGGTTGATGGCCCGGTTGACCTCCTCGAGGCCGACGGCCTGCTCGGAGGTGGCCTCGGCGATTTCCCGCACCCGGTCGGCAATCTCGGCCACGCCGTCGACGATTACGTGCAGGTCGGCACCGGTGGCGTCCACCAGGGTCACGCCCCGCTGCACCGCCTGGGCGGATTCCTCGATCAGGCCCTTGATCTCCCGCGCCGCGTCGGCGGAGCGCTGGGCCAGCGCCCGGACCTCCTGGGCCACCACGGCGAAGCCGCGACCGGCATCCCCGGCCCGGGCCGCCTCGACCCCGGCATTGAGGGCGAGAAGGTTGGTCTGGAAAGCGATCTCGTCGATCACGCTGATGATCCGGGTGATCTGGTGCGAGGACTGCTCGATGCTGCGGATGGCGGCCACCGTGTCGGCGACCACCTTGCGCGAGGCCTCTGCCCGGGTCCGGGCCTCGCACACCATGCGGGCCGTCTGGCGGGAGATGTCCAGGGTGCGGCTGACCGTGGCGGTGATCTCGTCATGGGCCGCGGCGGTCTGTTCCAGGGTGGCGGCCTGCTGCTCGGTGGAGCGGGCCAGCTCGTCGGACCCGCTGGCGATGGCATGGGCGGAGTCCGCCAGCCGGAAGCTGCAGTCCCGGATGTCGCCCATCACCGTGCTGAGGTCGAGGACCGCGGCGTTGAAGTCCATCCGCAGGCGCTTGTAGTCCTCGGGGAAGAACTCATCGATGGAGATGTCGAGGGACCCCTCCGCCAGGGCCCGAAGGCGCCGGGCCAGTCCCTCGACCACCTGCTTCTGCTGTTCGGCGGTGGTGGCCACAAGCCGCGCCTGCTCCGCCCGCAGGGCCTCTTGCGCGTCGAAGTTGGAGCGCTGTTCCTCCAGTTCCCGGGCGATGGTGGCCTCGGCGTCGGCCTGCTGGCGGCGGACGATGGTGCGGATCAGCTCGCCGATCTCGTCGGTGCGCTGGGCGACCTTGGAATTCAGGTCGATCCGGTCTCCCTGGCCCACCCAGCGGATCACCATGCCGAGGGGGCGCGAGACCGAAAGGTGCAGCAGCACGGCCATGCCGACCATGATCAGCAGGGTGACGAGGGCCGTGGCACCCAGCACCATGCGGAAGCGGTTGATGGTGTCCTCGGCGGTGTTGCGCCGCTCGAAGGCGTCGTCGGCATAGTGCTGGACGACCCGCTTGATGTCCTTGCCCACGGCCGAAAGGCTCGACGGCTCGGCACCGGTACTGGTGTCGATCAGGCTGGCCAGGTGCTTGCGCGCGGTCTGGGCCAGGGTCCGCTCCTCGTCGTTCGAGGCCCGCTCGATCACCACGTCCATGTTGTTGAGCATGGTGTTGACCGACGAGACATCGTCCTCGGCGGTGATCGGCAGGGTCGGATTGCTGCCCTTGAGGGTGGCGAAGCCGGTCTGGACCTTGTGCGCATAGTGGACGCCGACAAAGGCCTTGTCATAGAGGTCGAGGGCGTCGCGCCCCAGGGTGGCGTTCAGCCAGATGGCCACCCCCGCAAGGGCGCTGATGGATGCCAGCATGACAGCCGAGATGCCGATGATCTTCTGGCTGAGTTTCATGGGAACGACTCCTTGCGGAACAGACGGCCACCGACCTTTCGGGCGCCTTCACGGGGGCCCGGGGCAGGGCTCGGCTATTCGGCGTTGACCATCATCTTCATGCGCGGATGGATGCTGCATACGACGCGATAGGCGCCCTTGCTCTCGAACTGGTAGCTGACCACGCCGCCGGGCTTCTGCAGGCCCAGATCGTCGGCATCGCCGCTGGCGGACTTGACGGTGATGTTGTGGGTCACCGTGTCGTTGTTGTGGAACGACACCTTGTCCCCGGCATGGACGGTCATGACGGCGGACGAGAAGGTCTGGTTCGACTGGGTGACCGACAGGTCCGACGCCACGGCCGGCACGGCATAGGCGAGGACCGCAAGGACAAGCAGGCGGTGGAGTTTCATAGGGGGCATCCTCGTGGCTGGCGGATGGATCGGGGACCTCACCGGTGGACCCTCGACCCGAAGGGGGCGAGAGCGAACCAGATGTTGGCGAAGAGGGTATTGTTGTCGCCGGCATGCTGGCGGCTGCCGTTGAACTCGGAATAGCCCACATATTGCAGGCCCAGGCGGGCGTTCAGCCAGTAGAGGGGCGAGTCCGGCTTGCCCCAGGGAACATAGGCCAGCTCCAGGACATAGCCCTCGGTATTGGTGCCCCCCGCATACTGCACCGGATCGGCGGTGCCCGAGGTGCGGAAGACCTGCACCGACGGGGTCCAGGTGTCCGCATAGCTGTAGGACAGGTCGGCCCGTGTGGTGTTGAGGTGGTTCTTGGGATTGGTCCCCGCCAGCAGGGCGGAGGCCTTCAGGTCCTGGTCCTCGTGCATCCAGATGGCGTGGGCGGACAGGACGTGGACCTTGCCGATGTGCTGCCAGGTGCCGTCCAGGCCGACGTCGTTGATGGCGTCGGTGCCGTGGCTGACATCGCCGCCGGGATAGCGCTCCGCCCGCAGGCCCAGCGCCCCGACCTCGAAGGTCTCGCTGGCCCCGATGTCGTGGACCAGGGCCGCCCGCCAGTAGGGGATGACGCCGCTGTAGCGGTCGGAGGTGATGCCGGTCCCCTCGCCCAGGCGCCCGGCAAACCGGCGCTCCAGCGGCAGATAGGCCGTGGCCGCCAGATAGACCGTGTCGTCCCACATGACATAGGCCCCGCCCCCCGCGACGACATGGCTCAGCCCGCCGTCCAGCAGGGACGAGGCCGCAGCCGTCGGTGCCAGGGCCGAGGCGTTGTAGGGAAAGCCCCAGGCCGGGGTGGAATTCCACGCGTCTTCCAGGGTCGGGTTGTTGTTGAGGTCGATGCCGAACACCGAGTCCCGCCCCAGGAGGGTCACTTCGGAGGCCCGGCGCACGTCCACATTGTCGATGCCGAAGCTCCGCCCCACCCCGTCATAGGTCGCCTGGGCAAAAGCCCCCCATCCCTGGGGCAGGCGTCCGGCATAGAAGGCCGACACCTGGTCCACGGCGAAGTTGTCATTGTCCCCGAAGTGCGGGGCCGGCGGGCTCGCCGCGCTGGCCTGGGTGTGGGTGAGGGAGGCCATGGCCATCAGGGCCACGGGAGGCTCGTGGCTCTTCCCGTCGGAGCTCTGGTAGCCATAGAGCTTGAAGTCCCGGCCGTAGGGCTTCAGCTGGGGGCCGAAGGCGCTCACATGGCAGGCCTGGCAGGGCTGGCCGGTCTGCTGGGCAAAGCTGGGCACCGCCTGGGCGGGCCGGGCGATGAGGAGCCCCACGATCAGCAGGCCGAAGAAGCCGGTCCAGCGCCGGATCGCCACGGTCCGGTCGCGGATCGCGACGGTGCGGACTGTAGCGGGCGATTGGGCGGACGGGCGGGCGGCCCGCCTTGTCCAGGTCTCGTGGATATGGTGGTGCATGTCGGACCCCCGTGACTGACCTGCACCGTGATTTGTCGGCTTGCTTTGGTAAAAAATTCAATAATCAAATTGCCGAATTTTTATGCAAACCTTGTCGGAGTGTGGGTTTTTCCGTGTTCAGACACTGGCTCCGTGGGCTGATGAAGTAGTCGCTCGGCCTGTGTCAGACTTCGCCTGCTTTCTCGGAGCGCGCACATGTCCGACAACGCGCAGGACCTGGCCAGTCCTTCGTCCCCCGCCTCTGTCCGCCGCCGCGGGACCTGCCGGCGCCTTGCGGGGACCTCGGGCGTGGGAGGGTCCGGAAGGCATGTGCCGGTCAGAACCGGCGCGACACGCCCGCATAGACCTGCAGGTCGGGGGTCGAGCGGTTCAGGCCGATATTGACCCCGCCGTCCAGCTGCAGGGCGGGCATGGCCTTGGGAATCCACGCCAGGCCGAGGTCGAGGCTTGCCTGGGTCACGGTCTTCACCGGCTCGAAATTCGCATCCGACCAGACCTCCGCCGACAGGGTGAGGGTGGAGGTGAGGGGGCGGCTCACGCTGACCAGATTGACCAGGTTGAGGTGGTTGCCGTGGCCGGAGCCGTTCTCCAGCAGGTCCATCTCCGGGTCCACCAGGATCTGCAGGCCGTTGCTCAGGGTCAGCTGGACCGGTGCGATGACGCCGCCCTCCACCGCCCCGTTGCCGATCTGGTGCCCGGCGGTGGGCAGCTTGACGAAGGGACTGACCGCCGCGGCCAGGCTGCCGCCATTGTCGCCGATCAGATTGTACTTGGCCCGCAGGTAGAGGTCACCGCCCCCGGCGGCGCGGGTCGTGACGCCCCCCGCGGTCGTGGTGGTCTCCACCCGGGCGGCATAGCTGGCCTCCACATCGAGGCTGTCGGTCAGGCCGAGCTTCAGCGTGGGATCGGCGATGACCGTGGTGCGGGTGCCGACGCCGCCGCTGCGGTCCCAGGTCACGTCATAGGCGTCCACCTCCACCTGCCAGTGGCCTGCATCCACGGTGCACGGGCCCGTCGACTTGGTCGGGCGGTCGGTGCACAGGCCCCGCAGGGCGCTGTCCGGCGTCGGGTCGAACAGGGAGTGCGCCGGGGCATCGGGCGGTGTCGAAGGTGTCGTGTCGGCCCGGGCGATCCCCGTGGCCAGGGCCGAGGCGCAGGCGGCCATCACGCACAGTTGCCGGATCATGTCCCACCGTCCCTTTCCCGGGGTCTCATGCCGCCGACCGCCGGGGGCGGGCGTCAGGTCGGGCGACTGGCCCTTGGATCGAATAGCGCCGTTGCATCGGCGGCGTCCAGAGGCCCGGTGCCCGGATTCCCTGTCCGGTATCGCCTGTTCGAGATGACGAGATCTCGGCACCTTCCGAATGTAAATGACTCGTAAACTCAAGATATCTGCCGCGCTAACCTGGAATTGATCATTTCCGAATACGTCAATTGTGAGGAGAGGTGTTCTTCTCTTCACTGCACAGACGGATTGGCGGACCATGAGCGACCAGCGCAAGATTTCCCGATTGGTGATCGCCTATGGCATCTTCGTCTGCGTGGGCTTTGCCCTGGCGATCTGCGTGGCCATGTCCGCCGTGGATCACCTGCGGATCAACGGGCGGCTCTATCAGCAGATCGCCGACACCAAGGACTTCGTGGCCGATGCCCTGCCCCCACCCCTCTACGTGGTGGAGGCCTATTCCGATGCGGAGATGCTGCAGCGCCATCCGGAACGGATCGAGGAGACGGCCACCGAGCTGACGCGGCTGCACAACGAGTTCAACTCCTCCGTGGAGTTCTGGGAGGCGTCCGGCATCGAACCGGCCATCCGCGGGATGATCACCAACAGCCTGAAGCCGGTCACCCAGGCCTTCTGGGCAGAGCTGGAGGGGGGACTGATCCCCGCCGCCCGGGCAGGGGACAAGGCGGCCCTCGCCCGCTCGATCACCCGCCTAGACGGTCTCTATGCGGACCAGCGCAAGGCCGTCGACGCCCTGATGGAAAAGGCCAATGTCTCGTCCCTGGCCATCCAGAAGGTCGCGGCGACGGATACGCGGGTCTATCTGACCACGGTGGGGGTGGTCAGCCTGATCATCCTGACCGCCATGGTGGCGGGGCTGGTCTATGTCTGGCGGACCCTGCGCCGCTACGCCCTGGCCGAGGCCGCCAGCCGCCAGTCGATGCAGGACCTGGCCCGCAGCTTCGAAGCCAATGTGGCCAGCGTCGTCGATGTGGTGGCCAGTTCCGCCCAGGCGCTGGAAGCCACCGCCGTGCGCATGGCCGACACGGCCTCCCGCGCCAGCGACGCCACCTCCAGCGTGGCCGCCGCCGCCGAGGAAGCCACGGCCAATGTCTCCATCGTGGCCGCATCCACCGACGAGATGGGCAAGTCGGTGAACGAGATCGCCCTGCAGATGAACCAGTCCACCCTGATCGCCGCCCAGGCCGTGGCCCGGGCCAGCAGCACCACGGACACCATCACCGCGCTCTCCCGCTCGGCGGAGCGCATCGGCAGCGTCATCCGGCTGATCTCCGACATCGCCGCCCAGACCAACCTGCTGGCGCTCAACGCCACCATCGAGAGCGCCCGGGCCGGAGAGGCCGGCAAGGGCTTTGCCGTGGTCGCCTCGGAGGTGAAGAACCTCGCTGCCCAGACCGCCCGGGCGACGGAGGAGATCGGCGTCCAGATCCAGGAGATCCAGTCCATCACCCGCCGCTCGGTGGAGGACATTTCCGAGATCCAGGCGATCATCGACGAGATCAACGTGATTTCCGTCGCCATCCACGCCGCGGTGGAGGAGCAGTCGGCCGCCACCCGCGAGATCGCCCGCAGCACCCAGGAGGCGGCCGTGGGCACCCAGGCGGTCGCCCGCAACATCACCCTCGTCCAGGACGGGGCGCGGCAGACGGACAGCGCCTGCGAAGGGGTGGTGACCTCCGCCCAGAACCTGGGAGAGCAGGCCGCCCTCCTCAGCCGGGAGGTGGCCGCGTTCCTGGCCGAGGCCGGGCTCCAGTCCCAGGGCGCGGCGGCATGAGCCCCGCCCACCACCGGCCCGCCGCCGTCCGACCGACCGCGCCGCCATGCAGGAACTGATCGCCGATTTCGTGGTCGAGGCCGGGGAAAACCTGGAGCAGATCGACCTGGACCTGCTGCGGCTGGAAGGCCGTCCCGCCGACGCGACCCTGCTGAACGGCATCTTCCGGCTTCTCCACACCCTCAAGGGGGCCAGCGGCTTCCTCGGCCTGAACCGGCTGCAGGCCGTGGCCCATGCGGGCGAGGCCCTGCTCGACCTCTACCGGCGCAGCGGCGATCCGATGCCGACCGAGGCCTTCGACGGCATCGTGGCGGCCATCGACCGGGTGCGCCGCCTGCTGAAGGCCCTGGGCGAGACCGGCGCGGAGCCGGACGGCGACGATGCCGACCTGCTGCACCATCTGGCCGCGCTGGAGACCGGGACGCCGTCCGTCCTCCCGCCGGAGGTCCGGGCCCCGCCGTCCGCCGACCCGTCGGCGGTGACCGGCCCGGACGAGACCTGGGGGGCACCGGCCAACTCCGTCCGCGTGGACCTGAACCTGCTCGAGGCCATGATGCGGCTGACCTCGGAGCTGGTCCTGAGCCGCAACCAGTTGCTGCGCCTGCACGGGGAGACCCGCGACGATCCCTATGCCCTGTCGCTGCAGCGTCTCTCCACCATCACCTCGGCCCTGCAGGACACGGTCATGCAGACCCGCATGCGGCCCATGGGCCTCGTCTGGAAGACCCTGCCCCGCCTCGTGCGGGAGCTGTCCCGCACCCTCGGCAAGGAGGTCGCGGTGGAGCTGTCCGGCGCCGGGACCGAGATCGACCGGCAGCTGCTCGAAGCCGTCCGCGATCCGATCCTGCACATGATCCGCAACGCCGTGGATCACGGGATCGAGACGCCCGACGACCGGCTTCGGGCCGGAAAGCCCCGCGGGGGGGTGATCCGCGCCGGGGCGATGCAGGAAGGCAACTGGATCAAGGTCCGGATCGAGGATGACGGCCGGGGACTCGATCCCGAACGGATCCGGGCCCGCGCCGTGGCCCAGGGGCTGCTGACGGCAGACGAGGCCGCGGGCCTGTCGGAACCGGCGACCTTCGCCCTGATCATGGCGCCCGGCTTCTCCACCGCCGAGACGGTGACCAACATCTCCGGCCGCGGGGTGGGCATGGACGTGGTCCGCGCCCACATCGAGCGGATCGGCGGCCAGGTGGAGATCACCTCCCGGGCGGGGCAGGGGACGAGCTTCGTCCTGCGCATTCCCCTGACGGTGGCCATCATGCCGGCCCTGCGGATCCGGGCGGGCGGCCAGGCCTTTGCCCTGGCCCTGTCGTCCGTGGCCGAGCTGATCCGGCTGGAGGGGCCGCAGGACCCGCGCATCGAGCGGGTGGCGGGGCGCGCCCTGCTGCAGGTGCGGGACGAGCTTCTGGACCTGGCGGGCCTGAGCGAACTCCTCGGCCTCGAGGCACCGGACACGGGCCGCTTTGCCGTGGTGATCCTAGCGGGGGAGCGGCGGCTTGCCCTCACCGTGGACGAGATCGTCGACACCGAGGAAATCGTCATCAAGCCCGTCTCCGGCAAGCTGCGGGAACTGCCGGAATATGGCGGCGCCACCATCCTCGGGGACGGATCGGTGACCCTGATCCTGGAGCCGGGGGCCCTGGCGACCCTGGCCGGCGTGGCCGACGGGGCCGCGGCGCACCGGCGACGGACGCAACAGCCCTCCACCGATGCGGAAACGCAAACCCCGCCGGTGGCCCTGCTCTATCTCGAGGTGGGACAGGACGCGCCGGTGATCGCCACCATGACCCATGTCCGCCGCCTGGAGCGGGTGCCGGTGAGCGAGATCCGGCACGGACCCTCCGGCCCGCTGATGACCTATTTCGGTCGCGTCACCCCCATCGTGCCGGTGGACGGTGTCCGCCTGCAGACGGAGGGCGACCAGTCCCTGGTCATGCTGGCGGTGGGCGACGACCACATCGCCGTGGCCGTGGACCGGATCGCCGACATGGACGAACTGCCGCTGGAGATCGTGCCCACGGACCAGGCTCCGGGTCGCCGGGGAACGGCGCTGATCCGCGGCGTTCCCCACGCCGTGCTCGATCTCGACCATTATCGCCAACAGGGGCTGGCCCGCCTGATGGGGGCGGCCGCCATCGGCGCCGCCGGGTGTGCCGCATGAGGACCGCCGACTGGCTCCGGGTCCGCATCGGGTCCTCCGTCTTCGCCTTCCGCACCGACGCGGTGCAGGACGTGTTCACGCCGGGGGCGATGACCCCGGTGCCGCGGGCGTCGGCAGAGGTGGCCGGCATCCTCAATCTCCGGGGCCGGATCGTCACCGTCATCCGGGCCGGTCGGGTGCTGGGCCTGCCCGACCCGGTGGGGACGACGGACGGGCAGGCGGTGGGCTTTGCCATGGACGGCGACCTCTACGGCCTGTGGGTCGACCGGGTGGAGGACGTGGTGCCCATCGCCGATGACGCCATCCTCGCGCCGCCCGCCGTGCCGGACCGCTGGGCCGGAGTCGTGGACGGCCTGGCCCGCATCGGCGGCGAACTGGTGATCGTCTCCCGTCCCGCCGCCTTCGTGTTCCCGTCCCGACCCCCTTCCCAATCCCCGGTCCCGGCCTTCGCCCCGCTGGATCCGGAGACCCTGCTGGAGGCTTTCGCCCGATGAAGACCTGCCTGATCGTGGAAGACAGCGGCGTGATCCGGCGTGTGGAGCGGCGGATGATGGAGGAACTCGGCTACACGGTCGACGAGGCGGAGGACGGGCAGGTCGCCCTCGACCGGTGCGCCGGGGGGATGCCCGCCGTGATCCTGCTCGACTGGGTGATGCCCGGCATGGACGGGATGAGCTTCCTGCGCGCCCTGCGGGCCACGCCGGACGGGGGCGGGCCCCGGGTGATCTTCTGCACCAGCCTCACCGACATGGCCTCCGTCACCGAGGCGGCGGCGGCCGGGGCCGATGAATTCGTCATGAAGCCCTTCGACCGGGAGACCCTGGCGGTCAAGCTGGCCACGGTCGGCGCCCCGTGAGCCTGCGCGCCGGGATGGACCCGGCACCTGCCGCGACCTGCGACCCGGCCCCCCGGCGGGTGCTGGTCGTCGCGGCCTCCACCGGCGGGCCGCAGGCCCTGGCCGCGTTCCTCGGCGCGCTGGGGCGGAGCTGGCGCATTCCGGTGCTGATCGTCCAGCACATGCCCGCCCACCTCACCGGTGCGCTGGCGGGCCAGTTGAGCCGCGCCGGGGGTCCGCCGGTCACGGAGGTGACCCAGCCCTGCCGGCTCCGGCCCGGGCAGGCCTATCTGGCCCCCGGCGACCGGCATATCCGCCTGGCCCGCGCCGGTGCGGAGCTGTGGGTGACGCCGGATTCGGGCCCGGAGGAGAACTGGTGCCGCCCGTCGGCGGATCCGCTGCTGCGCAGTGTCGCCGAACTCGGTCCCGAGGCCGCCGCGGTCATCCTCAGCGGCATGGGCCATGACGGTCTGGAGGGATGCCGCTGCCTGCACGCCGCCGGGGGGCGCATCCTGGTGCAGGACGAGGCGACGAGCGTGGTCTGGGGCATGCCCGGGGCCGTGGCCGCCGCCGGTCTGGCCGACGCGGTGGCGCCGGTGGCCCGCCTCGCCGAGCTGCTGATGTGCCCGCCCCCCGGGGGGTGCCCATGAGCGATCGGACCCTGCAGGACTTCGTCGCCCTGGTGCGTCGCCGCACCGGCATCGTCATTGCCGACGACAAGACCTATCTGGTGGAGGCCCGGCTGGCGCCCTTCGCCCAGACCGGCGGCTTTGCCGGGGTCGGGCCGATGCTGGCGGCGGTGATGTCCGGCCGGGACCCGGGGCTGCTCGACCTCTGCGTCGAGGCCATGACCACCAACGAGACCCTGTTCTTCCGCGACACCACCCCCTTCACCACCCTGGCCGAGCAGCTGGTCCGCCATGCCGCCCATCCGCGCCGGGAGCGGTTCCGGATCTGGAGTGCCGCCTGCTCCACCGGGCAGGAGCCCTATTCCATCGCCATGGTCGTGGACGAGGTGCGCGAGCGCCATCCCGAACTTGCGGTGGAGATCGTCGCGTCGGACCTGTCGAACCGCTGCATCCTCAAGGCACAGGCGGGCGTCTTCTCGCAGTTCGAGGTCCAGCGGGGCGTCTCGATGAAGCGGCTGGTCCGGTACTTCGAAGGCGGGGGCGGGCGCTGGACGATCAACGAGGGCCTGAAGGCGGACATCGTCTGGAAGACCCTGAACCTGGCCGATCCCTTCGCCTTTCTCGGCACCTTCGACGCGATCTTCTGCCGCAACGTCCTGTTCTACTTCGAGCCCGACCGCCGACGGGACATTCTGGAGCGGCTGAGCCGACAGATGGCGGCGGACGGACGCCTGTTCCTGGGGGCGTCGGAGACCGTCCTCGGCCTTTCGGATCGGTTCGAGGGGCCGTCCGGTGTCAGCGGACTGCGCCGTACCGCCGATCCGGCTCCGGTTCGATCGGCATGACATTCGTCAGGAATACAGTGGAGTCAGGGAAATATTCCCAAAAACTCGAATCGCTTAATGGCTCATTATTGCTTGCGGAGCAAAATGTAGAAAATAGATGCTTAAAGGATTGGTCATGATTGACAAAACCTTGCCGGTCCTGATCGTTGACGACTACAAGACCACGGTCAGGATCGTCAGCAATCTTCTGCGGCAGATCGGGTTCGAGAACCTGGACGAGGCCTCGAACGGCGAGGAGGCCCTGCAGAAGCTGGAGACCGGGTCCTATGGCCTGGTCCTGTCCGACTGGAACATGGAGCCCATGTCCGGCTACGAGCTCCTGACCCGCATCCGCCGTCATCCGACCCTGGGCGACACGCCCTTCGTCATGATCACGGCCGAGACGCGGGAGGAGAACATCCTCGCCGCCAAGTCGGCAGGGGCCGACAACTACATCATCAAACCCTTCACGGCCGAGACCCTCCGGGGAAAGCTCGAAGCCGTCAGCATCGACTGAAGAGCAGGGTCATCGTGGCACATTCAACCCAATCCAGAACTGACGCCCAGCGTGCGGCGCGGCCGGAGCGGCGGCGGCGCGACATGGACAGTCGCCTCAGCCGGGCCCTGCGCGAGGTCGAGGTGGCCCGCGCCGAACTTGACGACATGGCGCTGCGGGCCATCGTCGCGGCCGAGTCGGTCAATCTGATCTCGTCCCTGGTCACCGGGTCCAACGGTGACGCCATCCACGAGGTGGCGGACATGGTGCTGGAAGCCTGCACCCTGGCGGACGTGATCGGCCAGCGGCTGTCCAAGGTCGGCACGACCCTGGCGGAGGCCACGGCCACCTATGACCCGCAGACGGCACAGGCCCGGTCGCCGATGACGGCCGACGGGGCCGTCGCGGTCGGTCCGGGACTGACACGGATCACCCAGGACGAAGTCGACGCCATCTTCGGCTAGGACACCTCTGCGCACACCTTGACGACAGCGTGCCGGACGACCGGTTGACGCCGCCGGCGGTCAGCCTGCGCCGACGGCCAGGTCCGGATGCACGGCTTCAGCCCCGCTCAGGTCGGGATTGCGCGCCCCTTCGAAATTCGTGGACCGGACGATCCGGTTGTTGATCAGGAGGGGGCCGATCTGGGCCCCGGCAAACCGGGCGCGGGTGAGATTGGCGTTGGCGAAGGACGCCCCCCGCAGGTCCGCCCCCTCGAAATTCGCCGTGCGCAGGTCCGCCCCGTCGAACCGGGCCGACTGCAGCATCGCGCCGGAGAAGTTCACGCCGACCCCCAGGGCGTCCCGGGCGGACATGGCGGTCAGCGACCGGCCGGCGAAGATGTCGACGATCACCCGCAGGTCCTCGCCGTCCATCATTGCCGGATGTCCCTGCTTGCCGCCGGTGGTCCACCAGCGTTCCGCCTCCTCGATCCGCACACCGAGGAAGGCGGCCTGTTCCCGCGCCTCCGGGGTCGGGTCGACGACGCAGCCGACAAGCTGGCTCGGATAGAGCCCCAGCCGGGACAGATCGACGCCGGTCAGGATCGCGCCCTGCAGATCGGCACCGTCGAGCCGCGCGCCCTGCAGATTGGCCCCGGCAAGGTTCGCGCCCTTGAAGTTGGCGTGCTTGAGATTGGCCCCCTGGAGCTTGGCACCGGCCAGGGACGCATCGGTGAAGTCCACGGCGAATTCGGCGGTCTCGCCATCCTCGCCCAGGGCCGGGCCGCGGTTGGTGGCGGCATCGCGCTTGTGGCGCAGGATCGCCAGCCCCCTGACCTCGTCCGCCACGGCGACCACCGCGGAGCGCAGATCAGCTCCGTCCAGCAAGGCGCGGGTGAGGATGGCACCCCGCAGGGTCACGCCCCGAAGGTCGGCCCGGAAGAAGTTGGCGTCCGTGGCGTCAATCAGGCGCAGGTCGGCGCAGTAGAGATTGGCGCGCTCGAAATTGGTCCCCCGAAGGTCGCAGGCATAGAGGCACGAGCCGGTCAGCTCCGCCTCGGTCATGTTGCGGTCCTTCAGGGACAGGGTGTGCAGCTGCAGGAAGCGCATGATCATGCGGCGGCCCCGGGGGCGGCGCTCCACATAGTACTGATGCGCCAGCATGAACTGGTCGAGCTGGGTCTGGTTCAGCCTCGGCGGGTTTTCCCAGATCGACTTGAGGGTTTGTTCGCGGCTCTGGGCGGTGTCCCTCAACTGCCGATAGTGGGTGTTCAGTTGCGACATTCCGCCCGGTCCCGCCCTTTTTCAGAACCGATGATCCGCCAAAAGGGTTGATAAGTCGAAAATGCCTTTTGCTACAGGGGTTTGCGCCGGTCAGGACCCGTCAATGGTCAGGGAGCCGGGGCCAGATAGACCCGTTCGCCGCGGAACCAGGTCTGCAGCACCTTCGTCTCGCCGATCGCCTCGGGCTTGCCGGCCGCGGCCAGGGCGAAGATGTCCCGGTCCAGCACGATGAAGTCCGCGGACTTGCCCACGGTCAGCGAGCCGAACGTGTCCTCGCGCCCCATGGCCCGGGCCCCGTTCAGGGTATAGGCCTCCACCACCTCGGACAGGCTGATCCGCTCCGCCGGATTGGCGGGGGGCAGGCCGGGAAGCGCCCGGGTGACGGCGAACTGCATGTTGACGAAGGGCTGGGGGTCGCGGGTGTTGACCGGCGCATCCGACCCGGCCACCAGAATGCCCCCGGCGTCCCGGGTCTGGCGGACGGGATAGAACTGCCGCTCATAGGCCAGGTCGGGATTGTGATAGTCGGCGTAGCTGTGACCCTTGATGTGCTCCAGGAACGGCACCACGGTCAGGTCATAGTCGGGATCGGCATTGGCCCAGCTGTAGGTATAGGCCAGGTACAGGTGATCCCGGCCGATCCGCGCCACGTCCTGCGGCGTGACCACCTGCAGATGGGCCAGGGTGTCGGGGAGGCGGCTGTTCCCGTCCGCGGCCCGGGCCCCTTCGATGGCATCCACGGCGGTGCGCACGGCGGCATCGCTGATGGCGTGGATGTGCAGGGTGAAGCCGGCCAGGTGGGCGGCGCGGGCATAGTCCAGGATCACCTGCCGGTCATGCTGCAGCTTGCCTGACGACAGGGCGCACTGGCCGGGATGATGGCCGTGGGCCGCGGTGAAGGCTGCCACGGCGGCGGCGTCCACATAGGCTTCCGGATGGGCCCGGACCGCCTGGCACAGGGGGCTGGCGGTGTCCACATAGCCCTTCACCTCCAGCTTGCCATCGGCGGCGGGGCCGAAGATCGGTTGCAGATAGGGGGTCAGGGCGGGGCTGTCGGGCAGGGTGGGGGGATTGGCATAGGGATTTCCCTCCAGCACCCCGTCGGCGAAGATCTTCACGGCCTCCGCCCGGATCAGGTCGTCCCCGGCATAGCGGCGGCGCACGGCATCGGCCCGGGCGATGACGGCGGCATAGTCGATGGCGCCTGCCCCGTCGCGGAACTCCTCCGGATTGTAGAGCTGCATCAGATTGACCCGGAAGCTCAGCAGCCCCCGGGCGCGGAGCAGGTCGTAATAGGCGAGCGAGTCCGGCACGACGAAGGCGTCCTGCACGGCAGTGATGCCGAGGCTGTTCAGCCGCTCCGGCACCTTGGCGGGGGCCTTCATCAGTTCGGGGAGCGCCACCAGCAGCATGTCCGGCGCGCCCATGGCGTTGCGCGCCTCCTCGTTGACGGTGCCGTTGGGCTCGCCGGCGGTGTCCACGCCGATCAGGGTGCGGAAGCCCGCGAACTCCTTGGCCAGGCTGGCGCGGGAAAAGCCGACGACGACCCCCTTGTCCGTCCGGGCCAGGCCCAGGGCGCGGCTGTTGAACGCCCCGTGGTGGCCGTCATTGCCCAGGAGCGCGACGGGATGGTCGGTGCTGGCCCGGTCCAGCGCCGCCCGCAGGGTGGGAAGGTCGGGGCTGGGCTCGTTGCCGGAGGTGAAGTTCCACTGGTCCACCCCCACCCACTGCCCCGGCTTGATGTCCAGCCGCTGGATGCAGGCCTTGATGAAGGGCGGAAGCTCGGCCAGGGACACGGCCCGGCTGTCGAGGCTGCAGCTGGGCAGGTCCGCGATCCCGGTGGGATGGATGTGGGCGTCCACCAGTCCGGGCAGCACCCGCCGCCCGCCGGCATCCTCCACCCGGGTGCGGGGACCGATGAAGGCCTTCACGCCCGCGTCGTCGCCCACATAGACGAGCTTGCCGCCGGTTACCGCCAGCGCCTCCGCGGCGGGATGGGCGGCGTCCTCGGTGGTGATCCGGCCGTGGGTCAGCACCAGGTCCGCGGGGGCCGGGGCGCTTGACGGGATCGGTGCGGCCAGGGCCGGTCCGGCCAGCGAGAGCAGGGCACAGAAGCTCGCCGAAAGGGCGAGGCCACGCAGGGATCGGGGCGTCATGGGCAAGGGTCCTCGAGGCACGGGTCGAGGTCTGATATCACCGAACATCGACACCCGTCGCGCGCCGTGTGCCCGGCCCGGAGCTTTTCCACCGCCGGTCCCGTCCGCCGATGCCGGTCCGCGGGCCTTGCCAAGACGGCCGAAATCACCCCTGATCCGCCGCAAATACCCTCCGGGGAACGGTCCGATGCCAATTTCCGACCTGCTGAACGGCCCCCTTGCCCGCACGACCGTCGCGCTGGGCACCGCCTTCCTGCTGGGCGGGGTGATCGGCCTCGAACGCCAGTTCCGGCAAAGAAGCGCGGGCCTGCGGACCAATGTGCTGGTGGCCGTCGCCGCAGCGGCCTTCGTCGATCTGGGCTTCCGGGTCGGGGCCGCGGACGGATCGGTGCGGGTCATCTCCTATGTGGTGTCCGGCATCGGCTTCCTCGGTGCCGGGGTGATCATGAAGGACGGGACGCAGATCCGCGGTCTGAACACGGCGGCCACCCTGTGGGCTTCGGCGGCGGTGGGGGCCTTTGCCGGTGCCGGGGAGGCGGGGGAGGCGGTGCTGGTCGCCGCGTTCGTCCTCGCCGGAAACACCCTGCTCCGGCCCGTGGTGGACTTCGTCAACCGGCGGCCGATAACGCCGGGGGAGACCGAGGCCTTTTACCAGGTCCACGTGGTCTGCCGCCCGGAGCACGTCACCGCCGTGCGCGACATGCTCTATGACGAACTGGAACGGCATGACTATCCGATCCGGGAGATCGTCACCCTGTCGGAATCCGACGACTTCGTGCAGGTGGCTGCCTCCATCATTCCGACCACGGCGGATCCTAAGGAACTGGACCTGATCGTAACCCATATCGAACACAGGGCAGAGGTCACCAGCGCCACTTGGACGGTGGAGACCCTGGCCTAGGCTGCCCATCCCGGGGCCGTTGGCCCTTCCATTTTTCGATATTTCCGTTATTGTCGAATTATGGAAATCAAGGACGCCATCCCCGTCTTGTCGGCCCTTGCGCACGAGGGGCGGCTGGCCATCTTCCGCCATCTGGTCGCGGCCGGTCCCGGCGGCGTGAAGGCCGGGGAGATTGCCAGGGCCGTTGCCGCCCCGGCGAGCACCCTGTCCGCCAATCTCACGGTGCTGAGCCATGCCGGTCTGGTGGAGGGGCGGCGTCACGGGCGCGCCATCTACTATGCCGCCCGCTATGACCGGATGCGGGACCTGCTGGCCTTTCTGGTGGAGGACTGCTGCAAGGGATCGCCGGACGTCTGTGGCCCCCTGATCTCCCTCGCCACCCGCGCTGCCTGTTGTGCCGATGATCCGGCGGCGGTTCCGGGGATGGAGGCATGACGGAGGCTGCGTCCGCGTCCCTTTCCGACCCTCAACCCGCGGCGGTCCCCACAGACCTGGCCCGTCAGCTGGTGGCGGAGGGACTGGGCACGGCACTTCTGCTGGCCGTCATCATCGGTTCCGGCATCATGGGCGACCGGCTCGCCGGCGGGAATGCTGCCGTCGCCTTGCTGGGCAACACGCTCTCGACCGGGGCCGCTCTCGTCGTGCTGATCACCATCCTGGGCCCCCTGTCCGGCGCCCACTTCAATCCCGCCGTCACCCTGGCCGTCCTGTTGAGGCGGGAGATCCGACCGAGGGTTGCCGGGCTGTTCGTCCTCGTCCAGACCCTCGGGGCGGTGGTCGGGGTCATCGCCGCCCATGCCATGTTCGGCGAGGCGCTCCTGCAGGTGTCGACGAAGCTGCGCGACGGACCCGCCCAGATGCTGTCGGAGTTCATCGCCACCTTCGGGCTTCTGGCCACGATCCTCGGCAGCATCCGGTTCAACCGGCACTTTGTTCCGGTCGCCGTGGGGCTCTACATCACCTCGGCCTACTGGTTCACCGCCTCGACCTCGTTTGCCAATCCCGCCGTGACCCTGGCCCGCAGCCTGTCCGACACCTTTGCCGGGATTGCCCCGGCGTCGGTGCCGGGGTTCCTGGCGGCGCAGGTCGCAGGCACCCTGGCTGCGGTCTGGCTGTTCGGCTGGCTGTTGAAGGAGGAGCGCACCGCATGACCGACGAGACCTTTCCCATCACCATCTATCACAACCCCCGGTGCGGGACCTCCCGCAACACCCTGGCGATCCTGCGGGCGGCGGGTCATGAGCCGCAGGTGGTGGACTATCTGAAGACCGGCTGGACCCGGGCCGGGCTCGAGGCACTCCTCCAGGCGATGGGGGCCACGCCCCGGGATGTCCTGCGGGAGCGGGGCACCCCGGCGGCGGAGCTGGGCCTGCTGTCCGCCGATGTCGGTCCGGCGGCGATCCTCGAGGCCATGGTCGCCCATCCGGTGCTGGTGAACCGGCCCATCGTGGTCACCCCCAGGGGAGCGAAGCTCTGCCGCCCGTCGGAGACGGTGCTGGACCTCCTCGACCGGCGGCCGACCCACTACACCCGGGACGATGGCGAGGTCGTGCCCCTGTGAGCGGGGGTCCGCACCTGGTTCCGTTACGTCACGGCTAGGCTCGGCGGTCGGACGGCGGCAATATCCCGTCTTCACGAGACCCGGGAGCCGGACATGAAGATCGACAACACCCTTGCCGCCGTCGTCACCGGCGGTGCATCCGGCCTGGGCCGCGCCAGCGCCGAGGCCCTGGCCGCCGCCGGGGTCCGGGTCGCCATATTCGACGTGAACGAGGCCGGGGGCCAGGCCGTGGCCGACGCCATCGGCGGGGTGTTCTGCAAGGTGGACATCACCTCGGAGGAGAGCGTCGTCGAGGGCTATGCCAAGGCCCGCGCCGCCCACGGGCAGGAGCGCATCGTCGTCCACTGCGCCGTGGTGTCCGGCGGCGGCAAGACCATCTCCTTCGACAAGGAGACCGGGGCCTACAAGCGCAATCCCACCGAGATGATCGCCCGCTCCGCCGAGGGCATCTTCACCGCCAGCTACCGGATCGCTTCCCACGGGGCGCTGGGCATGGCCAATTCCGACCCCCTGAACGAGGACGGGGAGCGGGGGGTGATCATCCTCACCTCCTCCGCCGCGTCCCAGGACGGGCAGGTGGGTCAGGTCGCCTATGGGGGCGGCAAGGGGGCCGTCAATTCCATGGTTCTGCCCATGGCCCGGGACCTGATGGACCTGGGCATCCGGGTGAACGCGATCCTGCCGGGCATCTTCGCCACGCCGCCCATGCTGGCGGTGAAGGACCGGGCCCCGGCCATCTTCGCGGGCCTGTCCGCCTCGGTTCCGTTCCCCAAGCGCCTGGGCCACCCGCCGGAATTCGGCAGCCTGGTGCTGGAACTGGCGCGCAACGGCTATTTCAACGGCCAGTGCATCCGCCTCGACGGCGCGATCCGCATGCCGCCGCGGTGACCGGACGGCCGGGGGCAGGCGCGCCCCCGGCGGGGTGGGCGGCGACCCAGGGTCTTGATTTCAAGGGGAAATGGTGGAGCTGAGCGGAATCGAACCGCTGACCTCTTCATTGCGAACGAAGCGCTCTACCAACTGAGCTACAGCCCCGAGAGGTCACGACGGAACCGGCGACGCAGCGCGGTCCTACCCCGGCGAGAGGGCGGTTGATACGGGGCGAGGGGCGGTGAAGTCAAGCGCTTGTTTGTCCTCGGGCCGGGATGGAATACCGGTGCCCGCCGGCGGCGTCGGGGTTGCGGGTGCAGGGGTGCCGGGGCTAGATGAGGGTTACCGTTCGCGGTGGGAGGCTTCATGAGCGACGCACTGCTGTTCATCGTCAATTCGGTGATCAACCTCATCATCTTCATCGTGCTCGCCAATGCGGTGATCTCGTGGCTCGTGGTTTTCGATGTGCTGAACGTCCGCAATCCACGCATCGGGCAGATCGTGCGTGCCCTCGACAGTGCAACCCGACCGCTTCTGGCACCGATCCGTCGGTTCGTACCGAGCCTCGGCGGGATCGATATCAGTCCGATCATTCTCTATATCCTGCTGCAGGCGCTGCAGATCCTGCTTCGCAATGCCATAGCGCCCCTGCTCTACAGCGTTTTGGGCTGAGCGGCGGCGCGGCGGGTGCGCCTCCACGTCAAGCTCACGCCGAGGTCCGCGGCGGACCGGATCGACGGGTGGGAGACCGACTCCTCCGGCCGTCCGGTCCTGCGGGTGCGGGTGCGCGCGGCACCGGTGGAGGGGGCGGCCAATGCGGCGCTGGAGACCGTGCTGGCGAGGCACCTCGGCGTCCCTGTGTCCCGGGTGCGGGTGGCTCGCGGGGGCCAGTCCCGGCTGAAGGCGGTGGAGATCGACGGTCTGGAGGCCGACGCCTGCGAGGCCGTGCTGGGCCGACCGCCGGGCAACTGAGCGCTCACGAAATTGCGGCTCCGCGATACCCATGGCCGCCGATTTGGTCTAAGGCGGACAGCATGACAGAGAGCTCCGCCACCTTCGGCTTCCGTGACGTGGACGCCGCCGAGAAGCCCGGCCTGGTCCGCGGCGTGTTCGACCGCGTCGCCAGCCGCTATGACCTGATGAACGACGTGATGAGCGTCGGCGTCCACCGCCTCTGGAAGGACATGGCCGCCGCGCGCCTGAACCCCCAGCCGGGGGAGCGGATCATCGACTGCGCAGGCGGCACCGGCGACATTGCCGAGCGTCTGGCCAGGCTCGCCCGCGCCGCCAAGATGCGCCGGGGCGGCCCGGACGCGGAGATCCTGATCGTCGACTACAATGCCGAGATGGTGGCTGAGGGACGCAAGCGGGGCTTGAGCCGCGAGATCGCCTGGGCGGTGGGCGATGCCCAGGCCCTGCCCCTGCCGGACGCCTGCGCCGACGCCTATGTGATCAGCTTCGGCATCCGCAATGTCACCGACATCAGCAAGGCCCTGCGGGAGGCGCGCCGGGTGCTGAAGCCGGGCGGGCGCTTCTTCTGCCTGGAATTCTCCCAGCCCCCGTCGCATGTGCTGCGCAGCCTCTATGACGCCTACAGCTTCAAGGTGATCCCGGCCATGGGCCAGGCCGTCGCCGGGGACCGGGACAGCTATCAGTACCTGGTGGAGAGCATCCGCCGCTTCCCGGACCAGCAGACCTTCGTCGACATGATCACCGCCGCCGGGTTCCGCCGGGCGGGCTATACCAACCTGTCCGCGGGCGTGGCCGCCCTGCACCATGGATGGGCGCTCTGAGGGCGCGGGCGTGAGCGGCGGGGACGGAATCGGCCGCCTGCCCGCAGTCGGGCGGCTGATCGCGGCCGGCTGGGTGCTGGCCAGGCACGATGCCCTCATCCCGCGGGAATTTGCGCCCCTGTTGCCCGCTGCGGCGCGGGGTCCGGCGGGCCTGCTGCGGCTGCTGGCAGGACCGCAGGCCCGACGGGGCCGGCCCGGGGAGCGGCTGGCCCGCGCCTTCGAACAGCTGGGCCCTGCGGCGATCAAGCTGGGGCAGCTGTTGTCCACCCGCGCGGACATCTTCGGCGACGAGGTGGCGCAGGATCTCGCCCATCTGAAGGATCAGCTGGCCCCCTTCGACCGCGCCGTGGCCGTGGCGGAGGTGGAGCGCAGCCTGGGCAAGCCCGTCACCGCCCTGTTCGCCGAGTTCGGCGAGGTGGTGGGGGCGGCCAGCCTCGCCCAGGCCCACGCGGCGACGCTGCTGGACGGGCGCAAGGTCGCCGTGAAGGTGCTGCGGCCGGGGGTGGAGCGCCGGGTGGCAAGGGACATCGCTGCCATGGAACTGGCGGCCTCCCTGGCCGAGGGGCTCGGCCCCACCGTGCGGCGGCTGGAGCCGAAGGCCTTCGTGGCCGCGGTGACCCGGTCCATGGCCCTGGAGCTCGACCTGCGGCTGGAGGCGGCGGCGGCCAGCGAGATGGGCGAGATCATGGCCCGGGACAGCTTCATGTCCGCCCCCGCCGTGGTGTGGGACGGGGTGGCCAAGCGGGTGCTGACCCTGGAATGGGCGCAGGGCACGCCCCTTTCGAGCCCCGATGCCCTGGCCCTGCCGGGCCTCGACCGGCCGCTTTTGGCCACCCACGTGATCCGCGCCTTCCTGGCCCAGGCCCTGGACCACGGGCTGTTCCACGCCGACCTGCACGAGGGCAACCTGTTCGTGGAGGCCCCGGTGCGGCTCACCGCCGTGGACTTCGGCATTGTCGGCCGGATCGGCGCGAACGAGCGGCGCTTCCTGGCGGAGATCCTTTGGGGCTTCATCCAGCGGGACTACCGGCGCATTGCCGAGGTGCATTTCGACGCCGGTTATGTGCCGCGGACGCAGAATGTGGATGACTTCGCCCAGGCCCTGCGGGCGGTGGGGGAGCCGATCTTCGGCCGCCGCGCCCGGGACGTGTCCATGGGTCGCCTGCTCGGCCAGCTGTTCGAGATCACCGGCCTGTTCGATATGCACCTGCGCCCGGAGCTGGTCCTGCTGCAGAAGACCATGGTGACGGTGGAGGGGGTGGCCCGGCGCATCGATCCCGACAGCGACATTTGGGAGGCGGCCCGGCCGGTGGTGGAGCGCTGGATCCGCCGGGAACTGGCCCCCCAGGCCCGGCTTCAGCGCCTGGCGGAGCGGGGCGTGCGCCTGCTCGAGCGGGCCGCGGAACGCATCGAGGCGGACCCGGTTCCGCCGGTCGTGCCCGCCCAGGGCGGGGCGTCCTGGACGGCCATCGGCTTTGCCATCGGCCTGGCGGCCGGCGCGCTGGTGCTAGCCCTGATGCGGCGGTGAGGGGGTTGCGTGGTTCGAGACGGCCCGTTCCGGGCCTCCTCACCATGACGAAGGTTTGGGTTTTCGAGCCTGCCACCTGACAGGTCGGCCACACCAGTCGTCATCCTGAGGAAGGCCCGGTGGGCCCATCTCGGTCGTCATCCTGAGGAGGGCCTGGAGGGCCCGTCTCGAAGGACGCAGGCGCTAGTAGCAGCGCTCCACTTCCACGTACCGGCGCCAGTAGGGATCCCAGCGGTAGTGGACCCGGCAATCGTCCACATAGCCGTAATAGTAGGGACCGGAATAATAGGCCGGGGGCGGCGCGCGGTAATAGACCGGCGGCGGGCCGTCATAATAGTGGCGGTCGTGACCGGCGATGGCGGCCCCGACGGCGACACCGAGAATGCCGGCTCCGACCACGGCGGCCACGCCCGGGCCGCGGCCGTGGTAATAGCCGCCTCGGTAATAGCCGCGACCGGTCCAGCTGTCCGCCTGGGCCGCAGTGGCACCAACGGACAGGGTCGTCGCGAGGGTCAGCGCGGTCAGCGCGCCGGCGATCAGCTTTTTCATGGCTTGTCCTCCAGCTCTTCCGACCGCGGGATAGCGATCGGCGTATCAACTTGAGTTTTGGTTTAAGGAACTGTGGATGAACCGGACCTGAACGCGGCTGTCAGGTCTCATCTCGGTCTCGGGAAGGGGGCGAAACGTGTTTTGACGCTTTCGTCAAAAACCGTGCCGGGACCCAGACGCACAAAACCCGCCGTGGGGGATAATCACGGCGGGCTTGGCTGTCTTTCGACAATTATGATGGGCGTTTCCTCCCCGAAACGCCGGAGGGCCGAACGTCTAGGCATTCGTTGTCCTCACCGTCACAAGAAACGTCATATTCGCCGGAGAGTCAACAAATTCAGGGGGGGAATTTGACGAAACTGCCAAGCTGGCCCGAAAAACCGACGCTGACGGGTCGATTATTGACGCTGTCGTCAAATATTCGGGGGTCCGGGGGCGGGAAGGGCGTCCAGACGGGCCTCGAGGCGGGCCTTCACCTCCGGCCACTCCCCGCGGAGAATCGAAAACATCACCGTGTCCCGCACCCGGCCGGTCCAGGTGATTCGATCCTGGCGCAGGATGCCGTCCTGATGGGCCCCGAGCTTGGACACCGCCGCCCGTGACCGCAGGTTCAGGGCGTCCACCCGGAACTGGACAACGTTCATGCCCGCGGCGAAGGCCTGGCCGAGCATCAGGAGCTTGCTTTCCGGGTTCACCGGCCCGCCCCGCACCTTCGGATGGAGGTAGGTGTTGCCGATCTCGCACCGCCGGCTGGGCGCATCGAGGGTGAAGGTCGAGACGCCGACGCAGTGCCCCTGGTACAGGATCGCATAGGCGATGGCCGTCCCGTCCGCGACCCGCCGCGCCAGCCCCTTCCGCCAGGGGGCGTAGTGGGGGCCGCTCATGTTCACCGGATAGAGGTCCCAGATGGCCGGGTCCGCGTCGCAGGCGGCGCGCAGGTCCGCGTCATGCGCCGGACCCAGGGGCTCCAGGCGGATCCATCGACCTTGCAGCATGTCCGGACGCAGGCTCATGCGTAGTGACTAGCATCGACCGGGTGGGTGGGGATAGGCCCCCGCCGGACGCGCACTTCCCCGACGTCCGCATTGCGTCAGGGCAAGGCCGGTTTCACGATGACGGGATATGTCGTGCCCGAACCCGTCATCAGGAGGATCGATCCATGGATTTCACCTACACGCCCAGCCAGAAGATGTGGGTCGACCGCGTCACCGCCTTCATGGACGAGCACGTCTACCCCGCCGTCCCCCGCTACGAGGCGGAGATGAACGTGCCGGGGGCGGAGCGCTGGAAGGTGATCCAGGTGGTGGAGGAGCTGAAGGCCAAGGCCCGCGCCGCGGGCTTGTGGAACATGTTCATGCCCCCCCACTCCGGTCACCCGAACCTCGAGGACACCTTCCGGTTCGAAGGCGAGCAGCTGACCAATCTCGAATATTCCACCATCGCCGAGATCATGGGCCGGGTGGGCTTCGCGTCGGAGGTGTTCAACTGCTCCGCCCCCGACACCGGCAACATGGAAGTGCTGATGCGCTACGGCACGCTTGAGCAGAAGGAGCAGTGGCTGCGCCCCCTGATGAACGGGGAGATCCGCTCGGCCTTCCTGATGACGGAGCCGGCGGTGGCCTCCTCCGATGCCACCAATATCGAGACCTCCATCGTCCGGGACGGGGATCATTACGTGATCAACGGCCGCAAGTGGTGGTCGTCCGGCGTGGGCGATCCCCGCTGCAAGGTGGCCATCGTCATGGGCAAGACCGATCCGGCCGCCAAGTCCTACAGCCAGCAGAGCCAGATCCTGGTGCCCCTGGACGCGCCCGGCGTGATCGTGGAGCGGATGCTGCCCGTGTTCGGCTATGACGATGCCCCCCACGGCCATGCGGAGGTGCTGCTGAAGGACGTCCGCGTGCCGGTGGAGAACCTGATCCTGGGGGAGGGCCGGGGCTTCGAGATCGCCCAGGGCCGTCTGGGACCGGGGCGCATCCACCACTGCATGCGCACCATCGGGGCCGCCGAGGTGGCGCTGGAGAAGATGTGCCAGCGGCTGCTCAGCCGGAAGGCCTTCGGCAAGATCATCGCCGAGCACAGCGTGTGGGAGCAGCGGGTGGCCGAGGCCCGGACGGAGATCGAGATGTGCCGTCTCCTGTGCCTGAAGGCCGCGGACATGATGGACCGGGCCGGGAACAAGTCCGCCCGACTGGAGATCGCCATGATCAAGGTCGCCGCCCCGAAGATGGCCCTGAAGATCATCGACGACGCCATCCAGGCCTTCGGCGGCGCGGGGGTCACCTCCGACCCCGGTCTGGCCAAGCTCTATTCCGGCATCCGCACCCTGCGCCTGGCCGACGGCCCGGATGAGGTGCACAACCGCACCATCGCCCGCATGGAGTTCTCCAAGTACGGGGACGTGGCGGCCAGGGCCCGGGCGGCGGAGGAGGCGCGGCTGCACGTGCCGGGCATCCGCTAGGCCCCTCGGGGTCCGGCCGCGCCTTGCCCTCGCCGGTCCGGTCGGCCTAGAAGCGGGCATGACCGAGACTGCCGACCTTCGGGGACAGATCGCCGCCCTGTGGCGCCACCCGCTCAAGGGCTTCACGCCGGAAGCCCTGGCGCAGGCGGCCCTGCGGCCGGGAGAGGGTCTGGCCTTCGACCGGTGCTGGGCGGTGGAGCACGGGCCATCGGGTTTTGATCCGGCGGCACCGGTGCACATCTCCAAGTTCCGCTTCGTGGCGCTGGCCCCGATGCCGTCGGCGGCGCGGGTGCGCACCCGGCTGGACGACGCCACCGGCCGGCTGCACGCCGCGGCGGAGGGGGCGGGGGAGATCGTCGTCGATCTCACCGACCCGGCCGAGGCTGCGCGCTTTGCCCACTGGCTGACCGGGGTGCTGGGCGAGGCGGTGGAGGCCCCGCTGCAGGTGGTGCAGGCCCCCGGCCACCGGTTCTTCGACCATCCCCAGGGGCTGGTCTCCCTCACCAACCGCGCCAGCCTTGCGGCGCTGGAGGCCGCGGTGGGCGCACCCCTGGACGCCCGGCGGATGCGGGGCAATGTCGAGATCGAGGGCTGGCCCGCCTTTGCCGAGGTGGCGCTGCCGCCGGGCACCCGCCTGCGCCTGGGGTCTGCCGTGGCCGAGGTGTTCAAGCCGATCCAGCGCTGCATCGCCACCCATGTGAACCCGGACACGGCGGCGGTGGACATCGACCTCGTCCCGGCCTTGCAGACGCTGACCGGGCACGCCAACTGCGGCGTCTATGTGCATATCCTCGAAGCCGGCGATGTCCGCGTCGGCGACGGGGCGGAGGGACTGACTTGACCGATCTGAAGACCGCCTGGACCCAGTCCCGCGACAGGCTGAAGGCCGCCGGGATCGACAGCCCGGTAATCGATGCCCGCCTGTTGCTGGAGGCGGCCACGGGGGCCTCGCGCACGGACATCGTCACCGACCCCTATCGCGCCCTGACGGCGGAGCAGCTGGCCACCCTCGAGGGCTATGTGGAACGCCGCTGCCGCCGGGAGCCGGTGAGCAAGATCATCGGACGGGCGGGCTTCTGGAAGATCCTCCTGCGGGTGACCCCCGACGTCCTGTCCCCGCGGCCGGACACCGAGGCGGTCCTCGACGTGGTGCTGCCCCAGTTCGGAGAGCATCAGGCCTTCGACATGCTGGACCTGGGCACCGGGTCCGGAGCCATACTTCTGGCCATACTGGCGGAGCGCCCGGCAGCCCGGGGGGTCGGCACCGACGTGTCCTTCGAGGCGCTCGCGGTGGCGAAGGAGAATGCGGCCAACCTCGGCCTGGCCGGTCGGGCCAGCTTCCTGCGCACGGAATGGGGGGATGGCCTGGCCCCCGGGGCCTTCGACCTGGTGGTGTCGAACCCGCCCTACATCCCCACCGCCGTGATCCCCACCCTGGACCCGGAGGTCCGCGAACACGACCCGATCCTGGCCCTGGACGGTGGGGCCGACGGGCTCGACGCCTATCGCGCGCTGGCCCCGCAGATCCTCAGCCTGCTGAAGCCCGGTCGGCCGTTCGCCGTGGAGATCGGCCACGACCAGGCCGAATCAGTCACGGCCCTGTTCGTGGCGGCCGGGGCCACCGGTGTCCGCACGACCCAGGATCTGGGGCGGCGGGACCGGGTCATCAGCGGTTTCCGGCCCGGCGAGGCCTGACGCCTCCCCGGAAACGCCGCAAACCCCGCCCGTTGAGCGTTGACCTTCACCGATCGTTAGGCGGTTTGCGAAGAAAGTCCTTGGAATGACTGCGGCAACTCGCTAAGCCTCTGGTGTCATCCCTCAAATCGTTGGCGCTCCGAAGTCCCCGATTGTGCGGGACGCGACCCGAAGCTTCCAACGCACAGCCGCCCAGATGGACGCGCCCCCGGCGACGTGCTTCCGGGCCCTGAGACCGGCGGAACCGGACCAGATACGCAAGGCGTCGCCCGGGTGGCGCGCCGCGGGGCTGGTCGAGACCCACAAACCGACACGCAACATCACAGACACGCATTTCAGACGGCAAGGCACGATGAGAGACTTCAAGGGGATGAAACGGCAGCGCGGCCGCAACCGCGGCGGTGGCGGCAATGGCGGCGGCGGCGGCAAGCCCGCCCAGAACGTCAACCGCGCCTTCGATTCCAACGGGCCGGACGGGGTCAAGATCCGCGGCCATGCCCAGCACGTGTACGACAAGTACTGCCAGCTGGCCCGGGACGCGGCCTCGGCCGGCGACCGGGTGCTGGCGGAGAACTATCTTCAGCATGCGGAACACTATTTCCGGGTGCTGCGGGTGCTGCAGCCCACCCGTCCGGCGTCGGACATCACCGGCCGCGACGTGTTCGCCTCCGGCTTCGACATCGACGTGGACGAGGAAGCCGATCCCGACGCCGCCGAGGCCTATGAGGGCCCGGGCGAGACCGACGCCCAGGACGGCGGATCGTCCCGGGACTATGGCCAGCGGGAGCAACCCTATCGCGACAACCCGCCCCGCGACGGGTCCTATGCCCCCCGCGACCGTGATCAGAACCGGGATCAGAACCGCGATCGCGACCAGAATCGGGATCGCGACCAGAACCGCGACCGGGACCAGAATCGCGACCAGAACCGGGACCGCAACGGCAACCGCGACCGCTACGAGCCCCGCGACCGTGACCGCAACCGCAATGAGGACCGTCCCCGCAACGAAGACCGGCCCCGCAACGAAGACCGGCCCCGCAACGAAGGGCGCGCGGACGAGCGTCCGCGGACCGAGGGCGAGGGCGACCGGCCGAGGCGGGAGGACCGCTTCCGGGACCGGGGCGAGCGGCGCTACAACGAACCCCGGGGCGATCGGGCCGATCCCCTGGCCGTGGTCGAGCCCCAATCCACGCCCCTGACCCCGCTGAGCCAGCAGACGCCGCTCAGTGCACCGCCGCAGACCCCCCTGTCGGCCCCCGCGCCCCGGCCGGCGGCCCAGACCCCGCTGACGCCCCTGACGCCGCTGACGCCCCTGTCGGCCGCGCCTGCGGAAGCCAGCGGCCAGCTGCGCGGTGGTGACGGCGATGTCAGCGAGGCCCCGGCCTTTCTGGCGGATGCCGACGGCGGCGAGGCGGTGAAGCGGCCCCGCGGCCGGCCCCGCAAGCGTCCGGTGGAGGATGCGCCGGAACCGGCGGAATAAACCCAGATCCCGCGAAGCCGTCCGGACCCCTCCGGGCGGCTTCGGTCTTTCCGGCGGCGATGCGGGATCGTGTCGCGCCCCCTTGTGTTGCCAATTGGCCACACCCATCTGAGCCCTGTCGGGGGACCTGTGCTTGATCAAGGCGGGTCGCCCACACTCCGCCGATCAAGGGGACATCATGAACATCGAACTCTATTCCGACCGCGCCAAGCAGGCGATCCAGTCCGCCCAGAGCCTCGCCCTGGCGAGCGGGCACCAGCAATTCTCGCCCGAACACATCCTGAAGGCCTTGCTCGACGAGCGGGACGGGCCGAAAGGCGCGAGCCTCACCCGCACGCTGATCACCGACGCCGGTGGCCGCGCCGACGAGGCCGTGGCCGCCACGGACCGGGCGCTTTCCAAGCTGCCCAAGGTGGAGGGCGGCTCCGGCCAGCTCTACATGGCCCCCGCCACCGCCCGGGTGTTCGCGGCTGCGGAGACCGATTCCAAGTCCGGCGGCGACGCCTTCGTGACCACCGAGCGGCTGCTCGTCGCGCTCGCCAGGGACGGGGCTGCGGCCGCCGAGGCGCTGAAGAGCGCGGGCGTCACCGTGAAGGGGCTGGAGACCGCCATCGCCGCCCTGCGCAAGGGCCGCACCGCCGACAGCGCCAATGCGGAGGAGGGCTATGACGCCCTCAAGCGCTATGCCCGCGACCTGACCCAGGCGGCGCGGGACGGCAAGCTCGACCCGGTCATCGGCCGGGACGAGGAGATCCGCCGCACCATCCAGGTGCTGGCCCGCCGCACCAAGAACAACCCTGTCCTGATCGGCGAGCCCGGCGTGGGCAAGACCGCCATCGTCGAGGGGCTGGCCCTGCGCATCATCAATGGCGACGTGCCGGAAAGCCTGAAGGACAAGAAGCTCTTGGCCCTCGACATGGGCTCCCTGATCGCCGGGGCGAAATACCGCGGCGAGTTCGAGGAGCGGCTGAAGGCCGTGCTGAACGAGACCACGGCGGCCGAGGGCCAGATCGTGCTGTTCATCGACGAGATGCACACCCTGGTCGGGGCCGGCAAGGGCGACGGGGCGATGGACGCCTCCAACCTGCTGAAGCCCGCCCTGGCCCGGGGGGAGCTGCACTGCGTCGGCGCCACCACCCTCGACGAGTACCGCAAGCACGTGGAGAAGGACGCGGCGCTGGCCCGCCGGTTCCAGCCGGTGTTCGTCTCCGAGCCGACGGTGGAGGACACGGTCTCCATCCTGCGGGGGCTGAAGGAGAAGTACGAGGTGCACCACGGGGTGCGCATCTCCGACGCCGCCATCGTGGCTGCGGCCACCCTGTCGAACCGCTACATCACCGACCGCTTCCTGCCGGACAAGGCCATCGACCTGGTGGACGAGGCCGCCAGCCGGGTGCGGATGGCCGTGGACTCCAAGCCCGAGGCCCTGGACGAGATCGACCGCCGCCTGGTGCAGCTGAAGATCGAGAGGGAGGCCCTGAAGAAGGAGACCGACGCAGGCTCCAAGGCCCGGCTGGAGAAGCTGGAGGACGAGGTCGCGGAGCTCGAGACCCAGTCCGACGAGATGACCCGTCGCTGGCGGGCGGAGAAGACCAAGCTGGGCGCCGCCGCCAGTGCGCGGGAGACCCTCGACCGCCTGCGCGCCGAACTGGCCGTGGCCCAGCGGCAGGGCGACCTGCAGCGGGCCTCGGAAATCCTCTACGGCCAGATCCCGGCGGTGGAGCGTCAGCTGGCCGAGGCCGAGGACAGCGCCAAGGACCAGATGACCACCGAGGTGGTGGACGCCGAGCAGATCGCCGCCGTCGTCTCCCGCTGGACCGGCGTGCCCGTGGACAAGATGCTGGAGGGCGAGAAGGACAAGCTGATGGCCATGGAGGACAAGCTCCGTGGCCGGGTGGTGGGTCAGGACGAGGCGCTGGAAGCCGTGTCCGACGCGGTGCGCCGGGCGCGGGCGGGTCTGAAGGACCCCAACCGGCCCATCGGCTCCTTCCTGTTCCTCGGCCCCACCGGCGTGGGCAAGACCGAGCTGACCAAGGCGCTGGCGGAGTTCCTGTTCGACGACGAGGCGGCGATCACCCGCCTCGACATGAGCGAGTACATGGAGAAGCACTCCGTCAGCCGCATGATCGGAGCCCCTCCGGGCTATGTGGGCTATGACGAGGGCGGGGCGCTCACCGAGGCCGTGCGCCGCCGACCCTATCAGGTCGTGCTGTTCGACGAGGTGGAGAAGGCCCACCCGGACGTGTTCAACGTGCTGCTGCAGGTGCTGGACGATGGTCGCCTGACGGACGGCCAGGGGCGCACGGTGGACTTCCGCAACACCCTGCTGATCATGACCTCCAACCTGGGGTCCGAGTTCCTGGCCAATCAGGGCGAGGGCGACGACGTGGAGGAGGTCCGTCCGCAGGTGATGGAGGTGGTCCGCCGCCACTTCCGGCCGGAATTCCTGAACCGGGTGGACGAGATCATCCTGTTCAAGCGGCTGGGTCGCGCGCAGATGGGCTCCATCGTCAACATCCAGCTGGCCCGGGTGGAAAAGCTGCTGGCCGACCGGCGGATGACGCTGGCTCTCGACCCGGAGGCCCGGGCCTGGCTCGGCGACAAGGGCTATGACCCGGTCTACGGGGCGCGGCCGCTGAAGCGGGTGATCCAGAAGGAGCTGGTCGACCCCATCGCCCGGCTGCTGCTCTCCGGCACCCTGGTCGACGGGGACGTGATCCACGCCGCGGCCGGGGACGGCCACCTGGTGATCGGCAAGCCGCGGGTGCATTGAGGGTGATCTGAACGAGGTTCCCGGGTCTTCGCCCGGGAATGACGACGTGAAAAAAACGCCGTCATTCCCGGCCTCGAGCCGGGAACCTCCATCGGGCAAACCCTACCCCTCGATCGGGCCGCGCATCAGGATCTGCTGCGCCGTTGCATCGGCGATGAGGATGCCATCCTGGCGTCGGAATTCCGCCCGAACGGTCACGAGCTGCCGGGTTTGGGCGACCACGTTCGCCGCGATATCCAGGGCCTGACTTCTGCCGACCCTCAGGAAGTTGAGCTGCAGGTTCACCGTGCGAAAGAGGTGGTCATCCGGGACCACGGTCATGGCGGCGAAGGCCAGGACCTGATCTGCCAAGGCCGCGAGATAACCTCCGAACAGGGTGCCATCGGCCGTCGCCAGTTCAGGCGTCGGTGCCCACGTCTTCCGCACCCAACCCACTCCCCAGTCGCCGATCAGGCCCAGTTTGAGGGTCTCGACAATCGGCGGAGGAACGGCGGTCCCCGCCTTCAGGCTGTCCAGCCGATCTGTCGCCCAGGTCATGCCACGCTCTCCAACCGAAGTCCGGCCAGACTGTAGGGTCGGGCCTCTGCGTGCGATACTCGGCTTTCCGGATCACTGGAGCCTTCGGGATGAAGACGATGGAAGCGACGGACAGGGTTCGGAAAATTCCCCGGCAGGCGCGCTCCAGGGCCTCCGTCGACTTCCTGTTGGAAGCCGCGGCTCAGGTTCTGGAGGCTTGCGGCGCGGCCGGCTTCAATACCAATGCCGTCGCGGACCGGGCAGGTGTCAGCGTGGGCACCCTCTACCGCTACTTCCCGAACAAGGCGTCGATCCTGCACGCCGTCGCCCGCCGGGAAACCGAGGCGCACCGACAGGCCGTTGTCGAGATCGCGACCCGAGGCACGGGAGGTCTTGCACGGGACCGGGCGATGATCCGCGCCTTCATCCAGGCCTTCGCCGGTCGGGCTCAGGCCCGCAGGATCGCCATGTCGGCCATGCTGGCAGAGGTGGATCACGCCTCCCTTGCGGCGGAGTTTGCCGAAGCCGAAGCGGGGCTGACCGATGCCCGGGGCCGTCCGCTGACGCGGGTGCAGTCCTTCGTCCTCGGGCGGTCGATCCACGGTGCCCTACGCGCGGCTGTCCTCGAGGGTGTCGACTTCCTTACCAGCCAGGAATTCGAGGATGAACTGGTTCGGCTCGCCCGGGCCTATCTCGGATACGAACCCAGGGCCATCTGACGGAGGGCAGTCTCGTCGACGGGGACGTGAGCGCCGCCGCGGGGGCATTGGGGGTGGTCGGAACGCGGTTCCCGGGTCTTCGCCCGGGAATGACGACCGTTTTTGTTATTTGAAGCTGTCATTCCCGGCCTTGAGCCGGGAACCTCCGTCCGGCAAACCCTACCCCTCGAACGGGTCGCGCATCAGGATGGTGTCGTCCCGCTCGGGCGAGGTGGAGAGCAGCGACACCGGCGCGCCGGTCAGCTCCTCGATTCGGCGGACGTACTTCACCGCAGCGGCGGGGAGGTCCTTCCAGCTGCGGGCGCCGTAGGTGCTCTCGCTCCAACCTTCCATCTCCTCGTAGACCGGCGTGGCGGCGGCCTGGTCGGCCATGCCGGCGGGGAGATGGTCCAGCACCCGGTCGCCCACCCGGTAGCCGACGCAGACCTTCAGGGTCGGGAAGCCGTCCAGCACGTCGAGCTTGGTCAGCGCCACCCCGTCAATGCCGTTGATGGCGATGGACTGGCGCACCAGCACCGCATCGAACCAGCCGCAGCGCCGGGGACGCCCCGTCACCGTGCCGAACTCCCGCCCGCGTTCGCCCAGGCGCTTGCCGTCGTCATCGAACAGCTCGGTGGGGAAGGGGCCTTCGCCCACCCGGGTGGTGTAGGCCTTGACGATGCCCAGCACGAAGCCCACCGACCGCGGGCCGAGGCCGGACCCCGCCGCCGCCTGACCCGCCACGGTGTTGGAGGAGGTCACGTATGGATAGGTGCCGTGGTCCACGTCCAGCAGCGCCCCTTGCGCCCCCTCGAACAGCACCCGCTTTCCGGCGCGGCGGGCCTCGTCCAGCAGCTTCCAGGCGGGGCGGGCGAAGGGCAGGACCTTGGGTGCCACGTCCTTGAGGGCCTTGAGCAAGGCCTCGGCGTCGATGTCCGGCAGGTCCAGCCCCCGGCGCAGGGCCTGGTGATGGGCCAGCAGACGGGCGATCTTGGTCTCCAGCGCCGCGGGATCGGCCAGGTCCGCCACGCGAACGGCGCGACGGCCCACCTTGTCCTCATAGGCCGGGCCGATGCCGCGGCCGGTGGTGCCGATCTTTCCGGCGCCGGCGGCCGCTTCCCGGGCTGAGTCCAGGTCCCGGTGGATGGGCAGGATCAGGCAGGCATTGTCGGCGAGCGTCAGCAGCTCCGGCCCGATGGCCACCCCCTGGCCCTCGATCCGGGCGATCTCGTCCAGCAGGGCCCAGGGGTCCACCACCACGCCGTTGCCGATGACGGAGGGCTTGCCCTGCACCACGCCGGAGGGCAGCAGGGACAGCTTGTAGGTCTTGTCCCCCACGACGAGGGTGTGGCCGGCATTGTGCCCGCCCTGGAAGCGCACGACGACATCGGCCCGGTTGGACAGCCAGTCGACGATCTTGCCCTTGCCCTCGTCGCCCCACTGGGCGCCTACGACTGCGACATTGGCCATGGATAGCCGTCCTCACCTGCCCGGGATGCATCCGGCGGCCCTTCGACAGGACTCGGCGACCGGATGTGGCTCGCAATGGGCCTCGCGCCGGGCGGACCGGCGGCGGAGGAGACGTCAGAAGGCGTAAATCAGGCGGGCCCCCAGGTCGTCAAGTCCCTGGTTCTTGCCGTGGTGCAGGATCTCGCCGTTGGACAGGTGCTCATAGGACAGTTCGGCCGCCAGCTTGGGCGACACCCGGTAGCCCAGGGCCAGGTCCGGCTCGAACTCCCAGTGGGAGCCGAAGTCCTTGCGGGTGTGATAGAGATGGAGGCGGCGGGAGATCTCCGCCGGGCTGAGGCCCGGGGCATTCACCGGCGGCAGGCCCGCCTTGCCGGTGGTGTAGGCCATGCCGATGCCGGGCCGCAGATAGAAGTTGCTGGACAGGCCCAGCTTCTGCAGGCCGATCTTCCAGTCGAACCCGACGGCGACCCAGTCGGTGGGAACCGCGGTGTTGGCCACGGCCACCACATGGACCTGCGGCGTCCAGATCAGGGACAGGCTGTCCACCGGTGCCGAGCGCCAGCCCACCAGGAAGTCCGCACCGCCCTCGCGGCTGGCGGGGCCGAGGTCGTGGCCATAGACCCCGGCCGTCAGCTCCCCGGCCTTGGCACCCGTCGCGACGAAGAGGGCGCTGGCCAGAGCCAGTCCCAGAACCCGATGGATCATCTCAGTCCCCCAATGCCCGGGAGTCCCCCGGCCGCCCGACTCCTGTATCGCCCGTCTTGCGGCCGGGGGAAAGGGGCGGCGGGGACCGGCGGGTCTCAGAAGTTGAGGACCCGGGCCTCCTTCACGTGCGGCAGGGCGCGGACGGCGGCCAGCTGGGCCTCGGTCAGGGCCTGGTCCACGCCGACGAGGCAGATGGCATCGCCGCCGGACGCGGTGCGGCCGAGATTGAAGGTGGCGATGTTCACATGGGCGTCGGCGCACAGCAGGCCCAGCGCGCCGATGAAGCCCGGCTTGTCCAGGTTGTTGACGAACAGCATGGCGGGCGCGAAGGGGGCGTCGAGCTCCATGCCCTTCACCTCCACCACCCGGGGCGTGCCGGCGATCACCGTGCCGGCGAAGGTGCGCTGGCCCCCCTCGGCGGTGAGGGTGATGCGCACCAGGCTGTCATAGACCGGGGACATTTCCTGCTTGCTCTCGGTCACCTGCACCCCCCGCCCGGCGGCGACGGAGGGGGCGGAGACCATGTTCACCTCGGCCAGCATGGGGCGCAGCACGCCGGCGAGCGCCGCGGCGGTCAGGGGCTTCACGTTCAGCTTGGCCACTTCCCCCACATAGGTCACCTCGATGGCGGTCAGGCCGCCATCCACCATCTGTCCGGCGAAGGAGCCGAGCTTTTCCGCCAGCTGGATGAAGGGCTTCAGCTTGGGGGCCTCGTCCGCCGTGACGGAGGGGGAGTTGAGCGCATTGGCCACCGCGCCGTTCAGCAGATAGTCCGACATCTGCTCGGCCACCTGCAGGGCCACATTCTCCTGCGCCTCGGCGGTGGAGGCGCCCAGGTGCGGGGTAGCGATGAAGTTGGGGGCGCCGAACAGGACGTTCTCCTTGGCCGGCTCGGTGACGAACACGTCGAAGGCCGCGCCGCCGATATGGCCGCTGTCGAGGCCCGCGCGCAGGGCCTGCTCGTCCACCAGCCCGCCCCGGGCGCAGTTGATGATGCGGACACCCTTCTTCACCTTCTGCAACGCTTCGGCGGACAGGATGTTGCGGGTCTTGTCGGTCAGCGGGGTGTGCAGGGTGATGAAGTCGGCGCGGGACAGAAGGTCGTCCAGCTCCACCTTCTCCACGCCCAGCTCCACCGCCCGTTCCGGGGTCAGGAAGGGGTCATAGGCGATCACCTTCATCCGCAGCCCGTTGGCCCGGTCGGCGACGATGGAGCCGATATTGCCGCAGCCGATCAGGCCGAGCGTCTTGGCGGTCAGTTCGACCCCCATGAAGCGGTTCTTCTCCCACTTTCCGGCCTGGGTGGAGATGTCGGCCTCCGGCAGCTGGCGGGCCAGGGCGAAGATCAGGGCGATGGCGTGCTCGGCGGTGGTGATGGAGTTGCCGAAGGGGGTGTTCATCACCACGATCCCGGCCTTGGTGGCGGCGGGAATGTCCACATTGTCCACGCCGATCCCGGCGCGGCCGATGACCTTCATGTGCTTGGCCGCGGCGATCACCTCGGCGTCGGCCTTGGTGGCGGAGCGGACGGCCAGGCCGTCATACTGGCCGATGATCTCGAGGAGTTCGGCCTTGGAGAGGCCGGTCTTCACATCGGCGGCGACGCCCCGGGACTTGAAGATCTCGAGGGCGGCGGGGGAGAGCTTGTCGGCGATCAGAACGCGGGGGGCCATGGGGGCACCTTTCGTAAGGAGATGTTTGCGGGGATGCGCCGGACGCATCACGGGCGTGGTCCGGCGGCGGGATCAAAAACGCTAAGGAGAAATCAGGCCGGCGACAGCTCGGCCAGGGCCTGGGCGAAGGCCCAGTCCAGCCAGGGTGTCAGGGCGTCCAGGTCGGAGGCGTCCACCGTGGCGCCGCACCAGATGCGCAGGCCCGGCGGGGCATCGCGGTAATGGCCGATGTCCAGGGCCACGCCCTCGGACTCCAGCAGGGCCGCCATCCGCTTGGCCAGCTTTTCCTGGTCCGCGGCGGGCAGGGCGGTCGCCCGCGGGTCCACCACCTTCAGGCACACCGAGGTGTTGGACCGCTGGCTGGGCGTGGCGGCGAGGAAGGCGACCCACGGCGTGGCAGCCACCCAGCGCTCGATCGTGGCCAGGTTGGTGTCGCAGCGCCGGTGCAGCTCGTGCAGGCCGCCGATGCTCTGGGCCCAGTTCAGGGCGTCCAGATAGTCCTCCACGCAGAGCATGGAGGGGGTGTTGATGGTGGCGCCCTCGAAGATCTCGGCATTCAGCTTGCCACCCTTGGTCATGCGGAACAGCTTGGGCATCGGCCAGGGCGGGCTGTAGCTTTCCAGCCGGGCGACGGCCCGGGGGGACAGGATCAGCACGCCGTGGGCGGCCTCGCCCCCCAGCACCTTCTGCCAGGAATAGGTCAGCACATCGAGCTTGGCCCAGTCCAGCGCCTGGGCGAAGGCGGCGGAGGTGGCGTCACAGATGGTGATCCCCTCCCGGTCCGCGGCGATGAAGTCGCCATTGGGCACCCGCGCGCCGGAGGTGGTGCCGTTCCAGGTGAAGACCAGGTCGGCGTCGGGGCGCACCTTCGTCAGGTCCGGCAGCTCCCCATAGGGCGCCTCCAGCACCTCCACGTCCTTCAGCTTCAGCTGCTTGACCACGTCGGTGGCCCAGTCCTTGCCGAAGCTCTCGAAGGCCAGCAGTTGCACCGGCCGGGCCCCCAGCATGGACCACAGGGCCATCTCCACCGCGCCTGTGTCGGAGCCGGGGACGATGCCGATGAGGTAGTCGGCCGGGACCTCCAGCACCTCGCGGGTGCGGTCGATGGCCAGTTTCAGGCGCGACTTGCCGAGCTTGGACCGGTGCGACCGGCCGAGAACGGCGGAGCTGAGCTTGTCGGGGGACCAGCCAGGGCGCTTGGCGCAGGGGCCGGAAGAGAATTCAGGCCGTGCAGGGCGCAGGGCCGGCTTCGCCACGGGGGCGGCGGGGGTGGTCATAGCGATGTCTCCCATCCTTGCAGATGGACTGCGCTCCGTTGGGGGAGCGTGGCCCGCCGGCGAGGAACCACGGTTCGACGGGGATTGCAAGGGGGGAGTTGTGCGTCCTTCGAGACGGGCCGTTGGCCCTCCTCAGGATGACGCGCGTTGTGGAACAGACGTCGATGCTGTGGGCTCGATCAACAAACCTTCGTCATCCTGAGGAGGGCGAAGCCCGTCTCGAAGGACGCAATCCGCTTGAGCCCCGCCCCCCCCTCCGCCTAATCTCCCGTCCAACAATCACAACACCCCAGGGAAGACACCCATGCGCCGCACCCTCCTCAGCCTGGCCTTGGCGGCCACGGCGCTCACCCTGACCCAGCCCGCCCGCGCCGCGGACCAGCCGCCGCCCAACTGGTCGGACACCCGGGACTTCGACTTTGCCAGCCGGGGCTTCGTCGCCACGCGGAAGGACCCGAAGATCACCACTGCCGACGGCCGGGTGGTGTGGGACCTGTCGGCCTTCGACTTCATGAACGGCCCGGCCCCCGCCACGGTGAACGCCAGCCTGTGGCGCCACGGGCAGCTGCTGGCCAAGCACGGCCTGTTCAAGGTCACCGACGGGGTCTGGCAGGTGCGGGGCTTCGACGTGGCCAACGCCACCTTCATCCGCGGCAAGACCGGCTGGATCGTCATCGACTGCCTGACCACGGCGGAGACGGCCAGGGCCGCCCTCGACCTGGTCAACCAGACCCTGGGCGAGCGCAAGGTGACCGCCCTGATCTACACCCACAGCCATGCGGACCATTTCGGCGGCGCCCGGGGCATGGTGGCGCAGGCGGACGTGGATTCCGGCGCGGTGAAGGTGATCGCCCCCACCGGCTTCGTCGAACAGTCGGTGTCGGAGAACGTGATCGCGGGCGCCGCCATGGGCCGCCGGGCCACCTACCAGTTCGGCCTCTACCTGCCCAAGGGGCCGGAGGGCACGGTGGGCTCCGGCGTCGGCCAGTCCGTGGCGCTGGGCACCCAGACCCTGGTGCCGCCCAATGTCCTGGTCGACCATACCGGCCAGACCGTGACCGTGGATGGCGTGACCCTGGAGTTCCAGATGACGCCGGGCACCGAGGCGCCGGCGGAGATGAACATCTGGCTGCCGGACTTCAAGGTGCTGGACCTGGCCGAGAACGGCAACGAGACCATGCACAATGTGCTGACCCCCCGCGGCGCGCTCGTCCGCGACGCCCGGGTCTGGGCGGAATATCTGAACCAGTCCCTCAGCCTCTATGCGGGCAAGGCCGACGTGATGATCACCAGCCACGCCTGGCCGCGCTTCGGGCGGGAGACGCTGATCGACTTCATCGGCAAACACCGGGACGCCTACAAGTACCTGCACGACCAGACCGTGCGGATGATGGACGAGGGGATGACCGGGGACGAGATCGCCGACCGGATCGTCCTGCCCCCGGCGCTCGCCAGCGAGTGGTACAACCGCGGCTATTATGGCTCGATGAGCTTCAATTCCCGGGCGGTCTATCAGCGCTACATGGGCTGGTACGACGCCAATCCCGTGCACCTCGCCCCCTATCCGCAGAAGGAGGAGGCGCGGCGCTATGTGGAGGCCATGGGCGGCGCGGCCAAGGTCGCCGACATGGCCGCCGCGGCGGCGAAGGCCGGTGACCTGCGCTGGGCGGCGGAGCTGGGCAACCGTCTGGTCATGGCGGATGCGGGCAACACCGCCGCCCGCGCAGCTCTGGCAGACGTCTATGTGAAGCTGGGCGAGGGGTCGGAGAACGCCCTGTGGCGCAACATGTACCTGGCCGGTGCCGACGAGCTGCAGCACGGCCTGCACCCGGTCCAGGCGGTGAGCCTCGGCCTCGACCTGATCAAGAACACGCCCTCGCCCATGCTGATGGACCTGCTGGCCGTGCGCCTGAACGCGGACCGGGTGGGCAGCGCCCACCTGGCCATGGACCTCACCTTCACCGACCGGGGGGAGCACTTCCGCGTGACCGTGCGCAACGGTGTGCTGGTGGCCTCCGACAAGGCCCTGCCGGGAGACGGACCGGCGGACCTGACCCTGTCCATGCCCCGCCAGGCCTTCCTGATGCTGACCTTCAGCCCGGCGAAGATCGGAGACCTGATCAAGGGCGGAACGGTGAAGGCCGAGGGGGATCCGGAAGCCTTCAACCGCTTCGTGGGCTGGCTGGACGCGTTCCGGTCCGATTTCCCCATCGTCTGGCGGTGATGGGGGGGCTGCGTCCTTCGAGACGGGCCTTGCGGCCCTCCTCAGGATGACGCGCGTTGGGGGTGACCTGTCAGGTTGTGGGCTCGATCCACACCCTTCGTCATGGTGAGGAGGCCCGGAACGGGCCGTCTCGAACCACGCACGAAGATGACGCGCGTTGGGGGTGACCTGTCAGGTCGTGGGCTGGATCCACACCCTTCGTCATGGTGAGGAGGCCCGGCACGGGCCGTCTCGAACCACCCAAGCCCCCCCCCTCCGCGCCTTGACCCTCCGCCCCCCCGGGGTCTAACCTTCTCCGGTGTCAGGTTCCTCAGCGATGAGGATACCCAAGGGAACTCAGGTGCGAGACCTGGGCTGCCCCCGCAACTGTAAGCGGTGAGCCGACCGTCATGACGCCACTGGGCCTTCGGGCCTGGGAAGGCGACGGATCCGGTGCCGACCCGCGAGCCAGGAGACCTGCCTGACACAGTCGCCCTTCGATCGGCCGGGGTGCGCCGAGCGGAACGGGAGACATCCGGCGTGGCGACGCCCAGAACCGGACGGTCCCCGTCCGGCGGGGCTGTCGCACGTGGCAGCGCCGTCGAACGGGACCGTCCTTCCCGTGTCGCTGTTGCCGAAGGACGTCGTCGTCATGAAATCCCGCTCCCTGATCCCCGCCGCCGGTGCGCTGGCACTGGCCGCACTGCCCGTGGCCGCCCCCGCCGCCGAGACCCCCGACACCGTGGCCTCCGTCATTGTCAGCGCCAACCGGGTGCCGACCCCCGCCGACCAGGTGGCCGCCTCCGTCACCGTGATCGATGCCGCGACCCTGGAGCTGCGCCAGACCGTGGCCGTGGCCGATGTGCTGGCCCAGACCCCGGGGGTCAGCGTCGTGCGCAACGGCGGGCCCGGCCAGACCACCACGGTCCATATCCGCGGGGCGGAGACGGAGCAGACGGTGGTGGTGATCGACGGGGTGCGGGTGAACGACCCGGGTGCCCCGGGCGGTGGCTATGACTTCTCCAACCTGCTGGTGGGGGAGATCGACCGGATCGAGGTGCTCCGCGGTCCCGCCTCGACCCTGTGGGGGGCGGACGCCATCGGCGGGGTGATCAACCTGACCACCGCCGCGCCCACCGCGGCGCTGAGCGGCTCGGCCTCGGCGGAGGCGGGCAGCCTCGACACCCGCTATCTGCGCGCCTCGGCGGCGGGGACGATGGACCGGGTGACCTGGCGGATCGGCGGGGCCTATGACCAGACCTCCGGCGTGTCGGCCTTCGACAGCCGGCTCGGCGGGCGCGAGCCGGACGGGGCGCTCAATGCCAGCGGCACCGGCCAGGTGGGGGTGCGCCTGACCGACTGGGCGAGCCTTGACCTGCGCTTCTCCCACGTGGCGACCAAGACCGCCTTCGACGGCTTCCCGCCGCCGCTCTATGTGTTCGCGGACACGTCGGAATATGGCGAGACCCGCCAGACCACGGGCTATGCGGGGCTGAAGCTGACCGGCCTCGACGGGGCCCTGGTCAACCGCTTCTCCCTGCAGGACATGCGTCTCGACCGGGACAACTACGACCCGACCCAGACCCCGGACAAGACCTTCTACGCCCGCGGGACCCGGCAGATGGCCTCCTGGCAGGGGGCGTGGACCCTGGCCCCCACCGCCGTCGCCGTGGCGGGCCTGGACTCGGAGCGGACCACGATCCGCACTGCATCCCCCGCCAGCTACGACCCGGACCCGGCCGCCTTGCGGGCCCATGCGCAGCTGGACAGCGCCTTTGTCAGCGGTCGCCTGGGGGTGGCCCCCGGCCTGACCCTGAGCGCCGGGGTGCGGGAGGATCACCACGACCGGTTCGGCGACCATGTCACCACCAGCGCCGGGGCCGCCTGGACCCCGGACGAGGGCGTGACCCAGCTCCGCGCCAGCTTCGGCCAGGGGTTCAAGGCCCCGACGCTCTACCAGCTCTATGGAGACTACGGCTTCACCGGGCTCAGGCCGGAAACGGCGGACGGCTTCGATGCCGGAGCCAGCCGGCGGTGGTTCGGCGGCGCGCTGGAGGCGGGCCTCAGCCTGTTCTACCGCCAGGTGACGAACCAGATCGGCTTCTTCGACTGCACCGCCGCGGTCACGCCGGTCTGCGCCACAAGGCCCTATGGCTACTACGCCAACCTGGACCGGACGCTGGCCCGGGGGGCGGAGCTGTCCGTGGCCGCGCGGCCGGTGTCGGCGCTCAGCCTCTCGGCCGGCTACACCTTCACCGATGCGCAGAACCGCAGCCCGGGGGAGGACGACGGCAAGGCCCTGCCCCGGCGGCCGCGGGACACGGCCTTTGCGGAGGCCGCGTGGCGTTTCGCAAACGGGGCCAGCCTGTCTGCGGCCATCCGCTATTCCGGCCGGTCCTTCGACGACCCGGGCAACACCACCCTCCTGAAGGCCTATGCCCTGACCGATCTGCGCGGTGAGGTGCCCGTGCGGCCCGGCATCACCCTCTATGGCCGCATCGAGAACCTGTTCGACCGGGCCTACGAGACCGCCTATCAGTACGGCTCCGTCGGTCGCACCGCCTATCTGGGCGTGCGGGCGCGGTATTGAGCCACCGGCGCGGGGAGGCGCGGCAATGACCGGTCCGGGGATCTCACGGCGGGGACTGGCCGGGGGCGGTGCCGCGGCCCTGTGCCTTGGCCGCGCCCGGCCCGCGGGGTCCGCCCCCGCGCCACAGGGGGCCCGGCCGATGCGGATCGCGTCCCTGTTTCCCTGCGTCGATGCCATCCTGCTGCGGATCGCCGACCCCGGCCAGATCGCCGGTCTGAGCCGTCTGGCCCATGAGGCGGAGGTGTCCAGCGTGGCCACGGCCGCGTCGGCCTATCCCTCCGTCGCGGACAATGCCGAGGCCCTGCTGGCCCTGCGTCCGGACCTGGTGGTGGTCAGCGCCTATACGGCCCGTCCGACCCTCGACAGCCTGAGGCGGGCCGGGGTGCGGGTGCTGGAGGTGGCACCCCAGCTGACCGTCGAGGACAGCCTGACCCAGGTGCAGGCCGTGGCCGACGCCATCGGCCAGGGGACGCGGGGTCGGGACCTGACGGCGCGGGTCCGGGCGGCCCTGGACCGGGCGGGTCCGGCCACCGCGGCCCGGCCCCGGGCGCTGGTGTTCCAGAATGCGGGCTTCGTCGCCGGGACCGGCACCCTGATCGACGACATGCTGCAGCGGACGGGCTTTCGCAACATGGCCGGGGCCTATGGCCTCCACGGTTTCGGCGACATCGCCCTCGAGCGGGTGGTGGCCGATCCGCCGGATGTGCTGCTGGCCGGGTTGCCCGGTCCCGGCGTGCCGTCCTGGGGGGATCGGGTGCTGCGCCATCCGGCCCTGCTGAAGCTGGCGGACCGCATGCGGATCGCGCCGTTTCCACAGGGCCTGCTCCTGTGCGGCGGCCCCGTCCTGCTGCAGACCGCCCCGCGGCTGGCGGCCCTCCACCGGCAGGTGACAGGGGGGCGGGCATGACCCGGCTGGAAGCCAAGCTGCTGGCCGCACTGGGGCTTCTGGCCGTGGCGTCCCTGTGGGCGGGACCGGTGCCGACGCCCCTGTCGGTGCTGGCCCATCCGGACGATCCCCGGTTCATCATCCTGACCCAGCTGCGCCTGCCCCGGGTGCTGCTGGCCATTCTGGTGGGCGGGGCCATGGGCCTGTCCGGGGCCACGCTGCAGGGCTATTCCCGCAATGCCCTGGCTGACCCCGGCGTGCTGGGGGTCTCGTCCATGGCCAGTGCCGGGGCGGTGATCGCCCTCTATTTCGGACTGACCGCCCATGCCACCCCCTGGGCCCTGCCGGTCAGCGCGGCGCTTGGGGCGGCTCTCGGCGGCGGCCTGCTCATGGCGCTGGCGGGCTGGAGCGAGAGCGCCACCACCTTCATCCTGGCCGGTGTCCTCCTGAACACCCTGGGCGGCGCGGCCACGGCACTGGCCCTCAGTCTGGCCCCCGGTCCCTGGGCCCAGGCGGAGATCGTCAACTGGCTGATGGGCAGCCTCACCGACCGCAGCCTGGACGAGGTGAGGCTGGCCGCGCCCTTCATCGTCGCCGGCTGCGGCCTGCTGCTCGCCACCGGCCGCTCCCTGGATGCCCTGACGCTGGGGGACGCCGCCGCCGCGGGGCTGGGGGTCTCGCTGCCGCGGTTGCGGATGCTGCTGATCGTGGCGGTGGCCCTGTCCGCGGGCGCCAGCGTCGCCGTCAGCGGGGTGATCGGCTTCGTCGGACTGATCACGCCGCACCTGCTGCGGCCGCATGTGGGGGCCCGGCCCTCGGCCCTGCTGGTGCCCAGCCTGATCGGCGGGGCCCTGTTGCTGCTGGCGGCGGACACGGCGGTGCGGCTGGTCCCGACCCCGGCGGAGCTGAAGCTCGGCGTGGCCATGGCCGTGGTCGGCGCGCCCTTCTTCCTGTGGGTGCTGGTACGGGGCGGGGTGCAGGGTCGCTGGAGCCGGCAGGCATGAGCGGGCCCGCCGACCCCTCCGGACCTGACTCCCGGCACCTGGCGGCCCGCGACCTCGTGCTGATCCGGGGCCGCCGCCCGGTGCTGGACGGGATCGACCTTGCCCTGCGGCCGGGGGAGATCACCGTGATCCTCGGTCCCAACGGGGCGGGCAAGTCCACCCTGATCGCGGCGCTGTCCGGCGTGCTGGCACCCACCCGGGGCGAGGTGTGGCTGGACGGCCAGCGCCTGTCGGAGCTGGAGCGCCGCGCCCGGGCCCGGCGGATCGCGCTATTGCCCCAGCACACCGACATCGCCTGGCCGATCACCGCCCGCAGCCTGGTGGAGCTGGGCCGCATCCCGCATCAGGGGGCCTTCGGGCTCAGCGCCGCCGACCGGACGGCGGTGGACCGGGCCCTCCTCGCCGCCGGGGTGACGGAGCTGGCCGAACGCCCGGTGGCGGACCTGTCCGGCGGCGAGCGGGCGCGGGTGCTGATCGCCCGGGCCCTGGCCGGAGCCGCCGACTGGCTGCTGGCGGACGAGCCCCTGACCGGCCTCGACCCGGGCCATGCCCTCGACGCCCTGGCCCTGTTCCGGACGGAGGCGGCGAGGGGCGCGGGCGTGGTCCTGACCCTGCATGACCTCGACCTTGCCGCCCGCACCGCCGACCGGATCGTGGTGCTGGCCCAGGGCCGCCTCCAGGCCGACGGCCCGCCCGCCGCCGCCCTCACCCCCGCCCTGCTGCACAGGGTCTACGGCGTGACGGCGGAGGTGACGGTCACCGACGGCCGGGTGAGGATCGACATCCGCGGGCGGGCGGAGGCGGGGGCGTGAGCCTTGTCTCCCCCCGTCCCGTCCTTCAGAGTCGGGGGCACCATGTACCTGATCCTCAAAGCCGCCCTGTCCGGCCTGCTCATCGCCGTCGTTTCCCAGCTGGCCCGGCGCTATCCCGGGTTCGGCGCGCTGGTGGCGTCGCTGCCGCTGGTCTCGATCCTGGGGGCCCTGTGGCTGTGGAAGGATCGGCCGGACCCGGCCAACATGGCCGTCCATCTGGAGGCGACCTTCTGGTACGTGCTTCCGTCCCTGCCGATGTTCCTCGTCATCCCCGCCCTGCTCCGGGCCGGGCTGCCGTTCTGGCTGTCGCTGCTGGCCGGGTGCGGGATGACGGTCGTGCTGTACCTGGCGCTCATGTGGCTGGCCCCCCGGATCGGCCTCAGGCTTTAGCGCGGAGGTGTCGGAAGCCTGGTAGGCCCGGAGGGACTCGAACCCCCAACCAGACCGTTATGAGCGGTCGGCTCTAACCATTGAGCTACGGGCCCGCCTGTGCGGCGTCAGTGGCGTTACCACGGGTTGGCGGAGGGGAAAAGCCGGATGCGGGCGGCCCGGACCCCGGCGGAGGGAAGCGGCGCAAATCGGTCAAGATTGGGTTACAGTGTACCTCTGCGCGAGGCCGCGATGGGCGGCTGCGGGTGGGAGGAAATCCTCGATGACATCGTCGCTGCCTGGCCGGTCCGGACCGGTGATCTCCTTCCTCGGCGCGCCGGTGGCGGTCGGGGTCCTGTCGCTGGCCCTGATCGGCGGTGCCGCCTCGGCCGGACCCGCGGCAATGGCGGCCGAGGCGCCGACGGAGCTGTCCCTGTCCGCCACGGGGGAGGTGGAGGTGGCACCCGACATCGCCGTGCTGCAGATGGGGGTCACCGTCGAGGCCCCCACCGGGGCGGAGGCGCTGCGCCTGAACCGGGAACGGATGAATGCCGCCCTCGCCACCCTCAAGGCCAGCGGGGTTGCGGCCAGGGACATCCAGACCTCCGGCTTCGGGCTCAGCCCGCAATATGTCTACGAGGCCAACAAGCCCCCGCGGCTGACCGGTTACGTGGCCAGCAACACCGTCAGCGCCACCGTGCGCGAGATCGGCCGCGCCGGGGCGGTGATCGATGCGGTGGCAGCCTCGGGCGCCAACCAGATCAACGGCATCAGCTTCGACATCTCCGACCGGAAGAAGGCCGAGGACGAGGCCCGCCGCCGGGCGGTCAAGGCCCTGCAGGACAAGGCGGAGCTCTATGCCACCGCCACCGGCCTGCACATCCAGCGCCTGGCGCGGCTGTCGGAGGGCGCGCGGTTCGCCGCGGCCCCGGCCCCGCGGGTGTTCGCCATGGCCCGGATGGCCGACCAGGCACCGACGGCGGTGGAGCCGGGGGAGCTCAAGGTGCAGGTCACCATAGACGCCGCCTACGACCTTTCCCGATGAGGCCGGACGGGCCCGGGAGGATGGAATTTTCGGGCGACGAACGCGGCGGGGCCTGCTAATCCACTAGCCCGACGATCAGTGCCCGCACGGAGCCGGACGCGTGCCCTTTCCAGACTTCAATCCGGTCGCCCTTTCGATCCCCCTGCCGTGGTTCACCCTGGCGATCCGCTGGTATGCCCTGGCCTATGTGGCCGGGATCCTGATCGGCTGGCGCTATGCCGTGGGGCTTGTCCGCAATTCCCGGATCTGGGGCGGGGCCTCGCCGCCTGCCACGGATGCGGTGATCGACGACCTGGTCCTGTGGGTGACCATCGGCGTCATCGTCGGCGGGCGTCTGGGCTACATGCTGTTCTATTCCACGGCCACCCTCTGGCGAAATCCGGTGCAGGTCCTCAAGACGTGGGAGGGGGGCATGTCCTTCCACGGCGGCCTGATCGGCGTGTCCCTGGCCCTCATCCTGTTCTGCCTGCGCCGCCGCATTCCGGTGCTGCGGATGGCCGACGTGGCGGCTCCGGCGGTGCCCATCGGCCTGTTCTTTGGCCGCATCGCCAACTTCGTGAACGGGGAGCTGTGGGGCCGTCCCACGGACCTGCCCTGGGGCATCGTGTTTCCCAATGCCGGTCCTGCGCCCCGGCATCCCAGCCAGCTCTACGAGGCGGCGCTGGAGGGGCTCCTCCTGTTCCTGATCCTGCGCCTGGCCACGCACCGGCTGCGCTGGCTGCGCCGTCCGGGGGCGGTCACCGGGCTGTTCCTGGTCAGCTACGGCGTCTTCCGCTTCGGGCTGGAGCATGTGCGCGAGCCGGACTTCGGCATGCCGGAGTTTCCCTTCGGCCTCAGCATGGGGATGATCCTCAGCCTGCCCATGGTACTGATCGGCCTCGGCCTGATCCTGTTCGCACTGTTGTCCGACCCGGCCGGGGACCCCGACCCCGGGGCCGCCATCGAGCCCGGCGAGATGCAGGAGCGCCTGTCGGCCTATCCCCATTCGGTGCTGCCCAATGACTGGGTGGAGCGGGTGCGCCGGGGCGACGGGGCCCGCCGGTCCGGCTCGGCGCAGGGCTGAGGGCGGGTGGACGGACTGGCCCTGCGGCTGGCGCGCCTGATCCAGGAGACGGGGCCCCTGACCCTGGCCCAGTACATGGCGCTGTGCCTGCACGATCCTGCGGACGGCTATTACGCCACCCGGCCGGGGCTGGGGGCGGCCGGGGACTTCATCACCGCACCGGAAGTCTCGCAGATGTTCGGGGAGATGATCGGGGTCTGGGCCGTGTCCGTGTGGGCGGCCATGGGACGGCCCGCGCCGGTGCGGCTGGTGGAGCTGGGCCCCGGCTCCGGCGCGCTGATCGGTGACCTCCTGCGGGCGGCGAAGGCGGAACCGGCCTTCCTGGCAGCCATGGACCTGTGGCTGGTGGAGCTGAGCGCGCCCCTGCGCAAGGCCCAGGCCGCGCGGTTGGCCGGGGTGCCCGTGTCCTTTGCCGAGAGCCTCGACCAGGTGCCCCGGGATGCGCCCGTGATCGTGATCGGCAACGAGTTCCTCGACTGCTTCGGCGTGCGCCAGTTCGTCCGGCGGGACGGGGCCTGGCTGGAGCATCGGGTGGGGCTGGACGCGTCCGGCGGGCTTTGCCTCGGCCTCGCCCCGCCGCCGTCGGGCTTCAGCGCCCCGGCAGACGCGCCGGAGGGAGCGGTGCTGGAGGTCTCCAGCGCCCAGGAGGCCCTGGGGGAGGCGATCGGCCTGCGGATCGGCGAGGCCGGGGGCGCGGCCCTGCTCATCGACTACGGCCGTGACCGGTTTGGGTTCGGCGACACCTTTCAGGCCCTGGCCGGGCACCGGAAGGTGGACCCCCTGGCCCGGCCCGGCCATGCGGACCTGACCGTGCATGTGGACTTCCCCTCGGTCGCCGCCGCCGCCCGCCGGGGCGGGGCGCGGACGACGCCGATCACGGAGCAGGGGCGGTTCCTCCAGCGGATGGGGATCGCGGCCCGGGCCCGGACGCTCTGCGACTCCGCGGTGCGCAGCGGTCGGCCGGAGCTGGCCGAGGTGCTGGCCCGGCAGCTGCACCGGCTGGTCGATCCCACCGGCATGGGGCAGCTGTTCAAGGTGCTCTGCGTCCACGCCCTGGCGGCGGACCCGCCGGGCTTTTCCGATGCCGAGGAGGCCGCATGACCCGTCCGCCCGTCCTGACCCATCCCCTGCTGGAGGCCGTGAGCGGGGTGCAGCACGCCTTCTTCTCCCGTGCGGGGGGCGTGTCGGAGGGGATCTATGCGGGGCTGAACGTCGGACGGGGGTCGCGGGACGATCCGGCGGCCGTGGAGGAGAACCGCGTCCGCGCCGCCTCGGTCTTCGGTCGGCCGGAGGGGGACCTCCTGACCTGCCATCAGATCCATTCGGCCATCGCCCATGTGGCCGCCGCGCCCTTCGGCCCGGCCCGGCCGGAGGGGGATGCGGTGGTGACGCGCACCCCTGGCCTGATCTGCGGGGCCCTGTCGGCGGACTGCGCGCCGATCCTGCTGGCGGACCGGCGGGCCGGGGTGGTGGGCGCGGCCCATGCCGGCTGGAAGGGCGCCCTGACCGGGGTGGCGGAGGCCACCGTGGCGGCGATGGAGGCAGAGGGGGCCGACCGCAGCCGGATGGTCGCGGTGGTGGGGCCGTGCATCGGTCCGGCCTCCTACGAGGTGGGGCTCGAGTTCCTCGCCCGCTTTGCCGAGGAGGACCCGGGGTCCGAGGCACATTTCAGCGCCGGGGTCCGCCCCGACAAGCGGATGTTCGACCTGCCCGGCTATGTGCTGGCCCGGCTGCGGCGCTGCGGTGTGGCCGAGGCCGCCTGGATCGGCGTCGATACCTGCGCGGACGAGGGCTATTTCTCCAACCGCCGGGCCTTCCAGCGGGGTGAAGGCGACTACGGACGGCTGTTGTCGGCGATTATGCTTGTCTGAAATCGCCCGCAGGTCCTAGAAGGCCAAGTCGAACCAGCGGCCGTTTCGGGCCCGGGCTGAAACCAGATGGACGGGCCATGAAACTCCTTGCGGGCAATTCCAATACCTCGCTCGCCGCTGCTGTCGGCGACTATCTCGACATGCCCCTGACCCGGGCCCAGGTCCGGCGCTTCGCCGACATGGAGGTGTTCGTCACCATCGACGAGAATGTCCGCGGCGAGGACGTGTTCGTCATCCAGTCCACCGCCTATCCGGCCAATGACAACCTGATGGAGCTGCTGATCTGCATCGACGCCCTGTCCCGGGCCTCGGCCCGGCGGATCACGGCGGTCATGCCCTATTTCGGCTATGCCCGGCAGGACCGGAAGACCGGCGGCCGCACGCCGATCTCGGCCAAGCTGGTGGCCAACCTGATCGTCCGCGCCGGCGCCCACCGGGTGCTGACCATGGATCTCCACGCCGGCCAGATCCAGGGCTTCTTCGACATTCCCACCGACAACCTCGTCGCCATACCGGTGATGGCCAACGACATCCGCATGAGCCACGGCACCCAGCCCGGCTCGCTGATGATCGTGTCCCCCGACGTGGGCGGAGTGGTGCGGGCCCGGCAGCTGGCCGACCGCCTCGATGCCGACCTGGCCATTGTCGACAAGCGCCGCCCGGCACCGGGCCTGAGCGAGGTGATGAACATCATCGGTGACGTGGAGGGGCGCCGCTGCATCCTGTTCGACGACATCGTCGACAGCGCCGGCACCCTGTGCAACGCCGCCGAGGCGCTGAAGGCCAAGGGCGCGCTCGCCGTCTCCGCCTATGTGAGCCACGGGGTCCTGTCCGGTGCCGCGGCGGAGCGGGTGTCCCGCTCCGTCCTGGATGAACTGGTGATCACCGACTCCATCGAGGCCTCCGAAACCGTGCGCCAGTGTGCCAAGATCCGGCAGGTCTCCGTGGCCCCGCTGATCGGCGAAGCCATCCGCCGCATCGCCAATGAGGAGTCTGTTTCAAAGTTGTTCGATTGACACGCGAATGCCGTGGTTCGATGGCAATCTGCTGTGATATTAACCAATTGGGTTAAGTTCGGGGAAGCTGCGTGATGACAACTTGTCACTCACCGGCGGTTCCGGTCAGGAAGCCGCGTCCAGAGTAGGTGGGATTTCAAGATGATGTGGACTCGTTCGGTCGACCGCCTGGCCCTTTCCGCCGTCGGCCTCATGTCTGCCATCTCGGCCCTGGCCCTCGTGACCGCCACCCCCGCCCTGGCCGCCCGGGCCGACAACATCCCCCCGCCGGTGGTGGAAAGCCCGGCCCTGCCCCGGGTGGCCCTGTCGCCGCGGGTGCTGGAAATGGCCAGCGAATACCGCGCCTACATGCGTCATGCCGCTGCGGTGCGGACCCATTTCGAGAACGGGCAGGCCATCGAGTCCAGCCTGGCCGAGGTCGAGGCCTATGAACCCCAGCAGCTGATCCGCGGGGCCGTGGCCTACGGGGCGGTGATCGCCCTGCAGGACCCCGCCTTCGTCGCCGGCATCCGGGTCTATGCGGGCAACAGCGCCACCCGGCGGGAGTTTGCCGACCGGATCATCGCCGACCCCAACTACATCACGGCCATGCCCGGTGCCGCCACGGCGGCCAACATGATCCAGACCGCCATGAGCCAGCACGGCCAGCGCATGGCGGTCCTGGGCGGCCAGATCCGCGCCCAGGCCTATGAGGTGCAGCGCGCCCAGGCCTGGTCCAAGACCTTCGTCGAGGACCGGGAAGGCCGCCTCGCCCGGGCCAAGGTGGCCTCCGCGGCACCGATGACGCCGGTGGATGACGATGTGCGCGACCTGACCGCCGCGGTCTCCGGATCGGACACCTTCATCGCCAAGGAACTGCCCGGTGCCGCGTCGGTGGAGCCGGCCACCGCGCCCTTCACCCCCTTCGTGGCCCGCAGCCTGGCCATCGCGGCCCTGGCCTCTCTGGGCGAGGGCGGCGAGGAGAACGAGACCGCGCTGGAAAGCCTGCTGAACGACACCACCGCCGGCTTCTGCCTGAACATGTCCAAGCTGAACCTGTACCAGTGCCTGGCCGTGGCCAAGCCGTACTATGAGGACATGTTCTGCCTCGGCCTGCATGCCCTGGCCGACACCGGCCAGTGCATCGCCAAGGCCGCAGGCGTCACCACCGCCTCCATCGAGGCCGCGACCAGCGTCATGGCCCCCACCGAGACCGTGGCCGCCCATGGCCGGACGAGCCGCAAGTCCCGCCGCCCAGACGGCCAGTAGACGACGGCCAGTAGACGACGGCCAAAAAAGAGGGCCGCCCGTGGACGGCCCTCTCCGAAGGTGACGGACCTGAGCGGCCCGGAAGGGCCCTCCCGGACCTGATTTTCTAGACTTGAATGTCGATGAGGCTGCGGCCGCCCGAGGGCGTGGCCGATCCATCCGCGGCATATCCGCCAGACGCATTTCCGCCGGACTGGGTGTCCGGACCGGGGGTGGCTGCCCGCGCAACCGGCGGCGGCGCGGCGGCCGACTGCACGGTCTGCGACGCATCCGGCGACGGGGGAGGCTGGACTGCGACCGGGGTCGCGGGGGGGAACTGGGACGCGATCAGCGGACCGGCCGCTGCGGCCGTCACGGAAGCCAGGGTGCTCATGGCGCCCTCCGTTTGGGGGCGGCGAGGGAACGCCGCCGCGAGGCAGGGCGGGCCAGGATCAGCCCACCCTCCCCACATTGCCGCCAAAGGCTGAAGGACGTGATGACCGATATGCTGAATCCGGTGGTAGCGATGACCACCAACCCTCCAGGCCGTGACTCGGCGGACGCCGGTCAGCGGCGACCGGACCCCATGTTGCTCCAGATGTGGACGGTGCCCAGCACCACGATGAAGGTGGCGCAGGCCCCCATGGCCATGGCCAGGTACCAGCCGTTTTCCATATCGAACATTGTCGGGATCCCTTTCCGATCACAGGACGCAGCCGCAAATCTGCCGAGGTCGGCCCGGCGGGACCTTGATCCCTGTCAAACCGGTCGCCGGTGTCCTATCTGAGGGCCTCAGTCCCCTGCAGGAGCCCCCGATGGCCGAAGCCTTCCAGCCCGATCAGCTCGCCACCGACAAGGCCGGGCGCTATCGCGACCTGGCGGTGGAGATCGCCGCCGTGCTGGACGGCGAGCCGGACCTGACCGCGCGGATGGCCACGGTGTCCTCCATGCTGCGGGCGGCCTTCGCGCACTTCTTCTGGGTGGGGTTCTACGTGGTGGACCGCACCCGGACGGAGGAGCTGGTGGTCGGCCCCTACCAGGGCACCCTGGGCTGCCTGCGCATCGCCTTTACCCGGGGCGTGTGCGGCGCGGCGGCGCGGGAGCGGCGCACGGTGGTGGTGGAGGACGTGGACGCCTTCCCCGGCCACATCGCCTGCGACAGCCGCTCCCGCAGCGAGATCGTGGTCCCCGTGCTGGGGCCGGACGGGGACCTGCTGGCCGTGCTGGACGTGGACGCCGAGACGCCGGGGGCCTTCGACGCCGTGGATGCCTTGGGGCTGGAGACCATCGTCGCGCAGACCTTCGCCCGTTGACCTGACCGGCCAATCCGCCGCACCCTCCCCGGACAGGGTTCACGGGAGGGCGACATGGGCAGGATCAAGAGTGCGGTGGCAATGCTGGCCGGATGCGGACTGGCGACGGCGGCGCAGGCGGCCCCCACCACCTATGTCACCTCGCCGGAAACGCAGGCCCTGCACCGGCCGTTTTCCGATGCGGTGGAGGTCGGGGGCGTGCTCTACATCTCCGGCCAGATCGGTGCTGCGCCGGGAGAGGACCATGTGGTGCCCGGCGGGCTGGAGGCCCAGACCCGGCAGGTGATGGACAATATCGGGGCCGTGCTGAAGCGCCGGGGCCTGTCCTATGCCGCGGTGTTCAAGTGCACGGTGATGATCGCCGACATGTCCCAGTGGGGCGACTTCAACAAGGTCTATGTGACCTATTTCAAGCCGGACCGGCTGCCTGCCCGCAGCGCCTTCGGGGCCAACGGCCTCGCCCGCGGGGCGGCGGTGGAGCTGGAGTGCTGGGCCAATACGGCGGGGTCCTGACGGGGCGGCTCAGGCCCCGCTGCTCAGGCCCCGCTGCTTAGGGCCGGAATGTCCAGGGCCTCCACCTTCCATTCCAAGATGCCGCGGCGCAGCAGCACGACATTCACCCGGGCCTCGGGATGGCTGCGGCTGATGACGCTGGCGTGGAACTGGTCCAGGTCGAAGTCGAAGAAGCGCTTGTGCGGCCAGTCGAACAGCACGCCGTTATAGCCCATGTCCACCAGCTTCGGATCACCCACGCCGCTGTCCTCGAAGGCCGGGGCAGGGGTCTTGGCGAAGGGGCTGGTGGGGTTAGGGGCATGGCCGGTGCGCAGCATCACCGCCACGCCCTCGGGGGTGATCACCGTGTCCACGGCATTGCCGACGAACACCGGGGCGATGGCAGCGCCGATCTGTTCCAGCAGGTTCTGCGGCTTGGGCCGCTGCTTTTCCAGCTGGGCCTGGAGGGCGGCGCTGAGCTGCGGCTTCAGGCTGGCCCGGACCGAGGGAAAGTCCACGATCTGGCTGACCACCTTGATGTCGTGGGACCGGGCGGCCTGCACCAGACGCCAGAGGGTATAGTAGGGACCGGCCAGATAGACGCCGATGACCACCAGCGCGACGGCGGCCACCCCGATCAGGATACGACGCATGACTCGGTTCCACCCCTGGTTAACCTGTCGTTAACCATGCCCGTTCACGGCGACGGAGTCACGCGATGATGTCGTGACGCCGCCGCCGCGGACGGGGCCGAGGGTAGGGCGCTGGGCTCAGCCCATGGCCTTGTCGAGGTTGTCCGAGACCTTGTCCAGGAAGCCCTCGGTGGTCAGCCAGCTCTGCTGGTCGCCCACCAGCAGGGCCAGGTCCTTGGTCATGAAGCCGGCTTCCACCGTGTCCACGGTGACCTTCTCCAGCAGTTCGGCGAAGCGCTTCAGCTCGGCATTGTCGTCCAGCTTGGCCCGGTGCAGCAGGCCCCGGGACCAGGCGAAGATCGACGCGACGGAGTTGGTGGAGGTCTGCTCGCCCCGCTGATGCTGGCGATAGTGGCGGGTGACGGTGCCGTGGGCGGCCTCGGCCTCCATGGTCTTGCCGTCCGGCGTCAGCAGCACGGAGGTCATCAGGCCCAGCGAGCCATAGCCCTGCGCCACCGTGTCCGACTGCACGTCGCCGTCATAGTTCTTGCAGGCCCAGACGAACCCGCCGGACCACTTCAGCGCCGAGGCCACCATGTCGTCGATCAGACGGTGCTCGTAGGTGATGCCCGCTTCCTTGAACTTGTCGGCGTATTCCGCCTCGAAGATCTCCTGGAAGATGTCCTTGAAGCGCCCGTCATAGGCCTTGAGGATGGTGTTCTTGGTGGACAGATACACCGGATACTTCCGGTCCAGGCCATAGGCCATGGAGGCCCGGGCGAAGTCGCGGATCGAGTCGTCCAGGTTGTACATGGCCATGGCCACGCCGCCGCCCGGATAGTCGAACACCTCGTGCTCGATCACCTGGCCGTCCTCGCCGACGAACTTGATCGACAGCTTGCCCTTGCCGGGCACGACGAAGTCGGTGGCCTTGTACTGGTCGCCGAAGGCATGGCGGCCGACGATGATCGGCTGGGTCCAGCCGGGCACCAGACGGGGCACGTTCTTGCAGATGATGGGCTCGCGGAAGATCACGCCCCCCAGGATGTTGCGGATGGTCCCGTTGGGGGACTTCCACATCTTGGTCAGGTTGAATTCCTTCACCCGGGCCTCGTCCGGGGTGATGGTCGCGCACTTCACGCCGACGCCGTACTTCTGGATGGCGTGGGCGGAGTCGATGGTCACCTGGTCGCCCGTGGCATCCCGGTGCTCCACGCCCAGGTCGTAATAGTCGAGGGTCAGGTCGAGGTACGGGAAGATCAGCTTGTCCTTGATCAGCTTCCAGATGATGCGGGTCATCTCGTCGCCGTCGATGTCGACGACGGGATTGGCAACTTTGATCTTGGACATGCGCGGAGAGGCCTTCTGGTTCGGGTCTGCAGGGTTTGGCGGGGTCTATAGACCGATGCGCGGGCCCATGGAAGCGCCCGGCTGCATCGACCTCTGCGCCCGGATCGCCGTTGATGACGCCTTGTGCAGGGGGCCGCGCAGGAACATCCAGGCGGGGGCCGCCGCCTGGGCCAGCAGCGGTCCCTGGCGGCTGGGCAGGCGGGCATGGGGAAAGCGCCGGGCCGCGGGGCCCAGGCGGCTCTGCAGCAGGGCGCCGGGGCGGGAGACCACGGCCACCGGCACGGTGCGCAGCAGGTCCGTCCAGCCCCGCCAGCGGTGAAAGCCCGCCAGATTGTCCGATCCCATGATCCAGACGAACTTCACGCCGGGAAACCGCGCCTTCAGCACCCGGACGGTGTCGATGGTGTAGCTCACCCCCAGGCGAGTCTCCAGGTCGCTGACGATCTCCCGACGGCCGGTAAAGGCGGCGACGCCGGCCATCCGCTCCGCCAGCGGGGCGGTCTGGTGCGCCGACTTCAGCGGGTTCTGCGGTGAGACAAGCCAGATCAGCCGGTCCAGGCGCAGGCGCTCGATGGCCGTGGCCGCCACATGGGCGTGGCCCTCGTGCGCCGGATTGAAGGACCCGCCGAACAGGCCCACCCGCATGCCCGGTGCCAGGGCAAGGCCCAGGCGCAGGCCGCCGGGACGGCCGCAGACGGGAGCGCGTCGGGCCGCGCCGCCCCAACGCTGGGGTTGACGGCTCACCGGGCTCAGCTGGAGGGGGTCCAGGGGCCCGGCGCGGCCGCACGGCCGGGTTCGGCCGCCGCTTCCCGGGCGCGCTGTTCGCGGATGGCGCCCATGGCGGCGCGCAGCACGGCCGTCACCCCCTCGCGGGAGACACCGGAGACCAGCATGGGGGCCTTGCCGGCTGCGGCCTCCAGCTCCGCCGCCTTTTCCGCCCTTGTGTCCGGGTCCAGCGCGTCGATCTTGTTCAGGGCCAGGATCTCGAGCTTGTCCTCCAGGTCGAAGCCATAGGCCGCCAACTCGTCCCGCACCGTGTGATAGGCCCCGACGATGTCGTCCTGGGTCCCGTCGATCAGGTGGATCAGCACCGCGCACCGCTCGATATGGCCGAGGAAGCGGGTGCCCAGGCCCGCGCCCTCGCTCGCCCCCTCGATCAGGCCGGGAATGTCGGCCAGCACGAAGCGCTCGGTCTCCGACAGGTCCACGACGCCGAGATTGGGGGACAGGGTGGTGAAGGGATAGTCGGCGATCTTGGGCTTGGCCGCGGAGGTGGCGGCCAGGAAGGTGGACTTTCCCGCATTGGGCAGGCCCACGAGGCCTGCGTCCGCGATCAGCTTCAGCCGCAGCCACAGCCACTTTTCCTCGCCCAGCTGGCCGGGCATGGCGAAATAGGGGGCCTGGTTGATGGGGCCCTTGAAGTGGACATTGCCGTGGCCGCCATTGCCGCCCCGGGCCAGCCGCACCCGCATGCCGGGCTTGTCCAGGTCCACCACCAGGGTCTCCCGGTCCTCCTCCAGCACCTGGGTGCCCACGGGCACGCGGAGCACGATGTCCTCCCCCGCCGCGCCGTGGCGCTGGCGACCCATGCCGTGGACGCCGGTCTCGGCCTTGAAGTGCTGCTGGTAGCGGTAGTCGATCAGGGTGTTCAGCCCGTCCACGGACTCGATCCACACATCGCCGCCGCGCCCGCCGTCACCGCCGTCGGGTCCGCCATATTCGATGAACTTCTCCCGCCGGAACGACACGGCACCGCCGCCCCCGTCGCCGGAGCGAATGTATATCTTGCACTGGTCCAGAAACTTCATCAGCGTCCTATGGCCGAAAAACAGGTGATCCGTCGAGATGCGCCTTCCGGGAGACACAGATCCATGGCCGATGACCTGAGCCGCAACATAGCCGATTTCGTGCGGCGTGACTTCACTTTCAACGGCGTGACCAAGCCGGTCATGTGCACCGGGGACCGTGGTCCGGCGGTGATCGTCATCCACGAGGTTTTCGGCTTCACGCCGCATCTGGCCCGCCTGTGCCGCTGGATCCGGGACGCGGGCTTCCGCGTCTATGCCCCCGTGCTGGTGGGCCGGGCCGACGCCACCAACGAGGAGAAGATGTCGCTGGGGCGCATCCTGTCCCTGTGCGTCAGCCGGGAGTTCACCCTGTTCGCCTCCAATCGCGCCAGCCCCATCGTCGACTGGCTGAAGCCCCTCGCCCGCGACCTGCATGCGGAGTGCGGCGGCCGGGGCGTCGGCGTCATCGGCATGTGCCTGACCGGCGGTTTTGCCCTGAACATGGCGGTGGACCCCAGCGTCGTGGCCCCGGTGCTCAGCCAGCCCTCCATGCCGCCGAGGGACCCGGCGGGGATCGACGCCTCCCCCGCCGAGATTGCCGCGGTGAAGGCCCGCATCGCCGAAGAGGGGCTGAAGGTCCGCGCCTGGCGGTTCGAAGGGGACGCCCTGTGCCGCCAGCCCCGCTTCGACACCCTGAGCGCGCTGCTGGGGGACGGCTTCCTGCCGGTGGTGCTGCCCGACAGCGTCGCCAATCCGGCGGGAATGAAGGCCCAGGGCCGCCCGCCCCATTCGGTGTTCACCGGCGACCTGGTGGATGCCCCCGGCGAGCCCACCCGCGCGGCGGTGGACGAGCTGATCCAGTTCTATCGCGAGCGGTTGCTGGGGTAGGTCCTGCGTGGTTCGAGACGCGCGTTCCGCGCTCCTCACCATGACGCAGGATATTTGGCTTCTATACCCTTCGTCATCCTGAGGAGGGCCGTCAGGCCCGTCTCGAAGGACGCACAAACCCCACCCGCGCCGCGCCATAGACCCGCTCGTCCAGCACCTCGAAGCCCGGCACGGCCAGCGGGGCCTCTTCCGCGCCGCGCTCCACCACGGCTAGGGCCTCGTCTGCCAGCCAGCCCCCCTCCGCCAAGGCCGCCAGACACCGCTCGGCCAGGCCCTTGCCATAGGGCGGGTCGAGGAAGGCGAGGTCGAAGGCCGGGCCCGCACTGGCCGGGCGGGGGCCGAGGTCGGTGGCGTCCCGGCGATGCAGGCGGCTCGCGCCGAACAGGCCCAGGGCGTCGATGTTCTCCCGGATCGCGCCGCGGGCCCGGTCATCGGACTCCACGAACAGGCAGAAGGCCGCGCCCCGGGACAGGGCCTCGAGCCCCAGCGCGCCGGAGCCCGCGAACAGGTCGATCACCCGCGCCCCGTCCAGCGGCACGGCGAAGGCCGCATGCTCGAGGATGTTGAACACCGCCTGCCTGGCCCGGTCCGAGGTCGGCCTTGTGTCGCGGCCGTCCGGGGTCACGATGGCCTTGCCGCGAAACTTTCCACTGACAATCCGCATGGTGCCCACAATCCGTCATTTCACTGTTGGTCCGGCCGTTCCCTACACTATGCTGTGGCAGAGACGCAGCCCCACCATGCACACCGACCACTGGACCAACCTCGCAACCGTGCCCCCCTTCCTGGCCCAGGCCGGATCGCGGGACCGCGAGCCGTGGCGCGTGCTGGCCTTCGGGGCCCTGTGGCTGGGGGGCGGACTGATCATCGGGGCCCTGATCTTCTTCACGGTGATGAGCTTTTCCGACGAGTTGTCGCACCAGGTCCCTGAACTCGTCCGTGGACTGAGGGCCGCGCCCCTGGGCCGGGTGCAGGTGGCGCAGGTGGCCCCCGACATCGGCCTGATCGGGGAGGCGCGGCGCATCCTGCTCCTGGCCGCGGGCCCGGCGGGCTTTGCCGTCTCCGTGCCGCTGGTGGGCTTCTATCTGATGCACCGCCCCGCACGGAGCTGGTTCAGCGCGGCGGAGCATTTCCGCTGGCGGATGCTGGCCGCGGGCCTGGTGCTGTTCAGCACGGTCACCGGGCTCGCCATGCTGGTGGACGGGGCGATCCACGGCTTTCCCAAGAGCGTGCCCCTGCTGCGCACCGACGAGAGCCTGGGGGTGCGGCTGGTCTATTTCGCCCTGACCCTCGTGGCCATGACCGCCGCCGCCACGGCGGAGGAGGTGATCACCCGGGGCTGGATGATGCAGCAGACGGCGGTCTTCACCCGCAACCTGGCGGTGATCGTCTGCGTCAATGCCCTGGCCTTCTCGCTCCTGCACCTGGACCCCGATCCGGGCCGCAACCTCGCCCTGTTCGTGTCGGGGGTCTGCCTCAGCCTGATCGCCCTGCGCACGGGAGGGCTGGAGTTCGGCATCGGCGTGCATGCGGCCAACAACCTGATGCTGGTCTGGTTCTCCACCCCGTTCCGGGTGGAGGATCTGGGCGGGCGGATGCACCTGTCGGACCTGCTGATCCAGCTGGCCGTCACCCTGTCCGGCCTCGCTCTGGCGGAGCTGGTGCTGCGCTGGCCGGTCCTGCGGCGGGTGGTGGCGGCCGGACCGGCCTGACGCCGTGCGTCAGGGGCGGGGACTTGGCCGCGCCCGGTTGTCCCTCAGATAGCGGATCAGGCTGGGCGTGTCCTTCGTGTGGATGTCGTCCACCCGCCAGCCCCGCCGTCCCATGGCCAGGTCCAGGGTCATGTCGTGCGGCTGGCCCAGGTTGTGGAAGCGCACCCGCGCCCGCACATGGCCCGGGGCCAGGGGGGTGACGTCCACGACGACGTCGGTGATCTGCTGGTCCTGGCAGTCGCAGATCGGGTCCCCGTCGAGCGCCCCCACGTCCCCGTCCGGCGTGGCCTTCTGGTCGGCCCGGATCAGGCCCAGGAGGCGCACGGAGAAGACCCTGTCCGCGCCCTTGCCCAGATAGTCCGGTTCGCCGTGCTGGTAGCCGGCATAGAGGCCCTGCACGAAGCGGCGCGCGCTCTCCAGGGCCGGGGTCATCCGGACGGGGGCCGGTGGCGCCGTCTCGGGACGGGCGGAGACCGGGCGCGGGGCGGGGGCGGGAGCGGGGGTGGTGACGGCGAGGGCGAGGGCGAGCGCCAGACTAGACCACAGCATGGACGTGTCCCTCCGTCATGACCCGCTTCAGGGCCGGGGCGTCGATCTCCCCCTCGGCGATCTTCACCAGCATCAGGGCCGACAGGCGGGCCCGCTCGGCGAAGCTGTCGGGGAAGGCGTGCTCCGCCTCCGAATGGATGTCGCCGCCGCGGACGCCCAGGGTGTCGATGTTCGGGACGCCAGCGGCAAACAGGTTGTTGCCCTCGCAAACCCCGCCGGAGGGGGTCCAGGTCAGGGCCTGACCGATCAGGGCCCCGACCTCCTGCGCCTTGTGGAACAGGGTCTGCTGCACCGGGGTGAAGGGCTTGGGCGGGCGGGTGAAGCCCCCGTGCAGGTGGGCGGTGATGCCGTCGGCCTCGGTCTCGGCCACGGCGCGGGCGATCTCGTCGGCGATCCAGGCGCGGGCGGCCTCGTCGGGCATGCGCACATTGAAGCGGGCCACGGCCAGGTCCGGCACCATGTTCAGGGGCGCGCCCCCGTCGATCCGGGCGAGGTTCAGGGTCACCCCGTCCCGCTGTCCGTTCAGGGCGTCGAGCCGCGCCGCCAGCCGGGCGGCGGCGGCCACGGCGTTGCGGCCGGCGGCGAAGTCCCGCCCCGCATGGGCCGCGCGGCCCCGCACCACCACGTGGAAATTGCCCGAGCCCTTGCGCGCGGCGGCCAGGGCCCCGGCACCCATGGCCGGCTCGTAGGTCAGGCCCAGCATGGCTGTCTTGCCGAGTGCGGCCAGCAGCGGGGCCGAGGCAATCGAGCCGATCTCCTCGTCCGGAGACAGAAGCACGGTGTAGCCAACCCGGCTCGCCAGGGGGTGGGCCTCGAAGGCGGCGAGGGCGCCCAGCATCACGCTGATCCCCCCCTTCATGTCGGCGATGCCCGGGCCGTGCAGGGCCCCGTCCGCCCGGGTGACGACCTCGCGGAAGGTCGTCTCCGCCGGATAGACGGTGTCGTAGTGGCCGGTCAGGGCCACCTGGACCGGGGCGTCGGGGCGCACGGTCAGGCGAAGGGCGTCGGGATGGGCCTGCGCTCGTTCCCGGCCATCGGCGGAGATTTCAATGGAGGGGGCTAGGGGCACCCGCTCCAGCCCGCCGGGCAGGGCGGCCATGGGGGCCTCCAGGGCCGCGCGCTGGGCTTCGAGGCCCGCCACGTGACGGCTGCCGGAATTGATGGCGCACCAGTCCACCGCCCGGCGGACGAGACCATCGGCCGCCGCGTCAACGGCGTCGAGAACGCCACGATCTGCTTGTGTGATCTGCATGAGGGCGAATATAGCCCACAGAATCGCATCCGTCGCGCCCGTGTCCTGCGCGACTCCCCCTGCCACCGAGGAGCCCCCATGACCCAAGCCACCGTGATCGACGGCAAGGCCTTTGCCGACGGGATCCGCGACGGGGTCGCCCGGGCGGTGACGGAGCTGAAGGACGACTACGGCATCACGCCGGGCCTCGCCGTGGTGCTGGTGGGCGACGACCCCGCCAGCGCCGTCTATGTGCGCAACAAGGGGGAGCAGGCCAATGCCGTGGGCATGCACTCCGTCACCCACCGCCTGCCGGCCCACACCTCCCAGGGCGAACTGCTGGAGCTGGTGGGCCAGCTGAACGCGGACGCCTCGATCCACGGCATTCTGGTGCAGATGCCCCTGCCCCGGGGCCTGGACGCGGACGCGGTGATCGCCGCCATCGATCCGGCCAAGGACGTGGACGGGCTGCACCCCCTCAATGCCGGGCGGCTGTCGGCGGGTCTGCCGGGGATGGTGCCGTGCACGCCGGTGGGCTGCATGATGCTGCTGAAGGACCGGCTGGGGGACCTGTCGGGCAGGCACGCGGTGATGGTCGGGCGCTCCAACCTGATGGGCAAGCCCATGGCCCAGCTGCTGCTGGCGGCCAACTGCACCGTGACCGTCGCCCATTCCCGCACCCGGGACCTCGCGGCCGTCTGCCGGCTGGCGGACATCCTCGTGGTGGCGGTGGGCCAGCCGGAAATGGTGAAGGCGGACTGGGTCAAGCCCGGGGCCGTGGTCCTGGACGTGGGCATGAACCGGGTGCCGTCGAAGGACCCGGAAAAGGCGGCGGCGGGCAAGACCCGGCTGGTGGGGGACGTGGACTTCGCCGCCGTCTCGCCCATCGCCTCGCAGATCACCCCGGTACCGGGGGGAATCGGGCCGATGACCATTGCCTGCCTGCTGCGCAACGCCGTGCAGGCCTGCGCGGCGGAGCGGGGGGTGCGGCTCTCCGCCCTGGTCTAGCGCCGGCGCCTAGCCGGCCGCGGCGGCCATGGCGGCCAGCCGCTCCCCCATCATCTGGTGCAGCTTGTTCATGGCCTTCAGCGGCCGGACCATGACCTTGAAGTGGGTGATGCGGCCGTCCTCGCCCCAGCTGATCATGTCGATGCCGTTGATCTGGATGCCGTCGATCTCGCAGGCGAATTCGAGGATGGCGGAGCGGTCGGCATACCATTCGTTCAGATAGCGGAAGCTCGGATTGCCCAGCACCACGGCGGCGGCCCGCAGATAGGCCATGGTCTTGCCCTTGCCTGCCTGGGGCGTGTGGACCACAGGGGATTCGAAGACGGCCTCCTCGCTCAGAAGCGCGTCCAGCAGGGCCGGATCGTCGGCCTGCATGTAGGCGTGCCAGCGCTGGATCGTTTCGGGGGCGGCGGCGCTCATGGCGGGTCTCCGGTCGGCTGTGCGGGTCAGGTCGCATCAAAGCGCCAATCGGCCCGATTGAACAGGGCCCGGAAACGGCAGCGTTGCGCCCGGTGCGAGGGCGGCGGTAAGGCTGTCAGCGACCCAGCCCCGTCGGCTGCGCCGCGAGGACCCCCACATGCTGCGCCCAGGCCCCTTGAACCGGATCACCGACGTGCCCGGCCTGCGTGTGGGCCAGGCCACGGACGAGGCGGTGCGGTCGGGGGTGACGGTGGTCCTGTGTCCCGGCGGCTGGACGGCGGCGGCGGATGTGCGCGGCGGCGGCCCCGCCACGCGGGAGATCGACGTGCTGGGGCTGGAGAACCTGGTCGGCCGGGCCCATGCCGTCTGCCTGTCCGGCGGCTCCGTCTTCGGTCTGGCCGCCGCCGACGGGGTGACGGCCGTGCTCTCGGCGCAGGGGGAGGGGCTGCAGGTCGCCCCCGGGGCCCCGGCGGTGCCAATCGTCCCGTCGGCCTGCCTGTTCGATCTCGGCAACGGGGGTGACAAGGCCTGGGGGACGGAGCCTCCCTATCGGGCGCTGGGGGCGCGCGCCGTGGCCGAGGCGGCGGAGGGCAACTTTCCCCTCGGGGCCGTGGGGGCCGGTCGCGGGGCCCGGGCCGGGTCGCGCCCCGGGGGCCTGGGGTCCGCATCCCTCGACCTCGCCCCCGGCCTGGTGGTGGGAGCGCTGGCAGCGGTCAATCCGGTGGGGTCCGTCCTCGCCGCGGACGGCCGGACCTTCTACGCCCAGCCCTTCGAGATCGAGGGCGAGTTCGGCGGGTTCGCCCCCGGTCCGGCGGCCGGGCCCGAAGCGCCCTTTCCCGTTCACGGTCGCCTGTCGGCGGCGGACCTTCAGCCGGGGGCGGCCACCACGCTCTGCGTCATCGCCGTCAGCGCCGAGTTGACCCGTGCCGAGTGCAAGCGGGTGGCGATGATGGCGCAGGACGGCCTCGCCCGGGCGATCCGGCCGGCGCACACCCCGTACGACGGGGACATCGTCTTCTGCGTGGCCCATGGCCCGGCCCTGCCGGACGGACCGGAGCGCCCAAGGCGTGTGGCCTATATCGGGGCGGCAGCGGCCGACACCCTGGCCCGCGCCATTGCCCGCGGGGTGCATGAGGCCGCCTCGGCCGACTAGGCCGTCAGCAGCACATTGTCGATCAGCCGGGTCGCGCCGAACCGCACGGCCAGGGACACCAGCGCCCCGTCGGTGAGGGTGGTCAGCTCCTCAAGCGTGCGCGGGTCGGCGACGCTGACATAGTCCGTGGCGGGGGCGAGGCCCTCGCCCAGCACGGTGCGGACGAGGCGGCGCAGGGCGTCGGCGTCCCGCTCCCCGGCGGCGAAGGCGGTCCGGGCGGCGGAGAGGGCGCGGTACAGCACCGGGGCCTCGGCCCGCTGGTCCGGCGTCAGATAACTGTTGCGGCTGGACAGGGCGAGGCCGTCCGCCTCCCGCACCGTGTCGCCCACCACGATCTCCACCGGCAGGTCCAGGTCGCGGACCAGCTTGCGGATCACCACGCACTGCTGGGCGTCCTTCTGGCCGAAATAGGCCCGGGTCGGCTGGACGATGTTGAACAGCTTGGTCACCACGGTGGCCACGCCGGCGAAGTGGTGTGGCCGCACGGCCCCTTCCAGCCGCCGTGTGACCTCTCCCAGCTCGATGCTGGCGCTGAAGCCCGGGGGATAGATGATCTCCGGCGTCGGCAGGAAGACCAGGTCCGCGCCGGCCGCCGCCAGCCGGGCAAGGTCGCCCTCCGGGTCCCGGGGATAGCGGTCCAGATCCTCGTTCGGGCCGAACTGGGTGGGATTGACGAAGATGCTGGCGATCACCGCCCCGCACTCCGCCCGGGCGCGTTCCACCAGGCTGATGTGGCCCGCGTGCAGATAGCCCATGGTCGGCACGAAGCCGAGGACCGGCCAGCGGCCGCGGGCGGCCCGCACCTCGGCCGGGGTCGTCAGGACCTGCATGGCGGGGCCCTAGTTCAGCACCGCTTCGGCGTCGAGGGCCTCGGCCAGGTCCGCGGGGTCCATCTTGGCGCTGTGGGCGTCGGTGGGGAAGCTGCCGGCGCGGACCTCGGCCACATAGCCGGTGACGGCGGCCTCGATGGCCTTGCCGATCTCCGCAAAGCGCCGTGCGTGCCGCGGGGTCTTGCCCTCGAACAGGCCCAGGAGGTCGTGCCAGACCTGCACCTGGCCATCGCAGCCGACGCCGGCACCGATGCCGATGGTGGGGATGGTCAGCCGCGCGCTCACCGCCCGGGCCAGGGCCGCGGGCACCAGTTCCAGCACAACCGCAAAGGCCCCTGCGGCCTCCAGGGCCTTGGCGTCCTTCAGCAGTTGCCGGGCCCCGACCACGTCCCGGGCCTGGACCTTCACGCCCAGCTGGTTCTGCGACTGGGGGGTGAAGCCCAGATGCCCCATCACCGGCACGCCGAGCTCGGTCAGGCGGCGGACGATGGGCAGGATCGGGGCCCCGCCTTCCAGCTTCACGGCCTGGGCCCCGGTCTCCTGCATGATCCGGCGCACGGACGTGACGGCGTCGGCCTCGCTGGCATAGGTCAGGAAGGGCAGGTCGCAGACCACAAGCGCGGTCTCGCTGCCCCGGACCACGGCTCCGGCATGGCGGATCATGTCGTCCAGGGTGACGGGCAGGGTGGTGTCGTGCCCCAGCACCACCATGCCGAGGCTGTCGCCCACCAGCAGCAGGGGCACACCCGCCCGGTCGGCGATCCGGGCCGAGGGGAAGTCATAGGCGGTGATCATGGCGATGCGCTCGCCCGCCGCCTTCATCTTCTGCAGGTCCGCCAGGGTGATCCGCATGGCCGTGTCCTCGCCTTTGGCTCCCGGGTGTCCCCCGGGGGCCTCGATATAGCGACCGGAACGTGCAGACGGAACGGCTGATTTCGCAAAACTGCGTGAACTCGGGCGTTACTTGGGCGTTAAGCGTTCTTTCTGCAGCAGGGGGAGCCTATTCCGTGGTGGAAATCGCCTTTCGCAGGCCATCGACGATCTCGTCGATCTGACCCTTCGACACGATGAGGGGCGGGGACAGGGCCAGGATGTCCCCGGTGCAGCGCACCAGCAGGCCCGCGTCGAAGGCTTTCTGGAACACCTCCATGGCCCGGACGGTCGGAGCCCCGGGGCGCGGTGCCAGCTCCACCGCGGCGGCCAGGCCGATGTTGCGGATGTCGATCACGTTCGGCGCGTCCCGCAGGCTGTGCACGGCGTCGGCGAAATAGGGCTCGAGTTCCCGGGCCCGCTCGAACAGACCTTCCTCCTCATAGGTGTCGAGGGTGGCCAGCGCCGCGGCGCAGGCCAGCGGGTGGCCGGAATAGGTGTAGCCGTGGAACAGCTCGATGGGTGCGTCGGCGCCCTCGAGGATGGTCTGGTAGATCTTCCCGCTGGCCCCCACCGCGCCCATGGGCACCGTGGCATTGGTGATGCCCTTGGCCATGCAGATGAGGTCCGGCGTCACCCCGAACCGCTCCGCCGCGAAGGCCGCGCCCAGGCGTCCGAAGCCGGTGATCACCTCGTCGAAGATCAGCAGGATGTCGTGCTTGTCGCACAGCGCCCGCAGCCGCTCCAGATAGCCTTTGGGCGGGGGCAGAACGCCGGTGGACCCGGCCATGGGCTCCACGATCACCGCGGCGATGGTGGAGGCGTCGTGCAGGCCGACCAGCCGCTCCAGCCCGTCCGCCAGGTCCGCCCCATGCTCCGGCTGGCCGTTGGAGAAGGCGTTGCGGGCCAGGTCATGGGTGTGCGGCAGGTGATCCACCTGGGCCAGCTGGTTGTTGAAATACATGCGGTTCTTCGGCAGGCCGCCGACGGAGATGCCGCCGAAATTGACCCCGTGATAGCCCCGCTCCCGCCCGATCAGCCGGGTCTTGTGCCCCTTCCCCCGGGCCCGCTGATAGGCGAGCGCGATCTTCAGGGCCGTCTCCACGGACTCCGATCCGGAATTGGTGAAGAACACATGGTCGAGCCCCTCGGGCATCAGGTCGGCGACCCGGGCGGCCAGCTCGAAGGCCAGGGGGTGGGCCAGGTTGAAGGTGGGGGCGAAGTCCAGGATCGCCGCCTGCTTCTGGATCGCCTCGACGATCCGCGGGCGGCAGTGGCCCGCATTCACGCACCACAGGCCCGCCGTGCCGTCCAGCACCTTGCGCCCCTCCGGCGTCTGGAAATGCATGTCCTTGGCGCTGGCCAGCATCCGCGGATCGGCCTTGAAGCTGCGATTGGCGGTGAACGGGATCCAGAAGGCGGACAGGTCGTTGGGCAGGGGCGCGTTCATGGCTCAGCTCCGGACGGGGACGGGAGAGTTTTCGTCTTGGAGCAGCGGCCCGTCAATCTGAGATCACAATTGCCGGGGCGGAATCTGCGTCCCCTGCGGCATCTGCGGCCAGGGTGCTGCGGACGATGTCCGGATGGCGGGCAATCACCCGCAGATAGTTGCGGGCCCCCAGCTCCGGCGACTTGCGGCCCTGCTCCCAGTCCCGCACCGCGCCCACGGACAGGTTGAACTCCCTGGCGAAGGCCTCCTGGCTGAGGCCCAGGGCCGTGCGGATGGCCTTCACGTCCACCGGCCGGTGGACGCGATAGGTCGCCGGGTCCGCGGTTCCGTCGAGGATGGCCTGGACCTCGTCCAGAGCTTCCATCATGTCGTCGAATACGACCTTGCTCATGGCGCGTCTTTCTCTCTCAATCCCTCAGGTGCGGCCTTCGACACGCCGCCGCAGCGTCGTCTTTTCGGCGTGGGTGAGCGTGACCTTTCGTCCCTTCGCATAGACCATCAGCAGAAACACCCGACCATCCACGACGAGGAGGGTGATCAGCCGGTACCCGCCGGACTTGCCCTTGCCCTTCCCCGGAAGCCGAACCTTTCGGCACCCGCCGGTGCCGACGATCAGGTCGCCGACCAACGGATTTGCCGCGACCAGCATCACCGCCAGTTCGCGTTCCGCTTCCGTCATGCCGGCGGCGTCGGCCATGGCGAGATACTTGGCTGTTTCGACCACGGTCCGCATGCCGACAGCCTACGGCCGGGCCGCCCGTCTCGCAAACCTTATCTACGGCGTCGCCGTATAGTCAAGTGTCTGTAACCGGACCTGACTGCGCGCCTACCAGAAGGTCTTGTAGATCGCGATCAGGATCAGGATCACGCCGATCCCGGCGATGTTGAAGACCGGACCGGTGCGGAAGCTGACCCCTTCGAGGCTGACGGTGGAGACCTCCGTCCGGGCCGGGCGGATCAGAGAGATGACCACCGCCGCGGCGAGGCTGATGAGGAACACCACCCCCACCCGGTCCATGAAGGGCAGCTCCGGCATGCCCAGCTTGAAGGCCAGCGACAGGACCGCCGAGCCGATGGCGGCGGTGAGGGCCGCGGCGGCGCTGGTGCGCTTCCAGAACATGCCCAGCACGAAGATCACCACGATGCCGGGGGTGAAGAAGCCGGTGAACTCCTGGATGTACTGGAAGGCCTGCTCGAAGCCGCCGAGCAGGGGCGGGGCGGCGGCGATGCCGATGGCCGTGGCTGCGATGGCCCCCAGGCGGCCGATCTTCACCAGGTCCTTCTCCGAGGTGTCGGGCCGGAAGGGGCGATAGACGTCCAGGGTGAAGATGGTGGCGATGGAATTGATCTTGGCCGCCAGCGACGCGATGATGGCGGCCACGAGTGCTGCGAAGACGAGGCCCAGCAGGCCCGGCGGCAGCAGCTTCAGCATCTCCGGATAGGCCTGGTCGGGCTTGGCCAGATGCGGGGCCAGCGTCAGGGCCGCCAGGCCCGGCACCACCACGATCACCGGCATCAGCAGCTTCAGATAGGCGGCAAAGGCGATGCCGTTCTGCGCCTCGCCCAGGCTCTTGGCCGCCAGGGCCCGCTGGATGATGTACTGGTTGAAGCCCCAGTAGCTGAGATTCATGATCCAAAGGCCGCCGATCAGCACGGACAGGCCGGGCAGCTCCTTGTAGTGGGGGCTCTCCCGCCCGAGGATCATGTGGAACTTCTCGGGATAGTGGGCCATCAGGTCGGCAAAGCCCGCCCCCGCGGCCGCCAGGCTGACCCCGTGATGGCCGCCGATCCGGCTGAGCGCGATGGCGCTGATGGTCAGGCCCCCCGCCACCAGCAGGGTCACCTGCACGATGTCGGTCAGGGCCACGGCCTTCAGCCCGCCCCACAGCTGATAGACCAGGGCGAAGACGCCGATGATGATCAGGGCGGTCATCTGGTCGACCCCGGTCACCGCGTGCACGGCGATGGAGCCCAGCCACAGGATCGAGGTCACGTTGACGAAGATGTAGAGGGCCAGCCAGAACACCGCCATCAGGGAGCGCACCGCCGGGCCGTACCGCTGCTGCAGGAACTCCGGCATGGTGGAGACGTTGTTCTTCAGGAAGATCGGCAGCAGGTACTTGGCGACGATCAGCAGGGTGAGTGCCGCCATCCACTCGTAGGAGGCGATGGCCAGGCCGATGGCATAGCCCGAGCCGCTCATGCCGATGATCTGCTCGGCGGAGATGTTGGCGGCGATCAGGGAGGCCCCGATGGCCCACCAGGGCAGGGACCGACCGGCGAGGAAGTAGTCGGAGCTGGTCTTGCTGTGATGGTCCCGTTCCCGGGACACCCACTGGGCGAGGCCGAAGACGCAGACGGCGTAGACCGCCAGAACGGTGAAATCGAGGGGCGTCAAACGCGGTCTCCGTCCGAATGGGTCACGGGTCTTGTGCCCGCTGGAACGTGCAAGACAGACAGAGCCGCCCGGCCTTGTCCAGTGGGGCCGGGCGCGGTGCCTCGCCGATCAGGCGGGTTTCGGGGTCTTGAACTGCTCGTAGGGGGTGGGCTTGGCCGTGGCGGTGGCCTTGGCCAGCAGCGCGCCGTCGGCGTCGAACAGTTCCCCCTCAGTGAAGGCGATGGAGCGGCCCCACTTCAGCACCCGGCCCACGCAGCGCAGCTCCCCGGGCTTGGCGGGGCGCAGGAAGCTGGTCTTCATCTCCAGGGTCGGCATGACGCAGGTCATGCCCGAGGCCACCAGCCCCGCCACGGACATGGTGTCGTCCAGCATGGCACAGAGGAACCCGCCCTGGATCTGGCGCATGGGGTTGCAGAACTCCTTGCGGGCGGTGAACAGGGCCTCCACCAGCATGTCGGCCTGGCTGACCCGGATGATGCGGAAGCCCAGGGTCTCCGAACCCGGCGGCTGGTTCTTGCTGTTCTGGAAGCGGGCCAGGAGATCGGCGTCGGACACGGCAGGACGGGTTTCGGACATTCAGGGGCTCCGGTGTGGGAGGCCGAGGGTGGCCTGTCCGGTGCGTCATTGACAAGTCACCTGCGGCAAACTGCTATGGACAGGTCTGCAACCGGAGGTCTCGTCTTGAAACTGCATCCCCTTGTCGCCGTCGGCTGTGCCGCTGCCCTCATGATGTCCGGCGCGGCCCGGGCGGCGGAACCTGCCCGGTCGGACGCGCCGAAGCCGGAGGCGGCAGAGGCGGACGGAGCGAAGGCCTCGGCCCGGGAGACAGCCCGTGCCACCCACCACACGGTGACCGTCGACGGGCACGCCATCCCCTACACGGCCACCGCCGGGACCCTGACGCTCAGGGATGACGAGGGCAAGCCGGTCGCGTCCATGTTCTATGTGGCCTACACCGCCGACGGGGGCGGCAAGGCCCGGCCAGTGACCTTCCTGTACAATGGCGGTCCCGGCTCCTCGGCGGTCTGGCTGCACATGGCCTCCCTGTCGCCGGTGCGGGTGGAAACGGCCTCGCCCAAGGCGACGGGCCCCGCGCCCTACAGCCTGATCCCCAATGCCTCCAGCCTGATCGACAAGTCGGACCTGGTCTTCCTCGACGCCATCGGCACCGGCTATTCCCGCCCCCTGGGCGAGGCCAAGGGCAAGGACTTCTGGGGCGTGGACGAGGATATCGATGCCTTCGCCAAGGGCATCGAGCGGTATGTGACGATCAACAACCGCTGGAATTCGCCCAAGGTGATCTTCGGCGAGAGCTATGGCACCCACCGGTCGGCGGGTCTGGCCTTCAAGCTGGGGGAGGACGGGGTCCAGCTGAACGGGGTGATCATCCTGTCCTCGATCCTGAACTACGGGGTGCGGTCCCCGGGCTTCGACCGCAACCTGATCAACCTGCTGCCGTCCTATGCCGCCACGGCCTGGTATCACGACAAGCTGGCTGCCAAGCCCGCGGACCTGACCGCCTGGCTGAAGGAGGTCCGCGCCTATGCCGAAGGGCCCTATGCCGCGGCGCTGGCCAAGGGGGACCTGCTGCCGGACGCGGAGCGGGACGCGGTGGCGGCGAAGGTGGCCGCCTATACGGGCCTGCCGGTGGAATATCTGAAGGAAGCCAAGCTCCGGGTGGAGCTGTCGCACTTCCGCAAGGAGCTGCTGCGGGGCCAGAGCCGGACGCTCGGCCGCTATGACAGCCGCTTCGAGGGGATCGATGCCGACGACGTGGGGGAGAGCCCGGAATACGACCCCTCCGACACCGGCATGTCCGGGGCGGTGATCAGCGCCTTCCACGACTATGTGGTGAACCAGCTGGGCTACACGACGGACATGTCCTATCGCCCCAACTGGGGGGAGATCGGCCGCAACTGGGACTGGAAGCACAAGAACCCCACCTCCGGAAATCCCGGCCAGGGGGGCGTGTCCTCGGACACGGCGCTGGACCTGTCCGCCGCCATGCGCCGCAATCCGCGGCTGAGGCTGTTGTCCCTGAACGGATATTTCGACATGGCCACGCCCTTCTTCGGGACGGAGCACGACATCGCCCACATGCAGCTTGACCCCACCCTGCGGGGCAATGTGGCGTTCCGCTACTATCCCTCCGGGCACATGGTCTACCTCAACCCCGAGGCCCTGAAGATGATGAAGGCCGACCTGGCGGCCTGGTATGACGGGCTGGTGAAGTAGCGCGGGTGCGTGGTTCGAGACGCGCGTTCCGCGCTCCTCACCATGACTAGGGTTTTACAACTTGCGTCATCCTGAGGAGGGCCGCCAGGCCCGTCTCGAAGGACGCAGCTCAACCCCCGCTCATCGGCGGCAGGAAGGCCACTTCCGAGCCGTCGGCCAGCGGGACATCCCCCGACACCAGCGCCTGGTCCACCGCCACCTTCACGCCCGGCGCGGCAAGGGCCTCGCCCAGGGCCGGATCCTCGGCGGACAGGGCGGCGGTCAGCGCCACAAGGGACGCCGCGGCGATCGACCGTTCCCGCCAGCCGGCCACATCGGCCAGTCTGCCGAACATCAGCACCCGCGCCATGGCCTAGCCTCCGGTGGTGGACATGTGCCGCGCCACGGCCGGGCCCTCGCCCCGGCCGATGCGGAAGTCATGTCCCTTCGGCTTGGCGTCGATGGCCCCGCGGATGGCGGCGATCAGGGGGGCGTCGTCGTCCGGATGGGCGCGCATCACCGCCCGCAGGTCCGTGGCATCGTCCTGGCCGAGGCAGGTGTGCAGCGTGCCGGTACAGGTCAGCCGCACCCGGTTGCAGGTGTCGCAGAAATTGTGGCTCATAGGGGTGATCAGGCCGAGCTTGCCGCCCGTCTCCGCTACCCGGAAATAGCGGGCCGGGCCGCCGGTGTCCTCGTCCAGCGGATCAAGCGTCCAGACCGCCGCCATGTCCGCGCGCAGGTCCGTCAGGCTCACATACTGGTCGGTGCGGTCCTCGTCGACCTCGCCCATGGGCATGGTCTCGATCAGGGTCAGGTCGCAGCCCCGCCCGTGCGCCCAGGCCAAGAGGGCGGGCAGTTCCGCGCGGTTGTCCCGGGCCAGCGCCACGGCATTGATCTTCACCTTCAGCCCCGCGGCCTGGGCGGCATCGATCCCGGCGATCACCCGGGCCAGGTCCCCGCCCCGGGTGACGGCCCGGAAGGTCTCCGGGTCGAGGGTGTCAAGGGACACATTGATCCGCCGGACCCCGTGGCGCGCCAGATCGGCGGCAAAACGTTCCAGCTGGGTGCCGTTGGTGGTCAGGGTCAGCTCGTCCAGGGCCCCGCTGGCCAGGTGCCGGGACAGGCGCTGGACCAGCTCCATGAAGCCCCGGCGCACCAGGGGCTCGCCCCCCGTCAGGCGCAGCTTGCGCACCCCCAGCCCGACAAAGGCGCTGGAGACCCGGTCCAGTTCCTCTATGGTCAGGACCTGAGGCTTCGGCAGGAAGACCATGTGCTCGGACATGCAGTAGACACAGCGCAGGTCGCACCGGTCCGTCACCGAGATGCGCAGATAGCGGATCGCCCGGCCGAACGGGTCCTGCATCGCCGTCGCATCCGGCTGGCGGGCGCGGGCGGCGAGGCGGAACTCCGGCAGGGCGTCGTCGGCAGACATGGGGGCGGCGGTTCGATCTGAAGAAAGCGGCACGGGACCGGCATCGTTCCGGCGACCGTAACATGGAGAGGCTTGTGCCCGAGGAAAAGGCTTTTCGTGTCAGCGCGGTGCTGCTGGCCGCCGGGGCCGGGCGGCGGTTCGGGGATGGGGGCAAGCTGCTGGCCCCCCATGGCGCAGGACGGCTGATCGACGGGGCCCTGCGCCTGGCGCTCGCCGCCCCGGTGGCGGAGGTCGTGCTGGTCACGGGGGCGCGCGGACAGGACGTGGCGGACCATGCCGCAGCGCTGACCCGCGATCCCCGCCTGCGGGTGGTGGAGGCCGCCGACTGGGCCGACGGGCTGTCCGCCTCGCTGCGGGCCGGGATCGGGGCGGTGGCGGGGGCGGATGCGGCGCTTGTGCTGCTGGGGGACATGCCGCGGGTGCCCGTTGCGGTGCTGGCCCCGCTGCTGGCGGCGGTGCGGGGCGGCGCACCGGCGGCCGCACCGGTCTTCCGGGGGCTCAGGGGACATCCGGTGGCGTTCAGCGCGGCCCTGTTCCCGCAGCTTCTGGCCCTCACCGGCGACCAGGGGGCCGGGCGTCTGCTGGCGGGACTGGGGGAGGGCCTGACCCTGGTGGAGGCACCCGACGACGGGGTGCTGTACGACGTGGACACCCCCGGCGACCTTCGATGAGCGCCTTTGTCGTGTTGTAACTTGTTGGCAAGTGTAAACTTGTTACAAATCGACCATGTCGGTGACCCATGAGAAGAAGCTGTTCCTCGGCGCGCGGTTGAAGCGCCTGCGCCGGGAGCTGGACCTGACCCAGAGCCGGATGGCCGACGAGCTGGGCGTGTCACCCAGCTATCTGAACCTTCTGGAGCGCAACCAGCGACCGGTGACGGCGCAGATGCTGCTGCGCCTGGCCGATGCCTATGACCTCGACCTGCGCACCCTGTCCGCCGACGGGGACGCGGCCGGGGCAGCGGGGCTGGAGGAGGTGCTGGGCGATCCCCTGTTCAAGGACCTGAAGCCCCCCCGGCACGAGATCGCCGAGATGGCGGAGCAGTCCCCCACCCTGGCCGAGGCCTTTGTCCGCCTCTATCGCGCCTATGTGGACGGGCGGCGCATGACCGATCTCGGCGTGTTCCAGCGGCCAGAGGACCTGGACGCCTCCCCCAGGCTTGCCCCCTCCGACTGGGTGCGGGACGTGATCCAGTCCAACCGCAACTATTTCCCCGAGCTGGACGAGTGCGGCGAGGCCTTCCACGCGGAGCTGTCGCCTGCGCCCCAGGACTTCGCCGCCGCCGCCCGGGAGCGGCTGGAGCGCAAGTTCGGGGTGAAGGTCAGCGTGGCCCCCCTGGACCTCTTCCCCGATTCCGTCCGCCGCTATGACCATCACCGCAAGCGCCTGTTCCTGTCGGAGGTGATGACTGGATCGGGGCGCAGCTTCGCCCTGGCCTACCAGCTGGCCATTCTCGAGCACGGGGCCCTGATCGAGGCGCAGGTGGAGCGGGCGGCCCCCCCGGACCGGTCGACCCGCAGCGTGCTGCGGGTGGCCCTGGCCAACTATCTCGCCGCCGCCACCATCATGCCCTACGAGGCCTTCCACGCCGCCGTGGAGAAGATGAGCTATGACATCGAGCTGGTCCGCGCCCGGTTCGGCGTGTCCTACGAGCAGGCCTGCCACCGCCTGACCACCCTGGCCCGCCCGGGCTCCCGCGGGACGCCGTTCTTCATGATCCGGGTGGACGCGGCGGGGAACATCTCCAAGCGCTATGCCAGCAGCGCCTTTCCCTTCTCCCGGTTCGGCGGGGCCTGCCCCCGGTGGAACATCCACTCCACCTTCCGCACGCCGGGGCGCATCGTCACCCAGATCGTCGAGACCCTGGACGGGGAGCGCTATTTCACCCTGTCCCGCACCGTCCGCCGGGTCTTCACCCCCCATGCGGCGGAGGATTCGGAGCTGGCCATCGGGCTGGGCTGCGAGCTGAAGCATGCGTCCAAGCTGGTCTATTCCCGGGGGCTCGACCTCGCCCATCCGGTGGCGACCCCCATCGGACCGGCCTGCCGCATCTGCGAGCGACCCGCCTGCCCGCAGCGGGCGGTGGAGCCCCTGGGCCGAGCCCTGACCGTGGACGACTTCACCAAGTCCGTCTCCCCCTATCCCTTCGCCCCGTGAGGGTCGATCACGTCACTGTCGCGCCCTTCGAACCGACCCCGGATGGCGGTGCGGTGGAGGCGATCACCCTCGAGACCGCCACGGGCCTCTCCGTCACCCTCCTGACCCTGGGCGCGACTCTGCACCGGATCCGGCTGGCGGACGGGGCGGAGGTGCTGCTGGGGCGCGAAGGAACCGCCGCCTATCTGGAGAGCAGCGGATATCTCGGCGCGACGGTGGGGCGCTATGCCAACCGGCTGGCGGGGGCGGGGTTTGTCCTGGACGGGCAGCGCCACAGCCTGTCGGCCAACGAGGGGGCCAACACCCTGCACGGGGGGCAGGACGGCTTCCATCGCCGCCTCTGGCGCATCGTCCGGACCGGAACCGCCGCCGGGGAGGGGGCCTTCGCGGAGCTGGCCCTGCACAGCCCCGACGGCGACCAGGGCTTTCCGGGGGCGCTGGACGCAGACCTGCGGGTGTCGGTCGCAGATCACGGTTTGCGCTTTGACTACGCGGCGCAGACGACCGCCCCGACGCCGGTCAGCCTGACCAGCCACGGCTATTTCAACCTGGCCGGAGCGGACGCCGGTCACCTCGCGGATCACTGGCTGACCGTGGTCGCGGACCGGTACCTGCCGGTGCATCCGGACAGCCTGCCCACTGGCGAGCTGGTGCCGGTGACGGGCACGCCCTTCGACTTCCGCACCCCGCGCGAGGTGCTGGAGCGGATCGAGGACGACCATCCGCAGCTGCGCATCGGCGGGGGCTATGACCACTGCTTCCGGCTGGCGGACACGGACGGGGGGCCGAGGCTGGCGGCCGTGCTCGAGCATCGTCCCAGCGGCCGGTCCCTCAGGGTCTCCACCACCGAGCCGGGCCTGCAGCTCTATACCGGCAACTTCCTCGACGGACGCCCCCACGGCCCCCGCAGCGGCCTGTGCCTCGAGACCCAGGCCCTGCCGGACAGCCCGAACCAGCCGGGCTTTCCGCCCACCATCCTGCGGCCGGGCGCGGTCTGGCGCAGCACGACCGTGCTCGACTTCCGGCCTTCGGGCGCGTAGGAGCCATCAACCCCGCCGGACCGTCCTGTTCTGGATTGCAGATGACCGACTTCCCCGAGATCGCCGCCGCCAACCCCGCCTTCTTCGTCGAACGGGTGCTCAGCGTCCATCACTGGACCGACCGGCTGTTCAGCTTCACCATGACCCGCCCGGCGAGCTTCCGCTTCCGCTCCGGGGAGTTCGTGATGATCGGCCTGCCGTCCGAACCTGACGGCCCCCGCCCGGTGATGCGCGCCTATTCCATCGCCAGCCCCCACTTCGCCGAGGAGCTGGAGTTCTTCTCCATCAAGGTGCCCGACGGCCCGCTGACCTCGCGCCTGCAGAAGATCAAGCCCGGCGACCCGATCCTGATGGGGCGCAAGCCCACCGGCACCCTGGTGCTGGATGCCCTGACCCCCGGCAAGCGCCTGTTCCTGTTCAGCACCGGCACGGGCCTTGCCCCCTTCCTCAGCGTCGCCCGGGACCCGGACGCCTATGAGCGGTACGAGAAGGTGGTGGTGGTGCACGGGGTGCGGCAGGTGGCGGAGCTGGCCTATCGCGACCTGTGGACCCGGGACATCTTCGCCGACGAGCTGGTGGGGGAGCAGGCCCGCAACCAGCTGGTCTACTACCCCACTGTCACCCGCGAGCCCTTCGAGCGGCAGGGGCGCATCCCCGACCTGATGGCGTCGGGCAAGATGTTCGCGGAGCTGGGCCTGCCCGCCACCGGCTTCGATCCGGCGGTGGACCGGGCGATGATGTGCGGCTCCATGGCCATGATCAAGGACGTGGCCAAGGCGCTGGAAGGCTACGGCCTGACGGAGGGCTCCAACTCCGCGCCGGGGGATTACGTGCTGGAACGGGCGTTCGTGGGGTAGGGGGGTGCGTGGTTCGAGACGCCCTTTCAGGGCTCCTCACCATGACGCAAGTTGGGGTTTTCGAGCCCACATCCTCACCCGCGGGTGGAACAAACGCGCGTCATCCTGAGGAGGGCGAAGCCCGTCTCGAAGGACGCACCCCGACCCTACAGCTTCAGCCAGTTGGCCGGGTTCACCGGCTGGGCACCGCGGCGGATCTCCAGCAGCAGTTCCGGGCCGCTGACCTGAGGCATCTGGCCCACGGGCTCGCCGGAGACCAGCTGGCTGCCGGTGGGCGCGGTCACCCGGTCCAGCCCCGCCAGCACCAGGCGGAAATCCCCCTTCAGCCGCACGATCACCACCAGACCGGCACCCTTGATGGGCCCAGCATAATCCACCACCCCGTCCGCGGGGCTGAGCACCGTGGCCGCCGCGGCGGTGCGCCAGGTGACGCCGGTGCTGCGGCGGCGATCCTCCCCCGCCCGCTGGACCAGGCCGCCGAACCGCCGGATCACCTTGCCGTGCACGGGGGATTCCAGCCGAAGATCGGTGATCCCCTCCAGCGATCCGCGGACGGTCGGGGCCGGCGGGTCCACATGGGACAGATTGCCCACCAGCTCGTCCGTGGAGCCCGCCCGCGCTGCCGCCGCCGCGGCCCGCCGGGCGGCCTCCGGATCGCCGCCGACCTCCAGATGGGTCCTGGCCGCCACCAGCTGGTCGATGCGGGCCCGGCGCTCGGCATCGGCGCTTTCCGCGCTCAGGAGGGCCGCCCCGGCCACGGCAGCGTCCCGGCGGATGCGGTTCAGCTCGTTGGCCTCGTCCACATAGGTGCGGCGGCGGGATTCCAGCTCGGGCAGGACGGCGCGGATCAGGATCGCGGCGCGGACGGCGTCCCGGGCGGAGCGGGGATTGACCAGCAGGGACGGGGGCGGGTCCCGGCGGAACATCTCCAGCGCCCCCAGCATCTGCACCAGGCTGTCCCGGTTGGCCCCCATCCGCCGGTCGAGGTCCGCCTGCCGGGCGTTGAGCTCCATCAGCCGCTCCCGCCAGGCGTCGGAGGTCTGGTCCCCCGCCCGTTGGGCGCGGCCGAGGCGCACCAGCTCCTGGCGCAGGCGCTCCAGCTTCTGCGCACCGGCCCGCGCAGCCGGTGCGGGGGTGTCCGACGCCGGGGTCTGGGCCGACAGGAGCCCCGGGGCAGCGAGCCCGAGGGTGGTCATCAGCAGGAGGGGGATCAGCGGGCGCATCTTGGCCCACCCGTGCCATGCTTCGCCGCCCCCGCCAACGGCATCAGTCCCGATGATAGGGCGTTCCGGCGGCGATGCTGAAGGCGCGGTAGATCTGCTCCGCCAGCATCACCCGGGCCAGGGCATGGGGCCAGGTCTGGGGACCGAAGGCCAGGCGCGACCGGGCGGCGGACTTCACCGCCTCCGACAGGCCGTCGGCCCCGCCGATGACGAAGGCCACCCGCCGCTCGCCCATGTCCCGCAGCCGGGTCAGGCGCTCGGCAAAGGCGCGGGAGGTGAAGGTCTCCCCGTGCTCGTCACAGGCGATCAGAAAGGTCCCGTCCCCGCAGGCGGCCATGAGGGCGTCGCCCTCCGCATGCTTGCCGGGCTTGCGGCTCTCCACCTCGACGATCTCCACCGGACCCAGGGCCAGGGACCGGCCCTGCACCGTGGCCCGGGCGGCATAGTCCCGCGCCAGTTCGGCTTCCACCGACCGGCCGAGGCGATGCACGGCAAGGATGTCGACCCGCATCTCGTCAGCGGCTCAGCTGTCGGCGCTCTCGACATGGCTGCCGGCATCGGCCGGGCGAGGGGGCGCGCCGGGGGTCTCCAGCGACCAGATCTGCTCGATCCGGTAGAAGGCGCGGACCTCGGGGCGGAACAGGTGGATGATCACGTCACCGGCGTCGATCAGCACCCAGTCGGCCTGGGGCATGCCCTCCATGTGCACCTTGCCGTGCCCGGCGTCCTTCAGGGCGCGGGCCAGGTGGTCGGCAATGGCGGCCACGTGCCGCTGGGAGCGGCCGGAGGCGACCACCACATAGTCGGCAATGGGGCTCTTGCCCCGGAGGTCGATGACCACCGTGTCCTGGGCCTGGTCGTCGTCCAGCTTGCCCTCGATCAGGGCGAGCAGGGCTTCGGGGTCGCCACCGAAGGCCGTGAACTCCTCGAAGTCGCTGGCGGGCTGCGGGCCGCTGACGCCGCCTTGGGCGGTGTCGGACGCATCGGTATCTACGGCGGACAGCTCGGCGTCATTGGCGTCCAGGGACGGGACAAAGGCGTCCTCGCCGGTCAGTTCCGGCTTGGGATCAGAAGACAGTGGATGTGCTCCATCGGGCGGGGATTGTCGGGATTGACCGGCTCCCTAGCACATCGGGCGGCAAACAGCCAGTTTGGCGGCATCGCCCCCTTCGCAGGGGCGGCGGTTCCGTCCTAAGAGTGGCCGCATGGTCCCGTCCTCCGAACAACCCGCCCCTCCGTCCGCCGATCCTGTGCCCCCGGTGGTGATCCTCGACCAGCCGCAGCTGGCCGAGAACATCGGGGCTGCCGCCCGGGTCATGGCCAATTTCGGCCTGACGGAGCTGCGGCTGGTCAATCCCCGGGACGGCTGGCCGCAGGACCGGGCCTGGGCCGCGGCCTCCGGGGCGGACTGGGTGCTGGATGAGGCCAGGGTCTTTCCGACGGCGGCGGCGGCCATGGCGGACCTGACCCTGGTGCACGCCACCACCGCCCGCCCGCGGGAGACCCAGCTGCCGGTGCTGAACCCCCGCCAGTCCTCCGCCGCCCTGCGACAGGCAGAAGGGGAGGGCCAGCGCACCGGCCTGCTGTTCGGGGCGGAGCGGGCGGGGCTGGAAACCGCCGACATCGCCCTCTGCCACGCCATCGTCACCCTGCCCGTGGACATGCGCCACCGGTCCCTGAACCTCGCCCAGGCCGTGGCCATCAATGCCTATGAGTGGCGGATGACGGTGGATGACGGCCCCACCCCGATCTTCCGGGACAATCCCCCCCCGGCCTCGGGAGAGGCCATGCTCGGCCTGTTCGAGCAGCTGGAGACCGAGCTGGAGGCGGCGGGCTTCTTCCACCCCCCGGAAAAGACCCGGGCCATGGTGCGCAACCTGCGGGTCGCCATCGGCCGCGCCCGCTTCTCGGAGCAGGAGGTGAAGACCTTCCGCGGCGTGATCACCGCCCTGGTCCGCGGTCGCGGCCGGACCCTGGCCCGGCTGGCGGCCCGCCTCGAGGACCGGGACAAGCCCTGAGCCACGCCTGTCCCTGCCTCAGAGCCCCAGCCAGCGGAACCGGCGGGCGAGGAAGGCGCGGCCGTCCCCCAGGACCGGCGGGGCATGGGCCATCAGCACGTTTTCCGCAGGCCAGGCCAGGATGCGGCGGAGGGCCGCCCGCGCCGCCCGGCGGTTGAGGAACGCCGTCCGGAACTTCCGCGGGACCTCGGCCTCTGGCTGCGTCATCAGGTCCAGCCGGGCGATCAGCCCCCGCCAGCCGCGGAACCAGCCGGGGGGGAACTGCTGCAACAGGTCCGTGAAGATGACGGTGCCGGACCGGTGGTGGAGGAACACCACCTCCGTGGTGATGGCATTGCCGCGGACCACGACCTGGGCGATGTCCCTCGACCAGATCGCCTCCGGCGTGTCGGTCAGATCCCCATCGAAGGAAAGGTCCGGACGCTTGCGGCGAAGACCCGGTGCGGCGAACAGCTCCGCATCGGGATAGGCCGTGGCCCAGTCGCCGAGGAACAGGTGGTGCAGGCTGTTGGGGGCCACGATCGCCCGCACCGGGCCCAGGGCATCCACTTCGGTCTTCAGTTCCGGCGAAAGCGGCGTCGGTGACCAGACGAACAGGCCCCCGTCGGCGAGCCGGATCAGCGCCATGCGGGTGGGATAGCGAAAGCCTGCCGTCGCCACGACGGGGCCGTCCGCAGTCCAGATCTCGTCGGCCAGGCGCTGAAGCATGGCCGCAGTGTCGGGGTCCCCCGCGGGCCCGTCAACTGCCCGGTCATCCAGTCGGTCAGTTGTACGATTTCAGCTCCGGCCAGAGGGTCCGGAGGTCCACCTTCAGCCCCAGGCAAAGGGCGATGGCCTTGCCGTTCTCATAGGCCATGGCGTCCGGAGAGCTGGTGAGGCCAAGGACCCGGCTCTCCCGGCAATAGGGGGCCAGGCGCTCCGGATGGTCCTGCACCACCAGCAGGTTCACGGGCTGCTGTCCCCGCAGGCCCCAGAGGAAATACTGGTTGTGTCCGCTCAGGGCCGGCGGCAGTCCCGCCTTCGCGCCATAGACGTCCAGGGCGGCGGCCTCGCCGTAGTTGTCGACCTTGATGCCGGTCCGGCTGCGCTCCGACACCGGAACCTGCGCCCAGGCGGCGCGGACCTGGGCGGTGAAGTCCCGCCACCCCAGCTGGTCGGCGAACACCTGGGGCAGTGCGGTGCCCTGGAAGCTCCGTTCCTGCTGCTGCGGCTTCATCGGCAGGGCCCGCACATAGGCCCGGAGCCCGGGCAGGGGCAGGACCGGCAGGGCCAGCGGGGCCAGGATCGCCGACAGGGTAAGGGCCGCGGCGCTGCCCACGGCCAGGATCGCGCGCCCTTCGCGTCTGCCGAGAGCGTGGCCCAGGGTGACGGCCCCCAGCACGAACATCACCGGATAGGCGGCCGCCAGATAATAGTCCTTGCCGTGGGTGGCGATGACCAGCGCCGCGCAGATGACGAAGGCCACGGACAGGAAGCGGTAGGGGCGCAGGCGGGCCATGACGAAGGGCCCCGCGATCCCCGCGACCCAGACCGGCGCCAGCAGCGGGTTCATCACCACGACCTGGTTCAGCAGGAAGGCCGGGATCGGAACGTCGGTGTTCTTGTTCCGGGCAGCGGCGGCCAGTTCCAGGAAGGGCCAGCCGTTCCGCGCCTGCCAGACGAGGGACGGGGCGGCGATCACGGCCGCAAGGGCCAGCGCCCCCCAGGCCTCCTTTCGGGCCAGCAGCCTCCGCGCATCGGTCAGGCCCATGCCGACGACCAGGCTGACCCCCCAGAAGACCAGCGCGTACTTGATCTCCAGGTCGAGGCCGGCCAGCCCGCCGCACGGCCACAGCCAGCGCGGGTCGCCGGTCCGCACCGCCTGGGCGAGGCACGCCGCGATGGCGGTCCAGAGCAGGGGGTCGAACCCGGTGGTGTTCAGCGTGGCCCCCATGCCCATGAGCATGGGCGCAATGGTGACGCAGAGGCCTGCCAAGGCGGCGGCCACGCCGTCTCCACCCATCTGGCGCGCCAGCCGCACCGCCAGCCAGGCAAGCCCGCCCGCCGCCAGGGCGAGGGGCAGCCGCAGCAGCCAGACATGCTCCCCCAGGGCGAACAGTCCCGCCGCCAGCAGCGGCACGACCGGCGGCTGGTCCACATAGCCCAGCGCGGGGTGTCGCCCGCAGACGATGAAATAGAGCTCGTCCCGGAAGACGTCGTAGCGTCCGGCCACCAGGGCATGGAGGACGAAGGCCGCCAGGCCGAAGGCGAGGGCGAGGAGGTCCCGGCGTCCGCTGGGCCCGGTGTCCCGGGCCTGGCCCGAGCGCCGTGGGATGAGATCGTCCATGGTGTCCCCCACCGCTGCGACGGGACTGAGGCTAGCAGAGGATGCGGGGGAACACGACCACGCCTCTCCGGTGCAGGGCTCGGGCCGGATCGGACCTGGATCCGGCTGCGGCTTGACTCTCGTCCGCCTCGCCGTCATACACCCCGCTTCGTCGTTTCCGGTCGCCCTGCGGCCGGGACGGCGGACGCATGACGGATGATCTGACGGCCGCCGTTGCAATCGCCTTTCCATGGAGGGAAGGCCGGCCCGGATCGAACTGGAAAGAACAGACATGTCCAAGCGCCACTCGGCGAAATACAAGATCGACCGCCGCATGGGGGAAAACCTCTGGGGTCGTCCCAAGTCCCCGGTCAACCAGCGGTCCTACGGCCCCGGCCAGCACGGCCAGCGCCGCAAGTCCAAGGTCTCCGACTTCGGCCTGCAGCTGCGCGCCAAGCAGAAGCTGAAGGGCTACTACGGCAACATCACCGAAAAGCAGTTCCGCCGCATCTATGACGAGGCCGCCCGCCGCAAGGGTAACGCCTCGGAAAACCTGATCGCCCTGCTGGAAAGCCGCCTGGACGCCGTCGTGTACCGCGCCAAGTGGGTGCCGACCCCGTTCGCCGCCCGTCAGTTCGTCAACCACGGCCACGTGCTGGTGAACGGCAAGCGCGTCAACATCGCCTCCTACACCGTCAAGCCGGGCGACGTGATCGCCGTGCGCGAGCGTTCGCGCAACATGGCCCTGGTGCTGGAAAGCCTGCAGTCGCCGGAACGTGACGTGCCGGACTATTACGAAGTCGATGGCAAGGGCATGGAAGTGAAGTTCGTCCGCGCCCCGGAACTGTCCGACGTGCCGTTCGCGGTGAAGATGGAACCGAACCTGGTCGTCGAATACTATTCGAGCTGATCCCGGCCGCGGCCCCTGCCGCCCCGGACTGCAGACAGGACAAGGCCCCGGGGACACCTCCGGGGCCTTTCTTCATGGGTGCCCTTCTTCATGGGCCGCGGTGTGTGGGGCACCGGCCGTCACGGCACGGCGTGCCGCACCAGCAGCATGCCCCCATAGGCGATCAGACCGAGCAGGCCCCACAGGCCGGCCGAGGCGATGACCACGAAGGCCAGGGTGCGCCGCGGGCTCCATCTCTCGTCGGGGACAGGCGCAGGCAGGGCCGACGCGCTGGCCGGCGCGCGGGTGCGCAGACCGGATGCGAGGCCGACACGCCCCCGACGGCCGAAGGACGGACGGGCGCGCGAAGATTGGATCATGGCTGCAGGCCTCCGATGCCGATGTCTGATCGGATCGGAAACTACCGGAAGGCGTGGCCTGGAAATACCGGAAATGCGACCTGAACGCGAAAAACGGCACCTTGGCCACTCGCACTAACACATCGGTGAGTGTAGCCGAGGATCAGGCCTCGGCCAGCAGGCCCTTCTGCACCAGCAGGGGCTTCAGCTCTCCGCTCTGGAACATTTCGCGGACGATGTCGGAGCCGCCGATGAACTCGCCTGCAACATAGAGTTGCGGAATGGTCGGCCAGTCGGAGAAGGCCTTGACCCCCTGACGCAGGGCCTCGTCCTGCAGCACGTCCACGCCGACGAAGTCCACGCCCAGATGGTCCAGCACCTGCACCACCAGGGAGGAGAAGCCGCACCGGGGCTGGTCGGGCACGCCCTTCATGAACAGCACCACCGGGTGTTCGGTGATGGTCCTGGCGATGAAGGCATGAACGGCCGCCTCGGGGCTTTCGTTGGCTGCGTCTGACACCTTGATCTCCTTTGTCGCCGGGCCTGTCCGACGTCCTCTCCCAGACCTAGAGCCGCAAACGGACGGTTTCAAGGCCTGCCGCCCCGGCTAGTCGAGATCGGCCACCCGGGCGAGTTCGATCTGGGCCGGGACCCCCGCCGGGAGCTCCCGGTCCACCACCCCGGCGAGGCGGGTGATGGTCTCGGCCTCGCCCGTGGACAGCTGGATGGTGCAGAGGCTGGGCTCGGTCAGGGCATAGGCGAGGCAGATCTGGTCGGCGTCCCATTCCCGGAGGCGGTCGAGGAAGAGGTAGGGGGCGGGCCGCTCCGGCTGGGCCTGGATCGCCCGGGCCATGCCCATGCCGAAGCCCAGCAGCCCCGTCCGCCGGGTCGGCTCCGGCGACGGCGCGGCCACCGAGGCGTGGACCTCGGCGGGATAGTAGTCGTAGCCGATCACCGTCAGGCCCCCGTGCACGGCGGTTCGCATCCGCGACCGGGTGATGCGGCTGGCCCGGAGGTTGTAGGGCGCGGCATAGATGTCCACCGCAGCGTCGGCCAGGAGCTTGTCCATCGCCGGAGTGTCCCCGCGGATGCCGACGAAGCGCAGCCGCCGCGCCTGCCGCGCCGCTTCGATGGTGCCGCGGAAATCGGCATCGAACTCCCCCGGCTGGGGATCCTCGATCATCAGATAGTCGATCCAGCGCAGGCCGGAGGTGCGCAGGGCCTCCTGCAGCAGGCGGATGACCGTGCCCCGGTCGAGCAGCCGTCGGCCCTTGTCGGTGTCGAGGGGCACGCGCAGCCCGACCACCACCATCCGCCGTTCCAGGGTCGCGGTGGCCTGGCCGATGGCATAAAGGGCGTCCAGGTCGTCCACCCGCGCCTCGTAGCAGTTGATGCCCGTCTCCAGGGCACCGACGATCAGGCCGCGGAGGTCCGCAGGGCGCGATGAGTCGTCGTCCAGCGACAGGGAAAGCGCTGAGATGGCCTGTCCGCTCTCGCTGAAGGAGCGATACCGCAAGGCTCAGCCTCCCGGCGGCGCCGTCTCCAGCGCCAGGGCATGCAGTTCGCCGCCCATGCGGCCCTCGAGAGCGGCGTAGACCAGTTGGTGCTGGCGGACGCGGGAAAGGCCGGAGAAGGCGGTCGACACGATGCGGGCGCGATAGTGATCGCCGTCGCCGGCCAGATCCACGATCTCGATCTCCGCATCCGGAAAGGCGGCGCGCAACAGAGCGTCCAGATCATTCGCGCGCATCGGCAAGGCGAGGGTCTCCCGTCGGTCCGGTTCCGGGCCGGATCGCGTTCTATAGGGTGATTTGCAGGCTTTTTGCGCGGCCTGTCATCCGTCCAGAACGGAATTGTTGTCGATTTCGGGCTCAAGCGTATGGAATCGCGTGTAATCCACCACCCGGTGGCCGTCGGATCCGACGGTCAGGATGTCCGCCAGACGCCGGTTCCAGGCAATGTCCTCGGGCATGTAGGAATGCCGGGCATGGATTCGCTGGGCGAAGGTCTCGTCGACCCCGGCGACGATGACCAGGATTTCCGCCTTTTCCTCGACAAGGCTCTCCGGCGTGGCCCCGAACAGGGGCGAGGTCTCGTCGATCACGTGCAGGATCATCCAGGTCAGGGCGAACAGGGGGGAGCGGGACCGGACCACCTTCAGGTCCAGCATGCGCCGCACGCGAAGGCCCTCCTGGGTCACCACCTGCCGGGCGAGGCTGACGGTCACCTCCGCGTCGAGGATCTGGTTGGCCCGTTCGTTGGCGCAGCGGAAGATCAGGGTGGGCTGGCCTTCGAAGCTGGAAATGGTGGCCCGTTCGGAGAACAGGACCCGGGCCGTGGGCCGCGACACCCGGGCGAAGATGATGCCGGTCAGCACCGCAACCGCACCCAGGCCGACGAAGCTTTCCACCGTCACCAGCAGGTTGGTGTAGAGGTCTGCCGGGGCCATGCCGCCATAGCCGATGGTGCCGAAGGTCTGCACACTGAAGAAGAAGGCGTCAGCCAACGCCCACAGGCCGTCGCTCGGTCCCGCCGGGGACTTCAGCGCCCCGCCGGCCACCCCGGTCCGGTCCGCCCAGAACAGCAGGGCGAAGACCCCGTTGATGGCCAGGTAGGTGATGGCCGACAGGGTCAGGAACCGGGCCCAGGAGGCGGTGAGCAGCTGGTGGTAGAGGTCATCCATGCCCGCCCGGCGTCGGCCGATGATCTCGATCCGGTTCGGCCGTTCCCGCCGACCGGGGGGGCGGGCGAGGGTGACATATTCCGACCTCCCGGGCCGTGAGGGCGGCGGGGCAGCGGGACCGTCTGGCGCAGGATCGGGGCGGGGGGCAGCGGCGGTCATGGGGCGCGGTCCGTTGTGGCTCGGGACTCGTCTTAGCAGAACATGGGGGCCCGGCGCAGCTTTGCGGAAACATTGCGCCGATCCGCCGCGGTGTTTGCGAAAAGGTACCGATTCCGCTAACCTGCCGCTTCGATTTCTGAGTGGCCGGCGACCACGGATTCTGCGCGCGCTAGATGAGACATCCGCGCGCGCTTTTTCGTTCCTGGATCCCCCGCTGCTGTCCGGAGTGATGAATGACCCGCCGCAAGAAGCTCTACGAAGGCAAGGCCAAGATCCTTTATGAGGGGCCGGAGCCTGGCACCCTGATCCAGTACTTCAAGGATGACACCACCGCGTTCGACGCCACCAAGAAGGCGGTGCTCGAGGGCAAGGGGGTGATCAACAACCGGATCAGTGAGTTCATCATGACCCGGCTCGCCGGCATCGGCGTGCAGAATCACCTGATCAAGCGCATGAACCTGCGGGAGCAGCTGATCCGCGAGGTGGAGATCATTCCGCTGGAAGTGGTCTGCCGCAACATCGCCGCCGGTTCCATCTCCACCCGCCTCGGCATTCCGGAGGGCACTGCCCTGCCGCGGTCGATCATCGAGTTCTTCTACAAGAAGGACGAGCTGCACGACCCCCTGGTGACGGAAGAGCACATCACCGCCTTCAACTGGGCCGCGACCCAGGAGATCGACGACATCCTGGCCATGACGCTGCGGGTGAACGACTTCCTCACCGGCATGTTCAGCGCCGTCGGCATCACCTTGGTGGACTTCAAGATCGAGTTCGGCCGGATCTACGAGGGGGACTTCAGCCGGGTGATCCTGGCCGACGAGATCAGCCCCGACAGCTGCCGCCTGTGGGATTCCACCACCAACGAGAAGCTGGACAAGGACCGGTTCCGCCGGGACCTGGGCAATGTCATCGAGAGCTATACCGAGGTGGCCCGCCGCCTCGGCATCATGAAGGAAATGCCCACGGTCATCCAGGGCGGCATCACCGGAGACGCGTCGTGAAGGTCCGAGTCGAAGTCTTCCTGAAGCCCGGCGTGCTGGACGTGCAGGGCAAGGCCATCGAGGCGGCCCTGGGGGGCCTCGGCTTTTCCGGCGTGTCCGACGTGCGGGTGGGGCGGATCATCACCCTCGACATCGCCGGCGACGACCGGGCCAAGGCCGAAGCCGAGGCGAAGTCCATGGCCGACCGGCTGCTGGCGAACGCGGTGATCGAAAGCTATCGGGTCGAGGTGGCCTGATGGCCGGTCCGGGCTTTCATCTGGCCCAGATCAACATCGCCGCCTTCCAGTCCCTGCCGGACGATCCGGCCAATGCGGAATTCTTCGCCAGTCTGGACCGGATCAATGCCCTGGCCGATGCCGCGCCGGGCTTCGTCTGGCGGATGCTGGGGGACGGGACCAACGACGCCACCGGCATCCGGGCCTATCCGGACCCGCGGATCCTGATCAACATGTCCGTCTGGACGGGACTGGCGGAACTGGGGGCCTTCGTCTATCGCAGCGGCCATCTGGAGGTGATGCGCCGCCGCCACCAGTGGTTCGACAGCCTGCCCGCCTACATGGCGCTCTGGTGGGTTCTCGCAGGAGAAATTCCGTCGGTGGAGGAGGGCAGGGACCGCCTCGACCGGCTCACCCGCCTTGGCCCCACCGCCGAGGCCTTCACCTTTCGCCAGCCGTTCACGCCGGACGGCCGCCCCGTCGCCATCGCCTAGCCCCGCAGGACCCGCCATGAAATCCGCCGTCATCGTCTTCCCCGGCTCCAACTGCGACCGGGACTGCGCCGTGGCCATCGAGCGGTCCACCGGCTATCCCGCCCAGATGGTCTGGCACACGGAGACGAAGCTGGACGACCGGCTGGACATGGTGGTCCTGCCCGGCGGCTTTTCCTATGGCGACTATCTGCGCTGCGGGGCCATGGCCTCCCTCTCGCCGGTGATGGCGGAGGTGAAGCGCCTGGCGGACAGGGGCGTGGCCATTGTCGGCATCTGCAACGGCTTCCAGGTCCTGTGCGAGGCGGGGATGCTGCCGGGGGCCCTGCTGCGCAATGCGGGGCTGAAGTATGTCTGCAAGGCCGTGACCCTGGACATCGTCAACGGCCAGACCCGCTTCACCAGCGCCTATGGTACGCAGCGGGAAGCGGTGATGACGGTGGGCAATGGCGAAGGCAACTACTTCGCCGACGACGCCACCCTGGACCGGCTGGAGGGCGAGGGCCGGGTGGTGTTCCGCTATCGGGACAATCCCAACGGCTCGTCCCGGGGCATTGCCGGGATCATCAACGGTGCCGGCAATGTGCTGGGCATCATGCCCCACCCCGACCGGGCCTTCGAGGCGGACCTGGGCTCCGCCGACGGGGCGAAGCTGTTCCAGAGCGTGGCAGGGAGCGCGCTGCAGCCGGCGTGAGGTGAGCTGCGTGGTTCGAGATGCGCGTTCCGCGCTCCTCACCATGACGCAGGGTGGGGTTTTTGAGCCCACATCCTGATCCGCATGTGGAACAAACGCGCGTGATCCTGAGGCGGGCCGGAACGGCCCGTGGTTCGAGACGCCCCGTTCCGGGGCTCCTCACCATGACGCAGGGTGTTGGTCGAGCCCCCAACCTGAAAGGGTACCTGAAACGCGCGTCATCCTGAGGAGGGCGAAGCCCGTCTCGAAGGACGCACACCCTCACCCCCGCCGCTTCAACTCCCGGGCCCTGTGACTGTCGCGGAGCGCGATCTCGTCCAGCGCGGCGTTCTCGATGCGCAGCTCGGCCTTGGCCTGCTGCAGGCGGGCCAGCTCCGCCACGTGTTCCACCTTCTTCAGGGCCTCGAAGGCCTGGGCGAGGGCGTCGCGGGCGCCTTCGGCCTCCAGGGTGACGGCGGCCAGCTGGGCGTCCAGCCGGGCGCGGCGCAGCTTCCAGGCCTTCACATAGTCCGGATGACACCAGGCGACCGACGGATCGACGCGGGCCCGCAGCTTCTCCTCCTCCGCCTCCAGGTCCAGGGAATCGATGGCCTGTTCCACGGCGTCCTGGCGGTCCAGGACCTCCTTCAGACGCTTCTGCAGTTCGTCCACCTCGTAGGTGGAGATGCGGATCAGGCTGTCGGACCAGCTCAAGCCTCACCCCCGCCGTTGAGCAGCCGGTCGAGGGCGGCGAAGGCCTCAGGGAGCGGCGTGGCCTCGTCCTTCTGCTGGGTCAGGAACGCCTCAAGCGCGGGGTTCAGCTCGATGGCCCGGTCGATCAGCGGGTCGGAGCCCCGGCGATAGGCACCGATGCGGATCAGCTCCTCCATATTGGCGTAGGCGGCGAGCGTCTGGCGGGCGCTCTTCACCACCTCCTGCTCGAAGGGGGTCTGGCAGCCCGGCATGGTCCGGCTGATGGACTTCAGCACGTTGATGGCCGGGAAGCGGCCCCGCTCGGCGATGGCCCGCTCCATGACGATGTGGCCGTCGAGAATCCCCCGCACGGCATCGGCGATGGGCTCGTTGTGGTCATCCCCGTCCACCAGCACGGTGAACATGGCCGTGATCGGGGCGGCGGTGGTGCCATCGGCGCGGATCGGCCCCGGCCCCGCCCGCTCCAGCAGCTTGGGCAGTTCGGAGAAGACGGTGGGGGTGTAGCCCTTGGTGGTGGGCGGCTCGCCTGCGGCCAGGCCGATCTCGCGCTGGGCCATGGCGAAGCGGGTGACGCTGTCCATCATGCACAGCACCTCCTGGTCCTGGTCGCGCAGGTACTCGGCGATGGCGAGCGTCGCATAGGCGGCCTGGCGCCGGGTGAGGGCCGGCTCGTCGGAGGTGGCGACCACGACGACGGCGCGCTTCAGCCCTTCCTCGCCCAGGGTCTCCTCGATGAATTCGCGGACCTCCCGGCCCCGCTCGCCGATCAGGCCGACGACGACGGCGTCGCACTCCGCCTCCCGGGCGAGCATGGAGAGCAGCACCGACTTGCCGACGCCGGAGCCGGCGAAGACTCCCAGGCGCTGGCCCCGGCAGCAGGTGGTGAACACGTCCATGGCCCGGACCTTCAGGTCCAGACGCTCCCCCACCCGGCCGCGGGCATGGGCGGCGGGGGGCGGGGTGCGCAGGGGGTAGGGGACGGGACCCTGGGGCAGGGGACCCTTGCCGTCGATGGGCTCTCCGAAGGCATTCACGATCCGCCCGCGCCAGGCCAGGGTCGGACGCAGGGCACCCCCCTGGGGCAGGATGCGGATCTCCGCGCCGGGGGCCACCCCCTCCACCGCGCCGAAGGGCATCAGCAGGGCCCGGTTCTCGCGGAATCCCACCACCTCGGCGGCGAGGGACGGGGCATTGTGCCGGTCGATGTCCACCCGCGCCCCCACGGACAGGCGGGTCAGCCCGCCCCGGGCCTCGATCAACAGGCCATGCACGGCGGCCACCCGGCCGGACACCTGGACGGGATCGACCCTCTCAACGGCGGCGATCAGGCTACGCAAGCTAGGACTCCCCACGAACGCCTGCAGGATCGTTGATGCGCGTTAACCCGGAGTGAAGGCGGCGGTAAGGATTGGGGGGGAGTGCGTGGTTCGAGACCGTTGTGCGTCCTTCGAGACGGGCTACGCCCTCCTCAGGATGACGAAGGTTGCTAATAACGGTCGTCATGGTGAGGAGGGCCAACGGCCCGTCTCGAACCACGCAGCAAGCCCCCTACAGCACCCCCAGCATGCTCGCCACCAGCGGGTGGCGGACGATGTCCACGTCCTTCAGCCGGACCACGGAGACGTCGTTCAGGGTCTCCAGCCGGTCGGCCACGTCCCCCAGGCCTGACACGCCGGGCAGCAGGTCGGACTGGTTGGGGTCGCCGGTGATGACCATGGTGGAGTGCCAGCCCAGCCGGGTCAGCAGCATCTTCAGCTGCACATAGGTGCAGTTCTGCGCCTCGTCGATCACCACGAAGGCGTTGTTGAGGGTGCGGCCGCGCATGAAGCCGACGGGGGCGATCTCGATCAGCCCCTCCGCCATCAGGGCCCGGACCCGCTTCATGGACAGCCGGTCCGACAGGGCGTCATAGAGGGGCCGCAGATAGGGGGCGAGCTTGTCCTCCATCTCCCCGGGCAGGAAGCCGATGGATTCGCCGGCCTCCACCGCGGGGCGGGAGAGCACGATCCGGCCGACCCGGCCGGCCTCCAGCGCCTCCACCGCCTTGGCGATGGCCAGATAGGTCTTGCCCGTGCCCGCGGGGCCCAGCGCCAGCACCAGATTCCGGGCGTCGATGGCCTGGATCAGGGCCATCTGTCCGTCGGACTTGGCCTTGATGGTCTTCATGTAGCCCTGTTCGCGCTCCGCCTCGGGTCCCTGCGCACGGAGCGGCGACCAGCTGCGATCCACGGGCAGGCGCCGGACCTTCGACTCCTCCTCGAACTGCGAGCTGTTGAATTCGCCTTCACGCGCCATACGCTTCAGAGCACGTTTGGTCATTCGAACCTCCGAAATGGGGCTCAAGGCCCCTGCTGGAAAAGGAGAACGGTACCGAGGGCAAAAAAAATCGGGCGAACCGGAAACGGCGCGCCCGACGGACTGGGGAGTGGAAGGATGCCGGAGCCGCGGCGCATCCCGGCGGTTGACCGCCGGCCGCGAACCCTGCTCCGATGGGCGGACCCAATGTCCGCCGGTGGAAATCAAGCGTCACCCTGAACTCCGTTTCGATTCGCGCAGAGCCCGAAGGGGCCCGTCCGAATCGCGACTACAGTTTCATGCTAACGGGGTTTCCAATGTGTTAAAGCGAAGAGTTTGTTGAAAGGTCGTGCACGGATGAATTCAAATTCACATGTCTATGATTTGGGCACTGCGTCTCCTGTCTTGCCACCTGAAGGGGAATACTGGATCGCGCCCAATGCTGTCGTACTCGGAAATGTCATATTGAAGAAGAACGCCAGCATCTGGTTCGGCGCGACGCTAAGGGGCGACAATGATCCCATCGTCATCGGCGAGAATTCCAACATTCAGGACGGATCAGTACTGCACACGGACGTGGGCTCGCCCCTGACGATTGGTGCCAATGTCACGGTGGGCCACATGGTGATGCTGCATGGTTGCACCATCGGCGACAACACGCTGGTGGGCATCGGCTCGGTGATCCTCAACGGCGCGAAGATCGGCCGCAACTGCCTGATCGGCGCCAAGGCCCTGATCACCGAGGGCAAGGAGATCCCCGACAATTCCGTGGTCATGGGGGCGCCTGGCAAGATCGTCCGGACGATGGACGAGCAGGGAGCGCAGATGCTGACGGCCTCGGCCCTGCACTATGTGGAGAACTGGAAGCGCTATGCGCGGGAGTTGCGTCCTTCGAGACGGCCCTGACGGGCCTCCTCAGGATGACGAAGGTCGGGGTATTTCAACGGTCGTCATGGTGAGGGGGGCGAAGCGCTTTCTACGGTCGTCATGGTGAGGAGGGCGAAGCCCGTCTCGAACCACGCAGCCCCTCACAGCTTCGCCGTTCCCACCGCCGGCTCCGGGGTCTCGGCCAGCGCGTCGGCCTCCCAGGCCAGGAAGTCCGGATCGGCCAGCAGGGTCGCCTGATAGGCTGCCGCCTTGCCGTCATCCCCATGGGCCGCCAGGTCGATGCCATAGCTGCGGAAGCGGGTGGCCACGGGGGTGTAGAAGGCGTCGGCAATGCTCCAGGTGCCGAACAGCCAGGGGCCGTCCGCCCCGAACCGGTGGCGGCACTCCCGCCAGATGGCGACGATGCGGGTCACGTCCGCCGCGGTCGCCGAGTCCAGGTCCGCGACGGTGCGCAGGGCCAGGTCCATGGGGCAGGTGCTGCGCAGGGCCTGGAAGCCGGAATGCATCTCCGCCGTCACCGCCCGCGCCACGGCCCGGGCGGCGCTGTCGGCGGGCCAGAGCTGCGCGGCAGGGAACCGCTCCGCCAGATATTCGCAGATGGCCAGGCTGTCCCAGACCGTCAGGTCGCCGTCCTTCAGCGCCGGGACCTTGCCGCTGGGGGAGACGGTGCGGATCTCGTCCGCCGCCCCGTCCCAGCGCAGGCGGATCAGAAGCTCCTCGAAGGGCTGGCCGGTGCGCCGGAGCGCCAGCCACGGCCGCAGGGACCAGGTGGACCAGGACTTGGTGCCGATGACGAGCTGCATGGCGGGACTCCGTTGCGAGGGGCCCGGTCTAGACCGCACATGTGCCGATGGGCAAGGCCCGCCGCCCCGGGGGTTCGCCTGGCGCGGCATGCCCACTGGCGCAGCGCCGCGGCTTGACGCTACACTCCTCGCAACAAGACAAGAAGACCTTCTGGGGAGCGTTCAGAGCATGGCCGAAAACGGGTCTGGGGCCGTAGAAAGTCCCACATATTCCGCGGGTTACAAGGCCCTGGTGCTGGCGCTGCTGCTCGCCACCTATACCTTCAACTTCATCGACCGCAGCATCATCAGCATCATCGGCCAGGCCATCAAGGTCGACCTGAAGCTGACGGATACGCAGCTCGGCCTGCTGGGCGGGTTCTATTTCGCCATCCTCTACACCCTGCTGGGCATCCCCATCGCCCGCATTGCGGAGCGGACCAACCGGGTCTCGGTGATCTCGGTCTCCCTGATCATCTGGTCGGCCTTCACCGCGCTCTGCGGCACGGCGGCGAACTTCACCACCCTGGCGGCCTACCGGTTCGGGGTGGGCTTCGGCGAGGCCGGGGGGTCGCCCCCGTCCCACTCCCTGATCAGCGACTATTTCCCGCCCAAGCAGCGGGCCACGGCCCTGTCCATCTATTCCGTCGGCATTCCGCTGGGGGGCATGATCGCCGCCGTGGCCGGGGGCTGGCTGACGGAGCATTTCAGCTGGCGGACCGCCTATTTCATCGTCGGCCTGCCGGGGATCCTGCTGGCCCTTCTGGTGCGGCTGGTGATCAAGGAGCCCCCCCGCGGCCATTCCGAGGCCAAGGCCGGGGACGCCGCCTATGTGAAGCCGCCGCTCTCCCTGTGGACCGAACTGAGGGAGATGGGGGCCGTGGTCGCGGCCCTGTTCTTCAAGTGGCCGGTGGTGAACATGGTGCTGGGGGTGACGCTGGTGTCCTTCGCCGGATATGGCACGACCCAGTTCTCGCTGGCCTATATCGTGCGGGCCTTCCACCTGAAGCTGGGCATGGTCGGGCTGGTGTTCGGGGTGATCGCCGGGGCCTCCACCATGATCGGGACGCTGGTGGGGGGCTTCCTCCCCGACTGGCTGGGGAAGCGCAACGCCATCTGGTATCCCCTGACCCCGGCCATCGGCCTGATGATCGCCACGCCCATCAACCTGTTGATCTACAGCCAGTCCACCTGGCAGATGATGGCGCTGCTCTCGATCCTGCCGGGCATCTTCTCCTACACCTATCTCGCGCCCACCTTCGGGGTGGTGCAGAATTCCGTGGCACCGCACCGGCGGGCGACGGCCACGGCGGTCCTGTTCCTGTTCCTGAACCTGATTGCCCTGGGCGGTGGTCCGGTGTTCACCGGCTGGCTGATCGACCACATCGCCAATGCCAATTTCGGCCGCCCGCCGGCGGGGGACGTTGTGCAGTCTGTGCTGGGGGCGCTGCAGGGGGGCGACAGCACCCGCTTCACCCTTGCCTGTCCCGGCGGCGTGGCCCCCAAGGGGGCGGCGCCCGCCCTGGCCAAGGCCTGTGCCGGCACCCTGGTGGAGGCGACGCGGGAGGGCATCCTGGTCACCTTCCTGTTCGCCGCCTGGGGCAGCGTGCACTTCTTCCTGGCCACCCTGGGCATCGTCAAGCACATGCGCGAGCGTGCCGCCGCCCAGGCCTGAGACCTGTCAGGGCACCGGAACGGGTGAATCCCCCGGCGGGCTGTGCTAGGGCCGGGGGATGATCTCGCCGTCCACCGCTCCGTCGCCCGTGCCTGCGCCCGACCCCGCCCCCGCCTCCTATGTCGGCGCGCGGCGCTTCAGCGTGGCCCCGATGATGGACTGGACGGACCGGCACTGCCGGGCCTTTCACCGTACCCTGACCCGCCGGGCCCTGCTCTATACGGAGATGGTGACCGCCCAGGCCGTGCTGCGCGGGGACCGGGACCATCTGCTGGGCTTCGACGGGGGAGAGCATCCCCTGGCCCTGCAGCTGGGCGGCTCGGACCCGGCGCTGCTGGCCCAGGCGGCGCGGATCGGCGCGGACTACGGCTATGACGAGATCAACCTGAATGTGGGCTGCCCGTCGGACCGGGTGCAGTCCGGCCGCTTCGGCGCCTGCCTGATGCGGGAGCCGGACCTGGTTGCCGACTGCGTGGCGGCCATGCGCGGGGCGGTGACAGTTCCGGTGACGGTGAAGTGCCGCATCGGCGTGGACGACCAGGACCCGGAGGAGAGCCTCTACACCCTGGTGGACGCCTGCGCCGCCGCCGGGGTCGAGCAGTTCATCGTCCATGCCCGCAAGGCCTGGCTGCAGGGCCTGTCCCCGAAGGAGAACCGGGACATTCCGCCCCTGGACCATGCCCTGGTCCGGCGCCTGAAGGCCGACCGGCCGGGGCTGGCCATCATGCTGAACGGCGGGCTGGCCTCGCTGGACCAGGCCCAGGCGGAGGCGTCGGGGCTGGACGGCGTCATGCTGGGACGGGCCGCCTATCACGACCCGGGCCTGCTGGGGGCGGTGGACGGCCGCCTGTTCGGCGAGACCGCACCGCCGGTTACGCCGGAGGCGGCCATCGCCGCCTATCGCCCCTACATGGCCCGCCAGCTTGCGGCCGGAACGTCCCTGGCCGCCATGAGCCGGCACATGCTGGGCCTGTTCCAGGGACGGCCGGGCGCACGCGCCTGGCGCCGCATAATGACGGTGGAGGCCGTGCGTCCCGGGGCCGGGCTCGAGGTGGTCGACCGGGCCCTGGCGGCCCTGCGCCCGGCCCGTGAGCCCCAGGTCGCCGGATCGGACTAGGCGGCGAGGCGCGCCGCGGCGGAGTCGCCGAAGGCCTGGAAGCGCTGGCGGAGCTCCGCCTCCGGTACGCCGCAGCCCCGGGCCATCAGGTCCCGACAGACCCGCGCCACGGGGTCGAGGGCATGCTTCGGCTCCAGGCTCTGGTGCACCACGTCCTGCGCATAGGCGTCCAGGGCCGCTCCGGCGAGGCCGAGCCGCTCCCCCGCCCACAGGCCGAGCAGACGGTTGCGGTAGGTGGCGACGGTAAAGGCCATGTGCTCGCTGAAGGCAAAATGCGCTTCGAACGCGCGCTCGCGCTGGTCGAGTGTATCCATTCCGGTGTCCCCCATCCCGTCGCCGGATCGCGACGCTTTTCTGTTTCCACGAGGCTGCGCCGGAGCACCTTTGTGTCCCGCTAAGAAACGGGGTGAATGATTGTTAATCTGGGGTTGCGTTGACGGGGGCACCGGCAGAGGCCAACCTCCGGGCCGGGGACCGATCACGGGGGGACGACAATGACGGACATCACGGGCACGGCGGCGGCGTCGGCGGGGGAGCTTGCGGCGGTTTCGGGCGCGAAGCGGCGCTGGCTGTCCGTGGGCCAGGCCTTCGCCTTCTTCGTCCTGGCGGTGCTGGTGGGCGGGCTGATCATCGCCGGCGCGCTCGCGGCCCTGCACATGAAGATGAAGGGGGCCGCGCCCAGCCTGCCGGTCATGGCCGCCCTGGAGGGGGTGCAGTGGCTGGGCGTGCTGGTGGCCACCGCCATCGCCGCCTGGGCCTTCAAGGTCCCCCTGGCGGAGGCAGGCTATGACCGGCACCGGGTCGGGTCCGGCCTCCTGATCGGGGGCATGCTGGGTTTTGTCCTGCTCTCGGCCATCATCGGCGTGCTCTATGCCGGGGGCTATATCCATTTCGGGCCGCTCAGCTTCGACGGCGTGACCGGGGTGACCTGGCTGGCGGAGTTCTCGGCCCTGTTCGCCCTGGTCGCGCTGGTGGAGGAGGGGCTGATGCGCGGCCCCCTGCTGGCCCTGTTCGCCCGGGCCATGGGCTTCTGGCCCGCGGCCCTGCTGACCAGCGCGATCTTCCTCTCCCTGCACCTGGGCAACAAGGGCGAGACGGTGATCGGCATTGCCAATGTGGGGGTGGTGGGCCTGGCCCTGGCCTGGATCCGTCGCCGGACCGGGGCCCTGTGGGTGGCCATCGGCTTCCACGCCACCTGGGACTTCGCCCAGAGCTATGTCTGGGGCGTGCCGGACAGCGGGTTGATGGTGAAGGGCTCCCTCACCGTGGCCACCCTGGGCGCAGGGCCGGACTGGCTGACCGGCGGCACGGCCGGGCCGGAGGGCGGGCTTCTGTGCACCGCCGCCGTTGCCTTGCTGGTCCTGGCGGTCCACCTCGTCTGGCCGAAGCGGACCGCCTGAGGGTAAAGGGCGCGGGCCTCAGACCGGCGCGTTCATGAAGGCGGGCATCCAGCCCTCGTGCGTGGCGCGCAGGTCGTCGAGGTCGATGGCGGTGATCTCGTCCGCCTTGCCGCGCAGGGCCAGTTCGCAGCCCCCCGCCTCGCCGATCACCTCGTAGGGCACCGCCGCCGCGGTGCAGGCCTCGTCCAGCAGGTCGAGCTGGTCGTGGTTCACCGCCACGAGATACCGGGCCTGGTCCTCACCGAAATAGAAGGCGTGGTCGGGAACGTCCGTGGGATTGGAGAGGCCGATGCCGACGCCCGAAGCCAGCGCCATCTCCGCCGCCGCCACGGCCAGGCCGCCATCGGACAGGTCGTGGACGACATGCAGCGTTCCTGAGACGATCAGCCCGCGGACCACGCCCGCCGCCGCCCGTTCGGCCTTCAGGTCCACCGGCGGCGGGGCCCCGTCCTCGCGGCCCAGCACCTCCCGCAGATAGAGGCTGGCACCGAGCGCGCCGCGGGTTTCGCCCAGCAGGGCCAGCACCTGACCGGCCTTCAGCCCGCCGAAGCCCGCGCGTTTCGTGCTGTCGGCCAGCAGGCCCACGGCGCCGACGGTGGGGGTGGGCGGGATCGCCTTGCCATTGGTCTCGTTGTAGAGGGACACGTTGCCGCTGACGACGGGGAAGTCCAGTTCGCGGCAGGCCTCGGCCATGCCGTCGATGGCGCGGACGATCTGGCCCATGATCTCCGGCCGCTCCGGATTGCCGAAGTTCAGATTGTCGGTGATGGCGATGGGGTCCGCGCCCACGGCGCTGAGGTTGCGATAGGCCTCGGCCACCGCCTGCTTGCCGCCCTCATAGGGATCAGCCTCCACATAGCGCGGCGTGCAGTCGGAGGTGACGGCCAGCGCCTTGTTCGTCCCGTGCACCCGCACGATGCCGGCATCCGCCGCCGTGGCGGAATCGGCCAGGGTGTCGGCCATCACGTGGCGGTCATACTGCTCCCACAGCCAGCGCTTGGAGGCGCCGTCCGGGCAGCCCAGCAGGGTCAGCACGGCCTTGCGCCAGTCGGTGGGGGCGGGGACGTCGGCGGGGGTCAGCACCTTCTGCTTCACCGGCTCGGTCCAGGGCCGGTCATAGAGGGGCGCGTCGTCGGACAGGGGCGCCAGCGGCAGGTCGCAGACCACCTGGCCCTTGTGCGTCAGCACGATCCGGCCGGTGTCTGTGGTCACGCCGATCACCGCGGCGTCGAGGCCCCACTTGCGGAACACGTCATAGGCGTCCTGCTCCCGGCCGGGCTTGAGGATGGCCAGCATCCGCTCCTGGCTTTCCGACAGCATCATCTCGTAGGCGCTCATGCCCGTCTCGCGCTGGGGCACGGCGTCGAGGTCCAGCGCGATGCCCAGCCCGCCCTTGCCCGCCATCTCCACGGAGGACGAGGTGAGGCCCGCGGCCCCCATGTCCTGGATGGCGGCCACGGCGCCCAGGCCCATCAGCTCCAGCGTCGCCTCGATCAGCAGCTTTTCCGCGAAGGGGTCGCCGACCTGGACCGTGGGGCGCTTCTCGTCCGAGGCCTCGTCGAATTCGGCGGACGCCATGGTGGCGCCATGGATGCCGTCCCGGCCGGTCTTGGAGCCGAAATAGACCACCGGCAGGCCCGGCTCCGGCGCGGCGGAGTAGAAGATCTTGTCGGCGTCGGCCAGGCCCACGCACATGGCGTTCACCAGGATGTTGCCGTCATAGCCGGAATGGAAGTTGGTCTCCCCCGCTACCGTGGGCACGCCGACGCAGTTGCCATAGCCGCCGATGCCGCTGACCACCCCCGCCACCAGCCGCCGGGTCTTGGGATGCTCCGGCGAGCCGAAGCGCAGCGCATTCAGCAGCGCCACCGGCCGCGCGCCCATGGTGAAGACGTCGCGCATGATGCCGCCGACGCCCGTCGCCGCGCCCTGATAGGGCTCGATATAGGAGGGGTGGTTGTGGCTCTCCATCTTGAAGATGCAGGCCTGGCCGTCGCCGATGTCCACCACGCCGGCATTCTCGCCGGGACCGCAGATCACCCGCGGGCCCGTCACCGGGAACTTGCGCAGGTGCTTGCGGGACGACTTGTAGGAGCAGTGCTCGCTCCACATCACGCTGAACACCCCCAGTTCCACCTCGTTCGGCTCGCGGCCGAGGCGGTCCAGGATGATGGCGTATTCCTCCGGCTTCAGGCCGAATTCGAGGGCGAGGTCAGCAATGGGCTTTTTCGGTGCGGTCATCCGGTCGGGTTAGCGGATTCACGCGCCGTGCGCCAGACCGCGACCGGTGGCGACGAACAGGGCCATGGCGTCCAGCCGCAGCTGGCCCTCCGCCCGGGCGAGGCCGAGGCGCGCATTGCTGAGCTGGCGCGACGCGTCGATCACCGGGAACAGGCCCGTGGCACCGGCCGAATAGGCCAGCCGGTTCAGGCGCAGGGTCTCCGCCGCATGGTCCACCGAGGCATGTTGCGCGGCCAGGGCCTCCTCATCCCGCTGCACCGCCTGCATCAGGTCCGCCACCTGGCCGAAGGCCCGGAGCACGGTCTGCTGATAGGCGGCCAGCGCCCCGCGCCGCTTCGCCTCTGCCCCCTTCACGCCCGCGCGCAGGCGGCCGCCGTCGAACAGGGGCTGGGTCACGCCTGCGGCCAGGCCATAGGCGGTGGAGGGAGTGTCGAAGATGTTCCCGGGCTTCAGGGCCCCTTGGGTGATCTGGGCGCTGAGGGACAGGTCGGGATAGAGCCGGGCGGTGGCCACCCCCACATCGGCGGTGGCCGCATGCAGCCGCGCCTCCGCCGCCAGGATGTCCGGCCGCTGGTGCACCAGGGCCGAGGGGAGGGCCACGGGCAGGGTCTTCGGCACGGTGAGGGCCGCCAGGTCGAAGTCCGGCGGCGTCCAGTCCGACGGGGCGTGGCCGGTGAGCACGGCGAGCGCGTGGCGGGCGGCATCCAGCTGCTTCTTCAGCGGGGCCACCAGGGTCTCGTCGGCGGCCAGCTGGGCGCTGGCGCTGACACCGGCACTGTGGGCCTCGCCCCCGGCCTTTTCCGCCTGGTCGGCCAGGTCCACCGTGCGGCGGTCGTCGGCCAGGATGGCGTCCACCTGGGCCAGCTCCTCCCGCAGCACGGCCAGGGTCACGGCCTGGGTGGCCACCTGTCCGGTCAGGGTCAGCCACGCGGCATCCCGCTGGTGCTGCGCAGCCTCCGCCCGGGCGGAGGCGCTCTCGCTGCCCCGGCGCGCGCGACCGAAGGCGTCCAGCGGGAAGGTCACCGCGCCGCCCAGGGAATAGAGGCTGAATTCGGGGTTGTTGGAAAAGCCCGGCAGGCCGCCGCCGAAGCCGAAGGAGGCCAGGTTCAGCCGGTTCTGCGAGGCGCTGGAGCTGGCGCTCACCTCCGGCAGTTCGGCCCCCCGGGCGGCGGCCAGCTCGGCCCTTGCGGCGTCCAGGCTGGCATCGGCGGACGCGATCTCCGGATTGGCGGCGAGGGCCATGCGGATCACCCCGTCCAGGTCCTTCGAGGGGAACAGGGTCCACCAGTCCCGGGCCACGGCCTCGCCGGACTCGGACAGGACAGCGGGGGTCGCCGCACCGCGCTCGTCCGCCGGGCGATAGTCCTTCGCCGCGGTCAGGGGGGCGGGGCGGGTGAAGTTCGGCCCCACGGCGGCGCAGCCGGTCAGCAGGGCGGCGAGGGCGACGGAGGCAAGGAGGCGGATCGGGGTCGGGTTCAACGGACTTACTCCACCGCCGTGTGCAGGTCGGCGGCCAGGCTGGCCTTGGGGGGACGCAGGAGGATCAGGATGGGCAGGGCGATGAGGCAGATGACCATGATGGCCTTGAAGGCATCCACATAGGCGACCATGGCCGCCTGGCGGGCGATCTCGCCGGTGATCCGGGCCAGCGCCGCGGGGCTCTGCGGGTCGATGACCCGGCCCAGCATGTTCATGGCCGGATTGTCGGCGCGGATGTGGTCGTTCAGTTCGGAGCGGGAGACCTCCATCGCCTGGATCTGCGAGGCGGCCAGCAGCGAGATGCCGGCGCTGGAGCCGATGTTGCGGATCAGGGTGAACAGCCCCGCCCCCTCGGTCCGCAGATGGCCGGGCAGGGTGGAGAAGGCGATGGTGGACAGGGGCACGAACAGGAGCCCCATGCCCAGCCCCTGGGTCAGGCCGGCGATGATCAGCGGGCTCGACGACATGTAGAGGGAGAAGTGGGTCATCTGCCAGGTGGACAGCGCCATCAGCGACAGCCCGACCCCCAGGATGATCCGGTTGTCGATGCGACCGACCAGTCGGCCGACGAAGAACATGGCGAACAGCGTGCCCACCCCCCGGGGGGCCAGCACCATCCCTGCCTGGGTGACGGGATAGCCCAGCAGGGTCTCGATCATCGGCGGCAGGAGGGCGGTGGTGGAGAACATCAGCACGCCGATGATCAGGCTGAAGCCCGCGGCGGTGACGAAGTTCCGGTCCCGCAGCAGCTCCCGGCTGATGAAGGGCTGCTTCGCCGTGGCGGTCTGCACCACGCACAGCCAGGCGGCGATGGCGGCGATGAAGGCCTCGATCCAGATCTCCGGTGCATTGAACCAGTCCTGGCCCTCCCCCCGGTCGAACATCAACTGGCCCACCCCCACGGCAAGCGCGAGGAACATGAACCCCATCAGGTCGAAGCGCCGGGACTGGGCCGGGCGGCCGCCGGGGACGAAGGTCCAGATGCCGAGGAAGGACGCAATGCCGAAGGGCACGTTGATGTAGAACACCCAGCGCCAGGAGAAGTGATCCGTCAGATACCCCCCCAGCACCGGCCCCATGATCGGGCCGAGCATCGAGGCCATGCCCCAGACGGCCATGGCCTGGCCCTGCTTCTCCCGCGGGTTGATGTCCAGCAGCACCGACTGGGCCAGGGGGATCAGGGGGGCACCGCAGATGCCCTGCAGCAGGCGGAAGCCGACGATCTGCACCAGGTTCTGGGCCACGCCGCACAGGGCCGAGGCGATGGTGAAGCCCACCACGCTGACCAGGAACACGGTCTTCTGCCCGAACCGCGACGACACCGCCCCGGTCAGGGGCGTCATGATCGCCGCCGACACGATGTAGGAGGTCAGCACCCAGGTGACCTGATCTGCACTGGCCGACACGCTGCCCTGGATATGGGGCAGGGCGACATTGGCGATGGTCATGTCGAGGGCGTTCATCAGCGTCGCGGTCATGATCGACGCCGTGATCATCAGACGGGTGAAGCCGTCGCTGCGCCCCGGGGCCGGGGTCCCGCTCATGGCCGGGCCGCCGCTCCGCTTCCGGTGCCGCCGCCGGGAGGCTTGGTGTCGATCTTCACCCGGGCGCTGAGGCCCGCCTGCAGCGGGTGGTCCTTCAGGTCCTGCTCGTCCAGCTCGACCCGGACGGTGACCCGCTGCACCACCTTGACCCAGTTGCCGGTGGCGTTTTCCGGCGGCAGCAGGGCGAAGCTGGAGCCCGTGCCAGGGGACAGGCTGGCCACCCGCCCGTGATAGGTGACGCCCTTGTGCGCATCCACCTCCACCGTCGCCGGCTGGCCGGGACGGACATGGGCCAGCTGGTCCTCCTTCAGGTTGGCGTCGATCCACATGCGCGGAGACACCAGCGAGAACAGGGGCTGGGCGGCATTCACGTAGTTGCCCACCTGCAGCTGCTCCACCTTGGTGGCGACCCCGTCCTGCGGGGCGGTGATGATGCCGTAGGAGCGGTTCAGCCGGTCCCGGGCCACCATGGCGTCCGCCGCACGGACGGAGGGATGCCGATCGGCCCCGGCATCGGGCACCCCGCCAAGCTGGGCGAGGGCGGCGGCTTCAGCCTCCTTCGCCGCGGACAGCTTCTGCTGGGCGGAGTCCACGGCGTTCTGGGCCAGGTCCACCTGGGACTGGGAGGCGACGCCGGCCGCCAGCAGGGTCTTCTGCCGGGCCAGTTCCCGCTGCTGGTAGGAGAGCGTGTCCGCCGCCGCCGCCGTCTCGGCCTTCCGCTGGCCATAGGCGGCGCGATAGGCGTCGATCTGCAGGCGGGCCTGGGCGGCCATGGCCTCGCTCTGGGACAGGGCGGTGTCCAGGGGTTGGGGGTCGAGGCGGAACAGCACGTCGCCGGTGTGGACCAGCTGGTTCTCGTGCACCGTCACCTGGATCACCCGGCCGGGAATGTTGCTGGACACCTGCACCCGAGCCGCCTGGACATAGGCGTCGTCCGTGGTCTGGTAGCGTCCGCCGGTCAGCCAGACGAACAGCGCCCCGGCGATCACCACCACCGGCACCCCCACCATCAGCGGCAGGCGCAGGCGTTCCGCCAGCGGACGCGGCGGCAGGACCTCGTCCCGGTCGATACGCCCCTCGACGCTGGCCACGCGGGGGGCCTGGGTCGCCCGGGCCTCGGAACTGTTCGTACTCATGGTTTCATCCTGATCAGCGGCAGGTCACGCACCGGCACCGCGGGTCCCCGTCTCGTGCCACCCGGCTCACGGAGGAGTGTAGCACGGACCTGACGGCGAACTGACATGGTGCGTTGCACAAATAGCCCTTCGACACTATGATCCAAATGGATTTTGCTCAAGAATACCATGAAGAAAGTTCATTTCACAAATGTGGACCTCAATCTCCTCCGGGTTTTCGAGGCCCTGCTCGAGGAGCGCAGCGTCACCCGGGCGGGGGAACGGCTGGGCCTGACCCAGTCCGCGGTCAGCCATGCCCTCAATCGCCTGCGCCTGACCCTGGGGGACGACCTGTTCGTCCGCACCTCCGACGGCATGCGTCCGACCCCCTGGGCGCTGGAGGCCGGACCCAAGGTCTCCCGCGCCCTGCAGATGATGCAGCGGGCGCTGGCCCCGTCCGTCTTCGACCCCTCGACCTCGGACCGGCGCTTTGCCCTGGGCATGTCTCCCTATCTGTCCGCCGTGCTGGCGCCCGGTCTGGTGCGGACGTTCCGGGAGCGGGCGCCGCGGGCCGAACTCGTGCTGCGCCACCATGAGAAGAGCGTGACCGAGGCCCTGGACTCCGGGCGGATGGACATCGCCATCGGGGCCTTCGGCCGGTCCTCCGACCGGTTCGACCGCTGCGTCCTGTTCCAGGAACAGCTGGTCTGGGTGATGCGCAAGGCGCACCCCCGGGCGGACCAGGACCTGACCCTGGAGCGACTGGCCGCGGAGCCGCACCTGATCGTCTCGGCCACGGGTTCGATCTCGGAGATGGACACGGTCTTCATCGACAACGGGCTCGAGCGCCGGGTGATCTGGGACGATGACGGGGCCTATCTGGGGGCCATGTCCCGGGCCGGGCGGACGGAGGTCACCGGCATGACCGCGCCGGACAGCATCACCGCGCTGGCCATCGCCGCGGAGACCGACATCCTGGCCCTGGCCCCCCTGCGGATGGCGCGGCATTTCGGGCCGGCCTTTTCCCTGGTGATCAAGCCGCCGCCCTACGAGACCCGGCCCATCGACGTCTGCGCCCTGTGGCGGCGGGACCAAGGCAGCCACCCGGCCGTGGGCTGGCTGATCGACCTGCTGCAGGTCGAGGGGCACTCAGTATAGATCTGGCAAATAATCAGGAAAGCACAGTTCAGGCTGTATTCGTTTACTTCTGATTGAGTGTCCCGTTAAGTGGCGCTTAACGGCGATTTTCCAATAAACTATTGTTTAACGATTTAGAATTGACCGGAAATTAAACAAACGGCGACTAGGGTGTCCTGTGCCAAAGGCGGGAGAGCCCTGTTGGAACTGTTGATGAGTCTGGCTGCACACACGGACGGAGCCCTGATGGGGCTGGGTGTGTCCCTGTGCTTTGCAGGTTGCCTGTGCGTGTTCCGGCTGCGGTCCCGCATGCGACATTCGACCGGTCTTGTCCGCGCGAGCTGGATCTTCCTGACCGGTCTCGAGGCCGGGGTAGCCATCTGGGCGACCCAGTGCATCGTGCTGATCGCCAACCGGCCCGGGGTCGGGGTGGGGATCGACCCGCTGCTGACCCTGTTCGGGCTGCTGACCTCGGTGGTCGGTGCGACCTTCGCCCTCGCCATCGGCTGGACCAGCGCGGACCGCACCCGGGTGCTGGCGGGCAGCATGGTGCTGGCCATGACCGTGGGCGTGAACCAGTGGCTGGTGTTCGGGGCCTATCACGCGGCCGCCGTCGTCCATTGGGAGCCCTCCCTCGTCTGGGTGGCCATGGTGCTCAATCTCCTGGGCGTGCACGGGGCGCTGGTGGCGTCCGGCCGGGCGCGGACCTTTGTCCGCCAGGTGGCCGGGGCGACCCTCCTGACCCTGGCGGTGATCTCCGCCCACGTCCTTACCCTGTCGGCCATGAGCCTCACCCCCGATCCGTCCCAGTCCATGGCCGGGCTGATCAATCCCATGTCGCTGATGTTCGTGGTCATCATGCTGGCGGCCATGATCCTGACCGGCGGCCTGGGCGCGGCCTATATCGACGACGCCCAGTCGGTGGTGACCGTGCTGCGCCTGCGCCGCCTGGCCAATGCGGCCCGGGAAGGCATCGTCATCGTGCGCGCCGGGCGGATCAACGACGCCAATGTCTCCTTCTGCAAGCTGGTGGGCGTCGAGGCCGGCGACCTCTTGGGGACCGAGCTGTTCGAGCGCCTGCTCAGCCTGGAGCCCGCCATTGCCGGGGACGAGCGCCGGGAAGGCTGGATCCAGCCGGTGGATGCCGCCCTGCCGCCGATTCCGGTGGAGGTCTACATTGCCGACGAGCCGGGGTCCTCGGGCAGTTCCGACCACCTCATCGTCACCCTTCGCGACCTGCGCGAGCAGCGCGCCGCGGAAAGCCGGATCCACTATCTGGCGGAGCACGACAGCCTGACCGGCCTGCCCAACCGCAAAGCCATGCATGCGCGTCTCGCCGCGTGCGTGGACCGGGCCCGGCGGACGCGGGAGAAGTTCGCCGTGGTCTGCGCCAATCTCGACGGCTTCAAGGACGTGAACGACCTGCACGGGCAGGCGGCCGGGGACGCGGTCCTGGCGCAGCTGGGCCAGCGCTTCTCCAACCACCTCCATGATCCGTCCTTTGTCGCGCGCTATGGCGGCGACGAGTTCGTGCTGGTGGTCTTCGTTCCCGAAGAGAACACGGCCCTTGGCCTCGCCCAGTGGCTGCAGGCCCTGCAGAACGAGATCCGCCGCCCGATCGACTGGTCCGGCACGGTGATCGAGCCCAGCGCCTGCATGGGGGTCAGCCTGTTCCCGGACAACGGGGCCGACGTGGACACCCTGCTGATCAATGCCGACACCGCCCTGCAGCGGGCCAAGGCGGCCGGTCGGCAGAACTTCTGCTTCTTCGAATACGACACCGACAACACGGTGCGCGAGCGCCGGAACCTGGCCCGCGACCTGCGCGATGCGGTGAAGAACAACGAGCTGGTGGTCTACTACCAGCCCCAGGGCCGGACCCAGACGGGGATTCTCTGCGGCTTCGAGGCCCTGGTGCGCTGGCGCCATCCCGAGCGCGGCCTGGTGCCGCCGGACCTGTTCATTCCCATTGCCGAGGAGCAGGGCCTGATCGTGGAGCTGGGGGAGTGGGTGCTGCGCGAGGCCTGCGCCGCGGCGGCGCAGTGGCCGTCGGACATCAGCATCGCCGTCAACCTGTCCCCCCTGCAGCTCAGCGAGGCCCACCTGGCCGACCGGGTGCGCCAGATCCTGTTCGAGACCGGCCTTGCCCCGTCCCGGCTGGAGCTGGAGGTCACCGAGAGCGCCCTGTTCCGCAACTACCAGGGCGCGCTGGACACCCTTCGCCAGATCAAGGCCATGGGGGTGGGCGTGGCCATGGACGACTTCGGCACCGGCTTCTCGTCCCTGTCGACGCTGCAGTCCTTCCCCTTCGACAAGATCAAGATCGACAAGAGCTTCGTCCAGGGCATCGGCCAGTTCGAGCGATCCACCGTGATCGTGCGGGCGGTGCTGGGTATCGGCCGCGGCCTCGGCATCCCGGTGGTGGCCGAAGGGGTGGAGACCGAGGCCCAGCTGGACTTCCTGCGGGAAGAGCAGTGCGCCGTCATCCAGGGCTATCTGTTCGGGCGACCGGCACCCCTGGCCGATCACGCCACGCTGCTGAAGATCGCCGCCGACGCCATGGCCGCGGTCGCGCCCGGTGCCGGTGCCAGTGCCAGCGCCGTTGCCGAGGTCGCGCGACCCCGCCGCCAGGTGGGCTGAGGCGGCTCAGGCCTCCCGGACGGTGGTCAGGGCCGCCAGGTCCGGCCGGACCCGTTCCAGCGGGGCCTCCGTCGAGGTGCCCAGATAGACGAAGCCCGCGACCCGCTCCGTGGCTGCAAGGCCCAGGTCGTCCGCCACCGTGCGGTCATAGCTGTACCAGTCGGTGATCCAGTTGGCACCGAAGCCCATGGCCTGCGCCGCCAGCAGCAGCAGGGTGCAGACGGCGCCCGCGGACAGCTCCTGCTCCCAGGCCGGGATTGCCGCGGCCTTCGGGCTCGACACCACCACCACCGCCACCGGCGGCGCTTCCAGCTTGCGCAGGGCGGTGCGGGCCCGGTCCGGGTCCGGCTGCGCCTCGGCCCGCTGACGAAGCGTGTCGGCAAAGGCCGCCTTGGCCGCGTCCCGCAGGACGATGAAGCGCCAGGGGAACAGCTTGCCGTGGTCCGGCGCCCGGGCGGCGATCAGCAACAGGTCCTGCAGCTGCGCCGCGTCCGGCCCGGGGGCCGCCAGCAGGGGGGCGGAGGCGGAGCGGCGGGTGGCCAGCCGGTCCAGCATCTCTGCGGACCCGACGGTGGGCAGGGGCGCGCCCAGTTCAGGGATCGGGAGCTTTGCGGACAAGGCCGGACCTCTTGGGTGGCTGCGGGGAACGGGGCTTCTGGCGGGCGGCATATCGTCTATAGAGGCCGGGTGCAATCAAGGGGGAGGGATCCCATGCGCGATCCGGACGGACGACCGGGGCCCGGCTGGCTCAGGGCCCACGGACGGGGCTGGACGGCCGGTCCGCCCCGCCGGCTGCACGACAATCCCTATTTCGCCGTCGATGCCTATGACGCCGTCGCCCCGACCGGCCGGGCTGCCGCCTACTGGGTGCACCACCAGAAGAATCTGGCCGTGGGCGTCATTCCCCTGTTCCCCAACGGCGACATCATGCTGGTGGGGCAGTGGCGGTTTCCCTTCGGAACCTACAGCTGGGAACTGCCGGAGGGCGGGGTCCCGCCGGGGGAGACGGCCCTGGACGGGGCCCGGCGGGAGCTGCGGGAGGAGGTGGGGCTGGAGGCCCGGGACTGGCAGCCGATCCTGCGGATGCAGCTCTCCAACTCCTCCTCCGACGAGGTGTGCGAGGTGTTCCTCGCCACCGGCCTGGTCGAGGTGCCGACGGATCCTGATCCCACCGAGATGCTCACCTCCGCCCGCGTGCCGTTCCAAGAGGCCCTCGCGGCGGCGGTCGAAGGGCGTATTCTGGACTCCATAACAGTGGCGGCGCTGCTAAGGTTGCACCATATGTCTGTGACGGGGGCCCTGTCTCCCGACCTGGCGTCGGCGCTCCTGGCCCCGAAACCGGGAGCCGGGGACGCCGTTGACCCCGGACGCACCGACGCGGGAGGCCGGTCATGACGCAGCACGAGCGCACCCTGGCGCGGGCCACGGAAGTGGTGTTCCACAAGCTCCGGGCCGAGGCGGAGGCCGCCGCCCGGGCCGAGCCGATGCTGACCAGCATGCTCAACGCCGTGATCCTGTCCCATGACGACCTGGCCTCGGCGCTGGCCTACCAGCTGGGCCGCAAGATGGGGGAGCCGGACGTGGGCTCCCTCTATCTCCGCGACCTGGCCATGGGGGTCTATGCCGCCGACCCGAAGGTGATCGAGGCGGTGGAGGCGGACATGCAGGCCGTGTTCGACCGGGACGCCGCGGCCCGGGGCTATCTCCAGCCCTTCCTGTTCTTCAAGGGCTTCCTTGCCCTGCAGGCCCACCGGCTGGCCTATGCCCTGTGGCAGGACGGGCGCGAGACCCTGGCCTTCCACGTGCAGAGCCGCGCCTCGGAGCTGTGCCAGGTGGACATCCACCCCGCCGTGCCCATCGGCAAGGGGGCCTTCCTCGACCACGGCACCGGCATCGTCATCGGCGAGACCGCCACCATCGACGAAGGGGTCTCCATGCTCCAGAACGTGACCCTGGGCGGCACCGGCAAGCAGGGGGGCGACCGCCACCCGAAGATCGGCAAGGGTGTGCTGCTGGGGGCCGGGGCCAAGGTGCTGGGGGCCATCCGCATCGGCGACTATGCCAAGGTGGCTTCCGGCTCGGTGGTGCTGAAGGAGGTGCCTCCCGGCTGCACGGCCGCGGGCGTGCCGGCGCGCCTGGTCAACTGCCCCGCCGGTCCCGATCCGGCCGCCAACATGGACCAGACCCTGGTGGACGCGGCCTACGACTACGTCATCTGAGACGCCGGTCCGCGGACCCCGGCCCTCTCCGCCGACGATCTCTGGGGATTATGCCACCGGTCGCGCTTCCGTTCCCCGGCTTTAGGCTCTAAAGGAGTCGGGCCCGCGTCGCCGGGCGCAAACCGGACATCTGGAGCTGCGGTCTCGTGAACGACAAAGACATCAAGAAGATCGAGGCCCACCTGAAGCGCACCTTCGGGACTCCCAACCTGAACCTGAAGCCGCGCCCCCGCCAGAAGGACTCCGCCGAGGCCTATATCGGCGACGAGTTCGTCGGCGTGATCTATCAGGACGAGGATGACGACGGCTCGTTCCTGTTCGAAATGGCCATTCTCGCCGAGGATCTGGACGGCTAGAGCCCTTCCCCGCGCGCGATATCGGCCGCGGATGTGAACGAAAAAAGTTTTCGAAGGTGGTGTTTTTTTGTTTGCGGGACTCTTGCGAGCCAACGCGAAGCACCTCACGATTCAAGCATGGGTTCGAAGCTGAATCGTTGGAAATCAGTGTCTTACCAGACTTGCTTGATGTAAGGCGCGACGCACCCTACCGATTCGGTTTGAGCGTTTCACGATTAACAAAGTTTAAGTAACTCTCCGCTTACCGTTGTGGAGGGTCGGATTTCGGATTCCGCGCTCGTAGTGGGTGCGCCAAAAGGGCGCGAGCGCCAGCGGGAGGGGCTAATGCGGGTTTTGTTGATTGAGGACGACAGCGCGACAGCGCAGAGCATCGAACTGATGCTGAAGTCCGAAGGCTTCAACGTCTACACGACGGATCTGGGCGAAGAGGGCATCGACCTCGGCAAGATCTACGACTACGACCTGATCCTCCTCGACCTGAACCTGCCCGACATGTCCGGTCTGGACGTCCTGCGCCAGCTGCGCGTCGCCAAGATCAACACCCCCATCATGATCCTGTCCGGCACGGCGGAGATCGACACCAAGGTCAAGAGCTTCGGCGGCGGCGCCGACGACTACATGACCAAGCCCTTCCACAAGGACGAACTGGTCGCCCGCATCCACGCCGTGGTGCGCCGCTCCAAGGGCCACGCCCAGTCCGTCATCCGCACCGGCGACATCGTCGTCAACCTGGACGCCAAGACCGTGGAAGTGAACTCCAACCGGGTTCACCTGACAGGCAAGGAATACCAGATGCTGGAGCTGCTCTCGCTCCGCAAGGGCACGACGCTCACCAAGGAAATGTTCCTGAACCACCTGTATGGCGGGATGGACGAGCCGGAACTGAAGATCATCGACGTGTTCATCTGCAAGCTGCGCAAGAAGCTGGCCACGGCCACCATGGGCGCGCACTACATCGAGACCGTCTGGGGCCGGGGCTATGTGCTCCGCGATCCGCAGGACAATTCGGCGGTCTCCGCCGCCTGATTTCCGTTCCCGATCCGAAGACAGAAGGGCGCTGGTGACAGCGCCCTTCTTGTTTGGGGGCTTTATACTGATCGAGGTTCCCGGGTCTTCGCCCGGGAATGACGACTAATCATTATTATAACTCGTCATTCCCGCCCTTGAGGCGGGAACCTCCGTCCGGAGAGGGCGCTATATCCTTATCAAGGTTCCCGGGTCTTCGCCCGGGAATGACGACCAATCATTATTATAACTCGTCATTCCCGCCCTTGAGGCGGGAACCTCCATCCGGACCAATCCCTACTTCTCCGACAGCTTCGCCAGCTTGGCCTGCATCTCCTCCATCTGCCGCTTCAGCTCGGCGATGGTGTCCGGGTCGCTGCCGGTGGCGGCGGGCTTCGGCTCGGCGGCGTCCTCGGCGCGCGGCGGATAGGCAAAGGGGGTGAACATCTTCATGGCCCGGTCGAACATGGCCAGGTTCTGCCGCACCTGGTCCTCGAACAGGCCGAAGCCCTGCGGACTGCCCAGGGCCCCGGTCATCTGCTTCTGCATGGTTTCCTGCTGCCGGGCGAAGGCCTCCAGCGACATTTCCAGATAGGAGGGCACGAAGCTCTGCATCTGGTCGCCGTAGAAGCGGATCAGCTGGCGCAGGAACTGGATCGGCAGCAGGTTCTGCCCGCGGCTCTCCTCCTCGAAGATGATCTGGGTCAGGACCGAGCGGGTGATGTCCTCGTTGGTCTTGGCGTCGAACACCACGAAGTCGACCCCGTCCTTCACCATCTCGCTCAGGTGCTCGAGGGTGACGTAGGAGGACGAGGCGGTGTTGTAGAGCCGCCGGTTGGCGTACTTCTTGATCACCACCCGGTCGCCCCCCTTCTTCCCGTGGGAGGACTTTGCGCCCGGGTCCGTCGTCGGCGAAGCGTCGGCCAAGTCTGTCATCCTCTTCTGGGTTCGAGTCGTCCGGTCCGGGCGGTCGGGTTTTAGTATTGCGAGTTCCGCGCCTTAAGGCTAGTGGCGCGCTTGACAAGCGCCGCAAGCCTGCCCACTCCCGCGGCAGACCCCCGCCCGATCCCGCTGATGGAAGCCCGCCCCGCATGATCCCCCGCTATGCCCGCCCCCAGGCCGTCGCCATCTGGTCGCCGGAGACCCGCTACCGCATCTGGTTCGAGATCGAGGCCCACGCCGCCGACGCCATGGCGGAGCTGGGGGTGATCCCGAAGGACGCCGCCGCCGCCATCTGGGCCAAGGGCAAGGATGCGGTCTTCGACCCCGACCGGATCGACGAGATCGAGCGGACCACCAAGCACGACGTGATCGCCTTCCTCACCCATGTGTCCGAGATCGTGGGGCCGGAGGCGCGCTTCCTGCACCAGGGCATGACTTCGTCGGACGTGCTGGACACCTGCCTCGCCGTGCAGCTGACCCGGTCGGCGGACCTCCTGATGGAGGATGTGGAGCTGGTGCTGGCGGCCCTCAAGCGCCGGGCGGAGGAGCACAAGTTCACCGCCTGCACCGGCCGCAGCCACGGCATTCATGCGGAGCCCACCACCTTCGGCCTGAAGCTGGCCGGGCATTATGCGGAGTTCGTGCGGGCGCGGGACCGGCTGGCCATGGCCCGCTACGAGATCGCCACCTGCGCCATTTCCGGGGCCGTGGGCACCTTCGCCAATGTGGACCCCCGGGTGGAGCAGCATGTGGCCGACCAGCTGGGCCTGGCCGTCGAGCCGGTCTCCACCCAGGTGATCCCCAGGGACCGGCACGCGGCCTTCTTCGCCGCGCTCGCCGTCGTCGCCTCGTCGGTGGAGCGGCTGGCGGTGGAGATCCGCCACCTGCAGCGCACCGAGGTGCTGGAGGCGGAGGAGCCCTTCGATCCCGGCCAGAAGGGGTCCTCGGCCATGCCGCACAAGCGCAATCCGATCCTGACGGAGAACCTCACCGGCCTCGCCCGGCTGGTGCGCTCCGCCGTGATCCCGGCCCTGGAGAATGTGGCCCTGTGGCACGAGCGGGACATCAGCCACTCCTCCGTGGAGCGGGGCATCGCGCCGGACGCCACCATCCATCTGGACTTCGCGCTGCGTCGCCTCGCCAATGTGATGGAGCGGCTGGTGATCTATCCGGAGAACATGCGCCGCAACCTCGACCGGCTGGGGGGGCTCGTGCATTCCCAGCGGGTGCTGCTGGCCCTGACCCAGAAGGGCATGAGCCGGGAGGACGCCTATGCCCTGGTCCAGTCCAACGCCATGCGCGTCTGGCGGGGGGAGGGGCGGTTCCTCGACTTCCTGAAGGCGGATGCTTCGGTCACGGCGCTGATGACCCCCCGGGAACTCGAGGCCCTGTTCAACGACGACTACCACTTCAAGCACGTGGACACGATCTTCGCCCGGGTGTTCGGGGAGGCGTGAGGGGGGGGCGGTGCGTGGTTCGAGACGCCCCTTCGGGGCTCCTCACCATGACGACTGTCCTAATGCCTTCGTCATCCTGAGGAGGGCGTAGCCCGTCTCGAAGGACGCAGGGCCCCCTATCCCCCCAGAGTCCGCCGGAAGAACGCCACCACCTCCCGGTCGAAGGTCTCGTGGAAGGCCGCCCGGTCGAAGCCGGGCAGGCTCTGGCAGATGAAGGCCGCGCTCTTCCGCAGGATGTCGTTGCACGGCACCAGGAAGTCGAAGTGATCGGCACCGGCAACCTCGTGATAGTCCGGGGCCGTGGGCAGGTCGTCGCGCACCGCCTGGGCGTAGAGGGGGTGGGGCAGGATGTGGTCCTTCTCCGCCCGCCACAGCTGCACCGGCACCGTCACGCCCTTCAGCCCCTCCTTGCCGAAGGCGAAGCCCACCGCCGGGGCGGCGGAGACCACGGCGCGGATGCGGGTGTCGTGGGTCCAGGCGGGCCTTGCCTTGGCAAGGGACTCCGCGGCACCGGGAAAGCGGCGGACCAGGGTGCAGTCATAATAGTCCGGATGGGCGGCGCAGTGGGGCGTAACGGTCCCGAGGTCCGGCTCGCCCCCGGCGAGGGCCAGCACGGTGAATCCCCCGGCGGAGAAGCCGAAGGCCCCGATCCGGGCGGGGTCGAGGGCGGCCCGGCCCGGCCAGCTGTCGGTCATGTAGTCGAGAAGGTGCTTCAGCTGCAGGGGACGGTCGGGAAGGTGCACCGCCCGGCTCTGGTCCCGCCAGTTGTCCCCGGGATGGGTGAGGGCGGCGACCACGAACCCGGCCTGCGCCAGGGCCACCGCGGTGTCCCAATGGCCGGAGAATTCGCCGCCATTGCCGTGCGACATGACCACCAGGGGCAGGTGCGCGCCCCGCACGGGGGCGTCGAGGGCCAGCTTCAGCACATAGGTCCCGACGCGGGAGGGCACCAGCGGCGCGTCCGCGGCGGCCGGATACCAGATGCCCACCTCCACCGGCGTGCCCGACGCGTCCGGAATCTGCAGGTACTGGAAGCCGACTCCCGGAAACGCCGGCATGGACGGGGCGGCAGCGGGTGAGGGTTCGGCGGCGAGAGCAGGCGGGGCGACCGCGGTCGCGGCAAGGGTGAGGCCGAGGGCGAGGGACGCGACGGCAGCAAGGGCGTAATGGCGTCTGGACATGGAAGCTCCGAAGTCTGGCGGGACCTCAGGGATGAGGGCTTCCCGCGACCGTCGGAAGCCCGGTTTTCGCCAGTGGGCGAACGGGTACGCGGCCCGGCGAACGGTTCAGGGCCGGGACTGGCCGCCCATTTTCACCGAAGCGGCTCCCGCCCCGGCCGGAGACTGGGCTATAAGCGGGGCATGGGCGCACCGAACTGGCTGGGACGGGGACGGGACTGGGTCCGCGACATCGCGGCGGCCCTGGTCGTGGGCGCGTTCATCGGCGTCATCGGCCCCTTCGGCACCTTCCTGTTCGGGCCCACCTGGCTGCGGATCGCCTACTGGGCGGGGATGTTCGGCTTCGGCGTCCTGCTCTACGGCACGGGCCTGCGGGGGGTGATCCGGCTGGCCCCGCGGACGGGCTGGCCGGCCTGGCTGCTGGTCAGCCTGATGGCGGCGGTCCTCGCGGCACCCATGAGCGCCCTGTGCGCCGTCATCGACACCGCGCTCTGGCCCCGGGCGGCCCATTACATGGGCGCGGCGGACTGGTACCTGCAGGTAGCCTTCGTCAGCGTACCCCTGAACCTGCTGCTGTTCTGGGCGCGCCGGATGCTGGAGACGCCCCCCGCCCCGGTGGAGACGGCGGACGCCCGCCGGGTCCTCACCGGCGACCTGCGGGACCGGCTGCCCCCCCGGCTGGGGGACCGGATCGTCTGCCTGCAGATGGAGGATCACTATGTCCGCGTCCACACGGACCTTGGCTCGGAACTGGTCCTCACCCCCCTGAAGGAGGCCCTGGCCGCCCTGCCGGGGGTGGAGGGCCTGCAGACCCACCGGTCCTGGTGGGTGGCGCGGGACGCGGTGCAGGACGTGATCCGCTCCGGCCGCAATGTCCGGCTTCGGCTGGTGAACGGGCTGGAGACCCCGGTGGCGCGCTCGGCGGTGGCCCGGCTGCGGGACGCGGGCTGGCTGGCGCCGGAGACGGCTTCGCCTGTGCAATCCCCCCCGACAGGTGCATAACAGCCCGATGACAACGCCCGCCGCCTGCCGACCGCTGGCCCTCGTCACCGGGGCATCGTCCGGCATGGGCGCGGCCTTCGCCCGCCGCCTCGCGGCCCGGGGACATGACGTGGCGCTGGTCGCCCGGCGCCGGGACCGGCTGGAGGCCCTGGCGGCGGAGCTGGAGGCGGCCCACGGGGTGAGCTGCCTCGTCCTCCCCCTCGACCTGTCCGGGGCCGATGCCCATGACCGGGTGCTGGCGGCGCTGGAGGGACGGCCGGTGGCGGTGCTGGTGAACAATGCCGGCTACAGCCTCGCCCGTGCCTATGCCGACACCGACTGGCCGACCCAGCGGGACTGCGTCATGACCCTGGTCATGGCCGTCTGCGCGCTGACCCACGCCGTGCTGCCCGGCATGCTGGCGGCGGGGCAGGGGCGGATCATCACCACCAGCTCCCTGCTGGCCCTGTCCCAGGGCGGGCCGGGACACACCGTCTATCCCGCGTCCAAGAGCTTCGTGCTGAAGTTCATGCTGTCCCTCCATGCCGAGGTGAAGCCCCGGGGGGTGCGGGTGACCTGCGTCCTGCCCGGCTCCACCGCCAGCGGCTTCCAGGCCGCCAACGGGACCGAGGCGGCCATGCAGGGCATGCCCCGGGCCTTCATCGCCACGGCGGACGAGGTGGTGGAGGCCGCCCTCGCCGCCAGTGACCGGGGGCAGCTGGTGGTGATTCCGGGCTGGTACAACCGCCTGGCGGCCCTGATGTTCCGTCTGCTGCCGGACGGACTTCAGCGCTGGGCCGCCGCCCGGGCGGCAGGGGCGTTCGGTGCCCATGGAACATGATGCTGGACGAGGACGGAGCCTGCGAGATGCCTGACCATTACGACGTGATCATCATCGGCTCCGGCGCGGGCGGCGGGACGCTTGCGAGCGCCCTGGCCGACACCGGCAAGTCCATCCTGATCCTGGAGCGGGGGGAGGAGCTGCCGGTGGAGGACGACAACTGGTCCCCGTCCGCGGTCTTCATCCAGCGCAAGTACCGCACCCGGGAGACCTGGCTCGACAAGGCGGGCAAGCCGTTCATTCCCAATACCCACTACTGGGTCGGCGGCAATACCACCTTCTACGGCGCGGCCCTGATGCGGATGAAGACCCGCGACTTCGAGGAGGTGACCCATGCGGGCGGGGTCTCGCCGGCCTGGCCGATCCGCTACGAGGACATCGCGCCCTGGTACCAGAAGGCAGAGGCCCTGTGGGAGGTCCACGGCACCCGGGGGATCGACCGCAACGACCGGCCGGACGACCCGCCCTATCCCTTCCCGGCGCTGGCCCATGATCCCGGCGTTCTGGAGCTGAAGGCCCATTTCGAGGGGTTGGGCTGGACGCCGTCACCCCTGCCGCTGGGCATCCGGCGGGACGACTTCGACCCGGCGCTGGCCCCCTGCATCCGGTGCAAGACCTGCGGCGGCTATCCGTGCAAGGTGCTGGCCAAGGTGGATGCGCGCACCGCGGTGCTGGCCCATGCCCGGACCCGCGACACTGTCAACCTGCTGACCGGTCGGCTGGCGACGCGGATCGAGACCGACGCCACCGGCAAGGTGGCCACCGCCGTGCACACCACCGGCGCGCACGGGGACGAGCGCTTCACCGGCGACATCATCGTCAGCGCCGCCGGGGCCGCCAATTCCGCCGCCCTGTGGCTGAAGTCGGCCACGGACCGGCATCCCAACGGCCTGGCCAACGGCTCCGACCAGGTGGGGCGCAACTACATGTTCCACGCCACCTCCGCCGTGATCTCCCTGGCGGCGGAGCCGTTCGATGCCACCTTCCCCAAGACCCTGTGCGTCAACGACTTCTATTTCGGCGAGCCGGACGGGTCCTATGACTTCCCCATGGGGCAGATCCAGCTGCTGGAATACATGTCCGGCCAGACCCTGGAGGGGCAGATCTCCGACTGGCTGCCCCCGGCCCTGATCCCCGACGTCTTCTCCGAGGCCCTGGCCCACCGGATGGTCAGCTTCCTGGCCATGTCCGAGGATCTTCCGCGTCCGGACAATCGCGTGACCGTGGAGCCGGGCGGGCAGATCCGGCTGAGCTACGCCTATGGCGACCTGTCGGCCCACGAGCGGCTGGTGCAGCGCCTGCGGGAGGGCCTCGACGGCTTCGTCACCCATCACCACGTCTTCTCCGGCCACCATTTCGAGGTGGACGAGCTGTTGCCCCTCTACGGCACGGCGCACCAGTGCGGCACGCTGCGCTTCGGGACCGATCCGGCAAGCTCCGTGCTCGACGTGAACTGCAAGGCGCACGAGCTGGACAATCTGTATGCGGTGGATTCCAGCTTCTTCTGCTCGTCCTCGGCGGTGAACCCGACCCTGACCATCGTCGCCAATGCGCTGCGGGTGGCGGAGCACCTGAAGGCCCGGCTGGGCTGACCCGGCCTACGCCGGCTCAGGGCTGCTGACCGGTGTCCGCCGCAGTCTTCAGGGGGCCGAGGTCGGTGCCCAGATGCGGGTCGAGGCGCCGGGGCGTGCCGTTGGCATTGAGCCCGTCCACGGCCCCGGCCACCGGGTCGAGGAGGGCGGCGGGCCCGCCGCGGACCCGGTCCAGGTTGCGGGCCGGATCATAGGGCCGGGCCTCGAGACCCAGGGATGTCACGTCCAGCCGCCCCACCGCCGTCAGCAGGGCGGCGTCGGCCACATAGGCGTCATGGTCGGCATTGGCGACGGACAGTTCCGCATCCCGCACGCCCTGTTCGGCCTGGACCAGCTCGAACACGGTGCGCAGACCGGCATGGAACTCCTGCGTCAGCCCTTCGAAGGCCAGCGCCGCGGCCTCCTTCTGCTCGCGGCTGGCGGCGAGACCGGCCCGGGCGGCCAGGATCTGGTTCCACGCCACTGAGACCGACTGGATGGTGGTCCGCCGCGCCTGCTCCAGGGCCTGGCGGTCGGCATTGTCCTGCTCCAGCGCCGCGCGGATCTGGGAGCTGATCAGCCCGCCGGAGAACAGGGGCTGGGTCACGGTCACGCCCGCCACCACCGTGCTCTGGTCGTTGTTGTCCGGATAGGCCCCCAGCGCCGCGCCGCGGCTGAAGGAGGCGCTGGCGGACACGGTGGGCATCCGGGCCGCCCGGGCCTGGGCCACCAGCGCCTGGTCCGACTGCTCCTTCAGGCTGGCGGCCAGCAGCAGCGGGTTGCGCGCCTCGGCGGTGTCGAAGGCCTCGTCCAGGGTCTTGGGCGCCCCGGGCAGGGGCACCTGCGGCGCAAGGGTGCCGGGCGCGCGGCCGATCACCGTCAGATAGGCGGCGCGGCTGGTCTTCAACTGACCGAGTGCCGCGGCCAGGGCCGCGCGGGCCTGGGCGTGCTGGGCGCTGACCGTGGCCACGTCCGTCCGGGTCAGCTGGCCGACCTTGAAGCGGGCGGTGGTCTCGTCCAGCTGGGCCTTGATCACGTCCACATTGGCCCGGCGGATCTCGACGATCTCGGTGTCCCGGCGCACGTCCACATAGGCCGAGATCACCTGTTGCAGGACCGTGGCCTCCTGCGCGCGCAGGCTCTCGCGCCCGGCCAGCACCTGGGCCTCAGCCGCGCGCACCGCGGCGCTGACCCGCCCGCCGGTATAGAGCGGCTGGGTGGCGGACAGGGTGGCCTGGGCGGTGCGGGAGGTGAGGGAGGGCCCCGCGCTTGGGGAATAGCGGTCGTAATAGGCGGTGGCCGACACGCCCAGGGTCGGGCGATAGCCGGACAGGGCCTGCACATAGGTCTCGTCCAGGGCCCGCAGCTGGGCGCGCTGCTGCTGCAGGGCGGGATTGCTCTCATAGGCGAGGGCGAGGGCGTCCTGCAGGGTCTCTGCCGCCGCCGCCTGGGCGGTCGCGAGCACGGCCACCCCCATCAGCCAGCCCAGTCTGTTGATACCCCGCATCGTCCCTGCCTCCGTCCGGTCCCGACCGACCTAGTGGCCGGAGCCGGGGAAGACCAGTTAAGTTTTGGACAGGATCGGGGGGCCGGGGCAGGGCCGCGTCAGGCGGAGAGGCTCAGGGGCGCTCCCCTGCTTCGATCCGGCGGGCGATGTCGTCGAGGGCGGGGAGCAGGTCGGCCACGCTCTCCACCACATGATGCGCACCCGCGGCGGTCAGGGACGCCGCCGCCGCCGCCACCCGGGCTGCGCGATCCGCGGCGTCCAGCGCCCGGTACTCCGCGAGACCGAGACCGACGCCATTGCCGGAGCCGGAGAAGCCCACGGTCCAGCACCCGGCCAGGCGACCTTCCTCGATCCCCACCTCGGCATCGTCCACCTTCACGCAGGCGCTGGCCGGCCACACGTCCAGCTCCACCATGGCCTTCCAGGTCATCAGCGGGGCCGGGCGGCCGGACGGGGTCTCGCCTGCGCAGACCACCACGTCGGGGGCATAGCCCTGCTCTGCCGCCCGGGGCAGGATGCCGGACATCATCTCCCGGGTGTAACCGGTGCCGGAGCCGATCTTCACCCCCCGGTGGCGCAGTTCGTCCACCGTCTCCACCGCGCCGGGGATCAGCACCGCATGGCGGGTGGCGGCGGCCTCCATCAGGGGGACGAGCGCCGCATAGATCCGGTCCCGGTCCGCCACCGTGGGGGCGGCGCCCTTGGCGGCCGTCCAGCGCGCCGCCACCGGCGGATGCTGCAGCAGCGCCCAGACATGGTCGAGCTTGGCGCGCCCCATGTCCCGGCGGGCCTCGGCGGTGCTCACCGGTACCCCTTCGGCGGCGAAGGCGGCCACCAGGGCCTCGATGGGGGCGACGCAGCCGAAGTCCACCACGGTCCCGGCCCAGTCGAAGATGACGGCCTTGACGGCATAGCTCATGGGGCGATGTCTCCGGGGATCTGCCACAGGTCGGCGAGGGTCTTCTCGGCGATGCCGAAGGCGGTGGAAGCCCCTGTGCCGCTGGTGACCATCACCAGGCGCACGGCGGGGTCGGGGGCGTCGATGAAGAAGGTCCGGCCGGGGGAGACGGCATAGTCGCCGGTCCAGCGCTCGATCACCGGGGGCGGGGCGAGGCCGGTGGCCTTCTCGAACTCGTCCAGGATCATGGCCTCCGCCTCCGCCGGGGCGAAGGGCCAGGGCTGGTCGCCATAATGGTGGCTGTCCCCCACCACCAGGCTGCCGTCGTGGCTCTGCACCGCGATCAGGTGGACCCCGTGGGCCAGGTGGGTGGCCTGCTCCACCTTCAGGCGCTGGCGCAGGGGCTCGGCCTCCGGCAGGGCGGCATAACCCTCGTAGCGGGTCAGGCTGAGGTCGGACATGACCGAGGCGGGCCAGACGAAGCCCGGGGCGGCCAGGCGCAGCATGGACAGGCGGCAGCGCTCCACCTGATAGGCGGCGATGCGCTCCGGATAGAGGGTGGCGAAGTCGTCGCCGGGACAGACCACGCAGGCCCCCGCCGAAACCGGCCCGCGGGAGGTGGCAATCTCCGGCGGCTGGGCGGAATGGGCGGCGGTGGCATTGAGGAAGGTCACACCCATCTCCTGCTCCAGCCAGGCGGCGAGCTTGGGCAGGGCGGTGCGGGATTCCACCCGCAGGTCGATGGTGGAGCGAAGCGCCCCCAGCGTGTCCGGCGCCGCGATCTGCGGGTGCAGGCGGGCGAGGTCCGCCGCGCCCAGCAGGTCGCAGCCTTGCGCCATCTCCGTCTTGAGGAAGGCGTCGGCCACGGCCACGGCCTCCGGTCGGCGCAGGGTCAGGAGCAGGCCGGTATGCTCCACCGCGATCCCGGCAAGGGGCGCGATCTCGGCCCAGACATCCCGGGTGCGGCGGGCCAGCCGCCAGCTTTCCCCCCGGGCCTGGCCGGTGACGGTGACGAAGCCGAAGTTGCGGATGGAGGCCCCGTGCGCCCGGACGGAGCGCTCGATCACCACCACCCTCTTGCCCAGCCGGGCAGCGACGGTGGCCATGGCCAGACCGATGATCCCGGCACCGATCACGGCCAGGTCATAGACGGGGCGAGGGGACGTGGCCATGGTCGGGACCTCTGATGGCAGGAGGGCGTCGGGCCGCCGTCCCTTCCACTGCCCCGCTGCCTAGCGGATTTCAGGCGGGATGAGAACGCCTCCTGCGGAAGTCATCCACCGTCATATTTCCGAGATAGTTCCGGGCGTCTCCCGCCTCTAGACAGGACGTCGCCCGTCAGTCCCGAGGCCCCTGCCGCAGAAAGGCCCGCCCATGTCCTCCGCCGCCATCGACATGATTCTCGACGCCTTTGCCCGCCATGGGGACCGGCACTATGGCGAACGGGTCAGCCAGACCGCTCATGCCCTGCAGTGCGCCGAGCTGGCGGCCCGGGAGGGGGCAGGGGACGCGATGGTCGCGGCCAGCCTGCTGCACGACTACGGCCATCTGCTCGAGGTGGACCGCCAGGCCGATCCGGACAATCCGTCTACGGACGAAATGCACGAGATGCTGGCGGCGGACGCCCTGGCCGCGGTGTTCGGTCCCGAGGTGGTCCAGCCCATCGCCCTGCACGTGGCAGCCAAGCAGTATCTGTGCGCCACCGAGCCGGGCTATCTGGAGGGGTTGAGCGCGGCCTCGGCCCATTCCCTGGCCCTGCAGGGCGGGCCGTTCGACGCCACCCAGGTCCGCCAGTTCGAGGCCATGCCCTTCTCCGCGGAGGCGGTGCGCCTGCGGCGTTACGACGATCTGGGCAAGGTCGAAGGGGGCGAGACCACGCGCCTGTCCGACTACCGCGACCTGTTGCTGGGGCTGGCTTCGCGCCAGGGCCGCTAGGATGGGCCGGAGGGTGACAGGGCTGCGAGCGGCGGCGGTTGCGGTCGTGACCCTCGTCGCGGGCCTCGCCCTTTCGGCGGGTGCGGCCATTTCCGCAGGAACCGGCGGGGCCGTGCCGTCGGCAGTGGTGGCCCGCTATGTGGTGCTGGGACCGGACGGGGCCCGGGTGGCCCGGGTGGTGACCAAGGCCGAGACCTGCCCGGCGCTGGAGGCCGTCGGTGCCGATGGGCGTCGGCGAAGTCTGCCCCTGTCCACGCGCCAGGCCGCCGGAACCGTCCCTGCCCGGGCGCGGACCGAAGCGGGACCCATGGGCGGTGAAACGACCTTTCCGGTGCGCGTATGCGAGGCAGTCGTGCCGCCGGATATCATTCGTATACGGAGCAACAAGGTCCCGCTGCCCCTGCCGCCGGCGCGGATCGACCGGATCGTGGTGATCGGCGACACCGGCTGCCGGCTGAAGCAGGGCGAGAAGACCTATCAGGACTGCAATGTCCCGTCGGCCTATCCCTTTGCCCGGATCGCGCGGCATGCGGCGGAGTGGAAGCCGGACCTCGTCGTCCACGTGGGCGACTATCTCTATCGCGAATCTCCGTGCCCGGACGATCATCCGGGCTGTGCGGGGTCCCCCTCCGGCTATGGCTGGGACGCCTGGAATGCCGACCTGTTCGCCCCGGCCGCCCCGCTGCTGGCCGCGGCCCCCTGGGTGGTGGTGCGGGGCAATCACGAGGATTGCGAACGGGCCGGGGTGGGCTGGTTCCGACTGCTGGATCCCGTCCCCTTCACCGCCGGTCGGGACTGCCTGGACCCCGCCGCGGACGGGGAGGAGGACTATTCCGCGCCCTATGCCGTGCCGCTGGGCGGCGGGGCCCAGGTGATCGTGCTGGACCTGACGGCGGTGGGGGAAAAGCCCCTGGCCCCCGGCAGCCGCCGCGCGGCCCAGGTGGCCGAGACCTATGACGCCATGGACGCCCTGTCCCGGCGCGGAACCTACAGCTTCGTGGCCAATCACAAGCCGATCCTGGGCTTTGGCGGCACGGTGAGCGATGGCACCCACCGCCTGCGTCCCGGCAATCTGGGGCCCCAGTCCGTGCTGGCGGCCCGCTCGCCCACCCTGTTTCCGGAGACGGTGCAGGTGCTGCTGTCCGGGCACATCCATATCTGGGAGCAGGTCAGCTTTTCCACGCCGCACCCCAGCCAGTTCGTGACCGGCTTTTCCGGGACCCTGGAGGACGTGCCGTCCCTGCCGGAGCATCCGGCGCCGACGGAGACCCCGGCCCCGGGGGCGGTGGTGGAGCAGTTCAGCGTCTGGAACGGCCAGTTCGGCTACATGACCCTGGAGCGCAGGGCCACCGACCGCTGGGCGGCCACGGTGCACGATGCCGACGGCCATGTGGTCCGCCGATGCGACATCGAGGGGCGGCATTCCAGGTGCCGCGCCGACTGACGGGGGCTTCCAGCGCCCCGGCGGGGGGCCTATACCCCGGGGGTTCGTGACCCGCACCGTCGCGCCGGGTCCGCTGCCGGAGACTGCCATGCGCCTGCTGAGTTCCCCCACCTCCCCCTATGCCCGCAAGGTCCGGATGACCCTGATCGAGAAGGGTCTGGCGGACCAGGTGACCGTGGACGCCGCCGTGCCCCTGGGCACTGCGGACGAGGCCGCAGCCGTGCGCCGGGTGAACCCCCTGGCCAAGATCCCGGCCCTGGTGCTGGACACGGGGGAGGCCCTCTACGACAGCCCGGTGATCTGCGAATATCTGGACAGCCTGGGCACGGGGCCGACCCTGCTGCCCGCCGCGGGTCCGGCCCGCTGGACCGCCCTTCGCCGTCAGGCGCTGGGGGACGGAGTGGCCGATGCCGCCTTCAACATCGTCATGGAGCACCGGCGGCCCGAGGCCCAGCGCTCCACCGAATGGCTGGACCGCTGGGCCCGGGCGGTGCACGGGGCGGCCGATGCCCTGGAGCAGGAACTGGCGCACGGCCCGCTCGGCTTCGATCTCGGGGCCATCGCCCTGTCCGCCGCGTTCGGCTACGTGGATTTCCGCCTGCCGCAGATCGACTGGCGGGCCGGGCGGCCGCGCCTGACGGAGGCCTTCGCCGAACTGGCCGCGCGCCCCAGCTTCGTCGCCACCGCCCCCCCGAAGGGCTGAGTGCTCGCCCTCGCGCCGCCCCGTCGCAGACGGGGCCTTGTGGCAGGAATGACGCGCTGACCGGCCCCCGGACTCGAACAGCGGGGCCAATGGTCCGTTGTTGATGCCTGTCAAAGTATCGCCCGCGGCCGCGCCGGACAGTTCTCCCAACCCCCGTTGATCGGGGCTCTGGGAGGATGATCATGCAAGGATGGATCGAAAGGATCGCACGGACGGGGCCGCGTCTGGTGCCCGGTCTGGTCGCCGCCGTGGTGGCAATTGGCGCCGTCGCCCTGGGCGGCGCGCCGGCCCGGGCCGTTCCGGCCTTCGCCATGCAGACCGGCCAGGCCTGCCAAGCCTGCCATGTGGGGGGCTTCGGGCCCCAGCTGACCGCCTATGGCCGGGACTTCAAGCTGCACGGCTACACCGCCCGCAGCAGCGCCGGCTACACGGTGCCGGTGTCGATCATGGCCATCGAGAGCTTCGTGCAGACGCAACAGGCCCAGGCCGCCCCTCCGGCGGACGGCTTCAAGCGCAATGACAATCTGGGCCTCGACCAGGTCAGCATCTTCGTGGCCGGCGGGATCGACAATCACTTCGGCGGCTTCATCCAGTCCACCTATGACGGCATCGGCAAGTCCTATTCCTGGGACAATGCCGACCTGCGGGCGGTGACCACCGTCGACATGGGGCCGCACAACGTGCTCTTCGGCCTGTCCCTGAACAACAATCCCACGGCCCAGGACGTGTGGAACACCCTGCCGGCCTGGGGCTATCCCTATACGGGGTCCGCCCTGGCCCCGTCCCCGGCCGCAGCCCCGCTGCTGGCGGGGGGACTGGCGGCCAATGTCATCGGCCTGAACGCCTATGCCTGGATCGACAGCCACATCTATGCGGAGGTGGGGGGCTACAAGTCCGTGGGCTCCGCGGTCCTGCGCCGCCTCGGCGGGGATCCCTATGCCCCCGGTGACATCGACGGGGTCGCGCCCTATGCGAGGCTCGCCCTGACGCAGCAGGCCCTGGGCGGGACCCTGGAGACCGGACTGTTCGCCATGAAGGCCGACATCCACCCCGGTCGCGACCGCAGCACCGGCCAGACGGACAACTATACCGACCTCGGCCTCGACGCCGCCTATGAACGGACGCTGGGCAATGGCGATCTGGTGACCCTCAACGGCCGCTACACCCACGAGGACCAGTCCCTGGACGCCACCTGCAGCCTCGCGGCCGTCACCAGCGGGTGCGTGGACAACAGCCTCGACGACGTGCGGCTGGATGCCTCCTACTACTGGAAGAACCGGATCGGCGGGACGGTGCAGCTGTTCAACACCACCGGCAACGCCAACGCCGTGCTCTGGGCGGGGAACCGCACGCTGAAGCCCGACAGCGCCGGGGCCATGCTGCAGGTCGACGCTACCCCCTGGGGGGCCGGTGCCTCTCCCCTCGGCCCGCGGTTCAACATGCGGGTGGGAGCCCAGTACACGGTCTATTCCCGGTTCAACGGAGCCAGCCACAACTGGGACGGCGCGGGCGGCAACGCCTCCGACAACAACACCCTGAGGGTCTTCCTCTGGGCGGCCTACTGACCGGTTGACGACACGGCCGGGCGGCTGCGGATGCGGCCGCCCGGGATCGGAACCCAGGAGATGACCATGCACCTGATGAAGAGAACCGGACGGGCCCTCACCGTCGCCGCCGTCGGCCTGCTGGCCCTGGCCGGTGCCGCTGCGGCCCAGTCACCGCCCAACGGAACCGAAATTCCCGCATCCGTGGAGATGGGACACGCCGATGCGGTCTCCCACCTGGAAGCCCTGAGCGGCCATCCCGGCCGGGTCGGTGCCATTGCCCGGGAAACCCTGGCGGCGGTGAAGCGCCACATCGCCCGGGAGGACGCCTACATCAAGCCGCCCCTGGCCCTGCTGCCCTATCTGGCCGACGGCAAGGTGACGGCGGAGATGGCCTGGGCGATCCCCATGGCGGAGCACCTCCGGGCGGACCGGGAGTTGATCATGCAGGAGCACAACCGGATCAACACCCTCCTGACGGAGCTGCGGGATGCCGGACGGGTGGCCCATGACCGGGCGGCCATCGAGTTCGCCGTGACCCTGGCGGGGGAGTCCCTGGACGACATGGAAATCCAGGAGCCGACGGTCCTCCTGATCGGCGACTATCTCAAGGCCCGGCTGCATCCCGAAAGGTGAGCGGGGAACCGACCGGAATGCCGCCGTGATGGCGGGTGAAACAGACGATCCTGCCGAGCCTCCGTGCAGGATGAGGAGTTCGAGATGAGAGAGTCCAAGAGCCTTCGCGCCCATGCGCCCCTGACCGGACTGGCCGCGACCCTGGTGCTGGCCCTGTCCCTCGCCGGACCGGCTGCGGCCGGTGATGCCGCGGCGGGCAAGTCGGTGTTCAACTCCCAGTGTGCCATGTGCCACACCATTGCTGCGGGCGGGCCCAACCTGCTGGGACCGAACCTGCACGGGATCGTCGGCCGCACGGCGGGCACGATGAAGGGCTACAACTACTCCCCCGCCATGAAGGCCACCGGTTTTGCCTGGACGGCGGAGAAGCTGACGGCCTATCTGCCGGCCCCCGCCGCCATGGTGCCCGGCAACAAGATGCCCTATGCGGGCCTGCGCCCGGCCCAGAAGGTGGACGACCTGGTCGCCTTTCTGGAAACCCAGAAGTAGGCGAAGCCTCAGGCGCTGGCGGTGTCCAGCGCCGCCACCTGGGCCGGGGACAGGTTGAGGGTCAGGGCCCCCAGCAGTTCCCCGAACTGTTCCAGGCTGGTGGCCGAGGCGATCGGGGCGGCCAGGGACGGCCGGGTCATCAGCCAGGCCAGCGCCACCTGGGCCGGAGTGCCCCGGGTCTGCGCCGCCACCTCGTCCAGGGCCGCCAGGATGCGCTTGCCCCGGTCGTTCAGATAGCCGCCCATCCGGCCGCCCCGCACGCTCTTGCCGAAGTCCGCTTCGGACCGGTACTTGCCGGTGAGGAAGCCCGAGGCCAGGCCGTAATAAGGGATCACGCCGATCCCCTCCTTCACGCACAGGGGCTGCAGCTCCGCCTCGAAGCCCGCCCGGTCGGACAGGTTGTAGAGGGGCTGCAGGGTCTCGTAGCGGGGCAGGCCGTGGGCGGCGCTGAGCTGCAGCGCCGAGGCCAGCCGGGGGGCGTCGAAGTTGCTGGCGCCGATGGCCCGCACCTTGCCCGCCTGGATCAGCTCCCCGAAGGCGGCGAGGGTCTCCTCCTGCGGGGTGTCGGCATCGTCCCGGTGGGACTGGTAGAGGTCGATCACCTCGATCCCCAGCCGCTTCAGGCTGTCGTCGCAGGCGGCCAGGATATTGGCCCGGGACAGGCCCGGCCGGGTGGGCAGCATGGCGACCTTGGTGGCGATCAGCACCCTGGCCCGCACCGCCGGGCCCCGGGCTTTCAGCCAGGCACCTATGACGGTCTCGGACTCCCCGCCCTTGTGGCCGGGGGCCCAGGCTGAATAGACGTCGGCGGTGTCGATCAGGCTGACCCCGTGGTCGACACAGGCGTCCAGCAGGCGGAACGAGGTTGCCTCGTCCGCCGTCCAGCCGAACACGTTGCCGCCGAAGGCGAGGGGGGCGGCCGACAGGCCGGAGCGGCCGAGGGGGCGTGGAGATGCCATGGGCTTTCGGTCCTTGCGGGGTCAGACGGTGACGTGAAGCTGTTCCAGCCCGCGGAAGAAGGGCAGCTGGCGCCATTCCGCCGGGGCCGCTGGGTCCGCCAGCTTCATGTCGGGAAAGCGCGCGAACAGCTTCGCCAGCGCCACCTGCGCCTCCAGCCGGGCGAGGGGCGCGCCGATGCAGATGTGCGCCCCGCCGCCGAAGGAGACGTGCGGCGACTTCTTGCGGGTGATGTCGAAGCGGTCCGGGTCCTCGAAGGCCGCCGGGTCGCGGTTGGCGGCGCGGAGGGACACCAGCATGGACTGCCGCGCCTTCACCGGGCAGCCGCCCACCTCCATGTCCTTCGAGGCGATGCGGCCGGTGATGTCCACCGGCGGCTCGAAGCGCAGGGCCTCCTCCACCGCCGCATTGATCAGGAACGGGTCGGCCTTCAGCTTGGCCAGCTCGCCCGGGTTCAGCATGAACAGGCGGACCGCGTTGCCGATCAGGTCGGTGGTGGTCAGGTTGCCCGCCACCAGCAGGGCCGAGAGGTTGATGATCAGGTCGACATCGTCGATCTCCGCCCCCGCCGCCTGCAGGGCCGCCATGTCGCTGACCAGGTCGTCCTGCGGGTGGGCCCTGCGCTGGTTCAGCATGTCGGTCATGTAGTGGCTGAGCGCCTCGGAGCAGCGGGCCATCTCCGCCTTCTGCTCCTCCGTGGCCACGGGGTTCAGGACCTGGATGACCCCCTCGGACCAGGTGCGGAACTCGTCCAGCCGGTCATGGGCCACGCCGAGAATGGCGGCGATCACGTCGATGGGGATGGGCAGGGCGTATTGCGCCATCAGGTCGAAGGTCTTCGCATCACCTATCCGGTCGAGGGTCTCGTCCACGATCCGCTCCACCTCCGGCTTGAACTTGGCCACCCGGCGATAGAGGGCCTGGGCCAGGGGATTGCGGATGCGGGCATGGTCGGGGTCGTCCAGGGTCAGGATCGAGGACCTCGGCGGCTCCCCGTCCGGCCCGGCCCGCTCGTCCAGGCCCCGGCGGGTCAGCACGGCCGCTTCCTCCGCATTGGCGGGGTGGCGCAGCATGGTCAGGTCGGTGACGATCCCGCGCACATCCTCGTGGCGGGAGATGAAGAACACCCCGGCCATCTCGTCGCGCATCACCGGATAGCGTTCGCGGATGGCGTTCAGGATCCGGTAGGGGTCCTCCCGGAAGGCGGGGTTCAGGGGCGTCAGGGTCAGCACCGGGGGCGGCGCGTCGATCGCCATCGCATCATCGGCCATCAGGGTCTCTCCGGTTCGTCGGGTGGGCGACAGGTTATCGCCCTGCGGCGACCCGTGGCAATGCGCAGGCGGTGCCGGGCGTCCAACTTTCGGCTTGTCCCGTGACGAAAGTCGGCGGACAGTCGCGGGAAACGGGAGGACAATCCATGGACGGCGACGCCCGCATCAGCCCCTATCTGTCGGGCAATTATGCCCCGATCCGGTCGGAGGACGACTTCGATCTCGAGGTGGTGGGCGAGATCCCGCGGGAGCTGCGCGGGGCCCTGTTCCGCATCGGCGCCAACCCGCAGTTCGAGCCCCGGGACCCCAACTACCACTGGTTCTCCGGCGACGGCATGGTCCACGGCTTCTATGTGGAGGACGGCAAGGTCCGTTACCGCAACCGCTTCGTGAAGACGCCCAAATATGAGCTGGAGCGGGGGGCCGGACGCTCCCTGTTCGGCACCTTCGGCAATCCCATGACCACCGATCCCGAGGCCCTGGGCAAGGACGGGGGCGTGGCCAACACCAACATCCTGTTCCATGCCGGTCACCTGATGGCGCTGGAGGAGGGGCACCCGCCCTTCGCCATGGACCCGGCCAGTCTCGACAGCCTGGGCTATCTCAACGACTACCGCGGCCGGGTGACGGCCCATCCCAAGATCGATGCCGTGACGGGGGAGATGGTCTGGTTCGGCTATTCCACGGGGGAGGTGCCGTTCAACAGCCAGATGTCCTATGGGGTGACCGACGCCACGGGCCGGGTCGTCCGCCGGGACGACTTCGAGACCCCCTATTCCGCCATGGTCCACGACTTCCTGGTGACCGAGAATTACGTGCTGTTTCCGGTCCTGCCCCTGACCATGAGCCTGGAGCGGGCCATGAAGGGCCAGCCGCCGCTCGCCTGGGAGCCGGACAAGGGCGGCTATGTGGGGGTCATGCGCCGGGACGGGGACGTGTCCTCCATCCGCTGGTTCAATGTGGACGCCTGCTATGTCTTCCATCCCATGAACGCCTGGGAGGCGGACGGGAAGATCTTCGCCGATGTCTGCCGCTATGACACAGCCCCCCTGTTCCCCCGGGCGGATGGCAGGATGCCGGAGCGTGCGGCGGCCAAGCTGGTGCGCTGGACGCTGGACCTGTCCGGCACCACCGACGCCATCCGGGAGACGCAGATCGACGACCGGGACTCCGAATTCCCCCGCTTTGACGAGCGGCGCACCGGCCGGTCCTATCGCCACGGCTGGTTCGCCGCGGACGTGCGCAACACCCCGGGGGTGAAGTTCAACGCCATCGCCTATGTGGACACGGTCAGCGGGAAACAGTCCGCCTACGAACTGTCCGGCGGGGACCTGACCTCCGAACCGGTCTTCACCCCCCGCTCGGACACTGCGGAGGAGGGGGACGGCTTCGTCACCGCGGTGGTCTGGCGGGCGGCGGAGAACCGCAGCGACCTTCTGGTGTTCGATGCCCTCGACATGGCCGCCGGTCCCATCGCCACGGCGAAGATGCCCCGGCGCGTGCCCTTCGGCTTCCACGGCAACTGGGTTCCGGCCCGGGACTGAGGCGCGGCCATGACCGACTATTCCGCCTTTGCCGGACGGGCCTGCCCGGACTGGTACGCACGGCCGCAGCTGGGGGTATTCATCCACTGGGGGATCTTCGCCGTACCCGCCTGGGCCCCCCGGGGTGCGTCGATCACCGAGCTGACCCGCAACGACTATGACAACCTGTTCCGCCATGCTCCGTATGCGCAATGGTACGACAATGCGCTGCGGATCGAGGGCAGTCCCACCCGCGAGCACCATGCGGCGAACCATGGCGACCGGTCCTACGAGAGCTTCCGGCCGGACTTCGAGGCCGCCGCCGCCGCCTTCGACGCCGACGCCTGGGCGGACCTGTTCGTCCGGGCCGGGGCCGGATACGTCGTGTTCGTCGCCAAGCACCATGACGGCTATTGCCTGTGGCCGACGGCGGTAGAGAACCCCCACCGGTCGGGCTGGCATTCGGCGCGGGACTATGTGGGCGAACTGGCAGCCGCGGTGCGTCGCCGGGGCCTGCGCTTCGGCCTCTACTATTCCGGCGGGCTGGACTGGACCTTTCACAATCCGCCGATCACCGACTTCGGCTCGGTGTTCGCCTGCGTGCCCCTGGGGGACGACTACCGGACCTATGCCAATGCCCAGGTGCGGGAGCTGATCGACCGCTACCAGCCCTCGGTCCTGTGGAACGACATCGCCTGGCCGGATGCGGACACCGTGCCCGACCTGTTCGCCTATTATTACGACCGGGTGCCGGACGGGGTGGTGAACGACCGCTGGATGGGGGACCGGGGCCTGTTCCAGAGCCTGCGGGATACGGAGGGGCTGGCGACCTTCAACGGCTTCGTGAAGGCCCAGATCGCTGCCATCACGGGGGAGATGCCCCAGCCCGCCCCGCCGCACTGCGACTTCCGCTGCGTGGAATATGCCGACGGGGCGCACATGGGCGACCAGAAGTGGGAGTCGTGCCGCGGCCTGGGCCTCGCCTTCGGCTACAACGCCAACGAGGAGACCGAGGACTATCTGACCGGGGCGGGGCTGGTGGACCTCTATCGCGACGTCACCGGCCGGGGAGGCAATCTGCTGATCAATGTGGGACCCATGGCCGACGGGACCATCCCGCAGGTGCAGGCCACGCCGCTGCTGGCGCTTGGGACGGTGCTGGAGGGTGGGTGAGGAGGTGCGTGGTTCGAGACGCGCGTTCCGCGCTCCTCACCATGACGCAGGTATTTGGATTTCAACAAAAGTCGTCATCCTGAGGAGGGCCGTCAGGCCCGTCTCGAAGGACGCACCCCCCCCGCCAGCAGCACCCCGGCAAGGCTCGCCGCCCCCGCCGCTGCCAGATAGGCCCCGACCCAGGCCAGCCCTCCCCGGTCCGCCAGGGCCTGGGCCAGCATCGGGGCAAGGCCCCCTCCCAGCACGCCGCCCAGGTTGAAGGCGATGGACACTCCCGTGTAGCGCACCCGGGCCGGGAACAGCCCCGGCAGCCAGGCCCCAAGCGGTCCGTAGACAAAGCCCATCACGAACAGGGCCAGGGACAGGAACGCCCCCACCACCGGCAGGGAGCCGGAGCCCAGCATCGGCGCCAGCACCGCGCCCACCCCCACGGCGGCGATGCAGCCCAGCCCCAGCACCCGCCGGGGCGTGGTCCGGTCCGACAGCCAGCCCGCTGCCAAAATGCCCGCCGCCAGGAACAGGATCGCCCCCAGCTGCACGGCGAGGAAGGTCTGGCGTCCATAGCCCAGCCGCGTGGTGCCGAATCCCAGGGCAAAGGCCGTCGCCAGATAGAACAGGGCAAAGCAGCAGATCACTCCCAGGGTCCCGCAGACGGTCTCCCGTCCGTAGTGCCGCAGCACCTCGGCCATGGGGGCGGGCGCGGTGTGAGCGCGGGCCAGCACGGCGGCGAATTCCGGCGTCTCCGACAGGCGGACCCGGACCCACAGGCCCAGCCCCACCAGCACCGCGCTGGCCAGGAACGGCAGCCGCCAGCCCCAGGCCGCGAACTCTCCCCTGGCGAGGCTAAGGCCCAGCAGCAGGAACAGGCCGTTGGCGGCGATGAAGCCCACTGGCGCCCCCAGCTGCGGCACCATGCCGAACCGCCCCCGCCAGCCGGGGGGCGCATTCTCCACCGCCAGCAAGGCCGCGCCGCCCCACTCGCCCCCCAGGCCGAAGCCCTGGCCGAAGCGCAGCAGGCACAGGATCGCGGGTGCCGCCCAGCCCAGCATGGCATAGCCCGGCAGGAAGGCGATGGCGAAGGTCGAGGCCCCCATGACCAGCAGGCTCGCCACCAGGGTGGACTTGCGTCCGATCCGGTCGCCGAAATGGCCGAAGAAGGCCGCCCCCACCGGCCGGGCGACAAAGGCCACGGCAAAGCTGGCATAGGCCGCCAGCAGCTGCGCCGAGGCCGACTTCGACGGGAAGAACAGGGGCCCGAACACCAGGGAGGCGGCGGTGGCGTAGATGTAGAAGTCGTAGAACTCCACCGCCGTGCCCACGAGGCTGGCGCCCAGGATGCGGCGGGTGGACGCCCCCGCAGATGTGTCGGTCATGTCGGGGCTCTTTGTCTCAGACCACGTGGGTCGCGGTGCCGGCCACCACGTACCAGGTCACCAAAAGCGCGGCGAGCAGGGCACCTGGGACGGCGCTGCCCGTGCGCTTCCAGCCCAGCACCGCCAGTGCGGCCACGAAGCTCATCAGCGGCAGGAACTGGATGGCCACCACCGTGGTCAGGGGGTCGAAGGCCGTGGGCAGGGCACCGGTCACGAAGAAGACGCCGTAGTCGAGGGCGAGGAACAGGGCGAACCCGCCTGCGAGCGCCGCCACCGCCACCGCATAGGGCGACTTCGCGCCCGGCAGGCGACGGCAGAGCGCCGTCAGGCTGACCCAGAAGAACAGCAAGAGCGGCGGGAAATAGCTCAGCATGATCCGCCACTGCGCCGCATCCGGCAGCTTCAGCGCCACCACCCAGAAGCGGAAGTCCACCTTGAACAGCTGGTCGGCGGCGTACAGGGACAGCCACCCCGCCCCGGAGACGACCAGCGCCAGGAGTGCGGCGCGGACCAGGTCCACCGGCCGCCCCGCCGGGGCCTTTCCGCGCAGGCCGAACAGGGCGGTGAGGGCGGTGTTGGTGAGCGCCCAGGCGATCACCTGGTTGTTGATGGTCTGGGGCAGCAGCGCGCTCGGCTTCACGAACAGGGTCACGGCGATGAAGGCCGGGAACAGGGTCAGGATCGGGACGAGGGCCGTGGTGGCGATCCAGCCGGGGGACGCGCCCGGGCCGTCGGCGGGCGGCGAGGCCCGCAGGGGAGCGAACAGGGGCAGGCCCAGGAGTCCGTCGAACAGGCCGAGGATCAGGGCCGCAAAGCCCACCAGTGCCACGCCCGTGCCGATCTCCTTCCAGTACCAGATCTGGTCGCCATTGGCCCGGGGCGTCACCGGCTTCAGGGTCACGGCGAACCAGTCCAGGGCCTGGCCGATGGCCTCGGGGGAGAAATGGTCGCCCGGGTGGGTGGTGAGCGGCGTTTCCAGCCGCCGGGCGGTGCCGTCCGCCAGGGAGCCGTAGATGCGGCCGGGCACGATGGTCCGGTCGGTGCCGAACACGGCCTGCAGCTTGGCGCTGTGGGTCACGTCCTGCGCCCGGTCGACGCCCCACATGATCTTGGAGAACTCGTCATAGCGGCTGAACACCACCTCGAGATTGCGCGGCCAGGTGCGGGTGCCGTCGGCGGCGAAGGGCTTTCCCGTGGAGGACCCCTCCAGCACCATGGCGCGGTAGTCGCCGGGCATGGCGGCGGCGGCGGCCAGCACCGTCCAGCCCCCCATGGAATGGCCCTCCAGGCCGATATTGGCCGTGTCCACCATGGGCAGGCTGCGCAGGTATCTCAGCCCCGCCGGACCGCCGAAGCCCGCGGAAAAGGCCGCCCCGCCGCTGTAGCCGTGACCGGTCTGGTCCATGGCCAGCACCACATAGCCCCGCCGGGCGAACTCGATGGCAAAGCCGTCCTGGGTCTCGCGGCTGTTGATGTAGCCGTGCACGGCCAGGATGCCCGGGGCCCGGGCCAGCGGCGTGGCGGTCCGCGGCAGATAGAGCAGCCCGCTCATCACCGTGCCGTCGCCGCCGGGAAAGCGCACGTCCTGCACCTCGACCCCGTCCCGGGTCTGGATCTGCGCCCCCAGCCACGATCCGCCAAGGATCATGGCCAGTCCGGCCAGCGCGGCCACCCATCCCTTGATCATGCCCGTCATTTCCCCGCTTCGCCGGTTGGCGTGACCCAGCCGACGTGATTATGCTGGCAGCATGACCAAGGAGACGACCCTGCGCAATCTTCGAGACGCGGAAGCGGCGGACCGCTTCGACCTGGACAGCCTCGCCCGGGCCTTCAAGGCCGACGGTGCGGTGGTGGTGCGTGGCCTGTTCACGCCGGAGGAGGTGGCCCTGGCCGAGCGGGGAGTGGAGGCCAATCTGGCGAAGCCCGGCCCCTATGCCGCCGTGGCCAGCGATCTCTCCGACCCCGGACGGTTCTTCGAGGATTTCCGCAACTGGCAGCGGATTCCGGAATACGCCACCCTGGCCAGCCGGTCGGCGGCACCGGCGGTGGCCGGGGCCCTGATGGGTGCGCAGACCGTGCGCCTGCACCACGATCACCTGCTGGTGAAGGAGGCCGCCACCCGCCAGCCCACGCCCTGGCACCAGGACCAGCCCTATTACAACATCGACGGCTTCCAGAATGTCAGCCTGTGGGCCCCCCTGGACCCGGTCCCGGCGGAGTCTGCCCTGAAGTTCGTGGCCGGCTCGCACCTGGGGCCCTGGCTGATGCCCCGCACCTTCATGAGCGAGGAGGCCAAGTGGTTCCCGCCGGGCTCGCTGGAGGAACTGCCGGACATCGACGCCGCCCCGGCGGACCGCTACCGCATCCTCAACTGGGCGCTGGAGCCGGGGGATGCGCTGATGTTCCACATGCTGACCCTGCATGCGTCTGCGGGCACCACCACCCGCCGCCGGGCCCTGTCCCTGCGGTTCGTCGGCGACGACGTGGTGCATGCGCCCCGTCCGTGGAAGACCTCCCCGGACTTTCCGGGTCTGGCGGACGAGCTGCCGGCCGGGGCCCCCCTCGACCATCCCCTGTTCCCGGTGGTGTGGACCGCCGCGGACGCGCACTGACGGAGACCCCATGACCTGTCGCGACAGCAACGGCGCCGAACTGGTGGACGGGGACAATGTCACCCTGATCAAGGACCTGAAGGTGAAGGGCACGTCCGTGACCCTGAAGCGCGGCACCCTGATCCGGGGCATCCGCCTGACCGACGACGACGCCGAGATCGAATGCCGCGCCGACAAGGTCAAGGACCTGGTCCTGCGCACGGAATTCCTGAAGAAGGCCTGAGCCTTCGCCCCCTTGCCCCGACGCCGGAGCCGCGACATGAGCCTCTATGACCACGAAGCCCAGACCCTGGACGGAAAGGCCGTGTCCCTGGCGGACTACCGGGGCAAGGTGCTGCTGATCGTCAACACGGCGTCCAAGTGCGGCTTCACCCCGCAGTTCACCGGGCTCGAGGCGCTCTATCGCAAGTACAAGGACCGGGGTCTGGAGATCCTGGGCTTTCCCTGCAACCAGTTCGGCGCGCAGGAACCCGGAAATGCAGAGGAGATCGCCAGCTTCTGCAGCCTGACCTATGACGTGACCTTCCCCATGTTCGGCAAGATCGAGGTGAACGGGCCGAAGGCGCACCCGCTCTATACCTATCTGAAGGCGCAGAAGAAGGGGCTTCTGGGGTCGGAGGGGATCAAGTGGAACTTCACCAAGTTCCTGATCGACCGCAACGGAGCGGTGGTGGAGCGCTATGCCCCCACCACCACGCCGGAACAGCTGGACGCCGCCGTCGCCGCCCTGCTCTGATCTGATCTGCTCCGGACCTGTCAGGGGGCGGGGTGCACCGCCGCCTGCCACGCCGCCAGCCGCGCGGCGGCCGCATCGCGGCTGATCTGCGGCTCGAACACCCGGTCATGGGCGACGAAGGCGCGGGTCTCGTCGGCACCCAGCAGGCCCACCCCCCGGGCGGCGCAGACGGCGGCCCCGGCGGCCGTGGCCTCCCGATGGGCATGGCGGGCCACGGGCAGGCCGATCAGGTCCGCCTGCAGCTGCATCAGCCGGTCGCTGGAGGTCAGGCCCCCGTCGGCGCGCAGATGATCCGCAGGCGGAAGATCCGTCAGCTGACCGAGCCGGTGATGGATCTCGCAGACCCGAAACGCGATGCTTTCCAGCGCCGCCAGGGCGATCTGGCCGCGCCCCGTGGCGCCGCTCAGACCGTGCAGGCCCGCCCGGCGGTCGGGATCGCCCCAGGGCGCGCCCAAGCCCTGCAGGGCGGGCAGGAAGGCCACCCCGTCGCTGGTCGCCACGCTGTCGGCCAGCGCGTTGAACTCGGCAATCTCCCCCAGGCCGAAGGTGGCGCGCAGCCAGTCCAGGGCAGCGCCTGCGGTGAACACCATGCCCTCGAGGCAGAAGCGGAACTCCCCCCCGACGGCGGAGAGGATGAAGGGCGGGAAGTTCGGGTCCGGATAGAGGAAGGCCCCGCCGGTGGACACGTCCAGGGTGGCGGAGGTGCCGTAGGTGACCTTGAACTCTCCCGCCCGTTCGCAGCCCTGGCCGATCAGGGCGCTCTGCTGGTCGGCCACGTCCGCGGCGATGGGCACGGCCGCGCCGATGGCCCGCGGGTCGCTCATGGCCAGCGGCCCCCAGGTGTCGCACAGGGTGGGGAAGATCTCCGGCGACAGGGCCTGGAAGGCCATCAGCTCGGTGTTCCAGCCCAGGGTCTGCAGGTTCAGATACCCCGTCGGCCAGGCCTGGCTGCGGTCCATCACATGGGCCGTCCCGCCGCTGAGCTTCCAGATCAGGAAGGTGTCGATATTGCCGAAGGCCATGCGCGCGGCCGGGATGTCCGGGCGGGAGGCCACCAGGCCCTCCAGCTTGGCCGCCGCCTGCTGCGGGGCCAGCGCCGTGCCCGCGTCGCGGTTCAGGGCGCGGGCCCGCTGGACGCCGCGCAGGTCGCTCCACACCACCAGGGGGGTGAGGGGCTCGCCGGTCGTGCGGTCCCACAGCACCGCGCTGGTCCGCTGGGAGGTGACGCCGATGCAGGCCAGGTCCTGGGCGGTGCGGCCGATCCGGGCGAGGGTGCGGCCGATGGCGGTCTGGGTCGAGCGCCAGATGGCCTCGGCATCCTGTTCCACCAGGCCCGGTGCCGGGGACCGGGTGGCCACCGGCAGGGTGGTCTGGCCGAGCAGGGTGCCGTCCAGGCTGAAGACGCAGACCCGCAGATTGGTGGTCCCGGCATCGATGGCGAGGACAAGGGCCCCCATCAGCGGGCCCCGCCTTCCGCACGATCCGGCACCAGCACGCCGGGGTTCATCACGCCGGCGGGATCGAGGGCGGACTTGAGGGTCTGCAGCAGGGTGACGCCTGTGGCGCCGAGTTCGGTCTCCATCCACCCCCGGCGGACCCGGCCGATGCCGTGGTGGTGGGACAGGCTGCCCCCCGCCGCCGCCGTGGCCGCCATGATCCGCTGCCAGGACTCGAAATAGGCCCCTTCCATGTCACCCTCCGCGTCGGGGCGGATGGCGAAGGTGAAGTAGAGGTTCAGCCCGCTGCGATAGACGTGGCTGGAATGGGCGGAGGCGGCGAGGCAGCCGGGGATCTCCGCCACCGAGGCCGTGGCCGCGTCATAGACCGCCCCGATCCGGTCCCAGGGGGCGGACACCTCCACCGTGTCGGCGACGATGCCGCGCTCCAGGATCTGGTCCCAGCCGGGGACGTGGTTGCGGTGCCCCAGCCAGTGCTGGACGATGGTGCCGGGCAGGGGCTCCAGCCCCATGCGGGCGGCCAGCGCCGTCACCGCGGCGGTCTCGGCCGCCACCAGGGACGCGGGCCCCTCGTGCACCATGATCACCGTGCAGTCCTTCGCGTCCGCATGCAGGCGGCCGCTCTCGCGCACGTCGTACTGGCGCATCACCGGCGGACGCCAGCCGGTCTGGACGATCTCCCGCTGGAAGTCGAAGCCCTGCTGCATGGTCTGGGCGGCAAAGGCGGTCACGGCCTGGGCCTCGGCCTTGCGGCGCAGCGACAGGGTGACGCCGGTGATCACGCCCAGCGTCCCTTCGGAGCCCAGCATGATGTGGCGCAGGTCCGGCCCGGCGGCGGCGCGGGGGCCGCGGCCCAGCACCACCAGCTCGCCGGAGGGCAGGACCGCCTCCACCGAATAGACGATGTCCTCGATATTGCCGTAGGCGGTGGAGAACTGGCCCGACGCCCGGGTGGCGATCCAGCCGCCCACGGTGGACAGGGCGATGGACTGGGGCCAGTGGCCGGTGGTCAGGCCCTGTGCCGCCACGGCCTCCTCCGCCGCCAGACCGTTCAGGCCCGCGTCGAAGCTGGCGGTCAGATTCACCGGGTCGATGGACCGCACCCGGTTCAGGGCACCCAGGTCCAGCAGCACCGCCTCCGATCCGGCGATGACGCCGCCCACCACACCGCTGCCCTGGCCGAAGGGGATCAGCGGGGTGCCGGTCGCCACGCAGGCCCTGACCGTGGCCTGCACGTCGGCGACCGAGGCCGGGCGGACCACGCAGGCGGGCATGGGCGCGCCGCGCCCCTGCCGGTCCCGCAGGTTCGAGACCATCCAGTAGTCGTGGCGGCGGGCCGCACGGGCCTCGTCGGAGGTCAGCACGCGGTCGGGCCCCAGGGTCCGGATCAGGTCTTCGGCAACGGTCATGTGGTCTCCATGGCGCTCATCAGCGCCGTCCGGCGGGCGACGCAGCCCGCAATCTCCCGGGCGATCTCGGCCTGGGACCAGCCCAGCAGCGGGGCCATGGCCTCGGCGGCGGGGGCCAGCGCGGCCACGCCCCCGTCGGCATCGAACCAGGCCCGGGCGCTGCGGCGGACCCAGTAGTCCTCCAGGGTCACTGCCCCCTCGCACAGCACTGCGTGGCGGGCTTCCACCGCCGGGCCAGCGCCTGCGGCGGCCATGTCCGGCGCGTCGGCACCATAGAGGCCGACCAGCCGGTCCCCGTCCGGGCCGCAGGCGGCGCGGGCCGCGGCCACGTCCACATCCCCGCCCTGCAGCGGCGTGTCCGCCGTGCGGGAGGGGGTCGGTGTCCGGCCCAGCGCCTCCTCCGCCATGTCCACGATCCGCTCCGCCATGCGGCGATAGGCGGTCAGCTTGCCCCCGGCGATGGACAATATGCCGCCGGGGCCGGTCCAGACCTCGTCCTTGCGGGAGATCTCGGAGGCCGACTTGCCCTCCTGCGCCACCAGGGGGCGCAGACCCGACCAGGCGGACACCAGGTCCTGCGGCCGCAGCGGGGGGATGTCGAAGCGGGCATTGGTGGCGTCGAGCAGGTAGCGCACGTCGTCCCCGGTGATCTCCGGCCAGTGCTCCGCCTTCGGATGGAAGGTGTCGGTGGTGCCGATATAGGTGACGTCGCCCTTGGGCACGGCAAAGACGCTGCGCCGGTCCGCGGCGGGATAGATCACCGTCCGCGACACCGGCAGGCGGGACCGCGGGGTCACCAGATGCACGCCCTTGGTCAGGCTGAGCCTCGTCGGCGCAGTGGCCGCCTCAAGCCCGCGCAGGGCATCCACCCAGGGACCGGCGGCATTGATGATCACCCGGGCCCGGACCCGCGCGCGGGGGGCGCGGTCCTTCAGTCCGTCCCCAACCACGACCCCCGTGGCCCGCCCGTCCTCGACGATCACCTCGATCACCGGCGCGTAGTTCAGGGCCTCCGCCCCGTCCGCCACGGCGGAGCGGACATTGGCCAGGGTCAGGCGGGCATCGTCCGTCAGATATTCCGGATAGACCACGGCACCGAACAGGTCGTCCCGCCGCAGGGCCGGTTCCCGCGCCTCGAGATCGGTCCGGGACCAGACCTCGTGCCGCCGGTCCTTCGGCACCGAGCCCAGCTTCTCGAAGGCCCACATGCCCGCCCGCAGCTTGGCGATCACGGCGGCGTTCTTGGCCGGGATGACGAAGGGCGTCTGGCGGGTCAGGTGGGGGGCGATGTGCTCCACCGCCTTGCGCTCCGTCGCAGCTTCGCCCACCAGGCCGAGGTCGCCCTGGGCCATGTAGCGCAGGCCCCCGTGGATCATCTTCGAGGACCGGCTGGACGCGCCGGAGGCAAAGTCCCCCGCCTCGACCAGGGCCACGCTCAGGCCGCGCTGGGCCGCATCCCGGGCCACACCGGCCCCGGTGACACCGCCGCCGATCACCAGCAGGTCGAAGGTCTGCCCCTCCAGCCGGGCAAACAGGTCGTCGCGTCGTCTCAGGTCCACCTGGGTGTCCGTCCCGTTCTCTCCGCCCTCGTCGCTGCTCGTCCGCGAAGGCTGGTTGTGAGGCCGTACTTCACCCGAATTCACAGCCATCGTCGATGGAAATTGATGTTCCTCCCACATCCGGTCCCGGAATGGGCGCGCCGGCCCGGTCCTGCGGGAAATATCAACCGATTGTTTAGGCGATTGGGCAAGGCTGGGGTCGAGAGTACCGCGACTCCGGCGAGCACCTGGCTGGCGGAAGACCCGGCACGTCCGAGAAACGGCCACTCACAACCCACGGGCCCCCGCCGCCGATGACCGACCCAGTTCCCGAGCGGCTCCTTCCCCTTCTGCGACAGCGACTTGACGCCGCCGCCGGACTGAAGTCCTCCAGCCTGCTCTACGCCACCATCGTGTTTGTCGCCGCCCTTCCGGTGGTCGGACCGTCCCTCGCTGGGGCGTGGTTCGCCGGCATGGCCATCCTCTATCTCGTGGAGAAGGGCCTCGGCGGCACGGGTGAGGCCGAGACCAGTGGCGACCGGCGGATGCGCACCGTCGCCGCCTGGCTGATCAATCTGGGATTCTCCCTCGCGGCGAGCTTCCTCCTCTATTTCTACACCGGCCCGCCCCAGACCTTCGGGGTGACCCTGCTGGGCGTGCTGATGTTCCGGACCCTGGTCCAGGACTATGCCCGGCCCGGCCGGCTGCTGATCAACCTGATCCCGCCCCTGTCCCTGCTGGCGCTGATCCAGGTCGCTGCGGGGCTGACCCAGATGCGCAACGGCACGCCGTGGATGGTCCTGCCGACCCTGTCGAGCGGCGCGCTGGTCCTGTGGGTGCTGCGCTCGCTGTTCCTCGACCTGCACGGCAATCTCCAGCGGTTCTGGCGCGAGGCGACCCGGGCCGACCGGTCGGAAAAGTCCGTGGCCACCAGCACCCGGCTGACGGAACTGGCCGAGGAACTGGCCGGGGTCAGCCACTGGCGGTTCGATCCCGTGCGGCAGGTCTTTGTCCTGGGCCGCGGGGCCGCCCGCATCCTGGGGGTGCCCGGCCATGTGCAGGAAATGACCCAGGACGACCTGGTCGCCATCTATGCCCCGGAAGACCGGGACCGGCTGCGCCAGGTGGTGCTGGACGCCATCGTCGATGGCCGACCCTACAGCATCGAGGCGGCGATTCTCACCCCCGAGGGCGAGCGGCGGTACGTGGCGACCAACGGGGCCTTCCAGCGGGACGAGGACGGGCAGATCGTCACGGTCTTCGGCATGATCATGGACGTCACCGACGCCCGCCGCCGGGAGCAGGCCCTGCAGGAGAGCGAGGCCCGCTTCCGGATGATCGCCGACCACGGGACCGACGTGGTGGTCTGGCTCGGCAGCGATGGCCTGATCCGCTACGTGTCCCCCTCCGTTCGCGCCTATGGCTACGAGGAGTCGGACCTGATCGGCCGCTCCACCATCGACTTCGTGCATCCCGACGACGTGGAGCGGGCGAAGGAGATCCTCTGCGGCCTGTTCGTCGGCACCACCGTCGACAAGGACGTCCGCCGCGAATACCGGGTCCGCGGTCGGGACGGGGCCTATTACTGGCTGGAGGGCAACCCGACCCTGGTCTGCGATCCCCAGACCGGCGAGCGCAGCGCCATCACCAGCTATCGGGACGTGACGGCCCGTCGGGTGCTGGAGGACGACCTGATCGAGGCCAAGCTCCGTGCCGAGGCGGCGGCGGCGGCCAAGTCCGAATTCCTGACCAACATGAGCCACGAGATCCGCACGCCGCTGACTGCGATCATCGGCTTTGCCGGGCTCTTGCAGCGCAACGAGTCGATCCGGGACGAGGCGCGGACCCACGTCAACCGCATCACCTCCAGCGGCGACACCCTGCTGGCCCTGGTCAACGACATCCTCGACTTCGCCCGGATGGAGGCCGGAGAGGTCCAGTTGCGCCCCGCCCCCTTCGATCTGGAGGCGGAGCTCGAGGACACCCTGGCCATGTTCGCCGAGATCGCGGCCAGCCGGGGGCTGACCCTGGACCTGGAGGTCCATGCGCCGCAGGGCCACCAGCCCGTGGGGGACTGGGGGCGTCTGCGGCAGGTGGTGGTCAATCTCATCAGCAATGCCCTGAAGTTCACGGACCGGGGCGGAGTCGCGATCGTCGCGTCCTTCGATGCGCAAGCGCAGCAGCTCACCGTGGCCGTCCGCGACACGGGGCTCGGTATCCCGGGGGACAAGCTGGGCCAGCTGTTCCAGCGCTTCTCGCAGCTGGACGGGTCTTCCAACCGCCGCCACGGGGGCACCGGGCTCGGCCTGTCCATCTGCGCCAAGCTGGTGAGCCTCATGGGGGGGCGGATCGCGGTGGAGTCGGCGTTCGGCCAGGGGTCGACCTTCCGCTTCGAGGTCCCGGCGGAGGCCCTGGCCATCGCGCCCCGGGACCCGGGGGTCGAGCGGCGCGCCGGCCCGCGGCGGACGGGCCGTCAGGTCCTGGTGGTGGACGACGTGGCCGTGAACCGGGAACTGATCCGCACCATGCTGGAAGCCGCCGGCCAGTCCGTGGTCGTCGCCGAAGGCGGCAACGAGGCCGTGACCCTGGCCGCGCAGCAGACCTTCGATCTGGTGTTCATGGACCTGCAGATGCCGGGAACGGACGGCTATCAGGCGGCCCGGGCGATCCGCACCCCGGGCGGTCCCAATGCCGACACGCCGATCATCGCCCTGAGCGCCAATGTGCTGCCGGAGCACCGGGAGGCCACGGCCCGGGCCGGCATGAACGGCCACATCGCCAAGCCCATTGCCCCGGCGGACCTGCTGCTCGCGGTGGACCAGTGGTCCACGGTCCGGGTCGATCCCGGCACCGCATCCCTCAGCGCCTGCGCCTGAGCCTCAGTAGGAGCCCGAGCCCTCAGGCCACCCGGCTGTCCCGATGGCGGACCGCTGCCAGACCGGCCGTGTCCGCCGTCTCCGCAGACGCGATCAGGGGCGGGTGACGCGCCTCCATCCCGGCCAGCCAGGCCCGGACTTCGGCCTCGGTCACCTGGAAGGGGTCGCTGCGCCGGGTCAGCCGCGCCCACAGGGGACGGGACCGGCGGGCAATGGCCACCGGCGCGCGGTCGGTGATGTCCCGGGACAGGCCCTCCACCAGCTTGCGGGCCGCGGCGGCGGCCTCTGCCCGGCGGGCGGCATCGGACGGCCCCGCGGGGCCCTTGTCGGTTCGGCTCATGTTCGCACCCCATCCTTCAGCCAGTAGAAGCGGCCCCGTTCCATGGCGAGCACCCAGATCGGCCGGGAGACGCTGGGCTCGGCCAAGAGTTCGTGTTCCAGCACCGTCAGCTCCATCAGCTTGAGGGCGTGGGAGGACAGGACATCGGCATTGGCGGAATCCAGCGCCGGCCACAGGGTCTCGAACACCTCGCCGGAGCGTTGCGCCCGGGCGGTGTTCAGGCCCAGCGCGGTGGCCTCCCGCGCCACGTCGGCCAGCTGTTCGCGGACCTGTTCGGCCAGCTTCTTGTTGGTCTCGCTGATGTTGCCGACGATCGCGTCGAAGGTCCGGATCAGATAGTCCATGGTCACATGGCGCACGGTGGTCTCGTATTCCGGCAGCGCGCCATAGACGAAGCCGCGGATCAACTGGTCCTGGGCATAGGAATGGAAGATCACCGGATCGCTGTTCGGCCGCGGACGGCGGGGGGCATAGCGGCGGGTCTTCAGCAGTCCGCCGAAGGCCCCGATGAAGCGGAAGCTGTAAAGCGCCGGCAGGGCCTGACCGGCCCCGAACCCCGCCAGGACGAGGCCCGTATAGAGGGAGGAATCCGGCAGCCACTCCACCACCAGGGATTCCACCGCCAGGCGCAGCAGGGGCGGGATCACCGCCTCCGGCATGGCGACGCCCTGCAGCTTGCGACCGAGGGCCGTCGACACCGCCGAGGCGAGGTTGCGCGCCACCAGGTCGGTCAGCCGGGAACTGGCCTCGACCCGGGCCCGCGGGACCGGCCCCCCCGCATCGGCCTCGCCGGAATAGGGCATGTCCGGCTCGAACAGCACCTCCTGCTCCAGGTACTTCAGGGCCTTGAAGGCGGTGGCCTCGGGGATCGGCTGGCCCGGCGTCCAGCCCGCCGCCAGCACCCACAGCAGATAGTCGTGGATGAAGTCGTCCATGTAGGCGTTGAAGTTGTCGACCTCGTAGCTCGGGTCGATGCCCACGTTGGTGTGTTTTTCGATGTTGGCGAGATAGTCGTTCAGCTTCGAAAAATAGTCGTCGAGACTGAGCAGGTCCGGGCCGCAATAGTCGCTGAACTGGCCTAGGACCGTACGCCAGGGCAGGCCGCAATAGGACCCGCCCCCATAGACCATGGCCGCGACCGGTCCCCTCTCGTTGACCAGGAAGATCTTCTCGATGCCCGACTGGGAAAAGCGGCCCCGGTCCGGCGCAGAGATCGTCACGGCGCTGTCGGCACCGAGAACGACGGCCTCCAGATTCATCAGCAGGACTTCGCTGGTCAAACGGCACCCCCTCGCGGGCTACGCCGCACGTTGAAAATCTTAACGGAAATCCCGGGCGGCGCAACAGCAGGGCCCGGCGGCAGAACAACCAGTGGGGGAGTTGTGAGCGACCGATGGGCCGGTCAGCGCGGCGTCATTCCTTGCCAGCGTGGCCATCCCCGCCGGTCCGGTTCACCTGTCGGGAGAAGCGGGCCGCCGGGATCGCAGTGAAAATACTATCCAGGGTCGCATATTGTCGCCTCCGGACGGTCCCGTGCCGGGTGTTGCGACCCCGGGCAGGATTGACGCCCCGGGGCCGGAGCATGATAGCCTGCCGGTTGAACGCTCATTCAATCGGGGTGAAATGTCCTCCTCAAAGCCGCCCAGGCCGCCCGAACCGTCCGCGTCCGGCCCTTCCCGCAACGACGGGGATGAGGGACGCCGCGGCCAGCTGATCGAGATGACCCTCGATAGCCTGGCCGAGGTGGGATACGTGGGATCGACGCTCGCCCAGATCGCCGGTCGGGCGGGGGTGAGCCCCGGTCTGGTGGCCCATTATTTCGGCGACAAGGACGGCCTGCTCGAGGCGGCGTTCCGGACCCTGACGACCCGGCTGGGGGAGGCGGTGCTGGCCCGGCTCAATGCCGCCGACGGCCCGCGGGAGCGGGTGCAGGCGGTCATTGACGCCAATCTGGACGCCAAGGAGTTCGACCAGCGTACCGGCTCCGCCTGGCTCGCCTTCTGGGGGCAGGTCCTGCACAACGAGAGCCTGCGCCGGGTCCAGCTGGTCTACCAGAAGCGCATGCTGTCCAATCTGCGGCATGCCCTGAAGATGCTGCTGCCGGGGGCGGAAGCGCGGCGGCTGGCGGCCATGATCGCGGCGATGATCGATGGGGTCTGGCTGCGGGCGGCCCTGTCCACCTGGCGCGAGGCGGACAGCGAAAGCGCCCGGGCCATGCTCACCGCCTTTGTCGACAGCCGTCTGGCGGCCATGGGGGCGGAAGCCCCGGCCGTGGCGGTTCCCGGCTCCGGGCATGTGTTCCGCAGCCATGTGGGCGGGGCCTTCATCGACGGGTCCGGCGCGACCTTCGAGACCCGCAACCCGGCGACGGGGGCGCTGCTGGGCGTGGTGGAGATCGCCGGTCCCGACACGGTGGAGGCCGCCGTGGCCGCCGCCGTCGCGGGGCAAAAGGTCTGGGCCCGCATGACCGGGACGGAGCGCGGCCGAGTGCTCAAGCGCGCCGCCGACCTGCTGCGTGCCGCCAATGCCGAACTGGCGGAGCTGGAGACCCGGGACACCGGCAAGCCGATCCAGGAGACCCTGGCGGTGGACGTGATGTCCGGCGCGGACTGCCTCGAATATTTCGGCGGGGTGGCGGCGACCATCAGCGGAGAGCACATCGATCTGGGGCCCCAGGCCTTCGGCTACACACGGCGCGAGCCCCTGGGCGTGGTGGCGGGCATCGGGGCCTGGAACTATCCGATCCAGATCGCCTGCTGGAAATCCGCCCCGGCGCTGGCCTGCGGCAATGCCATGATCTTCAAGCCCGCCGACCTGACGCCCCTGACGGCGCTGCGGCTGGCGGAGATCTATACCGAGGCGGGCCTGCCGCCCGGCGTGTTCAATGTGGTGCAGGGCGGGGTCGAGACCGGGCGTCTGCTGTCCCGCCATCCCCTGATCCGCAAGGTCTCCCTCACCGGCGCGGTGGAGACGGGGAAGAAGGTGATGGCCGATGCCGCGCCGACGCTCAAGGCCGTGACCATGGAGCTGGGCGGCAAGTCGCCCTTCATCGTGTTCGAGGATGCGGACCTGGACAATGCCGTGTCCGGGGCCCTGATGGCCAACTTCTATTCGGCGGGAGAGGTCTGTTCCAACGGCACCCGGGTTTTCGTGCACCGGTCAGTCAAGCAGGCCTTCCTCGACAGGCTGACGGCGCGGGTGGCGAAGATGGTGATCGGCGATCCCCTCGATCCCAGCACCCATGTGGGGGCCCTGATCTCCCGCGCGCACATGGACAAGGTGCTGGCCTATATCGCACAGGGCAAGGCCGAGGGGGCGCGGCTGGTGATGGGCGGCGAACGCCTCACCGCCGGGGCCCTGGCGCAGGGCCACTTCGTCTCCCCCGCCATATTCGATGCGTGTACGGACGACATGAGCATCGTGCGGGAGGAGATCTTCGGCCCGGTGATGGCGGTGCTGGACTTCGACACCGAGGCGGAGGTCGTGGCCCGGGCCAATGACACCGAGTTCGGCCTGTCCGCCGGGGTGTTCACGAAGGACCTGACCCGCGCCCACCGGGTGATTGCGGAGCTGCAGGCGGGCACCTGCTGGATCAACCAGTACAATGTCACGCCCATCGAGCTGCCCTTCGGCGGCTACAAGTCTTCGGGCCTGGGCCGGGAGAACGGCCGCGCCGCCATCGAGCACTACACCCAGCTGAAGAGCGTCTATGTCGCCCTGGGCGCCATCGACGCCCCCTACTGAGGCGACCCATGTCGGAGATGTTCGACTTCGTCATCATCGGCGCGGGGTCTGCGGGCTGCGTCATGGCCAACCGGCTGAGCGCGGACCCGGGCAACCGGGTGCTGCTGCTGGAATCCGGGGGCGACGACCGCTCGATCTTCATCCAGATGCCCACGGCCCTGTCGATCCCCATGAACGACAAGCGCTACATCTGGGACTACGAGGCCGAGCCGGAACCGGCCCTGGGCGGGCGGCGGCTGCACACCCCCCGCGGGCGGGTGCTGGGCGGCTCGTCGGCCATCAACGGCATGGTCTATGTCCGCGGCAATCCCCTGGATTTCGAGCGCTGGCGGGACGAGGGGGCGCAGGGGTGGGGCTATGCCGACGTGCTGCCCTATTTCAAGCGGGCAGAGGACCGGGCCGAGGGGGGCGATGCCTGGCGGGGCGAGGGCGGGCCGCTGAAGACCCGCTACGGCACGCTGAAGAACCCCCTGCACGCCGCCTGGCTGGCGGCGGCAGAGGCGGCGGGCTATCCGCATACGGACGATATCAACGGCCGCCGGCAGGAGGGCTTCGGCCGGATGGACATGACGGTGGGGGAGGGGCGGCGCTGGAGCGCGGCCACCGCCTATCTGAAGCCCGCCCGGAACCGCCCGAACCTCGCGGTCCGCACCCGGGCCCAGGTCAGCCGCATCGATTTCGAGGGACGCCGCGCCGTGGGCGTCACCTACCGGCAGGGCGACCGGACCGTGACCGTCCGCGCCGCGCGGGAGGTGGTGCTGGCCGGGGGCGCGATCAATTCGCCCCAGCTGCTGAAGCTGTCCGGCATCGGCCCGGCGGAGGAGCTTCGCCGTCACGGCCTTCCGGTGATCGCCGACCGGCCGGGGGTGGGGGAGAACCTGCAGGACCATCTGGAATTCTACTTCCAGGTCGCCAGCAAACTGCCCGTGACCCTCTATTCCGTCATGAATCCGCTGGCCCAGTTCCTGATCGGGGCCCGCTGGGTGCTGCTGAAGGACGGGCTGGGTGCCACCAACCACTTCGAGAGCTGCGGCTTCATCCGCAGCCGGGCGGGCATCCGCTATCCGGACATCCAGTATCACTTCCTGCCGCTGGCCGTGACCTATGACGGCCAGTCGATGGCGAAGCAGCACGGCTTCCAGGCCCATGTGGGCCCCATGCGGTCCAAGAGCCGGGGCTGGGTGCGCCTGCGCTCCCCCGAGCCGTCGGCCAAGCCGGAGATCCGCTTCAACTACATGAGCCACCCGGACGACTGGGAGGAGATGCGCGCCTGCGTCCGCCTGACCCGGGAGATCTTCGCCCAGGCCCCCTTCGATCCCTATCGGGGGGAGGAGCTGCAGCCGGGCAGCCATGTGACCGACGACGCCGCCATCGACGCCTTCATCCGCGACAAGGTGGAGACGGCCTATCACCCCTCCTGCAGCTGCCGCATGGGCCGCGCCGACGATCCCATGGCGGTGGTGGACCCGGAGACCCGGGTGATCGGGGTGGAGGGCCTGCGGGTCGCCGATGCCTCGATCATGCCGTCGATCACCACCGGCAACCTGAATGCCCCCACCATCATGCTGGCGGAGAAGGCGTCGGACCACATCCTCGGCCGGACGCCGCTGCCGCCCTCCAACGCCGATTTCCACGTGGCCGGGAACTGGGAGACCGCCCAGCGGTAGTGGCGCAAATGCAACCGCCGTCGGCCGAGGTCGCTTATGACGCTCCCATGACGGAAACGCGCGGACCCGTGGCGCAAACATTCAAGTGACGGACTCACGGTCGGACGTACATTTTTTCAAAATCAGGCTAAAACACTTGGCGTGCGCGCCGGAACGAGGATCAGGACCATGGCTCGGATTTACCCATCGGCGACCGCGCTTCGCTCCGCGCTGCTGTCCGGCGCCGCCCTTGCCGGCCTCTGCGTCGTGCCCTCCGTGGCGGCGGCGGCAGACGCTGCGGCCGCAGCCCCGGCGGCGGATCAGGTGGAGCAGGTGGTGGTCACCGCCCAGCGGCGGGAACAGCGCCTGCAGGACGTGGGCATTGCCGTGACCGTGGTGGGCTCCGCCCAGCTGGCCAGCCAGGGCATCAAGGACTCCACCGATCTGGTGCGGGACGTGCCCGGCCTGAAGATGAACGAGTACACCCCGTCCGCCGTGGTCTTCAACATCCGCGGCGTGTCGCAGAACGACTTCGGCGACGAGCAGGAGCCGCCGGTGGCCGTCTATCAGGACGACAGCTATTCCAGCTCCTTCGTCTCGGCGGGCTTCCCCCTGTTCGACCTGCAGCGGGTCGAGGTGCTGCGCGGGCCGCAGGGCACCCTGTTCGGCCGCAACGCCACCGGCGGCGCCATCCAGTTCATCTCCAACAAGCCCACCCGGGACTTCCAGTCGGACCTGACCGTGGGCACGGGCAGCTATCAGGACTTCAACATCGAGGGTGCGGTCTCCGGCCCGATCACCGACCGGCTGCAGGCGCGCCTGTCGGGGATGCAGGAAGAGGCCGACGGCTACATCAAGAACCTCGACCCCAGCATCGCCAGCCGTGGGGCCATCCACCACTGGGCCCTGCGCAGCATCTTCGCCTGGCAGCCGACGGACCAGGTGGACGTGACCTTCAATGTCCGCTTCGCCCGCAATCCGCACGAGCATTCGGCGGGCATGTATGCCTGGGAGGGCGCGGTGCCCAACGCCAACGGCCAGGGCACCTACACCTCGTCGGGCCCGGACTTCAGCGGCTATGAGAACACCGCGCTGGACCCGCAGCGGGGGGGCAATCCCTTCCTGACGGAGGCCCGCGGCCCCTCCTATACCGACCGCACCCTGTTCGGCACCAATCTGAAGGTGGAATTCCCCGTCGGTGCCTTCCGCGTCACCTCGATCACCGACGTGCAGAGCAACGGCAAGCACTATCTGGAGGACCCCAGCGCGTCTCCCAGCCATCAGGTGAACTTCGCCCAGAACGCCAATGTGAAGCAGGCTTCGGAAGAGATCCGCGCCTCCGGCCACTTCGGCGACCACGAGCTGGTGGTGGGGGCCTTCGCCATGAAGGTCAGCGGCTACTATACCGCCTCCTACGCCCTGCCGGCCCCGCAGAACGGCTATACGGACGTCTATTCCGTGGGCGGCGCCTATGGCCCCTATGTGCCGAACGTGACCTTCACCCAGGACACCACCTCCTACGCCCTGTTCGCCCAGGACGAGTGGACCCTGCCCAACAACTTCAAGGCCATTTTCGGCGCGCGCTACTGGAACGATGAGCGCAAGGTCAATTACGACGCCTTCGACACCTATGCCGAGCACATCATCTTCAATACCAGCGAGGTCTATGCCTTCAACGGCACCTCGCAGGTGACGGCGGGGATCAATGTGAAGCCGTCGGATGCGGACAAGACCTTCGACGACTATTCCGTCCGCGCCGAACTGGACTGGAAGCCGACCCAGGACGTGCTGGTCTATGGCAGCTTCAACCGCGGCTCCAAGAGCGGCGGCTTCACCCTGTCCACGGCCACGCCCTTTGCCGGCTACGAGGCGGCGTTCCTCAACGGCATTCCCTACAAGCCGGAGGTGCTGAACGCCTATGAGGTCGGCTTCAAGTCGACCCTGCCCCTGAAGACCACCCTGAACGTCACGTCCTTCTATTACGACTACACGAACTATCAGGCCTTCACCTACCAGCAGTTCGTGGAGAGCGTGGTCAACAAGAAGGCGAACGAGGAGGGCTTCGAGGTGGAGCTGGTCACGCACCCGGTCCAGGGCCTGACCCTGCAGGGGTCCACCTCGCTGCTGGACAACCAGGTGAAGAACGTGAACCTGCCGGACGGCACCCTGGTGGATCGCCACCTGCCCCAGGCCCCGCACACCTCCGCCCAGGGGCTGGCCCGCTACGAGTTCCCGGTGGGTCCCGGTTACCTGGCCCTGCAGGGGGACGCCCAGTATACGGGCCGGTTCTGCTTCTCCGTGCTGTGCGCGCCGGTGGAACGGGAAGGGGCCCACACGGTCTACAATGCCCGGATCAGCTGGACGCCCAACGGCAAGAAGTGGGAAGCCGCCTTCTTCCTCAACAACATCACCAACGAGATCTACCGCGTCTATACCTATGACGTGGCGGCCTCGACCGGTCAGATCCCCAGCGTCTATGCCAAGCCGCAGACCTGGGGCGTCAACCTGACCTACCACTTCAACTAGGGGGGGCGTCCTTCGAGACGCCCCTTCGGGGCTCCTCAGGATGACGCACGTTGTGGAACCAACATCAGCCTCGTCGGGCTCGAACACACAAACCTTCGTCATGGTGAGGAGCCCCGGAACGGGGCGTCTCGAACCACGCAGCACCGGACCTGCGTCCTTCGAGACGGGCTTCGCCCTCCTCAGGATGACGCGCGTTGTGGAACCCGCGGCGAGTCTTGTGGGTTCGATCAATAAACCTTCGTCATGGTGAGGAGGCCCGTCAGGGGCCGTCCAGCCCCCCCTCACCGCCGGGCGAGGGCCGCCAGGATCTCGGACGGTCCGCACACGCCGACGATCCGTCCGTCGTCGGACAGGAATACCGGCCGTCCGGACCGGTGCAGCCGGTCGATCAGGTCGCCCAGGGACGTGTCCGCCGCCATCACATCCTCCGCCTCCGGCGCTCCGTCCTGCGCCGGATCCACCGGCCGCATCACCGTGGTGCCGGTGAGCACGGACAGGGGGTTCATGTGCCGGACGAACTCCGCCACATAGTCCGTGGCCGGACGAAGCACGATGTCCTCCGACCCGCCGGACTGGATGATCCGCCCGCCCTCCAGGATGGTGATGCTGTCCCCCAGCTTCAGGGCCTCGTCCAGGTCGTGGCTGACGAACAGGATGGTCTTGTGCACGCTGGCCTGCAGGCTGAGCAGCTCGTCCTGCAACCGGCTGCGGATCAGGGGGTCGAGGGCGGAGAAGGGCTCGTCCATCAGCAGGATGTCGGCGTCGGTGGCAAAGGCCCTCGCCAGGCCCACCCGCTGCTGCATGCCGCCGGACAGTTCCTGGGTCTTGCGGTCGGCCCAGTCCGTGAGGCCCACCAGGGCCAGCTTCTCGTCCACTCGGCGGGCGCGTTCGGCCTTGTCCACGCCCTGGAACTCCAGCCCCAGGCCCACATTGTCCCGCACCGTGCGCCAGGGCAGCAGGCCGAACTGCTGGAAGACCATGGCCACGGACTTGCGCCGGACGTCCCGCAGGGTCGCTTCATCGCAGGCGGCCACATCCACGGTCCCGCCCCCGTGGCGCACCCGCACCTCCCCCCGGGTGACCCGGTTCAGGCCGTTGGCGGCGCGCAGCAGGGTGGACTTTCCGGACCCGGACAGACCCATCAGTACCGAGATCTCCCCCGCCCGGACGGTCAGGTTGGCCCCGGCCACGCCCAGCACCACGCCGGTCTCCGCAGCGATCCGCGTGCGGTCGGCCCCCGCCTTCAGCAGGGCCTCCGCCCGGGACAGGGCCGGGTCCCGCGGCCCCCTGGGCGCGAACAGGATGTCCACGTCGCGAAACTCGACGGCGATGGAGGCGGGGACGGGCGCGCTCATGCCGCATCCTTCCGTGGGCGGGTGATCCGGTCGAGGATGATGGCCAGCAGCACGATGGCGAACCCGGCCTCGAAGCCCATGGCCACCTGCACGGTGTTCAGGGCCCGCACCACCGGCACGCCCAGCCCGCCGGCCCCCACCAGGGCCGCGATCACCACCATGGACAGGCTCAGCATGATGCACTGGGTGATCCCGGCGACGATGGTGGGCATGGCCGACGGCAGTTCGATGGTGAACAGCAGCTGGGTCTTCGTCGCCCCGAAGGCCTCTCCCGCCTCCAGCAGGGGCTTGGGCGTGGAGCTGATGCCCAGATGGGTCAGTCGGACGGGTGCGGGCAGGGCGAAGATGACGGTGGAGATCAGCCCCGGCACCACCCCCAGCCCGAACAGGACCAGCGTCGGGATCAGATAGACGAAGGTCGGCAGGGTCTGCATCAGGTCGAGCACCGGATGCAGGGCGTTGTACAGCCACGGCCGGTGCGCCGCCGCCACGCCCAGGGGCACCCCGATCAGGGTGGAGATGAGGGCGGAGAACAGCACCAGGGACAGGGTCTCCAGCATGGCGTCCCAGTATCCCTGGTTCATGATCAGCAGCAGGGCCGCGCCGACGAACAGGGTCAGGGGCAGGGACCGCTGCAGACCCCAGGCCAGCAGGGCGATCAGACCCACCAGCAGGATCGGCGGCACCTGCTTCAGAAGGAAGGTCAGGCCGTCCACCGCCCCGTGCACACCGACGGAAATGGCGTCGAACAGGCCCGCCCCATGGGCCTTGACCGCATCCACCAGGCTCGACATGGCTGGGCCGATGGGAATCTTGTGGGCGGTGATCAGGGCCATGGGGCCGTCGGCCGTGGCGGCGGCGGCCAGGGTCGTGGCCGGCTTGCCGTCAAGGGTGGTCACCCCCTCCAGCCAGCGCTTCAGCGTCTGCGGATGGGCGGTCAGCCAGGCCGTGGCGGCGGCCTTGGGCGGCTGGTGCGCGTCCAGGATCGCCCCCATCAGCTCATCCTCGTCCTTGAGGGTGAAGCTGAGATTCTGCAGCAGCCGCCCGACATTGGGGCAGTCGCGGACATAGCCGGCCCGGGTGTTGGTATAGATCTTCGCCCCGCCGAAATTCGGGCCGAAGCTGGCATCGCCGCCGGACAGGTAGCGCATGGGAAAGCGGGTGTTCATGGGGTGCGGCTCCCACCCCAGGAAGACGATGGGGCGCTTGTCGCGGATCGCCCGCTCCACCTCCGCCAGCATGCCCTGCTCGGAGGACTCCACCAGCTTGAAGTCCCCCAGGCCGTGGGTGTTGTTGTGGATCAGGGTCAGGATCTGGCGGTTGCCGTCGTTCCCCGGCTCGATCCCGTAGATGGAATGGTTCAGCGGCCCGGCGAACCTGCGGATGTCGTTGAAGTCGTGCAGCCCCGCCTGATAGAGGGCCTCGGGCACCGCAAGCGTGTACTTGGCCCCGTCCAGGTTCATGCGGACCACGTCCACCGAACCGTCCTTGATGAAGGGTGCCCGGTCCTCGGCCATGGAGGGCATCCAGTTGCCGAGGAAGACGTCCACGTCCTTGTTCTTCAGGGCCGCATAGGTGACGGGCACGGACAGGACGGTGATCTTCGGCGCATAGCCCAGGTCCTCGAGGATCACGCTGGTGACGGCCGTGGTGGCGGTGACGTCGGTCCAGCCGATGTCGGACAGGCGCACGGCCTTGCAGGTGGCCGGGTCGGCGGCCGTCGCCATGCCGGGGAGGGCAAGGCCAAGCGCGGTCAAGAGCAGCGTCAGGGCCCAGAGGATTTCCCCCACCCCCGCGGATCGGCCGGCCCGTGTCCTGGGCGCGCTCCGTCTCATGCAGCCTCCGCTAAACGACCATTCAACAGCAAGAGTGCGGCAGGGTTTCCCGGCAGGCAAGGGTCAATTCCTCGCCCTTGCCGCCCCGGGTGCCGGAGGGGGGATTGAATCCGTGTTCAGCGGCATCCCCGAACGAAAACCGCCGCCCGGTCCGGGGACCAGGCGGCGGCATTGTCGTCCGTCAGACGGGGTCTGCGGGGATCAGTAGCTGGCGGTCAGCTTCACACCCACATAGGCCACCGCGTCCCGCGGCACCTGCAGACGGGTGAAGGACCCGGCCCGCAGGGGCGACAGGGTGCCCGGCGCCGGACCCGCGCCACCGGGGGTGACGAAGGTGGTGTAGTACTGGTTGGCCAGGTTCTTGCCGATCAGCGAGAGCCGGTAGCGGCCGTCCTTGGAGGAGAAGGTCGCCTGGGCGTCCCACAGACCATAGCTCTTCTGCCGGGCCAGGTCGGACTGGTCGAGGTCGAAGTTGATGGTGCTGGTATAGGTGTAGGTGGAGCTGACCTTCAGGTCGAAGGGCATGTTCTGCGGCACCGGCACGTCATAGACGCCGGTCACGTTGAACTTGTTCTTCGGGGCGAAGGGCAGGGGGCGACCGTTGTGCAGGGTGCACTTGGTCAGGGTCTGCTGGTTCGCCAGGGTCGGGCTGGCATTGTAGACGTTCTGCGCCGCAAGGCAGTTGTAGCTGACGATGGTGGCGTCATCGAAGGTGTAGCCGCCGGTGATCGTCAGGTCCGGCGTGGCATGCCAGGTGGCGTCCATCTCGAAGCCCTTGGACCGGACATTGCCCGCGTCGCCGAGGGTCACGAAGGTCGTGGTGCCCTGCAAGACGAAGGTATTGGCCTGGAAGTGGTCGAAGTCCTCCCAGAACAGGTCGGCATTCAGGGTCAGGTGGTGGTTGAAGAACTGGGACTTGGCCCCGACTTCATAGGCGTTGGAGGTTTCCGGCGCGATGGTGCCCTTGTTGCCCGTGTTCTCGCTGTAGAAGTCGTTCAGCGACGGTCCCTTGTAGCCGCGGGAATAGGTCGCATAGAGCATCTCGTCGGCGTTCAGCTGGTACTCGGCGCCCAGCTTGCCGGAGACGCCCATCTTGTCCGCATGTTCCGCGCCGGTGAAGGACGGCTGGATCCCGGCCGGGGCATTGGGCGCGCCGGTGGGATAGGAGACCCGCGACAGGGAGTAGGCGACCCGGTCGTGGCTGACGCGCAGACCGCCGATCAGCTTCAGGGCATCGGTCACGGCATAGGTGGCCTGGCCGAACAGGGCCTGGTTCCAGAAGTCCGTGGTCCACTGGGCCGGGCCCTGGGCGTTGATCAGGGTGGAGACGCCGGGGGCCGCGCTGCAGGGCTTGTAGGTGGTGGCGTCGGCCGGGAGGGTCGAGGCCGTGCACTGCTGGACGAAGCGGTTGAACCAGTCGTTCTCGTGCGTGTACCAGAGGAAGGCCCCGGCCACGTACTGCAGCTTGCTGTCATTGTCCGAGGCGACGCGCAGTTCCTGGCTGAACTGGTTGTAGTTCAGCTCGCCATAGTCGGCGTCGGCCACGTCGATGGAGTTGGCGTAGTTGGAATTGGTGGCGTGGAAGTCCCCGTCCCGGATCTGCTTGTTGCGCCATTCGCGCCAGGCGGTGATCGAGGTGACCTTCAGGCCCTTCAGGCTCCAGTCCAGCTGGGCGGACAGGCCGCCGTTGTCGTCCAGGGTGCCGGGGGTCAGGTTGTCGTAGACGCGCTTGCTGCCGTAATAGGCCTGCACGCCCGGGATCGAGGGCAGCAGGATGTTGGCGATCGGCGAGGCACCCGCAACATAGGGGCCCAGCACGTCGGCGCAGCAGTTGTCGTCGGCCTTCACATAGTCCGCCCGCAGGGTGAGCAGCAGGTTGTCGCTCATCTGGTTGGTGAAGGTGCCGCGCACGCCCTCGTGGCGATAGCCGTTGGTCCACTTGTTCGTGTAGTTGTTGAAGATGTTGCCCTTGAAGTCGCCGTAGACCGCCGACAGGGCGTAGCCCATCTTGTCATTGATCGGGCCGCTGACATTGGCGTCGGCCCGGACTTCGCCGTGCTGATAACCGGCGATGGAGAAGTCGCCCGCCGGGGTGGCCGTCGGGCCCTTGGTGACGATGTTCACCGCACCGGCCGAGGCGTTCTTGCCGAACAGGGTGCCTTGCGGCCCGCGCAGCACCTCGATGTGGTCGAGATCGGTGAATTCCTGGAAGGCCATGCCGGAGCGGCCGAACACCACGCCGTCCACCACGGTGGAGACGCTGGGCTCCGCGCCGGAGGAGAAGGACTGGGTGCCGATGCCGCGCACCGACAGGGTGGAGTTCACGTTCGCCGTGCCCTTCTTGAAGGTCAGCGAGGGAACCACCTCGTCCAGGCTCTCGGCATTGCCGATGGCGTTGTCACGCAGGGTTTCCTGGCTGGCGACGCTGACGGCCAGCGGCACCTTCTGCAGGTTCTCGGACCGCTTCTGCGCGGTGACGATGACGTCGGCGACGGTGTCCGGCGACGTGGCGGCCGCGGCCGCCAGGGCGGGCTGCGCCACCAGGGTGCCGCCCATGAGGGCAACCGATGCCGCGGACAGCATCAGGCTGCGGGTGATCCCGTATTTCATCTAGATAGTCCTTCCCGTTAGCATTCTTGTGGGTCATGACGGGTGCCCGGGACGCCACGACTCGGCGCACAGGCGGTCTGACCACTGTGAGCCGGACCCTTCGGCCTTGTCGTCAATCTGTCAAGCAACTGAGACGCGATCGCGTCGAATCCTGCGGAGTGTGTGAGTTTGGCCATAGGCCGTCCGGGGGTCAGATGCCCAGGGCCGGACGGATGTCGAACTTGCGCCGACGGGCCTCGGCCTGCTGGCGGGCCTGCTCCAGGGTTTCCACTTCCGTGGCTTCCAGCAACTGGTCCATGACCCGGCCCAGATGCGCCGACATGGCATTGCGGGCCCCATGCGGATCCCGGGCGGACAGGGCGGCCAGGATCGCCCGATGCTCCCCGACGCCGGGCTTGACCCCCGCCGCATGGGCCTTGACGCTCAGCCGCTGGATCAGGGGCGAGCGGGCCCGGGCATCCCAGAGGGCGGCCACGGCGGCCATCAGGGCAGAGTTTTCCGTCGCTTCGGCGATGGTCTCGTGGAACTGCCGATCCGCGCGCTCGCTCTGCACCACGTCGGTCTCGTTCTCCCGTTCCATCTCCCCGATCAGGGCCTCGAGCCGTTCCAGGCAGTCGGGTGTCACCCGCAGGGCGGCGCAGGCACAGACCTCGCTCTCGATGATGCGCCGCGCCTCCAGCAGCTCGAACGGGCCGACATCGGGAATGCCCGGGGGCTGGGTCGGGGTGGTGCGCCGGACATAGACGCCGGAGCCGAGGCGGACCTCCACCAGGCCTTCCAGCTCCAGGGACATGATGGCTTCCCGGACCGTGGGTCGGGACACGGCGAGGGACTGGGCCAGCTCCCGCTCCGAAGGCAGGCGACCGCCCAGCTGGTAGGTGCCGGACCGGATGCGGTCTGCCAGCACGTCGGCCACGTGTTCATAGAGCCTGCGGCTGCCGGCGGGCGGGGCGGCGGTGCGGGGCGCGCGGGGGGGCGGCGAGGACGGAGGCAGGGCGACCATGGACCGAACCTGTAGCATGGCGCCCGGCGGTCTGCCCAGAACCGACCGGCAGGAGCGCCCGGTCGGCCTGACCGAACCTGTCGATATCCGGTGCCGACCGGCGAGTTTGAATTGACCAAATTGGACTTACCAATTATCGCTCCGCCCGACGAGGGGCTGATCCTACGTCGCCGGACGGGAAATCAGGTGTAGGCTCCTCCCCGCCCGACCGCAGACCTGAAAGGTCCCCATGGCGCGCCCGCTGCATCTTCCGCCCGACCGGTTCTTCGCGCCGGACCCGACCCTGCGGCGGCTGTCCTGCGACCTGTTCGAGGCGGTGGAGCACCTGCCGATCCTCAGCCCGCACGACCACACAGACCCGCGCTGGTTCGCGGAGGATGCGCCCTTCGAGGACGCCGTCAGCCTGTTCCTGTGGCCGGATCACTATGTTCTGCGCATGCTCTACAGCCAGGGGATCGGGCTGGGCCAACTGGGCCTGCCGGGGGGCGAGGGGCCGGTGGAGACCGACCGCCGGGGGATCTGGCGACGGTTCGCGGCCCACTGGCGGCTGTTCCATGGCACGCCGTCGCGCCTGTGGCTGGACCACGCCTTCGCCACCGTGTTCGGCCTCGAGGTGCAGCTGGAGGCGGCCACCGCAGACCATTATTACGACGTGATCGCCGATGCGCTGGCCCGGCCGGACTTCCGGCCCCGGGCGCTGTTCGAGCGGTTCGGGATCGAGGTGATCGCCACCACCGAGGGCGGGCTGGACGCGCTGGCCCACCACCAGGCCATCCGCGCCTCCGGCTGGGGCGGGCGGATCGTCTCGACCTTCCGCCCCGACGACGTGGTCGATCCCTCGCGGGAGGATTTCGGCACCAATCTCGACCGGCTGGAGGCGATCAGCGGCCATTCCACCGGGACCTTCCGGTCCTATCTGGATGCCCTGCGCAACCGGCGGGAGGCGTTCCGCCGCCTCTCCGGTGCCACGGCCACGGACCATGGCCATCCCACCGCGCGCACGGCCGATCTCAGCCCGGCGGAGTGCGAGGCCCTGTTCGCAAGGGTCCGCCGGGGCGGCGCTTCGCCCGGGGACGCCGAGCTGTTCCGCGCCCAGATGCTCACCGAAATGGCCGCCATGTCCGTGGAGGACGGGATGGTCATGCAGCTGCACCCGGGATCGTGGCGCAACCACAATCCTTGGCTGTTCCAGCACTACGGCCGGGACAGGGGGGCGGACATCCCGACCCAGACCGGCTTTGTCGAACAGCTGAAGCCCCTGCTGGACCGGTTCGGCAACCGCGCGGACCTGACGCTGATCCTGTTCACCCTGGACGAGACCGCCTATTCCCGGGAGTTGGCGCCCCTGGCCGGTCACTATCCCTGCCTGAAGCTCGGCCCCGCCTGGTGGTTCCATGACAGTCCGGAGGGGATGATGCGCTTCCGTCGCCAGACCACGGAGACGGCGGGTTTCTACAACACCGTCGGCTTCAACGACGACACCCGGGCCTTCCTGTCGATCCCGGCGCGGCACGACCTGGCCCGCCGCATGGACTGCGCCTATCTGGCGGAGCTGGTGGCCACCCATCGCATGGACCTGGACCAGGCGCGGGAGATCGCCGTGGACCTGGCCTACAACCTGCCCAAGGCGGCCTACCGGCTGTGAGACTGTCCCTCGCCACCCTGGCGCAGGTCGCCCCCGAAGTCCGCCGCCCGGCCTACGATCCGCGGGAGGTGCAGGTCGGCGTGGTGCATCTGGGAGTCGGCGGCTTTCATCGGGCGCACCAGGCGGTCTATCTGGACGATGCGATTGCACAGGGCGACCGGCTCTGGGGAATCGTCGGCGTCAGCATGCGCAAGCCGGACGTGGCGCAGGCCCTGGCGGCGCAGGACGGTCTGTATACAGTCGAAACCCTGGACGTGACCCCGACCTTTCGGGTGATCGGGGCGCTACGGCGGGCCCGCACCCTGCCCCTCGACCCAGACGGCGTGCTGGCCGACCTGGCCGCGGCCACCACCCATCTCGTCACCCTGACCGTGACGGAAAAGGGCTATTGCCTGGCGGGGGAGGGGCTGGACTTCGCCCATCCCGACATCATCCACGACCTCACCCATCCCGACGCGCCCCGTTCGGCGGCAGGGGTGCTGGTGGCCGGTCTGGCCCGGCGACGGGCCGGGGGCGGCGCGCCGCTGACGGTGATCAGCTGCGACAATCTGATGGACAATGGCGCGCGGCTGCGGGCCTCCGTGCTCGCGCTTGCGGAGCGGCGGGACCCCGGCCTCGCCCGCTGGATCGAGGGCGCGGTGGCCTTTCCCGACACCATGGTGGACTGCATCGTCCCCGCCGCCACCGACGCCAGCCGGGCGCGGACAGACGCGGTGCTGGGCCTGGCCGACCACGCCTCCGTCCAGCGCGAAGCCTATTCCGAGTGGGTGATCGCCGACCGCTTCGCCGGGCCGGCCCCGGACTGGCGGTCGCTGGGGGTGACGATCACCGATGACGTGGCGGCGGCCCGGCGGCTGAAGCTGCACGTGCTGAACGCCGCCCATTCGGCGCTGGCCTATCTGGGGCTGGAGCGGGGCCACGCCCTGGTCCGGCAGGCCATTGCCGATCCGGAGCTGGCCGCCCGCCTGGACGCCCTGATGCGGGACGAGGTCGCCCCCGCCCTGCCGGAGCTGCCGGTGGCGGACTACTGGCGCCGCACCCGGGCCCGGTTCGCCAATCCGGCCATCGACCACCGGCTGGACCAGATTGGCGAGGACGGGGCCTTCAAGCTGTCCCAGCGCCTCTATCCGCTGATCCTCGCCAATGCCCGGGCCGGACGGCCGACGGCGGGGATGCTGGCGGTGGTGCAGGCCTATCTGCGCCGCCACCCGCCGGCGGACGCCGCCGCCCTCCAACACCTGTTTCCGGCAGAGCTCTGGTCCGATCCGGACCTGCGCCGCGCCCTCACCCCCACCCCGCTTCCCCTTCAGGACTAGTCCCATGCTCAAGATCACCGGCGCCCGCGTCATCGTCACCTGTCCCGGCCGCAACTTCGTCACCCTGAAGATCGAGACCGACCAGGGTCTCACCGGCATCGGCGACGCCACGCTCAATGGACGCGAGCTGGCGGTGGCCTCCTATCTCACCGACCACGTCATCCCCAACCTGATCGGCCGCGACGCCCACCAGATCGAGGACATCTGGCAGTTCCTCTATCGCGGTGCCTACTGGCGGCGAGGGCCGGTGACCATGTCGGCCATCGCCGCAGTGGACACCGCGCTCTGGGACATCAAGGCCAAGGCCGCCAACATGCCCCTCTACCAGCTGCTGGGCGGGGCCAGCCGCAAGGGGGTGATGGTCTATGGCCACGCCAATGGATCGACCGTCGAGGAGACGGTGGAGGAGGCCCTGCGCTACCAGGAGATGGGCTACAAGGCGATCCGCCTGCAGACCGGGGTGCCGGGGCTGGCCTCCACCTATGGGGTGTCCAAGGACAAGCTGTTCTACGAGCCCGCCGACGCGGCCCTGCCGACGGAAAATGTCTGGTCCACGGTGAAGTACCTGCCCACCGTGCCGAAGCTGTTCGCCGCGGCCCGGGACGCGCTCGGCTGGGACGTGCACCTGCTGCACGACAGCCATCACCGCCTGACCCCCATCGAGGCCGGGCGGCTGGGCAAGGACCTGGAGCCGTTCCGACCCTTCTGGCTGGAGGATGTGACGCCTGCGGAGAACCAGGCCAGCTTCCGCCTGATCCGCCAGCACACCACCACGCCGCTGGCGGTGGGGGAGGTGTTCTCCAGCGTCTGGGACGCCAAGCAGCTGATCGAGGAGCAGCTGATCGACTATATCCGCACCACCGTGGTCCATGCCGGCGGCATCAGCCACCTGCGCCGCATCGCCCATCTGGCGGAGCTGAACAATGTCCGCACCGGCTGCCACGGGGCCACGGACCTGTCCCCGGCCTGCATGGGCGCGGCCCTGCACTTCGACCTGTGGGTGCCGAATTTCGGCATCCAGGAATATATGCGGCATACGGAGGAAGCCGACGCCGTGTTCCCGCACGCCTACAGCTTCTCGGACGGTTACCTGCATCCGGGCGAGGCGCCCGGCATCGGCGTCGACATCGACGAGGCGCTGGCGGCCAAATATCCCTATCGCCCGGCCCAGCTGCCCATCAACCGCCTCGAGGACGGGGCCATGACCAACTGGTGAGGACCCCCGGCATGCCCCGCTCCAACCGCCTCTACGCCTGGTCGGTGGTGGGGGTGGTGTGCCTCGGCACCATCGTCAACTACCTGTCCCGCAACACGCTTGCGGTGCTGGCCCCGCAGCTGGAGCACCTGCTGAAGTTCGGGGTGACGGAATATTCCTACGTCGTGGCGGCCTTCCAGCTGGCCTACACCCTGATGCAGCCCGTGTGCGGCTTCGTGCTGGACCGGATCGGCCTGCGGGCGGGCTTTGCCCTGTTCGCCGCGCTCTGGTCCGTGGCCGGAATGCTGCACGCCTTCGCCGGCGGCTGGGTCGGGCTGGCAGTGCTGCGGGGCGGCCTGGGCGCGACGGAAGCCACGGCCATCCCCGCGGGCATGAAGGCCATCGGCGAGTGGTTCCACGGCCCGGAGCGGTCTGCCGCCACCGGCTGGTTCAATGTCGGCACCTCCTTCGGCGCCATGCTGGCCCCGCCCCTGGTGGTGGGCCTGACCCTCGCCTTCGGCTGGCGGGCGGCCTTCGTCGCCACCGGCGGGCTGGGGCTGGCCTGGGCCGGACTTTGGTATGCGGTCTACCGGTCCCCTGAAGAGGTCGAGGCGGTGGAGGCCGCGCCGCGCGTCGGCCTGCTGGAAATCATCCGTTCCCGGAGATACTGGGCCCTGGCCATCCCCCGCTTCCTGGCCGAGCCCGCCTGGCAGACCTTCAACTTCTGGATTCCCCTCTATCTGGCGACGGAGCGGCACTGGGACCTGAAGCAGATCGCCCTGTTCGCCTGGACACCCTTCCTGGCCGCGGACCTGGGCGGGGTGTTCGGCGGCTATCTGTCCCCCCTGTTGATGCGTGTGCTGAAGCTCGAACTTCTGCCCGCCCGGCTGGCCGTGACCGGGGTGGGGGCTGTGCTGATGATCGCCCCGGGCCTGATCGCGCTCGCCGGGAACGCCTATCTGGCCATGGCCCTGTTCTGCGTCGGCGGCTTTGCCCACCAGATGATCAGCGTGACGATCAATACCCTCAGCGCCGACGTGTTTCCCAGCCGCACCCTTGGCACCGCCAATGGCTGGGTCGGGGCGGCAGGCTGGACGGGGGGGCTGCTGTTCTCCCTGCTCATTGGCCAGTTGGTGCATGTGACGGGATACGGACCATTGTTCGGGTGCCTGGGCGTCTTCGACCTCATCGGCTTTGCCGTGCTGGCGGTGATGATCCGTGGGCTGACATCTTTGGAGGAGACGGCATGACCGACGCTGTTCCCGCGCGCAGGGCGACCCTGTCCCATCCGCCGGTGTTCCGGATCGCGGAGCAGGCGGGGCCACGGATCACGCTGTCCTCCGACACCGGCGCCGTCGCCCATGTGTTCGTGCTGGAGGACGACCTGATCCGGCTCATGGTGCTGCCGGATGGGGCGCTGCGGCATCCGCGCAGCTGGACGATTGCGCCGGGGGCGGACGATGTGGCGGCGGACGGGCGCGACCGGTTCGACGTCTCGGGCTTTTCCTGCCCCGGCTTCGCCCTGGACGCACAGCATCCGGACCGTCTGGTGGTCTCCACGGACCGGCTTCGACTGAGCATCGGTCTGAACGGCCTGCGCTGCAGCTGGAAGGTGCGGATGGGAGCCGCCTGGGTCGCCGCCGCCCGGGACCGGCCGACCCAGGCCTATGACTTCGGCTGGTGGGACGGCACCGTGCGCCACTACCTGGCCCGCACGCCGGGGGAGCAGTATTTCGGCCTGGGGGAACGGTCCGGCGGCCTGGGCCGGGCAGGACGGCGCCTGCGCCTCTCCAATCTCGACGCCATGGGCTATGACGCGGAGACCGCCGATCCCCTCTACAAGCACATTCCCTTCTACATCACCCGCAAGCCGGACAGCGGCCTGTGCTTCGGCCTGTTCTACGACACCCTGTCGGACTGCACCTTCGACTTCGGCTGCGAGCATTCCAACTATCACGGCCCCTATCGCAGCTTCACCGCCGACCACGGGGACCTGGACCTCTATGTGATCGCCGGTCCCACCGTGCCGGAGGTGGTGCGCCGCTTCACCTGGCTGACCGGCCGCCCGGCCGCCACGCCGGACTGGGCGCTGGGCTATTCCGGCTCGACCATGAGCTATACGGACGCACCGGACGCCCAGGCGCAGATGGCGGGGTTTCTCGAAAACCTAGCGCGCTACGATATTCCGTGTACGTCGTTTCATCTATCGTCCGGCTATACGTCCATCGGCGACAAGCGCTACGTGTTCCACTGGAACCGCGACAAGTTTCCGGACCCGGAGCAGTTTGTGGCGAGCTATGCCGCCGCGGGCGTGCGGCTGATCCCCAACATCAAGCCGGCCCTGCTGCTGGACCATCCGCAGTTCGCGGCGGCGGCGCAGGCGGGGCTGTTGCTGTCCGACGCGGACGGGATGCCGGTGGAGGAACAGTTCTGGGATGCGCCCGGGGCCTATCTCGACTTCACCAACCCGGCGACGGAGGCCTGCTGGCGGGACAATGTCACCCGCCAGTTGCTGCAACTGGGCATGGCCGCCACCTGGAACGACAACAACGAATACGAGGTGACCAGTCCCCGGGCCCTGGCCCATGGCTTCGGTCAGCCGTTCCGCGCCATCGAGATGAAGCCCCTGCAGACTCTGCTGATGCTGCGGGCCTCCCGCGCGGCGCAACTGGCCCATGCGCCGGACGAGGTGCCGTTCCTCGTCTCCCGCGCCGGGGCGGCGGGGATGCAGCGCTATGCCCAGACCTGGTCGGGGGACAATTACACCTCCTGGAAGTCCCTGCGCTGGAACATCCCCATGGGGCTGGGGCTGGCCCTGTCCGGGGTGTCCAACATCGGCCATGACGTGGGCGGCTTTGCCGGGCCCCGTCCGGACCCGGAGCTGTTCGCCCGCTGGGTGGGGTTCGGCGTGTTCATGCCGCGGTTCTCCATCCACTCCTGGAACGACGACGGCACGGTGAACGAGCCCTGGATGCATCCGGAGGTGCTGGACGAGGTGGTGAGTCTGATGCGCTTCCGTACACGGATCATTCCGTATCTGGCGCAGTTGCTGACGCGCTACCGGGAGAGTTTCGAGCCGGTGGTGCGGCCGCTGTTCTACGACTTCCCGGACGAGGCCTGGTGCTGGACGGAGGAGGTGGACTGGATGCTGGGGCCGGACGTTCTGGTGGCGCCGGTGGTCGAGCCGGGGGTGATGGAACGGGACGTGCGTCTGCCCGCCGGAGCGGACTGGCGCGACGGCTGGACCGGGGAGGTGCATGCAGGCGGGCAGACGGTCACGGTTCCCGCCCCCCTCGACCGGCCGCCATTCTTCGTGCGGCGTGCGGCGGGCGACAGGTCCGGATGGGGGTTCCCGGGTCAAGCCCGGGAATGACATTGATTTTAAATAGCTAATTCAGCTTTCGTCATTCCCGGCCTTGAGCCGGGAACCTCCGTCAGGCCGCGGCGCGCGCCCGCACCCCCGGCGGCAGCATGAGCCAGAGCCACCCGGCCCCGGCCAGATAGGACAGGCCGGCAATCCCCACCAGGGGCGCGTAGCCCAGCTTTGCCTGCAGGATGAACCCGGCCAGGGCCACGATGCCCATCCCCGCCAGATTGCCGAACAGGGCCCCGAGGCTGGTGACGGAGCCCACCCGGTCCTCCGGCGTCACGTCGCCGATCAGGGAGAACAGGTTGACGGAAAAGGTCTGGTGCGCGGCCAGGGTCACGCCGATCAGGCCCGCCGCCACCAGGGGACCGGAGGCCCCCAGGGACCCCAGTATGGCCAGCGCCACCACCGCCGCGCCGGTGATCAGGGTCAGCCGCGCCCGCACGGGCGTCATGCCCCGGCTCACCAGCCGGGCCGACGCGGCCCCGCCGAACAGGGAGCCCGCCGCGGCGCAGGCATAGACGATGGCCAGCGGCACCCCCAGCTGGGCGGTGGTCAAGTGGAACACCCGGTGGAACAGGTCCGGCGCCCAGAACAGCAGCAGCCACCAGACCTGGTCCGACAGGGCCTTGGCCCCGATGATCGCCCAGGTGGTGCGGGAGGCCAGCACGGCGCGATAGGCGGTCTTCGGCGGCGCATCGGCGGTGGCCGCGGAGGCGCTCGGCGGGGCCCAGTTGCGCACGGCCAGCCCCCAGGCCAGCACCCAGACGAGCCCGGCCCCCCCCACCAGCAGGAAGGCCGCGCGCCAGCCGGTCAGGGCCGCCACCGGGGCCAGCAGCAGGGGGGTGACGATGGCCCCGATATTGGTGGAGGCGTTGGACAGGCCGATGGCGTTGGACCGCTCGTCCGCATCGAACAGGGCCGAGACGGTCTTCATGGCCATGGGGGTGCCGATGGCTTCCGTCGCGCCCAGAGCCACCCGGACGAGGGAGAACTGCAGCAGGGTGCGGGCGAGCGCATGGCCCATGGCCGCCAGGCTCCACGCCGCGACCCCCACCGGATTGGCGGAGCGGATGCCCAGCCGGTCCACCAGCCAGCCGGCGAAGACCAGCCCCGTGGCCGCCGCGAACTGGAAGATCGAGGCCAGGGTGCCGTAGTCCCCGTCCGTCCAGCCCATCTCCCGCTGGATGTCCGGCTTCAGCACGGCAATCACCTGCCGGTCCGCATAGTTGATGATCGCTGCGGCCACCAGGAAGCCGAGGATGATCCAGCGGCGGTCCCGCAGGGTGGGTGCCATGCTCAGAGGCCGAATTCGGACAGGGAGACCACCCGGCCCTCCCGGGCGCTCTTCTCGGCAGCGGCACCCATGGCCACGGCCCGCAGGCCGTCCTCGGCGGTGACGATCACCGGACCCCGGCCGCGCACGGCCTCCAGGAAGGCCTGCATCTGGTAATAGGTCGAGCCGTGGTGCGTGCCGGCCTCCAGCGCCGCGGGGTCCACCGGCACGTGGGTGGTGCTCACCTGCTTGGGCTGGCCCAGGGGCACGCGGGGGGAGTGAACGAGGTTGCCGGAGGGGATGAACACGTCGAGGCGGGCCTTGTCGCCCACGGCGGTGATGGCCTCCTGCTCCTCCACCCCTTCGGCGAACATGCACAGGTCGAGCAGCGCCCGGGCCCCGTTCTCGAAATCGACAATACAGAAGGCGTTGTCGATGATGTCCGGGGTCTCCCCGTTGTACTTCTCGGTCTTGTGGTTCACGTCCATGGCCCCGGAGCAGTAGATCTTGCTGGGGTGCGCCTTCACGATCAGCCGCATCAGGTCGAAGAAGTGGCAGCACTTCTCCACCATGGTGCCGCCGGTGTTGCGGCTGAAGCGGTTCCAGTCCCCGACCTTGGTCAGGAAGGGGAAGCGGTGCTCGCGGATGGTCAGCATCTGCAGCCGACCGACATCGCCCTTGTGGATGTCGGTGATGAACTGCTGCACGGGGGGCATGAAGCGGTACTCCATCCCCGTCCAGAACACCGCCCGGCGCCGGGCCGCCTTTTCCGCCGCCCAGCGGGCGTCGTCGACGGTGGTGCACAGGGGCTTTTCGCACAGGATCGCCCAGGGGGTCTCGAACAGGGCCTCCAGCACCCGGCGGTGGGTATGGTTGGGGGAGACGACCAGCACGGCGTCCAGCTTGGCGTCGGCCACCATGGCCTCCACCGTCTCGAATTCGGCCACGCCATCGGCGGCGGGGCCGAGGGTCTGGCGGGTGAGGGCGCGCTGCTCGGCGACGGGATCACAGATGGCCGCGATCCGGGCGTCGGGGAACAGTTTGATGTTGCGAACATGCTCGCGACCCATCATGCCAACGCCGATGAGTCCGATCCGAAGAGGTTCCATACGCTATGACCCTTGATCCATTCGTGGTCGCCGGTGCCCAATTGGGAGGCGACGGCGCTAGCGAGCACAGGTTGCGCCCCCTCGGCAAGAGCGGGCTGCAAATTCCCGCCCTCGCCTGGGGCATGTGGCGGCTGGAAGGCGAGACTGGCCCCGCCCGGAAGCTGGTGGAGACGGCGCTGGATGCGGGCCTGACCCTGCTCGACACCGCAGAGATTTACGGGACGCAGTTTGCCGAGGCGGAGCGGATCTTCGGCCGGGTGCTGGCCGACGCGCCGGAATTGCGCCAGCGCATGGTTCTGGCCACCAAGGGCGGCATCATCCCGGGCGTGCCATACTGTTCGTCCAGGGATTATCTGATCGCCGCCTGCGACGGGTCGCTGAAGCGCCTGGGCGTGGAGCAGGTCGACCTGTATCAGGTCCATCGCCCCGACCACCTGACCCATCCGGCGGAGGTGGCCGAGGCCTTCTCGCGCCTGCGGGACGCGGGCAAGATCCGCGCGGCGGGGGTGTCCAACTACACCGTCGCCCAGACCCGGGCCCTGATGGCGCACATGGACATGCCGCTGGCCAGCCTGCAGCCGGAATTCTCGGCGCTGGCCATCGACGCCCTCTATGACGGGGTGCTGGACCTGGCGGTGGAGGCGGACCTGGCCGTGCTGGCCTGGTCGCCCCTGGGCCGCGGGTCCATTGCCACCGGCACGGGCCTGCCCCGCGCCGCGGAGGTCGTGGCCGAGCTCGACCGCATCGCCGCCCGGGAAGGAGTGTCGCGCACGGCGGTCGCCTATGCCTGGATCATGGCCCATCCGGCCCGTCCGGTGCCCATTGTCGGCTCGCAGCAGCCCGCCCGCATCGTCGAGGCCTGCGACGCCCTGAAGGTCAAGCTGAACCGCGCGGACTGGTACGCGGTGCTGACGGCTGCGAGAGGAGCGCCCCTGCCATGACGAAACCCGTTGAAGTTTCCTGGTTCTCCGCCCTGTGCGACGACGACTACGAGTTCCTGGGCCAGCCGGACCCGGCTCTGGCGTCGAGCTTCGAGCACTGCCGCAACATCGTGCTGACGGCGGAGAAGGGCGGGTTCGACAACATCCTGCTGCCCTCCGGCTATCAGCTGGGGATCGATCCGGTGGGCTTCGCCTGCGCCATCGCCCCCATCGTGCGGCGCATCCGGCTGCTGGTGGCGCTGCGGGTGGGGGAGATGTGGCCGCCGCAGCTGGCCCGGCAGATGGCCAGCCTCGACCAGATGCTGGGCGGGCGGCTGACCATCAACATCATCTCCAGCGACATTCCCGGCGAGACCCTTCCCGGTGGCCCGCGCTATCGCCGCACGGTGGAGGTGATGGCCATCCTGCGCCAGATGCTGAACGGCCAGCCCCTCGACCATGACGGGGAGTTCTACAAGCTGAAGCTCGACCCGCCGCGGATCGGCACGGTCTCCGGCAAGGCCCCGCCCTTCTATTTCGGCGGCCTGTCCGAGGACGCGCGGGAGGCGGCGGCGGAGGGAGCCGACGTGTTCCTGATGTGGCCCGACCGGATGGAGGCGGTGGCCGAGATCATCGCCGACATGAAGGCCCGCGCGGCCAAGAAGGGCCGGGTGCTGAAGTTCGGCTACCGCGCCCATGTGATCGTGCGCGAGACCGAGGCCGCGGCCCGGGCGGCGGCAGACCGGCTGATCTCCCGCCTCGACGACGGGACCGGGGCGGAGATCCGCGCCAAGTCCTTGGACAGCCAGTCCGTCGGCGTGCGCCGCCAGGCGGAGCTGCGGGAGGCGGCGTCGGATGACGGCTATGCCGAGGCCAATCTGTGGACCGGCGTCGGCCGCGCCCGGTCCGGCTGCGGCGCGGCGATCGTCGGCGATCCGGACCAGGTGTTGGCCAAGCTCGAGGCCTACAAGGCCCTGGGCATCGAGGCCTTCATCCTGTCCGGCTATCCCCACGCGGCCGAGGCGGACCTGTTCGCGCGGCATGTGCTGCCGCGGATGAACCACGGGGCGTTGTCGTTGGGGTGAGGGCCATGTCCGGAGGGAGGTTCCCGGCTCGAGGCCGGGAATGACGAGTTGAAAAATAATGTGAATCGTCATTCCCGGGCGAAGACCCGGGAACCTCGGTCAGGATAAAGCGCCACGTCCGGAACAAGGTTCCCGCCTCAAGGGCGGGAATGACGATTTGATTTGATAGTCGTCATTCCCGGGCGAAGACCCGGGAACCTCGGTCAGGACTTGGCACCCCCCAACCCCCACGGCACTGCCCAAAAATGCAGCACCCCGCAGCCCGCCGCCGATCGCGGGTGGACAAGCCCCGCAGCGGGTGAAACCGTCTCGGCGACTTAAAGGAGGCCAAACTGTCGGTCATCGCCGCCCTGCACCACGTCACCCGGTACCGCTACGACCGGCCGGTGGAGCTCGGGCCCCACGTGGTGCGCCTGCGCCCGGCGCCCCACTGCCCGACGGTGATCCCCAGCTATTCCCTGAAGATCGTCCCGGCCGACCACTTCATCAACTGGCAGCAGGACCCCCACGGCAACTGGCTGGCGCGGCTGGTGTTCCCAGAGCCCACCCGGGAGTTCAGCGTCACCGTCGACCTGACCGCCGAGATGAAGGTGGTCAATCCCTTCGACTTCTTCGTCGAGCCCTATGCCGAGACCCTGCCCTTTGCCTATGACGAGGACCTGAAGGCCGATCTCGTCGCCTATCTGCAGGTGGACGAGGACGGGCCCCTGCTGGACGCCCGTGTCGCAGCCCTCCAGCCCGAGGGCCTGGGCACCGTCAACTTCCTGGTGGGGCTGAACGCGGCCTTGCAGCAGGACGTGCGCTATCTGGTGCGGATGGAGCCGGGGGTGCAGACCCCGGACGAGACGCTTCGCCTCGGCTCCGGCTCCTGCCGCGACAGCGCCTGGCTGCTGGTGCAGATGCTGCGCAAGCTGGGCCTCGCCGCCCGGTTCGTCAGCGGCTACCTGATCCAGCTGGTGGCGGACATCGACCCCATCGAGGGGCCGGTGGGCACACGGCAGGACTTCACCGACCTGCACGCCTGGGCGGAGGTCTACATCCCCGGCGCCGGCTGGATCGGCTTCGACGCCACCTCCGGCCTCTTGTGCGGGGAGGGGCACCTGCCGCTCGCCGCCGCGCCGCACTACCGCTCCTGCGCGCCGATCACCGGGCTGGCGGGCTATGCGGAGACGGACTTCAGCTTCGAGATGACCGTCACCCGGCTGGTGGAGCCGATCCGCATCACCAAACCCTTCGAGGATGCGGTGTGGGACGAACTGGACGCGCTCGGCCGACAGGTGGAGGCGGACCTGGCCGCCGGGGACGTGCGTCTGACCATGGGGGGCGAGCCGACCTTCGTCTCCGTGGATGACTTCGAGGCGGCGGAGTGGAACACCGCGGCGTCCGGCCCCACCAAGCCGGTGATCGCGGGCCAGCTGATGCAGCGGCTGCGCGACCGCTTCGGCCCCGGCGGCATGCTGCACCACGGACAGGGCAAGTGGTATCCGGGGGAGCCGCTGCCCCGCTGGGCGCTGGGCCTCTACTGGCGCAAGGACGGCAAGCCCGTCTGGCGCGGCGGGGCAGAGGCGCCGGTGAAGCGCCGCACCCCCAGGCCGGCCGACGGCCTCGCCTTCCTGCAGCGGCTGGCGGCCCGGCTTTCGGTGGAGGCGAGCCATATCCTGCCCGCGCGGGAGGATCCGCTGCACTGGATCAAGGTGGAAGCGGACCTGCCCGAGGGCGTTACCCTGGACGAGGCAGAGCTCGACGGCGCCTTCACCCGCGACACCCTGCGCAAGGCCATGGAGGGGGGCCTGTCCAAGGCCGTCGGCCATGTGCTGCCGCTCCGCAAGTCCCTGGCCCGGCGGGAAGGGGAAGGCTGGCTGAGCGAGGCCTGGCGCTTCCGCCGGGGGCAGCTGTTCCTGCTGCCGGGGGACTCACCCGTGGGTCTGCGCCTGCCGCTGGGCAGCCTGCCGCCCGTGGCGCCCGACGACTATCCCTACATCGTCAATCCCGATCCCTTCGAGGATCGCGGCCCCTTGCCCGACTTCGGTGCCATCCATGCCCGGCCCACGCCCGCGAAGCCGAAGGCGGTGCGCGCCAGCCGGGCGGCCCAGGCCCCCATCGTCCGCACCGCCCTGTCGGTGCAGGTGCGGGAGGACTGGCTCTATGTGTTCATGCCCCCCGTCGCCACGGCGGAGGACTATTTCGAGCTGGTGGCCGAGATCGAGATGGCCGCCGATGGCCTGGCGATCCGGCTGGAGGGCTACACCCCGCCCGACGATCACCGGGTGGCGGTGCTGAAGGTGACCCCGGACCCCGGCGTGATCGAGGTGAACGTCCATCCCGCCGCCAGCTGGGACGAGGCGGTGGCCATCACCACCGGCGTCTATGAGGACGCCCGCGCCTGCCGCCTGGGGGCCGACAAGTTCATGATCGACGGCCGCCACACGGGCACCGGCGGCGGGGCGCATGTGGTGATGGGGGCGGCCAATCCGGCGGATTCCCCCTTCCTGCGGCGGCCTGACGTGCTGAAGAGCCTGCTGCTCTACTGGCAGCGGCACCCGTCCCTGTCCTATCTGTTCTCGGGTCTGTTCATCGGCCCCACCAGCCAGGCACCGCGGGTGGACGAGGCGCGGCACGACACCCTCTACGAGCTGGACATCGCGCTCGACCACATGCCCGCCCCGCCGGACCTGGGCGGGGAGGGGGACACGCCGCCCCCCTGGCTGGTGGACCGGCTCTTGCGCAACCTGCTGACCGACGTGGCGGGCAACACCCACCGCAGCGAGATCTGCATCGACAAGCTCTATTCCCCCGACGGCCCCACCGGTCGGCTGGGCCTCCTGGAAATGCGCGGCTTCGAGATGCCGCCGGACGCGCGGATGAACCTGGCGCAGCAGCTGCTGATCCGGGCCATTGTCGCCCATGTGTGGAAGACCCCGCAGCAGGGGCCGCTGGTGCGCTGGGGCACCGCCCTGCACGACCGCTTCATGCTGGAACACTATGTCTGGGCCGATCTGCAGGACGTGCTGGCCGACCTGACGGCAGCGGGCTACCCCTTCCGCAGCGACTGGTTCGAGGCCCAGCGCGCCTTCCGCTTCCCGGTGCATGGGGAGGTGCACTATGGCGGGGTGGGGCTGGAGATCCGCCATGCCCTGGAGCCCTGGCACGTGACGGGGGAGGAGAATACCGGCGGCGGGACCGTGCGCTTCGTCGACAGCTCCGTCGAGCGGCTGCAGGTGAAGGCCAACGGCTTCAACCCGGCGCGGCACGTGATCACCTGCAACGGCCGGGCCCTGCCCATGACCCCCACCGGCGTGTCGCTGGAGGCGGTGGCGGGGGTGCGCTTCAAGGCGTGGAAGCTGCCCAGCGGCCTGCACCCGACCCTGCCGGTGGATGCGCCGCTCACCTTCGACATCCTCGACCGGGCCAATCAGCGGTCCCTCGGCGGTTGCGTGTATTCGGTCGCGCATCCCGGCGGGCGCAGCTATGATACGTTTCCTGTCAATTCCTACGAGGCGGAGGCGCGGCGCAAGGCGCGGTTCCAGTCCCATGGCCACAGCCCCGGCCGGGTGACACCGCCGCCGCCCGAGCCCCTTGGAGAGTTCCCCACGACCCTCGACCTCCGGACCCGCAGCCCGACGCGACCCGCCCATGGTCACTGACCGCCGGGCCGCCAGCGCCGCCCAGAAGGCCGATCTCGACGCCGCCGCGGCCCAGCGCCTGTCCGGCTGGCTGCGTGACTACCGGCCGCTGGCCGGGATTCCGGACGAGCTGCTCGACGCCACGGGGCGGCCGCGGGACCACTGGCTGAACTTCCTCGGCCATTTCGCGGAATATCCGGACCAGGAGTTCCGCAGCCGCTTCAGCCTCGCCACCCGGCACATCCGCGACACCGGCGTCTCCTATCGCATCTACGGGGAGGAGACGGAGCGCACCTGGCCGCTCAGCCCGCTGCCCCTGATCCTGACGGAGGCCGACTGGTCGCAGATCGTCGAAGGGGTGGAGCAGCGCGCCAACCTGATGGAAGCCATCCTGCGGGACATCTATGGCCAGGGCGCCCTGGTGGCCAACGGGGCCCTGCCCGCCGCGGCCCTGACCGGCAGCCCGGACTTCCTGCGGGCCATGCAGGGGGTGAAGCCGCCGGGGGACCGCTATCTGCAGCTCTATGCCGCGGACCTCGGCCGCGGCCCGGACGGGCGCTGGTGGGTGCTGGATGACCGGGCCCAGGCCCCGTCCGGGGCGGGTTACGCGCTGGAGAACCGGCTGGTCCTCAGCCGCGCCTTCCCCAATCTCTACAACGCCATGAACGTGCAGCGGCTGGCGGGCTTCTTCGACGACCTGCGCAAGGGCCTGGCCGCCACGGCGGGGCGGGCCGACCCGCGCATCTGCCTGCTCACCCCCGGCCCCTATAGCGAGACCTATTTCGAGCAGGCGCATCTCGCCCGCTATCTGGGCCTGCTGCTGGTGGAGGGGGAGGACCTGGTGGTCCGCCAGGGCAAGGTCTATGTCCGCACCATCGAGGGGCTGAAGCGCGCCGACGTGATCCTGCGCCGGGTGGATGCCGACTTCATCGATCCGCTGGAGCTGAACAGCGCCTCCCACCTCGGCACGCCGGGGATGATGGATGCGGTGCGCGCGGGCGGGGTGGCGGTGGTCAACATGCCCGGCTCCGGCGTGCTGGAGTCCAAGGCCCTGCTCGGCTTCATGCCCATGCTCTGCCGCCGCCTGCTGGGCGAGGAGCTGAAGATGCCGAACGTGGCCACCTGGTGGTGCGGCCAGCCCCGGGAGCGGGCCCTGGTGGAGGACCGGCTGGACGACCTGGCCATTGCGTCCGCCTTCAACACCACCGGGGTCGAGCAGCTGTTCTCCAGCCCCCGGATGCTCGCCGACCTGGACGCGACCCAGCGGGACGCCCTGCTCGCCCGGCTGCAGGACCGCCCCGGCGACGTGGTGGGGCAGGAGGTGGTGCGCCTGTCCACCACCCCCGTCCTGCGCGAGGGTCGGCTGGAGGCGGCGCCCTTCGTCCTGCGGGTCTATGCCGCCGCCACGCCGGACGGGCTGAAGATCATGCCCGGCGGCTTCTGCCGCACGGCGCTGAAGCCCGACGCCCGGGCCATCTCCATGGGCGAGGGAGCGCAGAGCGCGGACGTGTGGGTGCTGGGCGACCGGCCGGTGGAGCGGGTCACCCTGCTGTCCGGCGCGGATGACGTGAAGGTCCGCCGCATCCAGGGCCGCCTGCCCAGCCGGGCGGCGGACAATCTCTACTGGCTCGGCCGCTATCTGGAGCGGGCGGAGGCGACGCTTCGGCTGGTGCGCAGCCTGTGCGCCAGCCTGATGGATTCCGAACAGGCGGTGCATTCCAGCGGCGAGACGCTCGCCTGCCTGCAGAAGCTGCTGATCGACTGGGGGGCGCTGGACAAGGACGCCCTGGGCGGCCGGGCGCTGGACGCGGCCCGGGACACGCTGCACGACGAAGGGGCCTATGGCTCCGTCATCTATCTTGTGCGGGCGGCCCGGCGCACGGCGTCGAGCATGCGCGAGCGCCTGTCCTCGGACTTCTGGACCTTGCTGCTCGACCTCGAGAACGTGCTGGTGGACGGTGCCCGCCAGACCGTGTCGGAGGCCGCGGCGCTGGGTCAGGCGGAGCAGGCCCTGCAGCGGCTGGCGGCGCTGGCGGGCCTCGCCCAGGAGAACATGAACCGCGGGGCGGGCTGGCGCTTCCTCGACATGGGCCGACGGATCGAGCGGGCGATCAATACCTGCCGCTTCGTCCGGACGCTCGCCCACAAGGGGGCGACGACGGACGATCTCGACCTGCTGCTGGACCTGGCCGACAGCCAGATCACCTATCGCGCCCGCTATCTGGTGGGGCTGGCCATGACGCCGGTGAAGGACATGGTGGTGCTGGACCCGTTCAACACCCGCTCCATCGCCTTCCAGGTGTTTGCGGTGAAGGAACACCTCGCCGCCCTTCCGACCCTGGTGGAGGACGGCATGATGGAGGAGCCCCGGCGCATCACCCTGTCCCTGGCGACCCGGGTGGAGATCGAGGAGGCCCAGCACCTGGACACCCCCGTGATCCTGGGGCTGGAGCAGGACCTGCTGCGCCTGTCCACCGCCGTGGCCGACCGCTACTTCCTGCAGGGGGCCAATGCGACGCCGAACGTGAAGCTGGCGGGGCTCGCATGATCTATCAGCTGCGGCACCGCACCACCTACCGGTACGATGCGCCGGTGACCTTTGCCCAGTGCGTGCTGCGGCTGACGCCCGCCTCGTCCGCCACCCAGACGGTGCTGTCGGCGGAGGTGGCCATCACGCCCAAGCCCGCCCGGACCCAGAAGCAGGAGGGCCCCTTCGGCGAGCGGATGCTGAAGGTTCTGATCGACCAGCCCCACGCGACCCTGGTGATCGAGGCCCGCTCCCGCGTGGACGTGCATGCGGCCCTGGACCTGCCCCTGTTCGCCAGCCAGCCCTGGGAGCTGATCCGTGGCCGCAGCTTCGAGAGCAGTGATCTCGGCCCGCGGGGACCGGCCACCTACCTCTATCCCACGTCGCGGACGCCCCTGGTCCCGGCCATCACCGACTATGCCCGGCAGAGCTTCTGGCCCGGGCGGCCGATCTTCGAGGCAGCGTCGGAGCTGATGGGCCGCATACGGGACGAGTTCCGCTATGATGCCAAGGCCACCGACGTCTCCACCCCGGCGGAGGCGGCCTTCGCCGCCCGTCGCGGGGTCTGCCAGGACTTCAGCCACATCATGATCTGCGGCCTGCGGGGGCTGGGCCTGCCCGCCGCCTATGTCAGCGGCTATCTGCGCACCCAGCCGCCGCCGGGGCAGAAGCGCCTGCAGGGGGCCGACGCCACCCATGCCTGGGTGGCGCTCTGGTGCGGCGAGGACCGGGGCTGGGTCGGCTTCGATCCCACCAACAACCTCGTGGCGCAGAACGACCATGTGGTGCTGGCCGTGGGGCGCGACTATTCCGACGTGGCCCCGATCAAGGGCCTGATCCTGACACCCGGGGACCAGAGCCTGAAGGTCGAGGTGGACGTGATCCCCGAAGCGGTGCCCGCGCACGCCTCCTGACGCCGATCAAGGCGGTTGACGGTCTCCGGGCGCACTGGTCTGTTCGGACCCAATCAACAAGACCGGAGGAGACCCCATGAAGCTCTACAATTCCATCGGACCCAACCCGCGCGTGGTGCGCATGTTCCTGGCCGAGAAGGGTCTGAAGATTCCGGTGACGGAGGTCGACCTGCTGGCCGGCGAGAACCGCCGCGGGGACTACACCGCCGTCAATCCCCACGGCACCACCCCCGCCCTGGAGGTGGAGAGCGGCAGCCACATCGCCGAGATCACCGTGATCTGCGAGTATCTCGAGGAACTGCACCCCACCCCGTCCCTGATCGGCGAGACCCCCATGCAGCGGGCCGAGACCCGCATGTGGATCCGGCGGATCGACCTGAACATCTGCGAGCCCATGACCAACGGCTTCCGCGCCACGGAGGGACGGGCCCTGTTCGCGCCGCGGATCAAGCTGGTGGGCGAGGCCGGCGGGGCGGAGCTGAAGGCCATCGCCAGGGACCGGCTCCTGTGGCTGGACGGCCTGATGGGCAAGCGCGCCTTTGTCTGCGGCGACCGGTTCAGCCTGGCCGACATCCTGCTGTTCTGCTTCCTGGACTTCGGGATCTCGGTGGGTCAGCCGATTCCGGACGAGGCGGCGTGGGTCAAGGGCTGGTTCGAGCGGGTCAAGGCCCGGGCCAGCACCGCGGCCTGATCCCCCGGCTGGGCGGCGGGCTCAGTCCACCCGTTCCACGGCGATGATCTCCACCTCCGCCCCCAGCACCTGGACCGCGTCGCCCACGGCGCGGCCCAGCACCGCCCGGGCCACGGGGGAGACATGGGAGATCGCGCCCTTCGCCGGGTCGGCCTCGTCCTCGCCCACGATGCGGAACACCTGGCGGCGGCCGTCCTCCCGGTCCAGGGTCACCCGGCGGCCGAACACCACCCGGTCGTCCGGCCCTTCCGCGGCCACCAGCTGGGCGGAGGCCCGGCGGGCGGTGAAGTAGCGCAGGTCCCTTGTGGCCCGTGCCATGGCCGTGCGGTCGGCGCTCACCCCGCCCTCCGCCTGGGCAGCGGTATAGGCGGCGCGGGCCTCCGCCACGGCCTGGTCGAGGGCGGCGAGCCCCGACGGCGTGACGAGATTGGGATGGGGCGAGATCGGCCGGTCGGGCAGATTGGCGGCCTGGGCCTCGGCATCTTCCTCGCGGGTGAAGGCGACACTCATGCAGATCGACGTCCTGTTCCGAGGCCGCGGGTTGATCCGTGTACCCTGTTACCCAAGCGGCAGGGCGGGACAAGACGCCAGAACCGGCGGGTTCGCAACCTCTTCGCAGAGGTTGTCCTGCGGCCGCAATCCTGACACACACGCGCACGCCGCGCCCCGCGGCAGCCCCTGGAGTGCCTCATGACGCATGAGCCGGAGCGCCGCACCTTCTACACGCTGGACGGACTGAGGGCCGTGGGGGCCTTCCTGGTGGTGATGCGCCACGTGCCCTTCCTGTTCGGCCCGATCGCCGTGCCGGAAAGCTTCCTCGCGGTGGACCTGTTCTATCTGGTCAGCGGCTTCGTCGTCGCCCACGCCTATCGGGAGCGGCTGGCCGCGGGCGGGTTCGTCTGGACCTTCGTCAAGACCCGGCTGATCCGGCTCTACCCCCTCTATGCCTGCGGGCTGATCCTGGGGATCGTGGCCGCGGTCCTGTCCATCGTCACCGATCCGGCGGGATGGTGGACGCCGTCCAAGCTGCTGATCGCGATCACCACGGGGCTGTTCATGATCCCCTTCTTGCCCGGCCTGCCGGCCAACGGCTCGTCCCTTGACGGTCCGACCTGGACCCTGGTGCCGGAACTGGTGGCCAATTTCGCCTATGCCCTGCTGGTGCGCTGGCTGACCCTGCCGGTGCTGGCGGCCATCATCCTGGTCAGCGGCGCCGGCGTGGTGTTCGCGGAGTTCCACTACCAGACCCTGGACGTGGGCTTCGGCGCGACCCAGCAATGGGCGGCCCTGGCCCGGGTCGGCTTTTCCTTCTTCACGGGCGTGGTGGTGTTCCGGCTGGTGGGCCATCACCAGACCCATGCGACCTGGGCCTCCTGGGGCATCGTGCTGCTGATGACCGCGGCCCTGGCCTGGAGCCCGACGGACGCCCAGAAGCCGTGGTTCGAGCTCGCCATGGTGGGGCTGGGCTTTCCCCTGCTGCTGGTGCTGGCCGGACGGTTCGAGCCGGGACCGATCAGCGGCCGCCTGTTCAGCTTCACCGGCCTGATCTCCTACGGCATCTACATCGTCCACCAGCCGCTGGGAAACCTGGCCCGGCTGGCGCTCGGCCGGGACACGGACATTCCCGACGACCTGAGCGGCCTGGCCTACGGGGCGGTCTTCCTGGTCGTGCTGGTGCTGGTGGCGTGGCGGCTGGACCGGGACGTGGACGCGCCGGTGCGCAGGATCCTGCGCCGCCGGTTCATCACGGAGCGGCCGACCGCGAACTGAGCGGGGACGCCCGGATCAGAGGGCCGGCAGGGTCGACTGCCACGCCCGGCCCTGGCGCATCGCCTCCATGCCGGCGGCGAACAGGCTCTTCACGTGGGCGGGACTGAAGTCCAGGGGATCGTCTCGCTCCGTGTCCGGAATGTCGGTGAAGCGCATCTGGCAGCCGTGGATGCGGCAGAACTCCGAGGTGGTGATCACCGTCTGCCGCAGGGAGGCCCGGGCGGCGGTGTCGAAGCTGCGGGCCAGGATCGGCAGGCTGGAGCGCTTGGTGACTGCGAACCGGCCTTCGAGCTGGCCGTTGATGATCACGAAATAGCGGACCCGGTTCAGGGTGGTGTCCGGGGCGTGGCTCAGGACCAGGGCCGGGGGGACGGCGAAGAAGGCGCTCTCGGTCTGGCCGTCAACATGCATCTCGGCAAAGGCGTGGCCCTGGCCTTCCACCGGGATCAGGGACGGCTGGAACACGCCGGGCACGCTGGCCGACGCCACCAGCACCTGGGCGAACAGCTTGCGGGCCTCGGGCCCGCCGTGCCGGGCGATGGCCCCCATGTCCCAGATGATCAGCTGTTCGGTATCGAGGTTGGTGGTGGCCACCAGCAGGCGGCGGCCCCGCAGATGCTCCGCCGCCACGGCCCGCATCAGGTCGTCGGTGACATAGCTGCCCACCAGGTCGTCCAGCGGGGCCCGGCTGAACACCCCCGGCGTCAAAAGGCTGTAGAGCCCCTTGGCCTTCAGCAGGTGATAGACCGGCCCCTCGGTATAGGAGCGGCGCATGCGCTCCTCCCAGCCCTTGCCCAGGAAGGCGAAGGGCGCGGTGAGGGCCCCGGTGGAGACGCCGGTGACCAGCTGGAAGGACGGCAGCTCCCCGCTCTGGCTCCAGGCATAGAGCACCCCGGCCCCGAAGGCGCCGTTGGCCCCGCCGCCGGACAGGGCAAGGGCGGTGATGTCCCCCTGGCTGTCCGGCCGAAGCGCCGTCTCGATCACCGCGGCGAGCTGGGGGGAGTTCTCCGGGAAGCGCACGTTCTCGAACCCGGGGGGCGAGGCCACGGCCTGCTCCGCGGCGGTGAAGCCCTCCCGCGGCAGGGTCGCGCATCCGGCCAGGGACAGGACCGCCGCCACGGCCATCACGGCCCGTCGCACGGGGTGCAGGCGCTGGGGGGAGGCGGCGGGGCGGGTCAGCATCGCCGGGAGCCTAGCACGGCCGGCCCGTCTGCGCAGGACGTCCCGTCGATCCGGAGAATTTGCCGGCCCCTGTGGCGCCAGCGCCATCACCGGCGGGCATTGGCCTGCAGGACGAAGCCGATCACCACCGCCACGGCCCGGTAGAGGCTTTCCGGAATTTCCCGGTCGATCTCCACGGTCGACAGGACCTCGGCCAGCACCGGGTCCTCCCGCAGGGGCACGCCATGGGTGCGGGCCACCTCCAGGATCTTCTCGCCCACATGGCCCCGTCCCACGGCCACCACCTTCGGTGCCCGGGGGGCCTCGTAGGTCAGGGCCACGGCGAGGGTCGGCTTGTCGGGATCGGTCATGTGGAACGGTTCAGCAGGGCCCCGGCGGCGGGGGCGGGCGGGGGGGCTGCGGCACCGGGGGCGATGCGCACCGCGGCCTCCGACAGGCCCTCGGCCCGCAGGGCGTCGGCCAGGGCGGTCCGGTCGGCGGCCAGGACGGCCCGGGTATCTGTATCGTCGGCCCAGAGGGTGACGTGGATCGTGTCGCCGCTCAGGGTCAGTTCCGCCTGCACCGGGCCGGAGGGGGTGACGTTCACGGCGAACCGGGTCCGCCAGGTGGCCGGGGCGTCCGCGCCGCCGCCCTGTCCGTGGGCATCCCGGGAAATCTCGAACTGGGCCACGGCCGCGCCATCCGGCGTGGCGACGGGCAGCTCGAACTTCCAGAAGCTGGACCCGTCCTGCAGCTTCGCCGACGCCGCCTGGCTCAGTTCCAGCCGGGCGAGCGCCCCGCGGACGTCGTGATCCAGGACGCGGAGCAGCCGCTCCTCCGGCATCTGCGGATCGACCGCCGGGCGCGCGGCCCCCTGGCCCTGGGTCACGCCGCCGCGCAGGGGCGGGGGTGGGCGGGTGCCGTTACGGGTCTGGGGCGAGGGGGGGGCCGGGGGCGCTGATACTGCCCCTTCCGCCACCAGGCCGGACGTGGCGGCGGGGTCGGCGTCCAGCAGGGTCGTCAGGTCCTGGGCCAGTTGCAGCAGCAGGGCCTTGAAATCCGAGGCCACGGCTGGGACGGCCTCGCCACCCAGGCCCTGGGCCAGCCGGGCTTCCAGAAACAGGCCGGAACTGGCCACGGCGGACTGCAGGTCCGGCCCGGTGGTGTTGCCGGTGAGGGGGGGCTGGGCCGTCAGCACCTGCTGGATGGCGGACCGCACCGTGTCTGGCAGGTTCGTCGATCCCTGGGCGGCGGTCAGGTCGGCGAACAGGCCGGACAGGCCGTCCTGGGCGATGGCCGCCGCCGTGATCAGATTGGCGAGGGCCGCCTGCGGGGGCGGTGCCGGGAGGGGGTTGGCGCCGACCCCTGCGGTCGGAAGCGGCGGGGCCGCGGTGGCACCGGCCAGCCCGCCCTGCGAGGTCACGCCGACAATGCCGGTGCCGATCACCGGGGAAGGACCTGTGCCCAGCGGATTGATCGTCACGAGGGGTCAGTCCTCCCGCCCGAGGACGCTGTCAGGGCCCGTCTCTTTCATCCCAGGGACTGCCATGTCGCACCCGTTTGTTGCCAGATGGAATTACAACATCGTGACACATCTAAGGCTAGGCGCTGATTCGGAGCCGCCGGAAACGGGGCAGGGGGCCTTCGCGGCGGGTCCGGCCCATTCCGGACGCCCGTTTCGGGTTGACGGCGCGCGGGAACGACGGTTCTTCGAAAGGCGCGAGGAGGAGGGGTCGTCCCGTGGTCGCCATCGTCCATCATCCGGCCTATGCCGCGGACATGCCGGACGGGCATCGCTTTCCGATGAACAAGTATGCCGCCCTGGCGGAGGTGCTCCGGGCCGAGGGGCTGGTCGCCCCGGACGGCTTCGTGACGCCGGAGCCGGTCACGATCGACATGGCCTGCCTTGCCCACGACCGGGCCTATGTGGAGGCCGTGCAGCGCCGGGACCTCCCCCCGGATGCCGTGCGGCGGATCGGCCTGCCCCTGGCGCCGTCGGTGGTGGACCGCGCCTTCGCGGCGGCGGGAGGAACCCTGGCGGCGGCCCGGCTGGCCCTGACGGAGGGGCTGGCCTGCAACGCCGCCGGGGGCAGCCATCACGCCGCCGCCGACCACGGGGCGGGGTTCTGCATCCTCAACGACGTGGCCATCGCCACCGCCGTGCTGCTGGCGGAGGGAGCCGTGCAGCGGGTGCTGGTGGTGGACCTCGACGTGCATCAGGGGGACGGCACCGCCCGGATCTTTGCCGACGACCCGCGGGTCTTCACCTTCTCCCTGCATGCCGAGAAGAACTTCCCCGTGCGCAAGGCCACGGGTCGCCGGGATGTGGGCCTCGCCGACGGGACGGGGGACGGGGCCTATCTGGCCGTGCTGGCCGCCGAACTGCCGCAGGTGATCGCCGACAGCCGCCCCGATTTGGCCTTCTACAATGCCGGGGTGGATCCGCACCGGGACGACCGGCTGGGTCGGCTGGCCCTCAGCGATGACGGGCTCTACCGGCGGGACCGCTATGTGATCGAGACGATCCGATCCCGGAATATTCCCCTGGCCACGGTCACCGGCGGCGGCTACGGCGCGGATGTGGGGGCGGTTGCGGCCCGCCACGCCCAGGTGTTCCGCGCGGCCCGGGACCACGAACGCGACAGGGCCTGACCGGGCCGGGCCGCCGCTCAATAGGCGCGGCGGCGGGACAGGATGATCAGGACGAGGGTGATGATCAAGAGCCCCACGGCCACCCAGGGCAGCAGCTCCCGGGCCGTGTCGTCCCAGTCCGGGGCCGGGGCCGCGGGCGGGGCCACGGTCAGGGCCGTCACCGCCTGGGTCTTCTCCGTGGAGGTCGGGCCCGGTGTCGCCGGGGTTGTCGGCGTCGCGACTGTCGTCGACGGGGGGGGCGGGGTCGAGGTGTCCCCCGTCACCGCCTTCGGGGCGAAATAGTTCGAGCCCACCACCGTGGCCCCGGCAGCGGTGGCGCTGGCTCCCGCGGCGATGGCATACTGCTGCGACCGGGTGGAGGTGGCGGGCTCGGGCAGGGGGCGCAGGTCCGCCACCTCCGTCCCCGCCGCGCCCTTGGCAGGCGCCGTGGCCTGCACCCGGCGCACGGCATCGCACAGCAGCAGATAGGCCGCGGAATCGACGATCCCCGTCTGCGGGGTGTTGCAGCTGAGCTGAAAGGCCTTGAACACATTGGCGGAGCTGGTGCCGAACCGTCCGTCCACGTCGGTCTTTGCGTCCAGCAGCCCCAGGATGGCCATCAGCTGCTGCACGTGCCGATCCCGGCCCTCCGGCAGGATGGCGTGGCGGGCCTTGACCACCCCGAACTTCTCCGGATCCACCCGGAACACCGGGTCGGGGAACAGGTGGGCGTTCAGGTCCCAGGCGGTGAGGGTGAAGCTGTAGCCGGACAGGGGCAGGGCCAGGGGCATCTCCAGGTCCCATTCCCCCGCTGTCACCAGCGCGGTCAGGGCGTCGATCCGGTAGACCGATCGGGCGAGATCCGCCCCCCGGCTCACCAGCCAGGCCCGGCGGGTCTGCAGATAGGTGGCCAGCCAGGACTTCTCGTTCTCGGCCGTGGGGGGGCCGGCCACGGCGATGGTCTTGCCCTTGATGTCGGCCCCCGTCGACCAGGAGCCCTGGACGAAGCTGTCATAGAGGATGGCGCAGCCCAGGGCGGTCTGGAAGCCGAGGCTTGCCGCCTCCGTCAGGGCAGGGGTCATGTAGTGGTCGTAGAAGAAGGCGTCCTGCACGTCCTGCATCACGGGATCGGCCGCGGCGGCCTTCAGCAGGGCCACCAGGGCATCGTCCTGGTCCAGGGTCCGGTCCCCCGCCTCCATGCGCGGCAGATAGGGCTTGAGGGCGGCTGCCTTCTGGGCGCCGGGCGCGGCACAGTAGTCGGAGATCATCCGGAACAGGCTGCCCCCCACCAGGGCCGCCTGGTGCTTGCCGTAGCTGAGCCCCCCGGCGTCGGTGGCGCTGCGGGCCACGGCGTCGTAGCGGGCGGGGGAATTGCTCTCGAACAGCGAGACGATCGCGTCGATCACCGCCACTTGCACGGGTGTCAGGTTCACGGGGACAGATGACACGGCACGCTCACCAATTGCATAATGTCTTAACGTATATTAACCTTTTCGCTGATCCAACCCAAAAGGTGGGGCCTGAGGGGTTGGGTCGCCGGTTGGGGATCCGGGCGGCCTGTTTCAGCAGAGTAGTGTCGAGCGCATGTTCAACAGCCCATTATTCCAGGTGGCGCTTTGCGTTCTGCTCGTGTTCCTGATCATGAGCGCGATCGTCAGTGTGCTGCAGCAGATCGTGATCCAGTTCTTCCGCCTGAAATCCTCGACGCTGCAGCGAACCGTCCGTGGACTGATCAGTGACGATGTCTACAAGATGGAAATCGCCCGGCGGTTCTACAGCCACCCCCTGACGGCCTCCGTCTCCGGCGGGGAGGCGCACGCCACGACCATGGACGCCATGACCTTCGTCACCGCCCTGGCGACGGCGGTCCAGCCCCGCTGGTCGGCGGGCGATCCCATCGCGACCCTGCCGGCCTCCGTGGCGGCCCTGAAGGACGGGGCGCTGAAGACCCGGCTGTCCCTGATCCTGCCCCCCGCCGGGGCCACCCGGGACGAGGTGATCCAGGCCGTCACCGCCTGGTTCAACAATGCCGAGGGCAAGATGACGGAGGGCTTCACCGCCAGCCTGACCGCCCTGTCCTATGGCATCGCCACCGCCGTGACCCTGCTGTTCAACGTCAGCACCCTGCACATTGCCGACAACTTCCACTCCAATGCCCAGCTGACCGCGGCCCTGGCGGCGATCACCCCGACGCTGGCGGCCACCATCGACCAGCGGACCACGGCCCTCAACGGCGCCATTGCCGGGACCCCGCCGGACCAGCTGCCCTCGTCCCAGACCCTGCAGACGGCAGGCTCGGACGTGACCAACCTGGAGACCCTGGTGGCCTGCGCCCGGCTGAACAACGAGTTGCCCATCGGCTGGCCGTGGATGGCGGACCTGGTCAAGCAGGGGGCCAGCGTGCTGTCCCTGCAGACGGCCCCCGACACCTGCGGCCAGGCCTTCGCCGCCGCCGATGCCAGCCCGGCCCTGAAGCCGCACGTGGAACTGATCGAGCAGGCGGCCCCCAAGTCCGTGGCGGTGTCCATGGCCAAGGCCGGGCTCCTCACTCGGGAGGGTCGGCACGTTCCGGCAGCGGTGGTCCCGGCGACCAAGGGCGCACCTGCGCCCGCTGCCACGCCCGCCACGCCGGTCGCGGGGGGCAGTGCGGCCAAGGCGGTGACCGTCGCGGCGGCCGCGCCCCCTGCAGCCAAGTCGGCACCGGCACAGGTACCGGCCCCCGCTCAGGCCCAGCCGCAGGCCCAGCTTCAGGTTCCGGCAGCCGCTGCGCCGGTCAGTCCCGCGACTACGGCCCCCGATCCGGCGGAGGCGGCTGCCAAGGCCGCAGCGGTTCAGGCGGCGATGAACACGGCCCAGTACGGCCCGGACTTCAAGACCGAGGCGGCGTGGAAGATCCTGCTGGGCTGGCTGATCACCATCGTCGCCGCCGCCCAGGGCGCGCCCTTCTGGTTCAGCGCCATCCGCCGCGTGGCCGGTCGCTGAGCTTAGGGCTCAGGTCGCCGGTCAGAGGCGGGGATAGAGGGACGAGGCCCCCTGATCGGCAGGACCCACGGCGGCGCGCATGTGGGCGTACATCTCCCGCCCGAAGCCGGGTCGCGCGTCCGGGGCCCTTGCCACCGACCGGGCCGCCAGCACCGCCGGATCGACCCTGACCTCCAGCACGCCTGCCTCCCCATCGAGGCGGATCACGTCGCCGGTCTGCAGACGGGCCAGAGGACCGCCGTCCAGGGCTTCCGGCGTCACATGCAGGGCCGCGGGCACCTTGCCCGACGCCCCCGACATCCGGCCATCGGTGACCAGGGCCACGTTGAAGCCCCGGTCCATCAGCACGCCGAGCGCCGGGGTCAGGTTGTGCAGCTCCGGCATGCCGTTGGCCTTCGGCCCCTGGAAGCGGACCACCGCCACCAGGTCGCGGTTCAGTTCCCCCCGCTGGAAGGCGGCGGTCAGTTGGTCCTGGTCGTCGAACACGACGCAGGGAGCCTCGACGATCCGACGCTCCGGCTTCACGGCGGAGACCTTGGCAATGGCCCGGCCCAGATTTCCGCTGAGCAGGCGCAGGCCGCCCTGGGGATCGAAGGGATCGGCCACCGGCCGCAGGATGTCGCGGTTGAGGGTCTCGGCCGGGCTGTCCCGCCAGGACAGCCTGCCGTCGTCCAGCCAGGGCTCCCGGGCATAGCGGTGCAGGCCCGGCCCGGCGACGGTCAGCACGTCGTCATGGGCCAGCCCCGCCCCCAGCAGCTCGCGGATCACGAAGCCCATGCCGCCGGCGGCGTGGAAGGCGTTCACGTCCTCGCTGCCGTTGGGATAGACCCGGGCGATCAGGGGCGTGACGGAGGACAGGGCGTCGAAATCGTCCCAGGTGAACTGCACGCCTGCGGCCCGGGCCATGGCCACCAGGTGCAGGGTGTGGTTGGTGGAGCCGCCGGTGGCCAGCAGCCCCGCCGCGGCATTGACGATGGCCTTCTCGTCCACCACCCGGCCCATGGGGGTCCAGGTCTGGCGGCTGCGGGCCAGGTCCGCCACCGCCTGGGTCGCGCCGCGGGTCAGGGCGTCCCGCAGGGCGGTGCCGGGGGTGACGAAGGCCGCGCCCGGCAGGTGCAGGCCCATCATCTCCATCATCATCTGGTTGGAGTTGGCGGTGCCGTAGAAGGTGCAGGTGCCCGGCCCGTGATAGGCTGCCATTTCCGAGGCCAGCAGTTCGTCCCGGCCCACCTTGCCCTCCGCATAGAGGGCGCGGGTCTTCGCCTTCTCCGCATTCGAGATGCCCGAGGTCATGGGTCCGGCGGGCAGGAAGATCACCGGCAGGTGGCCGAAGCTCAGGGCCCCGATGACCAGGCCCGGCACGATCTTGTCGCAGATGCCCAGCATCAGGGCGGCGTCGAAGGCGTCGTGGGTCAGGGCGATCCCCGTGGACATGGCGATCACGTCCCGGGAGAACAGGGAAAGCTCCATCCCCGGACGACCCTGGGTGACGCCATCACACATGGCGGGCACGCCCCCGGCCACCTGGGCCGTGGCCCCCACCTCCCGCGCCGCGTCGCGGATCATCTGCGGATAGGTCTCGTAGGGCTGGTGGGCGGAGAGCATGTCGTTATAGGCGGTGACGATGCCGATGTTCACCGTCCGGGCGTCCAGGGCCCGGACCTTGTCCGCCGGGGAACTGGCGGCGAAGGCATGGGCGAAGTTGGCGCAGGACAGCTTGCCCCGGGGCGCGCCGGAATCGCCCGCGGCCTCGATCCGGGCCAGGTAGTCGGCGCGGCTGTCCCGGGACCGGTCGATGATCCGGGCGGTGACTTCGGCGACGACGGGGTGGAGCTGGGCTTGGGTCATGGGATCAGGCCTCCGGCGCCCAGAGGATGCTCAAGGGCGCCCGTGTATGCGAAAGCAGGGCATGGATCGGCAGGTCGGCATTTCCGGCCAGGGCGGCATCCAGCACCGTCCGCTTCTTCTGCCCGCGGATCATGAGCAGACTGTGGCGGGTGTCGAGCAGGGCGTTCAGGGTGAGGCTCAGCCGCGGCTCCTTCGGGGCCGGGTCGTGGGGCTCCACCGCCAGGCACAGGCGGTCGGTGTCCGGGGACAGGCCGGCGGCGAGCTGCGGACTGCCAGGGAACAGGGAGGCGAAGTGGCCATCCTCCCCCATGCCCAGGAAGACCACGTCCCAGGGGCGGGGCAGGGCGGCCAGGACCGCATCGGCGGCATCGGCGGCGGCGGCCAGGTCGGCGGCCGGACTCCACAGGGGCACGAAGCGGGCGGCGGCGGCCGGGCCGGTGAGCAGGGTCTCGCGGATCAGGCGGGCATTGCTCAGGGGGGAGTCCGGAGGGACGAACCGCTCATCCACCTGGAGGATGATCACCTTCGACCAGTCGAGATCGGCCTTGGCCAGCTCGCGGAACATCGGGGCCGGGGTCGACCCGCCCGCCAGCACCAGGGTCGCCACCCCCCGCTGGCGGATGGCCCGGTCGAGAAGGTTGGCCATCTGCGCGGCACAGGCCCGGGCCAGGTCGTCCCCGTCCGAAAAGGCCACCAGACCGCAGACGGATGCCGTCGCCGCGCTACTCATTCCAGCTGCGACCCAGCTGGGCGATCATGTTGTAGGCGGCCACCGGGCCCCAGCTGCCCGCGTCATAGGGACGGCAGGTCACGGCCGCATCGGCCCAGGCGGCGCGGATGCCGTCGATCCAGGCCCAGGACGCCTCCACCTCGTCCCGGCGGACGAACAGGGTGGAGTTGTTGTGGATCACGTCCAGCAGCAGCCGCTCATAGGCGATCCGCCGCCGCCCGCCGCCAAAGGCCGTGGCCAGGCTCAGGCTGAGGGGGAGCGGCGACAGGCGGAAGCCGTCCCGGTCCAGGCCCGGGGTCTTGTTCATCAGGAGGAGACTGATGTCCTCGTCCGGCTGCAGGTCGATGACCAGCTTGTTGGCCAGCACGTCGCCCCCCCCGGCGCCGGGGAAGATGGAGTGGGGCACGGGCTTGAACTGGATGACGATCTGCGTCCGCTTCTCCACCATCCGCTTGCCGGTGCGCATGAAGAAGGGCACGCCCGCCCAGCGCCAGTTGTCGATATGGGCGCAGAGCGCGACATAGGTCTCGGTATCGGTGGGGCGGCCGCATTCCTCCACATAGGCGCCGGAGGCCTTGCCCGCGGCCACCCCCGCCCGGTACTGGCCGCGGACGCTGAGCTGGGCGACCTCCCCCGGGCCGATGGGCCGCAGGGAGCGCAGGATCTTCACCTTCTCGTTGCGCACCGAGTCCGGGTCGAGACTGGCCGGCGGCTCCATGGCCACCAGGCAGAGCAGCTGCAGCATGTGGTTCTGCAGCATGTCCCGCAGGGCACCATAGTCATTGTAGTAGGGCCAGCGGTCGCCCACCCCCTCGGTCTCGGCCACGGTGATCTGCACGTGGTCGATGGAGCGGCCGGTCCACAGGGGCTCGAACAGGGCATTGGCGAATCGCAGGGCGATCAGGTTCTGGACCGTCTCCTTCCCCAGATAGTGGTCGATCCGGTAGGTCCGGTCCTCGGCAAAGGCCTGGGCCACGGCCCCGTTGATGGCGGCGCTGGACGGACCGTCCCGGCCGATGGGCTTCTCCAGCACGATCCGGTTGGGGGCCTCGGTCAGGCCCGCGGCCTTCAGGGACACGCAGATGCCGTCGAACAGGCTGGGGGAGACGGACAGGTAGAAGATCGTCTCCGCCCCGCCGATGCGGGCCTTCAGCGCCTCCGCACCCTGGACGTGGGCCAGGTCGGCGGGGATGTAGTCGATCCGCTCGGAGAAGCGCTTCCAGACCGCTTCGTCGAAATGTTCGCCCCCGCGCTCCTTCAGGGCCGCATGGGCCATGTCGCGAAAGCCGTCCCGGTCCAGCACCTGTCGCGACAGGCCGATCACCTCGACCTCCGGGCCCAGCAGGCCGTCGGCATCGAGGAAATACAGGGCCGGGAGCAGCATGCGACGGGACAGGTCCCCGGTTCCGCCGACGATGACGATCTTCATGCAGCCTCCGAAAGGTGTCCCGCGGTGCGCCCCGATTCCGGAGGTCGGGCCAGCCGCGCCTCCGGTCAGGGGTTCAGGGGGGAATTATACCTTTGCAATCGATTTGAACAGCCGAAGCCCACCCCGAGAGGTCGCGTGGACCCTCCGATCCGGGCTGGACAGGGCCGATAACTAGCTCTCTGATCGAGACTTGCAACGCCAATGAGCCGGGGAATGACCGTGATGGACTTGGGAATCGATCTGTCGCGGGCCTGGCGGGCCGCGTCTGCGGCGGTTCTGGCGGCGGGCCTGTTGTCCGGCCCGGCCCTTGCCGCGGCTTCGAACCCGACCCCGAAACCGGCCTCCGCCCCCGGTTCGATGGCGGCGGTGGTGAAGGATCTCAAGCGCCTCGACGGGCTTGCGCCGGTCTATCTGGACGGGAAGGGCGGCCGGGTGCTGATCGCCCTCCACCCCGAGGCGGACGGGTCGCTGGGGACCTATGTGGCCTTCGCGGCCATGCGGTCCGGCCTCGGCTCGACCCCGGTGGGGGTGGACCGGGCCGGTCCGTCCCAGACCTCGATCCTGGTGTTCCGCCGGGCGGGCAGGAAGGTGGTGGCCGAGCTGCAGAATTCCGGGTTCCGCGCCGGTGACAACCAGCCGGACGAGGTGCGGGCCGTCCGCGAGTCGTTCCCCTCGTCCATCGTCTGGTCCTCCGACATCCTGGCGGACTCGCCGGACGGCGAGGTGGTGGTGGACCTGTCCGGCTTCCTGGTCCGGGACGCCTTCGGCCTCCTGCCGACCCTGAAGGAGACCCGGCAGGGCAACTGGCACCTCGTGACCGATCTCAGCTATCCCGACGTGGCCGAGACCCGGGCTTTCCCCGACAATCTGGAGTTCGACGCCCACCTGACCTTTGCCAGCGACGAGCCGGGGCCGGAGATCCGTGGGATCGCCCAGGACCCGCGCAATGTCACGGTGATCGCGCACCAGTCCCTGATCCGCCTGCCGCCGCCCGGTTTCCAGCCCCGCCTCGCCGACCCCAGGACCGGCTCGATCAGCGAGCTGGTGGCCGATTACGGAACGCCCCTGACCGACGGGACGGTCAAGGCGCTGAGCCGCCGCTTCCGTCTGGAAAAGACCGACCCGACGGCCGCCCGCTCTCCGGTGAAGAAGCCCATCGTCTTCTATGTGGACCGCGCGGCACCCGAACCGGTGCGCTCCGCCCTGGTGCAGGGGGCGCGGTGGTGGGCCGACGCCTTCGATGCGGCCGGCTTCATCGACGCCTTCCGGGTGGAGGTGCTGCCCGAGGGGGCGGACCCCATGGACGTGCGCTACAACATGATCAACTGGGTCCATCGCCAGACCCGGGGCTGGTCCTATGGCTGGACGGTCGCGGACCCCCGCACGGGCGAGATCCTGAAGGGCTCGGTCCTGCTGGGCTCGCTCCGCATCCGCCAGGACCGCATGATCCTCGAGGGCCTGGTGGGCACCGACCAGACCGGCAAGGGCGGACCCAATGATCCGGTGCAGGTGAGCCTGGCCCGCATCCGCCAGCTGGCGGTGCACGAGACCGGCCATGCCATCGGTCTGGCCCACAACTTCGCCGCGTCCACCTATGACGACCGGGCCTCGGTGATGGACTATCCGCCGCCGCGAGTGACGGTCCGTGACGGAGCGCTGGGCCTGTCGGACGCCTACAAGGTCGGCATCGGCAGCTGGGACCGGTTTGCCATCAAGTGGCTCTACACCCCCGTGGCGGACGGGGCGGAGGGCCGCCGCCAGCTGGATGCCATCGTCGCCGACGGCTATGCCCACGGGCAGCGCTATGTCAGCGACGACGACGCCCGTCCCACCGGCGCGGCCAACCCCGCCGGGGCCCTGTGGGACGACGGCACCGATCCGGTGGCGGGCCTTGCCCATGTGATGGAGGTCCGCCGCATCGCCCTGCAGCATTTCGGCGTGCGCAACCTGCCGGACGGGGCGCCGGTCTCGGACCTGCGCCGGGTGCTGGTGCCGGTCTATCTGTTCCATCGCTACGAGGTCGATGCGGCGGCCAAGCTGGTGGGGGGGATCGACTTCACCTATGCCGTGAAGGGTGACCCGCGGGAGGCCTCCCGCGTCGTGCCCGCCGCCGACCAGCGCCGGGGCCTGGACGCCGTGCTGGCGACCCTGGACCCGGCGGCGCTGGACCTGCCCGACCCGCTGCTCGACCTGTTGTCCCAGGGACGGGACAGCCCGACGGACAAGGCCTTCGACGGGGAGGTGTTCGGGGTTCCGGACGCCCACGGCTTCGACCTCGGCACCGCCGCCGACGCCGCCGTGGACATTGCCGTGGGCGACCTGTTCAACACCGAGCGCCTCAACCGGGTGGCCGACCAGGGTGGTCGCGATCCGGCGCAGCTGGGGGTGACGGAACTGGTGGGCCGCACCCTGGCGGCCGTCTACCCCGCCCCGGGGAAGGGCGCGGCGACGACCGCACCCCACGGGGCGGAGCTGCGGCGGCGCATCCAGGCCCGGACCCTGATCCGGCTGGCCGTTGCCCTGCAGGACCCGCGGCTGAACCCCGGCGCGGCGGCCGCAGTCCGGTTCGGGCTGGAGGGGGAGGCCCGGCGGCTGGCCACGGCCGCCCCGACCGATCCGGCAGACCTGGCCCAGGCCCGCTATCTGTCCGGGCTGATCCTGGCCCAGGGACGAGACGGCATTGCGGCCCTCGCCGCCCTCGACAGCCAGCGGGGCCTTCGCCCGCCGCCGGGCATGCCCATCGGCCAGGGGGAGAGCGAGATGTTCGACCTGCCGACGGGCCGGTGATGGGGAGGGGGCGGAGCGTCATGAACGGACCTCTGACCGCAGCCCTGCTCGCGGCCCTCGTCCTGATCCCGGCCGGGTCCGCGGGGGCAGCACCGTCCGCCGCGAAGGAGCTGGTCTTTCCTGCCCCGTCCCGCCCCGTCGCGGCGGTGGTCAGCCCCGGCTGGGGAGACCCGGAGCAGCGGGACAGGGATCGGGAGCTGCAGGAGATCATCCGCCGCCTCGGCCTGAGGAGCGGCATGGCGGTGGCCGACATCGGGGCGGGGGAGGGCTATGACAGCCTCAGACTGGCCCGGGCGCTGGGCCCCGCGGGCCGTGTCTATGCCGAGGACATCAACGCCGACTTCCTGCGTCGCCTCGGGGATGAGGCGAAGCGTCGGCGGCTGGCGAACGTCACCCTCGTGCTGGGTCGGCCCGCAGACCCCCTGCTGCCGTCCGCAGCGGTGGATGCGGCCATACTGGTCCACATGTACCACGAGATCAGCCAGCCCTATGCCCTGCTCTACCACCTGGCGTCCGCGATCCGGCCGGGTGGCCTGGTGGGGGTGGAGGAGCTAGACCGCCCCACCGGGTCCCACGGCACCCCGCCGAAGCTGCTGGTCTGCGAGTTCCAGGCGGTGGGCTACACCCTGGTAAATCGGGCGGACCTGCCCGGCCATCTCGGCTATTTCGCCGTCTTCCGTCCGCCTGCGCCGCAGCATCTTCCTGCACCCGAAGCCATCGTTCCGTGCCGGGAGTGACGGGTGCCGCAGCGGCGTGTGACGCTCAGCGCCAGCGCAGGATCGCCGGACCGACCAGGGCCCCGATGGCGGCGCAGCTCAGCATGCCCAGGCTGTACCAGCAGACGATGAAGGCGGGCGCGCTCTCCGGGCAGTGCAGGGCATAGACCGAGGCCGACAGCCCGCCCGCCAGCAGCCCGGCCGCGGCCCCCGCCGTGCGCAGGCGGGTGGGGGCGAGGCTGCGGGTCGCCGCCAGGGTCATGAGCAGCAGGGGCCCGGCCAGGGCCACGATGCGCAGGCTGCAAACCGGGGCGCTGTCTCCCATCCACAGGGCGATCCGCAGGTCCGGCGCGGCCCTTGCCAGCCCGATCACCGCCGCCCCTGCCATCAGGGCGACGGCCATGGCCAGCAGGCCCGGCACCCCAGGCGGGACCCGCCCGTCCGGCCGGGCCAGACGCTCCAGCGCCCGGGCCCCGACAAGGGCGAAGCACAGGGTGTAGGCCCCCTTGGCCCAGAAGATGGTGCCGTGCAGGGCCTGGGGCAGGTCGGGGCGCGGGGGCAGCCAGGCCAGCAGCAGCAACAGGCTGGCGCACAGCCCCGCCCCGGTGAAGGTGGCCAGGCGGCGCTGGACCAGCCCGTCGCGGACCGGTCGGGCATCCCGTGCCAGGATGGCGATCAGCTCGTCGGTGTTCACGGCTCGATCTCCCCGTCCGAGGTGGACCGTGTCACGCCCACCAGGGCCTGCAGGGCCTTGAGGCTGCGGTGCAGGGTCACCTTCACCGCGGCGACGCTGAGCCCGTGCCGTTCCGCAGCTTCTGCCATGGACAGGCCCTCGATCCGCACGTCGTGCAGCAGGGCCTGCTGCCGACGGGGCAGGCGGGCCAGCAGCACCCCCAGGTCCCGACGGGCCATGGTTCCGTCCGCCGTCTCCTCCGCCACCAGTTCGTCCACCTCGTCCAGGGCCTCCATCTTCCGTCGGCCGCTGCGCCGCCAGCTGTCCACCAGCTTGTAGCGGGCAATGGCCAGTACCCACGGCATCAGCGGCTGGTCGCGGTCATAGAGGCCGCGCTTGAGATGGATGGCGAGCAGTGTCTCCTGCACCAGATCCTCCGCCGCGCCGGGGTTCGCGCCCATCCGCCGGGCAAAATAGGCCCGCAGCCGCGGGGCCAGGGCCGCGAGCAGCCGGGCATGGGCCGCCGCGTCACCGGCCAGACCGGCCAGCATCAGGGCTTTCAGTTCCGCCTCGGTCAATCGCGTCCAAGCCCCTTGCGGGAGACTACGTCCGGAACCCGCACAAGGTTACACTGGCCGGGATCGCACCCTTGCGCCACCCGGCGGAGGGCAGATCGGGCGTTCACGCTTTCGTGAATCGGCGCGCCCGGCGTGTAACCAATGGTCGCCGCCGTCCGAATGGAACTGTGTGAGCCGCGCACCGGGGCTCTGCACATGCGCCGCACGGGACAGACCGAGATGCCCAGCCCTTCCTTCCGACGCCCCCGCCATCCCGGCCGGATCGCGCTGATCGCCGCCGCCGCCGTGGCGCTGTCGGCCCTCGACGCCGCCGCTGCCGCGCGACCGCAGTTGGCGGTGGTGGAGCTGTTCACCAGCCAGGGCTGCTCGTCCTGCCCCCCGGCCAATGACAACATCCGCACCCTGTCCAGCCGCCGGGATGTGCTGGCCCTGAGTTTCGGGGTCACCTACTGGGACTCGCTCGGCTGGAAGGACACCTTTGCCAGCCCGGCCTTCACCGCCCGGCAGTGGGCCTATGCCCGGGGCCTGCACCACGACAATGTCTACACCCCGCAGGTGGTGGTGAACGGTCGCGCGGACACGGTGGGCCAGCATCTGGCGGAGATCGAGGCCCTGCTGCAGGGCCCGCCGCTGGCCGGTCCCAGGATCGAGGCGGAGGCCGGGGCCGTGAGCCTGTCGGCCGGGGCCGCCCCCCGCACCGCGCCCGCCGATGTCTGGCTGGTCCGCTACGAGCCCGGCGTGATCGAGGTCCCCGTCCGCCGGGGCGAGAACACCGGCCGCACCCTGCCGCACGCCCATGTGGTCCGCAGCCTGGTGCACCTTGGCACCTGGTCCGGTGCCGCGGCGCGCCTGACCCTGCCGCCCGCGCCTGCGGGGCTGGCCAGCGCCGTGCTGGTCCAGTCTCCGGGGACCGGGCCGATCCTGGCCGCCGCCACGCTCTGAGGCAACCGCCGCTTCACAAGACTGCCTTCACGCCATTCGCCGCGGGCTTTTCCGGGGCGTCTCACCGCGCCCCTGTGCGCTCAACCCAGGAAAGACGAAGACCCATGACCAAGCTCCTCACCCTGATCGCCGTCGCTGCCCTCGGCACCGCCGTGGCCGCCGGTACGGCCCTCGCCCAGTCGGCCATGGCCCCGGATGCGATGAAGTCGGACGCCATGAAGCCGGACGCGATGGCCCCCGCCAAGCCCATGGCCAAGGCCAAGCCTCACGCCAAGGCCATGAACAAGATGGCGTCGGACAAGATGGCTGGTGACAAGATGGCGGCCGACAAGATGGCTTCGGACAAGATGACGGGGGACAGCATGTCCTCGGACAAGATGTCGCCCAAGCACTGACCCTCCGGTCCCCGAAATCGAGGCGCGCTCCGGTCCCGCCGGGGCGCGCTTTTCGTATTGGGGTCAGGAATAGCGGGGGGCGGAGGCCGCGTCCGGGGACTGGCCGCCGGTGCCCAGGATCACGTCGGCCACGAAGGGGTTGGTCTTGCGCTCGGCCCCGAAGGTGGACATGGGGCCGTGGCCCGGCACGAAGGCGATGTCCGGGCCCATGGGCCACAGCCGCTCGGTGATCGAGGCCATCAGCTGGTTGAAGTCCCCCCGGGGGAAGTCCGTGCGGCCCACCGATCCCTTGAACAGCACGTCCCCCACCTGGGCGAAACGCGCCTCGGGGTGGATGAAGACCACGTGGCCGGGGGTGTGGCCCGGGCAGTGGCGGACCAGGAACCGGGTCTCGCCCAGGGTCACCTCGTCCCCGTCCTCGAGCCAGCGGTCGGGGGTGAAGCTGCGGGCGTCGGGAATGCCGTAGCGCTGGCCGCTCTCCTCGATCCGGTCGATCCAGAACTGGTCGTCCCGGTGCGGGCCCTCGATCACCGCGCCGGTGGCTTCCTTCAGCGCCGCGGCGGCACCGGCATGGTCCATGTGCGCGTGGGTGATCCAGATCTTGGTGACGGTCAGGCCGTGGTCGGCCACGGCCTTCAACAGGTGCGGCAGGTCCCCGCCCGGATCGATCACCGCCGCCTGCAGGGTCCTGGGACACCACACGATGGTGCAGTTCTGCTGCAGCGGCGTCACCGGTGCGACGATGGCGCGGATGGGGCTCTGGCGGGGGGCTTCGTCTGACATGAAATGGGAGATGGTCCAAGCCGGGCCGCCGCGCAAGTCCGTCGCGACCGCGGGGACGGGTCCTGTGGATGATTTCCGCAAGCTGTGGATGATTTTGCTGTGTCCGGCCGTCGCAGGCCCTAGAATGGGAGGGAAACAAGGACAGGCGGACCTGAGATGCGCGAGCGGAAGACGATGACGACGGGCCTTGCCGGCGGCCTGGCGGCCCTGGCCGTCCTGGGCCTGGCGGGGTGCAACCGGCACGCCGCCCTGCCGGAATCGGCCACCTTCGGCCCCCATCCGACCCTGGTGAAGCCGCACGGGGGCCTCGTCCCCACGGTGAAGATCGCCAAGGTGGTGGGCTGGCCGGCCGGACGGACGCCGGTCGCGGCACCCGGCCTGAAGGTCGAGGCCTTTGCCACCGGGCTCGACCATCCCCGCTGGATCCTGCCGCTTCCCAATGGCGACGTGCTGGTGGCGGAGTCCAACACCCCCTCCGGCCTCAAGGGCACCCCCGGCCTGCGTGGCGTGGCGGAGCGGACGATCATGGGTGCGGCCGGGGCCGGGGTGAAGAGCCCGGACCGGATCGTGCTGCTGCAGGACCCCGGCGGGACCGGCCGGGCCAGCGCCCGCACCGACCTGATGAAGGGCCTGCGCTCCCCCTTCGGCATGGTGCTGCTGGGAGACAGCCTCTATGTGGCCGACACCGATGCGATCCTGAAGGTGCCCTTCACGCTTGGCCAGACCTCGGTCGGCGCGGCACCGGTGAAGGTGGCCGACCTGCCGGCGGGTGATATCGACCACCACTGGACCAAGAACATCATCGCCGCCCCGGACGGGCGTTCGCTCTATGCCACGGTGGGATCGAACAGCAATGTCGGCGAGAACGGCATGGAGAACGAGACCCACCGCGCCGCGATCCTGAAGGTGGATCTGGCCACGGGGACGAGCGAGGTCTTCGCCTCCGGCCTGCGCAACCCCAACGGGATGGACTTCGAGCCGGTGACCGGGGCGCTGTGGACCGCGGTGAACGAGCGGGACGAGATCGGCGACGACCTGGTGCCGGACTACATGACCTCGGTGACGCCGGGGGCCTTCTATGGCTGGCCCTACAGCTACTACGGCAGCCATGTGGATGTGCGACCCAAGCCCCAGCGCCCGGACCTGGTGGCCCGGGCCATCGCGCCGGACTATGCCCTGGGGGCGCACACGGCCTCCCTCGGGCTCGTCTTCTACCGGGGAGACCTGCTGCCGTCGGCCTATCACGGCGGGGTCTTCATCGGCCAGCATGGCTCATGGAACCGGTCGGTGCCCACCGGCTACAAGGTGATCTTCATCCGCTTCCGGGACGGGCACCCGGTGGGCCTGCCCCAGGACGTGCTGAGCGGGTTCCTGGACGACAAGGGCCAGGCCATGGGCCGTCCCGTCGGCGTGGCGGTGGATCACCGCGGGGCGCTGCTGGTGGCGGATGACGTGGGCGGCGTGATCTGGCGGGTGACCCCGGCCGCGCCGTGAATCTGCACCTCAGGGGCAGTTGACGCCGATTTGGGCAAGCCTGCCCTTTCCTGATCCAAAACAGGGCGCAAGCGGTCAAATATTCCCGCTCGCGATGCTGTGCGATACGGGCATATTGTGTTGGGTCCGGGATCGTCCGATGCACGCCGCAAGCGCGCAGTCCCGACGAGATCAAACGAGGGCGTTCCGCGCAGGGAGACACAAGGATGGCACCGCCCCTCGACGCCGAGACCACCGACGACCTGCTTCGCCGGGGCTTTTCCCGCAGACGGCTGATGGCCATTGCCACGGTGTTCGGCGCAGGGGCCGGACTGGCGGTGGCGACCCGCGGCACACCGGCCTGGGCGTCGGGCGGGCATCCGGACCCGGCCCCCTCGGCCAAGGTGCGGATCGGTGCCAATGAGTGCTGGACCGGCCCCCTGGCCCCCGGCCAGGCCGCGGCAGCCGCCATCATCGCCTCCAGCAACCGCTATTCCCCCCATGACGAGCGGGGCGACTTCGTCCGGGCCGTCATGTCCGTAGAGGGGGTGCCCGAGGATCATGTGGCAGCCTGGCCGGGGTCGAGCGATCCCCTGTCCCGCTGCGTCGTCACCTTCTGCTCGCCGACCCGGGGCCTGGTCACCGCGGACCCCACCTTCGAACTGGCCGGCCGCACGGCGGAATGGCTGAAGGTCCCCGTGGCCCGGGTCCCGCTGACCAAGGACTACACCCATGACGTGAAGGCGATGCTGGCGGCCAATCCCAATGCCGGCCTCTACTACATCTGCACGCCGAACAACCCCACGGGCACGGTCACGCCGCTTGCCGACATCGAGTGGCTGGTGGCCAACAAGCCCGAGGGGTCCATCGTCCTGGTGGACGAGGCCTATACCCACTTCGCCCATGTCCCCACCGCCTCCTACATGGCCACGGCGGGCAAGGACGTGGTGGTGATGCGGACCTTCTCGAAGATCTTCGGCATGGCGGGGATGCGCATGGGCTACACCATGGCGCGGCCGGACCTGCTCGCCCGGATGATGCGCTATGACGGGGGCATGCAGTCCTTTGCCCTGCCGCTGCCGTCCCTGGCCTGTGCCACCGCCAGCCTGACCGCGGCCGACCTGATCGCCGCCCGGCGGGGGGAGATGCAGGCGGCCCGGGGGGTGGCCCTCGACCATCTGAAGAAGCGCGGCCTGTCGGTCATTCCCACCGAGGCCAACATGTTCATGATCGACTGGAAGACCCGCCCGGCCAGCGCCATGCAGACCGCCTTCCGGGGCCAGAGCATCGAGATTGGTCGCTCCTGGCCGATCTGGCCGACCATCTCGCGAGTCACCGTGGGGTCGATGGCGGAGATGGAGGCCTTCTGCACGGCCCTCGACAAGATCATGGCCTGAACCCCGACGGTCCGGCGGCCGGGCCCCTTGCCCGGCGACGGACGCTTCCCTCCCGATCCCCGGCCTGGCCGGGCCGCTCGCGTTGCGTAAGGACAAGACCTTGAATTTTCTTCAGTATCTTCCGTCCAACATTGATCTGACCTCGCTGATCACCATCCTTGTGATCCTGGGCTTCTCCGGTCTGATGAGCGGACTGTCCGGGTTCGGATTTTCCGCCGTGGGGGCGCTTTGCCTGGCGCTGCTGCCGCCGAAGCTGGGGGTGCCGCTGCTGATGACCCTGTCCACGGCCAACCAGCTGATGTCGCTGGGCCAGCTGAAGGCGGACATGCGACCGCTGAAGGAGTGGTGGCCCGAGGGGCCGGGTCCCTATCTGCTGGGCGGCCTGGTCGGCGTGCCCATCGGCCTCTACATCCTGCAGTCCCTGCCGACGCCGACCCTGATGCTGGTGTTCGGGGCCTTCCTGGTGGGCTATGCGGCCTATTCCCTCCTGAAGCCGGAGGGGATGAAGATCGCCTTTGCCGGGTGGAAGCCGTCCGTGCTGGTGGGACTGACCGGCGGGGTGATCGGCGGCTTCACCGCCTTTCCGGGGGCGGCGGTGGTGGTCTGGACGGGCCTGCACCGGATGAGCAAGCACGAGGCCCGCTCCATCGTCCAGCCCTACATCCTGGTGCTGCAGGTGATCTCCCTGGCCCTGCTGGCGATCCAGCACCCGCAGACCTTCAACCCGGCCTTCTGGACCCTGGCGGCGGTGACGGTGCCGGTGGTGCTGCCCGGGACCCTGCTTGGGGTGCGCCTCTACAAGAGCCTGTCGGACATCAACTTCCGCCGGATCGCCTTCATGATGCTGGGGGTGTCGGGCTTCGGCCTGCTGATGAAGGCGGTCACCGCCCTGTCTCTGTTCGCCCAGATCGCCAAGGCCGTGCATCACGGCTGAGACGGGGGCTGTTCCCCACTCAGTCCCGCCAATGCTCCAGGGCCGGGCCCAGGGCCTCGGCCAGAGGGGCAAGCCAGGGCGCGTAGTGCCGCCACTGGTCCAGCCCGTCGCGGAAGATCGGTCGGCGCACCTGTTCGGAGCTGACGGTCCGCACGGCCCGGGTATTGCGGTAGAATTCCAGGCACTCCGCCTCGAAGGGCAGGCCGCAGGCGGCCAGCAGGCGGCGGACCTGGCCCTCCGTGTCCTCCACCAGGTCCTCGTAGATCACCCGGTAGACCGCACCGGGGGCCACGGCGTCGAAATGCGCCATCAGCTCCGCATAGAGCCGGTAATAGGTGCCCAGGTCCGTCAGGTCGTAGGAGAAGTCCTGGCCCAGGGCGAAATGCTGCTTGAAGGCGGAGAAGCACGCCCCCATCGGATGGCGCCGGGCGTCGATGATCCGGGCCCTGGGCAGGATCAGGCGGATGAAGCCCACATGCTGGAAATTGTTGGGCATCTTGTCGATGAACAGGGGCCGTCCCATCACCCGGTGCACCCGGGTGCGGGCGATGTAGTCCTCCCCCAGGGCCTTCAGCCGGGCCGGCGGCAGCTCGGCCAGCAGGTCGGGATAGCTGGCGCTGGTCCCGCCGGGGACGGCCCGGATCAGGTCCTGCACCATGTGGTTGATGTCCGGCAGCTCCATCGTCCCCTCCACGCGGGAGTGGCTGGCCAGGATCTGCTCCACCAGGGTCGAGCCTGACCGGGGCAGGCCCAGGATGAAGATCGGGGCGTCGTCGTCGGACCCGGCGTCCCGGCGCGCGTCCAGGAAGTCCGGGGTGAACAGGCGGCGGCTTCGGCTCACCAGCCCCTTCAACTCCTCGATGTCATACGGGGATCTCGCCCGGCGCAGGGCCGCGCCCCTGGCGAAATGGTCGAAGGCCTCCCCGTGGCGGCCCCCGTCTTCCCGCGCCTTGCCCATGGCGTAGTGCAAGTGGATGCGGTCCTCGTCCGCCAGGGTGGGGGTGTCGGCCATGCGGGCAATGGCCGCCTCCTCCTCCGGGGTGAACTTCACCACCTTGAGATTGGCCAGGCTCCAGTAGGCCTCGCCCAGGCCGGGGGCCAGCGCAATGCTCCGGCGATAGGCGGCCACCGCTTCCTCCTGTCGCCCGACGGCGCGCAGGGAGTGGCCGTAGTTCAGCCAGATCTTCGGCTGGCGGCCATAGGTGGCGAGCAGGTCCTCGTAGATCCGGTTGACCGCCGCGTGGTCGCCGATCAGCGCCAGGCACGCCGCCTGCAGGTTCCGGTAGGCGGGATTGGCCGGGTCGGCCTCCAGCAGGCGGTTGATCTCGGCCAGGCCCTGGGGGGCCTTCTGCTGCAGGAACAGGGCATTGGCGAGGCTGAAGCGGTTGGCCCGGCTGTCCGGCACGGCCTCTAGGGCATGGGCGAACAGGGTCTCCGCATCCCGCCAGCGACCCTCGCGGACATAGACGCCCCCCAGCATGGCCAGGGCATCCAGGTCGTTCGGGGTCCGCAAGAGGTGGGTGCGCAGCTTTGCGGCCGCCGCCTCCAGCCGTCCGTGGCGGATGTCCAGGGCCGCGGGCTTCAGGGCGGGCGATGTCACCGAGGCGCGGGCGAATTCGAGGAAGGCGGTGTCGGCCCCCTCCGCATCCCCTTCCAGGAACAGCAGGTCCCCCAGGGCGCGCCAGGCTTCCGCCTGGTCGGGATTGAGGGCCACCGCCCGGCGCAGGGCGTCGGCCGCAGCGGCGCGATCCTCGAGGCCGAGCTGGATCATGCCCAGCTCGTACTGGGTATTGGCGGCCCGGGGATAGGCCCGGGCCAGGGGCGCGACCACAGACAGGGCCGGGCGGAACTGCCCCTGACGGCGCAGCGCCGAGCCGAGGATCAGCAGCAGGCGCGGATCCTGCGGGGCCCCCTGCAGCAGCCGACGGGCCTCTGCCTCCGCCCCGCGGGGGTCGGTGGCGAGCCGCGCCGCCGCCTGCACCACGCGGGCGGCCATGGGATCGGTGGGGGCGCCGGTCTGGCTCATGGGTCGGGACTTTGCGGGAGACAGGTCATGAAAGCAGATGGCGGACGCCCGGGGAAGGGACGGGGAGCTCTGCGCTCCCCGATCTTCGACAGGCGCCCGCCATCGGCAGGTTCCAGTTCGGTGGCCCGATGAGGCCACCCGGCCGGACCTTCGCCCGGCCGGGCCCGTGCCCTACCAGCTGTAGGTCACGCGGCCATAGTAGTAGCCGCCGTTGATCCCGTAGGGCGAGAAGCCCGCCGGTTCGTTGTAGACGTTGCTGTTGCCGTCCGCCGAGCGATAGGCACCGGCGGCACCGGAGCCCGGATCGTAGAGGGTCGGCATGCTCGGCGGCTTCTTGTCGAAGGCATTGTTCGCGCCGAGGCTGATGCGGATCGCGCTCGAGACCTTGTAGGTCACGTCGATGTCCGTGATGCCGGTGGTCGGCACCCGCAGGTCCGTGGTGCCGGGCCCGCTGCCCAGGGTATTGAAGCTGTAGAGGGCCGAGGTCGGGCCATAGACCGTCTCCCGCAGGGTCACCGACCATTGTCCCCGGGACCAGTAGGCACCGGCGACGATCTTTTCCTTTGGCGTGGCCTTGGTCAGGATGCTGACGGCGTTGGGCGTCAGGATCGCGGTCTGGCCATAGCCCACGTTCACGTCCACCGACGGCAGCGGATAGGACTTGGTGATGGACGTGTCGTTCAGGTTCAGGCCCAGCGACCAGTCCACATGCCCCAGGTCCCCGAAGTCCGACGCGTAGTTCGCCGTCAGCTCGAGGCCCTTGGTCTCCGTGTCCACGCCGTTGGTGAACAGGTTGATGCCGGCATAGGTGATGCCGGAATCCAGCTTGCCGCCGTTCAGGTGGTTGGAGATGGCGTCGAGCACCGGCTGGGACACGACGGTCCCGCTCAGCCCGACCAGGTTGCCGCTGCCGACGATGCGCTTCTTGATCTTGATGTCATAGGCATCGAGGGTGACCTGCAGGCCGTCGAACAGGTGCGCCACGAAGCCGCCGCTGAAGTTGGTCGACTTTTCCGGCTGCAGCGGGTTGAAGCCCGCCACCTTGGCGGCCGCGGAGTTGGGCGGCAGCTGCACGAAGGCGAAGTTCGGGGCCACGTTGGTGCCCGAATAGAACTCCTCGGCCAGGGTCGGGGCCCGCAGACCGGTGGACACCGTGCCGCGCAGGGCGAAGGACGGGTTGAAGTCGTAGCGGCCCGTCAGCTTGCCCACCGTGGTATCGGCGAAGTCGCTGTAGTGCTCGAAGCGCACGGCGGCGTCGAGGTGCAGTTCCTTCACCGGGTTGGCGGCCAGGTCGGCATAGACGCCCAGATTGTCCCGGGTGTGATTGCCGGCATCGCTGGGCTGGTAGCCCGGGAACGACTGGGCCCCTGCACCATAATAGGAGTTCGGTTCACCCGCGGTGATGCCGAATTCCTCGTGGCGGGTCTCGATGCCCAGGGCCACGTTCAGCGGCGAGGCCAGACCCACGTCGAAGGACCGGTCGATGTCCAGGGTGTTGGTCCACTGGCTGGTGGTGAAGGAGCCGTCACGGAAGTTGCGCTGGGGGGCCAGCGGCGTGGCCGAGGCGGCCTGCAGCACCGGGAACAGGTCGGCATTGGCCGAGTTCAGGGTCTCGACCCCGTCATGGTCGCGGCCATAGGTGGTGGAGAGGTCCCAGTTCCAGCCGCTGACGACGCCCTTCAGGCCGGCGGTGAAGGAGTAGTCATCCTCGAAGATGCCTTCCCGCGGGCTGAAGCCCAGGGGCAGCGGATAGACGGTGGTGCCGCCGCTGGTCACGCCGCTGACCTTCACCGGGTTGCGGTAGTTCTCGAAGGCAGAGGCGGTCCGGTGGCTCACGTTGCCGAAGGCATAGCCGGACAGGGTCGGGCTGAAGTCATAGCCCGAGTTGAAGAACAGGTTGTAGATCCGGTAGCTCGGGTCGCCGTAGATGTTGTTGATGTTGGGCGAGCCAGGGGTCTTCTGCACGCCGGCAGCCACCAGCGGGCCCTGGACCGGGCCGAATTCCGCGCTCGGGTCGTTCAGGTCGGTCCGCAGGGTGCCGTTCGGGTTGAAGAAGCGGGCGTCGGCCCCGCCCTGGCGGCTGAAGCCGTGGAACTTGCCGTCGAGGGTCACGTTGACGAAGCCCTTGCCGCCCAGGTCGAAGCCCTGGTTCAGGCTGGCCGCGGCGGTCTTGCCGTCGCTCTCGAAATACTGGCCGCCCGTGGCCGTGAAGCTGCCGCCGGACGCGCTCTTCTTCAGGATGATGTTGACCACGCCGGCGATGGCGTCCGTGCCGTACTGGGCGGCGGCGCCGTCCTGCAGCACTTCGATGTGGTCGATGGCCCCGACGGGGATGAAGCTGAGGTCCGTGGTCGCCGCGCCCTGATAGGCGCTGCCCGTGTCGACGGCGAGGTTGGCCGTGGTGTGGCGACGCTTGCCGTTGACCAGGACCAGCGTGTCATTGGGGTTCAGGCCGCGCAGCGCCGCCGACAGGGTCAGCGCCGCGGTGTCCGCGCCGTAGCCCTGGGCGTTGAACGAGGGCAGGGTCTGGGACAGGGCCTGCATCAGGTCCGGCTGGCCGACCCGCTTCAGGGCTTCGGAGCCGACCACCTGGATCGGCGCGGCGCTGTCGGCGGCCTTCACGCCGGTCACGCGGGTGCCGGTGACGATGACGGCGGACACATCCGTCGGCGCGGCCGGGGCATCTGCCGCCTGCACGCCCGTCGCCACCATCGCCGCTGCCAGGGCAATCGTGGAGACCCCTGCAAATTTCTTCATCGAGTAAACCCTCTTGGCTGTCATTTCAGTTCGGAATCCTGAAGCCGTGTTGTACCCGCCCGACGCGCGAGCGCGGCACGAGATTTTGGTGAATGGCATTCAGTTTGGTTAATCCGCTCAGGCTGATGTATTGATACAACAGTCGGTCGGCTTGGCGGCCCCGGTCGCGCTATTGGCGGCTCGATGAGGCGGCATGTTTATTTTGCTTCACGCGTGATGACGTCAGATTGTGGTCCGTCCGCTAGTCGAGATGGATGGATTTTGCGCGGTGCGTCAAGCGGGAGGCGGTTTCGACTTTCAATTCCCGAATTGACGCAATTCCGTCACCGGCCAGACGGGTCGGCACGCGACCCTCAGATCGGGGGCAGGAAAAAGGCAACTGGACGGCTTGCGACAAGTCCGGAGGCCGATCGCGACGGATTCGCGACGGTTCTGATCAATTTTCAGGCAGTTTTGCCGGGGCAGACGGGAAAAATGCCCATGGCGCGGGCGGGCCATGGGCGTTCCGAGAGGACATGCTGCCCGGGTGGCCCGGGGGCAGTTCTGCCTATTTCCGCCGCGGCGCGAGGATGGCGTCGAGGGCGGCATCCCCGGGCACGATCTTCTCGAGGCGCGGATAGCGGAGCCCCTCGTGATAGTCGATCCGGACGGTGCGGTAATGATCGTTGATCTTCACCAGCAGCTCCACCGCCGGGCCCGTCCCCTTGGCCAGGCGCACGGCATCCTTCAGGTCCTCGGCATTGTAGGTCAGGCCGTTCACCGCGACGATCTGGGTGTCGGCGGTCAGTCCGGCGCGGAAGGCGGGACCGTCCCAGACGACCTCGCCGATCTGGCCGTCCCGGTTCACCGACAGGCCGAGGGAGAAGGTCAGGTCGGTGACCTTGCGACGGGCCTCGGCGGTGCGGAAGAACTCCGTCGCGGACGGGGTGAAGACCAGCCGGTAGCCCCCGCGGGTGATGCCGTCCAGCGGCGCGCCGGGGCCGTGGCCGGACAGGCGGCTGTTCAGGAAGCCCGCCCAGTCATAGGCCTCAACCCCGTTCAGGGTCCGCACCACCGTGTCGAAATCGTAGGTGGCCGGTACGTGGCTGGCGTCGTTCACGCCGAAGAAGGCCCGGGCGAAGTCATCCAGCGAGCGCTTTCCCCCGGACCGTTGGCGGATCAGGGTGTCGGCATCCAGCCAGATCAGCTGGCCTTCGGAATAATAGTCCTCGCTCCGCTGCCAGCTCAGCCAGGACAGGGGGCGGCGCTGGGCGATGATCGGGTCGTTGGTGGTGTCCTCCATGGCCCGCCAGCTGCGGCCGATCCGGGCGTCATAGACGGCGGCGGTCATGGCGATGGCGTCCAGGGCCTGCTGGCGGGTCAGAAGGCCGGAGCGGGCGGCCAGCACATAGCCCCAGTACTGGGTCTGGCCCTCGTAGACCCACAGCAGGCTGCCGCGCATGGGCACGTTGAAGGTGGGGGTCCAAAGGTCCGCCGGACGGCGGAACTTGCCGTTCCAGGAGTGGGTGAATTCGTGGGCCAGCAGGTCCCGGCCCGCCGCGGTCTTGTCCCAGTCGGCGAAGTACTTGGGCGTGGTGCCGTCCTCGGACGACTGGTGATGCTCCAGCCCGTTGCCGCCCATCTTGTCGGACAGGGACAGGAGGAAATCGTAGTGGTCGTAGTGGTGCGAGCCGAACAGGCGGTAGGCCTGCTGCACCAGCTCCTTGTGCGGCGCGATCTGCTCCGGCGTCATCTCCAGTTCGTCGGCCCGGTCGGCGATCACGTCCAGGCGCACGGGCACCGGCCCGCCGGGATCCAGCTCCACCTGCCGGTAATAGCGTCCGGCGATCAGGGGGCTGTCGACGAAGGTCTCGAAGCTGGTCTGGCGGAACTGGACCGTGGCGCCGGTCTCCCGCTCCGTCTCAAGGGCGGTGGCGTACTTCCAGCCGTCGGGCAGGCGGATGGCGGCCTTCACAGGAATGTCCCGGGTGAACCATCCGGCGGGATAGAGGGCCAGCGCGTTCCACTGGGCGTTCAGCATTTCCGGCGTCATCACCACCCGACCCTCCCGGGTGGAGACCGGCGACAGGAACTGGAAGTGCAGCTGCAACGCCTTGGTGCCAGCCGGAGGGGTCACGTGGAAGGCGAACACGTCCACCGGGTCCCGGGTCCATTCCACCGGCTTGCCGTCGGCGGTGATCTCGAGCCCCCCCAGCTTGTCGATGGGGCCGGAGGGGGCGTGGTTGCCCGGCAGCCAGCGGGGATAGGTCAGCACCACCGGACCCGGGGCCGCCAGGGGCACGGTCTCCCGCACGGTGAAGATACCGTGGGTCAGGTCCGTGGCGTCCACCTCCACCTCCAGCACGCCGGGATAGGGCAGGTCCCGCGGGGCGGGGACGGCGGCGGGCAGCGGCATGGGCATCGGACCGGGGGACGGGCTCGACCCGCTGCTCTCCACGGCGGCGGCGGCGGTTCCGGACAGCAACAGACCGGCGAGGAGTGCCGCCACGGCGGTCCCCGAATTTGGATGATGCAACTGGAAATCCCCCGATCAACGGCAAGTCATCGGTGAATTAAGCACACACCCCGGCCCCTTCGCCAGCCCCGGCCGCCGCCGGCAGTGGCGCGGACGGGCCGGACATCCGATATAGGGGCCTGTCGCCCACGGAGAGTGCCATGGTCAGCCCGCCTTCCAACCTGTTTGCCGGTGTTCCCGTCGGTGCCCCCATCGGCTTCTGCATGGTGGTGTTGGTCTTCGCCGTTGTGCTGCTCAAGGGCCGCCGCCGTCCGGATTCGAAGGACTAGGCGGACGTGCGCGCGCCCCCTCCCACGGGTAGGGCTGTCGCAGGAAAGCCACAGAGCCGCCGATTGCGGCATGTCGGGCTCAATCCGCCTTGAAAGGACCTCTTTTGCGTCCCGCTGCGGCCTGTTTGGCTGGCGATAGTCTCATTGTCGGTTGGCCGGGCACGAAACGTTTCAAGCCCTGAATGCCCCCCTCAGCCCCTTGGGACCGTGTCCCGGCCGGCCGACACCTTGTTGCCAAGCCTGAAACGATCGGCCCGTACAGTTTTCCCCCGCTGTGCGGGCCTTTCCGTTTCCCCACCGGCCGCGAGCCCCTGTCATGCCGCACGAGAGGACCCGCGTGATCGCCATCTGCTGCGAGGCCCTGCAGAGCCACAGGGTGATCGAACTGAACTACGGCCTGTTCACCCGGGAGGTGGAGGTCCATGCCGTGGGCTGGACCGCCATCGGCCATCCGGTGGCGCGGGTCTGGCAGCTGACCGGCGGCGCGGCCCGGGGGGAGCGGACGGGCTGGAAGCTCCTGCGGCTGGACGAGCCGGACACCGCCACCCTGACCGCCGTCCATTCCGCTGCCCCCCGTCGCGGCTATCGGCGCAGCGATGCCGGGCTCGAGCGGATCATCTGCGAGCTTTGACGGCGTGGGCCCGGGCCCCGGCCCGTCAGGGCTGGGCCACGCCCTTGACCAGCTGGATCGACAGGGGAACCCGGACCTGGGCATTGGCCACCAGGCTGTCGGCATTCAGGGAAATCCCCTTCAGCGAAATGCTCGGCCGCTCGGCGGACAGGGTGATGCCGGACAGGTTGGCGCTGTTGATCCCAGACGAGATCTGCGCCGCCGCCGCCGCGATCCCGTCGGTGAGGTCGAAGGACGCGTGCTGGTTCAGCTCCGCCAGGATCGGCCCGTGGAAGGTTGCCACCACCAGGCGGATGAAGGTGTTGTCGAGGGAGACCGCATAGTCCATGTCCTCGATCCGCAGGGACTTGCCATCGCCGAGCGCCACGGGGCGTCCGCGCAGGTAGATCCAGCCCGATCCGTTCAGCACCTTGCCCGGAAACCGCGCGGCGACCTTCAGGCCGACGGCCACGTGTCCGTCCGAGGGATAGATGTCCGCATCGTCGATCCGCACCACCGCATCCCCGGCCAGGCTGTGCTGGGTGAAGGTCTTGCCCACCATGGCGCTGGTCAGGGCCGCCTTCAGCACCGGGAAGGACACCGCCGTCTGGATGTCGAGGTCGAGGCCGCCGTCCGGCGCGACGGTCCGCCCGAGGGGGGGCAGGGGCAGGGGCGCGTCCGGTCCCGGGGTGGGCGACAGGGCCGTGCGCACGGCCATCTGGGCCACGATCCGCACCTGGTTCTGCTCCACGATCATCTTCGACAGGCTGGCCGTGACCGGGGTCATGTTCAGATAGGCCTTGGGCCCACCGGCATCTCCCACCGGTATGGCATTGGACCGCCAGACCGCCGCCAGCTGCGACCGGACCTTGTCGCAGCCCATGGCCGCGCGGACTCCCTTGAGGATGTCGGCCTGGGTGGCGGCGATCTTGGCATTGGCGGCCCCGGTCAGGTCGATATTGGCCGGCCCGGCACAGAGGGGATGCTGACCCAGGGGGCCGAGATTGAGGGTCGTGCAGGTACGGGGGATCACCTCCACCGTGGCGCTGGTCACCCAGCGCTGGGTGGGGGTCGCGTCGAGCACCGGGCACCAGTTGGCGTCCACGTCGAAGCGGATGTCCGCGCCGGGCACCAGGTGGGCCTGGAACGGCTCGGCATTGGCGGGCAGCACCTTGGGCAGGTCCCCGGCGACGATGGCGTGGCCGTCCACCCGCACGGGCATCTCCACATGCAGGGCATCGCCGTTGCGGGCGAAGGTGATCGGCCCCTCCGGCGAGATGGTGCCCTCCCAGGCGAAGTTGGTGCACATCTGGGTGGTGCCGAGGCTGGGGGGTATCGGGACGGGCAGGGTGGCGCACTGCGGCCGCGTGCCGCAGCCCTTGGCGTCGCAATAGGGGACATTGACGCAGGTCTGCCGGTTCTCGATCCGGGCCCCCGTCGCCGTGGGCACCGGGGCGCACATGAGGGACCCCCGCCCGCTCACCGGAATGGACGGCGGCAGATAGGTGGCGACCGCCTGCTGCAACTGCTTGAACGGGATCGCGGCCCCCAGCGTCACCACGCTTTCCGGCGCGGGTGCAGGCGCGGACGCCACCGCCAGGTCCCTTGGCGGGGGACCTGAGGCGCAGCTGGCCAGGCCGCTCAGCATCAGGCCCGCGGCGACCAGAAGGACGAGGCGCGTCAGGGGAGGGGGCAATGACACGGCAGGGCGCTCCAGCAGGCAGACGGCACCGGGGAGGGGGCCGTTCCCGGGCCTCTATCTATCGGACAACCTGTTACTGCAAGCCTTCCGCCGCCCCGGTCAGGCGCGCGCCGATCCGCCTCACCGCCGCGACCAGGATGTCGAAGTCCTCGGCGCGGGAGCGATGGTTGGTCATGCAGCAGCGGATGGCGAAGCGCCCCCCCAGGATCGTCTGGGACGGCACCGCCACCCCCTCTTCCTGCAGGGCGATCAGGATCTGCCGGTTCAGCTGATTCACGGCCTCGGCCTCCATCCCTTCGGGACGATAGCGGAAGCACACGACATTGAGGGAGACGGGGGCGATCAGCTCCAGCAGCGGGTCGGCCTCCACCTGGCGGCCCAGATAGCGGGCCTGGTTGATATTGGCCTGGATGGCCTTGCCGATCCGGGCGACCCCCTGCTCCTTCATCGCCATCCACACCTTCAGCGCCTTGAAGCCCCGGGACAGGGCCATGCCCCGGTCGGCGAAATAGGTGGTGCCGGTGGAAATGCCGCCGGTGCTGGACTGCAGATAGGCGGGCACGGCCGTGGCCGGGGCCTTGTAGGCGGCGGTCTGGGCGTCCGCGGACCGGGTCAGGATCACCCCCACCTCATAGGGCAGATAGCCCCACTTGTGCAGGTCGAAGGCCAGGCTGTCGGCCAGTTCCTGCCCCGCCACCAGCTCCGGCTCGTCCGACAGGGCGGCCAGGGCCCCGAAGGCACCGTCCACATGCAGCCAGAGGTCCGTCTCGTCCGCCAGGGCCCGCAGCGCCACCAGATCGTCCACTGCCCCGGTGTTGACGGTCCCCGCATTGCCGACAATGGCGAAGGGGCGCAGGCCCGCCGCCCGGTCCGCGGCGATGGCGGCGCGGCAGGCGGCCACGTCGATCCGGAAGTCCGCATCCACCGGGATGGAGCGCACCGCCCGGCGGCCCAGGCCCATGGCCTCGCAGGCCTTGAAGATCCAGCTGTGGGTCTCGGTGCTGGCATAGACGGTCAGGGGCGGCCCGCCGAAGGCCCCCTCCTCGCGGACATCATAGCCCGCCTTGGCCACCCGGGCGGCCATCAGTCCGTCGAGATTGGCCGCCGTCCCGCCGCTGACCAGCACGCCGCTGGCCCCCTCGGGAAAGCCCATCAGGGCCTTCAGCCAGGTCAGGACCTGCATCTCCACCAGGGTGGCGGACTGGTCATAGCCCGCCAGGTGGCTGTTCATGCCCGCCGCCAGCATCTCCGCCAGCATGGCCGTGGCGCTGCCCGTGCCCATGACCCAGCCCCAGAACCGGGGATGGATGTTGCCGGTGGCATAGGGCAGCACCTGGGCGCGGAACTGGTCATAGACCGCCTCCAGGGGCTGGCCCTCCCGGGGGAGGGGCTCGTCGAGCCCGGCCCGGATGTCGGCGGGCACGGTCTGCCAGACGGGGCGCTCCCGCACGGTTTCCAGATAGTGCACCATGTCGTCCACCATCTGGCGGCCGAGGTCGCGCACCGGGCCCCAGTCCGCGGGGTCGAGGGTCGCCGACAGGCTGGGTGCCACCGGCGGGGTGATGTCATCGGCAGGGGTCACGGGGGGCTCCGGGGCAGGCGGAAGGCGGGGCGGGCCCGAGGGACCGGGCACTTGGGGCCCTGACTACCTACCTCTGCGGGCAGATGCCACCCCTGCGTCGGCCACATCCATGTTGCAATGCAGCAGGGACGTGAGATACCGGCACGGGGCAGCGTCGGCTGCTCGAGGATCCGGGACGCGGCCATGCCTCGCAAATCGTCCGTGACACCTTCGCCCGCCAGGGCCTCGACCCGGCCCGAGCCCCGAACCCGGCCCCGGACTTCGGGCGGCTTTCAGAGCACGGTGCTCGTCCTCCAGGGCGGCGGGGCGCTGGGGGCCTATCAGGCCGGGGTCTACGAGGCGCTGGCCGCGGCCGGGATCGCCCCGGACTGGGTGGCCGGCATCTCCATCGGCGCGATCAATTCCGCCCTCATCGCCGGCAACCGGCCCGAAGACCGCGTGGCCCGGCTGCGGGCCTTCTGGGAACAGGTGAGCAGCGGCCACGAGACCCCGTGGTCGGGCCTCGTGGGCGACGGGTGGCCGGGGACCCTGCCCGGGGGTGCGTGGATGCGCGGCCTGTTGAACCAGTTCGCCGCGGGGGAAGTCATGCTGCGCGGCGCGCCGGGCTTCTTCACGCCGCGCACGCCCCCGCCGGTCCTGCGCCCGCCCGGAACCGCCGGTGCCACCAGCTGGTACGAGACCGCGGAGCTTCGCCGGACCCTGGAGCGTCTGGTGGACTTCGACCGGATCAATCACGGGGAACCACGGTTCAGCGTCGGGGCGGTGAACGTGCGGACCGGCAACTTCACCTATTTCGACAACCGCACCACGACGATCCGGCCGGAGCACGTGATGGCCAGCGGGGCCCTTCCCCCCGCCTTCGAGGCGGTGGAGATCGACGGCGAGCCCTACTGGGACGGGGGACTGGTCTCCAACACCCCCCTCGACTGGGTGCTGAACGCCCGGACAGAGCTCGACACCCTGGTCTTCCAGGTGGATCTGTGGAGCGCGAGGGGCGAGGCCCCGCAGGACCTGGCGGAGGTGGCCGTGCGGATGAAGGAGATCCAGTTCTCCAGCCGCACCCGGGCGGCGACGGATGCCTTTCGCCGCATGCAGACCCTGCGGGCGAGCTTCAATGCCCTGCTGGACAAGATGCCGGAGGAGCTGCGCAACACGCCCGAGGCGCGGCTGCTGGCCCGGGCCTCCGATCCCGCCGTCTACAACATCGTCCAGCTGATCTACCAGTCCGCCACCTATGAGGGGCAGTCCAAGGACTACGAGTTCTCCCGCACCACCATGGAGGAGCACTGGCAGGCCGGACGCCGGGACGCGGAACGGACCCTGGCCCATCCGGAGGTGCTGACGCCCCCCGCCCGGGCCTTTGCCGTGCAGACCTTCGACTTCACCAGTGCCGCCGGCCACGGCCGCTCGACCCCACTCCCCCTCGACTCCCTCACGTGAAAGGATCCAGCATGAGCCTGCAGGACAAGGTTGCCATCATCACCGGGGCCGCCAGCGGCATCGGCAAGGACATGGCCCGCGCCTTCCTCGAACAGGGGGCGAAGGTGGCCATCGCCGACCTGAACATCGAGGCGGCCACTGCCACGGCCGCGGCCTTCGACCCCACCGGCCAAAGCGCCATGGGGGTGGCCATGAACGTCACCGACGAGGCCCAGGTCGATGCCGGGGTCGAGGCGGTGGTGGCGAAGTTCGGTGGCGTGGACATCCTGGTGTCCAACGCGGGCGTGCAGATCGTCGATCCTCTGGAGAGCTTCAGGTTCGCCGACTGGAAGACCCTGCTCGCCATCCATCTGGACGGGGCCTTCCTCACCACCCGGGCCTGCCTGAAGCACATGTATGCCCAGGGCCGGGGCGGCAGCATCATCTACATGGGCTCCGTCCACTCCAAGGAGGCCTCGGTGCTGAAGGCCCCCTATGTCACCGCCAAGCACGGGCTGATCGGGCTGGCCAAGGTGGTGGCCAAGGAGGGCGCGGCCCACGGGGTGCGCTCCAACGTCATCTGCCCGGGCTTCGTGCGCACGCCCCTGGTGGAGAAGCAGATTCCCGAACAGGCCGCGGCGCTGGGGATCAGCGAGGCGGACGTGGTGAAGAAGGTGATGCTGAAGGACACGGTGGACGGGGAGTTCACCACCACCGACGACGTGGCCCGCACGGCGGTATTCCTGGCGGGCTTCCCCACCAATGCCCTCACCGGTCAGTCCATCGTCGTCAGCCACGGCTGGTTCATGCAGTAGGAACCGGCAGACGCGGGGGTCGGGTCAGATCCCCGCGTACCACTCATAGCCCCGGTCGGGCCAGTAGCCGCCCTTGCCCCCGTGCAGGCCGTCGAGGGAGGCCACGGCCTCGATCCGCTCCAGATACTTGGCCTGCTTGTAGCCCAGGTGCCGCTCCACCCGCAGGCGCACCGGGGCCCCGTGCGGAACCGCCAGGGGCGCGCCGTTCATCTCGTAGGCCAGCAGGGTCTGGGGGTGGAAGGCGTCCGCGAGCGCAATGCTCTCATAGTAGCGGTTGTCCTCGCCGCCGCCGCCCATGGTGTCCATGCAGTGGAACACCAGGAACTTAGCCTCCGGCTTCAGCCCGGCCTCGCGGATCAGGTCGGCCAGGGGCGCGCCGGTCCACTGGCCGATGCAGCTCCACCCCTCGACGCAGTCGTGCCGGGTGATCTGGGTGCGCGACTTGCGGGCCTTGAGGTCGGCCAGGCTCAGCTTCATCGGGTGCTGCACCAGCCCCTCGATGGACAGCCGCCAGTCGACGAAGCCGTTGGCCACATGGGCGCGATAGGCCGCGTCCTGGGGATCGACGGAGCCATTGGCCTTGAAGTTGGGGGAGATGTCGCTGGCCTTGAACTCCGGCGCCAGCTGGCCGGGGGTCAGGACCAGGCGCTGGGCCCGGCGGGTCAGGCCCTCTGCGCTTTCCAGCACCTTGAGCGCCGCGGTGTTGTTGGACAGCTGGTCACAGCCGGCGAGCCACAGGCCCCCCAGGCTGGCCAGGCCGGCCTTCAGCCAGTTGCGGCGGGCCAGGGCGGCCGAGCGGATCTGGGCGAGGATCGGGGTGTCCGACATCAGACGGCTCCCTTGTCGGAATGGGGGGCGGAATGGGCCTTCGGCACCCGGTACCAGCCGGTGACGATGGAGGTGATCTCGTTGATCGGTCCCGCCAGCACCATCTCCACCATGTGGACGATGAAGAACAGGACGAGGCTCCAGGCGAAGACGAAGTGCAGGGTCCGCGCCGTCTGGCGACCACCGAAGGCCCAAGGCAGGATCGGCAGGGCCGCGTCCATGCCCGGGCTCATGGTCAGGCCGGTCAGCACCATGCCCGGCACCAGCACCAGGATCACGGCCAGATAGGCCAGCTTCTGCAGCACATTGTACCGGGTGGCGGCCAGGCCCGTGGGGTGGCGCAGCAGGGCGTGGTCGACCACCGACTGCGGGATCTCGGCAATGTCCTGCCGGGTCAGCCAAAGGTCCTTCTGGATGTGGCGGACATAGGTGTTCCAGGCCAGATAGGCCGCCCCGTTGATCACCAGCACCCAGGCGAAGAAGAAGTGCCACCGCCTCGCCGTCGCCAGGTCGCGATAGCTGGGCAGGGTCATCCAGGTCGGCCAGGTCCTGGCGACGGGATGGCCCGTGGCATTGTTGGAAACGCCGAGAAAGCCCGTGGTGGTGATCTGCGAATTCCCGATCTGAGTGACGCCCACCAGGTGACCGTCCGCGGCATGGGCGGCGAAGATGCGGACCGCCGGATGGTCGAAGTCCGCATACTGGCCGATGAACAGGCCGGGCTCGGCCATGAAGATGTTCAGGCCGGACAGCAGCAGGACGAACAGGGTGATCGCATTGATCCAGTGGGTCGCCCGGGTGAGGCCGGAATGCCGGTAGATCCGGTCCGGAACCTCCTCCGCCCCTGCGGATGCGACGTCTGCGACTGCCATGCGTGTCCCCCTGGCGTTCGAATCGGTGGGCGGGCGGCGGACGCGCGCCCGGCCCGTACCCCAAGCATACGCACAGAGCCGGGAAAGGTTACAGCCGCAATCATGTCGCGGGCCCGCAGTTTCTGCCCGCCGCGGGTGTTGCGCCGGGGGGGCTCGATATGTACCTCTGCTGCAGATCGGACGGCGGTCGAGGGGGGCTACGGCGTGACGGGCAGGGGTATCGGCGCGGTGGGCGGGACGTTCGCGGTCGCGGTCGGCATGGTCCTCGCCGGGGCGTCGGCGGCGTGTGCGCGGGACGTCTCGGTGGCCGTCGCCGCCAATTTCACCGCCCCGGCGCGGGAGATCGCCACGGCCTTCGAACGGGCCACCGGCGACCATGTGGTGCTGAGTGTCGGTGCCACCGGCCAGATCTACCAGCAGATCGTCCAGGGCGCGCCCTTCGAGGTGTTCCTGTCCGCCGATGCGGACCGGCCCCGGCGGCTGGTGGCAGAGGGCCGTGCGGCTCCGGGCGCGCCGGTGGCCTATGCCTTCGGCCGGCTGGTGCTCTACTCCCCCCGTCCGGGTCTGGTGGACGACCGGGGCGCGGTGCTGGCCCGCGGGGCCTTCGCCCACCTGGCGATCGCCGATCCCGCGGTCGCCCCCTACGGCCAGGCGGCGGTGGAGGTGCTGAAGCACCGCGGGGTGTATGACTCCCTGGCCCTGCGGCTGGTGAAGGGCGAGTCCATCGGCCAGGCCTACACCTTCGTCAGCACCGGGGCGGCGGAGCTGGGCTTCGTCGCCCTGTCCCAGGTCAGCGACGTCCCCGGCGGCTCCCGCTGGACCCCTCCGCAGACGGATTATTCACCGATCGAGCAGGATGCCGTGGTCACGGCGGCAGGCAAGGCCAACCCGTCGGCGGCGCGGTTCCTCGGCTTCCTGCAGGGACCGGCCGCCCGGGCCATCATCGCGCGCTACGGCTACGGGATCAGATGATCCGTAGTCGGATCAGGCGGCTTCCGCCGCCTTTTCCACGGGCGCGAGCCGGATCAGGTAGTCGAAGGCCGACAGGGCTGCGCGGGCCCCCTCACCGGCGGCGATGATGATCTGCTTGAACGGCGTCGTGGTGGCGTCACCGGCGGCGAACACGCCGGGCACGGACGTCTCGCCCCGGGCGTCCACCTCGATCTCCCCGCGGGGGGACAGGGCCACGCTGCCCACCAGCCACTCCGTATTGGGGACGAGGCCGATCTGGACGAAGATGCCTTCCAGGGCCACGGTCTCCACCGCCGAGGTCTCCCGGTTGCGCCAGGTCAGGCCGGTGACCTTGCTGCCATCCCCGAGCACCTCGGTGGTCTGGGCCGAGGTCAGCACCGTCACATTGGGCAGGCTGGCAAGCTTGGTCTGCAGCACCGCATCGGCCCGCAGCTTCGAGTCGAACTCGATCAGGGTCACGTGGGCCACGATGCCGGCGAGGTCGATGGCCGCCTCCACGCCACTGTTGCCGCCGCCGATCACCGCCACGCGCTTGCCCTTGAACAGGGGGCCGTCGCAGTGGGGGCAGTAGGCCACGCCGCGGTTGCGGTACTCGTCCTCGCCCGGCACGTTCATGTGCCGCCAGCGGGCCCCGGGGGACAGGACCACGGAGCGGGCCTTCAGGGTCGCGCCGCTTTCCAGCTCGACCCCGATCAGGCCGCCGACGGTCTCCGCCGGGATCAGCTTGCGGGCCTTCTGCAGGTTGATGATCTCCACCCCGTTGTCCCGCACCTGCCGCTCGAGATCGGCGGCGAGCTTGGGGCCTTCGGTGTGGGAGACGGAGATGAAGTTCTCGATGCCCATGGTGTCCAGCACCTGGCCGCCGAAGCGCTCCGCGGCGATGCCGGTGCGGATGCCCTTGCGGGCGGCATAGACCCCGGCCGCGGCCCCGGCCGGACCGCCGCCGACGATCAGCATGTCATAGGGTGCCACGGTCTGGAGGCGGGCGGCGGCACGGTCGGCGGCCCCGGTGTCCAGCTTGGCCAGGATCTGCTCCAGGTCCATCCGGCCCTGGCCGAAGACCTCGCCGTTCAGCAGCACGGTGGGCACGGCCATGATGCCGCGGCTCGTCACCTCGTCCTGGAAGAAGGCCCCGTCGATGGCCACGTGGCGGATGCGCGGATTGATCACGCTCATCACGTTCAGGGCCTGCACCACGTCCGGGCAGTTCTGGCAGGACTGGGAGAAATAGGTCTCGAAATGATAGTCGCCCTCGAGGGCCGCCACCTGGGCGATCAGCTCCGGGCTGACCCGGGGCGGGTGGCCGCCCACCTGCAGCAGGGCCAGCACCAGGGAGGTGAATTCATGCCCCATGGGCAGGCCGGCGAAGCGCACGCCCACCGGGCTGTCCACCCGGTTGATGGCGAAGGACGGAACCCGGGCGTCGGTGCCGCCGAGGTTCAGACGGACCTTGTCGCTCTGGGCCACGATGTCGTCGAGCAGGGCCCGCATCTCGGCCGAGCGCGCATCGTCGCTCAGGGTGGCCACCAGTTCCACCGGCGACACGATGTTGGCCATGTAGCTCTTCAGCTGGGCCTTGAGATTGGCGTCGAGCATGGGGGGATCTCCGTGCGGGGGGTGGAAACAGGGGCCGGGTTGGCGCCGCCGCCAGGGGGGAGGAGCGGCGGCGCCGGGCCTTAGGAGTCAGGTCGGACGCTTAGATCTTGCCGACCAGGTCGAGGGACGGGGCGAGGGTCTTTTCCCCTTCCTGCCACTTGGCCGGGCAGACTTCACCCGGATGCGCCGCCACGTACTGGGCCGCCTTGATCTTGCGCAGCAGTTCCAGGGCATCGCGACCCACGCCGCCGGCGGTGATCTCGACGATCTGGATGCGGCCGTCGGGATCGACGACGAAGGTGCCGCGGTCGGCCAGGCCGGCTTCCTCGATCAGCACGTCGAAGTTGCGGCTGATGGTCAGGGTCGGGTCGCCCACCATGACGTAGTTGATCTTCTTCACGGCGTCGGAGGTGTCGTGCCAGGCCTTGTGGGCGAAGTGGGTGTCGGTGGAGACGCTGTAGATCTCCACGCCCAGCTTCTTGAACTCGGCATAGTTGTCGGCCAGGTCCTCGAGCTCCGTCGGGCACACGAAGGTGAAGTCCGCCGGATAGAAGAAGACCACCGACCACTTGCCGCGGAGGTCCGCATCGGACACCTCGACGAACTTGCCGGCGTGGAAGGCCTGGGCCTTGAAGGGTTTGATTTCGGTGTTGATCAGGGACATGGGCGCTCCATGGGTTGGGACTGAGGGGGGTGTACTCCCGTGCCTGTCAGAATGGAAATTGATTGATTTTGAAATATGGATAGAAAATTTCGATAGGCCGGAGACTGGGGAGACGCACGTCACCCGGGAGCCGCGAGACCGCCGCCGCGCCTGCGGAAACGAGGCAGAGGCCGCGCAGGACTGCCTCCCCGGCAGGCGGGAACCGCCGGTTCGCCGGGCGGAAACGACGGCAGGGTGGCCGCTGGCCCGGAAATATGGTTAACAGCGCGGGACCGGAGCCGCGGCACCGGGTGCGGGCCGCTCTTCGGCCTCGGGACCAGGGTCAGACATCGCCAGCGTGACAGACACCGCCGACATGACAGCTGCCCAGATGCCGCCGGGTGCGGTCGTTTGCGCCGTGGGGGATGTCCATGGGCGCCTCGACCTGCTGGAGCCGGCGCTGGCGGCCCTGTTCCGCATCCGGCAGGAGGCCTGGGACGCGGGCAAGTCGTTCGCCGCGGTCCTGCTGGGGGACTATATCGACCGGGGCCCGGACTCCCGCGGCGTGCTGGCCCGGCTGGCGGCGCTGGCCGACAGCGAGGAGGGGCGGGGCTTCGTCTTCCTGCGGGGCAATCACGAGCAGGAAGTGCTGGATCTGATCGACGGCAAGGCGATGACACGCCGCTGGCTCGAATTCGGCGGGGTGGAGACCCTCAACTCCTATTACCACCGCTCCGGCGAGTCGTTCGTCATGGATCCGGATGCGGACCTGGGGGACCTGATCACCCGGGTGGTGCCGTCGGATCACATCCGGTTCCTGCGGCGGACCCAGCTGTTCGTGGTCTATGGCGGCTATGCCTTCGTCCATGCGGGGCTCAATCCGGAGGCCTCGCTGGACGGTCAGACGACGGACGACATGCTCTGGCGGCGGGACCTGTCGGACGAGATGCCGCGGCACGGGCTGACGGTGGTGCACGGGCATTCGATCTTCCAGCGGCCCGTCGTCGGTCGCTGGCAGATCGGCATCGACACCGGGGCCTTCGCCACCGGGTGCCTGTCGATCCTGCGGCTGGAGGGGGCGAGCCGCACCCTGATCCGGGTCAGCCGGTCCGGCCCCGATGCGCGGGCCGTGGCCGTCGGCTGGGAGGAGGACGAAGTCGCCGCCGACGGCCCGGTGGCGGCCACGACGGACCACCCGGACGGCCCGGCGGTGGCCGACGCCGTTCGGCCTCTGCCTGATCCCGCGGGAGGGAGCCGGCGGGTCCTGCGCCTGGGCCTCCTCCTGGTGCTGGTGCTGGCCATGGGGCTGGTCGCCCTCATGATCCTGCGGCCGGGACGCGGCGTTCCGCGGGTGGCCGGGACCTCGGACATGCGGCTGGAGACGCTGCAGCTGGAGCCCGGTCACGATCCTCCGGC
>CAISEP010000001.1 GCA_903884425.1 uncultured Caulobacterales bacterium | reverse complement strand
GGACGCGCGGCCTCCCCGTCTGCCTGCAGCCGGGCAATGGGGGTGTTGACCTTCACCCCCTCGGTGCCTGCGGCCACGAGGAGGTCGGTGACCACGCCCTCGTCCACCGCCTCCACCTCCATGGTGGCCTTGTCGGTCTCGATCTCGGCGATCACGTCCCCGGCCGACACGGTGTCGCCGACCTTGATGTGCCACTTGGTCAGGACGCCGTCCTCCATGGTCGGCGACAGGGCGGGCATGAGGATGTCAGTCATGCGGGGTCCTCACTCAGATGGGCGAGGCCCGCGGCATGGGCCTCCCAGTTTTGGCCGTCGAAGGCTTCGATGCGCAGGTCCAGCGCCGCCCGGTCGTCGAGGCAGCGGGCATTCACCGACCAGCCGTCGGGATTGGAACGGGGGCGATAGAAGCTCTTCACGCCGCAGGTGCGGCAGAACAGGTGCTTCGCCACCCCGGTGTTGAAGGTGTATTCGCTGAGCGCCGCCGGGTCGGTCTGCAGGCGGAACCGGCTCTGCGGCACGATGGCGTGCAGGAAGCCGACCTTGTCGCACATGGAGCAGTTGCAGGCGTGCACCTCGATGACCGCGGGCAGGTCCACCTCGAAGCGCACCGCGCCGCAGTGACAGCCGCCGGTCCGGGTGAGGAGCGCCTCAGCCACGCGCCAGCACGCCCCGGATGGCCGCCACGACCTTGTCCGCCGTGGGCAGGCACAGGGCCTCCAGATTGGCGGCGTAGGGCATGGGCACGTCCTCGCCATGGACTCTCACCGGAGGGGCGTCCAACCAGTCGAAGGCATGCTCGATCACCCGCTGGCAGACCTCGGCACCGATGCCGCAGGGCCCCCAGCCCTCCTCCACCGTGACGAGACGGCTGGTCTTCTTCACGCTCTCCACCACGGTCTCGTGGTCCAGGGGACGCAGGGTGCGAAGGTCCACCACCTCCACCGACACGCCCTCGGCGGCGAGAATCTCGGCGGCCTCGAGGGCCAGACCCACCATTCGCGAGTGGGCGGTGACCGTCACGTCCGTGCCGGTCCGGCGCACCTTGGCCTTGCCGATGGGCACGACCCAGTCGTCGCCCTCCGGCACGTCGAACTCGACGCCGTACATGATCTCGTGCTCGAGGAAGACCACCGGATTGGGATCGCGGATGGCGGCCTTCAGGAGGCCCTTGGCGTCGGCGGCATCCCACGGGGCTACCACCTTCAGGCCGGGCACGGCGGCGTACCAGGCGCTGTAGTCCTGGCTGTGCTGCGCCCCCACCCGGGCCGCGGCGCCGTTGGGACCGCGGAAGACGATGGACGACCTGATCTGGCCGCCGGACATGTACAGCGTCTTGGCCGCCGAATTGATCAGATGATCAATGGCCTGCATGGCAAAGTTGAAGGTCATGAACTCGACGATCGGCTTCAGCCCGGTGAAGGCCGCACCGACGGCGAGACCGGCAAAGCCGTGCTCGGTGATGGGTGTGTCCACCACCCGCCGGTCGCCGAATTCCTGCAGCAGGTCGCGGCTGACCTTGTAGGCCCCCTGGTACTGGGCCACTTCCTCGCCCATCAGGAAGATGTCCGCATCCCGGCGCATCTCCTCGGCCATGGCATCGCGCAGGGCATCGCGGACGGTCTGGCGGATCATGGTGCGGCCAGGGGCCAGCTCCGGCTCGGCCGGGGCCGATACGGCCACGGGGCGCGGGGCGGCGACCGGGGCCGCGGCGGGGGCCTCCGGTGCAGGCGAGGTGGACGGCGCAGCGGCCGCGCCGTCGCCCTGCAGCCGGGCGATGGGGGTGTTCACCTTCACCCCCTCGGTTCCGGCGGGGATCAGCAGTTCGAGGACCACGCCCTCGTCCACGGCCTCCACCTCCATGGTGGCCTTGTCCGTCTCGATCTCGGCAATGACGTCTCCGGCGGAGACCTTGTCACCGGCCTTGATGGTCCACTTGGCGAGGGTGCCCTCCTCCATGGTCGGAGACAGGGCGGGCATCAGGATGTCGACGCTCATGCGGCTCGGCCTTACAGATAGACGTCAGTGTAGAGCTCGGACGGGTCCGGCTCGGGGGCGGTGCGGGCGAATTCGGCGCTGTCGGCGACGATCTTCTTCACGTCGGCGTCGATGGCCTTCAGGGCCGCCTCGTCGGCATAGCCCAGGGCCTCCAGCCGTTCGCGGAAGTGGTCGATGGGATCGCGGGCCTTCTTGACCGCATCCACCTCCTCCCGGGTCCGGTACTTGGCCGGATCGGACATGGAGTGGCCGCGATAGCGGTAGGTCTTCATCTCGAGGATGTAGGGCCCCTTGCCCGTGCGCGCATGTTCCGCCGCCCGGGCCCCGGCCTGGGCCACAGCCTCCACGTCCATGCCGTCCACTTCCTCGCCGGGAATGTTGAAGGACACGCCGCGCTTGAAGAGGTGGGTTTCCGCCGAGGCCCGCTCGACGCTGGTGCCCATGGCGTACTGGTTGTTCTCGATCACGTAGACCACCGGCAGACGCCAGAGCTCGGCCATGTTGAAGCTCTCGTAGACCTGGCCCTGGTTGGCGGCACCGTCGCCGAAATAGGTGAAGCTGACATTGGCGGCACCACGGTAGTGGTTGGCAAAGCCCAGGCCCGTGCCCAGGCTCACCTGCGCGCCCACGATGCCGTGACCGCCGAAGAACCCGGCCTCCACGTCGAACATGTGCATGGAGCCGCCCTTGCCCTTGGCCACCCCGGCGGCGCGGCCAGTGAGTTCGGCCATGACCGCCCGGGGATCCATGCCCGCCGCCAGCATGTGCCCGTGGTCGCGATAGCCGGTAATGATCTGGTCGCCCGGGCGCTTGATCGCCTGCATGCCCACGGCAATGGCTTCCTGGCCGATGTAGAGGTGGCAGAAGCCGCCGATCAGGCCCATGCCGTAGAGCTGGCCCGCCCGTTCCTCGAAGCGGCGGATCAGCAGCATGCTGCGATACCAGTCCAGCATCTGATCCCGGGGGGGCACGTCGTTCTTGCCGGCGGCCACCGCCGCTTTGGACGTCTTGGGACGAGCCATGTCACACCTTCCTGACCGCAACGTGCGCGCCCGGTCGGGACTCATTCACCAGCCCCGGGCCCTGTTGTCTTAATCAGCCGCCTGTCTGGCGTCCAATTCCTTTTTGGGCTTCGAAATCCGGAAAGTGGCGGGCATCGTGCAAACGATTGCCAAAAAGTCAGTTTGCGTGACGGATGACGTAGTCCCGCGGGTCCGAATAGCCGAGCATGGTCTGGGCGCGCTCTTCCAGATAGTCCCGGGACAGGTTGGTCTCGGACATCAGCTTGATCCGGGCCGCGAGATCGGCGTGACGCCGACGCAGGGCGGCGAGTTCGTGCTCCCGCTGGGCCAGGACCGCGTTGCGCCGGGCATGGGTCAGCAGGCCGCGATCCCCGGTCAGGGCGTTGATCCCGAAATAGAAGATGAGTCCCGCCATCAGTGCCGCCGGAACATAGGGCCGGACATTCACGGACAGGACTTCACTCCGACGCCAAGCCACCACGGCAAGAGCCCCTCATTTCAACGAGCCACATTCCTGCCGGATTGTACTTAACAACCACTTAAACCGGGGTTTGCGAATCGCCGGAAAGGGCCCGGACGCGGTGCGCTCAGCCCCGCGCCAGACGCAGGGCCCCCAGGCCGGCATAGACCGCCTGATCCCCCAGTTCCTGCTCGATCCGCAGCAGCTGGTTGTACTTGGCCAGCCGGTCGGACCGGGCGAGCGACCCGGTCTTGATCTGCCCGCAGTTGGTGGCGACGGCCAGGTCGGCGATGGTCGCATCCTCCGTCTCGCCGGAGCGGTGGGACATGACAGCGGTATAGGACGCCCGCTGGGCCATGGTCACCGCATCCAGGGTCTCGGACAGGGTGCCGATCTGGTTGACCTTCACCAGGATGGAGTTGGCCAGGCCCTTGTCGATCCCGTCGGACAGGCGCGCCGGGTTGGTGACGAACAGGTCGTCCCCCACCAGCTGGCAGGACCTGCCCAGGCGGGCGGTCAGGGCGGCCCAGCCCGCGAAGTCATCCTCGGCACAGCCGTCCTCGATGGAGACGATCGGGAACTTGGCGGCGAGGTCGGCGAGGTAGTCCACCATGCCGCCCTGGTCGAGGACCTTGCCCTCCCCTTCCAGATGGTACTTGCCGTCCTTGAAGAACTCGGTGGAGGCCACGTCCAGGGCCAGCCAGAAGTCCCGGCCCGCCTTGTAGCCCGCCTTCTCCCCCGCCATCATGATGAAGGCCAGCGCCGCCTCGGCCGAGGCCAGGTTCGGGGCAAAGCCGCCCTCGTCCCCCACATTGGTGTTGTGACCGGCGGACTTCAGCTCGGATTTCAGGGCGTGGAAGATCTCCGCCCCCATGCGCAGGCCTTCCGAGAAGGTCGGCGCGCCCGCGGGGACAAGCATGAACTCCTGGATGTCGATGGGATTGTCCGCATGGGCGCCGCCATTGATGATGTTCATCAGCGGCACCGGCAGGACGCGGGCCTGGACCCCGCCCACATAGCGGTAGAGCTCGAGGCCGGAGCTGGCCGCCGCCGCCTTGGCCACGGCCAGGGACACGCCGAGGATCGCATTGGCCCCCAGGCGGCTCTTGTTGGCCGTGCCGTCCAGCGCGATCAGGGTCTGGTCGATCCGCCGCTGATCCTCCGCCTCGAAGCCGGACAGGGTCTCGAAGATCTCGCCGTTCACCGCGTCCACGGCGGCGCGCACGCCCTTGCCGAGATACCGGCCCTTGTCGCCGTCCCGCTTTTCCACCGCCTCGTGGGCACCGGTGGAGGCACCGGACGGCACGGCGGCGCGACCGAAGGCCCCGTCTTCCAGCACCACATCGACTTCCACCGTGGGATTGCCCCGGCTGTCGAGGATTTCGCGGGCGAGGATGTCAACAATCTCGGTCATGGGGATCCTTCCGGCGGGCTGCGCGGGGCAAGGCTTAGCCGCCGGGTGCCCGTGCGGTCAACCGCGGGTGCTTGACGGCATGGAGGGAAGTGGCTCAGGTCGGCGCAGATGGATCCGGACCCCACACCTGACGAGGCTCCCATGCTGCTGATCGCCAAGCAGGACGGCATTGCCGTCCTCACCCTGAACCGCCCCGAGGCGATGAATGCCCTGTCCCGCGACCTGCGCCGGGCCCTGCATGACGGGCTGAAGGCCGTCGAGGCCGATCCGGAGGTGCGCGTGATCATCCTCACCGGCGCTGGGGACCGGGCCTTCACCGCGGGTCTCGACCTGAAGGAGCTGGGCTCCGACCCCGGCGGCATGTCCGCGGCCAATGCCGCCTCGGCCGATGCCAATCCGGTGAAGGCCATCGAGATGTGCACAAAGCCCGTCATCGGGGCCATCAACGGCGTGGCCATCACCGGCGGGTTCGAGGTGGCGCTGGCCTGCGACATCCTGATCGCGTCGGAGCGCGCCCGCTTTGCCGACACCCACGCCCGGGTGGGCATCCTGCCCGGCTGGGGCCTGTCGCAGAAGCTGTCCCGGCTGATCGGCATCTATCGCGCCAAGGAACTGTCCCTCAGCGGCAACTTCCTCGATGCCCGCACGGCCGAGGCCTGGGGACTGGTCAACCGGGTGGTGGCACCGGACGAGCTGATGCCCGCTGCCCTGAAGCTGGCCGCAGAGATCGCCTCGGTGCCGGGGGACTCGGTGAACATCTACAAGAAGCTGATCGACGAGGGCTTTGCCATGACCTTCGGCGACAGCCTGACGCACGAGACGGCGACCACCAAGGCCCTCAACGCCGCAGTCACCCCCGAAGCCGTCGAGGCCCGCCGCGCCCAGGTGCAGGCCCGGGGCCGCACCCAGGCGTAATACGGAGGACTAGCGGCTCCAGGTCCAGTCGGCGGCGGTGGCGCGGCAGCCGCCGCCCGGCGCGCCGGTCCAGGCCCGGCCGCGGACCACCCGCCCCGTCGGCGCGCCCGTGGCCCGGCCATCGCGCAGGGCGAAGCCGCCATTGACCAGCACGTCCTCGACCCCCGTCGCCAGCTGGGCGGGCTGGTCGAAGGTGGCGTGGTCCTGGACGGTCGCCGGGTCGAACACCACGATGTCGGCATAGTAGCCCGGCTTGAGCAGGCCCCGGTCCTTCAGCGACAGGACCTGCGCCGGGGCGCCGGACAGCTTGCGGACCGCCTCGGCCAGGGTCAGACGGTGCTCGTCCCGGACATATCTGGCCAGCACCCGGGCGAAGTTGCCATAGGCCCGGGGGTGGTTGTGGGACTTCAGGAACGCCCCCTCGGGTGCCGGGGCCTCCTCGTCCGAGCCGAAGCTCATCCAGGGCAGCGCCACCTCCCGGCGGACATTGTCCTCCGACATCAGGAAATAGGCCACGCCGACGCGGGTGCCGTCCTCCACCACCAGCTCGATCGCCGCCTCCTCCGGCGACACCCCGCGCAGCCGCGCCACTTCCGCCAGGGTCTTGCCGGTATAGGGCTTGAGCGCCGGGTTCTTGAAGGCGAGCAGCAGGGTCCCCTCGGGCCCCGCGGCCCCCAGCAGGTTCTCCCAGTCCGCGGGATGGCGGACCTTCATCTCGGCAAGGACCCGGGCGCGGATCGCCGGGTCCTTCAGCCGGGCCGCCCAGGCGTCATAGCCCCCGTCCTGCACCCAGGTGGGCATGGCCGCGTCGAGCCCGGTGGCACCGGCCACATAGGTGTACATGTCCGCGGTGATGCGCACGCCGTCCGCCCGCGCCCGCTCGATCCGGGCGATTGCGGCGTCCAGCTTGCCCCAGTTGTCCTGTCCGGACTGCTTGAAGTGATAGATCTCCGCCGGCGCCCCGGAGGCCCGGGCAATGTCGATGGTCTCGTCGACGGCTTCCAGCAGCCGGTCCCCCTCGCTGCGGATGTGGGCGATGTAGATGCCGCCGCAGCGGGCGGATTCCTGCGCCAGGGCGATCAGTTCCGGCGTCCGGGCGAAGGTGTTGGGCGCATAGATGAGGGCGGTGGTCACCCCCAGCGCCCCCTCCTCCATGGCCTGCCGGACGAGGCCGCGCATGGTGTCCAGCTGGGCTTGTGTCGGCTGGGTGCTGTTGGCGAGGAACAGGTTCTCCCGCACCGTGCCCGCGCCCACGAAGGACGCCACATTGGGCGACACGCCGCGCCTCTGGAGCCCGTCGAGATACTCGCCGAGGGTCGTCCAGTCGACCGGGTACTTCAGGTCGCCCTGCCGGGTGGCCAGTTCCGTCTTCATCGGCGGGGACAGGGGGCCCATGGAGTCCTCGCCCATCACCTCCAGCGTCACGCCCTGCACCAGGTCGCTGAGCGCCCGGTGGTCCACCAGCAGGCTTTCCTCCGGGTGGGCCAGCATGTTGATGAAGCCGGGGCTGACCGCCTTGCCGCGAGCGTCGATCTCGGTGGCGGCGGTGCCCTCCAGATGGGGCGCGATCCGCACGATCCGGTCGCCCTGCACCGCCACGTCCGCCACATAGGGCGCACCGCCCGTGCCGTCATAGACCGTCCCGCCGCGGATCAGCACGTCATAGCGGGCCTCCCCCGCCAGGGCCTGGCCCGCGGCGAGAAGGGTCGCCAGCGCCGAAGCCAGCATCAGGGTGCGACACATGTGAAAAACTCCCGCCAGGCCAGCGCCTGACGGGAGTTTTCAGAACCGTGCGCGACTTGTCACGCAGAAACCTGGGCTGTGCCTCAGTCTTCCTTCGGGGTCAGCACCTGGCGACCGCGGTACATGCCCGTCTTCAGGTCGATGTGGTGCGGGCGGCGCAGCTCTCCGGTGTCCTTGTCTTCGGTGTAGGCATTGGCGGTCAGCGCGTGGTGCGAACGGCGCATGTTCCGGCGCGAGGGCGAGGTTTTCCGCTTGGGGACGGCCATGGTTTCAGGTCTCGTGTTCAGGACGAGGCAGGCGCCCCATCGGAAAAAACGGTCACGGCGGCCCGTGAAAGCCGCCGCGTGAGCGCGCGGTTATGACGGAATCAGCCGCCGGATGCAAGAGGCAAGCCGGTGGGAACGACAGAACCCCTGTCAGACCAGCCGGCTCTGCTCCACCGCCGCGGCGATGAAGCTGGCGAACAGCGGGTGCGGCGCAAAGGGTCGGCTCTTCAGCTCCGGGTGATACTGGACGCCGATGAACCAGGGATGGTCCTCCCGCTCCACCGTCTCGGGCAGCAGCCCGTCGGGGGAATTGCCGCGGAACATCAGCCCGGCCTTCTCGATCCGCGCCCGATAGGCGGTGTTCACCTCCCAGCGGTGCCGGTGGCGCTCCGAGATCTCCGTGGTGCCATAGATCTCCGCGATGCGGGACCCTTCCGCCAGATGCGCCTTGTAGGCCCCCAGGCGCATGGTGCCGCCAAGATCGTCCCCGGCGCGACGGACCTCCCGCTCGTTGCCCTTCACCCATTCGGTCATCAGGCCGACCACGGCATTGGGCGTGGGTCCGAACTCGGTGGAGCTGGCGTCGGTCAGGCCGCAGAGGTTCCGGGCCGCTTCGATCACCGCCATCTGCATGCCGAAGCAGATGCCGAAATAGGGGACGTTGCGCTCCCGGGCGAACTGGGCCGCGCGGATCTTGCCCTCCGCCCCCCGCTCGCCGAAGCCGCCGGGGACGAGGATGCCGTGCACCCCCTCCAGCCGGGCCGCGGCGGCACCGGGCTCGCCCTCGAAGGTCTCGCTCTCCACCCAGTCGAGATTGACCTTCACATTGTTGGCCACGCCCCCGTGCACCAGGGCCTCGATCAGGGACTTGTAGGCGTCCTTAAGCACCGTGTACTTGCCCACCACGGCGATGGTCACCTCCCCGTCCGGACGGGCGAGGCGGTCGGCAATGGACAGCCACCGGGTCAGGTCCGGCTCCGGCGCGGTCTCGATGCCGAAGGCGGCCAGCACTTCGCGGTCCAGACCCTCCCGGTGATAGTCGAGCGGCACGTTGTAGATGGACGAGGAGTCCATGGCCTGGATCACCGCCGTCTCGCGGACGTTGCAGAACAGGCCGATCTTGCGCTTTTCCTCCGGCGGGATCGGCTGCTCGCAGCGGCAGAGCAGGATGTCCGGCTGGATGCCGATGGCCCGCAGTTCCCGCACCGAGTGCTGGGTGGGCTTGGTCTTCATCTCACCCGCCGTCTTGATGAACGGCAGCAGGGTCAGGTGGACATAGACCGCATGGCCGCGGGGCAGTTCCTGGCCCAGCTGGCGGATGGCCTCGAAGAACGGCAGGCCCTCGATGTCCCCCACCGTGCCGCCGATCTCCACCAGCACGAAGTCCGCCTCCTGCCCGTCCTCGGCCAGGGCTTCGGACAGGACGAAGCGCTTGATCTCGTCGGTGACGTGGGGAATGACCTGGACGGTCGCGCCGAGATAGTCCCCGCGGCGCTCCTTCTCCAGGATGGTCTTGTAGATCTGGCCGGTGGTGATGTTGTCGGCCCGGGTTGCCGACACGCCGGTGAAACGCTCGTAGTGACCGAGGTCGAGGTCGGTCTCCGCCCCGTCATCGGTGACGAACACCTCCCCATGCTGATAGGGGCTCATCGTCCCCGGATCGACGTTGAGGTACGGATCAAGCTTGCGCAGGCGAACCCTGTAGCCGCGCGCCTGAAGCAACGCGCCGAGCGCCGCCGAAGCGAGGCCTTTTCCGAGGGAGGACACCACGCCGCCGGTGATGAAAATGTAGCGGGCCATGGGGCTCCAGCTTATGACTGATTCGGTCCAAACCGATGCGTCCGGACCCCTGTTGTGGCCCGGCAGACCGGAATGGCTGTGGACGATCCGGTATTTCTACTTCTTCGACGGCGCGTTCGCCGACTTTCCGGCCGGGCCGCCGAGGGTCTTGGCCCCGGTCAGGTTGCCGAAGGGGTCCGCCGGGGCCGGGGCCGGGGCCTCGACCTGGGGCTTGGGGGCATCGAAGGCGGAGGCCGGGGCGGGCTTGGCCGGCACCGTGGGCACCACCGCGGCGTCGGACTTCAGCTTTTCCACCACCGAACCGCTGGACTTGATGTGGTTCGACACCACCGTCAGCAGCAGGCACATGACGAAGAACATGCCGGCCAGGATCCAGGTGGTGCGGGTGAGCAGGTCCCCGGCCCCGCGGGTGCTCATGAATCCGGTCTGGCCGCCGCCCATGCCGAGCGCGCCACCTTCCGACTGCTGCAGAAGGATCACGCCGATCAGGGCGATGCAGATGACGATCAGGATCGCGAGGAGAATGCCGAGCAACATGGGATCAGGAACGGTCCATTGAACAGATGAGACGCGGGTGCCGGTCGCACGGACCGCGCCCGGAAAACGTCAAGCGGCAGCATCTAGCACTCAAGCCCCGGGAAGGCCATAGCGATCCTCAAGCCCTCGGCTCGGTCCCCGCCCGCACGATCGGCAGGAAGTCCGTGGCCTTCAGGGAGGCCCCGCCCACCAGGGCCCCGCCCACCTCGTCGGCGTTCAGGATCTCGGCGGCATTGGCGGGCTTCACCGATCCCCCATAGAGGATCGGCCGCGCCGCGCCGTTGCTGAAGCGGGCGACCAGGGCCTTGCGGATGGCCCGGTGCACCTCCTCGATCTCCGGAAGCGTCGGGGTCAGGCCCGTGCCGATGGCCCAGACCGGCTCATAGGCGATGACGAAGGCCCGACCGTCGAGGCTGTCCGGCAGGGATCCGGCCAGCTGGGACTGGACCACCTCCAGCGCCCGGCCGCCCTGGCGCTCCTCCAGGCTTTCCCCGACGCAGATGATCGGCTCCAGACCAGCCCGCAGGGCGGCCGTCACCTTGGCGGACACGGCGGCATCGTCCTCCCGGTGATGGGCCCGGCGTTCCGAATGGCCGATGATCACCAGGCGCGCTCCGGCGTCGCGGAGCATCTCGCCGGAGGTGTCGCCGGTATAGGCCCCGGCGGCCTCGCAGTGCAGGTCCTGGGCCCCGACCTCCACCACCGTCCGGGCCAGACGCTCGGCGATGCGGTGGACCAGGATGTTCGGCGGACAGATCGCCACCCGGACCCCGGCCGGCGTGTGGGCCAGGCTCTCGGCCACCTTCACGGCCTCGACGATCTGGTCGGACAGGCCGTTCATCTTCCAGTTTCCGGCCACGAGTTTGCGTACGGTCGCCATTGCCCCTCAACTCATCCTTCGCCCGGTCGTCCCCCCGGGCGGGAGCAACGGCTATGCCAAACCGCGGCACCTGTCGACCGGAGTCGCGTGTCCGGAGGGGCGGTCCCTTGCGGATCAGCCCCCGTTCCGGGGCATCCGGCCTTGATGGCACCTCCCCGGGTCATCTATAGGTGCCGACCTTGACTAGGGGCGATGGGACGCACACGGCGTGTCCATCCCCTCGGGCGTTCGGCCCGTTTCCAGATGACAAGGTCGCCTCCGCCCATGCTCGCCCAGATCCGCGCCTTTTCGAACACGATCTTCGCCAAAGGCATTCTCTTCGTGCTGCTGCTCGCCCTGGTCGGGTTCGGCGTTCAGGGCGTGTCGCGCATGGGCAATGTGAAGGACACGGTGGTGGAGGCCGGATCGCGGTCGATCAACTCCGCCAAGTTCCGCCAGTTCTTCGACACCTATCACAAGCAGATCGACCAGCAGCAGGGCCAGCCGGTGCCCTCCGACGCCCTGTTCAAGGCCAATATCGACGGTCGCCTGGCCGAAGAGGTGGCCGTCGAGGAATCGGTGGCCGAACTGCTGAACCGGGAGGGGGTCCGCCCCTCCGATCGCCTGATCGCGGAGCGGGTCCGCAATGAGGGCAAGCGGTTCCTCGACCCGGTCACCGGCCGGTTCGACGAGAAGGCCTACAAGGCGTTCCTGGCCCAGAACGGCCTGACGGCGGAGGATTTCGAAGGCGGTCTGCGGGACCAGCTGGCCCAGGCCCATTTCGGGGCCGGGCTCGGGGCCGGCATGTCCACCCCCCTGGTCTATTCCGCCCTCACCGCCGCCTATGCCCAGGAAAACCGCAGCGTCCGCTTCTTCGTCGTGACGCCCCAGACTCTGGGGCCGCCGCTCAAGCCCACCGACGCCCAGCTGACGGCCTTCATGAAGGAGCACGCCGCCCAGCTGATCAAGCCGGAGACCCGGGTCATCACCCTGGCCCGCTTCTCCGCCAGCCAGCTCGCCCCGACCCTGAACCCGGACACCGCCGACCTGCAGAAGCGCTATGCCTTCGAGAAGGACAGCCTGTCCAAGCCGGAACTGCGCACGGTGGAGCAGCTGGTGCTCGCCAACGGTGCCCAGGCGGCAGACGCCGCGCGGCGGATCAAGGCGGGTGAGGCCCCTGCGGCCGTGGCCAAGGCCCTGGGGGTCGCAGCCCCCCTGGAACTGGCCAACACGCCCAAGTCCCGCATCTCCGACCCCAAGGTCGCCGACGCCGCCTTCTCCTTGAAGGCGGGGGAAAGCTCCGGCCCGATCCAGGGCACGCTGGCCTGGGCGGTGGTCAAGGTGATCAGCATGACGCCCGGGCACGAGGTCTCCTTCGACGAGGTGAAGGACAAGCTGGTGGCGGAGGCGCGCAAGGCCCTGTCCGCCGATAAGGCCCTGGAAATGTCCAAGAAGTTTGATGACCTGCACTCCGGCGGCACCCATCTGGTGGATGCGGCCAACAAGGTCGGGGCCCAGGTGGTCCAGCTTCCGCCGATCACCAAGGATGGCCATGCGGGCAACGGCCAGCAGCTCCAGCTGCCGCCCAAGTTCCTGCAGCAGGCCTTCAGCATGGCCAAGGGGGCCGAGACCGAAGGGGTCGAGGAAGTGGCCCCGGGCGAGTACTATGCGATCCGCATCGAGGCCATCAATCCGGAGGCTCCCTTCACCCTGGAGGAGATCCGCGCCCCCCTCACCCGCCAGGTGGTGCAGGACGACATGCTCAAGCGCCTCCAGGCCCGCGGGGCCGAGCTGATCGCCCGGGCGAAGAAGGGCGAGAGCCTGGACGCCCTGGCCAGTGCCAGCGGGGCCAAGGTCAGCGAGATCAAGGGCCTGGCCCGGGCTGACCAGAACGCCGCCCAGGCCCTCGGCCAGCAGTTCGTCGGCATGGTGTTCGCCTCCAAGACCGGAGACACCGTCGAGGCCATGCTGCCCAACGGCCTGGCGGTGATCCGAATCGACGCGGCCGGGGCCGGTGACACCGCCGCCATCGCCCAGCAGGCCGTGGCCCAGCGTCGCAACGCCGCCGGTGCCGTGAACCGGGAACTGGCCGAGGCCACCCGCACCGCGGCCCGCGCCCTGGTGAAGCCGCACATCGACCTCAAGCGCGCCCGCGGTGCCGCCGGCGGTGACCCGGACACGGTGGTCACCGATGCCAGCGGCGGAACCGCCAAGGCGACCAAGCCCGCCGCATGAGGGACCCCGTCTTTCCGGACCTGAGCGCCTTTGCCGACACCTATCGGCGGGGCGAGCCACAGATCGTCTGGACCCGGCTGATCGACGATCTCGAGACCCCGGTGACCGCCTATCTGAAGCTGGGACACGGCAAGCCCTATGCCTTCCTCTACGAGTCGGTGGAGGGCGGGGCCTGGCGGGGTCGGTATTCCATCATCGCGCTGGATCCGGACCTGGTCTGGCGCGCCCGGGGCGACCGGGCGGAGATCGCGTCGGGTGACGGGGTTGCCAGGGATGCCTGGGTGGCCGAGACGGGCACCAGCCTGCAATCCCTTCGGCGACTGGTGGCAGCCTCCAGGATCACCCTGCCTCCCACCCTGCCGCCCATGGCCGCGGGCCTGTTCGGGGTGCTGGGCTATGACATGATCCGGCTGGTGGAGCCGCTGGGCCCCGCCAATCCCGACCCCCTCGACCTGCCGGACGCGGTGATGATGCGGCCGCAGATCGTGGCGGTGTTCGATGCCGTCGCCCAGGAGATCATCGTCTGCACCCCCGTGCGCCCGGACCCGGACGTGTCCGCCGAGGCCGCCCATGCCGCCGCCCTCACCCGGGTGGACAGCGTGCGCCTGGCCCTGAAGGCCCCCCTGCCCGTTGCCGCCGAACCGGTGCCCCTGTCCGCCGCCCCCCTGGTCTCCCCGGTCAGCCGCGCCGACTACGGCCGGATGGTGGACAAGGCCAAGGACTACATCGCCGCGGGGGACATCTTCCAGGTGGTGCCCAGCCACCGGTTCAGCGCCCCGTTCCCGCGGGACCCGTTCGCCTTCTACCGCTCCCTGCGCCGGACCAATCCGTCCCCCTTCCTCTATTATCTCAACTTCGGCGGCTTCCAGCTGGCGGGGTCCAGCCCGGAAATCCTGGTGCGGCTGCGGGACGGCAAGGTCAGCATCCGGCCGATTGCCGGAACCCGGCGTCGGGGCAAGACGCCGGAGGAGGACCAGGCGCTGGAGGCAGAGCTGCTGGCCGATCCCAAGGAGCGGGCGGAGCACCTCATGCTCCTCGATCTCGGGCGCAACGACGTGGGACGGGCGGTGATGCCGCCCCCGGGCTCGAACCTGCCGCTCAAGGGCAAGCGGGTGCGGGTGACGGAGACCTTCGTCATCGAGCGCTACAGCCACGTCATGCACATCGTCTCCAATGTGGAGGGTGACGCGCCTCCGAACGTGGACCCGATCGACGTGATCCTGACAGCCCTGCCCGCGGGCACCCTGTCCGGGGCCCCCAAGGTGCGGGCCATGCAGATCATCGACGAGCTGGAGACGGTGAAGCGCGGCATCGGCTATGGCGGGGCGGCGGGCTACATCTCCGCCAACGGCTCGGTGGACACCTGCATCGTCCTGCGCACGGCCCTGTTCAAGGATGGCGTCATGCACGTCCAGGCCGGGGGCGGCGTGGTGGCGGACTCCGATCCGGATGCGGAATACGAGGAGACCCTGCACAAGTCCGATGCCCTGCGCCGCGCTGCCGAGGAAGCCTGGCGCTTCGTCTGACGCCCGCGCGCCCCTCCCGGACCGGTCAGCGCCGAAGGGCCGGGGGCGACAGGCTGACACGGCCGGTCACCTGCCCGCGCCCGGGATTGTGTTCCGTCCCCGGCAGGCCGAGAATGATGCTCGCCGCCAGCAGCAGGGCGGCAAAGGCGGCAAAGGCCGACGCGGCCAGCAGGTTGGCGAGGGTGGCCGACGGGGGGGCCTGCGGCGGATCGGCGAGACCTGCGCTCCGGCGCACAGGCCCGGCCTTCAACGGCCCCCGCGCTGCGTCCTCGACAGATTCGGTTCCCTGACCCATCCCCAGACCAAAGGCCATTCTCCGCGCCGAAGGCAAGCCCGAGCGGACGCTCAAACCGATTGCCTGGGACGGGAATTGCCCCTAACACCCCCGAAGGTGCTCCGGCACCCCGGCTGAAACCCCGTTCGGGTGCGTCCCATGATCCTCGTGATCGATAATTATGACAGCTTCACCTACAACCTCGTCCACTATCTGGCGGAGCTGGGGGCGGAGATGGAGATCCGTCGCAACGACACCCTGTCCGTGGACGAGGCGCTGGCCCTGAAGCCCCGGGCGCTGCTCCTGTCCCCCGGCCCCTGCACGCCCAACGAGGCGGGGATCTGCCTCGACCTGATCGCCGCCGCCCCTGTCGACCTGCCGATCCTGGGCGTCTGCCTGGGACACCAGGCGATCGGCCAGGCCTTCGGCGGCCAGGTGGTCCGGGCGCAGGCCCTGATGCACGGCAAGACCAGCCTGGTGACCCACACCGGCACCGGCCTGTTCGAGGGCCTGCCCAACCCCTTCACCGCGGCCCGCTATCACAGCCTGGCGGTGCGGCCGGAGAGCCTGCCCGACACCCTGGTCGCCACGGCCTGGACCGAGGACGGCGAGATCATGGGCCTCGCCCACCGCAGCCGACCGATCCACGGGGTGCAGTTCCATCCGGAAAGCTATGCCACCGAGCACGGGCACCGGCTGCTCTCCAACTTCCTGCGACTGGCGGGCCTGCCGGTGGCAGAGCTCAGCGCCGCCTGACGGACGGGGGCGAGCGAGACCTGTGTCGAACGCCTTCAAGCCCATCCTGGCCCGCCTCGCCGCGGGAGAGGTGCTGAGCGCCGCGGACACCCATGCCTTCTTCTCCGCCTGCCTCCGGGGTGAACCCACCCCCGCCCAGATCGCCGCCGCCGTCACGGCCATGCGGGTGCGCGGCGAGACGGTGGACGAGATCACCGCCTGCGCCCGGGCCATGCGCGAAGCCGCCACCGGCCTGTCCCACGGTTTCGACGTGGTGGACACCTGCGGCACCGGCGGCGACGGGGCCCACACCTTCAACATCTCCACCGCCGCGGCCCTGGTGGCGGCGGGGGGCGGGGTGAAGGTCGCCAAGCACGGGGGGCGCGCTGCCTCCTCCCTCTCCGGCTCGCCGGACGTGTTCGCGGCGCTCGGGGTGAACATCCACGCGCCGGCGGAGGTCCAGCGCCAGTGCCTGGACGAGGCGGGCCTGTGCGTGCTGTTCGCGCCGAACCATCACCGGGCCATGCGCCATGTGGCCCCCGTCCGCGGGGAGCTGGGGTTCCGCACCCTGTTCAACCTGCTGGGGCCCCTGTCCAACCCCGCCGGCGCGCGACGCCAGCTGCTGGGCGTCTATGACCGGGCGCTGGTGCCGGTGCTGGCCGAGGTCCTCGGCCGCCTGGGCACGGAGCGCGCCTGGGTGGTGCACGGGGGCGGCCTGGACGAGATGACCACCACCGACGAGACCCTGGTGGCCGAATGGCGCGACGGGGCGGTGCGGACCTTCACCGTGCAACCCGACGCCCTGGGCCTCGCCCGGGTCCGGGTCGAGGACCTCCGCGGCGGCGACCCGGTGCACAATGCCGCGGCCATGTCCGCCCTGCTGGACGGGGCACCCGGGGCCTATCGGGATATCGTGCTCTTGAACGCCGCTGCCGTGTTCGTGATCTCGGACCGCTGCGAGACCCTGGCGGAGGGGCTGGACCTCGCCCGCCGATCCATCGATTCCGGCGCGGCCCGCGCCGCCCTTGGCACCCTGGTCCGGCTGACCGCCGCCGCTGCAGCATGAGCAAGCTCCCATGAGTGACGACATCCTGGCCCGGATCGCCGCCTACAAGCGCGAGGAGGTGGCGGCGCGGCGCTCTGCGACCTCGGATGCCGAGCTTGCCGCGCGCATGGCTGCCCAGACCGCGCCGCGAGGCTTTGCCCGGGCCCTGGCCGACGCCTTTGCCGCCCGCCCGGACCGGCTGGCCCTGATCGCGGAGATCAAGAAGGCGAGCCCTTCCAAGGGCCTGATCCGACCCGACTTCGATCCCCCGGCCCTCGCCCGGGCCTATCAGGACGGCGGGGCCACCTGCCTCAGCATCCTCACCGACACCCCGAGCTTCCAGGGCACCGACGCCTATTTCGTCGCGGCGCGGTCGGCGGTGACCCTGCCCTGCATCCGCAAGGAGTTCCTGGTGGACCCCTGGCAGGTCCGCGAATCGCGGGCCCTGGGGGCGGATGCCATCCTGGTGATCCTGGCCATGGTTGAAGACGGGCTGGCAGCCGCCCTGATGGCCGAAGCCGCGTCCCTCGGCATGGATGCCCTGGTGGAGGTGCACGACGCCGCCGAGATGGACCGGGCCGCGCGCCTGGGGGCGACCCTCGTGGGCGTGAACAACCGCGACCTGCGGACCTTCAATGTCGACCTCAAGGCCACGGAAACCCTTGCCGGCCTTGCCCCCGCGGGGGCCCTGCTGGTCACGGAGAGCGGCATCTTCACCTCCGCCGACGTCCAGCGGCTGGCCACCAGCGGGGCCCGGGCCATGCTGGTGGGGGAAAGCCTCATGCGCCAGACGGACGTGGCCGCCGCCACCCGCGCCCTGCTGGCCTGACCGGCTTCGGGCCACGGCGACAACATTGGTAATTGACTGTTAATCCGGAACATCTACAGAACGTGCATGATTTGTTCTCGGGTTTCCCCGGGATTCGTCGGAGCACGCAGCCCACATGCTGACACGCAAGCAACACGAACTTCTCATGTTCATCCATGAGCGGATCAAGGAAACCGGCGTGTCCCCCTCCTTCGACGAGATGAAGGAGGCGCTGGACCTGGCGTCCAAGTCCGGCATCCACCGGCTGATCACGGCCCTGGAGGAGCGGGGCTTCCTGCGCCGCCTGGCCCACCGGGCCCGGGCCCTGGAAGTGGTCCGCCTGCCCGACCAGGCCACCACCAGCGCCCCGGCCGGCGGTCGGCGGGCCTTCCAGCCCCGGGTGATCGAGGGGTCCGCCCCCACCCCGTCCCAGGCCCCGGTGGCGAGCCTGCTGTCCAACGACGTGCGGGAGCTGTCCATCCTCGGCAAGATCGCCGCCGGCACCCCCATCGAGGCCATCCAGCATGAACGGGACCGGATGCCGGTGCCGGAAAGCCTGCTGGGGACCGGGGACCACTTCGTCCTCGAGGTCCAGGGCGACAGCATGATCGAGGCGGGCATCTTCGACGGGGACTTCGTGGTCATCAAGCGCACCGACAATGCCAACAACGGCGACATCGTCGTGGCCCTGGTGATGCAGGAGGAGGCCACCCTCAAGCGTCTGCGGCGCAAGGGCGGTGCCATCGCGCTGGAGCCTGCCAACAAGGCCTACGAGACCCGCATCTACGGCCCCGACCAGGTGGAGGTCCAGGGCAAGCTGGTGGGGCTGATCCGCCGCTATCAATAGGCTCACTGCCCCGCCATCCTAGGGCGCAAGTGGCGGGGGACGGGTCCAGGGCCGGTCTCCGCGATGGGGGGCGGTCCAGTCCAGCCGCCAGCCGCGTCCCTGCCGCAGCACCTCTGCGGCCCCGAACCGGCGGAAGGTCTCCGGCCGCAGCAGCAGGGGCCGACGACACTCCCCCGGAACCGGCACGGGGGCTGACAGCAGCAGGATGTCACTGTCGCAAAGCTCCACAAGGCGCTGGGCGGACGGACGGCGGCGGGTGAACCAGGCCGCGAGCCTCGGATGGCTGTCCGCCGGACCCACGCACATGTCCCGGCTGCATTGGAAGTGGTCGCCCGGTCCGGCCAGGGCCAGGCCGCGATGCTGGGCAAAGCTCTCGAAGGCGAACTGCCGCCGGTCGGGGCGCATGGCGACCACCTGCCCCCGCACCACATCGGCGGCATTGGTCCCGTCCGGTCCGAGCCAGCCGAGGGGGGGCGGAGGTCTTGGCCAGACCAGGACCGCGAGCCCGAGCGCGACCCCGATCCAGCGCAACCGTCCCCGCCAGAGGATGGCCAGCAGCAGCCCGGCAAAGCTGACCAGCAGGGCCGGATCGGGTGCACTCGCCACCGCCATCTGGGCCACCGGCAGGTGCGCGAACAGGTGCCCGACCGCCAGAATGCCCTGCGCGCCCCATCCTGCGACCCAGAGGACCGGCGCGAGCGCGGTGGGGTTGGCCCGACAGGCCTCCAGCACCGCGGCAAGGGCAATGGCGCGTATGACCACGGCGCTGGCCAGGAAGTCCGCCAGCAGGTTGGCCGGCGTGCCGTAGAGCGTCGTGCGGTTGAAGTGCTGGATGGCGAAGGGTCCCGTGGCCAGTCCCGCCACGGTGGCCACCACGACGAGGCCTGACAGGGCATCGCGCACGGCCTGGACCACCCGGATCAGCAGCGGGGCCGACACCACCCGGTCCCGCACCGGCCGCCAGGCCTCCGCCACGGCCACCAGGGCCCCGGTGGCGCAGAAGGACATCTGGAAGCCGGGCTGGACCACGCATTCCGGCTCCAGCGCAAGCACACCCAGGGCCGCGATGGACAGGGCGTGCAGGCTCACCGCCCGCCGGTCCGTCAGCCTTGCCAGGAAGACCACCGACGCCGTGATCGCCGCCCGGCGGGCGGGAGGGTGAGCGCCCGACAGGACCAGATAGACCAGCACGGCCAAGAGACCGCACAGGGCGGCCAGCTTGTGCCCCGGCAGCCGCACGGCCAGGGCGGGAGTGGCCGCCACCGCCAGCCGGACGGCCAGATAGACGAACCCGCTGACCGCCGCCATGTGCAGGCCGGCAATGGCCAGCATGTGGGCGAGCCCCGACCCCCGCAGGTCGTCCTCCGCCGCCTTTGGCAGCCACGCCTCGTGACTGGTCGCCAGCGCCGCCACGAGACCGGTGGAGGGGCGTCCCGGGCCGCGCAGGTCGTCCAGGTCCTGTGCCAGCCGTGTGGCCAGAGCCCAACGCCAGCGGTTCAGGTGGGCCTCCACCGCGTCCCAGCCGCGCAGGTCCCGGCCGGGGGAGACGACCACCGGGGAAAGGGCCGCGCCCACGCCCCCGATCCCCTCGAAAAAGGCGTCCCGGGCGAAGTCGTAGGCACCGGGGCTGGCGGGTCCCCCGGGAGGGTTGAGGATGGCCAGCACGCGGACATGGTCCCCCGGTTGCGTCCGGTCCTCCGGCGGCGTCACCAGACGGAGGCGTCCCGGCAGGTCCGCGGGCCCCAGTGGGCCGATGCGGGAGGGGACGATCAGCAGCCGCCAGCGCTCCGCCGACGGGCTGCGGATGTCGATCACCTCACCCTCCACCTCGACGACCCCGAGGCGCAGGGGCACCACCGGGCGATCGACCCACAGGGTGCGCGCCTGGGCCACCGCGAAGCCGGTCAGGGCGAAGGCGGCGAGGAGCAGGCTCCCCGCCACCCCCGCCGGTGCGGCCCATCGCCGCACGGCCGCGAAAATCGCCCCGCCGAGCCCCAGACAGGCCCAGAGCGTCCATACCGGCGGCTCGTCCGGTCGCCCGAAATAGACCGCGGCCCCGGCCCCGAAGGCCACCGGCCGCCACAGGGCCAGTCGCGGCACCTGGGCGGCCAGTTCCGCACGAATCCCGGCGAGGAGGCGTTTTCCGAGGGCGGGCCTAGGCTCTGCCGAGGGGCTCATGCTAGACACCGCCCTTTCCCGTACCGGCCTGCAAGGCGCGCCCCATGTCCCCTCGTCCCGTCGTCACTCGCTTCGCCCCCTCCCCCACCGGCTTCCTGCACATTGGGGGCGCGCGGACCGCGTTGTTCAACCAGCTCTATGCACGTCATACGGGTGGAAAGTTCCTGCTGCGGGTGGAGGACACGGACCGGGAACGCTCGACGGAGGCCGCCGTGGCCGCCATCTTCGAGGGGCTGAGCTGGCTCGGCGTCACCCCGGATGCGGAGCCGGTGTTCCAGCATTCCCGCGCCGACCGGCACCGGGAGGCGGTGATGGCGCTGCTGGCCGCCGGAAAGGCCTATCGCTGCTACCTGACCGTGGCGGAGCTGGAGACGATGCGCGAACAGGCCAGGGCGGAGGGCCGCGCCATCCGCAGCCCCTGGCGCGACCAGACGCCCAACGATCCCGACGCGCCCCACGTGATCCGCTTCAAGGGTCCGCTCGACGGAGACACGGTGCTGCACGACCTGGTGAAGGGGGAGATCCGCTTCCGCAACATCGAGCTGGACGACCTGGTGCTGCTGCGGTCCGACGGGGCCCCCACTTACAATCTGGCGGTGGTGGTGGACGATCACGACATGGGCGTCACCCACATCATCCGGGGCGACGACCATGTGAACAATGCCGCCCGCCAGACCCTGATCTACCAGGCCTTCGGCTGGGAGGTCCCGGCCATGGGGCACATCCCCCTGATCCACGGGCCGGACGGGGCCAAGCTGTCCAAGCGCCACGGGGCCCAGGCCGTGGGCGAGTTCGCCGACATGGGCTATCTGCCCGAAGCCATGCGCAACTACCTCACCCGGCTGGGCTGGGGCCACGGGGACGACGAGATCTTCACCGATGCCCAGGCCGCGGACTGGTTCGACGTCACCGACGTGGTGAAGTCCCCCGCCCGCCTGGACTGGCAGAAGCTGGGCTTCATCAATGCCCACTATCTGAAGGAGGCCGACAACGACCGCCTGGCCGCCCTGGTGACCCGGGTCTTCACCACCAGGGGCGAGACGGTTCCGGCGGACGTGGCCGTGCGGCTGCCGACCCTGGTGGGGCTGCTGAAGGAAGGGGCCAAGACCACGATCGACATCGCCGACGCCCTGGCCTTCGTGCTGCACACCCGCCCGCTCGCCCTGGATGACCGGACCCGGGGCCTGCTCACCGCGGAGACCCGTGAGCGGCTGGCCCGGCTTCAGGCGCAGATTGCCGCCACCCCCTTCGAGCGGGAGGCACTGGAAGGCATGATCCGGGCCTTTGCCGGCGCTGAAGGCGTGGGCATCGGCAAGTTCGGGCCCGCCCTGCGCGGGGTCCTGTCCGGTGGCGCGGTGGCGCCGGACCTGGCCACCCTGCTTCTGGCGCTTGGTCCCGACGAAAGCCTCGCGCGGCTGAGCGAGGCGCTGAGCACGGACGGACAGGGCAATTGATGTTTCTTCGGGGCCGTTTACCCGTTTCGAAGAGTTGACGGCGTATCGATTTGGGTTAATGCGAACGGGGCCGTTCGCGGTGCAGCAATTCGGGGAATTCGATGGATAGCAAGGTCACCCCTGGGGGGAACGCCGTCTTCACGATCGGCGACAAGACGGTCGAAATGCCGATCCTGAAGGGATCCACCGGTCCGGACGTCGTGGACATCCGAAAGCTGTATGCCGAGGCCGACGTCTTCACCTACGATCCGGGCTTCACCTCCACGGCCAGCTGCGAGAGCCAGATCACCTATATCGACGGTGATGCCGGTGTGCTGCTGTACCGCGGCTATCCCATCGACCAGCTGGCGGAGAATTCCAGCTTCCTCGAGGTCTGCTACCTGCTGCTCCACGGGGAGCTGCCGACCGCGACCCAGTTCGCGGAATTCGAGCGGACCATCACCTACCACACCATGCTGCACGAGCAGTTCGACCGCTTCTTCCAGACCTTCCGTCGGGACGCGCATCCCATGGCCATCATGGTCGGCGCGGTCGGGGCCCTGTCGGCCTTCTATCACGACAGCACCAACATCCATGACGAGCGCCAGCGCCAGATCTCGGCGCACCGGATGATCGCCAAGATGCCGACCATCGCCGCCCGTGCCTTCAAGTACGCGGTGGGTCAGCCCTTCGTCTATCCGCGCAACGAGCTCGGCTATGCCGACAACTTCCTGCGCATGTGCTTCGCCGTCCCGGCAGAGGACTACAAGGTCAACAAGGTTCTGGCCCGCGCCATGGACCGGATCTTCATCCTGCACGCCGACCACGAGCAGAATGCGTCGACCTCCACGGTTCGCCTGGCCGGCTCGTCCGGGGCCAACCCGTTCGCCTGCATCGCGGCCGGCATTGCCTGCCTGTGGGGCCCGAGCCATGGGGGTGCCAATGAAGAGGCGCTCAACATGCTGAAGGAGATCGGCACGGTCGACCGCATCCCGGAATACGTCCAGGGGGTGAAGGATCGCCGCTATCGCCTGATGGGCTTCGGCCACCGGGTCTACAAGAACTACGACCCCCGGGCCAAGGTGATGCAGAAGACCTGCCACGAGGTGCTGGACGTGCTGGGCAAGCGCGACGAGCCCCTGCTGCAGGTGGCCATGGAGCTGGAGCGCATCGCCCTGAGCGACCCCTACTTCGTGGAACGCAAGCTCTATCCGAACATCGACTTCTATTCGGGCATCACGCTGAGCGCCATGGGCTTCCCGAGCGAGATGTTCACCGTGCTGTTCGCGCTGGCCCGCACCGTGGGCTGGATCGCCCAGTGGAAGGAAATGATCGAGGATCCCTCGCAGAAGATCGGCCGTCCCCGTCAGGTCTATACCGGCCCGACCATCCGGGAATTCGTGCCCATCGAGAAGCGCTGATCCCTTCGGGAGATCACTGGAACGACAGAGGGGCCCGCAGACATCCTGCGGGCCCCTTTTTCATGTCGGCACCGACCGGAAACGGTCAGGGACGGCGGTAGACGACCCCGCCCTTCATCACGAAGTCGACCTTGCGCACCACGGTCACGTCGGCCGTGGGGTCCCCCGGCACGGCAACGAGATCGGCCAGGTAGCCGGGGCGCACCTGGCCCAGGCTGTCCCCCCGATGCAGGATCTCGGCACTGGTCTCGGTCGCGGCCGTCAGGGCCTGGACCGGGGTCATGCCGTCGCGGACCATCCAGATCAGCTCCCGCACATTGTCCCCGTGGGGAAAGACGCCCACATCGCTGCCCAGGCCGATGCGGACCCCGGCCTTCATGGCCAGGCGAAAGGCGCGCTCCGCATCCCGCATCTGGGCCGTCGGCGGGTCGGTGGCGGGGTGATAGCCGCCGAAATACTCCGAGATCGCCTCCTCCGCCGTTAGGGTCGGCAGATAGGCCACCCCACGGGCGGCCATCAGCTTGAACACCTCCTCGGTCCCGCCGGTGCCGTGCTCGATGGTGTCGACCCCGGCCAGCGCCGCCCGGCGCATCCCCTCATTGGTGGAGGCATGCACCGCCACCGGCCGTCCCAGGCCGTGGGCCGCCTCGACCATGGCCTTCATCTCCTCGAGGGAGAAGGTGGCCAGGGACTCCCCCTTCGGCCCCACCCGGTAGTCGGCATAGAACTTGATCCAGTCCGCCCCGCGGGCCGCCTGCCCGCGTACGGCCTTCACCGCCGCATCGACGCCGCTGACCTCCTCTGCGCCCTGGGGCGGGGCCAGGTCGGGGCGATAGTGGCGGACGGCCGGACCATAGGCCCCGAAGGCCACGATGGCCCGGGTGGCCACCGCCAGGCGGGGTCCGGGGATCAGGCCGTCATCGATGGCCTGGCGAAGCGAGACATCGGCATAGCCCGCCCCTTCCGTGCCCAGGTCCCGCAGGGTGGTAAAGCCGGCCATCAGGGTGGCCCGCGCCTGCTTCACCGCCCGCAGCACCCGGTAGTCCTCCGCGTCCTTCAGCACCTGATCGTCCCACAGGGCCTCGTTGTAGGGGTGCAGCAGCAGGTGGGAGTGCAGGTCCATCAGACCGGGCATCAGGGTCTGGCCCGGCAGGTCGATCACCGTCGCCCCGGCGGGTGCGGACAGCTCCGACGCCGGTCCGACGGCGGTGATCCGGTCCCCGGTGACCAGCACCGCCCAGCCCGTGTGCAGGCCGCTGCCCGCGGACCAGACCGCCTGGGGCCGCAGCAGCACGGCGGACGGCACCGCCTCTCCCGCCCGGGCCGTGGTGCCGACCCAACAGAGGGCCAGGGACAGGGCCAGGCCGAGCAAACGGGTCAGGGGGCGGGCAATACGCATGGGACAGGCTCTCCTTCGGACTCACGTCGGAACGATAGCCACAGGCGTCACCCTCTGCGAGCGGGAACTATGCGCGCGGCAGCACGCCCTGGCTGCGAAGATCCTGGATCAGGGCCTCTGCCGCCCGGTCGGAGGGATCGGCCTGCCCCAGACCCATCAGGCCCAGCGCCTCGGTCTGGGCGGCGATCTGGCGGCTGCGCAGTTGCGGATCGGTCAGCAGGGGCCGCAGCGCCGCCGCCAGCTCCTCGGGCGTGCAGAGGGCCTGAAGGCGCTCGGCGGCGATTTCGCGGTCGGCGGCGATATTGAACAGGGTCACGAACCGGGTGCGCATGAGCGGCTTCAGAAGCGTATAGGACACCGCCCCGATCCGGTAGCCGATGACCATGGGCGCGCCGCACAGGGCCAGTTCCGTCGAGACCGTGCCGCTGGCGGCAAGGGCCGCGGTGCAACCGGCCATGATGTCGAGCTTGTCCGCATCGGTCTCGATCAGATGGACGGGCACGGTCCAGCGGGCGACCTCGGCCTTCACCTGGTCGGCCACGGTGGGGGCCACCACCACGGCGACGCTCAGGCCGGGGATGTCGGCCGCCAGCTGCGCCGCCGCCGCACCAAAGGGCTCCGACAGTCGTGCCACCTCTGCCGCGCGGCTGCCGGGCAGCACCAGCAGCAGGGGCTGGTCGGGACCTAGGCCAAGCCGCGCCCGACTGCGGGCCCCGTCCACTCCGGAAAGGTCCATGGTCAGGGCCGGGTTGCCGACAAAGGTCACCGGCAGACCCAGCCCGGCATAATAGGGGGCATCCATGCTCTGGGTGGACAGGAGGTGGTCCACCGCCCCCGCAAGGGTCCGAGCCCGTCCGGGGCGGGAGGCCCAGACCTGGGGTCCCACGTATTTCACCACGAACACCGGGGGTGTCAGACGCCTCAGACGCCGCGCCACGCGCAGGGAAAAGCCCCAGCTGTCGATCAGCACCGCCAGGTCGGGCTGCGAGCGTCGGGCCAGCGCCGCCAGGTCATCGGCCCGCCGCACGATCCGCGGATAGGCCCGCACTCCCTCGAACAGGCCGAGCACGGACAGCTCGGACATGTCGAACAGGCTCTCCAGCCCCTCCGCGGCCATAAGCCGCCCCCCGACGCCCATGAGTTCCAGCGTCTGGTCCGGCAGCCTGCGGCGAAGGGCACGGATCAGGCCAGCCCCCAGCCGGTCCCCCGACGCTTCCCCGGCCGTCAGCAGCAGCTTCACCGGCCGTGTCACGGCAGGGCCCCGTCCACGGGAAGTCCGTCGGACCCGGGGTCCACACCCAGCACGAAGACCCCGAGCCGGTCGGCGGCAGCCACCACCCCGGCCCGGTCCATGACCAGCATGCGTCCGGTCTCACCGACAATCCCCGCCAGACCGGCGGCGGCCACCCCCTCCACCGTGGAAACCCCGATGGTGGGCAGGTCGATGCGCATCTCCTGCATGGGCTTGGGACACTTGGCGAGGACGCCGCGCCGCTGGCTGGCGGTACCGCGGATGTCCTGCGGCAGGCCTGCGCACCGCTGCAGCATGGCGTCCGTGCCTTCCTGCGCCTCCACCGCCAGCACCAGGCCGTCGACGACGATCGCGCCCTGCCCGATGTCCATGGAGCCGATCACCCGGGCGACCTCCAGCCCGCGGCGGATGTCCAGGGCCTGGGCCGCCGTCGGGACGACCCGCCCCATGGGACCGGCCCCGAGGGTCAGGCCCGCATCCACATCGTCGGCCCCCTCGATCCGGAAGCCCTCCTGTTCGAACACGCCGACCAGGTAGGTCATGAGGGCGTCGTCCCCGTGCCGCGCAGCGGCGATGGCCCCCGGCAGGATGGTTAGTCCCCGAAGGTCCGGCTTCAGGGCCGCCAGGTCCGGCCGCTTCACATAGCCGGCAAAGCACACGGCCTGGCAGCCATGGGATCGCAGGGAGCCCATCACCTTGCCGATCTCGGCAATGCCGATGGTCTCACCCGGCAGGGCGTCCGGCGTCTGGTCGGCAAAGCCCCGCAGGCGGATCACGTGGAATGGTCGGCCGGAGGTCCGGCACCGCTCCGCCAGCGCCACCGGCAGGCCGCCCCCGCCGGCGATGATCCCCAGCTTGGGCCGGTCGGCGCTCAAGGCACGGGCTGGCAGAGGGGCCGGTTGGCGTCGGCGCGGATGAACTCCACGATCTCCGTCACCTCGGGGCTGTGGGCAAAGACCCGGGCCACATCCTCCAGCCGCTCGGAGAAGGCGCCTTCCGGGGCGAACAGCATCCGCCAGGCCGCGCGGAGGTCGTTGATGGCCTCGCGGCTGAAGCCCCGCCGCTTGAGGCCCACCAGGTTCAGGCCCTCCAGCACCGCGTGATTGCCCCAGACCGAGCCGAAGGGAATGATGTCCCGGGTGACGATCCCGCCACCGCCGACCATGGCGTACCGGCCGATGCGGGTGAACTGGTGGACGGCGCAGAGCCCGCCCATGAACACGAAGTCCCCCACATGCACGTGACCGGCCAGGGTGGCATTGTTGGCGAAGATCACCTGATCGCCCACCACGCAGTCATGGGCCACGTGGGAGCCGACCATGTACAGGCCGTCCGACCCCACCCGGGTGATCCCGCCGCCCATGACCGTGCCCCGGTTCATGGTCACATGTTCGCGGATCGAGTTGCGGGGACCGACCACGAGCTGGGTCTCCTCCCCGCGATAGGCCATGTGCTGCGGCGGCCCGCCGATGGAGCTGAAGGGGCCCACCGTGGTCTCGGTTCCGATCTCGGTCACGCCCTCGACGGCCACGTGGGACACGAGGTGGACATGGTCGTGCAGCACGACCCTGGGACCGACCACGCAATAGGGTCCGATCTCGACGGTCGAGGCCAGTTCGGCGCCGGAATCGACCAGGGCCGTCGGATGAATTTTGCTCATTTGGGGTTCACAATCAGGATCGCCGCCCATTCCGCCTCGGCGGCGAGCTTGCCGTTGATGTAGGTCTCGCCACGGAAGCGGTAGATGTCACCCCGGATCCGGGTCACCTTCACCGGCATCCGCATCACGTCCCCGGGGCGGGCCGGCAGACGGAAGCGCACATTGTCCATGGTCATGAACAGGATGGTCTTGCCGCGCTTGTCCACGTTCAGGGTCTTGGACATCAGGATGGCCCCGGACTGGGCCATGGCCTCGACGATCAGCACGCCGGGCATCACCGGATTGTCCGGGAAGTGCCCCTGGAAGAACGGCTCGTTCACCGTCACGCACTTGATGCCGACGATGGAGACGCCTTCCTGGTAGTCCTCGCACCGGTCCAGCAGCAGGAACGGATACCGGTGAGGCAGCCGCTCCATGATCTCCGCGATCTCGACCGACGGTCCCGGCGCGACCGCCGACGATGTCTCTTCGCCTTCGCTGGACATGGTTCAAGCCCCTTCTGGATCGGTGGTGCGCGCGGCCCTGGTCTTGCCGCGGGTCCGCGTCTGGCGGGCCACCCATGCGGTCTCCTGCAGGAACCGGTTGAGCGGGCGGGCCGGATGGCCGCCCCAGACTTCGCCGGGCGGAACGTCGCGGGTCACGCCCGCGGCACCGGCAATGGATGCCCCGGCCCCGATGGTGATGTGATCGGCGATCCCCGCCCCGCCGCCGAAGGTCACCCCGTCGCCGACGGTGACGCTGCCGGAGATGCCGGTGAAGGCGGCCATCAGACCGTTGCGCCCGACGCGGGTGTTGTGCCCGATCTGGACCAGGTTATCGATCTTGGTCCGCTCCCCGATCTGGGTGTCGTCCCAGGCCCCGCGGTCGATGCAGGTGTTGGCCCCTACCGTCACATCGTCCTGGAGGATGACGCGGCCCAGCTGCGGAATGTCGATGGCCCCCTGCCGGGATCCGGCGACCCCGAAGCCCGCGGCGCCGATCACGGCATTGGAATAGATGCGGACCCGGTCGCCCAGGAGGGCGAAGCTGATCGAGGCCCCTGCCCCCACCTGGCAGTTCCGGCCCATGCAGACACCGGGACCGATGACGGCATTGGCCTCGATCCGCGACCCGGCCCCGATCACGGCCCCGGGACCGATCACCGCGCCGGGCCCGATCTCCACATCCGCCTCGAGGCGGGCGTCCGGGTGGATGCCCGGGCTGCCCATGGGATGTGTCCGGGTACGGTGGAGGGCGAGCGCCGCCCGGGCATAGGCCGCCTGCGGCTCGGCGGTGACCAGCACCGCACAGCCGGCGGGCACGTCGCACGCCTGAGCCTCGGTCACGAACACCGCACCGGCGGCCGTGGTCCGGAGGTCCGCCAGATAGCGCTTGTCGGACAGGAAGGTGACATCACCCGCCGCGGCACGCGCCAGCGGTGCCACCCGCTGGATCAGCCGGTCGGCATCGCCGGCGTCGGCCAGCACGGCACCGGCCCTCTCCGCCAAGGCGGAAAGGGGCAACGGGCCAAGGGACTCAAAGAAGCGCGAATCGGGCATCGGGTTCGCAGGTTACGCGGACGCCCGCACGCTGTCGCGCCACCATCAACGCTGCTGGGCAGCCTGGGCGTCGAGATGCTCGCGATCGAAGGTCACGGTCGGGAGCTTGGTGTTCAGCTGCTCGATCACCGCCGTGGTGATGTCCATCTGCGGGTTGGCCGCATAGATGGCCGTGTCCGCCTTCAGCAGCAGACCGCAGGAGCGACCCGACACCACGGTCCGTACGATGGGCTCGAGTTCCACGTCCACGCGGTTGATCGCCTTGCGCAGGGTCGTCTCGAGTTCCTTCTGGCGCTGGGCGCGCTTGTTGTCGAAGTCCTGCATGCGCTGCTGCAGGGCCTGGCCCTGCTGCTGCTGCTGGTCCTGCGGCAGGGACGCCATCTTGTCCTTGAAGGTCTTGATGTCCGCATCGAGCCCGGTCTGCTCGGGGCCCAGCTCGGCCTGGACCTGCGCGGCCAGCTGCTGCATGCGCTTGTTGATCGCATCACCGGCGGAGGAGCGGCTGACAGCCCCCTCCTCGCTGAACAGGCACACGCCGGGAATGGCGGCACCCAGGGTCAGGGGCGGCAGGGCCGGCTTGGCGGCGGTGGAGGCCGCCGTGGAAGCGGCCTTCGGCTTGGCGGCCGTCGAGGCGGGCTTTGCTGCCGTTTGGGCCAGCGCCGGGCTGGACACCAGGGCCAGGGTGGCCGCTGCGGCCAGAAGGGTCTTGATGGAGGTCATGATGTCACTGATCTCAGAACTGGGTGCTGGTGGAGAAACGGAAGCTTTCCGTCTTGTCGTAGGTTTCTTTGGCCAAAACTTGACTAAAGTCCAGACGAATCGGTCCTAGGGGGGATGTCCAGAAGACGCTGAGGCCCGCCGAGGCGCGCAGTCCCAGGTCATCGACAATCTTCGGATTGGCCGCGCCATAGGTTCCGGTGGCCTTGGAGGACTTGTCGAGCAGGCCCAGTGTGCCGATGTCCGAGAACAGCGCCGTGCGGATGCCGTACTGCTCTGGCAGGCCGTTGGGGATGCTCAGTTCCGTGGTCTGGATGGCGTAGAACTTGCCGCCCAGGGCCTCGTCGTACTGGGTGTCCCGCGGGCCGATGCCGGCCACCTGGAAGCCGCGGAAGGTGTTGCCGCCCTTGAAGAAACGGTCGTTGATGCGGATGGAGTCACCGCCCCAGCCGTTCACATAGCCGCTGGACCCGGTGACGCTCAGGACAAAGGCCTGGTTGAAGCCGTAGTACCAGCCGCCCTCGGTCTCGGTCCGCAGATACTTCACGTCCCCGCCGGCACCGGCGAAGTCCTGCTTGAAGTTCACGTAGAAGCCGCGGGTCGGACGGCGGGGATCGTTCCGGCGATCGAGGGTCAGGGTGTAACCCACCGCCGACGTCAGGTGCGAACCGGTCTGGTCGCAGATCGTCTGGGACACGGTGGTGCCGGAGCAGGCGCCGTTGGCCACCAGCACCCGGTCCGCATGGATGGCGTAGCGGGTGGACAGATAGGCATTGACGTTCAGGGGGAAGCCCAGGTTGAAGGTCGCGCCCACGGCCTGGGAATTGAAGCCCGCCTGCGACGAATAGTCATACCTGTAGGAATAGAGGTCGAAGCCCGCCCGCAGGTCCCGGTCCAGGAACCGGGGCTCGGTGAAGGCCAGGTCGATCTGCTGGCGCAGGGACCCGACGGAGGCCCGGAGCCGCACGTCCTGACCGCGACCGCGGAAATTGTGCTGGCTGACGCCGATGTCCAGCAGCAGCTGGTCCACTGAGGAATAACCGGCCCCGAAGGACAGTTCGCCCGTGGGCTGCTCCTGCACCTTGACCCGCAGGATGGTCTTGTCCGGCGCGCTGCCGGGCAGCTGGTCGATGTCGACGGTCTTGAAGAAGTCGAGACGCTTGATCTCGGTCTTGGAGCGGTCCACCAGCACGCGGTTGTAGGCATCGCCTTCCGCCAGGCTGATCTCGCGACGGATCACGTGGTCGAGGGTCACCGTGTTGCCGACGATGTCGATCCGCTCGATATAGACGCGGGGGCCTTCCTTCACGTCGAAGGTCACGTCCACCGTGCGGCTGTCCGGATTGGCGTGATACCGCGGACGGATGTCGACGAAGGCGAAGCCCAGGGCCCCGGCGGCGAAGGTCAGGCTGTCCACGGCCGTCTCGATCCGGTCGCTCGCATAGACCGTGCCCTCGCGGATCGGCAGGATCGCGCGCATGGCATCGCCGTTCAGCTTCTTCAGGTCCGTATCCACCCGCAGGCGGCCGAACTTGTAGCGCGGGCCTTCGTCCACCACGAAGGTGACGGCGAAGTTCTTCTGATCTGGTTGCAGCTCTGCCGTGGAAGAGATGACCCGGAAGTCATAATAACCGCGGTTGGTATAGTGCTTGCGGAGCTGTTCGCGGTCGTACTCGATCCGGTCGGGATCGAAGTTGTCGTTGGAACTGAAGAAGTGCCACCAGCGGGTTTCCTTGGTGACGACCACATCGCGCAGGGCATTGGCGCTGAACGCCTTGTTGCCGATGAAGTTAACCTTAAGAATGCCGGTCTTGGGGCCTTCGTTGATCTCGAACACGAGATCCACCCGGCGCTGGGGCAGTTCGATGATCTTGGGCGTCACCACCACGGAGATCCGGCCCGACCGGCGATAGAGTTCGACGATCCGCTGCACGTCCTGCAGCACGTGGCTCTTGGTGAAGATCGCCCGCGGGTGGATCGACACCTCGTCCTTGAGCTTGTCGGTGCCAAGCGCGGAATTTCCCTCGAAGATCACCTGGTTGATGATCGGGTTTTCCACGACCCGGACCAGAAGCTCCCCCGTCTCCGGATTGAGCTCGATACGCTCGTCGCTGAACAGGTCCGTCCGGGCCAGGGTCTTCAGCGCCAGGTCGATCCGGGCGGCGTCGGCCCCCTCGCCCACGGCGATGGGCAGATAGGACAGGATGGTGCCGGACTCGATCCGCTCGTTGCCCTGCACGGTGATCCGCCGCACCAGGGCCACGGGATTGGCCGCTGACGCGGCGGTCGCGGCCGGGGCGGAGGCCGGGGTCGCCGCCTTGGCCTGCTGGTTCAGTTGCTCGGGCGTGGCCGCGGGGGTGGGCTTCACCCCCGGCGAGACCTTGGGCGTCTCCGCCCCGTTCACCTTGTCGGCGCGGCTGCCCGGAAGCGAGGAGGCCTGCTGCCCGGCGGTCTGGGCCAGGACCGGCGAGGCAAGCCCCGTGGTGCTCAGCAGGAAGACCAGGCTTGAAGCCAGGGTGACTCGGCGGGCGGGCGGCGTTTGTCTGGGCATCAGGCGCAAGGTCATCCGTACAAATTGGAACCGGCTCTACGAGGTAAAGCCCAGGAGATTGAAGACGCTTCGCTGCTGGAGATCATTCCATGTGGCGAACAACATCAATCCGAGCAGCAAGGCAAGCCCGATCCTGTAGCTGGCCGCCTGGACCCGCGCACCGACGGGACGCCGCGCCAAGGCCTCATAGACGTAGAACAACAGATGGCCACCGTCCAGAACGGGCACAGGCAACAGGTTCATGAATCCCACGGCCGTCGAGACAACCGCCGCAAAACTCAAGAGGTTAATGACCACGGCCCCGGTCTTGCCCATCAGGTCCGGCGCGCTGTCTGCCCCGGCCTTGGCCACCGCGCCCGCCGTCTGGGCCATGCCGAGGAAGCTGGAGAGCTGGGTCGGCGATTCCTTGCCGCTGACGATCCGCGAAAGATAAGTCACGGTTGTTGCGACAATGTCCCAGGTCTCATGGACGCCCCAGCCCACCGCCGCGACGGGGCCGAGATGAACCTGCACATAGTCCTGCGGACGCCGGGACGGTCCCAGACCGATCAGGCCGACCTGCATGCTGCGGCCGGTCAGTTCGTCCTTCTGGGTGACGCGGCGGGGCGTGGCATGGGTGGTGCCCGCGGCCCCGTTGCGGACATAGGAGATCTCGAGGGTTTCACCCGCGCGCAGGTGAACATACTCCACCAGTTGCTTGAAATCGCTGACCGGACGCCGATCCACCGACGTGATCAGATCCCCGGGCAGGAGGCCGGCCTGCGCCGCCGGAGATCCCGGCAGGACCACGCCGATCCGGGGGGACACGGTGCTGATGCCCACGGCGCTGGAAAAGATCGCGAACAGGAAGATCGACAGGATGAAGTTGGCGGCGGGACCGGCCGCCACCACCAGCGACCGCTGCCAGATGGGCTTGAAGTGGAAATAGCGGCTGACGGCTTCGGGGCCCTGCTTGCGGATGATCTGGTCGCGCAGATCGTCCAGGTCCTCCGCGTCCGGCACGCTCGAGCTCGGGTCGCTGTCCCCGGCGAACCGGACATATCCGCCCAGCGGCAGCCAGCCGATCCGCCATTCCACCCCGGTCCTGTCCGTCCGGGTCCAGAGCGGCTTGCCGAAGCCGATGGCAAAGCGGTCCACGGCCACGCCGAAGCCCCGCGCCACCAGAAAATGCCCCAGTTCATGGATGGTCACCACGATCGTCAGGATGACGAGGAACGAGCCCACCGACATGAACAGGTTGGCCATCGAGCCGACGAAGGGGTGAAGCAACTGTACCATGACGCTCAGGAAACCTTTCCGAAATGGTCAAATCAAGGCGGCAGACCGCGACAGGATGTCCTGCGCTATCCGACGCACGTTGAGATCGACGTCCATCGCGGCCTCGACAGTCTGGCCGCCATTGCGCCCCGCAAGAAGGATGCCGCGGGCGGCCGTCTCGAGACTGTCGGCGATCACGCCGGCGATATCGAGAAATCCGATCCGCTTCTCGAGGAAGGCATGGACGGCCACCTCGTTGGCGGCATTGAAGGCACAGGGGGCATGGCCGCCCATCCGCAGGCTTTCCCGCGCCAGGCCCAGCACGGGAAACCGCGCGATATCCGGGGCTTCGAAATCCAGCCGACCCAGCGCCGCCAGATCAAGCCGCGGGGCCGCCCAGGGCAGGCGATCCGGCCAGGCATAGGCGCAGGCGATGGGCGTGCGCATGTCCGGCGGCCCCATCTGGGCCAGGGTGGAGCCGTCCTGGAACTCCACCATCGAGTGGATGATGCTCTGCGGGTGGACGAGGACGTCGATCTGGCGTTCCGGCGTGTCAAAAAGGTACGACGCCTCGATGAGTTCCAGTCCCTTGTTGGCCAGGGTGGCGCTGTCGAGGGAGATCTTCGGTCCCATCCGCCAGACCGGGTGGTTCATGGCCTCGTCCGCCGACACGGCCGCCATCTGCTGCCGGGTCCAGGTGCGGAAGGGACCGCCCGACGCCGTCAGGACCAGGCGCGCCACCCGACCGCGGTTCTCCCCGCGCAGGGCCTGGAAGATGGCCGAATGCTCGGAGTCGACCGGAATGAGCGTTCCACCGGCCTCCCGCACGGCCCCGATCATTGCAGGTCCCGCACAGACGATGCTTTCCTTGTTGGCAAGCGCGATCACCGCCCCCGTCTGGGCGGCCGCCAGGGTGGGTGCAAGCCCTGCGGCCCCGACGATGGCCGCCATCACCCAGTCCGCGGACCGGCCCGACGCCTCCAGCACGGCGGACGGACCTGAAGCCGTTTGCAGTCCGGTCCCCGCAAGGCGTTGCTTCAGCTCCTCGTGGGCCCCTTCGTCGGCGATCACGGTCAGGGCCGGTCGCCAGCGCAGGGCCTGCTCGGCCAGGAGGGCGGCATTGCGGCCCGCCACCAGGGCCTCGACCACGACCTCGGCCTCTCCGGCCTGCACGGCTTCGTCCAGCAGGTTCAGGGTCGAGACCCCGACGGACCCGGTGGAGCCCAGTATGCTCACCCGCCGCGCCGTCACCGGAGCCACCCCGCGCCCATGGCCGCGCCAATGCCCGCGGCCCCGTGCGGTGCCAGGACCAGGCGCAGCACCGCGGCCACCAGGATGGCGAACATCAGCCCGTCGACCCGATCCAGCAGCCCGCCATGCCCCGGAATGAGGTCACCGGAGTCCTTCACGCCGAACCTGCGCTTCAGGATCGACTCCCACAGGTCCCCCGCCATGGTGGCCAGTCCGACGACCAGGCCCACCGGCACCGCCATGCCCGGGCCGGGACCTCCCTCCCCCAGGCCTGCGGCCGAGACGCCCAGGGCGGCGACCATGGCCCCCGCGAGGCCGAAGAAGAAGCCCGACCAGGTCTTGTTCGGGGAAAAGCGCGGCCACAGCTTCGGCCCCTTCAGGATGTTTCCGGCGGTGAAGGCGCAGATATCCGCGGACCAGGTGGCCGCCAGCAGGGTCGTGGCCCAGCCCTGCCCGCCGGGATCATGGCGAAGCCAGATCAGCGTGATCCCGGGAAGGCCCAGATAGAGCACCCCGAACGCGATATCGAGGCTCCGGTCCGACCAGCGCGCCTGCCGCGCCGCAAGGGCCGCGGCCAGGGCAGTGATCGGCAGGGCGATGCAGGCCGTCCGGGTCTCGTCCCGATAGGCCAGGAACAGCGGCACCAGCACCGCGGCTGTCACCAGGCCGGCCGTCCGGGCCGGGGCCTCCGGCGTGCTCATCAGCCCCCACTCGATGGCCAGCAGGGTCGAGGCGATGGCCACCATCAGCAGGAACGGCCAACCCCCGAACCACAGGACCAGGAAGGTCGCCGGACCCAGGACAACGGCAGACAGGATGCGGAGCCGGAGATTCCCCCAGTCGAAACGCTTAACCGGGGGCGAGGACGTCATCCGCGTCGACCCCCCCATATCTGCGCTCCCGCCCGAGATATTCCTGCACGGCGGCCTTCAGGGCGTCGGGCCCGTAGTCCGGCCAGAGCACGTCCTGGAACACGAACTCGGCATAGGCGGCCTCCCAGAGGAGGAAATTGGACAGGCGCTGCTCGCCCGAGGTGCGGATGATCAGGTCCGGCGAAGGCCCCGCGGCGGTGGAGAGATAGCGGGCAAACACGATCTCCGGATCCTCGTCCCGGCTGATCCGTCCCGCCGCCAGGTCCTCGGCGAACCGCGTCGCGGCATCGGTGATGTCCGCCCGCCCGCCGTAGTTGAAGGCCACCTGAAGGTTGAAGCGGTCATTTGCCGCCGTCCGGGCCTCTGCATCCTCGATGATCGCCAGTATGTCCGGGGCCAGGCCCTCCCGGCGGCCGATGATGCGGACCCGCACCCCCTCCCGCTCGAGGCGGGCCAGATCCGTCTTCACATAGGCCTTGAGCAGACCCATGAGTTCGCTGACCTCGCTGGCCGGGCGCCGCCAGTTCTCCGTGGAGAAGCCGAACACGGTCAGCCACTGGATGCCCAGCTGCGGGGCGGCCTCCACCGTGCGCTTCAGGGCATTCACCCCCGCCTGATGCCCGAAGGTGCGGGGCATGCCCCGGCGCTTCGCCCAGCGGCCATTGCCGTCCATGATGATCGCCACGTGCCCGGCGGTCGTCATCGCGGTAACTTCCTTGGCCGGCTTCGGCGACATCATCAGGCTCCTGTCTCCGCGGTGCGGTATCGGTCGCAGCGGATCCCTAGACCTGCATGATCTCTTGTTCCTTGGTTTTCAAGGCCTCGTCGATGCGCTTGATGGCGCTGTCGGTGAAGCCCTGGACCTCGGTCTCCAGACGCTTGTGATCGTCCTTGGAGATGTCCCCGTCCTTCTCCGCCTTCTTCAGCTCCTCCATCGCGTCGCGACGGACATTGCGGACGGCGATGCGCTGTTGCTCCGCATATTTTCCGGCCAGCTTCACCAGATCCTTGCGGCGCTCCTCGGTCAGGGCGGGAATGGGCACGCGCAGGGTCTGGCCGTCCACGACCGGGTTCAGGCCGATGCCGGCGCTGCGGATGGCCTTGTCCACCGGTCCGACCATGCTCTTGTCCCAGACGCTGACCGTGATCATGCGCGGCTCCGGCACGTTGATGGCGGCGACGGTGTTGAGCTGGACCGTCGAGCCGTAGGCCTCCACCATCACCGGGTCGAGGAGCGAGGACGAGGCCCGCCCGGTCCGCAGACCGCCGAATTCCTCCTTGAGGGCACCGACGGCCTTGTCCATCCGATCGCGGTAGCGTGCGAGGTCCGGCTTGTTGTTGCTCATGTTCCTGTCGTCCCTGATATCGTCCGGGGCTGCCGGGGCCTGTGCCGGTCAGCCAGAAGGTCTCGTGTCGTCAAAGCGCCCGGTCGCACGGTCACGTCCGCTGCGGGCTATCATGCCTCAGTCCTGGGCGTCCACCGACTCGGTGATCACTGTATGCACGCCGCGGCCGGAAATCACATCGCGCAGCGCGCCCGGAGTCCGGATCGAGAAGACCACGATGGGAATGGCGTTCTCCCGCATCAGGCTGATGGCGGAGGCATCCATCACCCGCAGGTCCTTGGCCAGCACGTCGAGATAGGTCAGGGCGTCGTAGCGCTGGGCCGTCGGGTCCCGCTTGGGGTCGGCGGTATAGACGCCATCCACGCTGGTCCCCTTCAGCAGAGCATCGCACCCCATCTCCGCGGCCCGGAGCGCCGCAGCGGTGTCGGTGGTGAAGAACGGATTGCCGGTCCCGGCGGCGAAGATCACCACCCGGCCCTTCTCCAGGTGCCGCTGGGCCCGGCGGCGGATATAGGGCTCGCAGACGGTCTGCATGGGGATGGCGGACTGCACCCGCGTGTCCACGTTCAGTCGTTCCAGGGCGTTCTGCATGGCCAGTGCGTTCATCACCGTGGCCAGCATGCCCATGTAGTCGGCGCTGGCCCGTTCCATGCCCTTCGCCGCCGTCGACAGGCCGCGGAAGATGTTGCCCCCGCCGATGACCAGGCAGAGCTCGACCCCCAGACCGGCGATTTCCGCGACCGAGCGGGCCACGGCGTCCACCGTGGACATGTCGATGCCATAGGGCGTGTCGCCCATCAGCACCTCGCCCGACACCTTCAGCAGCACCCGGCGATAGAGCGGGGCGTGTCCCGTCGATGCGGGGTCGTTGCCGGCCGCCACCGGGCTGGAAGGATCGGTCTCACTCATGGTTACACTGTCCGCCTGTTGGAAGATTCGTCCGCCCCATCATAGCCCTGTCACCGGTGAAGGCGACGGCCAATCTGGACGGGAGCCCCCGCGGTCCGGTCGCGCCGTCGCCGCAGGGTCGTGCCGGTCATGGAAACGGCGCCGTCCCGACCAGGACGGCGCCGCTGTGCCACGACAGGGCAGGCCGGCGCCGCAGCGCGCACCCTGCCCGATCCGATGTCAGGCCTGGCCGGTGAGGGCGGCCACTTCGCCGGCGAAGTCGTCGACCTTCTTCTCGACGCCCTCACCCAGCGCCAGGCGGGTGAAGCCGACGATCTTGATCGGGGCCCCCAGCGTCTTGGCCTGCTCGGCGATCAGCTGTTCCACCGTCTGGTCCGGGTTCATGACGAAGGCCTGCTTCAGCAGCACGACTTCCTCGTAGAACTTGCGGATGCGGCCTTCGATCATCTTCTCGACCACATTGGCGGGCTTGCCGGACTCGGCGGCCTGTTCGGCGAAGATGGCGCGTTCCCGCTCCACCGCCGCCGGATCGACTTCCTCGACCGTCAGGGCCAGGGGGGCCGTGGCCGCCACGTGCATGCCGATCTTGCGGCCCAGCTCGTTGAGCTTGTCCGCATCCGCCGACGATTCCAGCGCCACCAGCACGCCCATGCGGCCGAGGTCCGGGGCGATGGCATTGTGCACATAGGCCGCGACCACGCCTTCGGTCACGGCAAATCGGGCCGAGCGACGCAGGACCATGTTCTCGCCGATGGTGGCGATCAGGCCGGTGATCACGTCGGACACGACCTCGCCGGCCGGCGTCGTCGCGGCCTTCACCGCGTCCACGTCATTGGCGGCAGACAGGGCGGCCTGGGCGGCACCGCGGGCGGCGGCCTGGAACAGCTCGTTGCGGGCCACGAAGTCGGTTTCGGCGTTCAACTCCACCAGAGCCCCCACCTGGGCCTTGCCGTCGCGGGACTGGGCCACGGCCACCAGGCCTTCGGCGGCCACACGGTCCGCCTTCTTGGCAGCCTTGGACAGGCCCTTGGCGCGCAGCCAGTCCAGGGCCGCGTCCATGTCGCCGTCGTTCTCCGACAGGGCCTTCTTGCAGTCCATCATGCCAACGCCGGATTTCTCCCGCAGTTCCTTGACAAGCGCAGCCGTGATCTCGGCCATGGCGACAACCTCCGTTTTCATTACAGACAGATGCGTCCCCGCCTGAGGCGAGGACGCGTGTGTTTCAACTCATCCAACAGCCCGGGCGGACGGCCCGGGCCATGGCCCCGACGGGGCCGGGATCAGGCTTCCGCCGAACCGTCCGTCGGCGCACCACCCATGGCGGCCTCGAGCTCGGGATCGACCGGGGCCGCCGGTTCGGCAGCCGCCGTGGAGGCCAGCACCGGCTCGACCGGGGCGATGGCGGCCCCGAGATCGACGCCGAGGGACGCCTGGCCCGCGGCCAGACCGTCCAGCACCGTGTCGGCGATCAGATCGCAGTACAGCTGCAGGGCGCGGGCCGCGTCATCATTGCCCGGGATCGGATAGGCCACGCCGTCCGGATCGCAGTTGGTGTCGAGGATGGCCACGACCGGGATGTTCAGCTTGCGGGCTTCCTGGATGGCGATGGCTTCCTTGTTCGTGTCGATCACGAACATCAGGTCCGGAATGCCGCCCATGTCCTTGATGCCGCCCAGGGACAGTTCCAGCTTTTCCCGCTCGCGGGTGAGCTGCAGCAGTTCCTTCTTGGTACGGCCCTGGCCACCTTCGTTGTCCAGCAGGCCTTCGAGTTCGCGCAGGCGGGCGATGGACAGCGAGATGGTGCGCCAGTTGGTCAGCGTGCCGCCCAGCCAGCGGTGATTCACATAGTACTGCGCGCAGCGCTTGGCGGCGACGGCCACCGGGTCCGAGGCCTGGCGCTTGGTGCCGACGAACAGCACCCGGCCACCGCCGGCGGCGACCTCGCGGACCTTCAGCAGCGCCTGGTGCAGCAGCGGCATGGTCTGGGACAGGTCGATGATGTGGATGTTGGCGCGGCTGCCGAAGATGTAGCGGTCCATCTTCGGGTTCCAGCGGTGCGTCTGGTGGCCGAAGTGGGCGCCGGCTTCGAGGAGTTGGCGCATGGAGAGTTCGGGAAGTGCCATGGTACTTTCTAAGTCCTTCTTCCGGTTGACCTCCGCAGACAAATCGCCGTTTTCCGGCGCCGGAACGGAAGGTCGACGGGCAAGTGCCCGCTACCCGCCGAACGTCTGCGTGTGGGATGGCGCGGTTCCTAGGCTGAAAGCCGCGATAAATCAAGCCGGAATGCTCGCCCCCCTGCCGCGCGACCTCCGCCCGGGGGCGGCACCGACGGCCCGCGGGGGTCAGACATCCTCGAGATAGGTGACGCCCTGGGCGGACTTCAGCGCGCCCCGCAGGCCCGCATCCATCGAATAGCGCCCGGGCAGGCGAAGCTCCACCTCCCGCCCCTGTCCGAGGGCGGCCACCAGCACCATCTCCCCGCCCCGCTCGGAGCGACCGGCCTCCAGTCGCCGCCGGACGACGGCCAGCACCGCGGGGTCCGGCGTCACATGGATGCGCAGACCCGAGAGCGCGCTCTCCACCACCTTGTCCATCAGCTCCGCCTCGTCACCTATGAAGCGGATCTCCCCCTCCCGGGCCCGGGCGCGGACCTTGATCATCACCGCGCGGCCCGGATCCAGCAGGTCACGATAGGTGCGCAGCGCCTCGGGCATGAACATCACCTCGAACTCCCCCGTGGGATCGGACAGTGTGACATAGGCGAACTTTTCCCCGGACTGGGAGGGGCGCTCCTGCTTGCGGCGGATGATGCCGGCCATGCGGAAGGCCGCCTCCCCTGCCTCCGCCCGCTCCTGGGCCTCGGCCATCAGCACCACGCGCTTGCGGCGCATGACCTCGGCCATGTCCTCAAGCGGATGGCCGGTGAGATAGAAGCCCACCGCCGACAGTTCCTCGTCCAGCTGCTCGGGCCCGGTCCAGGGCTCCACCGACGGCAGGCGCGGCCGGGCGACGGAGGCATCGGCGAACAGGCTCTCCTGGGCCGCGGCCCGGTCGGCGCTCAGGCTCTGGGCATGGGCCATCAGCAGGTCCGCGGACGCCAGGATCTGGGCCCGGTTGGGATGCAGCCGGTCGAAGGCCCCGGCCCGGGCCAGGCTTTCCAGGGCCCGCTTGTTGACCAGCCGCGGATCGATCCGCTCCACGAAGTCGAACAGGTCCACGAAGGGCCCGCCGGTCCGGCGGATCTGCTCCACATGGCGCATGGCCTCGAAGCCCACATTGCGCACGGCCCCCATGGCATAGAGGACCGCCCCGTCCTCCACCTCGAAATCGGCCCCGGAGCGGTTGATGTCCGGGGGCAGGATCTTCACCCCGAACCGCTTGGCGTCCTGGTAGAAGACCGCCAGCTTGTCGGTATTGGACAGATCGAGGCTCATGGACGCGGCGAAGAACTCCACCGGCCGGTTCGCCTTCAGCCAGCCGGTCTGGTAGGCGATCATGGCATAGGCGGCCGCGTGGCTCTTGTTGAAGCCATAGCCGGCGAACTTGGCCACCAGTTCGAAGATGAAGTCCGCCTGGGCCGGATCGACCCCCTTGTCCGAGGCCCCGGCCACGAACCGGGCCTTCTGGAAGTCCATCTCCTCCTTCTTCTTCTTGCCCATGGCGCGGCGAAGCAGGTCGGCCTCCCCCAGGGAGTAGCCGGACAGGACCTGGGCGATCTGCATCACCTGTTCCTGGTAGATGATGACCCCGTAGGTCTCCTTCAGGATGGGCTCGAGGGACGGATGCAGCATGTCCAGCTCCGCCCGGCCGAACTTGCGGTCCACATAGGTGTCGATGTTGTCCATCGGCCCGGGGCGGTAGAGGGAGATGAGGGCGGTGATCTCCTCGATGGTGGAGCAGCGCATCTTGCGCAGGGTGTCGCGCATGCCCTGGCTTTCCAGCTGGAACACCCCGATGGTCTGGCCGGACGCCAGCAGCGCATAGGTCGCCGCATCGTCCAGCGGCAGGGCGTCCAGATCCACCGCCGCGCCCCGCTTCAGCAGGTGCTTGTAGGCCCGGTCCACCACCGTCAGGGTCTTCAGGCCCAGGAAGTCGAACTTCACCAGGCCCGCGCTTTCCACCCACTTCATGTTGTACTGGGTGGCCGGAAGCTCCGACCGCGGGTCCTGATAGAGGGGCGTCAGCTCCGTCAGGGGCCGGTCGCCGATCACCACGCCTGCCGCATGGGTGGAGGCGTTGCGGAACAGCCCCTCCAGGTGCAGGGCCGTCTCCAGCAGCCGGGCCACGCTGTCATCGTCCCGCCGGGCTTCCTTCAGCCGGGGCTCGATCTCGATGGCCTGGGCCAGGGTCACGGGATTGGCCGGGTTGCTGGGCACCATCTTGGCCAGCCGGTCCACCATGCCGAGGGGCAGCTGCATCACCCGGCCCACGTCCCGAAGCACGGCCCGGGCCTGCAGGGTGCCGAAGGTGATGATCTGGGCCACCCGGTCCACGCCATAGCGCTGCTGGACGTAGGAGATCACCTCCTCCCGCCGCTCCTGGCAGAAGTCGATGTCGAAGTCGGGCATGGACACCCGCTCCGGGTTCAGGAACCGCTCGAACAGCAGGCCGAAGCGCAGGGGGTCCAGATTGGTGATGGTCAGCGCCCAGGCGACCAGCGACCCGGCCCCCGACCCCCGTCCGGGCCCCACGGGAATGCCATGGGACTTGGCCCACTTGATGAAGTCGGCCACGATCAGGAAGTAGCCCGGGAAGCCCATCTTGATGATGACCGACAGCTCCCGCTCCAGCCGGGCCTCGTAGTCGGCGAGGGGCGCGGCCAGCTCCTGCCCTGCCAGGCGCATGCGCAGGCCCTCCCGCGCCTGATGCGACAGCTCCTCGTCCTCCGTCCGGCCGCCAACGGTGGGAAAGCGCGGCAGGATCGGATCGCGCTTGGACACCAGGAAGGCGCAGCGCCGGGCGATCTCGAGGGTGTTGTCGCAGGCCTCCGGCAGGTCGGCAAAGGCGGCCCGCATCTCCGCCGCCGTGCGGAACCGGTGATCTGCCGTCACCCGGCGACGTTCGTCCTGGCCGAGGAAGGTCCCGTCGGAGATGCACAGCAGGGCATCGTGCGGACTGTGCATGGCCGCGGTGGAGAAATAGACGTCGTTGGTGGCCACCAGCGGCACATCGTGGGCGTAGGCCCAGGCCACCAGCCCCGGCTCCGCCGCCGCCTCCTCCGCCATCCCGTGGCGCTGGAGCTCCACATAGAAGCGGTCACCGAACACCGACTGCATGCGGGAGAGTGCGGCCGCCGCCTCCCCGTCCCGCCCGTTGACGAACAGGGGGTTCACCGGCCCGTCCGGACCGCCGGACAACAGGATCAGACCCTCGTGCCGGGCGGCCACGTCGGCCCAGTCCACCGCCGGTTCGGACTCCATGGACGACGCCGTATAGGCCCGGGACGACAGGGCCATCAGGTTCAGCCAGCCCGCCTCGGACTTGGCGATGAGGACGAGGGTGGGGGCCCGCGACCAGCGCTCCGTGCCCCCCTCCCCGATCCCGGTCACGGGCAGCGCGCACCCGATCAGCGGCTGGACGCCCTTGTCCTTCAGGCCCTGTGAGATCTCCAGGGCCCCGAACAGGTTGGCCCGGTCCGCCAGGCCAAGCGCCGGCATGCCCGCCGCCACCGCCAGAGCCCCCAGATCCCCGGGCTTGATTGCCCCTTCCAGCAGGGAATAGGCCGACCGGACCCTCAGATGCACAAAGCCCTGATCGATGCCGGACATGGGTGACCTTCCCCGCTGACAGCCGGGTCCACCGGCGACGAATCGTCAGGCGAACATGCGCGCGACTTCGACCATCATCCAGACGAAGCTGGCGACGGATGCAAGCGCCAGTGTTTCCCGCGTGAACTGCACCATCTGCGATCTCCCAAGCCGGTCATTCGTTCTGTCTTTGTTCCTATTCCCCTTTTGTTCTCATGGCAAGCCCCCTCGTCCGGCTTTTTTTGCCGCCCTGAGGATGGGGCTATCGGGGGACCAGACCGCCGGACTGCATGGCGAACACCCGGTCCATGTGCCCGGCCAGTTCGAGATTGTGGGTGGCGACCAGGGCCGTCACCCCCTCGTTGCGCACCTGGGCCTTCAGGGCCTCGAACACGGCGGTGGAGGTCACGGGATCGAGATTGCCCGTGGGCTCGTCGGCCAGGATCAGCCCCGGGCGGTTGGCGAGTGCCCGGGCGATGGCGACCCGCTGCTGTTCCCCGCCGGACATCTGGGCCGGCTGGTGGTCGAGGCGGTCCTGCAGCCCCATGCGGGTGAGCAGGGTCCGCGCCCGGTCCCGGGCCGCCGCCGCCGGACGGCCCGCGATCATCCCGGGCATGGCCACATTGTCGAGAGCGGAGAACTCTGGCAGCAGGTGGTGGAACTGGTAGACGAAACCGATCCGGTGCAGGCGAAGGGCTGTGCGGCCGGCCTCGTTCAGCCCGCCGCAGTCGACGCCGTCGATCCGCACCTCGCCGGAGGTCGGGCGCTCCAGAAGCCCGGCCGCGTGCAGCAGGGAGGACTTCCCCGACCCGGACGGACCGATCAGGCCGACGATCTCCCCCGGCCAGAGGTCGAGATCGATGCCCTTCAGCACCTCCAGCGTCTGGCCGTCCCCCACCGGATAGGTCCGGGTGACGCCGCGCAGGGACAGGATGGGCGGGGTCTCACTCATAGCGCAGCGCCTCCACCGGATCGAGGCGGGAGGCCTGCCAGGCGGGCATGATGGCGGCCACCAGGCTCATCAGGATCGACCAGGCCAGGACCAGCACCACCTCCCCCGGCTCCACCCGGGCGGGCAGGCGTGGCAGGAAATAGGCCTCCGGCGCGAAGACGCTGACCCCGGTCACATGCTCCACGAAGCTCTGGATCGGGTCGATGTAGATGCAGAACAGGGTGCCGAAGATCAGGCCGCAGGCAGCACCGGACAGGCCGATGGCCGCCCCCACCATGACGAACACCCGCATCACCGCCCCCGGGCTGGCGCCGATGGTGCGCAGGATGGCGATGTCGCGCCCCTTGTTCTTCACCAGCATGATCAGGCCGGAAATGATGTTCAGCATGGCAATGGCCACCACGATCATCAGGATGATGCGCATGGCCACCCGCTCCACCTGCAGGGCGTTGAAGAAGGCGTGGTTCTCGTCCCGCCAGTCGGTGAGCACGGCCCCAGGCCCGGCGGCGGCCTGGATGGCGGGCTTCAGGGCGTCGATATGGTCGGCATCGTCGAGATTGACCTCCAGCAGGTCCACCGTGTCCCCCCGGCCGAACAGCAGCTGGGCCTGTTCCAGGGGCATGTAGATATAGGCCGCGTCATACTGGGTGAGCCCGACGGTGAAGACCCCGCCCACGGTGTAGGACTTGCGCCGCGGCGTCGAGCCGAAGGCCGTGGCCGCGCCGTTGGGGGAGATGACGCTGATGCTGTCACCCGCCCGCACCCCCAGCCGGTCGGCCATGCCGGAGCCTGCCAGGACCATGTCGCCGCCATATTCCCCCTGGCCGAAGCCGTCGAGGGAGCCTGCCTTGATGTTGCGGGCGATGATCGGCGTGCCGCGCAGGTCCTCCGCCCGCAGGCCGCGGACGATGGCCCCGGTCACCTGGCCGGGCCCCACCACCAGAGCCTGAGCCTGCACCACCGGTACCACCTGCACCACCCCGGGCACGGCGCGGATGCGGCTGATCAGGGTGTCGCGGGTGGCCGCCCCGGTGGCCGGTCCCTGGACATAGATGTGGCCGTTGAAGCCGACCATCCGGGACACGATCTCGGAGCGGAAGCCGTTCATCACCGACATGATGATGATCAGGGCCGCCACGGCCAGGGTCACGGCGATGAAGCTGATCCAGGCGATCAGGGCGATGCCGCCATTCCTGCGCCGGGCCTTCAGATACCGGAAGGCCAGCGCCCGCTCCCACGCCCCGAAGGGCGCGCCAGTGGGCAGCTGTCCGGGGACCGGCGCGTCGTTCATCCGCCGATCAGCTCCAGCGCCCGGGCCAGCGGCACGGTGTGGCGTTCGCCAGTGGCGCGGCGCTTCAGCTCCACCACCCCGTCGGCCACGCCCTTGGGACCCACCACCAGCTGCCAGGGCAGGCCGATCAGGTCCATGGTGGCGAACTTGGCGCCGGCCCGCTCGGCGGTGTCGTCCAGCAGGGGCTCCCGGCCCGCCTTGGTGAGGGCGGCGTAGGCCTCGGCGCAGACGGCGTCCACGGCCGCGTCACCGGGGCGCATGTTGATGATGCCCACGCCGAAGGGGGCCACGCTGTCCGGCCAGATGATGCCGTTCTCGTCGTGGCTGGCCTCGATGATCGCCCCCAGCAGGCGGGAGACGCCGACGCCATAGCTGCCCATCTGGATCGGCCGGTCGACGCCGTCGGCACCGGTGGCGTTGGCCTTCATGGCCTTGGAGTACTTCTCGCCGAAATAGAAGATGTGACCCACCTCGATCCCCCGGGCGGAGAGGCGCTTGTCCTCCGGCGCCTCGGCCTCGAACCGGGCCTGATCGTGCATCTCCTCGGTGGCGGCATAGAGGCGGGTGCGCTGGTCGACCAGGGGCTGCAGGTCCCCGTCCCAGTCCAGGTCGATTCCCGGCGGCGGCATGTCCACCAGGTCCTTGTGGCAGAACACCGCGCTCTCGCCCGTGTCGGCCAGGATGATGAACTCGTGGCTCAGGTCCCCGCCGATGGGGCCGGTGTCGGCGCGCATGGGCACGGCCTTCAGCCCCATCCGGTCGAACAGGTTGAGATAGGCCACGAACATCTTGTTGTAGCTGTGCCGGGCCCCCGCCTCGTCGATGTCGAAGCCGTAGGCGTCCTTCATCAGGAACTCCCGCCCGCGCATGACGCCGAAGCGGGGCCGCTGCTCGTCCCGGAACTTCCACTGGATGTGGTAGAGGATCTTCGGCAGGTCCTTGTAGGACCGGACCGAGGCGCGGACGATCTCGGTGATCATCTCCTCATTGGTGGGGCCGTAGAGCATTTCCCGCTCGTGCCGGTCCTTGATCCGCAGCATCTCCTGGCCGTAGTCGTCATAGCGGCCGCTCTCGCGCCACAGATCCGCAAGCTGCAGGGTGGGCATCAGAAGCTCCACCGCGCCGGCCCGGTCCATCTCCTCCCGGACGATCTGCTCGATCTTCTTCAGCACCCGGAAGCCGAGCGGCAGCCAGGCATAGATGCCCGCGGCCTCCTGGCGGATCATGCCCGCCCGCAGCATCAGCCGGTGCGAGACGATCTGCGCCTCCGAGGGGTTTTCCTTCAGGACCGGCAGAAAGAAGCGCGACAGGCGCATGAGGCAGATTCCATGACTTGTGTGGGGTGACCGGCACTTAGCCCGCCCCGGCGCGGCTTGGCAACGGCGGCGACCGCCGGGAACGCACGGTCAGTGCGGCAGCTGCACCAGGTTGAAGCGGGCGATGATCCAGACGATGGCGATGATGATGGCCGTCACCCAGCTGGTGGTGATGGCCTTCCGCTTCAGGTTCGGATTGACCGGCGCGCCGGGATCATGGCCGGCGCCTGGGGTGGTGCCCTCGTCATGATGGCTGCGCACCCCCAGCGGCAATATGGCGAACAGCACCATCCACCAGGTGATGAAGTAGAGGGACAGCGTCCAGGCCAGATCCATGGATCAGTGCCCCGCCCCCTTGGGCGTCTCCATCAGTTCCACCAGCACGCCGCCCATGTTCTTGGGGTGCACGAAGATCACCGGCGTGCCGTGGGCACCGATCCGCGGCTCGCCGGTGCCCAGAATCGTCGCACCTTTGGCCCGCATGTCGTCCCGGGCGGCGATGATGTCCTCCACCTCGAAGCAGACGTGGTGCTGGCCGCCCGCGGGGTTCTTGGCCAGAAAGCCGGTCAGGGGCGAGGCGTCGCCATAGGGCTCGATCAGCTCGATCTGGCTGTTGGGCAGGTTGACGAAGCAGACCCACACCCCCTGCTCCGGCATGGCCCACTTCTCGGTGATGGAGGTGGCCCCCAGCACGTCGCGATAGAGCTTCACCGACTCGTCGATGGACGGCGTGGCCACGCCGATATGGTTGAGCTTGCCGATCATGGTCGCCTCCCGAGGGTCTTGGGCCGTTGCAGTCTAATATAGGATCATCCGACGCGGACGACGATGGTCTCCACCACGGGGCGGCGCTCCCACAGGCGCTGGGAGACCTTCTTCACGGTGCGGGAGACGCACATCTCCACCGCCGTGTCGTCCTCGCGCTCCTTGCGGTCCAGGCGGTTGATGGCCGCCTCGATGGCGTCGGCCAGGTCGTCCAGGGCCTCCTCCAGGGGATTGTCCGCATCCCCCGGCAGGCCGATGGAGCGGATCTCCAGCCCGTCGGCCAGGCGGCCGCGCTTGTCCATGACGATGGAGACCACCAGGATGCCGTTATGGGCGGCGTGGCGGCGCTCCCGCAGGGGTTCGCTGTTCTCCGGGGTCAGCACACCGCCGTCCAGGAACAGGCGGCCGGACTTCACCTCGTCGATGATCTCCGCCCGGCCGGGGGCGAGGCGCACCATGTCCCCGTTGCGGGGCGCGATCTGCTCGGGCACCTGCAGGTCCCGGGCAAAGGCCTTGTGCTCCAGCAGGTGGCGGCGCTCCCCGTGGGTGGGGACGGCGATCCGCGGACGGGCCCAGGCATACATCTGTGCCAGCTCGTCCCGGCAGGGGTGGCCGGACACGTGGATGCCGGGGTGGTCCCGGTCGGTGTAGAGCCTCACGCCCCGGTCGGCCAGGCGGTTCTGCAGGTTGCGGATGGCGATCTCGTTGCCCGGAATAACCCGGCTGGAGAAGACGCAACTGTCCCCGGCCCCGAGCGTCACCTGCGGATGGTTGCCCTCCGCCACCCGGGACAGGGCGGCGCGGGGCTCCCCCTGGCTGCCGGTGCACAGATAGAGGATCTTGTCGGACGGGAAGTATCCCGCTTCCTTCTCGGTGACGAAGGGGGCCACGTCGGACAGCAGGCCCACGGACTTGGCGGCACCGGCCATGCGGTGCATGGAGCGGCCCAGCAGGCACACCCGGCGGTCCGCCGCCTCCGCCGCCCGGATGACGCTGTCCATCCGCGCCACGTTGGAGGCGAAACACCCCACGGCCACCTTGCCGGACAGGCCCTTGATCAGGGTCGTCAGCGCATCGCGCACATCGGCTTCCGACCCCGCCTCGCCCTCCACGAAGACATTGGTGGAGTCGCAGACCATGGCGAGGATGCCCTCGTCCCCCAGGCGCTGGATGGCGGCACTGTCGGTCACCTCGCCCAGCAGGGGGTCCGGATCGATCTTCCAGTCACCGGTATGCAGGATGGTGCCCAGCGGGGTGCGGATGGCCACGCCATTGGGCTCGGGGATGGAGTGGGTCAGGGTGACCAGTTCCAGGTCGAAGGGGCCGAGTGTCAGGCGACCGTTCAGAGGAATCTCGGTGATCACCGCCTGGTCCAGCACGCCGGCATCCCGCAGCTTCTCGCGGATCAGATAGGCGGTGAAGGGCGTGGCGAACAGCGGGGCCTTCAGCCGCGGCCAGAGCCAGGGCAGCGCACCGATATGGTCCTCGTGGGCGTGGGTCAGCACGATGCCCAGCAGGTTGTCCACGTGCTCCTCGAGGAAGGTGGGGTCGGGCATGATGATCTCGACGCCGGGCGTGGTCAGGTCGCCGAAGGTCACGCCCAGGTCCACCACGATCCACTTGCGGGCGTGGGGCGGGCCGTAGCCATAGAGATTGAAGTTCATGCCGATCTCGTTGGAGCCGCCCAGGGGCAGGAAGACGAGTTCGGCTTCGGAATTGCGGGTCATGCGGCGCCTTGCTGGTTGCGGCGCCAGACTTCCAGCATGCCGCGAATGGTGACGTCAGGGTCGAAGATGTCGATCTTGTCGGTGGCGCCTTCGAACAGGGAGGCAACCCCCCCGGTGGCGACGACGGTCATGGGGGCCCCGTACTCGGCGCGGATGCGGTCGATCATGCCCTCGATCAGGGCCATGTAGCCCCAGAACACGCCGGACTGCATGGCCGTGACCGTGTCCCGGCCGATGACGCTGCCCGGCCGCTGGATGGCCACCCGCGGCAGGCGGGCGGCGGCCTGGTGCAAGGCCTGCATGGACAGGTTGATGCCCGGCGCGATCACGCCGCCCTCGAAGGCCCCGTCGGCGGCCACCACGTCGAAATTGGTGGCCGTGCCGCTGTCGACGATGATCAGGGCCCCGGAATAGGCCACATGGGCCCCCACGGCATTGACCAGCCGGTCGGCCCCGGCCTCGGAGGGCTTGTCGATGCGGATTTCCACGCCGAGCCTGGCATTCTCGCCGATCACCAGGGGCTCGGTGTGCAGATAGCGCCGGGACAGGTTGCGCAGGTGGAAGATCGACTGGGGCACCACGCTGGAGATGATGCAGCCGTCCAGGTCCCGCAGCACCAGGTCCTTCATGGCCAGGAACTGGGACAGCCACACCCCGTATTCGTCCGCCGTGCGGGAGGGATCGGTGGCCGAGCGCCACTGGGCGATCCACTCCGACCCGTCATGGACGGCGAACACCGTATTGGTATTGCCCTGTTCGATGGCGAGAAGCATGGCTCATCTTCCTCCGAAAAACACGTCGCCAGCGGCGATGCGACGCACCCCGCCGTCTGGCAGGCGCAGGCGCAGGGACCCGTCGGGGTCCAGCCCCTCAGCCGTGCCCTCCACCGTCTCGTCGGCAAGGCGCGCGGCGCAGGGCCCGCCCAGTCCGATGGCCCGCGCGGTCCAGGCCTCGACGATGGGCTCGAAGCCCTGGTCATCCCATTGTCCCTGCCGGTGGGCGAAGGCGGCCGCCAGCCGGTCCAGCATCTGCCGGGCCGTGGGCGGGGATGCGACATCGCCGCGCAGGTGGTCCGCCACGCAGGTGGCCGGCCGATCCGCGACCTGCGGGGCATGGGCGAGGTTCACGCCGATGCCCACCGCCAGCCACAGCCGGTCCTCGCCCCGCACCCGGCCGGATTCGATCAGGATGCCGCAGATCTTGCGGTCGTCCACCAGGACGTCATTGGGCCATTTCAGGCGGATCAGGCTGTCGGGCAGATAGGTCGCCAGGGCATCGGCCACGGCCACGGCGGCCACGAAGGAGGTCCGCGCCGCATCCCCCGGGACCCGGTCCGTGGTGGTCAGCAGGGTGGCGGCCAGATTGCCCTCGGTGGTGCTCCAGGCCCGTCCCCGACGGCCGCGACCGGCCGTCTGGACCCGCGCCGTGATCCAGCGGGGGCCGAGATCGCCGGACTCCGCCTGACGCCGGGCCTCGGCATTGGTGGAGTCCACGCTGTCGAGGGCGAGAACCGGAAGGGGCGCTGCGGCGGTGGTGCCGGAAATCTCGGTCACGCCAGTCCGAAGGCCTTGGCCGCGGCCAGGGCCAGGGGGTCAAGCACGGCCAGGGCCGGAATCACCAGGGGGAAGGAAAAGGCCGCGCAGCCCAGGGCCACCAGCCGGGCGTCCAGCGGCGGCGCGTCGGTCTCGCCCTCCGGCGCGTCGAACCACATGGTCTTGATGATCCGAAGGTAATAGAAGGCCGCCGCCACGCTCATGACCAGACCGTAGACCGCCGCCGGCTCCATGCCCGGCGTCGAGACCGCGGCCTTGAAGACGTAGAACTTGGCCCAGAAGCCCGACAGGGGCGGAAGGCCCAGCACGCTGAGGGACAGGATGGTGATGGCGATCGCCAGACCCGGCCGCAGGCGGACGAGACCCGCCAGGGACGGCAGGGTCTCCATCGGCTTTCCGCCCCGGGACAGGGCCAAGAGGCAGGCGAAGAAGCCGGTCACGTCGATGACGTAGAGCACCATGAACATCAGCATGGCCTGCAGCCCCGCCTCGCTGCCCGACGCCAGGCCCAGGAGGGCGTAGCCGATATTGGCGATGGAGGAATAGGCCAGCAGCCGCTTCAGGTTCTTCTGCACCAGACCGCCCAGGGCACCCACGGTGACGGAGATCAGGGCGATGGCCGTGACCACCTGGCTCCACTGGGGAACGTCATGGGGGAAGGCCTGGGCCAGCACCCGGGCGAACAGCACCATGGCCGCCACCTTGGGGGCCGCGGAGAGGAGCGCGGTGACCGGGGTCGGCGCGCCCTCGTACACGTCCGGCGTCCACATGTGGAACGGCGCGGCAGACACCTTGAAGGCCAGGCCGCAGATCAGGAACACCAGGCCGAACACGATGCCCATGGAGGCCGGGCCATGCACGGCCCCGGCAATGTCCGCGAACCGGGTCGATCCGGCAAAGCCGTAGATCAGCGAGGCCCCGTAGAGCAGAAGGCCCGACGACAGGGCCCCCAGCACGAAATACTTGAGCCCCGCTTCGGAGGCCCGCGCGTCATCCCTCTGGAAGGCGCACAGCACATAGAGGGCCAGCGACTGCAACTCGATCCCGATATAGAGGCTGATCAGGTCGCCCGCGGACACCATCATGCCCATGCCCAGCGCCGCCAGCAGGACCAGCACCGGATATTCGAACTTGGCATTGCCGGCGCGGACGAGCCAGCGCTCCCCCAGGAAGATCGCCACGCCACTGGCGGCATAGATGATCACCTTGGCGAAGACCGACGCGCCGTCGGACACGAAGGCCCCCTTGAAGGCCTGGCCCAGCGGTCCGTTGGCGGCCAGCACCGCGGCCGCGCCCAGCGCCAGCATGGCACCCCAGGACACCAGCGTCATGGCCAGGCGGCCGGAATAGGCGCCCACCACCAGCAGACCCAGCGCCGCCGCGGCCAGCAGCAGTTCCGGTTGCGCAATCGTCAGGGCGCTGTCGAGACCCATCAACCTATTCTCCCTCAGCCGCCGACCGCAGAGCGCCAGACGGTCACCAGGCTGGCGACCGACGCGTCGGTGAAGCTGAATACCAGATGCGGATAGACGCCGAGCGCCAGCGCGCTGACGATCAGGGGGGCGAAGATCGCCACCTCCCGTGTGTCGAGGTCGAGGATGTCGGCCAGCTTCGGATTGGTCAGGTTGCCGTACATCACCCGCTTGTACAGGGTCAGGGCATAGACCGCCGACAGGATCACGCCGGACGCCGACACGAACGCCGTCCAGGTCCCCGCCGTGCTGGGCGAGCCATAGACCCCGGTCATGGTCAGGATCTCGCCCACGAAGCCGCTTGTTCCGGGCAGGCCCACATTGCCCATGGTGAACAGCAGGAAGGTCGCCGCGTACCAGGGCATCTTGTCCGCCAGGCCGCCGTAGAAGGCGATCTCGCGAGTGTGCATGCGGTCATAGATGACGCCCACGCACAGGAATAGCGCGCCGGAGATCACCCCGTGGCTCAGCATCTGGAACACCGCCCCCTGCACGCCCTGCAGGGTGCCGGAGAAGATGCCCATGGTGACGAAGCCCATGTGCGCGACGGAGGAATAGGCGATCAGCTTCTTCATGTCCGTCTGCCGGAACGCCACCAGCGAGGTGTAGACGATGGCGATGGCCGACAGGGCGAAGATCATCGGCGTGAAGTAGGTCGCCGCCTGCGGGAACATGGGGAGCGAGAAGCGCAGGAAGCCGTAGCCCCCCATCTTCAGGAGCACGCCCGCCAGGATCACCGAGCCCGCGGTGGGGGCCTCCACGTGGGCGTCCGGCAGCCAGGTGTGCACCGGCCACATGGGCATCTTCACCGCGAAGGAGGCGAAGAAGGCCAGGAAGAAGATGATCTGAAGCTCCGGCGCGAAGTGGAACTGCATCAGGGCCGGGATCGAGGTGGTGTGCGCGATCATGCTCATGGCCAGGATCGCCGCCAGCATCAGCACCGAACCCAGCAGGGTGTAGAGGAAGAACTTGTAAGCCGCATAGACCCGGTTCTTGCCGCCCCACACGCCGATGATCAGGAACATCGGGATCAGGCCGAACTCGAAGAAGACGTAGAACAGCACCAGGTCCAGGGAGGTGAAGACCCCGATCATCAGGGTCTCGAGCACCAGGAAGGCGATCAGGTATTCCACCAGCCGGGTCTTGATGCTGGACCAGCTGGCCAGGATGCAGATGGGCATCAGGAAGGTGGTCAGCAGCACGAACAGCACCGAAATGCCGTCCACCCCCATGGCGTAATGGATCACCGAGAACCAGGGCATGTCCTCGGTGAACTGGAAGCCGGTGGCGCGGGCGTCGAAATTGGCCAGCATCAGCACGGACAGGGCAAAGGTCGCCAGCGTCGTGGCGAGCGCCACCCACAGGGACGCGCGGCCCGCGGCCTCCTCCCCGTTCCGGCCGGCGACGAGCCGCACCAGGAGGATGGCGAGCACGCCGATGATCGGCGCAAAGGTGGTGAGGGAAAGGATATGGCTCACGGTCGCCCCCTCAGTGCGCGAAGGCCCACAGCGCGTAGGACAGCAGTCCCGCCACGCCGAGGAGCATCACGAAGGCATAATGATAGACGAGGCCGGACTGGATGCGGCCCAGCTGCCGACCGGCGAAGCCCGCCAGCCAGGCAAAGCCGTTGGGGCCCAGCCCGTCGATGATCTTCTGGTCGCCGCCCTTCCAGAACAGGTCGCCGAGCGCCTTGGCGCCGTTGACGAACACCGCCTGGTACAGCTCGTCGAAGTACCACTTGTTGTAGAGGAAGCGGTGCAGCGGGCCGTCATTGTCGGCGATCCGCTTCGCCAGACCCTCGCGCAGCAGGTAGAAGTAGATCGCCACGACCGCCCCAAGCACCGAGACGATGAGCGGCAGATAGCCGACCCAGCTCGGCAGGCTCTCGATCTTCTCCAGCACCTCGTTGGACTTGGCGGTGAAGATCGCCCCCTGCCAGAAGGCCTCCCGATGCTCGCCCACGAAGGACGGGGCAAAGACGAAGCCCGCCGCGATGGCCCCTGCCGCCAGCACGAACAGCGGGATCAGCATGACCACCGGGCTCTCGTGCGGCTTGAACGCGCCGTGGCCGTGGTCGTGCCCGTGGTCGTCATGGGCGTGGGCATGGTCGTCGTGGGCGTGGGCGTCATGGCCGTGGTCGGCATGCTCGCCCCACTTGGCGGTGCCGTTGAAGGTCATGAAGATCAGGCGCCAGGAATAGTAGGCGGTCAGGCCGGCGGCGAACACGCCGATGCAGAAGGCGAAATAGCCGTAGGGCGAGTGTTCCCCCGCCGCATAGGCAGCCCCCAGGATGGTGTCCTTGGAGAAGAAGCCGGCAAAGCCGATCTCCATGCCCTTGATCGGGATGCCCAGGCCGGTGATGGCGATGGTGCCGATGACCATGACGGCATAGGTGATCGGCAGGAACTTGCCGACGGCCCCCATCTTCCGCATGTCCTGCTCGTGGTGCATGCCGTGGATCACGGAGCCCGCGCCCAGGAACAGCAGGGCCTTGAAGAAGGCGTGGGTGAACAGGTGGAACATGGCCGCCTGATAGGCCCCGACGCCTGCGGCAAAGAACATGTAGCCCAGCTGCGAGCAGGTGGAATAGGCGATCACCCGCTTGATGTCGTTCTGCGCAAGGCCGACGGTCGCGGCGAACAGGGCGGTGATGGCCCCGATCACGGTGATGATCGACCGGGCCACCGGCGCATGCTCATAGAGCGGCGACAGCAGGCAGACCATGTAGACCCCGGCGGTGACCATGGTCGCCGCGTGGATCAGGGCGGACACCGGCGTCGGGCCCTCCATGGCGTCGGGCAGCCAGGTGTGCAGGAAGAACTGGGCCGACTTGCCCATGGCCCCGATGAACAGCAGGAAGCCCGCCAGGTCCAGCGCGCTCCAGTCCTGGCCGATGAAGGACCAGGTGGCGTTCTGCTTGGCCGCGATCAGCGGGAACAGCTCGGCGAAGCGGATGGTGTGGAACATCCAGAAGACGGTCATGATGCCGAGCGCAAAGCCGAAGTCGCCGACCCGGTTCACCACGAAGGCCTTGATGGCCGCCGAGGACGCGCTGTCCTTCTTGAACCAGAAGCCGATCAGCAGGTAGCTGGCCAGCCCCACCCCTTCCCAGCCGAAGAACAGCTGCATGAAGTCCGCCGCCGTCACCAGCATCAGCATGGCGAAGGTGAACAGGGACAGATAGGCGAAGAACCGCGGCTTGGACGGATCGTCCGCCATGTAGCCCCAGCTGTAGAGGTGGACGAGCGCCGAGACCGTGGTCACCACGATCAGCATCACCGCCGACAATGTGTCGAGGCGGATGGACCAGGCGGAGTGGAAGTCCCCCACATTGATGAAGGGCAGGATCTCCACAGTCACCGGATGGGAATGCCCGGCCCAGAAGCCGCAGAACACGTCCCAGGCCAGGCCGCAGCTGAGGAACAGCAGGCCCGTGGTCACGCTCATGGAGACGAGATCGCCCAGGCGGCGGCCGAACAGGCCGGCCAGGGTGGCACCGACCAGGGGACCGAAGACGAGGGTCAGAAGGAGAGGCTCGACGCTCACGCTCAGCCTTTCATCATATTGGCATGGTCAACCGCGATGTCGCCGCGGTTGCGGAAGAAGGTGACGAGGATCGCCAGGCCTACGGCCGCCTCGGCGGCGGCCACGGTCAGCACGAACATGGCGAAGATCTGCCCCACCACGTCGTGCAGGAACATGGAGAAGGAGACCAGGTTGATGTTCACCGCCAGCAGGATCAGCTCGATGGACATCAACACGACGATGATGTTGCGCCGGTTCACGAAGATGCCGAACACCCCGATGGTGAACAGGGCCGCCGCGACGGCGAGATAGGCGGGAAGACCCACGCTCATTCCGAAATCCCCTCTCCGGTCGCGACCTTGACGATGGAAAGGCCCGACTTACGGGTCCTGGCCGTCTGGTCGGCGATGTTCTGGCGACGGACGCCGGGCTTGTGGCGCAGGGTCAGCACGATGGCGCCGATCATGGCCACCAGCAGCACCAGACCCGCCGCCTGGAAGAAGTAGACATAGTCGGTATAGAGCACCCGGCCGATCTCTTCGATGTTGCTCCGGCCCGTCACGGCGGCGGCCTTCACCTTGGCAGCCGCGCCGCTGGAGGCCACCGCGCCGGAGACCATCACCATCTCCACCAGCAGCAGGCCCGAGACCACCAGGCCCACGGGCATGTACTGTGCAAAGCCGGACCGCAGGGACACGAAGTCCACGTCCAGCATCATCACCACGAACAGGAACAGCACCGCGACCGCGCCCACATAGACGACGATCAGCAGCATCGCCAGGAACTCTGCCCCCAGCAGCACGAACAGCCCTGCCCCGCTGAAGAAGGCCAGGATCAGGAACAGCACCGAGTGCACGGGGTTCCTGGCCGTGACCACGAGCCCGGCGGCGGCCAGCATGATGGCGGCCAGGGTGTAGAATGCGATCGCCTGCAGATCCATGGCGCTAGTCAGCTTCCTTTCGGACCGAAGAGAGCGGCGCGCCGCCGTCGTTGGTCCCTTGCCCCGTTCAACCCCACCGCCATCAACGGTAGGGCGCATCCAGTTCCAGAATTTTCGCGATTTCCCGCTCCCAACGGTCGCCGTTGGCGAGCAGGCGCTCCTTGTCATAGAGAAGTTCTTCGCGGGTCTCGACCGCAAACTCGAAATTCGGCCCCTCGACAATGGCGTCCACCGGGCAGGCCTCCTGGCACAGGCCGCAATAGATGCACTTCACCATGTCGATGTCGTAGCGGGTGGTGCGGCGGCTGCCGTCGGCCCGGGGCTCGGCCTCGATGGTGATGGCCTGGGCGGGGCAGATGGCTTCGCACAGCTTGCAGGCGATGCAGCGCTCCTCCCCGCTGGGATAGCGGCGAAGGGCGTGTTCCCCCCGGAAGCGCGGGCTCAGCGGCCCCTTCTCGAAGGGGTACATGACGGTCTTCTTGGGGGCGGCCAGATAGCGCAGCCCGAGGCCAAAGGCCCCGATGAAGTCCAGCAGCATGGCCCCCTTGGCGGCCTGACCGATGCGCGTGAAGAAGGACATGGAGCTCTCTCCTCAGACGCTGGTGAAGATGCGCCAGCCGGCCACGACGGCCACGGCGACGAGGGACGTCGGCAGGAAGATCTTCCAGCCCAGGCGCATCAGCTGGTCATAGCGGTAGCGCGGCACGATCGCCTTGATCATGGCGAACATGAAGAACCAGAAGACGATCTTGATGGCGAACCAGACCAGACCGAACAGGCTGGCCAGGATCGGGGCCCAGCCCGCCAGGAACGGCGTCGGGAACGGGGCCTGCCAGCCGCCGAAGAACAGGATCGAGATCATCGCGCACATCAGCACGATGTTCGAATATTCGCCGATCATGAACAGCAGGTAGGGGGTGGACGAGTATTCCACCTGATAGCCCGCCACCAGTTCCGACTCCGCTTCCGGTAGGTCGAAGGGCGGGCGGTTGGTCTCGGCCAGGGCGGAGATGAAGAACATCACCATCATCGGCACCATGACGAAGGCCATGGGCCAGTTCTTCTCCAGCCCGCCGCCCAGCACGTTCCAGTTCCAGAAGCCGCCGGACTGGTGCTCGACAATGGTCTGCAGGTTCATGGAACCGGTCAGCAGGATCACCGTAACGATGATGAAGCCGATGGAGACCTCGTAGGACACCATCTGCGCGGCGGAGCGCAGGCTGCCGAGGAACGGATACTTCGAGTTGGAGGCCCAGCCTCCCATGATGATGCCGTAGACGCCGAGGGACGACATGGCCAGCAGGTAGAGGATGCCCACATTGATGTTGGACACCACCCAGCCCGGCGCGAACGGGATCACCGCCCAGCCGATGAAGGCCAGCACGAAGCTGACCAGCGGCGCCAGCAGGAACACCGTGCGGTCGGCCCCCGCCGGGATGACGATTTCCTTCATCAGGAACTTGATGAAGTCGGCAAAGGACTGCAGCAGGCCGAAGGCCCCCACGGTGTTGGGGCCCTTGCGCATCTGCACGCCCGCCCAGATCTTGCGGTCGGCCAGCAGCAGGAAGGCCAGGCTGATCAGCACCCCCACCACGACGAGGAGCACCTCGCCCAGCGTGATCAGGGTCCAGCCGACGGGAGTGCCCCAGAAGTCTTGAATATCGCCCATGGGCTCCCCGCTCCTATTCCGCGGCCAGGAGGCCGCGGGCGGCCTTCAGGCTTCGGGCGCACTCGGCCATGGTGACGCTGGCGCGCGCGATGGGGTTGGTCAGGTGGAAGTCCGTCACCGGCGACCGGAAGGGCGTGTCCGCCACCTCCCCCGCCGTGCCGATGGCCCCCACGTCGAAGGTGCCGGCGGACACGTGACCCGGCGCATGGTCCACCTGGCCGAAGGTCGGGTGGTCCTGGATCAGCCTGCGGCGCAGGGCCTCCAGGCTGTCATAGGGCAGCCGATGGCCGAGATCCTCGGACAGGGCGCGGAAGATGCTCCAGTCCTCCTTGGCGTCGCCCTTGGGGAACACGGCGCGGTTGGCGATCTGGGTCCGGCCTTCGGTGTTCACATAGATGCCCGGCTTTTCCGTATAGGCCGCACCCGGCAGGATCACGTCGGCGGCCTGGGCCCCGGCATCCCCGTGGGTGCCCTGATAGATGACGAAGGCCTTGCCGAGGCGCGAGGTGTCGATCTCGTCGGCCCCCAGCAGATAGAGCACGTCCAGCTCCCCCGCCTCCGCCGCGGCCAGCATGGCGTGGGTGTTGCGCCCACCCGCGGCCGGCACGAAGCCCATGTCGAGGCCGCCCACTCGGGACGCGGCCGTGTGCAGCACGTTGAAGCCGTTCCAGCCCTCGCGCACCACGCCCATGGACTTGGCCGCCGCGCCCAGCATCTGCAGCACCGCCGCCGAATCCGGCCGGTTCAGCGCGCCTTGGCCGATGATGAACATCGGCTTTTCCTTGGAGATCGGACCGTGGGCCACGAACTGGCGGATGGCCTCCGGCGAGGTGCCCAGGTGGTTGTACCGATAGGTCAGGTCCGCCGCCTCGCCGATCACGCCGGTGAGCAGCTTGCCGGTCAGCCACCGGCGGCGGATCCGGGCGTTCAGCACCGGGGCCTCCAGCCGGGGATTGGCACCGATGAGCATGATGGCGTCGGCTTCGTCGATCCCGGCGATGGTGGAGTTGAACAGCCAGCTCTCCCGCGGGCCGGTCCCGAGCACGCTGCCGTCCTGGCGGCAGTCGATGCTGGCAACGCCCAGCGACCGGAACAGGTCCATGGCGGCCTTCATGGACTCCGCGTCCTGCAGGTCACCGGCGATCAGGCCCATCCGGTCCGGCGTCGTCGCCTTCACCCGGGCGGCGATGGCGGCAAAGGCCTGGCCCCAACTGGCGGGACGCAGCTTGCCGTCGATCTTCACATAGGGCTGGTCCAGCCGCTGGCGGGCGAGGCCGTCCACCGCATGGCGGGTCTTGTCGGAGATCCACTCCTCGTTGATCTCGTCATTGGTCCGGGGCAGCACCCGCAGCACCGCCGGACCCCGGGCATCCACCCGGATGGAGGCCCCGAGGCCGTCCATCACGTCCACCGTCTCGGTCTTGGTCAGCTCCCAGGGCCGGGCGTTGAAGGCATAGGGCTTGGAGGTCAGCGCCCCCACCGGGCACAGGTCCACCAGATTGCCGGACAGTTCCGAGGTGACCGCGCCTTCCAGATAGGTGCTGATCTCCGCATCCTCGCCGCGATTGAGCAGGCCCAGCTCCGACACTCCGGCCACCTCGGTGGCGAAGCGCACGCAGCGGGTGCACTGGATGCAGCGGGTCATGGTGGTCTTGATCAGCGGCCCCATGAACTTCTCGTCCACGGCGCGCTTGTTCTCGTCGAACCGCGACCCGGCGCGGCCATAGCCCATGGCCTCGTCCTGCAGGTCGCATTCGCCGCCCTGGTCGCAGATCGGGCAGTCCAGGGGGTGGTTGACGAGCAGGAACTCCATCACCCCTTCCCGGGCCTTCTTGACCATGGGCGAGTTGGTGAAGATCTCCTGCTTGTCCGCCGCCGGCAGCGCGCAGGAGGCCTGCGGCTTGGGCGGACCGGGCTTCACTTCCACCAGGCACATGCGGCAGTTGCCGGCGATGGAGAGGCGCTCGTGATAGCAGAAGCGCGGGATCTCCTCCCCGGCCAGTTCGGCAACCTGGAGCACGGTCATGCCCGGCTCGAACTCGACCTCTATGCCATTGACCTTGGCGATGGGCATCTCGACGGGATCCTAGTCTTCGGCGGTGCGGCAGTGGCGGGGTGGTGAAACACTTTGCGGCATAAGGCAAGAGCCCATCGGCCCCTACTCCGCCGCGATGGCGTGGCCCTGGACGTGGGGACGCCCGCTGCGATAGCTGGCGATCCGCTCCTCGATCTCCGGTCGGAAATGCCGGAACAGGCCCTGGATCGGCCAGGCCGCGGCATCACCCAGGGCACAGATGGTATGGCCTTCCACCTGGGACGCCACATCGAGGAGAAGATCGATCTCCTTCATCTCCGCCTCGCCCCGGGCCATGCGCTCCATCACCCGCCACATCCAGCCGGTGCCTTCGCGGCAGGGGGTGCATTGTCCACAGCTTTCGTGCTTGTAGAAATAGCTGATGCGGGCAATGGCGCGGACCAGATCGGTGGACTTGTCCATCACGATCACCGCCGCCGTGCCGAGGCCCGAGCGCAGTTCCCGCAGGGAATCGAAGTCCATCAGCGCGGTCTCGCACTGCTCCGCCGTGATCATCGGCACGGACGAGCCGCCGGGAATGACGGCCTTCAGGTTGCCCCAGCCGCCCCGGACCCCGCCGCAGTGCTCTTCCAGCAGCTGGCGCAGCGGAATGGACATGGCCTCTTCCACGTTGCACGGCTTGTTCACGTGGCCGGAGATGCACATCAGCTTGGTGCCGGTGTTGTTGGCCCGGCCGAGACCTGCGAACCAGGCGGCCCCGCGGCGCAGGATGGTCCCGGCCACGGCGATGGACTCCACATTGTTCACCGTGGTCGGGCAGCCATAGAGGCCGGCCCCCGCCGGGAACGGCGGCTTCAGGCGCGGCTGGCCCTTCTTGCCTTCCAGGCTTTCCAGCAGGGCGGTTTCCTCGCCGCAGATATAGGCCCCTGCCCCGTGATGGACATAGAGGTCGAAGTCCCAGCCGTGGATGTTGTCCTTGCCGATCAGCTTCGCCTCATAGGCCTGCTTCACCGCTTCCTCGAGGACCTCGCGCTCCCGCACATATTCCCCGCGCAGATAGATGTAGCAGGCGTGCGCATGCATGGCGAAGGAGGCGATCAGGCAGCCTTCGATCAGCAGGTGCGGGTCATGGCGCAGGATTTCCCGGTCCTTGCAGGTGCCCGGCTCCGACTCGTCGGCATTGACCACCAGATAGTGCGGCCGCGCGCCGACCTCCTTGGGCATGAAGGACCACTTCAGGCCGGTGGAGAAGCCCGCGCCGCCGCGGCCGCGCAGGCCCGAGGCCTTCATGTTGTCGATGATCCAGTCCGGTCCCTGCTGCAGGATCTCGCGGGTGGCATTCCAGCACCCCCGCGCCTTCGCCCCCTCCAGACCCCAGTCGTGGAATCCGTACAGGTTGGTGAAGATTCGATCCTTGTCTTCCAGGATGCCGACCATTCGCGATCTCCCAGCCGCGGCGGAGCGGGTATCCGCAGCCCGGCCCTTAATGAGTTCCGACTGGCGATGTCGCTCCGGATCGGTGTCATCGGTCTCGAAGGACCGGATGCGATCCGCCGGACCCGGCAGGCCGGGGTCCGCCGGGATGGGTGCGCGACTCTCGCCGTTGTCGGACGACGTGGAGTGCGACATAGCGCCAGACGCACCCAAAACCAACTGCGAACTCGCGCCGCCGGAGACTTCTGCGCCGCCCGCGGGGGCCTGTGCGCCCCGGAACGGCACCCCGACCACGGCCATGGCCGCCGCGCCGATCAGATTGAGGATGAAACCCGGGCCGGACCGGCTGCGGCGCTGCCCACGGGCCGCGGGGCGTCCGCGTCCGGACGTCGACGCCGCAGACCCCTTGCCCGGCGTGTCACGCTTGCTCAAACCCGCCCCTCCGAACCGTCGTCCCCACCGGACGATCCGCTGCCGGACATGTTCTGCACGGTTCTTCTTTCGCCGTGATGACAGCCCATGTCCCGGCCTGTCCCGGATACCTATGGGGTCAGCGGCGCATGGCCGCCACGAACCACACCTGAGCGGCGAACCCGCTCACCAGAGCCGCGATAAAAAGCCACAGCCCCCACGCCTGGTGCGCGACAAGGAAGCAGACAGCGGCCACAAGGGCCACGACCCCGCAGATGGCCATCAGGCCCACCATCCGGCGGAACTGCTGCTGCAGGGCCGCCAGGACCCGGGCCTCGGCCAGCTCGGGGGCGTCGTCCATCAGACGGCGGGTTCCCGGGCGTTGGGCAGGCTGGTGATCGGCACGGCCCGGCTGCCGTCATAGAGGCTGGGGTCGGTGAGGGTCAGGGCCCCCTCCGCCGGTTCCGACGAATGCCGGCCGATGGCGGACCCGGCCTTCGGGGTCTCCCCGGCGCGGAAGGCCTCGATGATGGCCTTGAGGCTGTCAGGCGTCAGGTCCTCGTAATAGTAGTCGTTGATCTGGGCCATGGGCGCATTGGCACAGGCCCCCAGGCACTCCACCTCCTGCCAGGTGAACTTGCCGTCGGCGGACAGCTTGTCCTTGGGGCCGATCTCGCTGCGGCAGAGCTCCATCAGCGCCTCCGAGCCGCGCAGCATGCAGGGCGTCGTGCCGCACACCTGGATCAGGGCCGCCGACCCCACCGGCTCCAGCTGGAACATGGTGTAGAAAGTCGCCACCTCCAGCACCCGGATCTTCGGCATGCCCAGAAGCTCGCCAATGGCGCGGATGGCAGGCTCCGACACCCAGCCCTCCTGCTTCTGCACCAGCCACAGGATCGGGATCACCGCCGAGGCCTTGCGCTCCGGCGGGTACTTGGTCATCCACCAGCGGGCCTTTTCCAGGGTCTCGTCGGAAAAGGCGAAGCTGTCGGGTTGCTGGGCACTGAGACGGCGGACGGACATGTCAGTCGACTTTCTTCGAGTTGGAGGCCTTGGCGGCCAGCGCCGCCATCCGGCTGTCGGTCAGACGCTGGTTGGCGGGGCCAAAGGGCGGAATGCGCCGCAGGACGACGCGAATGGCAAAGGCGGCCAGAAGGCCACCGTAGAGATAGGGCATGAGCGCTGCCATCTGGCCGGACAACATCTCGATGCGCAGGATCAGACCGGCCAGGATCATCGGGACAAAGGTGGCCGTCATCAGGATGACGTCGTTCAGATAGCCCTTCCGGCCCGACGGATGATGGTCCCAGTGGGAACGGGCCAGCCACCAGCGGATCATCGTCATCAGTCCGAGGACCGACACCGACACCAGGGTGAGCGCGATCCCGCCGAGAACCGGGTTCACCGGTCGACCTCTCCGAACACGATGTCGAGGGAGCCCAGCACGGCGGACACGTCCGCCAGCATGTGCCCGCGCGCCATCCAGTCCAGGGCCTGCAGGTGGGAATAGCCCGGCGCCCGAATCTTGCAGCGATAGGGCTTGTTGGTCCCGTCCCCCACCAGATAGACGCCGAACTCGCCCTTGGGGGCCTCCACCGCGGTGTAGACCTCGCCCGCGGGCACGTGGAAGCCCTCGGTATAGAGCTTGAAGTGGTGGATCAGCGCTTCCATGGAACGCTTCATCTCACCCCGGCGCGGCGGCGTGTACTTGGAATTCTCCAGCAGGACCGGACCCTTGTGCTTGTCCAGCAGGTCCAGGCACTGGTTCATGATCTTTACTGACTGGCGCATCTCCTCCATCCGGACGAGATAGCGGTCGTAGCAGTCGCCGTTCTTGCCCAAGGGAATGTCGAAGTCGAGGTCGGCATAGATCTCGTAGGGCTGGGCCTTGCGCAGGTCCCAGGCAATGCCCGAGCCCCGCAGCATGACGCCGGTGAAGCCCCAGGCATAGGCCTCTTCCTTGGTCACCACGCCGATGTCGACGTTGCGCTGCTTGAAGATCCGGTTCGGGGTGATCAGGTTGTCGATGTCGTCCAGCAAGCGCGGGAATTCCGCGCACCAGCGGCGGATGTCGACGATCAGGTCCGGCGGCAGGTCCTGATGGACCCCGCCCGGCCGGTAGTAGTTGGCATGGAAGCGCGCGCCGGACGCCCGCTCATAGAAGATGCAGAGCTTTTCCCGCTCCTCGAAGCCCCACAGCGGCGGGGTCAGGGCGCCCACGTCCATGGCCTGGGTGGTGACGTTCAGCAGATGGCTCTGGATACGGCCGATCTCGTCGAACAGGACCCGGATCACCTGGCCGCGATAGGGCACCTCGATCCCGGCCAGCTTCTCGATGGCCAGCACGAAGGCGTGCTCCTGGTTCATCGGCGCCACATAGTCGAGGCGGTCGAAATACGGGGTGTTCTGCAGGTAGGTCCTGGCTTCCATCAGCTTTTCGGTGCCGCGGTGCAGCAGGCCGATGTGCGGATCGACCCGCTCCACCACTTCCCCGTCCAGCTCCAGCACCAGGCGCAGCACGCCGTGGGCCGCCGGATGCTGGGGGCCGAAGTTGATGTTGAACTTGCGCAGGCGGGTTTCCTCCCCGTCCGCGCTGATCACATTGCCGACCGCGGGGTCGGCGACGGCCGGAGTGTCACTGGCCATTGAGGGTCTGCTCCGCTTCATATTTCCGGATCAAGTCGCTCTCCGCCTCGCTGCGGGTGGTCAGGGCCACCAGCAGGCCTGCCAGAAGCAGCACCACGCCGAAGCTCACCACGACAAAGGTCGACACGTCCCACTTGTGATTGATCGCCGCATAGGAGGTGGGGATGGCCAGCAGGACGGAGGACGCCCCGATCAGGGCGCTGCGCAGTTCCACCGCATCCATCCGCCGGATGGTCGAGCCGACGGCCAGGGCCACCACACCGACCATGATGGCGATGCCTAGGTCCTGGGTCGCCACCTGCGACACTTCCGGCGCCCGCGTGAACCAGCCGGTGAGCCGGATCCCGATGGTCATCAGAAAGGCCGTGGAGAACGTCAGCAGAAAGAAGGCCGTCGCGGATCGCAATGCCTGTCTGGTCATGAACATCCCCTACCCCCCGGCTTTTTCGTCTCCGGGAAGGACATACTGGGCCCCCTCCCACGGCGACAGGAAATCGAAGGCCCGGTACTCCTGAACCAGCTTCACCGGTTCATAGACCACGCGCTTGAGCTCGTCGTCCCAGCGCACCTCGACATAGCCCGTCATCGGGAAGTCCTTGCGCAGGGGATGTCCGTGGAAGCCGTAGTCCGTGAGGATCCGGCGAAGATCGGGATGTCCGGAGAAGAACACGCCGTACATGTCGAAGGTCTCGCGCTCGAACCAGTCGGCGCAGGGGTGAACCGGCGTCACCGACGGGACGGGGGTGTCCTCGTCGGTCTGCAGCTTCACCCGCAGGCGGACGTTCCGGGCGTAGGAGATCAGCTGATAGACCACGTCGAAGCGCAGCGGTCGCTCCGGATAGTCGACGCCGCACAGGTCGGTGAGCTGGTTGAAGCGGAAGGTGGCGTCGTCCCGCAGCAGGCGGAGCAGCTCCACCACATGCTCGACGGTGGTGTGCACCGTCAGTTCCTCGCAGGCGACGTCGAACCGCTGCGCGCGACCGCCCGAGCGATCGAGGATCGCCTGACCGAGATCTTCCAGGGCCTTGCTGGACATGGTCCCTCGTCTCCCCTAGCGCTCGACCGTGCCGGTGCGGCGGATCTTCTTCTGCAGTTGCAGCACACCATAGACCAGGGCTTCCGCCGTCGGCGGGCAGCCCGGGACATAGACGTCCACCGGCACGATCCGGTCGCAGCCCCGCACCACGGCGTAGCTGTAGTGGTAATAGCCGCCGCCATTGGCGCAGCTGCCCATGGAGATGACGTAGCGCGGCTCCGGCATCTGGTCGTAGACCTTGCGCAGCGCCGGGGCCATCTTGTTGGTCAGGGTGCCGGCCACGATCATCACGTCCGACTGCCGCGGGCTGGCCCGGGGGGCGAAGCCGAACCGCTCCAGGTCATAGCGCGGCATGGAGGCCTGCATCATCTCCACGGCGCAGCAGGCGAGCCCGAAGGTCATCCACATCAGGGACCCGGTCCGCGCCCAGTTCACCACGTCCTCCAGAGCCGCGACCACATAGCCGCGATCGGCGAGGACGCCGTTCAGCTTGTCGAAATAGGGGTCGTGCAGCTTGGGATCATAGCCCTCGACCCCGGCCCGCGCCCCGGCACCCGCCGGCACGATCAGGGACGAGGTGGCACCGACCAGCGCGCCGCCCGCAATCCCGCCCGTCTGGTCGCCCGTGGTCACTCCCATTCCAGGGCCCCCTTCTTCCATTCGTAGATGAAGCCCACCGTCAGCACGCCCAGGAAACCCAGCATGGACCAGAAGGCAAACAGCCCCGTCGCGTGCGGCAGCTTCATCAGGCTGACGGCCCAGGGGAACAGGAACGCCACCTCCAGGTCGAAGATGATGAACAGGATCGCCACCAGATAGAAGCGCACGTCGAACTTCATCCGCGCATCCTCGAAGGCGTTGAAGCCGCACTCGTAGGCGGAGATCTTTTCCGGATCGGGATGCTTGGGCGCGAGTGCCCAGGCCCCGACGATGAACAGCGCGCCCAGCACCACGGCCACGGCCAGGAACACCAGGATCGGCAGGTATTGCAAAAGGAATGCGTTCATCACGCCCTCTGTCAGCGGACTCGTGCTGGCTTGTAGCCCAAGGACGGCCGTGCCTCCAAGGCCGATCTCGGGAAAATGTGGTTCACTGCTGCACAAGGCCGAGGCTGTGGGCATGCTGGGTGATGGCCTCCCGCCGCGTGCCCATGCCCATGGCATCATAGCGCAGGCGCACCGCATGCAGCACGCCGGCACTGACCGTGGAGGGCGTGCCGCCCATGCCGATGGGCTGGGGGTCGTATTCGAGGGCGAGCCGCAGCCGCTCCGCCTCCTCCAGGCTGCGCAGCTGCTCTATGACCTTGAAGGCGAAGTCGATCCCGGCCGTGACCCCGCCGCCGGTGATGCGGTTGCGGTCGATCACCACCCGCTCGTCGCAGGGCGAGGCTCCGAACAGGGGCAGCAGGTCCCGCCACGCCCAGTGGCAGGCCGCCCGGTAGCCCACCAGCAGCCCCGCCGCCCCCAGCACCAGCGACCCGGTGCAGACCGAGGTGACGAACTGCGCCCCCTGCCCCGCCCGCCGGACGAAATCCAGGCTCTCCGGGTCCGCCATCACCGAATCGACTCCCATGCCGCCGGGGACGCACAAGAGGTCCAGCGCCGGGGCCGTCTCGAAGGTGCAGGTGGGCACCAGGGACAGGCCGCAGTCGCTGGGCACCGGATCGAGGCTTTTCGCGACGAAATTCACCCGGGCATCGCTCATGCGGCTCAACACCTGGGCGGGACCGGTCATGTCCAGCTGGGTCAGGCCGGGAAACAGCAGGAATCCGATTTCAAACATCGCGTTCGCCTCGGGCCTTGGGTGGGGTCAGACCCCATTGTTAGGCGCTATTTTCCGTCATCGCCAGATCGTCTTCCCATATCGCTTGACAGGCAATCCGACGTGCAGCTATGTCACGCGCCTCGCCGGGCGGCACTGTCGCGCGTCGGGATGCGCGGGAGTAGCTCAGTTGGTTAGAGTACCGGCCTGTCACGCCGGGGGTCGCGGGTTCAAGTCCCGTCTCTCGCGCCACTCTTTCTAGAAAATTCAAAAGCTTGCAGGGTGCGTCACGCGCCCTCGCGGGCCTGCGCCTTCAGCGGCCCTGCGCGGCCCCCGAGGGTCCGCCTGCGTCTGTCCGGTCGAAAACGACGGGAGACATGTGGACATTGCCCGCCGATCCGCCACTCTTCCTCCGGGGACAGGCTGCCGATCTGTCCTTCCGGAGAGGGGCGGACAAGGGGACCTGCCATGACATTCAAGCTACCAGTCGCGCTCGCGGCGATGCTGGTCCTTGCCGCCCCGGCCCTGGCCGCCGACCCGCCCCGCCCCCCGGCCGCCGTGGCCTTCAGGATCGGCCAGCTGCAGGCCTGGAGCCTGCGGGATGCCGACTTCGCCATCGCCAATGACGGCAAGACCTTCGGTGCCGACGTGGATCCGGCGGAGGTCTCCCGGGTCCTGGCCGCGGCCGGGCGGCCCACCGACCGGATACCCGTGGATATCGACGCCCTTCTGGTGAAGACCGGCGACCGGCTGGTGCTCATGGACACCGGTCTCGGGCCGCTGGCGACCAATCAGCTGGTCGCCAGCCTGAAGCTCGCGGGCTTCGCACCGGCACAGGTGACCGATGTGCTGATCACCCATTCGCATTACGACCATGTGTCCGGGCTGATGACCGCGGCCAGGACGCTCACCTTCCCGAATGCCACGGTGCGGATGTCCACAAGGGAATGGGCGTGGATGCGGTCCCAACCGCAGAATGCCGCCCTGGTGGCCCTGATCGAGCCCCGAGTCACCCCCTTCGAACTCGGGGCCGAACTGGCCCCCGGCATCACCGCAGTGGCCCTGGACGGCCACACACCGGGTCATTCCGGGTATGAGGTGCGCTCCGGCGAGGCGCGGCTGCTGGATGTGGGCGACATGGTCCACTCCTCGGTGGTGTCCCTGGCCCGGCCGGACTGGGCCATGGGATTCGACAGCGACAAGGTGCTCGGCAGGACCACCCGGCATGCGGAGCTGAGCCGACTCGCCCGGAGCGGCGAGCGGGTCTTCACCCCCCACTTCCCCTTCCCCGGTGTCGGACACGTGGTCGCCCAGGGGGACGGCTTCGTCTGGAAGCCCGGCGTGGAGTGACGACGACGACCGGCAGCCCCCCCAGCACCCCTCTCAAACAGCATCGAAACGGACAGACGACATGACGGGACGGGTAGCAGGCAAGGTCGCGATCATCACCGGCGGTGCCTCCGGGCTGGGGGCGGAGAGTGCGCGGCGGCTGGCAAAGGAAGGGGCCTGCGTGGTCCTCACCGACCTTGCCGCCGATGCCGGCCAGACCCTGGCGGACGAGATCGCCGGCGCGGGCGGCCGGGCCCGCTTCATGGCCCATGACGTCACCGACGAGGCCGCCTGGGCACGGGTGGTGGCGGGAACGCGGGACGCATTCGGCCGCATCGACGTGCTGGTCAACAATGCCGGGATCGGCGAGGGCGAGCCCTTTCTGGAGAGCACGCTTGCCGGCTGGCGCAAGGTGCTCGGCGTCAATCTCGACGGGGTCTATCTGGGCATGCGCGCCGTGGCGCCGGAGATGGCGGCGACGGGGGGCGGGTCGATCATCAACATCTCCTCGATCCTCGGCCTGGTCGGCTTTCCCGGGGCCACCGCCTACTGCGCCGCCAAGGGCGGGGTGCGGCTGCTGACCAAGGCAACCGCGCTGGAGCTTGCGCCCCTGGGCATCCGGGTGAATTCGGTGCATCCGGGCTTCATCGAGACGCCGATGGTCGCCAACAGCCTGCTGGCCTCGGAGAACGGCAACGAGATGAAGGAGATGCTGATCTCCCGCCATGCCCTGGGCCGCCTGGGCGTCCCCCGCGAGATCGGCGACGGCGTGGTGTTCCTGGCCTCCGACGAGTCCAGCTTCATGACCGGGTCCGAACTCGTCATCGACGGCGGCTATACCGCCGCCTGAACCGCTGCCCGCGCCGGGCCTATCCTGCAGAGCTGAAATCATCTGCCCGACCGTCGGGTGTAGAGAATCGGTGGGCGCGGTGACGTCCGATCGATCCCGCCCTGAACGCGGCCAGTGTGGAAACCGGATGCTGAGAGACCTGACCCGAACCGCCCGCCCCCGTCTCCTCCTCGTCTGCGGGGTCGCCGCAGTGGCACTGGCCGCCTGCGCCTCCGCACCGCCCTCCGAGCCTTCCGCTGCGCGGGGCGAGCGTCCGGACGGCGAACATTTCGGCCATGGCGACCGGCACCTGACCTCCGGCGGATACTGGAGCCTGTTCATCAGCCCGGCCGGCCAGCCCTTTCGCGCCCGTCGCGGAGAGCCCTATCCCGTCGCAGCGTGGTTTGCCGCCGCCAATACTGCCCATGACGGCCACCTGACCCGGGCGGAAGTCCTGGCCGATGCCACGGCCTTCTTCCAGGTGCTGGACGCCGACCACGACGGGGTCGTCGACGGCTTCGAGGTCAGTCTCTACGAGCGCCAGATCGCGCCGGAGATCGTCCAGGGCTTCGAACCCAGTGCCGCAGCCCCGCGGGACGCCGCAGGAAAGTCCCCGGACGGCGGCGACAGCGGCGGACACGGCGGGCGCGGCGGCGGTCACGGCGGTGGCGGTGGCGGACGCGGGGGTGGGCGTGGCGGCGGTGGCTCCAAGGGCAGCAGCGGCACCGCGCCCAGCCAGCCCAGCCACGCGACCGTGGATCACCCGCAGGGTGCTGCCTGGTTCAACCTGACCGGAGAGGCAGAGCCGGTGGCGTCGGCCGACACGGAGTTCAACGGCCGCATCACGCTGGCGGAGTTTCTCGCCGCCGTCGGCCGCCGGTTCGACGCGCTTGACCCCGTCGGCCGGGGATATCTGCGGCTTGACGAGCTGCCGCACACACCCATCCAGGACCGGTTGGGCAACGGGACCGATCGCGGACGGCCGGACCCGGCACCGCCCCGGCCCGACGATCAGCCGCCGCCGCATCCCCTGTCCGATAATCGCTGACAAACGGGGTCAGGCGGTGGACTATCCGGTACCAGCCTGCGGCCAGAGCGCTTCGCCGGATGGAACGGATGCGGAAAAGAGGAAGACAGGGATGAATGCGTGGATGCGGACCGGCGCGGGTCTCTGGATCACTGCCCTTGCCATCGCGGGACCTGCGCAACCGGCCAGGAGCACAGAGCCCGTCTATCTGAAGTGTCCGGGTGAGGTTCGGTCGGTCCAGATCGATCCGGTGAAAGGCACGAAGACGGAAGAAGCCTTCCGGCGCATCTACATCCTCAAGGTCGCCGAGAGCAGCTTCGAAGTGCTGGAGCGCAAGGGCGACGACCGGGTCTGGGCGGACTATTGCTCCCGACCGGGACAGGGCGTCGTCTGTACCGTCACGGCGACCGCCATCCGCCTGCGCCGGGCCCTCGGCACCCAGGATGCGGAGGTCTGGAGCATTGATCGGACATCCGGAGCGATGACCATCCAGTCTGCAACGAACCAGAGCGACACCGGGGCCGCCTATGAGACCCGGAACGCGTTCAACGGACAATGCACGGTGGTCACCCCGAGCGCGCCGGAGCCCGCGGAGCCCTCGCAGTCTCCCCACTGAACGGGATCGGAGGCGAACCGGGCAGCGAAGGCCGTTGTTGTCACAGTCGGCGGTGATGGTGGGCGGCGAGGGATTCGAACCCCCGACCCTCTCGGTGTAAACGAGATGCTCTAACCAGCTGAGCTAGCCGCCCGCAGTACCGGCCCCGGCATGCCGGACATCAGATAGACGCCACGCCGCGGCAGGAAAAGTCCAAAACCACCCGACCCGGACGGACGCCGAGCCGGAACGGAAAAGGGGCGACCCTGCGGATCGCCCCCTGCCCTTCGGACGGTCGGCGCACAGGCTGCGCGCCACCGGTCCCAGGTGATCAATGGATCAGTTGATCGCCGACTTCAGGCCCTCGCCGACGCGGAAGCGCACGGTCTTGGACGCCGGACGCGCCACGGTCTCGCCGGTGCGCGGGTTGCGCGCGGTACCGGCTTCCCGGGCCACCGGCACGAAGCTGCCGAAACCGACGATCCGGACTTCCTGGCCGCCCTTCACCGCTTCCGTGACGGACTCGATGAACGCATCCAGGGCTTCCTTCGCCTGCTTCTGATTCAGTCCGGACTTCTCGGCGATCGACGCCACCAGTTCGGCCTTCGTTGTCATTTTCTTTCTTCTCCCAACCCGTGGCGGCCGCGCCTGTCGCGCGAGTCAATCTTCGCCAGAAAGCGGAGTATGGGACCGGATTTTCCGCTTCGTCAAAAGCAAAAACACCGACACGACCGCGGAACGGCAGGAAAACAGCCGATTCCGGGCAAATCCGCACCCCGGTCCGGGACCGGCGGTTTCTCCGCCTGCGGATCGCACGAGCCGTCGCGGTCACGGGGGCATGATTTTCCCCACAGACGCGAAACGGGGCGGCCTTTCGACCGCCCCGTCCGGGAATCGCCGATCCGTTCGGATCAGTGGGTGATCACCGGCTCCCCGTCCCGCTCGTCCGGTCCGGGCTTGGCCACGACGGCATCGGCCTCGTCCCATTCGATGGGGGTCAGGGGGCCTGCCAGGGCGTGGGACAGGACCTCGTCCACCGTGGCCACGGGGATGATGGTCAGCTCCTGCTTCACATTGTCCGGCACGTCGGCCAGGTCCTTCTCGTTCTCCGAGGGGATCAGCACGGTCTTCACGCCGGAACGCAGCGCCGCCAGCAGCTTTTCCTTCAGCCCGCCGATGGCCAGCACCCGGCCGCGCAGGGTGATCTCCCCCGTCATGGCCACGTCCTTGCGGACCGGCACGCCGGTGAGCACCGAGACCATGGCCACCGCCATGGCCACGCCTGCGGACGGCCCATCCTTCGGGGTTGCCCCCTCCGGCACGTGGACGTGGACGTCGGTCTTGTCGAACAGGGTCGGCGCGATCCCGAAGTGCGGGGCCAGGGCCCGCACATAGGAATTGGCCGCGGAGATCGATTCCTTCATCACGTCGCGCAGATTGCCGGTGATGCTCATCCGGCCCTTGCCCGCCATGCGGACCGCCTCGATGGTGAGGATGTCCCCGCCGAACTCCGTCCAGGCCAGGCCCGTGACGATGCCCACCTGGTCGGCCTCGTCGGTCTCGCCATAGCGGAACTTGCGCACGCCCGCGTATTTGGCCACCCGCTCGCTGTCGAGGGTGATGGACAATACCTTTTCCCGCTCCAGGTCGCGGACGACCTTGCGGGCGAGGTTGCCCAGCTCCCGCTCCAGCGACCGGACCCCGGCCTCCCGGGTGTAGTAGCGGATCAGATCGCGGATCGCCTCGTCGGGCACGATCCACTCCTCGCCCTTCAGGCCGTGGTCCTTGGCGAGCTTGGGCAGGATGTGACGCCTTGCGATCTCCACCTTCTCGTCCTCGGTATAGCCGGGGATGCGGATGATCTCCATGCGGTCCAGCAGGGGCTGGGGCATGTTCAGGCTGTTCGCGGTGGTCACGAACATCACCTGGCTGAGATCATAGTCCACCTCGAGATAGTGGTCGCCGAAGGTGTGGTTCTGTTCCGGATCCAGCACCTCCAGGAGCGCGCTGGACGGGTCGCCCCGCCAGTCGGCGCCCAGCTTGTCGATCTCGTCCAGCAGGAAGAAGGGATTGGTGGCCTTGGCCTTCTTCATGGACTGGATGACCTTGCCGGGCATGGAGCCGATATAGGTCCGCCGGTGGCCGCGGATCTCCGCCTCGTCCCGCACGCCGCCCAGGGACAAGCGCACGAACTCGCGCCCCGTGGCCTTGGCGATGGACCGGCCAAGCGAGGTCTTGCCCACCCCCGGAGGTCCGACGAGGCACAGGATCGGGCCCTTCAGGTTCCCAGTGCGGGCCTGGACCGCCAGATATTCGAGGATGCGTTCCTTGACCTTCTCGAGGCCGTAGTGGTCCTCGTTCAGGATCGCCTCGGCCTCGGCCATGTTGATCGGCTTCAGCTTGGACTTGCCCCAGGGGATGGACAGCAGCCAGTCGAGATAGTTGCGGACGACCGTGGATTCCGCGCTCATCGGGCTCATGTTGCGCAGCTTCTTCAGCTCCGCATCGGCCTTGGTGCGGGCCTCCTTGGACAGCTTGGTCTTCTTGATGCGCTTCTCGAGGTCGAGCAGCTCGTCGCGATGCTCGTCCTGCTCGCCCAGCTCCCGCTGGATCGCCTTCATCTGCTCGTTGAGGTAATATTCCCGCTGGGTCTTCTCCATCTGCCGCTTCACGCGGCTGCGGATCTTCTTCTCCACCTGCAGGACGCTGATCTCGCCCTCCATCAGGGCGAAGACCTTCTCCAGGCGCTTGGCCACGTGGACGACCTCCAGCAGGGCCTGCTTCTCGGCGATCTTCACCGACAGATGGGCGGCGATGGAATCGGCCAGCTTGCCCGGCTCGGCGATCTGCGGGATGGCGGCCAGCGCCTCGGGCGGGATCTTCTTGTTGAGCTTCACATAGCTCTCGAACTGCTCCGTCACTGCGCGGCTCAGGGCCACGGCCTCCGGCGCGTCGACGCCGTCCTCCTCCAGCACGGCGGCCTCGGCCTCGAAGAAGTCGTGGCGCTGGGTGAAGCGCAGCAGGGCAGCGCGGGTCTTGCCCTCCACCAGCACCTTGACGGTGCCGTCGGGCAGCTTCAGCAGCTGCAGCACGGTGGCGATGACGCCCACGTCGTAGATGGCACCGGGTTGCGGATCATCGTCGGTGGAATTGCGCTGGGTGGCGAGCAGGATCTGCTTGTCGCCGCGCATGACCTCCTCGAGGGCCTTGACCGACTTCTCGCGGCCGACGAACAGCGGCACGACCATGTGCGGGAAGACGACGATGTCCCGCAGGGGCAGGACCGGGAGAATTCGGATATCAGACATTTCTTCACTCCTTGGCCGACCGCGGGCTAGGTCCCACGTCAGCCCGAACAGGACCCACTGACCGGCGGACTGCCCGACCAGGAGCTTTGGGGGTCCCTGCCCGTCCCGATCGCGGCGACGGAGGCAGGGTCTAGGTCTCTTAGATGGACGGTCGCCGCACCTATTCAAGCATCATGGCCGGTGTCGCCCCGGCCACGCCATGCGCGCCGCGGTCGAAACCCGCCGAATCTGTGAATATCTCCCAGCGAAGCGCTCTCGGCGGTCCCGGAGGGGGGGCCGGCAAAAGAAAAGGCCGGGTTGCCCCGGCCTCTCCAGATTGTAGGGCGGGCGGTGCCGGTCAGGAGGCCTGACCGCCCCGCTTTTCCGCATAGATCATCAGCGGCTGGGCACGGCCCTCGACCACTTCGCCATTGACCACCACCTCTTCCACACCCTGGTAGGTGGGCAGCTCGAACATGGTGTCGAGCAGGATGCCCTCCATGATCGAGCGCAGGCCCCGGGCGCCGGTCTTGCGCATGATGGCCTTGCGGGCGATGGCGTGCAGGGCGTCGTCGGTGAAGGTCAGGCCCACCGACTCCATCTCGAACAGGCGCTGGTACTGCTTCACCAGCGCGTTCTTCGGCTCGGTCAGGATCTTCACCAGGGCGACCTCGTCCAGGTCCTCGAGGGTGGCGATCACCGGCAGACGGCCGATGAATTCCGGGATCAGGCCGAAGCGCAGCAGGTCGTCCGGCTCCACATTGCGCAGCACCTCGCCGGTGCGGCGGTCCTCCGGATCCTTGACCGTGGCCCCGAAGCCGATGGACGAGCCCTTGCCCCGGCCGGAGATGATCTTCTCCAACCCGGCGAAGGCCCCGCCGCAGATGAACAGGATGTTGGTGGTGTCCACCTGCAGGAATTCCTGCTGCGGATGCTTGCGCCCGCCCTGGGGCGGCACGGAGGCGACGGTGCCTTCCATGATCTTCAGGAGGGCCTGCTGCACCCCCTCGCCCGACACGTCGCGGGTGATGGAGGGGTTGTCGGACTTGCGGCTGATCTTGTCGACCTCGTCGATATAGACGATGCCGCGCTGCGCCCGCTCCACATTGTAGTCGGCGGCCTGCAGCAGCTTCAGGATGATGTTCTCCACGTCCTCGCCCACATAACCGGCTTCGGTCAGGGTGGTGGCGTCGGCCATGGTGAAGGGCACGTCGATGATGCGGGCCAGCGTCTGGGCCAGCAGGGTCTTGCCGGAGCCCGTGGGGCCCACCAGCAGGATGTTGGACTTGGCCAGCTCGACGTCGTTGTTCTTCTGGGCGTGGTTGAGGCGCTTGTAGTGGTTGTGCACCGCCACCGACAGGACCTTCTTGGCGTGGTCCTGGCCGATCACGTAGTCGTCCAGCACGTCACGGATTTCCCGCGGGGTCGGAACGCCGTCCTTGGACTTCACGAAGGCGATCTTGTGCTCTTCGCGGATGATGTCCATGCAGAGCTCGACGCACTCATCGCAGATGAACACGGTCGGGCCGGCGATCAGCTTTCGCACCTCATGCTGGCTCTTTCCGCAGAAGGAGCAGTAGAGGGTGGACTTGGTATCGCCGCTGGCGGCTTTGGTCATAGCGCATCTCACTTTTCAGCCGCAGGGCCGGAGGTCCGGTTGCGGCGACGATGACCCCCTCTCGGGGATCGCAGCAGCCCTTCTGGAGCCGTCCGGAGCCGAAGCTACACACACAAGGCTTACAGAAAGCTGACGAACCTCCAAAGCGTATTCGAGCACAGGACGTTCGACACGATCAAGGGGCAAGGCACGCCGGAACGGCCCGCACCTTGCATTCTGCCCGCTGATAGGCTTGGAGTAGGTCAAATGGTGATGCAATCCGACGAACGCCAGAGGCCCGACACCCTCTTCAGCCCGCAGGCGGCCCGCGGCGGGCCCGTGGTCGCGTTCGATTTCGACGGGACCCTCACCACCCGCGACTCGTTCACCGACTTCCTGCGCTGGCGGGACGGGACCTTCAGCTATGGCCTGGGCCTCGCGCGGCTGGTGCCGGCGGCCCTGCGCTGGGTGGGAAACCGTGACCGCGGACAGATCAAGGCCGCCGCGGTGCGGACCTTCCTGCGGGGCATGCCCCGGGCACTGCTGGAGCAGGAAGCCCACGAGTTCGCCACCCTCACCGCCCCGCTGCTGCTGCGGCCGGATGCCCTGAAGGTCTGGCGGCGCCATCGCTCCCACGGGGCGCGGATGGTGATCGTCACGGCCTCGCCGGAAATCGTCGTGGCCCCCTTCGCCCGGGGCCTGGGGGCCGACGTGCTGATCGGCACCAAGCTGCTGTTCGACCAGAACGACCGGGTGGTGGGCTGCTTCGAGGGCAACAACTGCCACGGGCCGGAAAAGGCCCGGCGCCTGCGGGAAGTGTTCGGCGACAACATCCGCCTGCACGCCGCCTATGGGGACACCATCGGCGACCGGGAAATGCTGGACATGGCGGACGAGAAGTACATGCGCCTGTTCGTCGCCGATCCGACCCGCTCGCAGGGCTGAGTCCCGGAACGGTTCAAAGGCGCGGCCCGTCTGCCTGCCGCGGGGTCGCAGCAGGCAGGGGCCGGATGGATCAGGACGCGATGCTGAGATCGGTTCCGTCGCGGGTCTCGTAGACGTGGTCCACCAGACCGAAGGCCTTGGCCTCCTCCGCGGTCATGAAGTTGTCCCGGTCCAGCGCACGTTCGATCACCTCGATCGGCTGGCCGGTGTGCTTGGCATAGAGCTCGTTCATGCGCTTCTTGGTCTTGATGATGTCCTCGGCGTGGCGCTCGATGTCCGAGGCCTGACCGCGGAAGCCACCGGAGGGCTGGTGCACCATGATCCGGGCGTTGGGCAGCGCGATGCGCTGGCCCTTGGCCCCGGCCTGCAGGATGAACGAGCCCATGGAGGCCGCCATGCCCGCGCAAAGCGTCGAGACCGGGCTGCGGATGTACTGCATGGTGTCGTAGATCGCCATCCCGCTGGTGACAATGCCACCGGGGGAGTTGATGTACATCGAGATTTCCTTCTTCGGGTTCTCGCTCTCGAGGAACAGCAGCTGCGCCGTGATCAGCGAAGCCATGCCGTCGTCGAACGGTCCGGTGAGGAAAATGATCCGCTCCTTCAGGAGCCGGGAAAAGATGTCGAACGCGCGCTCGCCGCGGCTGGTCTGCTCGACCACCATCGGCACCAGGTTCATCATCACGCTTTCGGGGTCGCGCATCCGTGGCCTCTTCTCATCAATGACAGCGCCCACCGGACGTGCGGCCCGGCGGCGGTATGTCCAAGGATATCGCCTTCCCCGCGGCGAGTTGCAACCCACCTCGTCCCGGGAAGCTGTGAGGAACGCCGGATCGACCGAGAAACGCCGCCCGGATCAGGCCGCGCCGTAGCTTTCCGGCAGCTCGTCCTCGGCGAACAGCTCGTCCTTGGTCACCGGCGTGTTCTCCACCTGGGCGCGGGCGAAGATCAGGTCCACGACCTTCTCCTCATAGACCGGCGCGCGCAGCTGGGCGGCGGCCTGGGCGTTCTGGCGGTAGAACTCGATCACTTCGCGCTCCTGGCCCGGATAGCGGCGGGCCTCGGCGATCAGGGCGTTGTTCATTTCCTGCTCGGTCACGGTCACGTCGTTGCGGCGGCCGATCTCGGCCAGCACCAGGCCCAGGCGCACCCGGCGCTCGGCGATGCGGCGATATTCGGCACGGAGCTGCTCCTCGGACTTGTCCTTGTCCTCCTCCGACAGCTGGCCGGTGGCGCGTTCCTGCTCCACCTGGTTCCAGATCACCTGGAACTCGTTCTCCACCATGCGGGGGGGCAGCTCGAAGGCATGCTTCTCGTCCAGCACGTCCAGCAGGGCGCGCTTCATCTTGAAGCGGCTGGCCCCGTCATACTGGCGGGACAGCTGGTCCTTCACCGCCTGGCGCAGGGAGGCCAGGTCCTCGAGACCCAGGGTCTTGGCGAATTCGTCGGTCAGCTCGGTGTCCTTGGCGACCTTGATGTCCTTCACCTTCACATCGAACTCGGCAGCCTTGCCGGCCAGATGCGGGGCCTGGTAGTCCTCGGGGAAGGTCACCTTCACCACCAGCTCGGCGCCCTTCTTGGCACCCTTGAGCTGCTCCTCGAAGCCCGGGATGAACCGGCCGGAGCCGATCACCAGGTCCACGTCCTCCGCCGTGCCGCCCTCGAAGGCGACGCCGTCCACCTTGCCGAGGAAGTCGATCACCACCTGGTCGCCCTCGGCCGCCTTCGGGGCCTTGCCGCCCTTGGACTCATAGGTGCGGTTCTGGTCGGCGATGGCCTTCAGCTGCTCGTCGATCTCCTCGTCGGTGGGCTCGTAGGTCGGACGGGTGAGCGACAGGGTCGCCGGATCCACCGGCTCGAACTCCGGCATCAGCTCGACGGACAGGTCGAAGGCCAGGTCCACGCCACCGGCCAGCACCTTCTCGATGTCGCCGGAGAAGGCCACGTCGGGGGCGGCCGCCGGACGCAGGTTGGCGTCCTCGATGGCCTTGGCCTGGGTTTCCTGGAGGGCCTGCTCGACCACTTCCTGCATCAGGCCCTTGCCGTACATCTTGCGCACGTGCGCCGCCGGCACCTTGCCCGGGCGGAAGCCCTTGAGCTGCATCTTCGGGCGGATCTCGTCGATCTTGGCGTTCAGCTTTTCCGCGAGGTGCTCGGCGGACACAGTGACGCCGAACACACGGCTCAGGCCTTCGCCCGACTTTTCAACGATCTGGATGGACATGGCTTGCTTTCCGCACCGCACGACTGGAGCTTCGGCCCGGGCCCCGCGCGAACACGCTGGACGCCCTGCCTTGGCGTCAAAAACAATGACGCCGCCAGACCAGTGTCAGCCCGGCCCAGGCGGCGAAGCGGTCCTTATGTCACGATGGGCCGGAACGTCAAAGGCAAAACGCGCGGAATCGGCGACCCGCGGCGGCGAATATGGTGCGGATGAGAGGGCTCGAACCTCCACGCCTCTCGGCGCTGGAACCTAAATCCAGTGCGTCTACCAGTTCCGCCACATCCGCATGTGAGCCGCCGGACAGCTATGTCAGGCGCATCGAGATGGCAAGCGGCCAGGGCCGCCCACCGCCGCCCCCGTTCTCGCTCCCGTTCCCCTCCCCCGCCTGCCGAACCGGAGGCGCAACACGCAGACGTGTCTCAAGTGAACGTTGATCTCTCTCAAGGACTGTCGGCAGGATACGGCAAAACTGAGGAAAACGGGAGGACTCCACCATGGACGGATCACTGGACGCCGCGGCCAAGCCGAAAGCCGGAACCGAGCACTTCGATGTACTGATCGTGGGGGCCGGAATTTCCGGCGTCGGCGGGGCCTATCACCTGAAGGACCAATGCCCGGGCAAGAGCTTCGTGGTGCTGGAGAACCTGGAGAGCTTCGGCGGCACCTGGCTGACGCACAAGTATCCCGGCATCCGCTCCGACAGCGACCTCTACACCTTCGGCTACCGCTTCAAGCCCTGGGTCGGCCCGCCCATCGCCACGGCCGCCGAGATCCTCAGCTACATGGGCGAGGTGATCGAGGAGAACGATCTCGCCCGTCACATCCGCTACAATCACAAGATCACCTCGGCCCGCTGGTCCAGCGCCGACAATCTCTGGACGATCGAGGCCCTCGACAAGGCCAGCGGCCAGACCAAGCGGTTCACCACCAACATCCTGTGGATGTGCCAGGGCTATTATCGTCACGAAAAGGGCTACATGCCCGACTGGCCGGGGGTCTCCGACTACAAGGGCCGCCTGATCCACGCCCAGACCTGGCCGCAGGACCTGGACCTGACGGGCAAGAAGGTGGTGGTCATCGGCTCCGGTGCCACCGCCGCGACCGTGGTGCCCGCCATCGCCGGCGCGGCGGGGCATGTGACGGTGCTGCAGCGCTCCCCCACCTATTTCATCCCCGGCCGCAACGAGAACGAGCTGGCCAATACCCTGCGGGAACTGAAGGTCGACGAGACCTGGATCCACGAGATCGTGCGCCGCAAGGTCCTGCACGACCAGGCCGAGTTCACCCGTCGCTCCGTCGAGGAGCCGGAGGTGGTGAAGCAGGAACTGCTTGCCGGCGTCCGCGCCTGCCTGGGCGACCTGGCCGACCAGGTGATCGACCCGCACTTCACCCCCACCTACCGGCCCTGGCGCCAGCGCATCGCGTTTGTGCCGGACGGCGACCTGTTCCAGGGCGTGGTGTCGGGCAAGGCCTCCATCGTCACCGACGAGATCGATCGCTTCACCGAAAAGGGCATCCTGCTGAAGTCCGGCAAGGTGCTGGAGGCCGACGTGGTGGTGGCCGCCACGGGCTTCGACCTCAGCGTGCTGGGGGACATCGCCTTCGAGCTGGACGGCAAGCCCCTGAACTTCGCCGACACGGTCACCTATCGCGGCATGATGTTCACCGGCATTCCGAACATGGTCTGGGTGTTCGGCTACTTCCGGGCCAGCTGGACCCTGCGGGCCGACCTAGTGGCGGACTTCGTCTGCCGCCTGATCCACCACATGGACGAGCTCGGCGCCCACCGGGTGGAGGTGGCGCTGCGGCCGCAGGACAAGGACATGAAGCTCGGCCCCTGGATCGATCCGGAGAACTTCAACCCCGGCTATCTGATGCGGGGCATGCACCTGCTGCCCAAGGCCGGAGACAAGCCGGAATGGCGGCACAGCCAGGACTACTGGCGGGAAAAGGACGAGCTGCCGCTGATCGATCTCGACGACCCGGCCTTCGTCTATGACGGCGGGGCCCCGTCGGCCACCAGCCAGCGGGCGGAGGCCTCCCTCAGCCTGAAGTGAAAATAGGCCATGGCGGCGAGGAACAGCCCGGTCAGCAGGATAACGCTCGGTCGACCGGCGTCCGGGTCCAGCCAGTCCGCCGCCATGGCCGCCGCTGTCACCCCGAACCCGAACAGGGGCACGATGGGGTGCAGCGGGGCCTTGTAGAACCGGCCGGTGCTGTGATTGCGCCGACCGACGACGATCGCCAGCGACACCAGCACATAATCGGCCACGTTTCCGGAAACGAGGACCAGCAGGGTCTTCTCCCCCAGCAGCATGGCGGCGATGGCCACCGTCGCCACCAGCACCGTCGCGGCGATGGGGGAATTGAAGCGCGGGTGCAGGCCGCTGAGGAACCGGTTGATCGGGGCCAGCCACATGCCGTCCCGGCCCGTGGCGTAGAACATCCGCCCATAGGCCATGATGTTGGCGATCAGGGCATTGAAGATGGCGGCCACGGCCCCCAGGCTGACGACCCCGGACAGGACCGGTCCGCCTGCCCGGCGAAGGAAGGTCGCGATGGGGGCCTCCGCGCCGAGAATGGTCTTCAGGTCGTCGGTCCCCATCACCATCAGCACCATGGGCGCGGCGATGGACAGGGCCGCCAGCGCGCCGGTCCAGGCGATCACCCGGCCGATCCGGCTCTGCGCCTCGTGCATCTCCTCGGCAAAATAGAGGGCCCAGCTCGCCCCGGCCGTGGCCCACAGCCCCGACACCCCCGCCAGGGCCAGCAGGCTGAACGGCGTGGGCACCAGGGCCCCGTGGCTCAGCATGACCGGATGCAGCATCACCTCGCCGAACGACCGGGCCGGATGCAGGGCCGCCACGGCGACCAGGATCGCCAGCGCCGTGATCTCCACCACCAGGAACACGCCGGTGACCAGGGCACCGAAGCGGATGTTCAGCACCGCCACCCCCGCCGCCAGCAGCATCGCGCCCGCCGCCACCGGAAACAGCGGCAGGCCCGGAACCAGCACCCGCACATAGTCCCCGAGCCCCAGCGCCGTGAAGGCGAGGCTGGCAAAGGACACCGCCCCGGTCAGCACCACATAGGGAAAGCTCGTCATCGGGCCGAGCAGGGCCGCCAGGCTCGGATAGGTGCCGCCCGCCCGGGGAAACGCGGCCCCGATCTCGGCATAGAGCAGCGCCAGGATCGCCGAGGCCACGCCGCCGACCAGAAAGGCCACCGCCGCGCCCGATCCCGCCATGTGCAGCACGGCATCCCCGCCGATGTAGAAGGACACCACCGGCGACAGGGCCGAGACGGTCAGCAGGAACACGCCGAAGGGTCCCAGGACCTTCTTCAGGGAGGGCTCGGGTGGCGGGGGTTCGTTGGCCATGTCCGGGGGTCCTGTTACTGCACCGCGGCCCATCGCCCTGGTCCGGGGCAGGGAGACAAGGATTCACGGATGCGTCAATCTCCGGTCCGATATCGACGCGCGTCCCCCGACAAAACGGCTGAAAATGCCGGGGATGCGCCTATATTGAGGGCATGACCCAGCTCTCCGTCCTCGACCTGTCACCGATCCCCGAAGGCGCGGATGCCGCCCGGGCCCTGCGCAACAGCCGCGACCTGGCCGGTCATGCGGAGCGGCTGGGCTATCGCCGCTACTGGCTGGCGGAGCATCACAACATGCCCGGCGTGGCCAGTGCCGCCACCGCCGTCGCCATCGGCTTCGTGGCCGAGGGCACGAAGACCATCCGCGTCGGGGCCGGCGGCATCATGCTGCCCAACCACGCCCCCCTGGTGATTGCCGAGCAGTTCGGCACCCTTGCCAGCCTTTATCCGGACCGGATCGACCTGGGCCTCGGCCGGGCCCCGGGAACGGACCAGGTCACCGCCCGGGCCCTGCGCCGGACCCTGACCGGCGACATCGACGACTTCCCCCGGGACGTGATGGAGCTGATGGCCTATTTCGGCGATCCGGCCCCGGGCCAGGCGGTGCATGCCGTGCCCGGCGAGGGGCTGAAGGTGCCGCTGTACATCCTGGGATCGAGCACCTACGGGGCGCAGCTGGCTGCGGCGCTGGGCCTGCCCTTCGCCTTTGCCTCCCACTTCGCGCCGCAGGACCTGGACCTGGCGCTGCGGCTCTACCGGGGCCGGTTCCAGCCCTCAGAGACCCTGCAGCGGCCCTGGGTCATGGCCGGACTGAACGTCTTTGCCGCCCCGACGGACGCAGAGGCCCTTCACCTGTTCACCTCCCTGCAGCAGGCCTTCGTCAATCTGCGGACGGGCCGCCCTGCCCCGCTGCCGCCGCCGGTGGCGGACATCGAGGCCCTCTATCCCCCCGCCTATCACGGCCTGCTGAACGAGACCCTGGAGCGGTCGGTGGTCGGTGGGCCGGAGCGGGTGGCCCAGGGTCTGGCCGCCTTCGCTGCGCGGACGGGAGCGAACGAGATCATCGTCACCACCCAGATGTTCGACCACGCGGCCCGGATCCGGTCCTTCGAGATCGTGGCCGACGTGGCCCGTCAGGCCCTGGCCGCCTAGGCCCCAGCCTCGCCCCCGACCAGCAGGTCTCGGAGCACCTCGGGGAAGCGGTCCGGCAGGTCCTCGGCGATCAGCCCGGGCCCGAACCGGCGGCCGGTCTCCGCATGCACCCAGACCCCGGCGCAGGCGGCCTCGAAGCTGTCCATGCCCTGGGCGATGAGGCCCGCAATGGTCCCGGCCAGCACGTCCCCGGACCCGGCCGTGGCCAGCCAGGACGTGGCATTGGTATTCACCGCGGCCCGCCCGTCCGGCCCGGCGATCACCGTGTCCGGCCCCTTCAGCAGCACGATGCAGCCCGCCGTCGCTGCCGCCGACCGGGCCGCGACGATCCGGCTGGGCGAGGTCCGCAGCAGGCCGGGGAAGATCCGCTCGAACTCCCCGGGATGGGGGGTCAGCACGTCGTCGCGGTCGAGGGCGGAGAACAGCTCGTCCGGATCGTCCCGGAAGATGGTCAGGGCATCGGCGTCCACCACCATGGCCGCCCCCGTCCGGCAGCAGGCCAGCACGTTCAGCCGGGTCTCCTCCGTGACCCCGGCCGCCGGGCCGATGACCACGGCGTCCACCTGTTCGGCCATCTGCTGCAGCTCCTCCTCGTTCAGGAAGGGCTTGAGCATGATCGCTGTCAGCTGGGCGGCATTGACCGCCAGGGCATCCGGTGGCGAGGCGACGGTGACCAGCCCGGCCCCGATCCTCAGACCCGCCCGCGCGGCCAGACGGCAGGCCCCGGTGGCGTGCATGGGGCCGGAGACCAGCACCAGCCGTCCTCGGTCCCCCTTGTGCGCCACCGTCGACGGGCGCGGAAAGGCGGGCCGCCAGAGGTCAGGATGGTTCTCGAACAGGCTGCCCGGGCCCCGGACCGGCGGGGCCAGGCCGATGTCGGCCACCACCACCTCCCCGCACAGGCTGCGCCCCGGCTCCAGCACATGGGCGGGCTTCTTGCGGTGGAAGGTGACCGTCAGGGCCGCCGTCGGCGCATGGCCGAGCACGGTGCCCGTGTCTCCGGCCAGACCCGAGGGAAGGTCCACGGCCACGATCGGGGCCCGCTCCGCCGCCCGGCGCAGCATGTCCCGCTCCGCCGCGCCCAGCGGCCGGGTCAGGCCGGCCCCGTAGAGGGCATCGACCACCAGCTCCGCCCCGTCCAGGGCAGCTGCGTCCATCCGCACCACCGGACCGGCAAAGCGCCCGGCGGCCGCGGCCGCCGCGCCCCGCAGCCGGGAGAGGTCCCCCGAGGCGGCGACCCGGACGGTCCAGCCGTGCCGTGCCAGTTCCGAGGCCGTCTCGTATCCGTCGCCGCCATTGTTGCCGGGGCCGCACAGCACCAGCACCGGCCGGGGGGTCCACCGGGCCCGGATCGCCGTGGCGACGGCGGTACCTGCGCGTTGCATGAGCAGATCGACCGGAACGCCTGCAGCCACGGCCGCCGCGTCCGCCGCCGTCATTTCGGCCACCGTCAGGAGCTGGTGATCGGTCATCGGCATGCGCCCCTCCGGTTCCCCGCTCACAGCACCTGGGTGGCCGCCACAGCCCCCTGCTGCTCCAGCCGCAGACCGCCCTCGCGAAGGGAGAAGGTGGTGATGGAGGCATGGCCGGGCTCGAACTGCCGGACCCGCGCATCCCCCTGCGCCGCCCCCACCGCCGCATTGATCGCGACGAAATGGCTGAACACGGCCGCGCCCGGATGCCGCGCACAGGCGGCGGCCACTCCGGCGGCCCAGGCGGCATAGTCCAGCTCACCCGGAATGTCCGACCAGACCCCGCCAAAGGCGTTGCGCAGCCAAGCGGGGCGGTCGGCCGCGGACAGGCTCGACGGCGTCGGAATCTCGGCCACGTCCGGCTCGATCACCACCTCGACCCCCAGCCGCTCCGCCAGGGGCTGCGCCGTTTCCCGGCACCGGCGCAGGGGGCTGCTGACCACCCGCACCGGCCGCAGATGGGACGGCAGGGCCAGAAGCGCGGCGGCGGCGGCCTCGGCCTGCGCCCGGCCGTCGTCATCGAGGCCCGGGTCCGGGTCGGCCCCCGCATCCCCCCAGGTGGACGCGGGCTTTCCATGCCGGATGAGATGAACGAACGGGCACTCGGACAGGGATTCGGAAGGGGCCATCTGGGTCATTCACGCTCGATGCATGGCAGGGACAGACAGCTTAGGCTGCCGACCGCATCACACAAGTGCGGAAGGTCAACCCACCAGACATGCCGCATTCATGGGCACCTCTGCCCAAAAGATGGGCGCCTTCGGCGTGGGTTGAAACCATCGGTCCCGGGAGGGTTGAGAGGGGGGCGGCGAAATGCTCAGACGCTGGGCGAAGCCAGTCGCCCGGCCATGCCTCCATGTTCAAAAGAGCGCCATGAAGAAGATTGAAGCCATCATCAAGCCGTTCAAGCTCGACGAAGTGAAGGAAGCCCTTCAGGACATCGGGGTGCAGGGCATGACGGTCCAGGAAGTGAAGGGCTATGGCCGCCAGAAGGGCCATACGGAGCTCTATCGCGGCGCGGAATACGTCGTGGACTTCCTGCCCAAGATCAAGATCGAGGTGGCCGTCGCCGACGACCAGCTCGACCAGGCCATCGACGCCATCACCAATGCCGCCCGCACGGGCCGGATCGGAGACGGCAAGATCTTCGTGTCCGAGCTCACCGAGGTGGTGCGCATCCGGACTGGCGAGCGGGGACAGACCGCCCTATGAACCGTCGGCCGGACCCGCGATCGCGGGGCGGCCGGACAACGAACAGGGGGCGGCGTCGCTCCCGGCGCCTGGCGCCAGACCGACGCGGGGCCGGGTGACCGGCCAATTGTTGCAACGACGGATCCAGATCAGGAACACATCACATGACGCCAGCTGAAATTCTTCAGGAAATCAAGGATAAGGAGGTCAAGTATGTTGACGTCCGCTTCACCGACATCCGCGGCAAGCTGCAGCATGTGACCTTCGACATCGACCTGGTGGACGATGACTTCCTGTCCGAAGGCACCATGTTCGACGGCTCGTCCATCTCCGGCTGGAAGGCCATCAACGAGTCCGACATGCTGCTGAAGCCGGACCTGAAGACGGCCTATATCGACCCGTTCTACCAGCAGACCACCATGTTCCTGTTCTGCGACGTGCTGAACCCGGACACGGGCGAGCCCTACAACCGCGACCCGCGCTCCATCGCCAAGAAGGCCCTGTCCTACGTGAAGGCCTCCGGCGCCGGGGATCAGGTCTATTTCGGCCCGGAAGCCGAGTTCTTCGTGTTCGACGACGTCCGCTGGAACACCAGCCCGACCAAGATGGGCTACGAGTTCGACAGCCAGGAACTGCCGGCCAACACCGGCCGGGAATATCCGGAAGGCAACATGGGCCATCGCCCGGGTCCCAAGGGCGGCTACTTCCCGGTGAACCCGATCGATTCGGGGCAGGACCTGCGCGGCGAGATGCTGGCCGTGATGGGCGAACTGGGCCTCGAGCCGGAAAAGCACCACCACGAGGTGGCGCCCGCGCAGCATGAGCTGGGCCTGAAGTTCTCCGACCTGCTGACCATGGCCGACCGGATGCAGCTCTACAAGTACGTCATCCACAACGTGGCCGCGGCCTATGGCAAGACCGCCACCTTCATGCCGAAGCCGTATTTCGGCGACAACGGCTCGGGCATGCACTGCCACCAGTCCATCTGGAAGGACGGCAAGCCGCTGTTCGCCGGTGACAAGTATGCCGGCCTGTCGGATGTCTGCCTGTGGTACATCGGCGGCATCATCAAGCACGCCAAGGCCATCAACGCCTTCGCCAACCCGACCACCAACAGCTACAAGCGCCTGGTGCCGGGCTACGAAGCCCCGGTGAAGCTGGCCTATTCGGCCCGCAACCGCTCCGCCTCGATCCGTATCCCCTGGGTGTCCTCGCCCAAGGGCAAGCGCATCGAGACCCGCTTCCCCGACCCGATGGGCAACCCCTACCTGACCTTCACCGCGCTTCTGATGGCCGGCCTCGACGGCGTCGAGAACCGCATCGATCCGGGCGCGCCGATGGACAAGAACCTGTACGACCTGCCCCCCGCGGAGCAGGCCAATGTGCCGGAAGTCTGCGGCTCCCTGCGGGAAGCGCTGGAGAACCTCGACAAGGACCGCGCCTTCCTCAAGAAGGGCGGCGTCATGGACGACGACTTCATCGACAGCTTCATCGAGCTGAAGATGGAAGAGGTGAAGCGCTTCGAGATCACGCCGCACCCGGTGGAATTCGACATGTACTACAGCCTCTGATCGGCTGAACCTCAGATCAGATGCGAGAGGCCGGGGAGCGATCCCCGGCCTCTTCTTTTGTCAGCATGGCAGAGATGCTCAGCGTACCTTGGCGAAGCAGGTCCGGACCTCCGAAACGAAGGTCTCCGGCTGTTCCCAGGCGGCGAAGTGCCCGCCCTTTTCCAGCTGGTTCCAGTGGATGATGTTGGACATGTGCTTGTCCGCCCAGCGGCGGGACGCACGGAACAGTTCCTTCGGGAACATGCTGACCCCTGTCGGAATGGCGAGCGGCACGCTGCCGAAGCTGCCGAAGCTCTCCCAGTACAGCCGTCCCGACGACGCCCCCGTGGCCGGCAGCCAGTAGAGCATGATGTTGTCCAGGATCTCGTCGTGGGTCAGCACGTCCTCCGGCTGGCCGGCATTGTCCGTCCAGGCCCACATCTTCTCGTAGATCCAGGCGGCCTGGCCCACGGGGGAGTCCGTCAGGCCGTAGCCCAGGGTCTGGGGCCGGGTCGCCTGCTGCTTGGAATAGCCAGCCTCCTTGTCCTGATAGTGCTTCAGTGCGGCCAGCGCGCTCTGCTCGAAGGGGGTCAGGTCGGCCATGTCGTCCGGCCCCGGATAGACCAGCGGCATGTTCACATGGATGGCCGCACAGGGGTCGGGATTGATCACTCCGATGGTGGTGGTCACGGCGGAGCCCCAGTCGCCCCCCTGCGCCACCCAGCGGTCATAGCCCAGCCGCGCCATCAGCTGGATCCAGGCCATGGCGATCCGCGGCACGCCCCAGCCGGTGCCGGTGGGCTTGTCGGAAAAGCCGAAGCCCGGCAGGGACGGCGCGATCACATGGAAGGCATCCTCCGCCCGGCCTCCGTGGGCCACCGGATCGGTCAAGGGGCCGATCACCTTCATGAACTCCGCCACCGAGCCCGGCCAGCCGTGGGTCATCAGCAGCGGCATGGCGTTGGCGTGGGGGGAGCGGACGTGCAGGAAGTGGATGCCCAGCCCGTCGATCTCGGTGCGGAACTGGCCGAGCGCATTCAGCCGGGCCTCGAACCGACGCCAGTCATAGCCGTTGCGCCAGTAGTCGCAGAGGGCCCGGACCTTGGCCAGCGGTGCCCCCTGGGACCAGTCGTCCACCGTTTCCTTCTCCGGCCAGCGGGTCAGGTCCAGCCGCTGATGCAGATCGTCGATCCGGGACTGGGGAATGTTCAGGACAAAGGGCGTGACGGCGTCGCTCATGCGTGGGGTCCCCGTGGGCGCAGGCCGCTGCCTGCCAGTGGGTTCCACAGTGGCACGGCGACGCGGGGGTAAGGCAACGACTTTTCGACGGCGACGACCGCCTCAGGCCGGGTCCGACGCGGCTTCCGCCACCCGCACCATGTCGGCGATGATGCCGGTCAGGTCGAAGTCCTTGGGCGTGTAGACCGCCGCAACGCCCATGGCCTTCAGCCTCGCCGCATCCTCCGGCGGGATGATGCCACCGACGATCAGGGGAATGTCGCCGATGCCCTGGGCCTTCATGGTCTCCACCACGTCCCCCACCAGGGCCATGTGCGAGCCGGAGAGGATGGACAGGCCCACCAGATGGACCCCCTCCTCCACCGCGGCATTGACGATCTGGGCGGGGGTGAGGCGGATGCCCTCATAGACCACCTCGAAGCCGCAGTCCCGGGCGCGGACGGCGATCTGCTCGGCCCCGTTGGAGTGGCCGTCGAGGCCCGGCTTGCCCACCAGCAGCTTCAACCGGCGACCCAACCGCGCGGACACCCGGTCCACCTCCGCCCGTACCGCCTCGATGGCCGCCAGGGCGTCAGCCCCCGCGGGGGAGCGCGCGCCCTCGCCCACGCCGGTCGGGGCGCGGTACTCGCCGAACACCTGGCGCAGGGTCTCCGCCCATTCGCCGGTGGTGACGCCGGCCCGGGCACAGAGGATGGAGGGCGGCATGATGTTGTCGGCACCGGACGCGGCCGCGCGCAGGGCAGCCAAGGCCTCGGCCACGGCGGCGGGATCGCGCTCCGCCCGCCAGGCCTGCAGCCGCGCGATGGCGTCGGCCTCCACGGCCGGGTCCACCCGCTGGATGGCCCCTTCCCCGGCGGTCAGGGGCGAGGCCTCCGTCGTGGTGTAGCGATTGACGCCCACCACCGTCATGTCCCCGCTCTCGATGGCCTGCAGGCGGTCGGTATTGCTCTCCACCAGCCGGGCCTTCATGTAGCCGGACTCCACGGCCGCGACCGCCCCGCCCATGGCGTCGAGGGTGGCCAGTTCCGCCCGGGCGGCGGCCTTCAGCGCCTCCACCTTGTCCGTCACCACCGGCGAGCCATCGAACAGGTCCTCGTATTCCAGCAGGTCGGTCTCCAGGGCCAGTATCTGCTGCATGCGCAGGGACCACTGCTGGTCCCAGGGTCGCGGCAGACCCAGCGCCTCGTTCCAGGCCGGCAGCTGCACGGCGCGCGCCCGCGCCGACTTGGACAGGGTCACGGCCAGCATCTCGATCAGGATACGATAGACGTTGTTCTCCGGCTGCTGCTCCGTCAGGCCCAGCGAGTTCACCTGAACCCCGTAGCGGAATCGCCGCTGGGTGGCCTCCGTCACGCCATAGCGTTGCGCGAGGATTTCGTCCCAAAGCTCTGTAAAGGCGCGCATCTTGCACATTTCGGTGACGAACCGGATGCCCGCATTGACGAAGAAGGAGATGCGCGAGGCGATCTTGCCGAACTCCGCCGCATGCTCCGGCGCGGCGGCGCGGACGGCGTCCAGCACGGCGATGGCGGTGGCGAGCGCAAAGGCCAGCTCCTGCTCCGGCGTCGCCCCCGCCTCCTGCAGGTGGTAGGAGCAGACATTCATCGGGTTGAACTTCGGCGTCTCGCCATAGCACCAGACGATCATGTCCGAGATCAGCCGCAGGCTCGGCCGCGGCGGAAAGATGTAGGTCCCCCGCGACAGGTATTCCTTGATCAGGTCGTTCTGGGTGGTGCCCTGCAGGGCCTTGGGGTCCGCCCCCTGCTCCTCCGCCAGGGCCACATAGAGGGCCAGCAGCCAGGGCGCCGTGGCGTTGATGGTCATGGAGGTGTTCATGCGCGCCAGGGGGATCTGGTCGAACAGGGCCCGCATGTCGCCCAGATGGCTGACCGGCACGCCGACCTTGCCGACCTCCCCCCGGGCCAGGACGTGGTCGGGGTCGTAGCCGGTCTGGGTCGGCAGGTCGAAGGCGATGGAGAGCCCGGTCTGGCCCTTGTCCAGATTGGCCCGGTACAGGCGGTTGGACATGGCCGCGGTGGAGTGTCCCGCATAGGTGCGGAAGATCCACGGAGCGTCCCGCCGGGCCTGTGACTCCGTTCCGGACCGATCTGCCATTCTCGTCTCCTCGCCTGCGGCCGCCGCGGGGGCGATCCGGGTCCGCGCGCTTCGCCGACCATTATGCTGCACTGCAAAATATGCGCTTGCCAACCCGGCAAGCCTATAACACCCTCGGGGTCGAATGTGTTGAGCGTAAAGGGGCCTTGATACGGGGATGCCCGCATCCGACCGTCCGGGGGACGGGGATGACGGATTTTACCTGATCCTTACGTCAGCCAGCCATTCTGCAGCGCAACACTTCTCACCTGGATCCAAGATCAACAAGATCGGGAAAAGACATGTCAACCGCCACCCTGTCCAGCAGCGCCCAGAAGGACCTCTACGAGATCGGGGAAGTGCCGCCGGCCTATCACGTGCCGGAGAAGATGTACGCCTGGGCGATCCGCAAGGAGCGGCACGGCCGTCCCAACACCGCCATGCAGGTGGAGGTGGTGCCCACCCCCACCATCGGTGACGACGAGGTGCTGGTGCTGGTCATGGCCGCCGGGGTGAACTTCAACGGCGTCTGGGCGGCCCTGGGCGAACCGGTGAGCGTGCTGGACGTGCACAAACAGCCCTATCACGTGGCTGGGTCCGACGCCGCGGGCATCGTCTGGGCGGTAGGGTCCCGCGTGCGCCGCTGGAAGCCGGGTGACGAGGTCGTGGTTCACTGCAACCAGGACGACGGGGACGACGAGGAGTGCAACGGCGGCGACCCGATGTTCTCCCCCAGCCAGCGGATCTGGGGCTACGAGACGCCGGACGGGGCCTTTGCCCAGTTCTGCCGCGTCCAGTCCCGCCAGCTGATGCCCCGCCCGCGCCACCTGACCTGGGAGGAGAGCGGCTGCTACGTCCTGACGCTGGCCACCGCCTATCGCATGCTGTTCGGGCACGAGCCGCATGTGCTGCGCCCGGGGGACAATGTGCTGGTCTGGGGGGCGTCCGGGGGCCTGGGCGTATTCGCCTGCCAGCTGTGCGCCGTGTCCGGGGCCAATGCCATCGGCGTGGTCAGCGACGAATCGAAGGTGGACTTCGTGCTGTCCATGGGGGCCAAGGCGGTCATGAACCGCAAGGACTTCAACTGCTGGGGCCAGCTGCCCACGGTCAACGGGCCGGAGTTCGCCGACTACATGAAGGAGACCCGAAAGTTCGGAAAGGCCCTGTGGCAGCACACCGGCGGCAAGGACGTGGACATGGTCTTCGAACACCCCGGCGAGCAGACCTTCCCCGTCTCGGTGTTCGTGACCAAGCGGGGCGGCATGGTGGTGATCTGCGCCGGGACCTCCGGCTTCAACCTGACCATGGATGCCCGCTTCCTGTGGATGCGGCAGAAGCGGGTGCAGGGCAGCCACTTCGCCAACCTGAAACAGGCCTCCGCCGCCAACCAGCTGGTGATCGAGCGGCGCATCGACCCCTGCCTGTCGGAGGTCTTCACCTGGGAGCAGATCCCCGACGCCCACGAGAAGATGCTCGACAACCGCCATGCCCCCGGAAACATGGGGGTGCTGGTCACCGCCCAGCGGCCGGGTCTGCGGACCTTCGAGGAAGTGCTGGAACTCTCCGGCGAACGCTGACCAGGCCTAGAGGCGGCGGCGGTAGAGGGCGAACAGCCGCTCCCAGTGCCGCTCCGCCGCGGGCTTGTTGAAGGCCGGGCGCTGGGGGAAGGCAAAGCCGTGCTCCACCCCCGGATGGAGTTCCACCTCCGCATTGACGCCCTGGGAGGTCATGGCCTCGCGGAACGCCGCCACCATTTCCGGCGGGGCCCAGACATCGGTCTCGGCACAGGCCACGTAGTACTCCGCCGGGGCCCGGGCCGCGGCCAGATGCGGGCTGTCCGGCTCGTCCGTGACCAGCTTCACTCCGTAGATCGAGGCCGCCGCCGTGACCCGGTCGGGGTACCGCGCGGCGGCATTGATGGCGTACTGGCCGCTCATGCAATAGCCCAGGGTGCCGATGGCCCCGCCCTTCGCCGCCGGATCGGCATCGAGGAAGGCGACCAGCGCGTCGGTGTCGTCCATGATCATCGGGATGGTCAGGCCGCCCATCAGCGCCATCATCCGCAGCCGGACCTCCGGATTGTCCGGCCGCCAGTCCAGTTCCATGACGCCCGCCCGGTAGTAGAGGTTCGGCAGCATGACGTAGTAGCCCACCGTCGCCAGCCGCCGCGCCATGTCCCGCAGCTCCTCCCGGATAGCCGGGGCATCCATGTAGAACAGGATCGGCGGATGCGGCCCCTCCCGCTCCGGATGGCAGATGAAGGTGGTCATCGACCCGTGCGGGGTGGTCAGCTCGACGGTGCGTTCGATCATGGGTCCGGAGTCCTTCCCGAAGGTTCCGACCGTCTGCGCGGTCGCTGGATCAGAATTTCAGCTCGTTGAAGACCGGCGCGTCCTCGGCGAAGGACTTCACCGCCGCGTCGATGGCCGCGCGGCAGGCATGATCGCTGTCGGCATTGGCAACCGCGATGATGCCCAGGTCCCGGCCCGGGGCCAGCACCGCCTGGGCCTGCCAGGCGGCGTCTCCGCCCTCCTGGGTCAGGAGCGGCCCCTTGGCCCATTCCGCATCGTCGCTGAACCGCCAGCCGAGACCATAGCCCGTCGCCCCCTTGTCCCAGGGCCGGGCCAGGTGGCTGAGGGAGGTCGGCTTCAGCCAACCGCCCCCGTCGCTCAGCATGAGCTGCAGGAACCGGCCGTATTCCGACAGGGTCATGTGGGCCCCCGACGCCGGGTTCAGGATCGCCGGGGCGTCCGCGCCACCCCCCGCGGCCACGGGCTCGAGCCCGCCGCTGGCCAGTCGCCGGTGGCCCAGGGGGGCGTCCCCGAGCGGCGGACCGAAGCCCGCGTCCGTGGCCCCCCACCAGTCGAAGGCCTCGGACTTGGCCAGGTCCTCGTAGACCTGGCCGGACACATGCTCGAGGAGGGCCGCGGCGACCATGTAGTTGGTGCGGCCGGGCAGGAACTCGCCCGGCCGGGCACCTGGTTCACCGGCCAGCACCTGGGCCAGGAGCTCCGCCCGCTGGACCCGGGCGGGACGGCGGTCGGCCTGCCGCTGGGCCAGCCAGGCCTCCGTGATCAGGCTGGTGTCGTCGAGGCCCGAGCGGTGGGCGAGGAAGGTCTCCACCGTGGCCGTCCGCCAGGCGGCCGAGATGCCCGGCAGCGTCGGCGACAGGCTCTCCAGCCGGGCATTCCAGCCGAGCCTGCCGCCCTCCACCAGCCGCGCGAAGATCGCGGAGGTGAGGCCCATGGTGTGGTCCCCGAAGGCCCAGCTGTCCTTGACCGTGACGGGTGCGACGCCCCCAAGTCGCCGGTGCCCCTGCACTTCCAGGTGCTTGATCTCCGTGGAGGTGACGACGATCACCCCGAGCGCCGGAACCTGTTCCTTCGCCACGAGGCCCTTCAGGTCGAAGGGCGTGGCCAGCCGGGCAAGGGCCGGAACCGGCAGGGCGGCAAGACCGCCGAGGGTGGCGAGGGAAGCGACGAGGCGGCGACGGTGCATCATGCCCCAAGGCTTGCCGCACCCTTCGGGCGATAACAAGGCAAACTATTCCGACAGCAGCTGGTCCACCGCCGCGCGGGCCTTCGGGCCGGTCCAGTCCGCGTCACTGTCCACCCGCCCGCGGACATGGCCGCTGCGGTCGATGAAGAAGGTCGCGGGCACGCCGATGACCGGCGGCGAAAAGGCGGGCGGCAGGGCATAGTCCGGGTCGCGGTAGAGGGCGAGCGGCGCGTTCCGGGCGATGAAGTCGCGGGCCTTGGCCTCCGCCCGGGGGCTGTCGATGCTCAGCGCCACCACCACCAGGTCCTTGCCCGCATAGGCGGTCTGGAGCCGGGCCAGCGCCGGCATCTCCACCTTGCAGGGGGTGCACCAGGTGGCCCACAGGTTCAGCAGCACCACCTTGCCCCGGAACCGGGCCAGGGTGACCTTGTGCCCCTCCGCATCCAGGAACGGAACGTCCGGCGGCAGGGTGCCCGTCCCCCGGGCGCCCAGCGCGGGGATCAGGTGCATCGTGCCGGGGGCCGCCTCGGACACGGTGGCCGGGCCGGTATTGACCGCGGTGCCCGCCGGTCCGCTGCCCGGACGCGCATCGGGTTTGATGAGTTGGGTCCCGATGATGTAGAGGAGCCCCACGGCCACCGCGCCGCTTGCCGCGAGCCAGGGGATCCACCGCTGGAGCGAGGACCCGCCTCTCTGTCCGGAAGGTTCGTTTTCACTCATGACCGAAAAGCCTCAAAGCCCCGCGTCTGCGTCCAGGGGTCAGGATATATGGGGCGGACGCTTCGAACGCGAGCCCGCGGCGCTGATGCAGGCCATCAATGTGTCCATCGGCTTCGACCGCCGCCTGTGGGCCCAGGACCTGGCGGGCTCCAAGGCCCATGCGGCCATGCTGGTGGCCCAGGGGATCCTCAGCGCCGCCGACGGGGCCCTGATCCAGGGCGGCCTCGACACCATCCGGGCGGAGATCGAGGCCGGGACCTTCCCCTTCCGCGACCGCTACGAGGACATCCACATGAACGTGGAGGCCCGGCTGGCGGAACTGATCGGCGATCCGTCGGGGCGGCTGCACACGGCGCGGTCCCGCAATGACCAGGTGGCCCTCGACTTCCGGCTCTGGGTCCGGTCGGCCTGCGACCATGCCATGGCCCAGCTGAAGGACCTGCAGCACGCCCTGCTGGAGCGGGCGGAGGCCGAGGCCGGGACCCTGATGCCCGGCTTCACCCACCTGCAGCCCGCCCAGCCGGTGACCTTCGGCCACCATCTGATGGCCTATGTGGAGATGTTCGGCCGGGACGCGGGCCGCTTTGCCGATGCCCGGGCGCGGATGAACGAATGCCCGCTGGGGGCTGCTGCCCTCGCCGGGTCCCCGTTCCCGATCGATCGCCATGCCACGGCGGCGGCGCTGGGCTTCGACCGGCCCACGGCCAATTCCCTGGACAGCGTCTCCGACCGGGACTTCGCGCTGGAGGCCCTGTCCGCCGCCTCCATCACCGCCACGCACCTGTCGCGGCTGGCGGAGGAGCTGGTGATCTGGGTGACGCCGCAGTTCGGCTTTGTCGGCCTGTCCGATGCCTTCACCACCGGCTCGTCGATCATGCCGCAGAAGCGCAACCCGGATGCCGCGGAGCTGATCCGCGCCAAGACCGGCCGCATCTTCGGGGCCCTGACCAGCCTGACGATGGTCATGAAGGGCCTGCCGCTGGCCTATTCCAAGGACATGCAGGAGGACAAGGTGCCGGTGTTCGAGGCCTTCGACTCCCTTGACCTGGCGCTGGCCGCCATGGCCGGCATGGTCCGCGACCTGACGCCGGACCGGGCGCGCATGGCCGCCGCCGCCGCGTCCGGCTTCTCCACGGCCACGGACCTGGCCGACTGGCTGGTCCGCACCCTCGACATGCCGTTCCGCCGGGCCCACCACGTGACCGGCGCGGCGGTGAAGCGTGCCGAGCAGCTGGGGGTCGACCTGCCCGCCCTGCCCCTTTCCGAGCTGCAGGCGATCGAGGCGGGAATCACCGCCGATGTCTATCAGGTCTTGACGCCGGAGCGTTCCGTCGCCAGCCGTATCAGCTATGGTGGCACCGCCCCGGCGGAGGTCCGCCGCCAGGTCAGTCTCTGGAAGGAACGGCTCTCCGATGACAAAGCGTGATGCGAGGCGGCCCCTGGCGGCCATCGGGCTTCTGGCCCTGTCCCTGACGGCCTGCGGCAAGCTCGGCCCCCTGCGGCAGCCGCCGCCCATGTTCGGGGACGCCGCCAAGGCCGACTACCAGGCCCGCCAGGCCGCCGACGCCGCCGCCAAGGCCGAAAAGGCCGAGAAGCAGCGCGCCCCGGTCAATCCGAACGCCGTTGCGGACCAGCCCGACCCGCAACCCTCCACGGACAACGCGCCCAAGACCAAGCGGGACATCCAGGACCCGAACCAGAAGCTCACCCCCCTGTCCGCCACCCCGGTGGACGGGTCGCCGAACCTCATGGGCGCGCCGGTCTCCACCCGGCCGCCCAACTGACGTCGCCCGACTGAGGACACCCGCCTGATGGACCACTTCCAGGACCGCCCGGGTCCCACCGGCGCGCCGGAACTGTGGTGCGAGGACGTGCCCCTGGCAGAGATCGCCGAGGCGGTCGGGACGCCTGTCTATGTCTATTCCACCGCCACCCTCGAGCGGCACTTCACCGTGTTCCGGGACGCCCTGCAGGCCGCCATGCCGGGGCGGCGACTGCTGGTGGCCTATGCGGTGAAGGCCAATTCCAACCTGGCCGTCATCCGCACCCTGGCCCGCCTGGGTGCCGGAGCCGACACGGTGTCGGAGGGGGAGATCCGCCGGGCCCTGGCCGCGGGCGTGCCGCCGGAGCGGATCGTCTTCTCCGGGGTCGGCAAGACCGATGCGGAACTCGCCTTCGCCATCGACCAGGGGGTCTGCGAGATAAATGTGGAGGCCGAGGCGGAGCTGGAGCGCCTGGCCGCGATCGCCGAGGCCCGGGGCGCCCGCCCCGCCATTGCCATCCGGGTCAATCCGGACGTGGGGGCCGGCGGGCACGCCAAGATCTCCACCGGCAAGGCCGAGTCCAAGTTCGGCGTATCCTTCTCCGAGGCCCGGCGGCTCTATGCCCGGGCCGCCGCCTCGCCCTTTCTGCGCCCGGTGGGGGTTGCGTGCCACATCGGCAGCCAGATCACCGACCTCGCCCCCCTGGAGGCCGCGTTCACCCGGATGCGGGGCCTGGTGGAGGACCTGCGCCGGGAGGGCCTGAGCGTGGAGCGCCTGGACCTGGGCGGCGGGCTGGGCGTGCCCTATTTCGATGCCCCGGAAGCGCCGCCCCTGCCGTCCATCTACGCCGCCATGGTGGCCCGGGTGCTGGACGGGCTCGACATCGACCTGGCCTTCGAACCGGGTCGGCTGATCGTGGCCAATGCCGGTGTGCTGGTGGCCACGGCCATCCATGTGCATCGCCGGGCGGAGGGGCGCAGTTTCCTGGTGGTGGATGCGGCCATGAACGACCTGCTTCGCCCGACCCTGTACGAGGCCTATCACGGCATCCGACCGGTCCGCTCCGGCAACGGGGCACCGGAGGAGGCGATGGACGTGGTCGGCCCGGTCTGCGAGACCGGGGACACCTTTGCCAGGGATCGCCCCCTGCCGCCGATGGCCGCGGGGGACCTGGTGGCCTTCCAGTCCGCCGGGGCCTACGGGGCCTCCATGAGCAGCGAATACAACAGCCGCCCGCTCATTCCCGAAGTGCTGGTGAGCGGTGACCGCTTCAGCGTCATCCGCCGTCGGCCCACCTTCGAGGAGATGCTGGCCCGGGAGCCCCTGCCCGACTGGCTGGGCTGAGGCCGCTCCCTAACCGCCGTCCTCGGCCCAGATGTCCGGCAGCCCCCGGTAGCGACCGGCGGCATCCATGCCATAGCCGATGATGTAGCGGGCCGGGGCCTCCCAGGCCACGAAGTCCGCCACGACGCCCCGCTCCGTCGGCCAGGGCTTGCGGGCGAACACCGCGGTCAGCACCTCGGACGCCCCCGCGGCCTGCATCATGTCCCGGGCCGTGATCAGGGACAGGCCGCTGTCCAGCACGTCGTCCAGCAGCAGCACCCGCGCCCCTTCCACCGGTCTCTGCAGGGGCGCGTGGACCCTCACCCGGCCGGAACTGACCTCCGCGTCCCCGTAGGAGGCCAGCCACAGGCAGTCGAAGCGCGGGTTCCGTCCCAGTCGGGCCAGTTCCCGCATCACGTCTCCGGCAAACCACAGGGCCCCGGTCAGCAGGCAGACGCAGACCGTGTCGTCATCGATCCGCCCGGCCACGGCCCGGGCCAGGGCGGCGACCCGGGTCTGGACCTCCTCCTCACCGAGAAGCTGTTCCCGCGCCATCGGTCGTCAGCGGGTTTCGGTTCGCAGCTTGCCCTCGCTGGGGAGCGCAAACGGGGATTCCGGCGGCAGGGGGCGGGCCTCCACCGGAGCAGCGGTGCCGACATTGGCCACCGGCGCCGTCGCGCCCCTTAGCGGCAGGGGATGATGCGCTGTCGGGGCCGCGGGGCGCGGCGCTGCGGGATGGGTGACCTTCGCCGGCTTTTCCACCACGAATTCAACCTGGTATTCGGCCACGTTGATCGGGGGATCGTACAGGTTCACGGAAAAGGCCCGGGTCTCGCCCGGGGCCAGGGGGGGGCCATCGACCCGGGCCGTCTGCTCGCGCAGCGGCTTGCCGGCCCGGTCGAACAGGGCCACCCGCACCGGGGCGGGCGGACGGCTGTCGGTCTCCACATTGCGTTCCACGCCGCTGACCACCAGGGTCGCGCGACCATTGCTGAGGCCCGGGCTTCCCTGGACCGACTCCAGGGACAGGCCCACGGGATTCACCGGCATGCGGATGGCCGCATAGGCCCCGGCGGTGGCGGGGAACATCCGGACCACCTGCACCTTGAACAGCACCGCCGCCACCAGCACCATGGCAAAGCCCGCACACAAGACCGCCCAGACGACCCCGGCGGCCACCGCCTCCCGGGTCTCCCGGCGGGCCTGGACCCGGGCGCGGATCTGGGCCGGCAGGGGCGGTTCCACATCCAGGGGGCCGATCAGCGGCGTCTCCCCGGCTTCGCTGACCGGTGCGGACGGCCGCGGCGGCTCCGTCGACGCCGGCACGCCTGCGACCCCGTCCTCGTCCGCCGACAGGTCGAGGCTGGTCGCCAGCCACACATGGGCGCAACCCGCGCAGCGGACCTTGCGGCCGCTCTCGGGGATGGAGCCCTCCCGCACGAAATAGCGAGTGGCACAGTCGGGGCAGGTGAGTATCATGTCGGTCGAATCGGGGGCCTTGCGCCTGTCCGAAGGAGCTTGCCGATTCCGGGCGCCATGTCCAGCCAAGTATATGATTTTACAAATTTAAATTCGGATGGCACAGGGAATCCCGTCGTTTCCTTCGAAGGCGTCTCGATGCGCTACGGACAGGCGCCCGAGGTGCTTCGCGATATCGACCTTGGGTTAACACCGGGCTCCTTCCATTTCCTTACCGGCGCGTCCGGTGCGGGCAAAAGTTCGCTTCTCAAGCTGATCTACATCGCCGCGCGCCCGTCGAAGGGGCGATTGCGCATCTTCGACCACGACATCGGCACCACCCCGCGGACGGAACTGCCGTTCCTGCGGCGGCGGATCGGCGTGGTCTTCCAGGAGTTCCACCTGCTGGACCACCTCACCGCCTTCGACAATGTGGCCCTGCCCCTGCGCATCGCCGGGCAGCGGCTCGAACAGTACCAGGGCGACGTGATCGAGCTTCTGGAGTGGGTCGGGCTGGGGGAGCGGATGTGGGCCTACCCCCCCACCCTCTCCGGCGGGGAAAAGCAGCGGCTGAGCATTGCCCGGGCGGTGGTGACCAAGCCCGACATCCTGCTGGCGGACGAGCCGACGGGCAATGTGGACCATGCCATGGCCCTGCGGATCCTGCGCCTGCTGGTGGAGCTGAACCGGATGGGCACCACCGTGGTCATCGCCAGCCACGACCAGGACCTGGTGGCCCGGTCCGGCATGCCGGTGATGCATCTGGAACAGGGGCATCTGTCGCTGCACCCCGCCGCCGGGCCGAGGTCGTACCCGGAGGACCCGGACAGCCTTGCCGGCGCAGGCTTCCTGTGAGCGCCGCCGACGACCGCGGGCCGGACCCCGCCGCATCGATCCTGCCGAGCCGGGACTTCCGGGATCCGGGGCTGGTCTTCACCGTGGCGGTGTTGTCCTTCCTCGCCTGCATCGCCGTCATCGCCGCCCTGGCCGCCGATCGCGCCGCCCAGGGCTGGGCGCGGCAGCTGTCCGGCTCGGCCACCGTCCAGGTGCGCCCGGTGGGCGGGGAGACCGGTGCCGAGGCCGCGGCCCGGGCGGCAGAGGCCGTCGCCGGGGTCAGGGGCGTGAGCGAGGCCCGGGCCATGGACCGCAAGTCCGCCGAGGCCCTGCTGGAGCCCTGGCTCGGCAAGGGCAACATCCCCGCCGACCTGCCCCTGCCGCAACTGGTGACGGTGGAGCTGGCCCCGGACCACCCGGCCACCTCCGCGGACCTGAACCGGGCCCTGGCGGCGGCGCATCTCGATGCCACGGTGGACGACCACAGCCGCTGGATGGCCGATGTCCGGACCAGCGGCGACATCGTCCGGCTGAGCGCGGCCGTGGCCTGTCTGCTGATCGCCACGGCGGCCGGGTCGGTGGTGGCCTTTGCCACCCGCCAGGGGCTGGCCGCCCGCCGGGATGTGGTGGAGGTGCTGCATCTGTGCGGGGCCGAGGACCGGTTTGTGGCGCAATTGTTCCAGATGCGCTTTGCCGCGCTCGCCACGCGGGCTGCGGCCTATGGCGCACTGGCGGCGGCGGCAGTTGGCGCTATACTGAGGTTAACAGGCGGTTCGGACGGGTTCTCTCCGGCCCTGCCGATCGCCTGGACGGACCTGCTGGCCTGCCTCGCCGCGCCCGTGCTGGGGGCCCTGGTGGCTGCGCTTTCGGCGCACAGTGTCGCCATGGCGATCCTCCGGGAGCAGGTATGAACGGGAACCTCGCGCCGCATCGGGGCGCCTCGCAGCGGGAAGGGCGGAAGGCGGCATGAAAACTCTCGCCGTGATCGTACTGCTGGTCCTGTTCTGGGTGTTCGGCCTGGCCGCCTTCGCGTCCCGGGTCGCCAGTTCCACCCCGGCCTTCGAGCCGCCCAATGCCGATGCCATCGTGGCCCTGACCGGGGCCTCCTCCATCCGGATCGAGGCGGCGGTGCAGCTGCTGGAGGAAGGCAAGGGCCGCCGCCTGCTGATCTCCGGCGTGAACCCCCAGGCCCGCCGCTCCGAGGTGAAGTACGTGGCCCGCGGCGTGGGCCGGATCTGGGACTGCTGCGTCGATCTCGGCTTCCGGGCGGAGACCACCCGCGGCAATGCCGTGGAGACGGCCCGCTGGGTCGCCTATCACCACTATCGCAGTCTGATCGTGGTGACCGCCGACTATCACATTCCCCGGGCGATCCTCGAGCTTCAGTCCACCATGCCGGGGGTGGAGCTTTATCCCTATCCCGTGGTGACGGACACGGTGAACGCGCGGCGCTGGTGGACCAAGTGGGGGGATACCCGGCGGATCACGGTGGAATACTGCAAGTATCTGGCGATCCTGACCCGGGAACTGGCCCGCTCGACCTGGCGCCACATCCGGCCGGCCACGGCCCCCGCCCCCAGTGCGCCCACCACCGCCGGGGCCGCCTCTTGATCGCAGTGCGTAAGCCCACGGCAGCAGACTGGCTGCGGGGACTGATCTTCAATGTGTGGATGGGCGGCTCGGCCCTCGTGGTGGGGACCCTGTTCCTGCCCGTGCTGCTGGTGGCCCCGAATCTGGCCCTGGGCGCAGTGCGGGTCTGGTGCCGCGCGGCGCTTCGCGCGCTGGAGCTGATCTGCGGCATCCGGGTGGAGCTTCGCGGCCTGCACCACCTGCCCCGGACCGGGGTGCTGATCGCCGGCAAGCACCAGAGCATGCTGGACACCGTCGCCCCCTTCGCCTTCCTCGCCTGCCCCACCATCGTCCTGAAGCGGGAGCTGCTGAGCATCCCGATCTATGGCTGGTACGCCAAGCGCTCGGGCATGATCCCCATCGACCGGGAGGGCGCGGCCAAGACGCTGCGCGGGCTGATCAAGGATGTGCGCCAGCGGTTCGACGAGGGACGCCAGGTCCTGATCTTTCCGGAAGGGACCCGGGTCCTGCCCGGGGCGGCCCCGGACTACAAGCCGGGGATCGCGGCGCTCTACAAGGAGCTCGCGGTGCCCTGCGTGCCGCTGGCCACCAATTCGGGGCTGCACTGGCCGGCCCATGGCATTGCCCGGATTCCCGGAACCGTGGTGTTCGAGGTGCTGGAGCCCATTCCCGCCGGCCTGAAGCGCGCCAGCTTCATGCGGGAACTGGAGACCCGCATCGAGCAGGCGACCGCGGCCCTGGTGGCGGCCGATGCAGGGCCTGTCACGGAACCCGAGGCCGACCGGGTGGCCTCATAGGCGGTCGCGCAGGGCGTACCAGGCCATGCCCAGCACGTGCAGGGGCCCGCTGAACATCCGCCCCCCGGGAAAGGCCGGGGGTTCCACATGCTGGAACTGCTCCAGCCCCGCGGCGTTGCCGTCCAGCGCCTCGGCCAGCAGCCGCCCGGCCAGCGAGGACAGGACCACCCCCTGCCCGGAATAGCCGTGGGCGAACAGCACCGGTCCGTCGCGGCCGATGTGCGGCAACCGGGAAAGGGTGATGGACACCATCCCCCCCCAGGCGTGGTCGAAGGGGATGCCCGCCAGCTGCGGAAAGCTGCGCTCCAGATAGGGACGGACGAAGGCCCCGATATCCGCCGGAGGGCGCGGCGTGTACCGCTCGCCACCGCCGAACAGCAGCCGCCCGTCCCGGGTCAGGCGGAAATAGTCCACCACGAAGCGGCTGTCGGACACGGCCATGTCTCCCGCGATCACGGACTTCGGGTCCTTCAGGGGCTCGGTGGCCACGATGTAGTTCGCCACCGGCATGATCCGGCGGTTGACCCGCGGTGACAGCCCCTGCAGCAGGGCATCCCCGGCCAGGATGGCGTGCTTTGCCCGGACCCGTCCGCCCGGCGTGGCGACCACCGCCCCCCTGGCGCCCAGGGTCTCGAGCCCGGTGGCGGGAGAGTGGGTGAAGATCCGCACACCCGCCGCGCGGCAGGCCCTGGCCAGGCCCAGCGTATAGTTCAGCGGGTGCAGGTGCCCGCCCTGCCCGTCCACCAGCCCTCCCACGAACTCCGGCGTGGCCACCGCGGCGCGGGCCTCGGCCTGGTCGAGGAGGCGGGCGTCACGATAGTGCATCACCCGTTCGAGGCAGGCGACCTCGGCCTCGAAGTCCCGCATCTGCGAGGCCTTCAGCGCCCCCAGCAGGTGGCCGGTCAGCCGCAGGTCGCAGTCGATCTCCAGCTCCCGCACCAGGTCAACCACCAGTTGCCGGGCCTCCAGCGCCAGGTGGAACAGGGCCCGCCCCCGCTCCTCCCCCAGGGCCTGGACCAGCTCCAGCGCCCCCTTGCGCAGGCCGGGGATGATCTGGCCGCCGTTGCGCCCTGACGCCCCCCAGCCCACCTCGCCCCCTTCCAGCACGATCACGCTGCGGCCGGACCGGGCGGCGAACAGGGCCGCGGCCAGGCCGGTGCAGCCGGCCCCCACCACTACCAGGTCGCAGCTCGTCTCTTCCGAAAGGGTCGGGTCCCGGGGCGAGGCGGCCGCGGTGGCCGCATACCAGGACCGGGCCATGTCGAGCCCGTCATTGAAGCCGTCGGCAGTCATCGGATCAGACCTTCAGCAGCAGGTGGTCCCGCTCCCAGGAACTGATGACCCCCTGGAAGGCCTGAAGCTCGGCCTCCTTGATGGCGTTGAAGGTGCGCACGAAGCTGGGATCGAGCATGTCGCACACCCGGCGGCAGTTGTTGAACCGCTCCAGCGCCTCCTCCAGGGTCCGCGGCAGGGTCCGGGCGTGGAGATAGGCATTGCCCAGCACCTGGGGCGAGGGCTGGATGCCCCCGGTCATGCCCAGATAGCCGCTGATCAGGCTGGCCGCGATGGCCAGATAGGGATTGGCGTCCGCACCGGGCAGCCGCACCTCGATCCGCCGGTTGGCAGCGTCGGAGATCGGGGCCCGCAGACCGCAGGAGCGGTTGTCCACCCCCCACTGCACATTGATCGGGGCCGAGTGGCTGGGCCGCATCCGCCGGAAGCTGTTCACATTGGGGGCGAACAGGGGGGTGATCTCCGGCAGGTTCATCTGCAGGCCACCGATGAAGCCCAGGAAGGCCTCCGTGTTGTTGCCGTCGGCATCGGCGAACTGGTTCACCCCTGCCTCGTCCACCACCGAGATGTGCAGATGCATGGCGCTGCCGGGTTGCAGCTCCATGGGCTTGGCCATGAAGGTGGCATAGACCCCGTGCTTCAGGGCCACCTGGCGCACGATCCGCTTGAACACCAGCACCTGGTCCGACAGGCGCACCGGATCGCCGTGATTGAAGTTCACCTCCAGCTGCGCCGTGCCGGATTCGTGGATCATGGTGTCGAGATCGAGCTCCGCGGTCTCCGCCTGCTCGTAGATGGCCTCGATCAGGTCCTCGTACTCGGTGATGGCCTCGAGCCCGAAGGGCTGGGACGCCGTTTCCGGACGACCGGAGCGGCCCAGCGGCGGGGTGAGCGGCAGGTCCGGGTCGGGATTGAGGGCCGTCAGATAGAATTCCAGCTCCGGCGCGATCACCGGGCGCAACCCCTTGGCGGCATAGAGCTCCAGCACCCGCTTCAGCACATGCCGGGGGGACGAGGCCCAGGGCGTGCCGTCCGGATGGTGGGCGTCGGCGAACACGAAGGCCGTCGGTGTCTTGAAGCCCGGGGCCACGCACAGGCTGGAGACATCCGGCCGCAGCATCATGTCCGGGTCCTGGTAGGCCTCGTCGTCGTCCCCGGTATAGTCGCCGGTGACGGTGACGCTGAACACGCTGGAGGGCATGCGCAGATTGTCGTCCCGCTCCGCCTGGATCAGTTTGGCGGCAGGCACGACCTTGCCCCGGACGACCCCGTTCATGTCGGGGATCAGGCATTCCACCTCCGCCACGCCGCGGCCCTCGATCCATTGCTTGAGACTGGACATGTCGGCTCCTGGCGGCGGGGGATCGCGATGTGTGATCGCAGACACCTTCCCGCCGCTCCTCGGTCAAGGTCAAGGGGGCAGCCGCCCGATGCGGCCGGGTTTGGCAAGGGATGCCGGGGTTTCAGGCGCTTCGCCCCCCTCGTTCGCTCGCCCGCACCACGGGTCATCGCCACACTATGACAGAGTTGGGATCGCAGCTAAGCTTCCGCTCACCGGCGGGGAACGCCCCCACCGGCATCCCGGAGTGACCCATGGGCAGAGCGGCGATCACAGCGGTGGACCCCCAGGAGGATCCCGCCGAAGCCGCGCCGGTCCTGCATGCCAGCATCTATGAGGAACTGCGCCGTCGCCTGATCACCGGCAAGATCGTCCCCGGCGTCGGCCTGTCCACCCGGGGTCTGGCGGCGGAACTGGGCGTCAGCCAGATGCCGGTGCGCGATGCCCTGAGCCGTCTGGCGGCCGAAGGGGCGGTGGACATCCGCTCCAAGCGCAAGATCGTCGTCCCGCCCATGACGCCGGAAAGGTTCGACGACCTGCTGCACTGCCGGATGCTGCTGGAGCCCGATGCCGCGGCACAGGCCCTGCCCCGCCTCGGCCCGGTGGCCGTGCGCCAGCTGGTCGAGATCGATGCGGGCATGGACGTGGCCCTCGAGTCCGGCAATGTGCTGGCCTATATGGAGGGCAACTTCGCCTTCCATTTCACCATCTACCGGGCCGGTGCCGCCGCCATCCAGACGCGGCTGATCGAGACCCTGTGGCTACAGTTTGGCCCCTTCATGCGGGTCGTCTATGGCCGGTTCGGAACGGCCAATCTGGTGGACCAGCACCGCCTGGCCCTGGCCGCCATCGAGGCCGGGGATGCCGAGGCCCTTCGTCGCGCCATCGCCGGGGACATCGCCGACGGCATGGGCCTGATCGGCCGGACCAGCTGGGCCTGAGGCCCGCGGTCAGGCCCCCGCTTCCAGCTGTTCCACCCGGGCGAGCAGCGCCGCCATGCCGCGGTCGTGCACCCCCTCGTCCGCCAGATGCTGCACCAGATCGCGCAGATAATCGATGTTGCGGCCGGACAGCCCCGTCGCCCCCGCGATCCGCCGGGCCTGGTCCTCCAGGGTGAGCGCACCGGCCCACTGGCGGTGCCCCCGGTCCGAGAGGAAGGTCACCGCCTCCACCGCCCGGCCGTCCTTCAGCCGCACCCGCACCTTGCGCTCCACATAGGTCTCGGTGGGTTGTTCCCGCTCGAGCAGATAGGCATGGACCGCGGGCCAGTCCCGGTCGGCCACCTGATAGGCGGCCCCGCGCACCGATCCCCCGGCGATCAGGCCCAGAACCAGGCCCGGCCGCTCATAGGTGCCCCGGTGATGGACGGAATGAATGCAGAAGGCGCGCCGGTGCCCATGGAGAACCGCGGCCTGACGGTCTAGAAAGGCAAACCCCGGTCGCCACATCAGCGAGCCGTAGCCGAATACCCAGTGGTCTGCTCCCAACCGACCTGCTCCCGCCCGATCCCGCCCGATGTCAAAGGTCCTAATGTCCGAGCCCGACCCGTTCAGCAAGCCGCCATCTTCGTCCCCCCCGGCTGCCGGGTTGGGTCGGCTGTGGCCTCTGGGCGCGCTGCTGGTCGCGGCCCTGGCCCTTTGCATCGGCTGGTATGTCACCACCCTGAAGCTGGCCCAGGACCTGCGCCAGGCCGCAGAGGCGCTCCGCGCCCGGGGCTATCAGGTGGAGATGGCCGACCCGCATTTCGGCGGCTTTCCCTACCGGATGAAGGTCACGGTGGCGGACCTGCGGATGGTCGCCCCCTCCGGCTGGGCGGTCCGGCTCGGCCCGATCGAGGGCGAGGCCCTGCTGTTCGACCTGGGTCACTGGGTGTTCGCGGTGGACAACGGCCTGACCGTGACCCGACCTGTGGGGGGAGAGGTGCGGATCGGCGCCGCGCGCCTTCGCGCCAGCCTGGCCGCCCTGACCGCGCCGACGCCGCGACTGGCGGTAGAGGCGGTGGACCTTGTGCTCACCACCCCGCCGGGTGCCCGTCCCTTCAGTCTGGCCCGGGCGGACCGGATCGAGATCTACAGCCGAACCGGGGTGAAGGATCCCACCGCGGCGGAAGCCCTGATCCGGATCGACAATGCCACCCTCACCCCCGGCACCGTGGCCGCGACCCTGTTTCAGGATCGTCGGGTGAGTGCCGCCCTCTCCCTGCGGATCACCCGACGGGACGCCCTTGCCGGGCCGGACTGGAGCGCGGCCGGACGCCACTGGCAGGCTGCCGGGGGCCGGCTGGAGATCGACCCGACCACGCCGCCGGGGCCGGACCTGCGCCTGGCCGCGGGGACCGGCGTGCTCCGCTTCGGCCCGGACGGCCACCCCATGGGGTCGGTCCCCCTGTCCCTGACCGCCCCGGACGGGGGCCGGAGGGTGGAGCTGCCCCTGGTCTTCGACCCGTCAGGCACGCATCTGGGCCCGATCCTGCTCGGGCCCTCGCCGAGGCTGTTCTGAGATGCGCGATCCGGGGACTTCCGATGAAACCGCAGCCGCGCTGCTGGACGCCCCCCTGCTGGGGGACCTCGCCGCGCGCCTGCAGGGGCCGATCCTGCATCCTTCGGAGGAGGCGCAGCTGATCCGCAGCCTCAGCCTGGACAGCGGCCTCCCGGGTGCCGTGGTGCAGCGCCTGTGGCGGGAACTGGCGGGGGAGCAGAGGCGGCGGTCGGGGGCCCCGGCCGTGGCCGTGCATGCCGGGCGCGGCGGCGGCCGGATCGTCGATCTGGCCAGGGCCCGCTTCGGTGCCACGGCCCGCTACATGCTGGCGGAGCGGCCGGAGATCGCCATGGCCGCCGCGCGACCGCCGCACGGGGCCGCCGTCATCGCCCTCTCTCCCGACCAGCCCTGGTGGCTGCGCCTGCTGGCCGAGACCGACCTGCACGTCTTCGGCGTGGTGCCGGACCTGTTCGGCCAGGGGCCGCGGGCGGGTCTGGTAGTCGGCCCGCACCGGCCGGAGCCCACCGGCGCGGACGAGACCTATCTGGCCACGGATGCCCAGGCCGCCCCTGCCACCGTGATCGCCGCCCTGGGGGAGGCTGGCCTCGCCGCCGAGCTGATCCTCGACGTGGGCGGGTTGAAGCTGCTGGCCATCGCAGGCTATGTGCAGGCCCATGACCCCAGGATCGATGCCGCGCCGGGACGCCTGAAGGGCGTGATCGGCGCCGCCCCTGTCCCGCTTGACCCCTGACCGGAAGCCCCATTCCATGAGCGAGCCCCAGCGTCTGCCCCGGCCCAAGGCCGGACTTCTCGACATCGCCGCCTATGTGGGCGGCAAGTCCACGGTGGAGGGGGTGGCGGAGCCCATCAAGCTATCCTCCAACGAGAACGCCCTGGGCTGCTCGCCGCTGGCCCGGACCGCCTATCTGGCCGCCGCGGACCAGCTGCACCTCTATCCCGACGGGCACTGCACGGCCCTGCGCCAGGCCGTGTCGGACAGGTTCAAGCTGGAGCAGGATCGCCTCATCTTTACAGCCGGTTCGGATGAGGTCTTCGACCTTCTGTGCCAGGCCTATCTGGAGCCGGGCGACAATGCGGTCCAGGGGGAGTACGGCTTCCTCGCCTATCGCATCGCCATCCGCGCGGCCCAGGGAATCGTCCGTTTCGCCCCGGAGCCCAACCGCCGGATCGACGTGGACCTGCTTCTCGCGGAGGTGGACGAGCGGACCCGGATCGTGTTCCTCGCCAATCCGGCCAACCCCACCGGCACCTGGATCAACCGGGACGATGTCCGCCGCCTGCATGCCGCCCTGCCCGGCGACGTGATCCTGGTGCTGGATGGCGCCTATGCGGAATTCTGCGACGATCCGGACTATGAGGACGGGCTGGAGCTGGCCCGCAGTGCCGGGAACATCGTCGTCACCCGGACCTTTTCAAAGCTCCACGGCCTCGCCGCCCTGCGGGTGGGCTGGGCCTATGCCCCGACAGCCATCATCGATGCCCTGGACCGCATCCGCAGCCCGTTCAACGTCAATGCCCCGGCCCAGGCCGCGGCCCTGGCCGCCCTGGACGACGAGGCCTTCATCGCGGACTCGCTCGCCCACGTGGCCACTTGGCGCCGCTGGATGGCGCAGCAGCTGGGGGGTCTGGGGCTCGAGACCTGGCCGTCGGCGGCCAATTTCGTGCTCGCCCGGTTCCCGGCGGAGTCCCACCGGTCCGCCAAGGCGGCGGAGGCGTTCCTTGCGGCACGCGGCATCCTGGTGCGGGGCGTGGCGGGCTATGGCCTGCCGGACTCCTTGCGCATCTCCATCGGGCTGGAGGACCAGAACCGCGCCGTGATCGCGGCCCTGGCGGAGTTCCTCAAGGGCTGATCACCCCCCCTTTTCGCCCCAAGCGCGCCGACGCATTCCCCGGGGTCACAGGGGGATGTTGTCGTGCTTCTTCCAGGGGTTGGACAGTTCCTTGGTGCGCAGGCTCTTGAAGGCCCGGGCGATGCGGCGGCGGGTGCCGTGGGGCATGATCACGTCGTCGATATAGCCGCGGCTGGCGGCGACAAAGGGATTGGCGAACTGGGCCTTGTACTCCGCCTCCCGCTGGGCCAGGGCTTCCGGGTTCTTGGCGTCGGCGCGGAAGATGATCTCCACCGCCCCCTTGGCGCCCATGACCGCGATCTCCGCCGTCGGCCAGGCATAGTTGATGTCGCCGCGCAGATGCTTGGAACTCATCACGTCATAGGCCCCGCCATAGGCCTTGCGGGTGATCAGGGTCACCTTGGGCACGGTCGCCTCCGCATAGGCGAACAGCAGCTTGGCCCCGTGCTTGATCAGGCCGCCATATTCCTGCTTGGTCCCCGGCATGAAGCCCGGCACGTCCACCAGGGTCAGGATCGGGATGCTGAAGGCATCGCAGAAGCGCACGAACCGGGCGGCCTTGCGGCTGGCATCGATGTCCAGCACCCCGGCCAGGACCTGGGGCTGGTTGGCCACCACCCCCACCGTCTCCCCGTCGATGCGGGCGAAACCGGTGATGATGTTCTTGGCGTATTCACTTGAAATTTCGAAGAAATCCGCCTCGTCCACGATCTTGAGGATCAGCTCCTTCATGTCGTAGGGCTTGTTCGGGTTGGCGGGCACCAGGGTATCGAGGGACGGCTCCTCCCGGCTGGGGTCGTCGAAGCTCTCGCGGCTCGGGGCCTCCTCCCGGTTGGAGGACGGCAGGAAGTCCACCAGCCGCCGCACCTGGACCAGGGCCTCGAGATCGTTCTCGAAGGCCCCGTCGGCCACGCCGGACTTCTGGGCATGGACCCGGGCCCCGCCCAGGTCCTCGTGGGTCACGGTCTCGTTGGTGACGGTCTTCACCACGTCCGGACCGGTGACGTACATGTAGCTCGTGTCCTTCACCATGAAGATGAAGTCGGTCATGGCGGGGGAATAGACGTCCCCGCCGGCGCAGGGGCCCATGATCACGCTGATCTGCGGAATGACGCCGGAGGACAGCACGTTCTCCATGAAGATGTCCGCATAGCCGGCCAGACTGTCCACCCCTTCCTGGATGCGGGCGCCGCCGGCATCGAACAGGCCGATCACCGGCGCGCCGACCTTGGCGGCCATGCGCTGGACCTTGACGATCTTGGCCGCATGCGCCCCGGACAGGGAGCCGCCGAACACGGTGAAATCCTTGGAGAAGACATAGACGGTGCGGCCGTTGATGGTGCCCCAGCCGGTGACGACCCCGTCGCCGGGGACCTTCTGGTCGGCCATGCCGAACTCGTGGGCGCGATGTTCGACGAACATGTCGAACTCCTCGAAGCTGCCCTCGTCCAGCAGGAGGTCGATCCGCTCCCGGGCGGTCAGCTTGCCCTTGGCGTGTTGCGCGGCGATGCGGCGCTCGCCGCCGCCCAGCTTGGCCTGAGCGCGACGGCGGGCCAGTTCATCGAGGATATGCTGCACGCGGGTCTCCCGAACCTGTCACTGAATCATTGTGTTAGAAGAGCGTCCGGGCCCTGACAAGCGGTGACGGAGCGTCAGGTGGCAGCCGATCCGTCCCCGCGCAGTGCCGCAAACCACCGGCCCAGCATGACGGCATCGGCGGTCAGGGCCTCGCGGCGGCGCTCCGCCTCCGCGTCCAGGCCCCAGCGCCGGGCCTGGAAGGCCTCGTCGAAGCGGGAAATCTCGAAGGCGTCCACCGCCGACAGGTCCCCCAGGCGAACGGCGAAGGCCAGGATCGCAGAGCCGAACAGGGCCGCCCCATAGGCCAGCCCGGCCAGGGTGAAGTCGTCCTCCGCCCCCGCCAGGGCCCGCAGGCGCTGGAGCGCCGCCTCGGGCTGCGGCCGATGGATCACGCCGCGGACAGGGGTGAGGGACACCCCCAGCCGCCGGTCCGCCCAGTCGATCCAGGGGCCCCAGACAGCCGCCTCGGCGTCTGCCAGGTCTGCCGGGCTGTCGGCCAGATAGCAGATCACGTCGGACCCGCCGTAGCTGGCGAGCTCGTCGGCCATGGCGTCACGCACCTGCGACACCCGGTCGATGGCGGTGAAGGCCAGACGCACGGCGGGCATCCGGGCCGTGTCGATCTCGTGGACCTGGGCGTCCCATTCCTCGGCCAGCAGCCGGGCCAGGGCCTCCGTCGGGGCCACCAGGGGCGCCTTCTGCGGTGACTTCGGCGTACGGCCGTCCAGGCGCGGCGCAAATCCGTCCGCCACCGGGGCCACGTCCACGGACCGATAGAATCGGCGGGGTTTTGTCAGGGACGGTTCATCTTGACCTGTCATAAGGGAATTCGGGCCTCGAATACTGTGCGCGCCGGTTCACCGGCTGGCGGCGGTTCTACAGGATGTTGTCGGTCCCGTCGCCAGGAGACGGACCATGTGGATGGATCGCGCATGACCCTACCCCCCCGAGACACCCTCGCGGCGATTGCCGCCACCCGTTTCGGCCTGGGGGCCCGGCCGGGGGAGATCGCCCGGATCACCGCCGACCCCCAGGGCTGGCTGCGCGCGCAGGTCCGTCCGGAGGCCGTGCCGATCCCCCTGAACCCGGTGGGCCTGCCCTTTCCGGACAGCCGCGCCCGGCTGGTGGACTTCGCCGCCTTCAAGGCCGCGGAAAAGGCCGCGGGCGCGGACACGGACCGCCGACGCACCTCCGGCGAGATGTTCCGCCAGGGCATTGCCGCCGAACTCCTCGGCCGCACCAGCATTGCCACCACCACCGATGCGCCGTTTGCCGAGCGCTGGGCCCTGTTCTGGAGCAATCACTTCACCGTCAGCACCCGCAAGAGCCAGGAACTGGATGCGCTTGCCGCCAGCTTCGAGCGGGAGGCCATCCGCCCCCACGTCTTCGGCCGGTTCGAGACCCTGCTGCTCGCCTCCTCCCGGCACCCGGCCATGATCCTCTATCTGGACCAGCAGAGCTCCATCGGGCCCAACAGCAAGGCGGGCCTGCGCCGGACCGCGGGCCTGAACGAGAACCTGGCCCGGGAGATCATGGAGCTTCACACTCTGGGGGTGTCTGCCGGCTACACCCAGGCCGATGTGACGGAGTTTGCTAGAGTGCTGACCGGCTGGTCCGTGGGACGCCGGGAACAGCCGGGGGAAACCGCCGGCAGCTTCATGTACCGGCCCAATCTGCACGAGCCGGGGACCCGCACGGTCTTCGGACAGACCTATCCGCCGGGGGACGAGGACCAGGCGCTGCGGGTGCTGGCCGATCTGGCAGCCAGCGGCAAGACCGCCACCCACCTCGCCACCAAGCTGGCCACGCACTTCGTCTCGGACACGCCCGACCCCCGCCTGGTCCGACGCCTGGCCTCGGCCTATCACGACAGCCGGGGCGATCTGTCCGTGGTTGCCCGGACCCTGATCGAGGCACCGGAGGCCTGGACCGACACCGCAGCCAAGGTAAAGACCCCCTATGAGCTGCTGGTCTCGGCCTATCGCGCCGTCGACCAGGCCCCGCGGGACTACGGCCGGGAGGTGAACGGTCCGCTGAACCTGCTGGGCCAGCGCCCCCTCTCCGCCCCCCAGCCCAATGGCTGGAGCGACCGGGCCACGGACTGGGCCGCGCCGGATGCCCTGGTGAAGCGCCTGCAATGGGCCCAGGGCTTTGCCGCCAGCTATGCCAACCAGGTCGACCCCGTCCAGCTCGCCACCGACGCGCTGGGCAGCCGCCTGCGCCCCCTGACCCTGGCCACCCTGCAGCACGCCGAAAGCCGCAAGGAAGCCCTGGCCGTCCTTCTGATGTCTCCGGAGTTCCAGCGCCGATGACCCACGCCCTGTCCCGCCGCGCCACCCTCCGCCTGGGCTTCGGCCTCGGCCTCGGCGTCACCGTCCTCGGCACGACGGCCCTTGCCGCCGACGCACGCTCGCCCCGGCTGGTGGTGATCATCTGCCGGGGGGCGATGGACGGCCTGTCCGTCTCCCCGCCCCTCCACGACCCGGCCTATGCGGCCCTGCGCGGAGCCATCGCCATCCCTCCGGACAAGGCCCTGCCCCTCGATGGCGACTTCGGCCTGCACCCCAAGCTGGTCAACATCCAGCGGCTGGCCCTGGCGGGTCAGGCCCGGATCGCCCCGGCGGTGGCCTGGCCGGTGCACATCCGCTCCCACTTCGAGGCCCAGGACCTGCTGGAATCCGGGGCGGACAAGCTCTACGGCACCCAGACCGGCTGGCTCAACCGCACCGTCCAGGCCCTGAGCGAGGACCGCGCCGCCCGGGCCATCGCCGTCGCCCCCCAGGCCCCGCTGATCCTGCAGGGTCCGGCGGCCTACGACACCTGGTCCCCCGGCGCGCCCTTCAACCCGGCCGGGTCCCGCCTGGCCGGCATCCTCCAGGACCTCTACCAGCCGGACCCACTGCTCGGCCCCGCCTTTGCCGCTGGGCTGGCGGTGGAGCACGAGGCCATGGCCCTGAACGCCAATGCCCCGGCCCTGAAGGCCAATGACGCCCGGGACTTCGCCACGGCCGCCGCGCGGTTCCTGGCCGCCCCCGGCGGTCCGGCCATTGCGGTGATCAGCCTCGACGGCTTCGACACCCATGCCAACCAGGGGGCAGCGGACGGGCAGTTGGCCAACCGGCTGTCCGGCCTCGACGATGTGGTGGCCGGGCTGGAGAAGGGGCTCGGGCCGGACTGGGCCCAGACCGCCGTGGTGGTGGCCACCGAATTCGGCCGCACCGCCCATGTGAACGGTACCGGCGGCACCGACCACGGCACGGCCTCGACCCTGATCGTGGCGGGGGGCGCGCTGAAGGCGGGCGGCCTGCTGGGCGACTGGCCGGGCCTTGGTCAGGGACAGCTGTTCGAGAACCGGGACACGGCCCCGACACTGGACATGCGCCGGGTGTTCAAGACCCTGATCGTGGAGCACCTGGGGGTCGACCGTCGCCTGGCCGACACGCGGGTCTTCCCGGACAGCCGCGACGCCGGGTTGATCAGCGGGCTGGTCTGAGCAGAAGCCCGGATCGCCCGGTCAGATCCGGCCCGCAACCAGGCTGTCCACCACGGCCAGCAGCGCGGGCCAGCGGCTGACCTGGACGGCCAGTGCCACGACCGGCCCGCCCACTACCGGCAGCAGGCCGACCCGGTAGACCCGGTGAATCCGGCCAAGGCGCACCAGGTCGCGGATCACCGCCACCAGCACCAGCCCGGCCGCCCCCGCACAGAGCACGGCCAGCCCGGCCGTTGTCGGGTCCTGCCCCATGACCGCCTCCGGCACCAGGGCCACCATGGCCATCACCATCCAGCGGCGATGGAAATCCGGGGCCTCCCGCCGCGCCAGGGCCGCCGACAGGCAGGCGAGGAAGATCAGCCCATCCACCAGATGGACCAGCAGCATCACCTCCGCCCGGGCAGGGTCGGCTGAAGCAAGGGCGGACGCCTCCCGCACCCGCAGGACGGCACCGGCGATGGCTGCCAGGGGGATCGCGAAGCCCAAAAGGGCCGCGGATTGTCCCAGGCGCCTGTGGTCGAAGGTCTGCTTCAACTGCACCAGGACGGTCTGGGCGATGAGCAGGACAAACCAGCCGGTGGCCAGGACCACGGCCGCCGCGGCGACGATCTGGGAGATCGGTGGCGCGGACCAGCGCTCCGCCGCCAGGGTCCAGACGGCACCATAGATCGCCAGGGCCGACACGGTCCCGCAGGTCAGCAGGTAGAACTGCCGCGGCCGCTTGAGCGCGCCTCGGGCGGGCCGGCCGTCATGTCTGAGCTGTCGCGACCTGGTCACGGGATCTCCGTCGGATATCCGCGGAAATGGGCACAGGCCGCGGCCGAGGGGGAGTCAAATCAGGCGACGGGCGAATTCATGCCGTAACGAGACACGATTTGCCCGAGTTCGGCGAAATCGTCGCAGATCAGGTCGGCTCCGGCGGCCGCGATCTCGTCCCGGGTGTGGAATCCCCAGGTCACGCCGACGGAGCGGACGGCCGCGGCCCGGGCCATGCGGATGTCATGGGCCGTGTCGCCGATCATGATCGTGCGGTCCGCAGCCGCCCCCAGCGCCCGCATGGCCTCCAGCAGCATGGACGGATGCGGCTTGCCCGGCCCGTCGTCGGCACAGTGGGTGCTGTCGAAGATGTCGGCCCAGGCATGGACGCGGAGCGCACGCTCGACCCCGCGCCGGGACTGGCCGGTGGCCATGGCGATCTTCCAGCCGTCCCGCTTCAGGCCGTCCAGAAGCGCCGCCGCACCGTCATAGAGGGGGTCGCGCCAGTCTGGGTCCTGGTGAAGCTCGCTGTAATAGGCACGGTAGAAGCGGAGCAGCTCCTCCAGTTCCGTGGCCGTCAGGTCCGGTGCCAGATGGGACAGGCCCTCCGCCAGGGACAGGCCGATGGTCTGGCGGACCTCGTCGTAGGGGGGCGGCGTGCGGCCCAGATGCCGAAAGGCCGCGTCCGACGAGGCCTGGATCGACCGGCGGCTGTCCACCAGGGTCCCGTCCACGTCGAACACGACCAGCCGCACCTCCGGCTTCAGCCTCATCGCCGTCCCCGCCGGTGCTCGAAGGGTTCCGGGTCCGCCTCGTGCTCGTCGAAGCCGAACCGGTCCATCCCGGCCTTGAACTCGCCCGAGACCGGGGCCTCCAGGATCAGCTGGCCGGAGGACGGATGCGGCAGGCTGACCCGGCGGGCATGGAGCAGCAGCTTGAGCCCGAAGCTCAGCTCGGCCGCAGCCTCGTTGGAATATTTGGGGTCCCCCAGGATCGGATGGCCGATGGCCAGCATGTGGGCCCGCAGCTGGTGCGTCCGCCCCGTATGGGGCCGAAGCGCCATCCACGCCGCGCGATGGGCCGCCCGGGCGATGGTCACATATTCCGTCTCCGCCGGATCGGCCCCGGGCTCCTTCGGGTCGGCGGGCATGACCAGTTCCCGGTCGTTGAGACCCTTCTTGATCAGGGGAATCTCGATCACCCCCTCCGAAGGCTTGGGGTTGCCGACGACGATGGCCCAGTAGGTCTTCTGGGCCTTGCGCCGGGCAAAGGACCCGGCCAGGCGCGCGGCCGCCGCAGGCGTCTTGCCCAGCAACAGGACGCCGGAGGTATCCCGGTCCAGCCGGTGGACCAGGCGCGGGCGATCCACCCCCTCCCCCCAGGCCGAGAGCAGCCGGTCGATGTGCTTGGTGGTCTTGGTGCCCCCCTGCACGGCGAGGCCGGAGGGCTTGTTCAGCGCCAGCACCTCCTCGTCCTCGTAGAGAACGAGGGAGCGGGCATAGGCCACGTCCCGGTCGCTGAGACGGCCCTTCTCCTCCGGGTCGGGTGCCGACGGCAGGGGCGGAACCCGGACCTGCTGGCCGGCGGCGAGCCGCGTGTCCGCCTTGGCCCGGGCCCCGTCCACCCGGATCTGGCCGGAGCGGACCAGCTTCTGGATCTGGATGTGGTTCAGATGCGGCCAGCGGCGCTTGAAGAAGCGATCCAGCCGCACCCCGTCCTCGGCCGCGCCGACGAACAGGGTCCGGACCTCCCGGGCTTCGTGACCGCTCATGCGAGGACCTTCCGGGCCAGATAGAGCCCGGCCATGACGCCAAGCACGCTGAAGACGACGGACCCGGACACGTAACCGGCTGCGGTCAGCCAGGCCTTGCGCTGGAGCAGCATCACCGTCTCGAGGGAGAAGGTGGAAAAGGTGGTGAAACCGCCCAGCACGCCGACACCCAGCAGCAGCCGCCAGCGCTCCTGATCCCCGCCGCCCCTGAGCGCCAGGGTGGAGATCAGCACCCCCATCAGCAGCCCCCCCAGCACATTGATGGCGAGGGTGGCACCCCACGGGGCCCCGTGCCCGACCAGCCGCCCCCACAGGGAGCCGACGAGATAGCGGGCTACCGCACCGGTGCCGCCGCCCAGGAAGATGATCAGGATCGGTATCATCCGGGGGTTATAGCAAGCTGCGCCGCGCTGGCGACCCTGATGAAGTCCGCGGGCGGCTCGGCAATGATCCGGCGCTCGCCCCCCGACGGATGGGCAAAGCTGAGGGACTGGGCGTGCAGCATCAGCCGGGGCACCGCCTCGCCCCCGAGGACCAGCGCACCGCCGTAGCGGGGGTCCCCGGCAATGGGTCGGCCGATATGGGCCAGATGCACCCGGATCTGGTGCATGCGCCCCGTATGCGGCGAGACCGACAGCAGCGCGGCCTGGGAGGAGCTGGACAGGGTGCGGTAGCGGCTGAGCGCCGTTTCCGCATCGGGATGGTCCGGCGGGCAGACCTGCATGAACACCTCCCGCCCCCGCTCGACCCGCCGCAGGGGCACCTCGATGGTTCCGGAGGCAGGATCGGGGGCCCCGGGCGTCACGATGGCCAGATAGGACTTGCGGATCTGCCGGGCGGCGATCCGCTTGCCCAGGAACGCCGCCGCGGGCTTGGTGCGGGCGGCCAGAATCACGCCGGAGGTGTCCCGGTCCAGCCGGTGCACCAGATGCGGCCGCTTGCCGTTGGACCGGGCGAACACCACCAGCAGGTCCTCGAGGGAATTGACCCCGCCCCGCGCCCCCTGGCTGGACAGGCCCGCGGGCTTGTTCAGGGCGATGATCTGGTCGTCCTCATGGAGGACGCAGCTGCGGACCAGGGCGAGCTCGGCCTCCGTCGGCGGGGATTTCGGGGTCACTGGCCGCCCTTCCCGGCCCGCAGGCTCGCCCAGCGCTGCAGCCGCTCATTGATCCGCGCCTCGGCCCCCTCGCCCTTCGGCTGGTAGAAGCGCCGGCGGGCCATGCCCTCCGGAAAATAGCTCTGGCCGGAGAAGCCCTCCGGCGTATCCGGGTCATAGGCATAGCCCTTGCCGTAGCCCAGTTCCTTCATCAGCCGGGTCGGCGCATTGCGGATATGGGCGGGCGGCGGCAGGGAGCCGGTCTCGCGCGCGGCGGCCATGGCTCCCTTGAAGGCGGTGTAGACGGCATTGGACTTGGGCGCACAGGCCAGGTGGACCACCACATGGGCCAGCGCCAGCTCCCCCTCGGGGCTTCCCAGGAAGTCGTAGGCGTCCTTGGCCGCGGTGGCCACCAGGAGGGCCGTGGGGTCCGCCGCCCCGATGTCCTCAGACGCCATGCGCACCAGACGCCGCGCGATGAACAGGGGCTGCTCGCCCCCCTGCAGCATGCGCGCCAGCCAGTAGAGCGCCGCATCCGGGTCGGAGCCCCGCACCGACTTGTGCAGGGCGCTGACCAGATTGTAGTGCTCCTCCCGGGACTTGTCGTAGGCGGGGCTGCGGCGGGACAACAGGGCGTCCAGCTGCGGCACGTCCAGGGGTTCCGTGCCGCCGATGGCGAACAGGGTCTCGGCCAGGGTCAGGACGTGACGCCCGTCCCCGTCGGCCATGGCCAGCAGGGCCGCGCGGGCCTCCGGCGTCAGGGGCAGGCTGCGGCCCTCCATCCCCTCCGCCCGGACCAGCAGGGCATCGAGGTCCGCATCCTCCAGCCGGTTCAGGACGAACACCTGACAGCGGGACAACAGCGCCCCGTTCAGCTCGAAGGACGGGTTCTCCGTCGTCGCCCCCACCAGGGTGACGATGCCCTCCTCCACATAGGGCAGGAAGCCGTCCTGCTGGGCGCGGTTGAAGCGGTGGATCTCGTCCACGAACATCAGGGTCGACTGGCCCATCTGGCGGCGGGTGCGGGCCTGGTCGAAGGCCTTCTTCAGGTCTGCCACGCCAGAGAACACGGCCGACAGCTGCTGGAACTCATAGCCCGCCGTCCGGGCGAGCAGCCGGGCAATGGTGGTCTTGCCCACCCCCGGCGGTCCCCACAGCACCATGGAGGACAGCCGGCCAGCCGCCGCCATGCGCCCGATCGGCCCGTCCGGTCCCAGCAGGTGCTGCTGGCCGACGACCTCGGCGAGCCCGGTGGGCCGCAGCCGCTCGGCCAGGGGGCGGGGCCCGTCCGTGCGGCGGTCCGGTTGCGCAGGCAGACCCGCAGCTTCGAAGAGATCAGACATGGCCGGAACCTAGCCGGTGCCGCCGCCCGCGTCACGCCCGCTTCGCCGCCGATGTCAGAAGCGGACGTTGATCTCCTGGCCGCCCCGCTCCAGGGTCAGGCTGTAGATCGACGGGTTCGACACCGCCTGGACCAGCTCGCTGACCGTGCCGATCCCGTGCCCGTCCACCTTGCGGATGATGTCCCCCGCCTGGAAGCCCAGCCGGGCGGCAATGCCGGCCCCCGTCTTCACCACCAGTACACCGCGCAGGAAGGGATCCAGTCCGTATTCGTCCGCCACGGCCGGGGAGAGGTTGACCACGGTCGCCCCCTGCAGGGGCTCGCGCCCTGTGAGGGTGTGCTCATCCCGGGGAGGCATGGCCGGGGCGGTCTGCAGTCTCAGGGGGACGGAGCGCTCCGCCCCGCTGCGGCGCACCCGCACCAGCAGCGTGTCGCCGATCCGGTGGGTCTGGGCGGCATAGCCGATCCCCGCGTCATCCGTGACGGGGGCATTGTCCACCGACAGGACCAGGTCCCCGGCCACGATGCCTGCCTGCTCCGCCGGGGAGCCGGGATAGACGGCGGTGACGATGCACCCCTCCGGCCGTGCCAGGCCAAGGCTCGCGGCGATTTCGGAGTCCACGACCTTGGTCTTGAGGCCCAGCCAGGCCCGCTGGATCGACTTGGCCCCACCGACGGCGGACTCCACCACCCGCTGGACCAGGGCGGCCGGGATGGCGAAGCCCACCCCCGCGCTGGAGCCGGAGCGGGACACGATGAAGGTGTTGATCCCGATGATGTTGCCGGACATGTCCACCAGCGGTCCGCCGCTGTTGCCGGGGTTCACCGCCGCATCGGTCTGGATGTACTGGCTGACGCCGGACCCCACCTCCGTCCGCGCCAGGGCCGAGATGATCCCGTTGGTGACGGTCTGGCCGACGCCGAAGGGGTTGCCGATGGCCAGCACCAGATCCCCGACCTCCAGGGTTTCCCGGGACGCCAGCGGCAGGACCGGCAGCTGCTCGCCGCCCACGTCGATCTTCAGCACCGCCAGGTCCGTGCGCTCGTCCGCCAGCAGGATCTTGGCAGGAAACTGGCGCCGGTCGGCCAGCTGGACCATGACCTCGTCCGCGCCGGAAATGACGTGGTTGTTGGTGACGATGACCCCGTCGGCCCGGACAATGGCCCCGGAGCCGAGGGACCCCTCCAGCCGGTTGCGGGGGACCCCGCCGCCGAAGAACTCGAAGAACGGGTCGATCTGGCGCACCGTCCGCTGGCTGAACACGCTGACCACGGCGGGGGCCGCGCGCTTCACCACAGGGCTGAAGCTCATCTTCATCGTGGCGAAATCGGGGGGCGGTGCGCGGTTGGGGGCCACCAGCCCTGCGGAGCCGGTGGCAGCCGCCGGACCGGCGGAGGTCCGCGCGGACGGATCGGAACAGGCGGCCAGCAGGGCCAGGATCGGAATGCAGAGACGGCTGAGACGCGACATGACGATCATCGATGTGGACGGGAAAGCCCATAGATAGGATGCAGGAACTGGGGCAGCAATCATGGCTGCCCCGGCCCTCGCCCGCCGGTCAGGCCGGGCTGATGTCTTCCGTCGTCCCGGGGACCGGACGGGCATAGCGCCAGGCCATCCCGAGGGAGGCCAGGCACAGGGCGCAGGCCGCCAGGATCGGCAGGCCCGGCAGGCCCAGCGTCGCCTCCTGCCGCACGGCGAAGGCCAGCAGCGAGAGATAGAGGCCCGGGCCGAGGATGGCGGCGATCCCGACCATGGCGGAATTGGCCCCCTGCAAGCGCCCCTGCTCCGTTCCATCCACCCGGCGGGTCATCAGGCCCTGCAGACCCGGTCCGATCAGTCCGCTCATCGCCCCGAACACGACGCCGGAATAGAAGGCCAGCGGCGTCGATGCCAGGGCATAGATGGCAAAGGCGATGGCCTCGAAGGCCAGTCCCAGCAGCAGGGCCCGCCGCTCCCCCAGCCGCTTCACGACGGGGCCGACGAGGAAGGCCTGGACGATGATGCTGCCGATGCCCGTGGCCACCAGCATGAAGGACGCCTCCTTCGGGCCCCAGCCGAACCGGTGGCCGACGAACAGCACGAAGATGCTCGGGAAGACGTTGTGCGCCAACTGGAACAGGAAATAGACCGCCGCCAGCATCAGCAGGCCGGGCTTGGAGGCCAGCAGGGTGAGCGAGCCCAGGGGATTGGCGGATTTCCAGTCCAGGCTTCGGCTGCGGCGCTCCGGCGGCAGGGATTCCGGCAGCACGAACAGGCCATAGAGCCAGTTCACCAGGGCCAGCGCCGCCGACAGGTAGAAGGGCCAGCGCAGATTGTAGGATCCCAGCCATCCCCCGACGATCGGACCCAGGATGAAGCCCACGCCGAAGGCCGCACCCATCATCCCATAGGCCTTGGCCCGGTTCTGGGGCTCCGTCACGTCGGCAATATAGGCATTGGCGGTGGAGAAGCTGGCCGAGGTCAGCCCGTTGATCACCCGTCCCACGAACAGCCAGGCCAGCGTCGGGGCCAGTGCCATGAACAGATAGTCGACCCCCAGCCCGAACACCGACAGCAGCAGCACCGGGCGCCGTCCGAACCGGTCCGACAGCATCCCCTGCACCGGGCTGCACAGGAACTGCATCAGCCCCCAGGTGATGGCGAAGACCATGCTGTAGTCCGCGGCCCGGGCCGTGTCGCCGCCGACAAAGGCCTTCACCAGGTTGGGCAGGACGGGGATCATGATGCCCATGGACACGATGTCCATCAGGGCGGTGGCGAAGATGAAACCGACGGCGGCCTTGCGCCGTTGACTGGTGATCTCCCCGCTCACGTCGTCTGCTCCCGTCTGATCTTGCCGGGCACCGGTCGTGCCGACGAAGCCGACGGACCTTCCCCCAAAAGAAAACCCCCGGACGAGGCCGGGGGTCTTCAGAACCGTGGATCAATCCTCGTAGGATTGTTCGAGGACCGGACCGCTGTCCTTGCCCTTTTCGCTGACGTCGCGATCGACGAACTCGATCACCGCCATCGGGGCGTTGTCCCCGAACCGGTAACCGGCCTTCAGGACCCGGATGTAGCCGCCCTGCCGGGCCTCGTAACGCGGACCCAGGGTCGCGAACAGCTTGCCCACCTGTTCCACGTCACGGACGTGGCTGATGGCCTGACGCCGCGCATGCAGGTCGCCGCGCTTGGCCAGAGTCACCAGCTTCTCGACGAAGGGGCGAAGCTCCTTGGCCTTGGGCAGGGTGGTCACGATCTGCTCGTGCTTGATCAGGCTGGCAGCCATGTTCGCGAACATGGCCGTCCGGTGGGCCGAGGTCCGGCCGAGCTTGCGGTGCGCAACGCCGTGGCGCATGAGGGTCTCTCCAACTGGGGCGGGCCGTCTCGCGACGGGCCGCTTAAAGGGGTTAGATCTGGTCTTCGAACTTCCGGGCCAGGTCTTCGATGTTTTCCGGCGGCCAGTTCGGCACGTCCATGCCGAGATGCAGGCCCATGCCGGACAGCACTTCCTTGATCTCGTTCAGGGACTTCCGACCGAAGTTCGGAGTGCGGAGCATCTCCGCCTCGGTCTTCTGGATCAGGTCGCCGATATAGACGATGTTGTCGTTCTTCAGGCAGTTGGCCGAACGGACGGACAGCTCCAGTTCGTCGACCTTCTTCAGCAGGGCCGGGTTGAAGGGCAGTTCCGGCTTGGACTCGTCCGGACCCTTGCGCTGCGGCTCCTCGAAGGTGATGAAGATGCGCAGCTGGTCCTGCAGGATGCGGGCGGCATAGGCCACCGCGTCCACAGGCGTCACCGCGCCGTTGGTCTCCACTTCCAGGATCAGCTTGTCATAGTCGAGGCTCTGGCCCTGGCGGGTCGGCTCGACCCGATAGGCCACGCGCTTCACCGGGCTGTAGAGGGCGTCGATGGCGATCAGGCCGATCGGCGCGTCTTCCGGGCGGTTGCGCTCGGCAGGCACATAGCCCTTGCCGGTCTGGACCGTGAACTCGATCCGCACCTGCGCCCCGTCATCGAGGGTGCACAGCACGTGATCCTTGTTCAGGATCTCGATATCCGCCGGCGCGTCGATCATGCCTGCGGTGACCGGACCGGGGCCAGTGGCCCGCAGGGTCATCCGCTTCGGACCTTCCGCATGCATGCGGAGCGCCAGTTGCTTGATGTTAAGGATAATGTCGACGACGTCCTCGCGCACGCCCTCCATGGAGGAGAACTCGTGCACAACGCCATCAATCTGCACCGCGGTCACCGCTGCGCCCTGGAGGGACGACAGCAGAACCCGCCGCAGGGAATTCCCCAGCGTCACACCGAAGCCGCGCTCCAGCGGTTCGGCGGTCATGCGGGCCTTGCGGCTGCCGTCACCACCGGCTTCGATCAGCGGCTTCTCGGGACGGATGAGCTCTTGCCAATTTCTTTCGATCACGACGGTCTGGTCTCTCGGACGGGGCCCGACGCGCTGAGACCGGTGGGGGACCGGGAAGCGGCGTCAGGCGGAATTGTGAGAAGTAGCCTTAGACGCGACGGCGCTTGGGCGGACGGCAGCCGTTGTGCGGGATCGGCGTCACGTCACGGATCGTCGTGATGGTGAAGCCGACCGACTGCAGGGCCCGCAGCGCCGATTCCCGGCCCGAACCCGGACCGGCGACGTTGACCTCAAGGGTCTTCACGCCGTGTTCCATCGCCTTGCGGCCCGCATCTTCAGCGGCCATCTGCGCGGCATACGGGGTGGACTTCCGCGACCCCTTGAAACCCATCATGCCGGCCGAGGACCAGGAGATCGTGTTCCCCTGGGCGTCGGTGATGGTCACCATGGTGTTGTTGAACGTGGCATTCACATGCGCGACGCCGGAGGTGATGTTCTTGCGTTCGCGCTTTTTGACGCGCGTCGGTTCTTTGGCCATGGGAGCTCAGCCTTACTTCTTCTTGCCGGCGATCGGCTTCGCCGGGCCCTTGCGGGTCCGGGCATTGGTGTGAGTGCGCTGGCCGCGGACCGGCAGGCCCTTGCGGTGACGCAGACCCCGATAGGACGCGAGGTCCATCAGGCGCTTGATGTTCATGGAGACTTCGCGCCGCAGGTCGCCTTCCACCGTGTAGTCACGGTCGATGGCTTCGCGCAACTGCAGGACTTCGGCGTCCGTCAGCTGGTTGACCCGCCGGCTGTCCTCGATGCCGACCTTCGCGAGAAGGTCCTTGGCAGCGCGAGGGCCGATGCCGTGAATATACTGAAGCGCGATTTCAACGCGCTTGTTCGTCGGGATGTTGACGCCTGCAATACGGGCCACGTCTGTTATTCTCCTGGTGCGCGCGCACAGAAACGCGAAAGCACCCCCGCCTTTTGCAAGACCGGGAGAGCCGGCGCAAATCGTGCGCCTTTTCGCGGAAGCACTTGGTTATAAGGATGAAACGACGGGCGTCAATGCCCGCCGACGGAAAACACGGAAATTATGCGACAGGATGATGGCTTCCAGGCATCGTCCCGCCACAGTCTAGAGAGCCGAAAGCGCCCGGTCGATGGACGCCGCCACCGCGGCGACATCGGCCATGCCGTCCACCTCCACAAGGCGGCCCTGAGCCTCGTAATAGGGCAGCAAGGGGGCGGTCTGGCGGGTATAGGCGTCGAGGCGGACCTTGAAGCTCTCCGGATTGTCGTCGGCCCGGCCCTCCTCGGCGAATCGCCGGGACACGCGGGCCATCAGGGCGTCCGGATCCACCTTCAGGCGAATCACCAGGTCGATGCGGCGACCGCGACCGGCCAGCATGGCGTCCAGCGCCTCGGCCTGGGCGACGGTCCTGGGAAAGCCGTCGAAGATCGCGCCGCCCGCCGCTTCCGTGGCCGGCAGCTTCTCCTCGATCAGGGCGATGACGATGTCGTCGGACACCAGCTCGCCCCGGTCCATGATCCCCGCCACCCGCTGGCCCAGGTCAGAGCCCGAGCTCCGCGCCGCGCGCAGCATGTCGCCGGTGGACAGCTGCACCATGTTGCGCTGCTCCACCAGGCGCTTGGCCTGGGTGCCCTTCCCCGCCGCCGGCGGTCCGAACAGGATGAGATTCATGTGCTTCCCGCAGCCCCTGATATCGCGGTCTGTGACGTTGCGACTCCGAAGGATCGCCGCCGCGTGGATGAAACTAGCGGGCCCTGCCGCCGCCGCGCAACTTCGACTTCTTGATCAACCCCTCGTACTGGTGCGCGAGAAGGTGGGACTGAATCTGCGCCACCGTATCCATGGTGACAGTGACCACGATCAAGATCGAGGTGCCGCCCAGATAGACCGTCGGACCCACGGCCCCGGTGATCGCTTCCGGCAGGAGGCAGACCACGGTGATGTAGGCCGCGCCGATCACCGTCAGACGGGTCAGCACATAGTCGAGATAGGCGGCCGTGCGCTTGCCCGGCGGATAGCCCGGCAGGAAGCCGCCGTACTTGCGCAGGTTCTCCGCCGTATCCTCCGGATTGAACACGATGGAGGTGTAGAAGAAGGCGAAGAAGATGATCAGGAAGCCATAGGCCACCATGAAGGCCGGCTGGCCATGCTGCAGCATGCCCACCGCGCTCGGCATCCACTGAAGCCAGCCGGGAAGGTTGGCGGTGGACAGGAAGCCCATGGCCGTGGTCGGCAGCAAAAGCAGGCTGGAGGCGAAGATCGGCGGAATCACGCCCGGCGTGTTGATCTTCAGGGGCAGGAAGCTGGAGTCCCCGCCGTACATGCGGTTGCCCACCTGGCGCTTGGGATATTGCACCAGCAGGCGGCGCTGGGCGCGCTCCATGAACACGATGAACAGCACCACGGCCACCGCCATCACCACGATCAGCAGCAGCATGGCCGGGTTCATGGCCCCGGTGCGGGCCAGGGACAGCATCTGGGCGAGGCTGTTGGGCAGCGCTGCCACGATCCCGGCGAAGATGATCAGGGACACGCCGTTGCCGACGCCGCGGCTGGTGATCTGCTCCCCCAGCCACATCAGGAACAGGGTCCCGCCGGACAGGGTGGCCATGGTGGACAGGACGAAGAACACGCCCGGATGATCCACCAGGCCCTGGCTGTTCTGCAGGCCGATGGCGATGCCGAAGGACTGCACCAGGGCCAGCACGACCGCGAGATAGCGGGTGTACTGGTTCAGGGTCTTGCGACCCGCCTCCCCGCCTTCCTTGCGCAGCTTCTCCCAGGGTCCGTAGATGGTCCCCATCAGCTGCACGATGATCGAGGCGGAGATGTAGGGCATCACGTTCAGGGAGAAGATGGCCATGCGCTGCACGGCCCCTCCGCTGAACATGTTGAACATGCCGAGGATGCCCTTCGACTGGCCGGAGAAGGCCGCTTCGAAGTGGGTCAGGTCGATGCCGGGAATCGGGATGAAGGTCCCGAGCCGGTACATGATCAGGGCTCCCAGGGTGAACCAGAGGCGCTTGTGCAGTTCCGTCGCTCGCGCGAAGGACCCGACGTTCATGTTCGCGGCAAGCTGTTCTGCGGCCGAAGCCATCTCATGTCCTCAAATGCAGGATGCAGAGCCAGACATAGGCGACCCGCGCCGGAATGTCAGCCCTCGACGGCCGCTTCGACCTTCTTGGTCAGGGTCACCTTGCCGCCCGCGGCCTCGATGATCCGCACCGCGCCCGCCGTGGCGGCATAGGCGGTGATGTCGAGCTTGATCGACAGTTCGCCCTGGCCCAGCAGCTTCACGCCATCGCGTTCGCGACGGATGACCCCGGCGGCCTTAAGCGCGGCGGCATCGATGGGCTTCTTGGCGTCCAGCTTGCCGACTTCCACGGCCTTCACCAGACGCCAGATGTTCACTTCCGCGAACTTCAGCGCGTCGGCATTGTTGAAGCCGCGCTTGGGCATGCGCATGTGCAGGGGCATCTGGCCGCCTTCGAAGGCGTTCATGCCGTGACCGGTGCGGGAGGTCTGACCCTTCACACCGCGGCCGGAGGTCTTGCCCTTGCCCGAACCCGGGCCGCGGCCGACGCGCATGCGCTTCTTGTGGGCGCCGGCATTGTCGGCGAGTTCGTTCAGCTTGGTCATGGTGCCTCTCCTGGGAGATCAATCGCCGGACAGGGGTCCGACTCGGCTTGGGTAGGATGGGACGTCGGGGAATCCGGGCCTCAGGCCTTAGGCTCCACGACCTCGATCAGGTGGTGGACCTTGGAGATCATGCCGCGGACGCAGGCATTGTCATCCAGCTCCGAGTGACGGCCGATCTTGTTGAGGCCGAGACCCACGAGGGTGGCCCGCTGGTCCGGATGACGGCGAAGCGGGCTGGCGATCTGACGAACGACGATCTTGGACATGGTCTCTTCCTCAGCCCTCGATGGCGTCGGGCGCGGAGGCGCCGTCGGTGCGGCGACCGAGGATGTCGGCCACCTTCTTGCCGCGCTTGTTGGCGACCTGACGCGGAGAGCTCTGCATCTTCAGGGCGTCGAACGTTGCGCGCACCATGTTGTACGGGTTGGAGGACCCGATCGACTTGGCCACCACGTCCTGGATCCCCAGGGTTTCGAGCACGGCGCGCATCGGACCGCCGGCGATGACGCCAGTGCCCGGAGGGGCCGCGCGGAGCGTGACCTTGCCCGCGCCATGACGGCCAGCGCCGTCATGATGCAGGGTGCGGCTCTCGCGGAGCGGAACCCGGATCATCGACTTCTTGGCTTCTTCCGTCGCCTTGCGGATCGCTTCCGGAACTTCACGGGCCTTGCCGTGACCGAAGCCGACGCGACCCTTCTGGTCGCCCACCACCATCAGGGCGGCGAACGAGAAACGACGCCCGCCCTTCACCGTGGCGGCGACGCGGTTGATGTGCACCAGCTTCTCGACGATGTCGCTTTCGGCGCGCTCTTCGGTGGGCTGATTACGGTCGCGACGGTCACGGCGTCCACCGCCCTCACCGCCACGCTGTTGTTGTTGATCGCCACGAGCCATGTGTTCGTTTCCTTAGAAGTTCAGGCCGGCTTCGCGCGCGGCGTCGGCCAGGGCCTTGACCCGACCGTGGTAGAGGTAGCCACCGCGGTCGAAGACCACGTCGGTGACGCCCTTTTCCTTGGCGCGTTCGGCGATCAGGCGGCCGATCGCGGCCGCGGCTTCCACATCCGACCCCTTGGACACGCCGGCGGCGGCTTCCAGGGTCGAAGCCGACACGACGGTCACGCCTTGCGCGTCGTCGATCAGCTGGGCCGAGATGTTCTTGTTCGAGCGGTACACCGAAAGGCGCAGGCGACCATTGCCGACCTTCTTGAGGCGGGTCCGGTTGCGCTGGGCGCGGCGCGCCGTCTGTTCGCGGGGAGAGAGCGCCATGGCTTACTTCTTCTTGCCTTCCTTGCGGCGCACGGTTTCGCCCTGATACCGGACGCCCTTGCCCTTGTAGGGCTCGGGCGGACGGATCCGACGGATGCGTGCGGCGGTTTCACCCACCAGCTGCTTGTCGATGCCGCTGATGCGCACTTCGGTCTGCTTGGGAACCACGAAGGTTACGCCGGCCGGGGCCGGAATGTCCACATCGTGGCTGAAGCCCAGCTGCATGGACAGCGCGGTGCCCTTCATGGCGGCGCGGTAACCCACGCCCACCAGTTCCAGGACTTCCTCGTAGCCGTCGGTCACGCCGTGCACCATGTTGGCCACGAGCGTGCGGGACAGGCCCCACATGCCGCGGGCCCGCTGGGTGTCGACGGACGGAGACAGGGTCAGTTCGGCCCCTTCCCGAGTGATGGCGACTTCTTCGGGCACCGTGAAGGACAGCTGGCCCTTGGGCCCCTTCACGCTGACCGTCTGGCCGTCCACGGTCAGCGTCACGCTGGCCGGGATGGCGATGGGCTTCTTGCCGATACGAGACATGGTTTGCCTTTCCCGATCAGTAGACCCGGCACAGCACTTCGCCACCGACGTTCTCGGTGCGGGCGGCGCTGTCCGACATGACGCCCTTGGGCGTCGACAGGATCGAGATGCCCAGGCCGTTCTTCACCGGCTTGAGGTCCTTGATCGACGAATAGACCCGACGGCCGGGGCGCGACACGCGGGCGATTTCCGCGATCACGGGCTCCCCGTCGAAGTACTTCAGCTCGATCTCGAATTCCGGATGCTCACCGGGCTTCTCGATCAGGGCGTAGCCGCGGATGTAGCCTTCGTCCTGCAGCACGTCGAGGACGCGCCGACGCAGGGTGGAGGCCGGGGTCGACACCTTCGAGCGCTTGCGCTGGTTGGCGTTCTTGATGCGGGCGATCAGATCGCTCAGGGGATCGTTGAAGGACATGCTCCCCTCCTACCAGCTGGACTTGACGAGACCGGGGATCTGCCCGGCCGAGCCGAGTTCGCGCAGCGCGATCCGGCTCATCTTCAACTTGCGATAATAGGCCCGGGGACGACCGGTCACATCGCAACGATTGCGGATGCGGGTCTTGGCCCCGTTCCGCGGCAGGGCCGCCAGCTGCAGGCGCGCCTCGAAGCGCTCCTCCAGGGACAGGCTCTCATCGTTGGCGACGGCCTTCAGGGCTTCGCGCTTGGCCTCGAACTTCTTGACCAGGCGCTTGACGTTTTCGTTGCGGTTGATGGCGCTTTTCTTAGCCATGGTGCTCTCCTGCGCTCCCGATCAGACGTTGTTGAAGGGGAACTGGAATTCTTTGAGAAGCGCGCGCGCTTCGTCGTCGGTCGGCGCCGTGGTGCAGACGATGATGTCCATGCCCCACATCTGGTCGATCTGGTCGTAATTGATCTCCGGGAACACGATGTGCTCCTTCAGACCCATGGCGTAGTTGCCACGACCATCGAACGCCTTGCCGTTGAGACCCCGGAAGTCCTTCACCCGCGGCAGCGCGATGGTGATCAGACGGTCGAGGAACTCGTACATGCGGTCCTTGCGGAGCGTGACCTTGGCGCCGATCACCATACCTTCGCGCAGCTTGAACTGGGCGACGGACTTGCGGGCGCGGGTCGGCGCGGGCTTCTGGCCGGCGATCGCCGCCAGGTCCTTGATCGCCGCATTGACCTTCTTGGAGTCCGTGGTGGCCTCGCCGACGCCCATGTTGAGCACGACCTTGTCCAGCTTCGGAATCTGCATGTCGTTGGTGTAGCCGAACTGGGACTTCATCTTCGCGCGGATTTCCTCGCGATAGATGGTCTTCAGCCGGGGTTCGTAGGCCGTATCAACCATTGATCACCTCACCGGTGGTCTTGGCGACGCGGACCTTCTTGTCCCCGTCGACGCGGAACCCGACGCGGGTCGGCTTCCCATTGGAGTCCACGATGGCCACGTTGGAGACGTGGATCGCGGCTTCCTTGTTCTTGATGCCGCCCTGCGGGTCGGCCTGGGTGGCGCGGGTGTGGCGCTGAACCATGTTCAGACCTTCCACCACCAGACGCTGCTCCTTCGGCATCACCTTCAGGACGCGGCCTTCACGGCCCTTTTCCTTGCCGGTGAGGACGACGACGCGGTCACCCTTCTTGATCTTTGCGGCCATTACAGCACCTCCGGCGCGAGGCTGATGATCTTCATGTGGTTCTTGGCGCGAAGCTCGCGCGGAACCGGCCCGAAGATGCGCGTCCCGATGGGCTCGGACTGCTTGTTGACGATCACGGCCGCGTTCTTGTCGAAGCGGATCAGGGAGCCATCGCGGCGCTTCACGCCCTGGGCGGTGCGAACGACGATGGCGCGCAACACATCCCCCTTCTTCACGCGACCGCGCGGAATGGCTTCCTTGACGGACACCACGATGAGGTCACCGACGCCGGCGTAGCGACGCTTCGCTCCGCCCAGCACCTTGATGCACATGACCCGGCGAGCGCCCGAGTTATCGGCGACTTCCAGGTTAGTTTGCATCTGGATCATGAGTTATCGACCCTTCTTCAAACTTTGGCGGAAGCCTGGTCGTCCGACAGGACTTCCCAGGTCTTCAGCTTGGAGCGCGGCGCGCACTCGACGATCTTCACGATGTCGCCAGCCTTCACGGCATTGGCTTCGTCGTGGGCATGATACTTCTTGGACCGGCGGACGGTCTTCTTCATCACGGGATGCAGGAAGGTCCGCTCGACCTTCACCACCACGGTCTTGTCACCCTTGTCGGAGACGACCAGCCCTTCGAGAATTCGCTTCGGCATATTCGTTCCTACCTCAGGCCTTGACGGTCTTTTGACGCATCACGGTCTTGATGCGGGCGATGTCCTTGCGGACCTCGTCGACCCGGTGGGTCTTTTCGAGCTGACCAGTGGCCGCCTGGAAGCGCAGGTTGAACTGCTCCTTCTTCAGGGACAGCAGCTGGTCGGACAGTTGGTCGGACGACAGCGCCCGGATATCAGCAATCTTGGTCATCACGCCGCCTCTGCTTGCACGACGCCGGCATCCAGTCGGGTCACGACCTTGGTCCGGATGGGCAGCTTCGCCGCCCCGAGGCGCAGGGCCTCACGGGCGATCTCGTCGCTGACACCGTCGATCTCGAACATGATCCGACCCGGTGCGACGCGGGCGGCCCAGTATTCCACGTTACCCTTGCCCTTACCCATCCGGACTTCGGCCGGCTTGTCGGTCACGGGCAGGTCGGGGAAGATGCGGATCCACACCCGGCCCTGGCGCTTCATCTGGCGGGTGATCGCCCGACGGGCCGCTTCGATCTGGCGGGCGGTGATGCGTTCCGGCTCCAGCGCCTTCAGGCCATAGGACCCGAAGTTGAGCGCCGTGCCGCCCTTCGAGGCACCGTGGATGCGGCCCTTGAACTGCTTGCGGAACTTGGTCTTCTTGGGAGACAGCATGGTTATCAGCCCTCACGCTGGCCGCGGCGACCGCGATCATTGCGGTCACGGTTGTCCCGATCGCCACGCTCGCGACGCTCGCCTTCGCCACCGCCAGAACCGGCTTCCGTGGCCCAGCGTTTGTCTTGAGCCATGGGATCATGCTCGAGCACCTCGCCCTTGAAGACCCAGGTCTTCACGCCGATGATGCCGTAGGTGGTCCTGGCTTCCGCGAAACCGTAGTCGATGTCGGCGCGCAGGGTGTGCAGCGGCACGCGACCTTCGCGATACCATTCCATCCGCGCGATTTCCGCACCGCCCAGACGCCCGGAGACGTTGATCCGGATGCCCTTCGCGCCCATGCGCATGGCCGACTGGATCGCCCGCTTCATGGCGCGGCGGAAGGCAATCCGGCGCTCCAGCTGCTGGGTGATGGACTCGGAGATCAGCTGGGCATCGGTCTCGGGCTTGCGCACCTCGACGATGTTCAGGAACACTTCGCCTTCGGTCATCGCCGACAGGTCCTTGCGGAGCTTGTCGATGTCCGCGCCCTTCTTGCCGATGATCACGCCGGGGCGCGCGGCATAGATGGTGACGCGGCACTTCTTGTGCGGACGCTCGACGATGATGCGCGAGACGCCGGCCATGCCCAGGCGCTTCTTCAGTTCACGCCGGATCTTGATGTCCTGGTGCAGCAGCCGGCCATAGTCCTCGCCGTCGGCGAACCAGCGGCTGTCCCATGTACGGTTGATCCCGAGGCGGAGCCCGATTGGATTGACCTTCTGACCCATCAGGCCGCCTCCTGCCCAAGCTCACGGACCACGATGGTGATCTCGGAGAAGAATTTCTCGATCCGCACGCCACGACCGCGGGCGCGGGCGGCAAAGCGCTTCATCAGGATGTTCTTGCCCACATAGGCCTCGGTGACGACCAGGTTGTCGATGTCGAGGTTGTGGTTGTTTTCCGCATTGGAAACAGCGGAGTACAGCGCCTTGCGAACGTCGCGGGCGATGCGCTTGGGGCTGAATTCCAGCTCGTTCAGAGCGCGCTGGACAGGCAGGCCACGGATGGACTGGGCCACCAGGTTCAGCTTGCGCGGGCTGATGCGGAGATTGACGATCTTCGCACGGGCCTCGTTTTCCGCGACGCGGCGGGGATTGACGGTCTTGCCCATGTTACTTCCTCTTCGCCTTCTTGTCGGCCGCGTGGCCGTAGAAGGTGCGGGTCGGCGAGAACTCACCGAACTTGTGGCCGACCATGTCTTCGCTGACCAGCACGGGAACGTGCTTCTGGCCGTTGTAGACACCGAAGGTCAGCCCCACGAACTGCGGCATGATCGTCGAGCGACGCGACCAGGTCTTGATCACGTCCTTGCGTCCGCCCGAATGAGCCACATCGGCCTTCTTCAGGAGGTATCCGTCCACGAACGGACCTTTCCAAACGGAGCGGGTCATCTGTTAGCGAGCCTTCTTGAGGTGACGCGACCGGATGATGAATTTATCCGTCGTCTTGTTGGTGCGGGTCTTGCGGCCCTTGGTCGGCTTGCCCCACGGGGTGACCGGGTGACGGCCGCCGGAGGTCTTGCCTTCACCGCCGCCATGGGGGTGGTCGATCGGGTTCATGGCCACGCCGCGGACGTGCGGGCGGAAGCCCATGTGACGAACGCGACCGGCCTTGCCGAGGCTTTCGTTCATGTGGTCCGGGTTCGACACGGCACCGACGGTGGCCAGGCAGTTGTCGAGCACCATGCGCAGCTCGCCGGATCCGAGGCGGATCTGGGCATAGCCGGCGTCACGGCCGACCAGCTGGGCATAGGCCCCGGCGGAGCGGGCCATCTGGCCGCCCTTGCCGGGCTTCAGCTCGATGTTGTGGATGATGGTGCCGATGGGCATGGAGCGCAGCGGCATGCAGTTGCCGGGCTTCACGTCGACCTTCTCGCCGGCGATCACCTCGTCACCCTGCCGCAGACGCTGCGGGGCCAGGATGTAGGCCAGTTCGCCGTCGGCATACTTCACCAGCGCGATGAAGGCGGTGCGGTTGGGGTCGTACTCCAGACGCTCCACGGTGGCCGGCACGTCGAACTTGCGGCGCTTGAAGTCGACCATGCGGTACAGCTTCTTGGCACCGCCGCCGCGGAAGCGGACAGTGATGCGGCCGTTGTTCGAGCGACCGCCCTTGCCGGTCAGGCCCTCGACGAGGGTCTTCTCGGGGCGGCCCTTGTGCAGCTCGGAGCGGTCCACGAGGACCAGTCCGCGGCGGCCAGGCGAGGTCGGATTGAATTGCTTAAGCGCCATGATCTCGTCCTCAGAGCCCGGTCGTCACGTCGATCGACTGACCTTCGGCCAGCGTCACGATCGCTTTCTTGACGTCGGAGCGGCGTCCGACGATGCCGCGGAAGCGCTTGGTCTTGCCCTTGGTGACGACGGTGTTCACCTTCAGGACATTGACCTTGAACAGCTCTTCGACGGCTGCGGCGATTTCGTCCTTCGTCGCATCCAGCGCAACCTTGAAGACGACCTTGTTCTGCTCGGACAGCAGGGTCGCCTTTTCCGTGATGTGCGGGGCGAGAATGGTGTCGTAGTGGCGGGCGGTAGCAGCCATCACGCAGCTTCCTTCTCGTCAGTGAAGCGGGCCTCGATGGCTTCGACGGCGGCGCGGGTCAGCACGAGGGTGTGATGGCGCAGCACGTCATAGACATTGAGACCGGCGTTCGGCAGCACATCCAGGTGCGGAATGTTGCGGGCGGCCAGCTTCAGGTTGGTGTCGACTTCCGGCCCGGCGATGACCAGGGCGTTCTTCAGGCCGAGCTTCGTCAGCTGGACCCGCAGGGCGGCGGTCTTGGGGGCGGTCAGCGAGGCGGAGTCCAGAACCACCAGGGAGCCGTCCTTGGCCTTGGAGGACAGGGCGTGGCGAAGCGCCAGCGCCCGGACCTTCTTGGGCAGGTCGATCTCGTGGCTGCGGTTCACCGGGCCGTGGGTCTTGGCACCGCCGACGAACTGGGCCGCCTTGCGCGAGCCGTGACGGGCGCCGCCGGTGCCCTTCTGCTTGTACATCTTCTTGCCGGTACGGGCGACTTCGTTCCGGGTCTTGATCTTGTGCGTGCCGGCGCGGCGCTTGGCCAGTTGCCAGACCACGCAGCGCTGCAGGATGTCCGCGCGGATCTCGTCGATCCCGAAGATGGCGTCCGACAGCTCGATCTGGCCAGCCTTGGCCGCGTCGAGGGTGATTACGTCGAGCTTCACGCTTCGCCCCCTTCTTGTTGGGTTTCTTCTGCGACCGGAGCGGCCGTTTCGACCACGGCACCGGGCTTGCGGAACGCACCCGGCTTCGGAGCGCTCTCCGGCAGGGCCTTTTTGATCGCGTCGCGGACCTTCACATAGGACCCTTCCGAGCCCGGGACGGCGCCGCGGACCATGATCAGGCCGCGTTCGGCGTCGATGCGCCAGACGAGGATGTTCTGGGTGGTCACGTTGTCCTGGCCGAGATGGCCGGCCATCTTCTTGCCCTTGAACACCTTGCCGGGATCCTGCCGCTGACCGGTGGAACCATGGCTCCGGTGCGAGACCGAGACACCGTGGGTGGCCCGCAGACCGCCGAAGTGCCAGCGCTTGATGGCCCCGGCGAAGCCCTTGCCGACGGTGACGCCCTGGATGTCGACCCGCTGGCCGACCACGAAGTGATCCGCGGTGATCTCGGCGCCGATGTCGATCAGGTCGTCCTTGGTCACGCGGAATTCCGCGACGACGCGCTTGGGTTCCACTTCCGCCTTGGCGAAGTGGCCGCGCTCGGCCTGGCTGGTGTTCTTGACCTTCTTGGTCCCGGCACCGAGCTGGAGGGCGACATAGCCGTCACGCTCCTCGGTGCGGTGATCGATGACCTGGCAGCCGTCGAGCTGCAGGACGGTGACCGGCACGTGGTTCCCGGCTTCATCGAAGAAGCGGGTCATGCCGAGTTTCTTGGCGAGTACGCCGGTGCGCATCGGTACGATCCTCAGAGCTTGATTTCGACGTCGACGCCGGCGGACAGGTCGAGCTTCATCAGAGCATCAACCGTCTGGGGCGTGGGATCGACGATGTCGAGCACGCGCTTGTGCGTGCGGATTTCGAACTGCTCCCGCGACTTCTTGTCGACGTGGGGGGAGCGGTTCACGGTGAACCGTTCAATCAGCGTGGGCAGGGGGATCGGCCCCCGCACGGTCGCACCGGTGCGCTTGGCCGTCTGGACGATCTCCCGGGTCGAATGATCGAGGACCCGGTGATCGAAGGCCTTAAGCCGGATGCGGATATTCTGACGATCCATATCGCTCAAATTCCCTCGCGCGTTCGCCACGCAGCTAACAGTTCAAAGACCGAAGGCTGGAAACCCAGCCCGAACTTGCCTCGAACGCCTCAACAGTTTGCCTGTCCGACTTCCGAGACTCACAAAAACGAGACAAAGGCCCCCGCACCAATGTGGCGAAGGCCTCCTTTCCAAGAGTCGCGATGCAGGTTGAACCCTGGCAGCGCTATGTCCTGTCGTTTTTGCGAACCGCGTCTAGGCCTTTCGACCTACAGCCGGTTCAGCAGAGTTGGGGTGAATACGCGGAGATTCCCGGCGCGTCAAGGTGAAGTTGCGGCGTTTCCGCCCCGACCCGGGCCGGACAGCCCCCTCCCCTAACGTCCGATGTGGATATCTCCGGAACCGGCCTTGCTCTGGGACACCGGCCCGCTGGCATGGTCGATGAGGATGTCGCCAGAGCCCGCCACGGAGGCGCTGACGCTCCCCGCCGACCCGTGGAAGCGGAAATCCCCCGAACCGGCCACCGCCACCCGGACCTCCGGCGCACGACCGCGGTCGATGGTCACGTCCCCTGACCCGCCGATCTCCGTGCGGATCGGGCCGTTCACCTCGCCCACACGGATATCGCTCGATCCGCCGACGCGGATGGACAGCGGGCCCGCCGTGGCGATGTGCACATCGGACGAGCCGGAGGTGGCGATCTCGGCCTCTCCCTCCACCCGGGCGAGCTTCAGGTCCCCGGATCCGGACAGGGCGGCGCGGAGCGTGCCCGCCCGTCCGCCGGCCACGTCGCCCGAACCCGAGACCCGGACATCCAGCGGGCCGCTCACGTCCTCCACGCTCCAGTCCCCGCAGCCGGCGACCGCCAGGTCAAGGCTGCGGGTGGTCCCCACGTGCCCGAACACCGCGCCGTCCGCCGCCACATGGGCGTCCAGGGGCATGCGGATGGTGATCAGCGGCATGTCCTGGGGGCCGACGCCCCCGATTCCGGCCACGTTCGCCCGCTCGTGACCGCCCCGATCACCGCCCCGGTCACCGCCCTCCTCCCTGTGATGGAAGACCATGCCGCCGAGGGAGAAGCCGTTCCAGCCGCATCCCCGGATACGATGGGCGAGGCCGCCATCCACCACGGTCCGGTCCCCCTCCCGGAATATCCGCACGGTCGGCAGGGGCTTGCGGCCGGGGGTGACGGTGATGCTCACATCCCCCCGTGCCTCCGGGATCACCTGCACCCGGGCCACGGCGTCGCGGAGGAGGACCCCCTCGGCCCGGGCCGTACCGGCCGCGGCGAAAGTGGCGGCCAGGACCGCGGCGGACAGGACAGGCAGGGTGGCGTGGGTCATGCGGGGCTCCCCAGGACGTGATGGGGAGAGGGTATGGCGGGTCCGGATGGGCCGCCACTTAACAATTGGTCATGCTGGGCACGGGAGCGCGCCGCGCATCGCCCAGCAGAAAGCCCCGCCGGATCGCTCCGACGGGGCTTCTTGTAGTCTGAGGCATCAGCCCACGGCCGGTCGCCCGGCCCAGGAACCAGCGTGCGTCCTATTCGACGATCTTGGACACGACGCCCGCGCCGACGGTCCGGCCACCTTCACGGATGGCGAAGCGCAGCTTCTCTTCCATCGCGATCGGGGTGATCAGTTCCACGTCCAGCTCCGCATTGTCCCCCGGCATGATCATT